>NZ_JBVJUC010000001.1:0-205844 GCF_055605065.1 Streptomyces sp. NPDC037203
CCTTCGACCGGCCTGTGGTTTCCGCTGCGCTCCAGCCACCTTCAGGGTGCCTGTCAACTCCCGTGCCGCGCTAAGCGCGGCACGCCTGCGGGCCTTGCGGCCCGAGCGGCAGCAAGGGGAGGGGTGCGTGACGCCTTGTCAGGAGAGCGCGGGGTGGTCGGCCTGGCAGCCGGCCGGGGTGGTTAAAAAACGTGCCTGCCGAGGTCCCGTCTCATCGCGATCCGCAACTCCGCCAGCAGCAATTCCCACTTGTCACGGGCTTGTATGTACTCCTGACTGGTGTGGAGTGCTCCCTCCTCCACACGGTCCCTTAGATCTCGCAGGGACCGGAACACGGCAGTCGACGCCTCGACGACTGCCCTGGGCGCCACCACCGCGATCTGGTAGCGCAGTTCGTAGGCATTCCCTTCGTGGAACGCCTCGGCTGCCCTGCGGGCCCGTTCTTCCGCTGACAGCCCAGCCGGCCTGGCAGCCATCCGCAGGTGATTCCTCGTCCTGGCAAGAGCGGCCAGGTAGTCCCCGTACAACTGCTGCCGTGCACTCCGGTCCTTGTCTTCCCTGCCTCGCCTGGTCCGTATCTGATCTGTTGCCAGCGTGGACGCGATGCCGATGACAGCGCCCAGTGACGTGCTCACCAGCGGTCCCCAGTCCATGGCGGGCATCCTACGAGACCTGCGCCGGTGCGTGCAGCGGCACACCACAACAACCGATAAGGATGCATCAAAATGCTCGTGCGCTAAACTCTGGACTCAGACTGGGGCTCTAGCGGGAGGCCGTGGCAGCCCGGTAGGCGACCGCGGTCGCGGATCGCACCACCCGAGCCCCGCCATGCGGCTGCGCTGCTACGTCGACCTGCGCCAGACCCTCGGCACTCAGACACCCCGAACCGCATAGCCCCTGCTGGGCCACCGCGGCCCGAGCGTCGCCGGCGTATGGCTGACAAGCCAGGTCACCCGCTTGGCCCTGGTCCGGCGTGGAAGGCATGGGCGGTGACGTGGACGCTGCCCGAGCCGATGCTCAGCGCTTCCGTGCCCAGCCCGGATCTGCGACCGGGGTGGGCGGCGGAACCGAAGTGGGACGGTTCTCCAGACACTGCAATGTGTCTCATCGAACGAACCCGGTCGGTCGAAGCAACCGCAACTTCTCGCCGCACGGTAGCTGGTTGACAAGGTGTCGGTCGCAACAGGGGAGGTGTCAGGCGCACCGAGCGATGTCGGTCTCTCCAGCAACCGCTTCTCGGAGCGGGCCGTCTCCGTAGACATGGCTCCCTCCGACACGCCAGACCCCACTCCGCCCCGTTGGCGGCACTGCGACCACGCAAACGAGGCTGGAACGCCAGCCGAATGCCACGGCAGCACGGTTGCACCGTACGGCCGATGTCTGCAGCATCTCGATGCTGCTGATCGAAGCGCCTACCTCACGAGCCTGTCCCCTGGCAGCAACGTCGACCACCGCGGCACGACTTTCAGCCCGGCCCTGCTCAACGAGCTACTCACCGCGGTGCGGGATCCCGTCACCGGGCGACCCAAGTTCGGCCACGCATGGTTCGCCCAGTCAACGTTCTCCGGCGACGCCTGGTTCGTCAACGCCATGTTCACCGGCCAGGCTCAGTTCAGTATGGCGACGTTCATGGATCGGGCCGCCTTCCACGGAGTGTCCTTCACCAGCAGTGCAGCCTTCGACAGGGTGACGTTCGTCGGCGTTGTCTCGTTCGCTCGGGCGACGTTCACCGGCAGCGCCCTGTTCGGCGCTACCTTCAGCGACGCCGCCTGGTTCGGTGAGGCAACGTTCCACCGCGGCGTCGACTTTCGGGGGTCCGTCTTTGAGAAGGCGACACAGCTCGGGCCGTTGGTCTGCGCTGGAAGCGTCAATCTGTCGGTCACGGAATTCCGTGCCCCGATGACTGCCGAGCTGGCCGCGCACCGGGTGCTGTGCTTCCGTACGCGGTGGTCAGCGACCGCCACTCTGCGACTGCGCTATGCCACAGTGGACCTCACCGACGCAGTTTTTGAGCACCCACTCAAGATCACGTCGGCTCGTACCGCCTTCAGGGGATCCTCGGACAACACCGCGTACGAGGCGCGACTGATGGGCCTGGCCTCTCGGGCGAAGGTGGCCTCGATCAGCGGGACCGATGCGGCCCATCTCGTGTTGAGCGATCTGGATCTCTCCGCATGCCAGTTCGCAGACACCTTCAATCTCGACCAGCTTCAAATGGACGGCGATTGTTCCTTCGCCCCGGCGCCAAGCGGTGTGTGGCGCCGCGGAGCGCGACTGACCAGGTGGACATCGCGCCAGACACTGGCCGAGGAGCACCGCTGGCGGTTCAAACGCGGGCAACCCGGCTGGACCGCCGCCCCTGACTCTGGCATAAGGCCAGAGACGGTGGGGCCGGCGGAACTGACGCGAATGTATCGCCAATTGCGCAAATCGTTTGAGGACGCCAGAAACGAGCCGGACGCTGCGGATTTTTACTACGGCGAGATGGAGATGCGCCGACTGGACCCGGCTCGTCCCCGCAGGGAACGACGCCTGCTGGCTTTGTACTGGGCGATCTCCGGCTACGGGTTGCGGGCCTTCCGTGCGCTGGGCTGGCTACTGACCGCCATGATCGCCACCGTGCTGTTGATGATGCTGTGGGGCCTACCCAAGGACGCCCCCAAGCCGCAGAGCACCGGGACACTAACCGGCCGACACCTCACCTTCAGCACTGACACCCCCGATCCCGTCAACCCAGAGGGGCCAGTTACGGCCCGTCTGACCGCACAGCGTTTCGACAAATCGTTGCGCGTGGTGATCAATTCGGTGATCTTCCGCTCCTCCGGCCAAGACCTGACCACGGCTGGCACCTACATAGAAATGCTTTCCCGCATCGGCGAACCAACGCTGCTGGGCCTCGCCGTACTGGCCGTTCGCGGCCGGATCAAACGGTAAATACCCCACTGGGCGACCGTCTGGCCTCCGTGTCCCTCTGCAGACGGACAACAGGATGCCTCATGAGACACAGCCAAGTCTGGAGAAGGACGGGTGCCGGGCGCTGCGGTACGGCGGCGGGTGTCGTCGGCGCGGGTGAAGGAGGCGAGCCGGTCCAGGTTCTCTGGTGTGCGCAGCCACGTCGCCGGGTCGGCCGTGCGGCCCTCCAGGTCAGCAGTCGGCGCCCCTGACTGTTCTGCCGCAACATCTCGCCGGTTGGTGTCTGACCTGCCTCATTCCGTCAGGCGCGCATGGATGGCATCGCTGATGGTCCGCACCGCACGGTCAACATCTCGCACCGTTGTCTCGGGGGCGAGCTGTTCGGATTCGTAGATGAACGCGGTGGAGCCGCGCCGGCTGCCGCAGTAGTCGACGATTCCGTGCTCGATCTGCGTGCGCAGTGCGTTCTCGTATCCGTGGCGCTCGTAGGCACCGGAGTCGTCGCCGGCGATGGGTAGAAGATGTGTGGTGAGACCCTGCAGTTTCGGCCGCAGGCCGGAAACCGGGGAATGTTCGAAGGCCCAGCCGTTGACGAAGACACGGTCGATCCACCCCTTCAACAGTGCGGGCATCGACCACCAGTACACGGGGAAGACCAGCACGAGATCGGTAGCGCGCTTAAGACGACGATGCTCAGCCATGACGTCAGCCGGGTAGTTGCCGCCGTCGTGGTAAGCCCGACGATCCGCCGGAGTGAACCGGGGGTCGAACCGCTCCTCGGCCAGGTCGGCAATCTCGACCGAACCGGGTTGAAGCGCTGCTTCAAGTCTTCCCAGCACGTAATGCGTCAGGGACCGGGGGTCCGGGTTGGCGGCGACCAGCAGGGTATGCATCGAAGGCTCCAGTTACGTGAAGAACGGACGTCTACAGGTGGTGTGGTTGTGCAGGATGGCGTGCGGTGCTCCGTCTCCCGGAGCCCAGTACGCCAGGCCGGGCGCGTGGGACTCAGCACCGCCGGGCTTCCGTTGCCGTCGCCCGCAGGACGAAGGCAGAGCAGGACCAGGCGCCGCACACCGGCGGCCTCGGCCCGCGGCACGAAGTCGTGCACCGGACCGGGCACGGGCGGGGGCATCAGGTAGGCGGTGGTGACGCCCTGCAGGGCCTGGTCCCAGCCGGCGGGGTGGAACCAGTCGAACGGGTCGTGCTGGAACGGGATGCGGCGCGTATGGACGTGTCGCGCAGCCGCAATCGGGCGGTCACCCGCCAACCGGTGTTGCCCGTCGCGCCGAGGACAAGAGTGATGTCGTTGCTCATGACAGCGATCCAACGGTACGGATCCGGACGGTTCCATAGGTGATAAGCCAGATCACCTGGGTGATCGTCTGAATCGTTTAGTCTTTGCGGGTGGATGCTTTCGGCGACCTGCTGCGCGGAGTGCGGGCCCAGGGCTCGTTGTTCGGCAGCTCGTCCCTGACCCCGCCCTGGTCGCTGCACTTCGTGGACGGTGCGCCGCTGACCTTGTGTACCGTCCTCTCCGGGGGCGGCTGGATCGTTCCGGAGCGCCGCCCGCCCGAGCATCTGCGCGTCGGCGAGACAGTGATCGTGCGGGGACCCGCGCCATTTCTCTTCGTCGACGAGGTGGGCACTCGGGCCGAACCCGTCGAGTGCGGTGCGTTCTGCTCGACGCCCGAGCAGGGCGGGACCCGGCACCGGCTCGGCTGGCACGACGCCGGTAACGGTGGGGACGACACGACGACCCTGGTCGTCGGTGCCTATCCGGTGCGCGGCGAGATCAGCCGCAGGCTGCTGGACGTGCTGCCCGTCGTCCTGCGCGTGGGCTCCGGCGGCGGGCCCGACCCCGTGTGGGACCACCTCGCCGCCGAGGTCGCCGCCGACACACCGGGCCAGCAGGTCGTCCTCGACCGGCTGCTGGACTGGATGCTGGTGTGCGCGCTGCGCGAGTACTTCGACCGGCCCGACGGTACTCCGCCGGGCTGGTACTCCGCAGGGCGCGACCCGGTGGTGGGTGGCGCGCTGCGCCTGCTGCACGAGGAACCGGCAGCGCCGTGGACGGTTGCCTCGCTGGCCAGCCGGACCGGGGTCTCGCGGGCCACGCTGGCGAAGCGGTTCACCCAACTGGTCGGCGAACCGCCGCTGACCTACCTCACCCACTGGCGCATGACGCTCGCGGCGGACCTGCTCACCGAGCGCGAGACGGCGACTGTCGCGGAGATCGCCCGCACCGTGGGCTACTCCGACGCGTTCGCGTTCAGCGCGGCGTTCAAACGAACCCGCGGCATCAGCCCCAGCGCGTATCGGCGCACTGCGACGAGCCCACCCCCGCAGCCGGCCGGCACACCCCGGCCCGGCATCGCATTCAGCAGCTCGGGGCCGTGCTGGTCACCGTGACGCTGGACGCTTCCCGAGCTGCTGGAACGGATCACCGCGCGGCGGACGGAGCTGGACGAACTCGAAGAACAGCTGGCCAAGCAGCTGGCGGATGTGCGGGCCGAGCGGGATGAACTCGCCGTCGCCGAACATGTCCTTGAGCGGATGAGCGAACAGCTCGCCGACGAACGCGCCTCGGCCGCGCCGACGTCTGGACAGGTGGGCGGACGAGCGGTGATGCTGATCCCGCACCGCGCGCCGGACATCGAGGAGACCATGCTCCCGCCGGACTACCAGCGCATTCTCACCGCCGTGCGGCAGGCCGCCGGACCGGTGATGGCCCGGCAAGTCGGCGACGCGCTGGGAATCGACGTCAGCGTGCGGTCCAAGCTGGAACCACTGCGCGGAAAGCTGGTCAGACTCGTCGACCGCGGCTGGCTGCGCAAACTGCCCGACGGCCGGTTCACCACCCGCCTGTGACCTGCCCCGCCGCCCGGAGCGGCGCGGGCGTAACTGGGGTGCCACCGGCGGCCGTTGGAATTGTGTGACGAAAACCAAAAAGCACGCCGAGGACGCCTGCCCGCTTGTCTACCAGTGCCGCCTGCCGCTGTCCACGCGCACCATCAACCACCTCGCCGATCTGTTACGGCGTCACCTGAAAGTGATCCGGTCCAGGTGGCGGATCCTGCCGCCCGAGAAGATCGTGGTGATCGTCCTGGCCGTGCTGCGCCACGACCAGCGCCTGGCCGACATGGCCGGCGGCAACAACTTGTCCGAGTCCACCGTCCGCCGCTGGCGCGACGAGCTGGTCGCCCTGCTCGCCGCGCAGGCGCCGCGCCTGGACCGCGCCCTGAAGAAGGTCGCCAGGCAGGGCGGAGAGGTGGTCCTGATCGACGGCACCCTCATCGCCACCCAGCGCCGTACCGGGAAGGCCGACCGGCGCAACTACTCCGGCAAACACCACCATCACGGCCTGCACTTCCTCGCCCTGACCGACGAGAGGGGCCGGCTGATCTGGATATCCGCCGCCCGGCCCGGCCGCACCCACGACAACACCGCCGCACCAGGACCACGTCCTGGCTCACCTGCGCGCCGCCGGCCTCGGGGCGCTGGCGGACCTCGGCTTCCGCGGCCTGGACAACGACGTACTCGACCCTGTCATCGTCACCGGCTTCCACGCCAGCCGCACCCACAAGCTCACCCCTGGCCAGAAGACCGCCAACCGCGTCCTCGCCATCGGACGTGCACCGGTCGAACACGGCTTCGCCCACCTCAAGAACTGGCGGATCCGCACCAAGCTCCGCACCGACCCCGCCCGCGCCAACCACCTCCTGCGCGCCCTGCTCGTCCTGACGAACCTCGAAGTCAACCGCTGAGGTGACCTCGATCGCTGCCGACCGACCGAAGCGTCTCCGAGGAAGAATCGCACTCGATCACCGATTGACCGCCTCGCACATCGCGATACGGTTCTGGACCTCGGCCTTCGCGGCCACTGCTGCTGGCAGTCTTGTCGACCGGTAGATTCGCGCTTTGGCGACTTGAAGGGGTTCCAGGTACCCATGCCGGGACTGTCTGTTGGTCACGGCAAGATCTGCCTCCCTCAAGTCCGCGCGCATAAGGTCCGCATCCCTGAGATCCGTGTACAGGAAGCTTGCCCCGCGGAGCACGGCACCGCTGAGCTTGGCTTCTCGAAGATCAGCCGCCTCCAAGTCTGCGACCTGGAGGTCGGCGCCACGCAGATCCGCGCCACGCAGATCCGCGCCTTTCAAGTCGGCGAAACGGAGATTTGCCCCGCGAAGGTCCGCCATGCTCAACACTGCGCCGCGAAGGCCAGTCCCTTCGAACCTAGCCTCCCTCAAGTCCGCAGCTCGCAGATCTGCCTCACGCAGATCGCCTCCCCGGAAGTCCATGTTGCGCAAATCGACCCATTCATCGGACAGGTTTCGTTTTGGCCTTCTGGCGATCACAGACAATGCTGCCCTCACGTCCTCGGACAGGAGTACCGGCGGGGGATCCGTGCTTGCGTTCGCAGAGTCCGTCGGCTGGTCATCTGCCGCCGCCTGGTAGGTCCGTATGTACGCGGCAAGGACGCTCACGATCGTCGCGTGGTCCTTCGCGGAGTCGTGCATGATGCGCTGCAGGGCATAGATCCCCCCGAGCCGTTCGGTGCGGTTGGCGGAACCCAGCAGTTTGATCGCCTCCACGTAGCGATCGGTGACCTGCCCTTCGCGTTCGATCTCGGCTTGCACTCGGTCTTTGTCCCGCGTGTGCTGCAGCGTTCGATGCGTGTAGTACAGGCCGATCGCTGCTAGGACGCCGGCCCCCAGGGCAGCCAGCGTGGTGCGGAAGCCAGTGATCACCACGCCGTCTGCCGGCTCAAGGCCCCGCGTGCGCAGGTGGCTTCCGTCCAACCACCAGGGGCCACGCCATAACAGCAGCGAATAGCCAAGAACCACAGTGCTGACGAGTAAAACGCCCCCGAGCCGCTTCACCAACTTCATGACGGACATCATGTCGGCGTCGTGTCTCCGACGAGATCGGTTCCCCCGCATCCACGCGAACCTGACGGATGATCTACTCCTCAGGCAACTGCCCACGAGTAGCAATAGCGTCCCCGGAGCCGGTCACACCAGCCTCGTGACCTGCGTCTTCAAGTTGGCGGAGGCTCAGTGCACGGCATCGTCGGCGGCGCACCGGTGCGTCCGATGCACCGCACGGACTGGCCCCTACCGGACTCGGCGGCCGACCGACCGTGAAGGGTCTCCCCGCTTGGACGCGGTCGAACGCGGCCTGGACCGGTGGCGTGGGGTCGGCCGCCCCTTGGGATGGCGGGACACGCCTCCCCCTGGACAACAATGTCCAGATTGTTACTCAATAATGCAGATTGTGTGGGCGGGGTCCTAGCGTCACGACTACTCTGTGTGAGGGACGATTGCCGTGGTTTCTGTCAGCGACGCCTTCTATCGGGTGCTGCGCCATCATGGTGTGACGGCCGTCTTCGGGAATCCCGGCTCTAACGAGCTGTCGTTTCTGACCGGCCTTCCGGACGACATTCCCTACTACCTTGTCCTCCAGGAGGGCGCTGCGATCGCGATCGCCGACGGCTATGCGCAGGCCTCCGGCACGATCGGCTTTCTGAACCTGCACGCCGCCTCGGGCACCGGCAACTCGATGGGATGCATGACCAACACCGCGGACTGCCACACACCGATGGTCATCATGGCGGGGCAGCAGGCACGCCGGTACGTACCGGTCGGGGCGATGCTCACCAACGTCGACCCCGTCAAGCTCGGCGACCCGCTGGTGAAGTGGTCGGGCGAGCCACTGCGGCCGCAGGACGGCCCGGCACTGGTGTCAAAGGGGCTGATGCTCGCGAACTCGGCCCCTCGTGGCGTGGTGTACCTGTCCGTCCCCCTGGACGACTGGACGCAGCCGGCCGAGGACGGCGCCCTCGAACTGCTCGCCCAGCGGGAGGTCCTAGGGAACCCGGTGTTGTCACAAAAGGCCCTGGACACTGTGGTCGAGGCGCTGAACGATGCCTCGGCGCCGGCTCTCGTGCTGGGGCCGGGCGCCGACACCGAGGAAGGGTTCGACGCAGCGGTCGCACTGGCCGAGCGCGCCCGGCTGCCCGTCTGGATCGCGCCCAGCCCGCCCCGCTCGCCGTTCCCGACCAAGCACCGCTGCTATCAGGGACAACTCCCCTCAGCAGCAGGCGCGGTCGCGGACATCCTGGATCAGTACGACACGGTGGTCTGCTTCGGAGCGCCGGTCTTTCGCTACCACGCTCCGAGCGACGACGATTTCCTGCGGCCCGGCGTGAGCGTGCACGCCGTCACCGACGACCCCGACGAGGCAGCCCGTGCCCCGTTCGGGCGCATCGCGATCGGTGACCCGTCTGACGCACTCGTGCGGGTGGCCGCGGCGGTGGCCGAAAGCGACCGCGCCTGGCCGCCGACCCGCACGCTGCCCGAAGCCGACACCAGCGGCCCGCACTTCACCGCGGAGGCGATTCTCGACGCGATCGAACGGGGCAAGAGCGACGACACCGTCATCGCCCTGGAGTGGACCTCCTCCGACGAACTCCGGGACCGCCTCACCATCACCCGCGCCAAATCGCTGTTCTACTGCGCCGCCGGAGGCCTGGGCTGGGGCCTGCCAGCGGCCATCGGACTGAAACTGGGATGCCCGGAGCGTCCCGTCGTTGCACTGATCGGCGACGGCGCCATGCAGTACACGCCAGCGGCGCTGTGGACCGCAGCGCGCCACCAGGTCGACGTCACGTACGTCGTCTGCACCAACACCAAGTACCGGGCGCTCGAGGAGTTCTCCGAGCTGCTGCACGTCCCCAAAGGCGAGTACCTCGACATCTCCGGCCTCAACGTGCTGGACATCGCCCGTGGCTACGGCCTGGAGACGCACCGAGCGGAGTCCTTGGACGACCTCACCGACTACATCCGGCAGGGGGCGACCGCGAAGGGCCCTCGCATGGTGGAGATCCTCCAGCGTTGAGCGTGGCGTGAGGAAGTCGCCTACTGCCGCCAGGACCGGCATGCGCCGTCGCACGAATGGCGCAGCAGGCGAACCTCGGCGTCTTAACCCACGATCACCGGCTCAGCACAGGCTCTTTCGAGGCTGTGCTGAGCTCGTCCGCCGGATTGCCGAGGCACAGCCCCAGGTCATTGATGGGCTGCGGGCCCGGCCCCACCGCGGGTGGCTGCGACGTCAACCGGGCATCCGTCGGCCAACGCCGGCCTTGGGACCGCTACGCGGCGACACGATCGGAACGGCTCATCATCCCCACACCTGGTGCCCGATCGCTGTGCCGGCCCAGGCCAGCAGTACCCCGGCTGCGACCGAGGCGCCGATGTAGGCGGCGGCCAGGAGCGAGAGGCGGGTGCGGACGAATCCGGTCGTTTCCCAGGCCAGTGTTGACCATGTCGACAGTGCCCCGCGGAAACCGGTCGCCAGGACGGACTGGATCCACGCCTGCGGCAGCCGCATCTCCAGCGCGAAGCCCAGCAACAGACTCGCGGCCATGTTGACGGCGAACGTGCCGACCGGGAGCGGGCGCCTTCCGGTGGACTTTGCGAGCAGGCCGGCCCAGTAGCGAGCTGGCGAGGCCACCGCAGCGCCCAGAGCAAGCCGGCCCCAGTCAGGGCCGGTCACGACGGTCTTTCGCTGCTGCGAACAGGTATCAGCCGCACCGTCAGTGCCCTTCCGCCCGCGCAGGCGACGAGCGCGTCGGCGACCGTTACGGCCGCGTAGAGAACGCCGGTGCCGGCGTGGCCGTTGCCCAGCAGCCTTTGGGTGTCGGTCGCGAAGGTGGAGAAGGTGGTGAAGCCGCCCAGGAAGCCACTGCCCAGAACCGGGCCGCCCCACACCGGTGAGCGCCGCAGCCGGTGCAGAGCAGCCATCAGAACGCCCGTGGCGCCGCACCCCGCGATGTTCACCCCGAAAGTGATTCAGGGAAAGCCGACGGCGAGGTCGCTGCCCAGTTCTCCGACTCCGGCACGTGCGATCGCACCGGCCGCACCGCCTACGGCGACGAGCGCGGTCATCCACAGGGCGTGCAGTCCGGCGGTGCGCGGGTGGCGGAACACCCGAGGGAACAGCATCCGGCGGCCTGCCGCGGGCACGAGCGACTCAGCCGCGTCCGCAACTCCGGTGGCATCGGCCATGTCGCGTCAGCGCCTCCCCAGTCAAGGTGGTGACAGGTCCTCCGAACGACGAGGTCGGCCTTACCCGGCGAGAAGCTGTTCTCTGCGTGACATTCCGTGCCCGAGTCCCTGGACCTCTGCTGAGGCCACGCGCAAGCCCCAGTTCGCTCGCCTTTTGTCCGCACGCAGGGACTGATCCGCGGATTCCAGTCTCGACGCGCCGGATCGGCACTGCTCGATTAGGGTTGGCCCAGGGCTTTGTGCCGAGAACCTGCTGGTCAGGAAGGTTGTCAGAGGTGCTGGCTTCGGTTCTGTGGCGCTGCGGCTGAGCCCCTCGTGAAGTGTGAGCGCGTCGGAATCGTGCTTTCCCAGCGGATCGAGAAGGACAAACGACATGCCGTACGCACAGGCGAAAGATGGCACGCAGATCTTCTTCAAGGACTGGGGCAGTGGCCAGCCCGTTGTGTTCTCCCACGGGTGGCCGCTGACCGCGGACGCCTGGGACCCACAGATGAAGTGGATGGCCGACCACGGGTTCCGGGTCGTGGCCCACGACCGTCGCGGCGGGGGACGTTCGGGTCAGCCCTGGGAAGGCAACAACCTCGACACCTACGCCGACGACCTGGCCGCCGTCATCGAAAAACTCGACCTTCACGACGCCGTCCTGGTCGGACACTCGACCGGAGGCGGTGAGGTCACGCGGTACATCGGCCGCCACGGGACGGGCCGGGTCGCCAAAGCAGTGCTGGTGGGGGCCATTCCTCCGTTGATGCTGAAGACGGAGGCGAACCCCGAGGGCCTTCCTATCGAGGTCTTCGACGAGATCCGTGAGGGTGTCGCCAAGGACAGGTCGCAGTTCTACAAGGATCTCAGTGCCCCCTTCTACGGCGCGAACCGTGATGACTCCACGGTCACGCAAGGAACCCGCGACCAGTTCTGGCTGTGGAGCATGACGGTGGGCATCAAGGGCGCCTACGACTGCGTCAAGGCGTTCTCCGAGACCGACACCACCGAGGACCTCAAGAAGATCGACGTCCCCACGTTGATCGTGCACGGCAGCGACGACCAGATCGTGCCCATCGTGGCCTCGGGCGACAAGAGTTCCAAGCTCGTCAAGGGAGCGGTGTACAAGGTATACGAAGGAGCCCCGCACGGCCTCGCGATGGTGCCCAAGTTCGCCGAGAAGTTCAACGCCGACCTGCTGGACTTCGTGCGGAGCTGAGAGCCTCAAACGCGCGGGCGCGGCTGGGAAACGCCACGGTGGTGGCGGCCTTTTCGTCGGCAAGGGGCTCGGTATAGGCCAGGCGGGAGAATCCGTCGACGGCAGAGTGCAGGTAGACGTACCCGCTCTTGGCCCCACCGGTCTTTGCGCGCTGTGCGGCCCTGGCCTGTTCGGAGCCGCGTCCGTGGGCCGGCCCGCCACCCGCCGCCGTCGGGGACACGCCCGACCTTCTTGACGTCCAGGTGGACCATGTGGTCCGGGTAGCGGGCGACGATCCGTTTCGGACGCCTGTTGGTCGAGCCGTCGGGGTCGAGGAAGCGGCACTGGTTGATGCCCAGGCGCGCCAGCCACCGGCCTACGGTGCGTTCGCTGATCCGCACGCCTTGGCTCGCGAGTTCAAGGGTGATCCGGCGGGCGGACCACTTGTTGTCCCGCGGCAGCTGCTCGATCCGTTCGACGACATCGGGCGGGATCTGGGTCGGTGAAGACCGCGGGACGCTCGGACGGTCCTGCACCCGACGTCGCCGTACGTGTCGTACCGGTTCTTCCACTTGGACAGACAGGCGCGGGAGACACCGGCCTCGGCGGCGACGTGCGCGACCGGACGGGTGCGGCAGCGCTCCACAAGCCGTCGGCGTCCCTCGATGTTCAAGGGCGCGTTCGCATGTGTCACCGCAGCACCTCCGTGTTCCGGCCGGCCGTGATGACGGAGAGGAGGGGAAATGCGATGAGCAGCGCGACCGCGACGAGAAGCCCGCTTGTCCAGAGCGGTCCGAGGGCTCCGGCTTCGGTGCCGAGCGTGGCTGCAGCGGCGACGGGGCCGACGGCTGCGCCCGCGTTCAGCGCCGCCGTCGCATACGAGCCGGCCATCGTGGGGGCTCCCGCAGCCTCGTAGAGGACCCGTGTGATCAGCGTGCTGCCCAGCGCGAACGACAGCGCGCCCTGCACGAACACGAGGGTGAACAGGGCGGCCGGCTCGTTGGCCAGCACCGCCAGAGTGGGCCAGCCGATGAGCAGCAACGGACCGGCGATCGCGATGACCGGGCCGGGGCTTCGGTCGGACAGCCGTCCGGCGACGGTGACGCCCACGAAGGAACCGGCACCGAAGAGCACCAGAGCGACAGAGACCCACAACTCGCCCAGCCCGGCGCTGTCGGTCACCACGGGGGCAAGGAAGGTGAGGCTGCCGAAAGTTGCCGCGTTCACCAGCGCGCCGAGCAGCATCACCAGGATCAACCGAGGCCTGGCGAGCTGGGCGAGCTCCGCTCGCAACGCCGGCCTGCCGGTCGCATCGTCCTCGTCACGTCCTGCGGGGATGCCTTTCAGAATACCGAGGGCGGCAGGCAGGCAGAGAGCGGCGACTGCCCAGAAGGTGGCCCGCCAGCCGAGTGCCGTGCCGAGCACTGACCCACCGGGGACACCGGCGACCGTGGCCACCGTCGTGCCCGAGAGCAGGACGGCCAGTGCGCGTCCCTTCCTGTCGGGTGAGACCACAGTGGCCGCAGCCGTCAGAGCGACGGCGAGGAACCCCGCGTTCGCGACTGCGGCGACGACTCGGGTAGCGAACAGGATGGGGAAGCTCGTGGTGACGGCGCCCAAGGCGTGAGTTGCCGCGAAAACGAGGACGAACCCGAGAAGGGCCGGGCGCCTGGGCCAGTTGCGGGCAAGCACGGCCACCAGAGGCGCGCCGACGATCATGCCGATCGCGAAGGCCGAGGTGAGCACGCCTGCTGTCCCGACGGTGACGTCGAAATCCGAGGCGATGTCCGGCAAGAGGCCGGCGAGCATGAACTCCGAGGTGCCCATGGCGAAGACCGCCATGGCAAGCAGGTACAGCGGGAGAGGCATCGAGTGGCTCCGAGGTGAGGAGAGGCACGAGAAGGTCATCTCGTCACCGCGGCCAGCCCCGAACGCAAAATCGTCCCACCACAGAAAGCGGGGCGAGACAGGGCTACGAGCTCAGTGGTTCAGGGGGCTGACGGCGTGACCGAAAGCCCCCACCTTGTCTGACTCAGGACTCGACATGGCCCGCACGCTACCCGACCGACGCCCGTGAAGCATCCTGCTTTCCCAGACATCGGCCTGCGTCACCAACGTCCTGTCCCGCAACACCTGGTTGACGGAGGGCGTGCCGCCGAAGCGAACGGGTCGCCGAGGACGCGGACGCACGTCCCCGCGGATGTCAGCGGTTGATGTCCCCGCGCCTACAACCTCTTCAGATGGCCTGGGGGAAGTCGGCGCTGCGCGAGGCGGCTTCAAAGGCCCGCAGCTCTGCCGCCATGTCCGTCAGCTGCCCCTGGATGGCGTCGTATCCGTCGGCTCCCAGGACGATGCGGTGGGGCGGGGCGGGGCTGTCCATCGCGTCCAGGACGGCGCGTACTCCGCGGTGGGGATCTCCGGGCTGTCGGCCGTCCTGTTCGATCATGGTGGAGCGGACGGATTGGATCAGGGGCAGATAGGCGTCGACGGTCTCGTTCACCGCTTCGTCGGCAAACGAGGCGTAGGCGTGCGTCCGGAAGGCACCCGGCTCGACGGCCAGGACCTTGATCCCGAACGGGGCGACTTCGTGGCGCAGCGCGTCGGTGAGGCCTTCGACGGCGTACTTGGCGGCGCTGTAGTAGCCGAACCCGGGCACGCTGCGCAGGCCGGCGACGGAGGACATGTTGACGACCCATCCGGTGCCGCGCTCACGCATGCCCGGCAGGACGGCGCGGAGCATCTGTGTGACGGAGAAGAAGTTCAGCTCGAAGGAGGCCCTGACGTCGCCGTCGGGCGTGCCTTCGACGGAGCCGTACCATCCGCGGCCGGCGTTGTTGACCAGGACGTCGATACCGCCGAAACGGTCTTCGGCGGCCTTGACGGCCTCCTGGACCTGCTGTGCGTCGGTGACGTCCAGGGGGTGAACCAGCACCCGGTCGCCGTGAGGGGCGGCCCAGTCGTCGAGCAGGTAGGGGCGGCGCGCGGTAAGGACGATGTTGTCTCCTCGTTCCAGGGCGGCGTCGGCGTAAGCCATTCCGAATCCGCCGGGGGTGCCGCCGGTGATGAACCAGGTCTTCATGTGGGTGGTGCTCCTGTGAGGGTGGGGTGGGGGCGGCCGGTCAGGGGGCGATGCTCAGTTCGCCGATCAGTCCGTCGGCCAGGGTGAAGCGGTAGCGCAGGTCGACCCTCCCGCCGGGGAAGTCCCCTTCGAGGCGCTGGTGGACGGTGTACTGGTCGGCTGCGTCCCGTTCGGCACCGAGCAGCGTGGTGGTGTACGTGTACTCGGTGTCGGTCCGTCCGAGCCAGCCGGTGATGGCGTCGGCCCCTTCGTAGGTCTGCCCGTCGTCTGTGACGGTGGCCTGCGGCGCGAAGGTCGTCGCGGCGGCCGAGGCGTCCTTGGCGGCGCGGCCCGCCAGGTAGCCGGTGATCGCCTCGGGCAGGTCGGCGGGATCGATCGATGTCGGGTGCTGGGTCATGAGCTCTTCCTCCGTGCGGTGTCCGCGCATGGATGCGGGATCCGGCTACTGCTAAAATAGAAGCTAGTAACTTCTACGTTAGCAGTAACTTCTGGAGGTGGCATGCCGAGCCGCATACGACTGGAGGACCGGGAGTGTCCGCTGTCGACGACGGCGCAGCACGTCGGCGAGTGGTGGACGCTGCTGATCCTGCATGACGCCTTCGACGGCTACACGCGCTTCGATCAGTTCCAGCAGAACCTGAACATCTCCACGAGCATGCTCACCGCACGACTGAAGACGCTGGTCGCGGACGGGCTGCTGGAACGACGCCTCTACCAGGACAGGCCGGCTCGTTACGAGTACGTGCTCACCGAGCGCGGCAGGTCACTGCGGCCGGTGATCGTGGCTCTCGCCGCCTGGGGGAACAGGCACCTGGCGCCGCAGGAGCGATCGATGATCCTCGTGGACGCCGCCAGCGGGGAGGAGGTCGAGCCGGTCCTGGTCGACGCTCGCACGGGAAGACGCCTCGACGACAGCGAGGCGTTCGTCTTCACCGCCGGCCCGGCCGCGAGCACCGCCATGCGCTCGCGGTACAACGAACTGCGCGGACAACCGCCGAGCGCGACCGACACGCAGTAGGCATGTCCCGCGCGAGTGTTCGGCGGGGCCCAGTTCAGTCGAGCTGCCTCCGGGTGCCGAGCTGGCTCGACGTGGTCTCTGCAGAGCGAAGAACGGTTGAGGACCGCACCCCGCAGTGAGGTCAGCGCCCCCGTCGTCGGGGGCGATCGCAAGGAGACCGATCAATCCCCCAATCAGAGTGAAGCTGACCGGTGGTGCCATCCCGCCTCCCTGCAGGTTGGAACCCGATATCGCTTCCAACCTGCACAACGAGCAACCCGGTGAACCTATGCGGTCACAGCACTAGGTCGTGTCCGCAAAGTCAGGGCAGCCAGAGTTGTAGGCAGGCGATGGTGACCAGGGCTTGGTAGTGGCGGGCGCCGCGAGATCCGTGCTGAGAGCACGCGCGAGGCGATGACGGCCCATCAACCGGACACCACGTCCGCCGGCGCTCCCACGGCATCGCCGCTGACAGGTCCGGCACCAGGCCCCGTCAGCCGCGCCTAATCCCAGCACCGAGCGGTCCGCCGTCCCCCGTCGGCGGACCGCTCACCGCATGCCGTCAACGCGAGCCGGCATCCCAGGCACCCCCATCAGGCTGCGGACCCGACATGGGTGCCGTAGTCGTACCCAAGAGAGCCGGTATGACGTGGCCGATGCTGAGGATGTGGCGGGATCAGAATTCTCGGGCCGTGGTGGTAGACCACGCCGGGCCAGGTTCCCCCACTCCCGGCGAGCAGCTGGGGGACAGTGACGAAGGTGTAGCCGCGGCCAGCCAAGTCGGTGAGGATGAGCGGAAGCGCCTTCGGGGTGCGTGCGTACCGGTCGTGCAGAACGACGATGTCGCCTGGGCGTACGCGGTTGATGACCCGCTGCTCGATGGCCTGAGGTGTAATCCTCTTCCAGTCCTGGGGGTCCACACTCCACATCACCACGGCCAGTCCCACGCGCCCGGCTACGGCGCTCACACGCGCGTTGTAGGCGCCGAAAGGTGGCCGCAGCAGCCGCGGGCGGTGGCCGGTGACCGAAGCGATGTCCCGCGCCGCGCCGTCAAGCTCGGAGAGAATCCTGGCCGAAGAGACAGCTGTGAGGTGGGGGTGAGTGACGGTGTGATCGCCGATCGCGTCGCCGTCACGCTGCTCGCGCCGGACCACCGCCGACCGCAGCAGAGCGTGGGGGCCGATCACGAAGAACGTCGCCACGGCGTGGTGGGCTTCCAACGCTCGAAGGATGGGCGGCGTGTACTGGGTGGGGCCGTCGTCGAAGGTCAACGCCACACACCTGACAACCGCGCACTCGCCACCAGGAGCAGCCGCCGCGGACGCTGCGGACGGCATACCCACAGCCGCGAACTGGACCGCCACGAAGATGGCTAGAACCCCTCTGCTCGCCGCGCGACGCGGTCGGCGAGGGACACTACGGGCCCGCATCCTCTCAAGGCTATACCCGCGGTGCGGCCTCGCCCAGACTTCGCAGTGGTGATCACACAGCCGCTCCACCAGCCCGGAAGGTGCGGTGGCGCGTTCAGTCGTCATGTGCAGCGGATGACATCCGGAGCGGCGTATTCCCGCAGGGGAAGGTGGCAACAGCGATGGTCGGTGCTTCCGCCGGCGCCGACGGCACCGTCGCGCATGGAACGAGAGGCACCTCCAGGACGACTTCCGGGGTCTCGTACGTCAGCCGCGCGGCGGCGGGCTGCTACGGGCGGCGCGGGACGGTAACCCGGACCTCCGCCAGGACGATGCCCGTCGCCGGGTCGCGGTGCACCGAGACGTACCGGCCCCAGTCGGCGTCACCAGCCGTGGGCCACCCTCCGGCCCACGGGGCGTCGGTGGTCTCCGACTCGATCCCGACGAGCGGGCCACCCGCGAAACGAACAATCAATCGGTGGCGGCGCGGCGGCGGACCGCATCGCGGAAGCGCTCGGCACCCCGAATGTGATCGGCGAGAAGGCGAACGTGACGGCGTTCGTGGTGCGGCGGTTCGTCGACCGCGGCCTCTTGGTAGACCTGAGCGCGAACCCGGACGGGACGCTGCACCACCCCGGTCAGGCCGCCGAGGTATGCCGGCGCGAGGACCTGGCGGACCTGGTCGCCGCCGACGCCGCCGCCACACCGCCGCGTCGGCGCCGTGCTCCTGGAGCTGCCCCAGAGTGGTGACCACGACGGGCACCGACTGGCTGTAGTCCCGCGCGGTGACCGCCTTCTCGTAGGGGGTGTCGTACCGGCGCGGCGCCCAGTAGCGGCGGCCGGCCTCCTCCAACACGGCGACCACGTTGGCGACCTTCGCCTCGGTGGTGTCCGCGAACACGAACGCGAGTGGCACCAGGCCCTCCCGGCCGGTCGGCGGGTAGACCCGGCGCCACAGCCGCTTCTCGTGGCCGACCAGCTGGTCGAGCGCGTCCGGCCGAAAGCGGACCAGGTCCACGGTGTGCTTGTCCGCGTCCTTCGGCAGCAGCCGGCCCCACTCCCAGTACCGGCGCAGCTTGGCGACCAGGGCGTGCGCCTCCTCCGTACAGCGGTCGATCTACAGCAGCAGCACCAGCACCCCGGCCTCCGGCGCCCGCACCACCAAGTCGGCCCGCTGCACGAAGGCGTTGCCGAGCCGGTGACCGATCCCGGCGCGGTGGAGTTCGGCGGCCGTCGAGGTGACCGCCGCGGCGTGATCGTCGTAGCCGGTGCCGAGCAGCTCCCCCGTGACGGGGTCGTACTCCTGCTTGCGTAGCACCGAGACCTGTATGCCCTTCGGCTCCCGCAGTTGCTTCGCCTCGCGGTGCCCTCTGGCGGTGAGCACCCACACCTGCCGCTGGTCCTCCTGCACCGACTCGATCCTCACCAACTGGTGGTCCTCCAGGTCCAGGAGAGTGTCCCGCGTGGGCGGTCGTCCTCTCCGGACGTACCGCAGGGTGGTATACAGGAGGTACTGGATGGGACAACCCTGGACAGGTGGCTGTAGACGATGTGTGAGTGGGCATGGCGGAGATGGTGACAAGGCCAGACAGCGCCTCGGGGATGTTGCGGGAGGTGCTGGCCACGGTCGGCGACAAGTGGTCGGTGACGGTGATCTGCCGGCTGTCGGACGGTCCGGTGCGGTTCAACGAGTTGCGGCGCCGCACCGAGGGGATCACGCAGCGGATGCTAAGCCGCACCCTGAAGAATCTGGAGCGCGACGGGCTCGTGATCCGGACCGTCTACCCGAGTGTGCCGCCGCGGGTGGAGTACGCGCTGACCGAGTCAGGCGACTCCCTGCACACGGTGCTCTACGACCTGGTCCAGTGGACCGAGGACCACTTGGAGGGCATCGTGCGGGCTCGTGCCGCGCACGACAGCAGCGCGGCGGGTTCACAAGACGACGACGGCGCGTCCCGTGATGCCGCCGCGGCGTAGCCGTCACAGGCGCCCGGTACGTCCTCGAACGCGAACCGCTCGACGGCGGGGGCGAGGCGGCCGGTCGAAGCGAGGGCCACGACGTCGGCGAGCTCTCCGCGCAATCCCCAGAAGGACTGGCGCAGGCTCGCCTCGGCCGGGAGGACGGGCTACCCGGCGCGGGGCTCATGAGCGGCCGACCGGCGCCCAGCCCGACCAAGAGGACGTGGCCGCCCTTCGCGACGGCGGCGCGGGACAGCTCCAGGGTTGCCGTCGCCCCCACGCAGTCGATGACGGTGTCAGCACCGCAGGGTGCCGGGCCGGCGATCCGCCGGACAGCGGCGGCCGCGTCGGTTCCAGAGCGGACCGTGTGGTGCGCCCCGACGCGGCGAGCCAGTTCCAGGGCGCCGTCGTGGGTATCGGCGGCGATCACTTCAGCGGTTGTGGTGGCCCGCAGGATCTGCACCGCCAGATGGCCACGAATCCCGTGATCGGGCGAGAGTCCCGCGTCCGGCAGGGGCGCGGAACGTACCAGGTCAGCCTCCGGCCCCAAGGTGAGGCCGCTGCCCCCACCGCCCAGACAGGCCCGGCAGGCGCCGCAGGACTCCAGCGCGAATACGACCGCCGCACGTCCGGACTCCCAGCCGGTCACCTCGGGCCCGGTCGCGGCGACGCGACCGCTGATCTCGTGGCCGAGAGTGAGCGGTACAGGGAACGCTCCGGCTGGCGCGTCGAGGATCGCCAGGTCGGTGTGGCACAGCCCCACCGCGGCGACCGCCAGGAGCACCTCCCCGGCGGCCGGGCTCGGGAACGGGAAGCTCGACTCCCTCGAGGACACCCGGCGCCATACGCCGGTAGCTGCGCATCATGCGCGTTCAAGCTCCTTTCCGGCTTCGTACGGGTGACCGGTCTGCGCGTTCCGCGATACGGCGCCGGGAGGCGTCGACAAGCGCGCGGGCGGACTGCGCGTACGGTCCGACGAGCACGCCGCCGTCCTTGACGACGTCGCCGCCGACGAGGACCGTCTCGACGTCGGAGGGGCCGGCGCCGAGGACGAGGGTGGCGACGGGATCGCCGTAGCCGTCAAGGTGGGGGGCGCGCATGTCGACGACGGCGATGTCGGCCCGCTTGCCGGGGGTGAGGGTGCCGATCTCGTCGTCGAGGTGCCAGGCGCGGGCGCCGCCCACGGTGGCCAGGCGCAGCATGTCGCGCTGGTCGAGGGGCACCTCGGCGACCGCCTCGTCGCGTTCGACGGCCTCGCGGGTGGCGCGGGAGCGCTCTGCGGCCAGCGCCAGGCGCATCTCGCTGAACAGGTCGGCGCCGGCGCTCGTGGTGGTGTCGGCGCCGAGGCCGGCGGCGATGCCGTGGCGCAGGACCGCGCCGGTCGCCGGGTAGGTGCCGAGGGCCATGAGCATCTCGGTGCTCGCGGTGACGGCGACCGAGCCGCCGCTGTCGGCGATCAGGCCCAGCTCCCGTTCGGTCAGCTGGTTGGCGTGCGCGTGGTTGACGTCGGGTCCGAGCAGGCCGTGCCGGTGCAGCGCCTCGACCGAGCCAGGGAAGCCGGCCATGCCGACGTGCACGGAGATCGGCAGGCCCAGGTCGCGGGCGTACGCGAAGTCTTCCGCCGTCGCCTCGGCGGAGGTGAACGCGGGGCCGCGCAGGGCCAGGCCCATCCGCACCCGGTCGTCGGTGCCGGCTCCGAACAGCTCGTCGCGGGCGCGGCGGGCGTCATCGGGGTGGGTGCCGGTGCCGAAGAAGCCGGCGGTGTCGGTGCCGGGGCCGCCATGCAAGAAGATGGCTCGGACGCCGGAGTCGCGCAGGGCACGGACGTTGGCGTCGGTGTGCTCGGGGCTGCGGACGTTGTGCGCCCAGTCGGCGATCGTGGTCACGCCGCTGTACAGGGCCTGGAGAGCGCCCCACAGGGTGCCGGCGTAGACGTCCTCGGGAGTGTAGCCCGGAGCGAGGCCCTGCACGACTCGTCCCACGTAGCCCAGGAGCGAGGCGTTCCCGGTGCTGCCGGCGAGCGCGCCCTGCCAGACGTGCCGGTGGGTGTCGACCATGCCGGGGATGACGGCGCGGCCGCGCGCGTCGATCCGCCGCGCGCCGGCCGCCTGCTCCTCGGCGACGCTCCCGACGGCGGCGATCCTGCCGTCGCGTACGAGGACGTCACCGCCGGGCAGGTCGCCCAGCGCGGGGTCGAGGGTGACGACGTGGCCGCCGGTGATGAGGATGTCGCTGCTGCTGGACACGCGCTTCCCTTCGCCGCCGGACCATAGAGCCCGGCAGGGTGGTTCCTGATGAATACCACCACCAGCGTGCGGCGCCCGGACCAGAGCGGCAAGAAGGCACTTCGAACTGCCCTGGTATCACCCGGAGAACCACCATGGGGCCCCGCAGTGCTTCCCACGGGCGATCCAACCGTGTTGGGGGCACCCGCTACGACCAGAGGGCGTACGTCTTCCATGCCGCGGCCATCCTGGCCGCGGTCCGGCTATGGCTGCGCGGGCCCCGCCGGACAATCCCCTGTCCGTAGCCAGGGACCGGATGGCCCGTTTGACCAGGCCCAGCGCGGCCCGCGGACGCTTGTTGCAGGCGGGGCGCTGGGGCAGGTAGGGCAACAGTCCGTGCAGGTGGGCATGGGCGAAGCGCAGCCAGCGGGCCTCGCAGTGGAAGCCCAGCATGGCCTGGGCTACGGCCAGGGTGACCAGTTCGGCATCTGACTCGGTCGTCACAACCCGATGCTGGACACCCTCCCGCATCCGTGAACCCCGCATTCGGAACTACTCGCCCAGTGCTCTGACCGGGAAGGTTCGCCGGGTTGGATGCCTTACAGGTTGTTGACGTAGAAGTTGGTGAGACGTTCGACGGCGGCGTCGACGTATTCGGGCTCGTCGTACATCTCGTAGTGGCCGGCGCCCTCGATCACCATGAGGTCGACCGGGTTGGGGGCCATCTTCCACAGCTGCATGCCCGCCTCGTAGGAGCCGGTGTTGCCGGTGCGTCCGGCGAGGATGACCTGCAGTGGCTGGGTCATGAGCTGGTCGACCAGGTGGAACGCGTCGTAGCCCAGCAGGAGGGAGTCGCTGCGCGAGAGGCGGCGGTTGGTGGAGTGCTCGTTGCCGCCCCGCTCGGTGCGGTAGTAGGTAATCGCCTGCGTGGTGTCGATATCGGTCAGACCGGCTGCCGCGGCGTCCTCCAGGGTGTCGGGCAGCCAGTTCGCACGGGTGAGCTCACCGGAGCCGGCCTCTTCGATGCGCGCGTCGGCGAGGGCGTCGAGTGCGGCGGCCGGGCCGTCGGGCTGGAAGCTGCGGAACGAGGTGCCCATGTTGCCGGGGACTACGGTTCCGACCGCCTTGATGCGGTGGTCCGTGCGGGCGGTGTGCACGGCGTAGCCGCCGCCGGCGCAGATACCGAGGACGCCGATGCGCTGCGGGTCGATGCCGGGGGTCGTGGTGAGCGCGTCGATGGCGTAGGAGATGTCCTCACCGCGGCGATAGGGGTCTTCGAGGTCGCGTGGCTCGCCGCCGCTCTGCCCTTGATGAGCGGGATCGAAGACGAGCGCCGCGATGCCGCGGGCGGCGAGACGGGAGGCGTAGTTGGCGCCGATCTGCTCCTTCACGCTGCTGCCCGGGGTGGAGAGCACGACGGCGCGCAGCGGTGCGCTGCCGTCGGCGTTGTCGGGCAGGTGGAGGTCAGCGGCGAGGTCGATGGGACCGCGCGGGAGCGTGAGGTGCTGAATCATGCCTGGCTTCCTTCGTGAGATTGTTGTTCCATAGAAGTCCAGTACAAAATACAGTTTGTACGATCTGAAACTAATACGAAACTGTACCGTATGGATGGAGGGGTCGCATGTCGGTCGACGGGGCGCAGCTGTGGACGCTGAACCAGCGGCTGCTGGCAGTCGTGATGGATGCCTGCACGGAGGAGCTGGCCGAACTCGGGTTGGAGACGAAGGAGTTCTTCGTCCTGGCCGAGGTGGAGGCATCGCCGTATCCGGCCGAGATCGCGACCGCGCTGCTGCTGCCCAAGGCGAGCGTGACGGTCTACGTCCGCAACCTCGTCGCCAAGGGCTTCATCCGCCGCGAGATCGACGAGGCGGACCTGCGGCGTCACCGGCTCGTACTGACCGACGAGGGCACGAAAGCACGCGATCGAGCACTTGCAGCCCTCGCGGCGGAGTACGACCACAGGTTGGCGAGGGTCACCCCCCAGGACCGCACCGAGCTGCAGCGCATCCTTCAGGAGATGCTCTCGCCCGCATGAGTCCATGGTCACTAGTGCTGTGACCGCGAACCTTTGCCGGGTTGAGGGCCGGTGATCAAAAAGGAGGGGTCGCTTCCCCGGGCGAGGTACGGTCCTGCCATGTCCCGATCAGCCGATACTGCCCTCTCCCAGCCCTCCGTCACCGCGGACGACCTCGACCTTGCCGTGCAACTCGCTGTGGCAGTCCTTCGCGAGGCGCCCCCAGCCGCGTGGGAAGGAAAGGCCGGCTCGCTGGAATGGGACTGCTGGGAAACCGTCGAGCACCTCAGCGACGACCTCTTCGCCTACGCTGCGCAACTGGGCCCCAAAACACCGCCCTTGGATGGCGAGGTGCCCTTCGTATGGGAGAGCCGTCGGCCCGGCGGCCCAGCAAACGCCATTCACGCGAACCGCGCGGCGGGGCCCGCCGGCCTGCTGCAGGTCCTGGAAGCAAGCGGCGCGCTGCTGGTCGCCATGGTGCGCACGACGCCTCCGCAGACCCGCGCCCACCACGTCTTCGGCGTCTCGGACCCCGAAGGCTTCGCCGCAATGGGGATCGTGGAGACCCTGGTGCACACGCACGACCTTGCACAAGGGCTCGGTCTCGCATGGAGCCCGCCTGCCGATCTGTGTTCTCGGGTGCTCGCCCGGCTGTTTCCGGATGCACCGTCGCCCACGGACCCCTGGCTCACCCTCTTGTGGGCCACCGGACGCGCCGAACTACCCGGACATCCTCGTCGCACCACATGGCGCTGGGACGGCACACCCCGGGCATAGGCTCAGCTGCTCCGCCGCAAGGAGAGGTCAGGTCGGAGCTGCTGCTGAGGTCACCCCAACGGCTCCCTTTTTCGCTTCGGATGCGGGCGCGTTCCTGGCGTTCGGCGGCCAGGACGTCGCGGTGGCGGGCGTTGGCGTTGCGCCAGCACAGGTAGGCGTGCAGGGCCTTGGTCTGCACGGTGCGGTTGGGGTGGTTGGAGTTGGTGATGGTGAACTGCCTCAGCGGTCCGAAGTGGGCCTCGATCGGGTTGGCCCACGAGGCGGATGCGCCCCGGCGCGTGGCAGGCGACGGTGGCCGCCGAGTAAGGGCGTCCGACTGAGCGTCCTTGGCGGCTTCTTCCACCAGGATTCGCTCCCGTTGTTCCGCTAGTGCCGGTCTTTGGTGCCGATGCCTCAGGAAGCGGCGCGGCATGCGGGTCGTCGGCCTCTCGTGCAGAACGCGCGTGGAAGGCAGCCGTCATGGGCAGGTTGGCAGCGAGGCGGTCGGCGGAGGTGGCCAACGTCCGCGGCCCTCAACCGGTCGGGGTGTCCGAGGGCTTGGGCTTGCCGAGCATTTGGCAGGTCGCGGCGTCGACGAGGGCCTTGTTCGCGGTGGCGGCCTTCTTTTCCTTGATGCCGAAGTTCGTGATGGTGAAGACCGCGACACTACGGGTGCCGGTGGCGTCGGTGTAGATCTCACTGGAGTAGCCGGGCAGGCCTCCGGTGTGACCCCAGACCGTGCCGCAGGGCGTGTCCACCTTCAGCAGGCCCAGACCGTAGCCGCCGCCTTCCTCGGGGGCGTCCACGGTGGTGCGCATCTGCTTCATCTGGGCCTCGGGCAGCAACCGGCCGGACATGAGCGCGGTGAGGAAGCGCTGCCAGTCCTGAGCGGTGGAGACCATACCGCCTGCCGCCCACGACCAGCTCGGGTCGATGGCGGCGGTGTCGATGTTGTTTCCGGGGCGTTCGGGCCCGGCGAATCCGACGCCCTCGGGCAGGTCCACGGTCCCGGAAAGAAGGGCCTTCAGGCGCTTGGCGTCCGGCTCGTAGCCGGTCGCGTGGCGTTTCCCGGCGGGCCAGGCCGCGTCCGTGGCCAGGAACGAGTCCTTCATGCCGAGCGGCTTGGTGATCTTCTGCTCGATCAACTCTGCCAGGCTGCTTCCGGTGGCCTTTTCCAAGATCAGCCCGAGGGCCTCGTAGTTGGCGTTGCTGTAAGAGTATTTCTCGCCCGGCTCGGTCGGCGGGTCCTGCTCGGGAGTGGTGGCGAGAAGTTCCTCCGGGTTCCATGTGCGCTGCTCCTGACCGGTGAGCGAGGGCAGGAACTGGGGCGTCAGCAGGAAGTCTCCCAGGCCGCTGGTGTGGTTGAGCAGCATCCGTACCGTGATGTGCTCACCGCCCTTGACCAGGCCGGGCAGCCACTTCTCGACCGTGTCGTCGAGGCTGATCCTCTGCTGGGCGACCTGCTGCAGGACGAGGGTCGCGGTGAGCGTCTTGGTGTTGGACCCGACTCGGAACTGGTCGCCGGCGGCGAGGCGGTGGTCGTCCTTGGTCCAGGCGGCTTGCTTGGCGATCTCGACGGGCTTCCCGTCGCCGGAGTCGACCCGGACGATGACGCCCAGGGAGCCGGTGTCTGCCGCCTGCTGCGCGAGGCGGGCCAGCCGCGCGTCGGCCGCCGGGCTCGCCGCGCTTTGCCCGGCCGCCGGTTCGGCCTCGTCCGAGCAGTTCGCGAGCGCCGCGCCCAGGCAGGTCGTCAAGGCGATGGCCAGCGCTCCGCGGCGGATTCGGTGGCGGCGGGACAGTGTGGGTGCGGACATGGCAGTTCCCTTCGGCGCGTGGCGATGTGCTGCGTGCGTCGAGGGGCCGGACGATCTCCTGATGAGCGGCCGTTCGGCGGGTCCCGCGCACGCCATCCATTCAGTCAGTGGCGCGCCGCTGGTACATCGCTCGATGGCGGGCTTCCCACCGGCGCGGGGTCACTCCTTGGAGTGACCCCGCGGGGTACGGCGGCCCGCCGGCCCGCCCTCCGGCCGCAGGCGGGTCAGGACAGGGTGTTCCTGGCCAGCACCGCTGCCTGTGCCCGGCTCTGGCAGCCGGTTTTCGTGAGCACGCGGCTGACGTGCGTCTTGACCGTGTGCAGGCTCACCACGAGCCGGTCGGCGATCTCGGCGTTGCTCAGCCCGTCCCGGATCAGACGCAGCACGTCGACCTCCCGCTCGGTCAGGTCCCTCAGTCGGGCCAGGTCATGGTCGCTGGGCTGGCGCCGGCTGCTGAGATGGCCCTGGATGATCCGCCGGGTCACCGCCGGGCTCAGCGCGCTGTGCCCGGCCGCCGCGGCACGGACGGCCCCGGTCAGCTCCTCGTAGGAGCTGTTCTTCAGCAGGAATCCGGACGCCCCGGCCGCCAACGCGTCATCGACGTACTCGTCCAGGTCGAACGTCGTCAGCATGAGCACCCGGCTGCGCCCCGACCCGAGCAGACCCCGGCGGCCCAGCTCGGCCAGGGCCCACAGGCCGTTGCGGCGCGGCATGCGAATGTCCATCAGCAGCACGTCCGGCCGCAGCCGCACGCACGCCTCGACGGCTTGCTCACCGTCGTCCGCGGTGCCTGCCACGGTGATGTCCGTCTGGCTGTCCAGGATCGCGCTCAGTCCGGCGCGGATGACCGGCTCGTCGTCCACGACGAGCACACTGATCTGCTCAGGCATCCGCACGCTCCCAGGGCATCGTCGCCGCAACACGGAAGCCGCCGTCACCGGTGGGGCCCGCGATGAGTTCGCCGTCCAGCGCGCCCACCCGCTCCTCCATGCTGACCAGGCCGAGCCCGATGCCCGCGCCGGCCGCGGCCTGCCGCACGCCGCGGCCGTTCACGACCTCACACCGCAGCTCTCCACCATCTTTGCCGCGGACGGTCACCTGGACAGGCGCTCCGGGCGCGTGCCGGCGGGCGTTGACCAGTGCCTCCTGCACGACGCGGTATACCGCCAGCTGGACCGGCCCCGGCACGGACTCCGGCACGACCTCCGTCGTCAGCTCGACCGTTCCGCCCGCGGCACGGTGACTGTCCAGCAACGCGTCCAGATCACCGAGGCCCGGCACAGGCTGGAGCGGGACGGCGTCCGCGGGGTCGCGCAGCATCCGCAGCAAGTCACGCAGCTCGCCGCTGCTCTGCCGGCCCGCCGCCGCAAGGCCGTCGACCTGGGCACGGGCCCAGTCGGGCAGCTCGCCGCCGCGGGCCCGCAGCGTCTCTGCGTGCACGACGAGCAGGGTCAGCGAGTGCGCGACCACGTCGTGCATCTCACCCGCAATCCTTGTCCGCTCGCGTTGCGTGGCCTGTGCCGCCTCCAGGGCCTGTGCCCGGCGCGCGTCGGCCGCCCGCCGCTCGGCCGCGGCCAGCAGTTCCTGCCGGGTGCGCGCGGCGAACCCCATCACCCAGGCCAGCGGCATCGGGGCCAGCGCGGCGAGGACGTCCAGGCCGCCCTGGAAGTCGCCGGAGTCGGTCGTCATCCGGTTCAGCCACAGGCCGGCCACGCTCAGCATGGCGACGCCGAGGACCGCCGACACGGTCCGCCGCCAGCTCACGCCGTGGTGGCCCAGGTTGTAGAGCAGCACCGCCGGCGGCAGGAAGACCAGCGGCGACAGCTTGGCCCCCTCGCCCGCACTCCCCACCAGCGCCGCCAGAAGAGCCCCGAAACCCACGACGAAGACGGTGGCCGGCAGCCGCCGCCGCAGCAGGACAACCACCACGCCCACCGCCTCGTACGCCATGAGCGATACCCAGGCCGGCCCGGAGGTGTCCACGTACGGCTGCGACAGCAGCGCCGGCACAAACGTCAGTACGACCAACCCGGCATCGGCACCCCACCCGGGCCACCTGCCGTCCCTCATTCTCATCCGTCCGACACTACGACCTCGCACACAGGTCTTCGTCCCTCCAAAGAGCCACTTCGCGCAACCTCCCGTGCGGAGGACCGGACCAGATCCGTCGCCGAGTTGTTCGCGCCCATCCGCGAAGCGCGGCAGAAGGCCAACGGCAACCAGCTGGGCAATCCGGCCAAGGCCGGCGACGCCCTCGTGCCCATCGCTTCGGTCGAGCGCCCGCCGGCCCCCCTCGTCCTGGGCTCGGACGCACTGCGACTGGCCACCGCCGCCCGCACGGCCGCGGACGAGGACATCCGCGCAGGGGAGGCGCTCTCCCGTACGACCGACTTCGCCGACGGCGCGCAGCTTGATGCCCGGCCGCCACCACCCCGCGCCGAGCCGTCGCGCCGCCGAACGCAAAGGCGACGTCCGGGAACGGGCCATCCCCGACACCTGCGGGGCCCTGCTGGCCCACAAGGGCTACGACGCCGTGACCGTCGGCGCCATCGCCCAGGGCACCGGCATCACCCGCGGCGCGCTGTACTTCTACTACGGATCCAGGCAAGAACTGGTCACGGCACTGGTGGCCCGGACCGTCGAGTACCTGCGGGAGCGGTCGAAGGCCACCACGGAGGCCGACGCGCCGCGCCGGGCCATCGCGGCGGCCATGCAGCGCACGGTCGGGCTGTGGAATGAGCACGGCCTGGTCATGCGCACGGTGATCGGCCTGTCGTTGACCGTGCCGGAGACCGGCGAGCTGTGGAACCACACGGCTGACCTGTTCATCGCGGCTATCACCGCCGTCCTGGAACGCGCCGGCATCCAGGTCGGCACCGCACCGGACGAGGCCCCGGCGATGGCACGCGCCCTGTACTGGATGATCGAGCGGGCCTTCTACCACGCCTCACAGGAATCCCGCGAAGAGCTCCACGATGCGTCGGCGACATGCGAACACATCTGGCTGACCAGCACCGGGCCGACCACTGAGGTATCTGCCATGGACGCAGTGGGGCGCGCCACCATGAAGTTCCGGTCGGGCGTCCGTGAGACGAGCGAGGCGATCGTCGTCGCGATCACCGGCGCCCTGAGCTCCCCGCGGACCGTGCTACTCGGCAGGTACGACGACGAAGACCGTCTTCAGTGCGTCGGCCGCACGACCACCCTCGCCCAGACGGCCAGCGCTGCGGTCGGCGGTCTGCTCGCGGCAGGGCGGGGTGGACATCCGTGGACGGGCTGGACGTTCACCGCCGGGTGGGGCAGCCGGGAGACGCTCGACGTCACGCTGGTGGGGCGCGCACCCCAGGTGCACCACCACACCACTGTGGTGCGCTCCACCGCACCGCCCGGAGTGGACGGTGCCCGGCATCGTCACCACGGCCAGGCGTTGGAGTGCCTCACTCGGGACAGGGCACGGGCTCGGCGGGCGGCCGCGTTCCCGATCCGGCTTTGCCGGAAGCGGGGCCGGCGTGAGTTCCCGGTGGCGGGGCGGCGCTTGGCAGCTTCCTGGAGTCGCTTCCGCTGCTTGCGCGGGCCCGCCTTCTTCGCGGCCTTCGACTTCGGTTTCCGGGGCCGTTTCCAGATCGGCTGCTACCCCACGGGCTCGTCGGGATCGGTTTCCTGAGCCTCGGTGAGCGCGGCGGCCATCTGCTCGCGGTCGGCTCGGGCGCGGGCGAGTGCGTCGTCGGGGTTGGGGCGTTCGTCCGGGGTGTTCAGTGTCTGTTTTCTACCCTGAGCTGCGCGTTGCCCAGCTCAGGGTTCGAACAGGGACGGCTTGGGTTGTTCTGGTGCCGACCTCCGGCTTAGAGGGCGGGTCAGGAGGGTCGTCGGCCGGCAGCGTCTCCGCCGGGGTCGTCGGCCAGCTCGATGACGGCGGTGATCCGCTTGCCCACCGGTTCCCGGTGGACACAGAACGTCTGGGACACCGCCATGGTGATCTCAAGGCCGTGTCGGCCGATCCGTTCCGGGTCGGCAGCCTCGATGGCCGGCAGGGTGGTGCTGCTGTCCCACACGCTGATCTCGACGGCGCCCTCGACGATTTCCAGGTTCAGCAGAGACGGGCCTGGCGCGTACTTGCGGGCGTTGGTGACCAGCTCGCTCACGGCCAGCTGCACCATGCCCATCGCTCGTTCCGACACCGGCAGCCCGTGCACGGCCTGCACGGAGGTGAGGAAGTCGCGGGCCATGTCCCGAGCCTCAGCGATCTCCGCGCCGCCCTTGCCCTCGAACGCGATTCCGGCCCTGATGGGACGGTCGACCAGTGGGTCCTGGTCCTCATTTCGGGCAGCAGCATCCAAGGACCCGCCTCACTTCCGAAGCGCCGAGCAGTGCCCACCCCGCCTACCCCTGGAACACCGCAGCACGCGCAAACATGCGAGGTCTGTTTCCAGAAATGTGCTGCGGGTGTTCCCACTCAGGAAGGCCGGGCAGTGACACTTCCTCACCAACCACGCCCAGGGTGCTGTTCGCCATCGCGCGCGGCCCTGCCGCCCGGCTCCGCGACATCGCCGCGGTCTGCCACATCACCGAACGCACCGTGCAGAGCATCGTCACCGACCTCCACCAGGCCGGCTGCATACGCCGCGAACGCGAGGGACGGCGCACTCGCTGCATCCTCTACGCGGACGGCACCCTCCGCCATCCAGCGGAGGCACACGTGCCCGTGCGGGAACTGCTGGACGTCTTCACCTCGCACGCCGGCGGGCGCTGACCTCAGCGGTTTCGCTGTCGCACGCCCGCCTCCTGCACGGCGCCCAGCTGTGGGTGGCGCTGCCCGACGCGCACCGGCACACGGACCCGCGGTTCGAGTTCCACGCCGAGCTGCCCACGGTCACCGCGCCCGGCCTGACCGCCACGGTGCTCCTCGGGGACCTCGACGGCGCCGTCTCCCCCGGCACCGCCTACACCCCGATCGTCGGCGCCGACCTCGCACTCCACCGGGGCACGGACGTCCGCCTGCCCGTGGACCCCGACTTCGAGTACGGCGTCCTCGCGATGTCCGGGGAGGTCCACGTGGACGGCGTACCGGTACTGCCCGGCTCGATGCTCTACCTCGGCTGCGGCCGCTCCGAACTCCCCCTGCGCGCCGAGTCCGACGCCGGCCTCATGCTGCTGGGCGGCGAGCCCTTCGCCGAGGAGCTCATCATGTGGTGGAACTTCGTCGCCCGCACCCAGTCCGAGATCGAACAGGCCCGCGAGGACTGGGCGAAGGGGGTTCGTTTCGGCGAGGTGAAGGGCTACGACGGGGCTCCGCTGCACGCACCGCAGCTGCCGCCGGTACCGTTGAAGCCCCGCGGAAGGGTGCGCTGACCTGGGGCAACAGGGATTCGCGGGCCAGGGCGTCCGGAGGTGCTCAGCCTCTGCCCCCGCTCGCTCAGGTTCCGCCACTCGGGACCGATCCGCTTCCACTCCTCGTCCCATTCGGCCAAGCGCTGCCGCAGAAGCCGGCTACGGATGAGACGGCCACCTGACCAGACCGTCGCCGCGGCAACCGGGAAGATCTTCACCAGTCCCTTGTGCACCGCGCCGTCCCCGTCCGTCCACCGCACGGCTGCCCACACCCTGCCGTTGTCGTCGCCCGCACCGGCGGGCGGGGTCCTCGCAGCGTCATCGTCGAGTACGGCGGATACCGGGTGCACGTGAGCGCGCCGGGCGGCGAGTGCCGAGTCCGCCCCCTGTGCGGCCACTACACCTGCGAGAACTCCGCCGAGGAGGGCGACCGCCCAGACGGCCGACACGATCCAGGCCTCGACGACGTCGCTGTGCCGCCTGAGCGGGTTGCGCCGCCAGCGCCACAGCCACAGGGGGGCACGTTCGCGGAAGGCGCCCGTGTCATCGGTCCACACCGCCCGTCGCGTGTGTTCCTCCTGCAGAACCGTCGTCGTCAGTCATGGGCCGACCTCTGCGCATCCGGCAGTTCAGGGGTCTGGATCCGGGTGGCGAGGCAGGCCGATCAGCTCACCCCGCACATCCACCACACCGGGCACGGTCCGTGCCAGGAGGACGGCGAGCGGGCTCAGAGCCGTCTGGCGGACCCGGCCGGTGAGCGTCACAACACCGTCGTGCACTTCTACGTCGACCTCTTCCGCATGGGTGCCGAAGTTCCTGACGACGACCACGTGAGCACCTCCTCGGCTATCTCCGCGTCGTGCCGCAGGAAGATCTTGAGCAGGTCGGAGACCCCGCGGCGTGCCATGAGGCGGGCTCCTCCTCGGGCAGCAGGCCCGCCGCGGAGACCACACCGACGACACGTCCGCCGCCGTCGAGGACGGGGAGAGCGCTGGCCCGCCAGTTCTGCGTGGTCCGCACGACGTCCTTCCCGTCCGCAGGGCGACCCTGCGGGGTCACCACGTCGCTCACGACGGTGGGAGTGCCGTTCATGGCGTCCTCCAGGGGCCGGTGCGACACCTCCAGACTGCGCCTCCTAGCCAGGCTGGCGATGGGCCGAACGGCCCGTCCCGAGGACACTCCCCCGGCATGTCGGCCCCCTGAGCCGCCTCCCCGGCCCGCATCGCACGCGCGCGGTGTCAGCCGCCTATGTGACGGGGAGAGGCACCCGCCACCGCAGTGCGGCACCACCGCCGTCGGGCCTGGACACGTCGAGGTGGCCGCCCAGTTGCTCCGCGCGTTCGGCCATGTTGCGCAGTCCGCTGCGCCGGCCGTCGGGCGGAACGCCCACCCCGTTGTCCGTGACGGTCAAGGTCACCTCGTGGCCGCCGGCTGTCAGCACGATCTGAGCCCGGTCGGCTCGGGCGTGGCGGGCGATGTTGGCCAGTGCCTCGGAGAGGACGGCCACGACGTGATCCGCCACCTCGCGTGGCACATCCGTGTCGACCAGCCCCTCCATCCGGACACCGGGCGTGAAACCCAGGGCGGGGGTTTCCTCGCCCACCAGCCGCACGATGCGGGCCCTCAGCGAGTCCTCGAGTCTGCCCGGGCGCGCCCGCAGCCCGAAGATGGCGGACCTGATGATCTTGATGGTTTCGTCCAGGTCGTCCACGGCCCTCAGTACGCGCTCGGCAGCCTCCGGGTGCTCGATCAGGCGGCCCGCGCTCTGCAAGGTCATCCCCGTGGCGAAGATCCGCTGAACGGCAAGATCGTGCAAGTCTCGGGCGATGCGGTCCCGGTCCTGCAGCACGGCTATCTGCTCGGCGTCCTTGCGGCGCTCGTCCAGTTCCATGGCGATCGCGGCTTGGGCGGCGAAGCCCTGCAACATCTCGGTCTCCTTGCCGGAGAACACCGGCCGCTCGGCCTCGCGGGCGACGAGCACCACGCCTCGGACGTCCCCTTCCCCGGTGCCGATGGGCACGGCCAGGGCCGGGCCGAGCCCCTGGAAGCGCACCGGCTCCGGGGAGATGCGCTCATCATGTCGTACGTCGGCGCTGGCGACCGGGGCGGCCGCGGAGAAGGCCAGCCCCATCAAGGTCCCCGACAGGGGCAGCACCAGGCCCCTGTGCGCGTCGGCATCCTGGCCGACCGCTATCTCCACGGTGAGCGACCCCCCGTCCGCCGACGGCATGGCCACGGCCGCCAGCGCCGACCGCATGAGTTCGCGTGCCCGTTCGGCGATCAGTTTGAGAGCCTCGGTGCGTTCACTGCCGGACATCAGGCTGTGGGTGATCTCGGCGTTCGCCAGGAGCCTGCGCTCGCGCAGCCGGACGTCCTCGTACAGCCGGGCGTTCTCGATGGCCACGCCCGCCGCCACGGCCAGGGTCGACAACACCGCTTCGTCTTCCTCGTCGAAGGCCAGTCCGCCGCGCTTCTCGGTGAGGTACAGGTTGCCGAAGACCTGGTCGCGTATGCGGATCGGTACACCCAGGAAGGAGTTCATCGGCGGGTGCTGGGGCGGAAAGCCGTAGGAGGCCGGGTGCTGGGAGATCTTCTCCAGCCGGAGCGGCCGGGGGTGCCGGATCACTTCACCGAGGATGCCGTGGCCTTGGGGGTAGTGGCCGATCTCGGCGATGTGCTCCGCCGTCACACCGACGGTGTGGAAGGCCGACAGGGAACTGCCGTCGGGGCCGATGACGCCCAGGGCGGCGTATTCGGCGTCGACCAGCGCGGCGGCCGACTCGACGATGGCGTGCAGTGCCTGTTCGAGGTCCAGTTCTCGGCCGACCGAAAGCACCGCCTCCAGCAAACTGTGCACGCGGTCGCGGGTGCCCCGGACCGCGTTGATCCGGCCCTGCAGCTCCTCCAGCAGCTCGTCGAGTCTCAGCTGCGGCAGCCGTACACCGGACTCCTCGGACTCTGCCACCACACGCCTCCATGTCGCCTCGCGCGGCGAACGATGGATTTCGAGGACCTTTCCCACATTAGCCGTCCACCGACGCCGCCACAGGCTGGGAGGGCACCGGCCACCGCGGAGCCGAGAAGTGGCGTCTTGGTCCGCTACGCGTACGGCGTCACGGAGGGCGGCCGTGACCTGGCCGGCCCGCTCGGCGGCAAGGGTGCGAACCTGGCCGAGATCCTGCGGCTCGGTACTCCGGCTCGCCCGCGAAGAAATCCCGAGGAGGCGCGGTTCTTGTCGTTCGGCACCAACGATCTCCCCGGACCACATGGGGCTTCTCCTGCGACGACGTGGAGGCGGCGTCCTTCTCCGCCTGTCTCGACAAGCGCTTCCCCGGATCTGCGGGACCTCCGGTCCCCCAGCGTGCCCGACCGGCACTGGTGAGCGGGTGCGCCGTGGGCGACTGTGGGGACAGGAGCGGCACTGATCCCCCGCGGTGTCGCTCCGCCCGCCTCGTACCCCGGCGCCGACGAGCCGACCGGCGTCGGCGGGAAGGCGTCACTCCCTCTCGAAGGCTCTCGAAGAAGCAGCACATGCCCCTCAACCACGCTCCCGCGCACCGGCGCATCGACCTCGACCCGACCGAGGCGCTGCGGTTGCTGGGCAGCGTGGCGCTGGGGAGGGTCGTCTTCACCCGGCAAGCCCTGCCCACAGTCCGGCCGGTCAACCACGTTCTGGACCGTGGGGACATCGTCATTCTCACCCACGAGGGCGCGGCCCTGACCTCTCATGCCGAGGAGGCGGACGACACGGGCGTGGTCGTCGCCTACGAGGCCGACGCGATCGACCCCGACACCCATCTCGGCTGGAGTGTGGTCGTCACGGGGTACGCCCATCTGGTCACCGAACGGTCCGAACTGATGCGCATCCAGCACCTGTTGTGGTCCTGGGCGCCTGGGGAAGGCGCGGCCCAGGCCGTTCGCATCCGTCCCGAACTCGTCGCCGGCATCCTCTTGACGGCGTCGGACGGGACGGCGACGACAGCTGGCTGACGACTGCTGCAACGGCGGACGCGACTCGGCCGAGTCGGAGCCCGAAGCGGGCCGGGCGTCGGCGGGCGCCGATGACGAGCAGGCCGGCCGCACGGGACACCGCGATCAGGGCGTCCCAATCACCGGGCAGTGCGGGTGTCCCGACACGGCGACCCTGACCGAGCCGAGGGGGCTGCCGTCATCCCGCTGCGACGACGGCAGCCCAGCGCCATCGCGAGGGCACTGCGGCTCTCGCGTATCAGGCCGTATTCCGGTTCCACAGGCAGCACGTCAGCTCCAGCGGCTCCCCACAGACCTGTGGGGCCGGTGGGCTCATGGTGTGTCTCCTTCTCCGGAGCGGAGGTCAGCCGTGTGCGACGACGGCGACGGGAGCGGCGATGTGGTGCAGGGCCGAGTGGGTGACGTGGCCGATACGGGCGCCGAACGACCTGGTGCGGATGCGCCGGCCGACGACCACGAGGGAGGCGTCACGGGAGTCGTTCACGAGAACCTGCGCGGCGTTTCCGCACCGACTCGCCTCGATCACCTGGACGTCGGGGAACTTCTGCGCCCAGGGGTGGAGCACCTTGCTCAGGAGGATGGCCTGTCCGCGTTCGAGCGTGTCGTAGAGTTCGGCGTCGCCGGCAAAGCGGTAAAAGGATGTCGGCGGCTCGGGCCAGGCGTGGACGACCCGCAGAGTGGCTTTCCGCCGCGCGGCGGCGTCGAAGGCGAACTCCAGCAAGGTGTCGTCCGCTTGGTCGATGTCGAGTCCCAGCACGACGGGCCGGAAGGGTGCCGCCGCGGACGGCACCCCCGCCGGATCCATCGTGTGCTCGTCGGCGGCCTGCTCTCCCGCCCGCACCAGCACCACCGGTCGTTCGGCGCGGGCGACGACGCCCAGGCTCACCGAGCCCATCATGAACCCTTCCAGGCCGCCGAAGCCCCGCGAGCCCAGAACCAGCAGATCGGCGAAGCCCGCCGCCTCGCACAGCAGGTCGGCCGGGGTCCCGGTCAGCTGCTCGGTGGTCACCTCGATGCCGGGGTGGCGAAGCCGGATGCCGTCCGCAGCCTGGCGTGTCAACTGCTCTGCCCACTGCCGGTAGGTGTCGGGATCGAGCAGTGGTGTCCTGGCAACGAACCTGGGCGACGGCTCCGAGATGTACATGATCTTGAGGGGCAGGCCGCGGAGCAGCGCTTCTCGTGCCGCCCACTCGGCTGCGGCCCGGCTCTCGGGCGAGTCGTCGACACCTACGGTGACGGTGCGGGACATGGTCTCCACCTCCTGGGGGCGAGGGTTCCGACACCAGCGTGGCGCCGCAGTGCCGAAGGGATCAGGGGCCACACGGCCCCATGAGGGCCCGACCGACCCAAGCGTGCTCCCTGCTCGACGCCGTCGGGCTGACCGACGTACGGATCGAGGCCGGCAGCGGGCTCGACGGGTACGGGCGAGTCTTCCGTCGGCCCGGACGGACCGACGCCATCGCGGGGATCCCGAGCCGGTCCGACTGGTGCGGTCCGAGGCGCTCAACCGTCCGACGACCTCGGTGCGAGCGGTCCTCGACGTCCGTCAGCGCCCGGAGCACCGCGCCGCGCGCGTCGGACGCCGCCGTCCTGCATCCCGCCGCGTTCTCCGTCCGCGGAGCCTGACCTGTCGAGGGACGGCGGAAGGCCGGCAGGCCTCCGGTGGGGACCATTGGCCCCTGGCAGCCAGGCGCTGCCGACGCCTTCCATGGAATCGGCGACGGCGTCCTTCCGCGCCACAGCAAGAAGGAGGCAAGGGCGATGTCCGCTCCCACACCAGCGAAGAATGCGCAGCCGGGCACCTCGATGTGTGCCCGCCCGGGCGACGAGAGCGACTTCCCGGGTCCCGATGCGTACGTCCGGCACGCGGTGACCGGAGGCGGGCATGTCGGGGCCCGGTGAGCGCCGCCCGATCGTGGTGGGCGTCGATCCTGATCCCGTGCACCGGATGGCACTGGCCTGGGCGGCCGACGAGGCCGCCCGCAGACGGCTGCCGCTGCGCGCCGTCCACGTGGAGGGCGTGCCCACTCGCGGCTACCGGAGGCAGGAAGTCCCGCCGTCCTGGGAGGAGTGGAACGAGGCTCTGCACAAAGCCGGCCAGCAGGTGCTGGGGCAGGCCGTGGACTTCGTCTCGGCCCGGCACCCGCAGCTCGAGGTCGACGCGCTGCTCGCGGAGGGCGACCCGGTGTGGGTGCTGCGCGAGCAGAGCCGCGATGCCGCCGCCGTCGTGCTGGGGTCGCGGCACCCGAGCCGGAAACAGGAGGCATTCGGCTCCACGGCGGTCGCCCTGCCGGTCATGGCCCGTACGCACTGTCCGCTGGTGGTCGTCCCGGAGCCGGAACACGTCACCGAGGAGCCCGCGTACTTCGTCGTAGGCGTGGACGGCAGCGAACACTCCGGTGCCGCGGTCGACGTGGCGTTCGAGGAGGCGGCCCTGCGCGGCGCCCAGCTGCGCGCCCTGCTCGTCTGGGAGCCCGGACCGCTGAGAGTCTTCGACGAGCACCAGCCGCAACAAGAGTGCCGTCGGCTCCTGTCCGAGGTCGTGGCGGGACGCCACGACCGCTGGCCCGAGGTGGATCTGCACCACGAAGTGCTCGTCGGGCATCCCGTCCAGGTGCTCAGCGACGCCTCTGCGCATGCGTTGGGCCTGGTGGTGGGGACCCGAGGCCGCGGAGGCTTCGCCGGCATGCTGCTGGGCTCGGTCAGTCAAGGCGTGCTGCACCACGCCCGCTGCCCTGTCATCGCCGTACCGACCCGCGAGTGAACCCGCACCCCGGCACGAAGGGAAGCCGCCGTGACTGCACAACCTCTCGACGTGACCACCGTCACCGGGCTGGTGGCGGACGCCGCGGCGGCGCCCTCGCTGCACAACGCGCAACCCTGGACCTTCCGCTACCTGCGGGACACCGGTGTCCTGCAGCTGTACGCGGACCTGGAGCGGGCCTTGCCGCGAACCGACCCCGAGAACCGCGGCCTGCACGTGGGGTGCGGCGCCGCCCTGCTCAACCTCCGCGTGGCCGCCGCGGCGGCGGGGCTCGCGCCGGTCGTCCGGTTGCTGCCGGACCCGGCCTGCCCCGAGTTCCTCGCCGGGGCACAACTGTGCGGCACCGGGCCCCCTGACGGGGCGCTCGCCCGGCTGAGCACTGCGATCCACCGCCGTCACTCCAGCCGCTTCCCCTTCCGCGAGGAGACGCTCCCCATCGCCGTGCAGGAGACGTTGCAGGAGGCCGCGCTCGCCGAGGGCGCACAGCTGCTGTTCCCCGGCGCATGGCACGTGCAGTCGATCCTGGAGCTGGTGCGGGATGCCGAGGGCAGGGAGGCGCTCGCGCCGGACGTGCGTGAGGAGACGGCGCGCTGGGCGCACACCGGTTCTTCCGGCGACGCCAGGGCCGTTGACGGTATCGCCGCCGAGGCCTTCGGTCCGCGGCAACGCCGCACCTCGGTCCCCGTGCGTGACTTCGCCATCGGTCGTCCGCTGCCCCAGCGCGGCTGGGCGATCTTCGAGAGGGAACCCAACATCGCCCTGCTGGGTACGGCCCACGACAGGCCCGCGGACTGGCTGTCGGCCGGGCAGGCACTGGAGCGGGTCCTGCTCCGGGCCACGGCGGACGGGCTCGTCGCCTCGGTCACTTCCCAGCCTCTGGAGTGGCCCGAGATCCGGTGGGCCGTCCGCGACCCCGTCTCCCCCATGGCCCATGTACAGATGATCATCCGGCTCGGTCACGGCCCCGAAGGCCCCACGAGCCCACGGCGGGCGGTGGCCGATCTGCTCGACGTTCTCTGAGTGGGACCCGGCGGGCCATGGGACAGCCAGGAGGAACGCATGAAGGTTTCCGAGGTGATGACGGCTCCTCCGGTGTGCGTGCCGCCGGACTTCACCCTGGTCGAGGTGGCCCGGCTGATGGCCGAGAGCGCCGTCGGGTCCGTGCTGGTGGTCGAGGACGGGGCCGTGCACGGCGTCGTCACCGATCGCGATCTCGTCGTTCGTGGCCTGGGCGGCGGACTGGACCCGAAAGCCCAGGCGGACGCGATCATGTCGGCCCGCGTCGTCTCGGTCGAGGCCGTCGAGGATCTGGAGGCTGCCTATCGCGCCTTCCGCCGCACGGGGGTCCGCCGCCTTCCGGTCCTGGCCGCGGGCCGGGTGGTGGGCGTGCTGGCGATCGACGACCTGTTCCTCGACCTGTTCCGTCGATTCGCCGACCTGCTGGGGCCGGTTGCCTGGAGCGTCCTGCAGGAGCCTCCAGGACCGTCCCAGGAGACCGGAGCCACCGGATGAGCCCTGAACAGGCCCGGCAGGGTCCGCGCGGGATCTGGTGCCGGGCGATGTGGTGGTCGTGGAGCTGGAGACGCGGTGCCGGCCGACTGCCGGCTGGTCGAGGCGCAGGAAGCCGCCGCCAACAACGTCGAGCACCGACACGGAGCACTTGCTGCGACCGAGCGGGGCCGCGCTTCCTGCGACACGAGCGGCAATTCGTCGCCGGGGTGCGACCGCGGACGGGGACCGTTCGCTGATCGGGGTCCCGATGACCTCGACACCGAACACGAGATCCAGGTCTGCACCACGTGGGTCCGAACCGAGCCGACGGCGCCGAGAGCATCGGTCAGTGGGCAGCTCCCACACCGCGAGGGGCGCCTCGCCCTCCTGCCAGAGCTGCCGAGCCCTCCCTCGTGTGCCGGTGCCTCGACGCTTCACTGCCGTGCGGGCACGACCGCGACCGGGCACTGGGCATGGTGCAGGAGTGCGTGGCTCACGCGGCCGAGCTGCAACCCGAAGGCGTTCGTTCGGCGCCGTGCCCCGACGATCACCAGATCGGCAGCAGCCGTCCGGTCCACGAGGATCTTGGCGGCCGGTCCTTCCGATATGGCCGGGCGCGTCCGGACATGCGGGTACTCGCCGATCGCGGCTTTGAGCCGAGCGTCGACGACAGCGGAGGCACGCTCCTCGCAGGTGTCCTCCGGCCCTCCCGCACGTGTCGGGTTGCCGTTCCTGTCGAAGGCGGGCCTGCGCCAGGCATGCACGACGTCCAGGACACAGCCGCGCACCTCGGCCTCCCGGAAGGCGTACCGGACGGCCTCGGTACTCGTGTCGTCGGCGTCGCCGATGCCCAGCAGGATCCGCTCGTGCGTGCCCGCGAGTCCCGCCGGATCGCCCCGGACCACGACCACCGGGCAGTGCGCCCGCGCCGACACGGCAAGACCGACCGACCCGAGCAGCAGTCCCTTGAGAGCGCCCCGGCCACGCGACCCCGTCACCAGCGTGTGGGCCTGCCCGCCCTCGCGAAGGAGCGCGGCCACCGCGTCCTCCGGGATGATGTCGGTGGTGACCTTGACATCCGGGTTGCGCCGTTCGGCGCGTTCGGCCGCCGAAGCCACGATGTGCTCGGCCAGCACCTGCTCGGAAGGGCGCACGGGACCCACCGAGGGAAGGCCTGCCTCATAGCGCTGCCACAGCGAGGCGTACACCAGCCTGAGTAGAACACCGTGGCGCACGGCCTCGTCCACGGCCCAGTCGACCGCCGTCAGACACGAGTCCGATCCGTCTACGCCCACCACCAGGGGAAGTGACATCTGCGCACCGCCTTTCAGGATCTGCCGTCTCGTGCGGCACAGTGGGGTGCAACTCCACGTTGGCACCGCGCTCCTGGCGTTTCGAGGGCAGATGGTCCTGCATCGGAGGACCTTCGGCCCAGCCCCGGCGGTTCTCGGGCGTCTCCGTGCGCACAGGGGGACGCTCACATCGTGTGCGACGAGTACCAGAACGATCACAGCGCCACGCCGATCTCCGCTCCCGACGGTCACCGGCGGCCTCACCCGCGAGGTCTCCGCGCCCACCTGCGCTGCTTCGGGAACACGCATCATCAGCAGTCGCGCTCGTAGGCCCGGCTCACCGTGGCGGCGACACGCCCGGTCAGCTCGGGGAGCGCCGACCGCACCGCTGGGCTCAGACCTGCGCCGAGTGCGACGTCGGCCACCTCCACACCGTGCACCACAAGCCTTGGCGGCAGCTGGTCGAGTGCCTCCGCCAGGGCGAGACACTCTCCCAGGCTGAAGGCGTGCGTGCTCGCCCTACCCAGGGCGTGGCCGACGGCCTCCGCCGATGTCAGCGTGTGCAGCTCACCCGGACGGGCCGGACTCGTACGGAGGGCTTCGACCAGGACCACGAGGTCCGCACCGCGCCACAGGTCCAGCATGCGTGCGGGTTCGCCGTCGCTGACCACGAGCTCGGTGCCGTCCGGGACGCGGCCACGGAGTGCTTCCACCGTCGCCGGGCCGATTCCGTCGTCTCCGCGCAGGAGGTTGCCCACCCCGATCACCACCACCCGGCGGCTCATCCGCGCTCCACCGTCAGGTCGAGGAAGTGCGCGGCACAGGAGATGCATGGGTCGTGGTTACGGATGGCTCGCTCGCACAGGTGAGTGAGTTCCTCGTCGTCGGCGCAGGGCCCGGCACGGTTCAGGCGCGCCTGAACCGCCCTGCGTACGTCCTCCTCGATGGCGGTCTGGTTCTGGGCCGTGGGCGGAACGATGCGGGCCTCGGTGATCGCGCCGTCCTCCGTGAGGGCGTAGCGGTGGTAGAGGAGGCCGCGGGGCGCCTCGGTGGCCCCTGCGCCGACGGCCTTGCGCGGCGGGACGTCGACGGCCGGCCGGGGAGGCTGTTCGTACGCTTCGATGACGCGCAGGGCCTCCTCGACGGCATGAACCACCTCCACGGCGCGTACGACGATGCTGCGGAAGGGGTTGTCGCAGAGGGTGCCGGTCGCCGGATCACCGAGGCCGGCTTCCCGAGCCGCCTCGGCGGCCACGCGATGCAACCACCGACCGTTGATCGCGTAGCGCGCCAGCGGGCCGGTGAGGAAGCGACGGCCGTCGAGCGTGGCCGTCAGGGCGGTGGAGTGCGGAACCTGCCCTTCTTGAATGTGGTGTTCGAAGTCCGAGAGGGCGAACTCGCGCAGCGCCGGGCTTCCGCTTTGGACGGTCATGACCGCCGGTGTTCCGGTGCCGATGGCATACCGGCCGGGGGAACGTAGCGCAAGCAGGTCGTGGTCGCACACGGCGTCGGGGAAGTCGAACGCCGCCACCCATCGGACCGTCTCCAGCGCGTCGTCTCGGGCTTGCCGCAGCCGCTCCGCCAGCGGACGGAGTTCGGCCGGTGCAGGTGTCCGGTAGAAGCCGCCGACCCGTACGTTGACGGGGTGGATCGGGCGCCCGCCGAGCTGTTCGAGGATCGCGTTGCCGGCCTGCTTGAGCCGCAAACCGCGTTCCACCGCGGCGCGTTGGTCACGGGCGAGTCCCACCATGTCCGCGTGCCCCAGGAAGTCCGGGGCGTGCAGCAGATAGATGTGCAGGGTGTGGCTCTCGATCCACTCGCCGCAGTACAGCAGGTGGCGCAGTTCCGCGAGGGCGCCGTCCACCGTGACACCACAGGCGTCCTCGATCGCCCGGCAGGCGCTCATCTGGTAGGCGACCGGACAGATGCCACAGATGCGGGAGGTGATGTCGGGAGGCTCGGTGTACGCCCGGCCGGTCAGGAGTGCCTCGAAGAAGCGCGGTGATTCGTAGATGCGCAGCCTCGTCTCGGCGACCGTGTCCCCCTCGACCCGTAAGTGGAGGGCTGCCTCGCCTTCGACCCTGGCCAGCGCGTCCAGCCGCAGGACGCGGGTTCCGCGATGGTTCATGCGAGCCTCTCCGGGCGTGGTCCGTCAGGCCGGCGGGCTATGCCGCTGCTCCTCGGCCGCGAGGTCGGGTACTGGGGCATATTCCGGCGACGCGGCGTTGAAGGTGTGGAAGACACGCTGGATGTCCCGCTCGCTCATCCCGTCGCGGCGCAACTGGGCCACCATCGAGCGCAGGTTGGGCTTGCTCGACGGTCCGAAGCAGCCGTAGCAGCCGCGTCCGTACGCGGGGCAGATGGCACCGCACCCGGCGTGCGTGACCGGGCCCAGACAGGGTGTGCCGTGGGCCACGGTGATGCAGGTGGTCCCGCGCCGCTTGCACTCGAAGCAGACGCTGTGGTTCGGGATCCGGGGTTTGCGGCCGGCCAGGAAGGCGTCGATGACTTCGAGGAGCTGGCGGCGGTCGATGGGGCATCCCCGCAGCTCGAGGTCGACCGGCACGTGGGCCGAGACCGGTGTCGAGGTCTCCAGGGTGGAGATGTACTCCGGCTGGGCGTAGACGGCGGAGAGGAAGTCGTCGACGTCGGCGAAGTTCCGCAGGGCCTGGATGCCGCCCGCGGTGGCGCAGGCCCCGATGGTGACCAGGTACCGGCTGATTCGACGGACGTGCTGTATCCGCTCGGCGTCCTCGGCGGAGGTGATCGACCCCTCGACCAGGGAAAGGTCGTACGGCCCCCGCCCCTCCAGGCGGGCACGCCCGCTGTCGGCGCCCTCGACCGGGGTCATCTCCAGGAAGTGCTCGATCCGGACGCGTTCGGCGAGACCGAGGAGTTCGTCCTCGCAGTCCAGAAGGGTCAGCTGACAGCCGTCGCAGGAGGCGAACTTCCACACGGCGAGCGTCGGCCGGGTGCGAATGACCGGACCGAGTTCGGTGACCATGTCACAACTCCCTCACGAGGAGCAGATCTGCCGCACGGTCGTAGCCGACGACCGGCCCGTCGCGGCACAGCAGGAGCGGGCCGAGCTGGCAGTGGCCGCAGTGGCCGGTGGCGCAGTGCATGTTCCGTTCCAAGGACATCTGGACGCGGTGGGGAGGCAGGCCGCGGACCACGAGCTCGCGTGCGGTGTGGCGCATCATCGCCTCGGGCCCGCACACCAGCGCGCAGGACCGTTCCGGGCGCAGAGCGAGGCGGTCCAGGAGCGTGGTGACCACGCCCACCGCACCCTGCCAGCCGGGGCCGGGCCGGTCGACGGCCACCTCCACCCGGGCCCGGCCGCGCCAGCTGTCGATCTCGTTCCGGTAGACCAGATCGGCAGGGGTACGGGTGCCGACGAGGACCGCGAGGCGACCGTACGCGGCCGGCCGGTCCAGGACGGCGTGGACGACCGGCCGCAAGGGCGCCAGCCCGATGCCTCCGGCGACCACCAGCACATCGTGACCCGCTGCCGCTTCGAGGTCCCAGCCGGTGCCGTAGGGCCCGCTGAGTCCGACGGTGTCGCCGGGGCGCAGCCGGTACAGCGCGGTCGAGACAGCACCCACCGCGCGCACAGTGTGCACGAGCCTCCCGTCCCGGCCGTGCAGGGCGCTCACGGAGATGGGTACGTGACCGACTCCGAAGGCGTAGATCATCGCGAACTGCCCCGGTGAGAAGGGCGCGAGTGTTTCCCCCGCCGGTACCAGCTCGATGGACCGGGTGTCGCCGGTCTCGTCCCAGGTGTCGGCGACCCGGTACGGCAGCGGAGGGGCCACCGTGGTCATGAGGGCTCCGCCGCGGGCGTCGGCTCCCCGGACCGTGTCCAGTCGTGCAGGGCGGCCGCTTCCTCGGTGATGTCGATGCCGACCGGACACCACACGATGCAGCGTCCGCAGCCCACACAGCCGGACGAACCGAACTGGTCGTACCAGGTGCCGAGTTTGTGGGTCATCCACTGCCGGTAGCGGCTGCGGGAGGAGGCGCGGACCGGACCGCCGTGCAGCTGGGAGAAGTCCAGGTCGAAGCAGGAGTCCCACAGCCGCCACCGCTCCGCGTGGTCGCCGGTGAGGTCGGTGACGTCCTCTGTGGTGGTGCAGAAGCAGGTGGGGCACACCATGGTGCAGTTGCCGCAGGTCAGGCACCGCCCGGCCACGTCGTCCCAGCGGGGCGCGTCGAGCGTTCCGGCCATCAGCTCCCGCAGGTCGGCCTCGGGCATGGTCCGGCCCATGCGCTCCGCCGCGGCCGTGACGCCGGCAAGGGCCGTCTGCCGGGTTCCCGGATCGGCCGGACGGGTGGGCAGCTCGGCCAGGATCTCCGCGCCCTCCTGGCTGCCGCTGCGGACCCAGAAGCGGTGCCCGCCGTCGTCGACGACTTCGGTCATCACGAGGTCGTAGCCGGGGCCGGCAGCCGGTCCGGTGCCCATGGAGACGCAGAAGCAGGTGGCGCCGGGCTCCGTGCACTCGACCACGATCAGCAGGGCCCCGGAACGCCTCCGCCCGTAACCCGAGTCCCGGTGTGCCCCACCGATCAGCACCCTGTCCTGGACGGCGATGGCCCTCAGATCGCAAGGGCGCACACCCAGGAAGGCGTAGCGAGGCGGCACGGCTTGGTCGGCCGTGAAAACCAGCTCGCCCTCCACTCGGTCGGCACTCCACTCCCGCACCCGCGCCGGGTGCAGGAAGGACTTCCACGACTGAGGGCCCGCCGCATGCGCGAAGGCCGCGCCGTCCTGCCGCTGCCGCAGTCGGTACCGCCCGGCCTCCAGCTCCACTCCCCACCCGTACGGCAACTCATCTGCCGACCGCAGCTCCGCCAGCACGATGGCGCCGTCCCGCACGGTGGGTCCGACCACGGCGAACCCGCGCCGGATCAGCACGTCCACGAGCTCGGCCAGGCCGTCCTTGCCCATGACGAGCCCATCGGGCTCGGGCGGCTGCGAGGCACGCACATCGGCGTCGGTGCTCATGACCGACCTCCTTCGACGCAGCACACGGTGCATGAAGCGCCACCGTCCCCTCAGACCCACGATCGCAGCATTCCGGGTACGCCGCCGCGCCGGGGAGGTGCCGAGCGGCCCGGAAGCGCGGCCGAAGGGCCCGCAGGTGACGCCGGCAGGCCAGGGCTCACCATGAACACACGAGACGCCTACCCCGAGGTCCGCGAACGCCTCGCCGCTCTCCGGCCGGGCCACGCCGACCGGACACCCCTGGGTACCGGCGGCCACGGGCTGTGCCGATCAGCGCGGGCCGCCGCGTTGATCGCCGGGCTCAGGCCGCGGGCGCGGGCTCGCCGGCGCGGCGTGGCAGCGGCAGGAGCGGTGCCGACCGGCCGCGGACGAGCGCCGGTGTCGGAGGACGCTCTGCGCGGCCTGCGGAAAGGTACCGCGAGCACCCGTTGAGCCGGCGCTTGATCGAGCAACCGGCGCGCCAGGCGCTGTGGGAGGCCGCGTCGACCGCAGGTCTCCTGACCGTGGGTGCGCTGCGGCTTGACCGTCCGGGTCTGCAACTCGGACCGGCTTCCAGGGCCGGTCGCCGTTACTTCGGAGACCTTCGGCCCCGTGACAGCCAGGACATGGTCGCCCCCCGGCCCGGCAGCGGTCGGACCGCCGGTCAGCCCGCCCTTGTGCAACCCAGCCGCCTCACCGGGATCCGGTAGGTGTGCCCCGGACGTCGTCCGTCCGGAACGCGATCTGCGCGGTGACCGAGACGACGCCGTCGACGCCCCGGCACAGCTGCTCGATGACGGGGATCAGACTCCTGTGCTCCACGGCGCCCGCAAGGGCGACCCGCCCGTCGCGCACCTCCGCGGTCACGTCCCTCGGTTCGAGCCCCAGGGTGCGCCGCAGAACGTCTCCGGTGATCTCCTCGCGGATGGCGTCGTCACGGCGCAGGAAGACCCGCAGCAGATCACTGCGGCTGACGATGCCCAGCAGCCGGTCGGTTTCGTCCACCACGGGCAGGCGTTTGACGTTCTGGATTTCCATGAGGCGGGCGGCCTCGACCACGGTCCACTCGGGTCGTGCGCACACCGCGGGAGCGGACATCAGTTCCTCGGCACGGGACCCCTCGGCCTTGGCCCGCTCCCAGGCCTCCAGATGCGGGATGGGGGTTCGGCCGGACGGGTCGGTCTGGTCCGCACTCTTGCGCAGCAGGTCGGCCTCGGACACCACTCCCATCGGACGGCCGAGCTCGTCCACCACGGGTACGGCGGTGACCTCGTTCTCCTCCAGCAGCCTGACGAGCTCCTTGAACGGCGTGTCAGGCCGTGCCCGGACAACGTTCCGGGACATGAGCTCCTCGACTGTTCGGTGATGCATGGTGCCTCCCGGGTGCGGGGCACCCACCTCACGGACACCAGGCCGCCCCGTGCGGCGGTGTGGCCCGCGTGGCAGGTTGGATACAGGACCATTCTGAGGAGAGGGGGGCGATCATGCGAACTCACCTCGGCGCCCGACGCGTCAGCGAGAGTCCGGCCACCGGCGGCGCCAGGCTCGACGGCGCGATCGGCGGACCGCACCACGACGACGGAACGCCCCCCCCCCGCGACGGCCCGCGTCCACGGCGTACAGGCCGACCGGGACGGGCCATGCCGGTGACATCGGCCGGCGGGCAGCCGTCGAACGCCGAAGGCGTGGGCTCAGCCGAGAAGTGACAACCGACCGCGCACGCACGGGGTGGCCGGGGAGCCCAGTCCGGCAGATGCCTCAAGCATCGCCATGACCTCACGGCTCTCCGACCGGTCGGAGAGCCACCGCGCCCCTGTCCCGATGGCGTGTCGCGGCGGCAGGCACGCGGTGCGACGGTATTCACAGGAGGAACTCGGCTGCCGGGTGAGAAGGCGGTGACGGCTATGGAACCCCCCTTGGTCGTGGGCGTCGACGGATCGGACTCCAGCCTGACAGCGATCGACTGGGCCGTGGACGAGGCGGCACGGCACGGTCTTCCCCTCCGGCTGGTCCACGCCTCCCTCTGGGAGGCATACGAGGGAGCGAAGCCGTCCTTGAGCGCCGACCGACCGGTCCAGGAGGTCGTGGCCGAGCACATCGTCGCGTCCTGCGTGGAGCGGGCCCGGCGACGCAATCCCCGAGTCAGGGTGTCCGGCAAAGCACTGCCGGAGGACGCCGTGTCGGCGCTGCTACGGACGGCTCCGGACGCATTCGCGCTGGTCACGGGAGCGCGTGGACGCGGCGAGATCGCCGGAATGCTGTTGGGGTCCGTCAGCCTCTCCGTCGCGGCCCGCGCCGTCTGCCCGGTCGTCGTCGTCCGGGGGGCGGAGGCAAACCGTCGGGGCGTCTTCGGTCACGTCGTGGTGGGAATCGGTGACGCGGCCGGTGGCGCTGGGGCAGTGCGGTTCGCCGTCCGAGAAGCCGAGGTGCGCGGCTGCACCCTGACGGCCGTACGAGCCTGGCGCAATCCGTCGCAAGAACCCGTGGACCACATGCTGATCGCTGACGACGCCGCCCGGCTGCGGGAGGAACAAGCTGCGACCGGCATCGAGGATGCTCTGCGTGAGGCGGTACGAGAGCACCCTCAGGTCGATGTCCGCCGCAAGGTGATCGAGGGCTCCACCCACCGGATCCTCCTCGGGGAAGCGGCCGAGGCGGACCTGATCGTCGTCGGCGCTCGGCGGCGGCACGGCCACTTCGGTCTGCAGCTCGGCAGGGTCGGCCACACCCTGCTGCACCACTCGGATTGCCCGGTCGCCGTCGTCCCCCAGCCTGTCTGAAGCCCACCGAGCCTGTCTGAGGCGCACCGCAGGCACGGAGGCGGGACACAGCCCGCGAGGGAGAGGGAGAGGTGGCGGATGTCGGAGTGGACCTGGGAGTGGACGGGATACGATCCCGCCGCCGAGCGCCTGCGTGAATCCCTCTGCACTCTGGGCAACGGCTACTTCGCAACACGGGGCGCGCTGCCGGAACACCGTGCCGGCCTGGTGCACTATCCAGGCACCTACGCGGCGGGGTGCTACAACCGCCTGGAGTCGACCGTGGCCGGGCGGCAGGTCGTGAACGAAGACTTGGTCAACCTCCCCAACTGGCTGTTCCTCCGGTACCGGGCGCGCCGCACCGGCGGGACGTGGAGCCCGTGGTTCTCCCCCGGCACGCACGCCCTCCTGGGCCACCGGCACACCCTGGACCTGCGCCGGGGCACACTCGCGCGGTCTTCCCGCCACCGCGACGACGACCTCGGTGTGCTCGGCGTCGAGCAGACCCGCCTGGTGCACATGGACGACCCGCACCTGGCCGCACTGCGGACGGTTCTCACGGCCGAGGACTGGTCCGGGCAGATCGAGATCGAAAGCTCTCTCGACGGCGATGTGATCAACGGCAATGTGCACCGCTATCGTGCACTCGACCACCACCATCTGAACCACGTGCGCACCGGTGCACAGGAGCCCTGCACCATCTGGTTGAGCTGCCGGACCCGCACGTCGGACATCGCCGTCACCCTGGCCGCCCGGACGACGATCCGCGCGGACGAGGCTCCGGCCTCTTCCGTGCTTCGGCCCGGCCGCCATCGCGCCGTCCACCGTCTGGTCGTTCCCGTCACTCGGGGTCGGCCCGTCACCGTGGACAAGACAGTCGCACTGCACACCTCGCGGGACACAGCGATCAGCGATCCCCTCGGCGAGGCCATCGACCGGGTGTCCGGGGCGGCGGACTTCCCGACCCTGCTCGACTCGCATGCCGCGGCCTGGGAGCGGCTGTGGCGACGCACGGACCTGCAGGTACCGGGCGAGGCCGGCCGCATCCTGCGCTTCCATCTCTTCCACATCCTGCAGACGCTGTCACCGCACACCGCGGAGCTGGATGTAGGCGTGCCTGCCCGGGGGCTGCACGGCGAGGCGTACCGGGGCCATGTGTTCTGGGACGAGGTCTTCGTCCTCCCCTATCTCAACCTGCACTTCCCGGAAGTGTCCCGCGCCCTGCTGAACTACCGCCACCGACGCCTCCCGCGGGCCTGCGCGGCGGCGGGAGCGGCCGGCAGGGCCGGGGCGATGTATCCGTGGCAGAGCGGAAGCAATGGGCGTGAGGAGTCACAGGAATGGCATCTCAACCCCGCCTCGGGTCGCTGGCTGCCGGACCACTCACGCCTCCAGCACCACGTGTGTTCGGCGATCGCCTACAACGTCTGGCAGTACTGCGAGGCCACCGGTGACATCGAGTACCTGCACACCAAAGGCGCGGAGATGCTGCTGCAGATCGCCCGCTTCTGGGCGGATCTGGCGGTCTTCGACCGGGACACGGGCCGCTACCGGATCAGCGGTGTCGTCGGCCCCGACGAGTACCACGACAGTTACGCCGGCGCCGCGAAGCCCGGTCTGGACGACAACGCCTACACCAACGTCACCGCCGCCTGGGTCCTCGCCCGCACCCTGGAGCTCGTGCGGCGCCTTCCTGCATGGCGGCGCGAGGAACTTTTCCAACGGGCCCGGCTGAGCACCGACGTACTGCCGGAGTGGGAGGACATCTCCAGACGCCTGCGGGTTCCCTTCCACCAGGGCGTCATCAGCCAGTTCGAAGGCTACGACGACCTCATCGAACTCGACTGGGAGGCCTATCGCGCCCGCTACGGCACCATCCGGCGGCTCGACCGCGTTCTCGAGGCCGAAGGCGACACGGTCAACCGCTACAAGGCGTCCAAGCAGGCCGATGTCCTCATGCTCGGCTACCTGTTCTCGCCCACGGACCTGCGCTCTCTGTTCCGGCGTCTCGGGTACCACTTGGACGACGAGATCTGGCGCAGAACCGTCGACTACTACCTCCAACGCACCAGTCACGGCTCGACCCTCAGCGAACTCGTACACGGCCTGGTCCTCGCCCGAGCCAGACGGGCCGACGCATGGCAGTACGTCCATGAAGCCCTGGAGGCGGACATCGCCGACATCCAGGGGGGCACCACGGGCGAAGGCATCCACCTCGGCGCCATGGCCGGAACCCTGGACCTGGTCCAGCGCGTCCTGACGGGGCTGGAGACACGCGAGGACACCCTCTGGCTGGACCCGGTGCCTCTCCCAGCACTGTCCGAGTACGGATTCTCGCTCCGCTACCGCGGTCACTGGGGCGTCGGCGTGCGCCGCCGAAGCGGACAACTGGAGATCGCGGTACCGGACTCGGAGGAGTCGGCGATCCGCGTGGTGCTGGCCGACCGAGCCGTGACCATCGCTCCGGGAGAGACGTGCACGCTCCTTGTGCCTACGGACTGAAGCTGCGGCGGCAGTATCCGGCGCGGCCACCTTACGGACCTGCCCTCACAGGTCGCTCTCCGATGGGTTGCGGGCCCCCTGGCTGACGGCGCGGTACAGGAGCGTCCCCGCGATCGCCGGGCCGGCCGGAGACCGTACAGCACAAGCAGTGCGGACAGGCTTGTCTCCACGATGCCGAGACTGCCCGGCTGTGCCAGTGCACAACGGTCCGACCGCCCGCAGTGGGACACTTCGTCGAGGCTGTCTGCGCGACCGGATGAACTCGGCGTGCTCGCGATCCCACCTCGTCCGCGTCCTCGGCCAACGCCGCGTACGGCACATCTGATCCCAGCCGTGGTGCCGCCATGTCGGAATCGACGAAACGCGCGATGCAGCCGCCGTCCGCTGGACGGAGGAATGTGGGCGACGCGGACGCCGATGCGCTTGCCGCGGAGCCATCCGCGCAGGTCGGCATCCCCCGAACCATGCGATGCCGAGCGGGACATCGACGCCGGACTCGACCGCCGCACCCGTCCCGCCCTCGTGGTCGGCGACGCGCAGCAGCTCCGCAGCGAGCGCCCGCAGCGACGAGCATCTGCGCCGGCGGGCGGCTGGGGCAGACGCATGGAGCGGTTCACATCGCCTGCCGGAGTTCGGCGATCAGGGAACCACCGTCAGCACGATCTTGCCTTGGATGTGTCCTTGTGCGGCCCGTTTGTGGGCGCTGGCCGCCTCGGGCAGCGGGTAGACGCTGTCCACCCCGACCCGCAGCACACCTTCCTCGAACAAGCGCCCGATCTCGGCGAGCTGGGAGCCGTTGGAGCGCACTTGGACGTTCGAGACCCTGATGCCCAGGCGTGCCGTCTCCTGCACGTCGTAGTGGGCGAAGAACACCGGAAGCATGGTGCCGCCGCGCTTGAGCACGGTCAGGAAGCGCGGGCCGTCCGGGCCGCCGACGGTGTCGATCACCAGATCGACGCCGCGGACCACGTCCGCGGCCTGCGTCGTGGTGTAGTCGATGAACTCATCGGCGCCGAGCTCGCGCAGGAACCGCTCGTGCCGGCTGGAGGCCACCGCGACGACGTGTGCTCCCTTCCACTTCGCCAGCTGCACAGCGAAGTGCCCGACTCCACCGGCGGCACCATTGACCAGCACGGTCATCCCCGGTGTGATCGGCACCGGCTGGTGCACCTGCCCGGTGAAAGGAGACGGCACCTCGTGGCCGAGATCGATGAGGTACTGCCACGCCGTGAGCACGGCCATCGGCGCCCCAGCCGCCTGCACGTGGTCGATGCCGGCCGGTTTGTGAGCCAGGTCCGAAGCCGGTGCCGCCACGTACTCGGCGTACGTCCGGCCGTCGAACCCCGGAAACCGCAGCATGCCGAAGACCTCGTCCCCGACGGTGAAGCCCCGTACGTCCGGAGCGACCGCCTGGACCACGCCCGACATATCCGTTCCAGGGGTCAGGGGGAACTCCAGCGCCGGCCTCATCCCGGCCGGCATGACCTTCATCCCCTCACGCAGGTACCAGTCCGGTGGGTTGATGCCCGCCGCATGCACCCGGACGAGCACCTCGCCCGAGCCGATCTCGGGAACCGGCACCTCGGCGTACCGCAGAACCTCCGGTCCGCCCGCTTCGTGGAACTGAATCGCCTTCATCACGCTGCCGCTTTCTCAGGGAAACCTTGCCCCTTCAGTCAAGCTCCGGGACGGTAAGGCCGTCCAAGACCCGTTCGGCAACCTGGTCATTCCGAAACGGCATGACACGTAGGCTCGAACGGTGAACGATCTCGGACAGGACCTGGAACTGCGGCTGGTGCGCTACTTCACCGTGGTGGCGACGCACCAGCACTTCGGCCGGGCCGCCGCCGAACTGCACGTGGCGCAGCCGGCCTTGAGCCGCCAGATCCAACGCCTCGAGAAACATCTCGGCTCACGGCTGCTCGACCGCACATCGCAGGGCACCCGGCTCACTGCGGCCGGCCAGGCGTTCCTCCCACGGGCCCAGGCCTTGCTCCGGGCTGCCCGCCAGGCCGAACTGGCCGTGCGTGAACTAGCCAGGACCGAACGGATCGTGATCGGCTACGTCGAGGACCTGGTGATCACCGCCGCCGTACGGGAACTGCGCCGCCGCCACCCGGACGCCGACATCACCACCAGGTACCTGAGTTGCCGTGATGTCGGGGCGCTGCCCGACAAGCGCGTCGATGCCCTGATCGCACGAGCCCCGCTGCCATTCGCCGGCGACGACGTGTCCACCGCCCCGCTGTACGAGGAGCCTCGGATGCTCGTGGTACCGCGCGGCCATCCCTTGGCCGGCCGCGCGTCGGTGACCGCGGAGGAACTGGCCGCCGAAGAGGCAGCGCCGTGCGCGTTCGGAACCGAGGAATGGACCTCCTACCGAATCCTCGGGGCCGGCGTACCGCCGATCGAGAGTTACGAGGACAAGCTCGAACTCGTCGCGAACGGCGAGGCGATCGCCGTGCTGCCGGTCGGCGATCGACGCAGCTCCCTGCGTCCCGAGCTCGTCACTGTCCCGATCGAGGGCGCTCCGTCCAGCCAAGTCGTCCTGGCGAGCCGCAGGGGTGACCCGAATCCGATGATCAGCGACCTCTTGCTTGCGGCCAAGACCGCCCTGACCGCCCCGGCAGCCTGACGGAATGCGTCGACCCGCTCGGCGCGTAACCGCACCGAGCGGTGTCCCCGCGCGCCGCGGTGTCGAGCGGCTCGGCCCGCTGCGTCAGGTGCCGGGTTGGGGCAGCGATCGGCAGCGGGCGGCGTGTAGGGATGCCACCCGCTACCAGGCCGGTGGAGCGATGCGGCCGCGTGATGAAGCGGGCACATTCCCGGACGATGACGCGTGACGGGCCGGCGACCGCCGCCCCAGCAGTGCCATGGCGGTCGATCCACTCGGTCCACGCAATGCCGGAGGGGAGAAGGCAGTGCCGCAGACGCCTTGGGCTGGCGGACCTCGATCCTAGAATCCGGCCATGAATAGGACAGACCGCGTCAGCCGGGTGATCGCGGCACCACCGGCGACCGTCTACGGAGCCCTCCTCGACCGGGAGGCCCTCGAGGTCTGGCTGCCGCCGGACGGCATGCGCGGTCGGGTCGAGCGGTGGGATCCCCGGCCTGGTGGCGGGTTCCGGATGGTCCTCACCTATCTCGACCCCGCCGACAGCCCTGGCAAGACGTCGGATGCGACGGATGTCGTCGAGGTCGGGTTCGCCGCCCTGGTGCCACCCGAGCGCGTGGTGCAGCGGGCGGTGTTCGAGGCTGACGACCCCTCGTACGCGGGCACGATGACGATGACTTGGCATTTCACTGCCGTCGGTGAGGGGACCGAGGTGACCGTCACCGCCACGGGCGTGCCACCCGGCATCAACCAAGCGGACCACGAGGCCGGGATCGCCTCCTCGCTGGCCAACCTGGCGTCCTACCTCGAAGTGGCCGACTGACTCGGTTCGGCTGCTTCGCCGGGTTCGACCACGCCGCCGGGGAAGGGTGACGGCGGAGTAGTTGCCAAGATCATGGAACTGGTGAGGTTGTACGGGCTGCGTGGGCTTCGGGTGTTCGACAAGGTGGCCGCGTTCGAAGCGGGCCCCGGCGCGGACGAGGGCGGCGAGGTGGGGTGCGTTCACGGCCGGTCAGCGCGCCGGCGGGAGCGGGGAGCCGAGCTGATCGCCGAACGCGCCCTCGAGATCGCGGCCTGGCACTCACCGCCGTCACGCCGTGCCTCGCGCCGAGTCGGGGCGGACCGGAGTAGGTGACGGCTGGCCGGGACGCCGGCTTCCTTCCGACGTGCACCGCCTCGGTCCCGTGCGGGTCGAGGGCGGCGTGATACCGCTGGGAGCGAGGGCGGCGGATGCCGTGCGGCCGGCGATCGTGAGGGCGGCGGCGGTACGGTCGTCGACGCCGTCGGGCGTGTGGTGAGTACCGGCGGTCATGATGCAGCCCATCGGGTTCAGGCCGGCCGCAGTGACCCGGTCTGCGGCGCGGGAACCTCGCGGACACGCAGGGCCGCTGGGCCGCTTTCCGACTCGACAGTCGCTCGTCGACGCGGTCCACCACGACCAGGTCGCCCGTCTGACGCCGTTCCCTGGCCGTCTGGCCCTTCACGACCAGGGACGTCGCTTCCTGGTCATGTCACCGGGGCCTGCGGCGCGGGTTGTGGGCGAGAAGCGGAACGGCCAGGAGGAACAGAGCGCCTTCGACGGCGAGACTGGCCAGTCCGAGCGGCTCGGTCCAGTTGCCGACGTCGTCCCGGTAGTGGGGCAGGCCCGGTCCTCGGGAGAGGAGGTAACCCAGTACGGGCCCGAGGGCGACCCCTGCCGCCAGCAGCCATCCCGCCCGGACACGACCGGCCAGGAGCAGCACCGCGGCGACCACGGCCGCGATCTCCAGGACGTGGTAGGCGATGCCGATGTAGTAGGGGTCCCTCGTGGCGGTGATGCCACCTTGGTCCACGACATGGACCCCGGCCACCACGAGGCAGAGCAGCGCTCCCGCCCACCTGGCCGCCCAGCCGCCCCCGGCCGCTTCCACAGTGTGGTCCGGCATGCGCTGGTGTCCCCTTTCCGTCCACACCGACGTGCCATGTCGCGGTCCGGGTCTTCTTGCCAAGGCATCCCCTGAGGCGACTCAGCTGACGCGTCCGCGTCCGTCCGGGGCGAGGCAACGATTCATACACTGGCGCACCGGTCGGCCGAGGGCAGCGGAACCGCGCTCTTGCTCATACACCCACGTCTACACCTCGAACCGTCACACCGCTCGTCGAGCTGCTGCACACGTGGAGCCTGGCGCCAGGCCGAGCGAGGGGGGACGACAGCGGGGACTTGGTCAGGTGCGACATGGAAGCAGCTCGTCCCAGCGCGCTGCGCGGGATCCGGTTCGGAAGGCGGCCGGCCGGTGGACAGGATAAGCGGTGAGCTGTGGCGGGAGCGCGGTGACTCGGCCGGGGGTGGTGCCGGCAATGGTGGCAATGGCGGCAATACGGTCGATGCCCACGCGGAAGTCCTCGTGGAGGGTCTCGGTGTCCTCACCCTGGGCGGCGTGCTCGGAACCACCGCCGGGCGGACGCAGTGGGAGCCGGGGCACCGCCGTCCGAACTCCTGGGGCGGTTCGGCCGGCATCCGCCCTTCCGGGCGAGCTCTGGGCCGAGCGCCTCGGCGTTCCCGCCCCACCGCCCGGCTCACCGGCCACTTGCCCCCTGGAGAATGACATCGAGTAGCCGCTGTGGCGCATCCGCGTGACGGCAGTGGGTCGGCGGAACGGGCGGAGGGCGCGGAGCGGATCGGGGGAACGCCCGCGTCGACGTGCCCGGCCGCAGCGGCCCGGCCGCAGCGGCCCGGCCGTGCAGTCGACGACGTCCGGCAGTGGAACATCGAGTTCCGGACCGAAGAGGCCGAGCGGGAGCTACTGAAGGTCTTGCAACAAAGGGCGGCCGCGCTTCTTTCGCCGTCCACAGACACACGTCCGGGACGATCTGCGGCGTGGTGTCAGCGCCGGCGCTTCGTACTGCCTCCAGGACCGCCACGAGGTCCCCGGTGGCGAGCGTCTCGACGGGGCACTGCCTGCATTCGCCGGTGCTCGCATGATGCTCGCTCAGCCAGGCGACCGACTGCTCACCCGGCCTGGGCCCCCCAGGTACTGCGCGGGGAAGGAGGTGGACGCGCGCCGGGCGTCGAAATCCAGCAGGTTGGGATCAGTGACGCTGCCGGGGCAGAACACCGCGCGGACGAGTACGTACGTGAACGTCTCGTCGTCGACGGCGTCGGCCAGCTGGTCGGCGTAGCCGGCGATGGTGCACTCGCCGTCGTCGCTCCACCCGATCGCGACGACTTCGCGCTGGACGGGAGCGGGGTACAGCCGGCCACCGGGGGTCGGGTGCCCCCACAGGTGATTGATGCCCCCGGCCAGGTCGGACAGTTCCCAGGCGGCCTCGACCGGGGTCGCCAGGTGGTACTCGCCGTGGGCAACGATGTTCCGCAGTGCCTTGAGAGCACGCTCGGCGTGCCGGTTTCGCTGCCCGCGGATCAGTCCCCGCCCTTGGCGTTCTGGAACTTCTCGAAGAACTCGGTATAGCTCTTCACGGTGATCGGGTGCACGCGCCCGGGGCGGCCTCGGCGGCTGCGCTCGCGCACCTCGCTTGCAGGCCCTGCGCGACCGGTTCGCCGTCTACTACGACAGCGCGAGAGGTCGCTGGCCGGTCGCCCGAGCCTGGTGCCGACTGTCTGGCCATGCACGGATGAACCTTTGTCCACCTGGACGGGGTCCTTCGGGATCGGCCCCGGCACCGCAAACGCGAACGGCGCTGCGCCCGTGAGGGGGCAGCGCCGTGATACCGGCCCAGGCTGAGTCAGGAGCAGGCGTCAGGTCTTCTCCCAGGCGGCACCGTCCGCGAAACGCAGCGTCAGAGTGAGCGCGCGAGCGCCTGCCCGCGGCGGCGCGGCTGGAGTGCGATGGACGACGAGGCCCAGGGGGCGGAGCGGACGGCGGCGCCGTCGTGGGTCTCGCGGGGGAAGGCGTGGTGTACGGCGGTGGAGGGCGGCAGGAGTCGGGGGGTGACGGGCCGGGGATCGACGCCGCGGACGCGGTCGGCGGCGCGGCGGCCGACCACCGCGCTGACGAACTACCGCTAGCGGATCGTCTCCCAGAACTCGGTCAGTGCCGCGGCGCCGGTGGCCGGGTCCTCGGTCATCCACCAGTGGCCCAAGCCCTCCAGGACCGCCGACCGTGCCCCCGCTCGGCCCGCCGACCGGCGGCGCTGCTCGTCGGTACCGACGACGCCGTCAGCCGTGGCCAGCACGGCCAAGCCCGGTCGCGCCGCTGCGCGCTCCAGCTCCACACCGAGACCGAGAGCGCCCGGCTCGGCGGCCGAGCGGTACAGAGCGAGCACCGCGCGGCCCATCGCCTCGTCCTGGCCCGCCGCGACGCGAGCCGCGACCTGTGCGCTCATCCCCCGCTCCGCAAGCGCCGCCGCACGCTCCTCGACCGTTCCACCGAATCGGGCTGCGACGTCCTTTTCGCCGGCTCCCGGCGTCTGCCAGCGGCGAGCCAACTCGTGCCACTCGTAGCCGGGGTCGTAGACCCCGAGCACGTCGCTGGCCCAACTGCGCACCAGGGCAGGCCGACTCAGCACCACATTCACGACGTGGGCACCGCCCCAGTCGTGGCCGACCAGGTCCACTGGCTCGCCGAACGCCATCAGTTCCTCGACCAACCAGTCACGGTAGTCCGCCTGTGTGGCGCCGAACCCGGCAGGCAGAGGCGCCCCGAAGCCGGGCGGGGACAGGCAGACCACATCGGAGCGGACGGCTGCCAGCTCGGCCAGCAGCGGCTCCCAGACCGCTGCGGTCTCGGGGTTGCCGTGGACGAAGACCGCCGGCATCAGAGCACGACCGGCGTAGTCGGCTGCAACACCGATTCCACCAGCGCCTCGCTGCGCAAGTGAGCGACCGCCTGGTACTCGGGGTCGCGGATCATGCCAGCGAACGCCTTCCGGTCCGGGTAGCGGACGAGCAAGACCATGTCCCAGGCCTGCCCATCTTCGGCGACCAACGCCCGTCCGCCGTTGCCCAGATACTCCACGCTCAGGCCGTAGCGCGCATTGATCGACTGGCCGAGGGCCTCGGCGTAGCGCTGGTAGCTCTCGCGGCCTCCGTCCGGGCGGAAGCGCAGCAGATTGAGCATCACGACCGGGCCGCCGGGGTCGTCGGCGAGGAGTGTGTCGAGTTCGCGTTCGTCGATTTCGATCACCGGGGGAACCTCCTGGAATCGGAGCCGGCTGCGGAGCCGGGCTACAACGGCCACACTACACATACTTGTTAGCTGACACGCAAGTTACTTTGCTAGACTCCGTGCATGACCACCACCCGTCGCACCCAGCAAGACCGCCGCGACCAGGCGGAGGCAGCCCTGCTGACGGCCGCGGCCGAGCTGGTCGTCGAGCAGGGCGTGCGCGCGCTGACCCTGGCCCGTATCGGGGAGCGCGCCGGTTACAGCCGCGGCATCGTCACCCATCACTTCGGCGGCAAGCAGGCACTCATCGAGCGGCTTGCGCGCGTCACGCAGACTGGGTTCGTGCCGGGCTTGGACGATCTTCCGGCCGGGCTCGACCGCCTGCTGCGGCTGATCGACGGCTACCTCGGTGAACTCGGCCGGACCAGCGTGTTCAACCAGGCCTTTCTGCTGCTGTGGGCCGAGGCCGCCACCCAACCCGAACTGGCCCGGATCTTCCGCGAGCGGGACGAGGCCTTCCGCGCCGACCTGCGCGAGGACATCGAAGCCGGCATCGCGGATGGTGCCGTCGACCCCGGCGCCGGGCCTGAGGAAGTCGCCGTCGCGATCGTCGGGCAACTCCGCGGGGTCGCCCTGCAGCGGCTGCTGGCCCCTGGATGCGTCGACGTCGAGCGGCTGCGCCGCAGCATCACCGACCACTGGCGTCAGGCCCTCAGCCCGGCGTGACCCGACCGCCAACCGTGACAGGAACGACTTCGTCAGTCCCGGCGGGGACGGCCGCAAGAGGCCGTCGGGCGCGGTCGGGCGGCATCGCGATCAGCTGCCCGGTTCGCTACGTGGTCGCCCGGATTCCCGCGGACGACGCCGACGCGCACCTCTGCGCTGCGTCGGCGGGTCGGGGCCGCCCGCTGCAGGAGCCCGCCCCGCGCAATGAGCTGACGCAGGCGCGGATCGCGGCGCGGATGTCCTAAAGCACTGTCGGCGTCGGAAGTGGCCACGTGGACTGGCACCGCCCACGACCTGGACCGTGCTCCAAATCCGGCCTCGGGGTGCCTCGGGAAGTGGAAGTGGGTGCCGGAGAAAGGAGGGGGAGGTGAGCTCAGCTACGCGGACTACCGCGGGACCATCGCCTCCGTGATCATCACGAGATACAGCCACGCGGCATACTGCCTGGCCGGTACGGACGGCTCCGGCATCGCGGTGGCCATCGGTCCGCCGGTCAAGGTACCCGCTGACGGCATCACGCTCGACGCGCAAGGCGCCCCGGGGGCAGCGGCTCGGCTCGGTTCCACTAGGGCGACCTGCTGACCGGCACCATCACCCTCGCCTTCGTCGACGGCAGGACCCGGACCGTCAGCGCAGACTCGCTGCGGAAGTAGTCACTGCCCAGGGCCGCACCGACTGCTGCCACGTGTGCCCGGCGCGCCCAGCAGCGCCGGCATGGCGTGCCCTGGCCGCGCGAGACGGCATGCCCCGGGCCTCGCACGACGGTGCCAACCGGCCGTCCGGAACCCGCGCGCTGGTCCCGAGCCCTGTGCCGACCACTCTGGGCGCCGGTTGATCGTCGCGGCTCGGGGTAGCGAAGCGGCATGGCCACCGAGAACACCTCCGCCCCCGCAACCGGCCGGCTCCAGCCCGAGATCGACGTCCCGTCCCTCGCCGCGGTCCTCGACGGCGAGTACGCCGAGATCCGGGACCTGGTCCGGACGAACCTGGTCACCCATGCCGCCGTCCTCGACGAGGCCGACACGCTGGGCATCGACGCGTTCCGTGAGAGGGTCCGCGATGTCGTCGTGCAGCTGGCCGCGACCGGTCAGACCGGCATGGGCTTCCCCGCCGCGTACGGCGGCGGGAACGACGTCGGCGCGTCGATCGCCGCCTTCGAGACCCTGGCGTTCGGCGACCTCTCCGTCCTCGTGAAGGTCGGCGTCCAGTTCGGGCTCTTCGGCGGAGCCATCCTGCATCTCGGCACCGGCCACCACCACAAGACGTACCTGCCCCGCCTCGTCACCGGAGAGCTGATGGGCTGCTTCGCCATGACCGAGACGGGTCACGGCTCCAACGTCCAGGCGCTCGGCACCATCGCCCGCTACGACCAAGAGAACCGGGAGTTCGTCCTCACCACCCCCGACGAGCAGGCCCGCAAGGACTACATAGGCAACGCCGCCCGGCACGCCGAACTCGCCGTCGTCTTCGCCCAGCTGGAGGTGGACGGCCGCTGCCAGGGCGTCCACGCCTTCGTCGTCCCCCTCCGGGCAGACGGACGGGTTCTGCCCGGCGTGTCCATCGAGGACGACGGCCGGAAGATGGGCCTCAACGGCGTCGACAACGGCCGCATTCGCTTCGACGGTGTACGCGTCCCCCGCGAGGCACTCCTCGACCGCTTCGCCCAGGTCACTCCAGAAGGTGCCTATGAGAGCACCATCGAGAACCCCGACCGGCGCTTCTTCACCATGCTCGGCACCCTCGTGCAGGGCCGGGTCAGCGTCGCCGGAGCCGGCGTCAGCGTCGCCAAGGTCGCGCTCGCGGTCGCCACCAAGTACGCCGACCGGCGGCGCCAGTTCAAGGCGTCTCCGGACACCGCGGAACAGGTACTCCTCGACTACGGCCTCCACCAGCGCCGGCTGCTTCCCCTCCTCGCCCGCACCTACGCGCTGCACTTCGCCCAGGACGTCGTACGGGCCCAGCTGCACGAAGTCTTCTCCGGCGTCGAAAACGACCCTCAGGCACGGCGCCGCCTCGAATCGCGGGCCGCCGGCATCAAGGCGCTCGCCACCTGGCACGCCACCCGCGTCGTCCAGGAGTGCCGCGAGGCGTGCGGCGGCGCCGGCTACCTTGCGGTGAACCGCTTCGCCGCCCTCAAACGCGACAGCGATGTCTTCACCACCTTCGAGGGCGACAACCACGTGCTCCTCCAGCTCGTGGCCAAGGGCTTGCTCACCGACCACGCCAGCGAGTTCGAGGACCTCGACCAACTCGGCATGGTCCGCTACGTCACCGGCCTCGCCGTCGAGACCGTCATCGAGCGGACCTCGGCGCACAAGCTCCTCGAACGCGTCCGCGACCTGCTGCCCGGCGGTGACGCGTGGGACCGGGAAGCCGGACTCCTCGACTCGGAGTACCAGCTCGCCATGGTCCGCTTCCGCGAGGAGCACATGCTCGCCGGCCTCGCCCGCCGCATCAAGCGCGGCACAGACCGGCAGGTCGATCCCGGCTCGGTCTTCTCCCAGGTCCAGGACCACGTCATCGCCCTCGCCCGGGCACATGTCGAACGGCTGGTCACAGAAGCCTTCGTCGACAAGGTGCGCGCACTTCCCGAAGGCAACGAGAAGGTGGCCCTCGGGCTGCTGTGTGACCTGTTCGCGCTCTCGACCATCGAAGCCGACCGCGCCTGGTTCATGGAACACGGCCGGCTGACCGTCCAGAGGTCCAAGGCGATCAGCCGCGAGGTGAACGACCTCTGCCGCAAGGTGCGCCCCCTCGCCGTCGACCTCGTCGACGCCTGGAACATCCCGGCCCCAGTCCTGCGCTCACCGGAACTCGTCGGCCCCGCCGGCTGAAGTGCCCGCCACCCGGCCGTGGGAGGCACCCGGCAATGTCGCTCTCGCTCCCCACCTCACCGCACAACCTCGACACAGGCACGCCCGCGGCAGGAGGAGAAGGGAGTTGCGGACCGGGGTGAACGGGATGATCCGGACCACTCGCCATCCGCTGTACCCTCTGCCGACCTCAGAGATTGGCTGACTGTTGGTGCAGGTGTCCAGCATGGATGCGAGCGCCGACTGCGGAGGTAGCGACCTGCGCGACCGCTGGCCGGGCCAACGACCGATCTTCTGCCCTCGGGCACGCCCATGTGGTGACTTCGGGTGGTGCTGTGGCTCAGGTGGGCTGCTGGACCGGCGCAGGCGGGTCGTGCTCTGCCTGGGTTTCCGGGTCGGTCGAGTACAGGAGGGTTCCGGACATACCGCGGGTGAATGGCGCCTGGTCGCTTCGCCGTCGCCTGCCGGGCACCGGTGCCCGGCAGGCGCACTCACCGGGATGGTCACACCGGTGGCGGCCCCACGTCACGTCGCAAAGCCGTGGGACACCGGTTACGGAATGGTGGCGCCCTCGGCGCTTAGCGCTGCCGGCACCGGCTGGAAGAAGGTCTCGCCGCCGGAGGAACAGTCGCCGCTGCCGCCGGAGGTCAGCCCGATCGCCGCGTCCCCGTCGAAGAGCGCGCCGCCGCTGTCGCCGGGCTCGGCGCAGACAGTGGTGTCGATCAGGCCGAAGACCGATCCCTCCTGGTAGTTGACGGTCGCGTCGAGGCCGGTGACTGTACCGCCGTACACACCGGTGGTGCTGCCGCTGCGCTGGACCTGTTCGCCCACGTAGGCGTCAGCGGCGTGGGTGATCTGCTGAGAGCTGCCGTCGTAGAGGTCGACAGCGCTCGGGTGGTCGCTGCCCGGATCGTCGTACTGGGCGAGGGCGTAGTCGGTGTCCGGGAAGTGGGAGTCGACGGTCTGGGCAATCTCGCCGCCGCCCTGGGAGTCGGACCAGCTGGAGGCGGCGTTGCCGCAGTGACCGGCGGTCAGGAAGTAGGGCGAGCCGTCGACCGAGACGTTGAACCCCAGGGAGCAGCGCACGTCACTGCCCCAGATGGCGTCGCCGCCCGCGATCAGCGGCTTGAAGGGAGAGGCCGCCCGGCGTACGAGGACCTCGTCCCCCAGCGCCCTGGTCACGGCGTCGAGCCGGGTGCGCTTCGCCCCCGTGACGGTGGGATCGACGGTCACCACGACCTTGTCCCGGCGGGGGTCGATCTCCCAGGCGGTGCCCGCGATCCGGGTCCGTCGGGCCAAGGCTGTGGTGACGGAACGGAGCTGGGTGGTGGAGAAGCGCACGGTTCTGGCAACCGCTCCGGCGGCGCGGACCTGGGCCGCGGCGGACGGGTCGGTGACGTTGACGACGAAGTGGTGGGCCGAGGCGTCGTAGTAGGAGCCGGCCGCATGGTCGCCGAGGTGGGCCAGGAGTGCGGCGGTTGCCTGAGCGCGGGCGGCTGGAGGAGCGTCGGCCGGGGCTGCGGCGGCCGTCCCGGCGCCTGGGAGCACGAGTGCGCCTGCGGAGAGCGCCAGCGCACTCGCTCCGCTGAGGGTGCAGGTGGCGACGGTTGTACGGCGTTTCTTCATGTGGAGCCTCCAGTGGGGGTTGCCCCGTCCGCTCGGAGGGCCGGGGCCGGAGGGAGGCACGGCACGGAGACGCCACGAGCCGAAGGGGGCGTGCCCATGCCAAGCGCCGACGAGTATGGCAACGCGCTCCTTGCGCAAACAAGGAAGGATTCAAGCCGCCCGCCCGGTACGGCGCTTCGACTGCGAGCCGAGTTCGTCGGCTCACGTCACCGTCCGTCAGGCCAAGCCAGGTGCCGCGCGATGCAACGCACAGTCGGCACCACAGGGTCCCTGCACACGCTTCGCACACGCGCGAGTGACCGACAAGCACCGCTTGTGTCCGGTACCCGGAACTCGAGCCGTCGATTTGGGACGTTCTTGGCTGGACGGTGACGGGACGCAGACCTGATGTGGCAGTCAGCTTTTGTCTGAACGGCCCGACACCGCCATGGCGGACATGAGCCTCATCGACCTGCAGAAGGCGCTGGCCGGTACCGTCACCCCGACCTGGGCAGTCACAGCTTTCGGCGGTGTGGGATGACCAGGCTGGTGCCGCAGTAGCCGCCGCCCACGAGTTGTTCGCCTGCTCGGCGATGGTGTGATCGCGGGTGGGACCGGGGTGCCGTCGGCGAGATCGGCGCCGGACAACTCGGAGCCGGCGGCTGACCGGCGTCCGGCGGGCCGCCCACTCCCGGCGGCCCGGTTGAGAACCTCCCCAACGCTCGGAGCGCCGTGGGAGCGGTCGATCGCGGAGCGCCCGGACACGATTGCCACGGCCACGCACACCAGGAACACCTTCGCCTGGGAACCCACCGGATCGGACGCCACCGCACCCCACACCAGGTCGGCGGCGAGGAAGCCGTTATACAGCCCTTGATAAGCGGAGGGCCCCGGTCGCGACGCGTGCTGGAGAGGGGCAAAGCCCTGTATCCAGTTACTTTCAAGCGGGGGCGCGGCACCTGGAGGCTTCAACTCTGGAAGCCATGAAGCGATCGGTGTCACGCATCTTGTCAAACATTAAACGGACTTCTAGAGTCCGGCGCTAGAGGGAGCGTGGGACCGCTCCCCCGCCCCATGTCATCCGAGCAAGGGAACCGCGATGTCATCTGCACTTCCCAGGCCGGGACGCCTGATAGTTGCCGCCCTGGCGGCGCTGTCACTGCTTCTCCTTGGACAGCAAGCCCACGCGGCGTCCTGGGGAGCCCCCCAGACCATCAACTCGTGGAACACCATCAACGGACGGTGGACCGCCAACAACGAGCTGGAGACCTACACCCCCGGCTGCGTGTGGTACGAGGGCAACACCCTCGTCATCAAGACCTACAGGTCGGGCAGCACGTACTACTCGGGCCGCGTGGAGTCCAAAGCTCTCTACGGCTACGGCACTTACAGCTTCACCGCGAACATGCCGAGCGGCCAGGGCCTCCTGCCTGCGGTATGGGCGGCCTACCTGAATCCGTGGCTGCCCGAGTTCGATGCCGCCGAAATCGTCGGCCAGAACCCGAACACCGTCTACCAGACCTCCCACGACTCCAACAACGCCCAGACCCAGTTCTCGAAGACGAATTCTGCGGGCTGGACCAACGCGTACCACACGTACTCGTTCACCTGGTGGCCCGATCACATCGACTTCGCCGTGGACGGCACCATCACCGGCACCAAGTGGTATACCACCGCCCCGGGTGTCGGGATGCACTTCATCGTCGACACCGCCGTCGGCGGCGACTGGCCGGGCAACCCCAACGACTCGACATGGGCCACAGCAGACGGCGCGAGGTACCTGAAGGTCTCCTCGATCACGTACACCCCGTACCAACCGTAAGGGCTCCGCTTCAGGACCCGAACCGGAGGATTGCCGAGACCGTACCGCCGGCCTGGCCGGGCGCCGTCCACGGAAACGTTTCGCGCAGCTTCCTCGAAGCCTCGGCAGTGAGCTTGCTTCGGTGAGTTCACTGCCGAGCGGTTTGTCGATGCACAGACGCGGGCACCTGCCCCAGGCCACGATCCGCGTCACGGCGCCGGCAAAGACACGCCAACTGCACCAGGATGGGCCGGCGCGCGCTTTACCGGGCGGGTATCCGCATCGGCCGTGACCACATCGCCTCCGCGGGCCACACCCTCGTCCTCACCTACGCCGGCGCCGCGCTGCCGCTCTCGCCCCCTGGTCGTCTCGGCAGACCGGCCCGGCCCGCAGGCGGAACCCCACGGCAGTTGAGCGGGCGGCAAGGGTCTCGACCCGCCGACACCGTCTGCCAGGCGATGCCGGGGAAGCACTCGTCGAAAGCAAACAAGACAAGCGCGCTTCGGTGACCCGCCCGTCCGGCCCCGGCTCGGCGTACGACTCCAGGTGCCAGCGCAGCTCCCGGCGAGGAAACGCGGGAAGAATCACAGTCGGGCTCCCAGCCTCCGACTCCATGTCGCCCCCCGGACGCGTCGTCCGTTCATCCGCTCGGGTTCGGCAAGGCGGGTCCTGATCCGCAGATTGTCCAGGCCGACCTCCCGGCGGCGCAGGCCGCCCAGCACTTCCGAGGGGCGCATCGGGCCGTAGGCGCCAAGGTGACCTGGGCTACGGGGCCGCCGGCACTTCGGGACGGCACACCTTGCACAGCTTGACGTCCTGGCCCCACGGGTCCCGGTGTCTCGACATCCACTTCCCAGAGCCGCGATCAGGGCCTGGCGCACGAGGTCGACGCCGCCGGGCCGCTGCTGTTCCTGGGACATCTCACCCCGACGGCTGATCAGTCGGTGACGTGCACGGTGACTCTGGCGTTGCGAGCTGCATGGCGGCTTGTGCCCACAGCTCGGGGAGCCGGTCGATACCGGGGAGAGCTTGGTCGGTGACGAAGTAGGCGCTGGTGGTGCCGTTGTAGCTGTAGGTGAGGAACGAGATGGGGTGGTTGCGGGGGAGCCAGGTGAACAGGTCGACGTCGGAGACTGGGGTGCCCTGGTACTGCAGGGGTCCGAGGGGGACGTAGGAGGTGTCGATGATCGCCCTGGCGGGGGCGGTGAGTTGGGTGGCGAGTGTGTGGAAGGCCCACGCCGGGGTGTGGTCCGTGATCGTGCGCATGGCTGCGCGCCGGGCGGGGTTCTTCGACTCCCGGGTGGCGGCGACGACCGAGTCCAGGCGGGCGGCCGCCGTCGCTTCGTGGCAGGGCAGGAGGACGGGAGCGAAGGTGAAGAGGTTCCCGGGGAGGTAGGTCTCTTCGGGCCGGCGCAGGTTGACCATCATGACGGCCGGCATCGGTCGGCCGACGCCGCGGGGCCAGTGCTCGATGCTCCAGGTGCCCAGCGCGGCTGCCAGAGCGGCCAGCACGGCGTCGTTGGTGCTGCCGCCGCGTGCCGCAGCTGCGGTGCGCAGGACATCGGAGGGCGCGTGGGCCCACGAGCTGAGGCGAGCACCGGTCAGTGGCCGGGCCGGATCGTTCCAGAGGTTGTTGGAGGCGGCGGAGGCGACCATCCCTTTGAGGGTGCGGGCGTAGTCGCCGATTCGTGCCCTGGGCGCCGGGGCCGCACTGGTGGCGCGGGCCGGGGTGTCCGCCGGGGCGGCGCCGAACAGCTCGTAGAGCGTGTGGAGGAAGCCGCTGCCGTCCTGGGCGGTGTGGTGGGCGCGATAGCACAGGGTGAAGCGGCCTGGGGCGTGGCCGTGCAGCAGCCACAGGTCCCAGGGCGGCCCGTCGGTGGGGAGCGGGTGCGTCAGCAGGTCCTGTCGCACGAGGTCGAGGCTCGCCTCACCGGGCTCGATCTGCCGCTCGTGGACTCGGAGTTGCAGATCGGGGTTCGGGTCGCGGGCCCAGCGGGCTCGCAGCCCCGGGCCCTTCAGGTAGTGGGTGAGGCGGGGCAGCCGGGCAAGGTGGGCGCTGATGTGGGCGCGCAGGTCCGCCAGAGGCGGGACAGAGCCTTCCAGGTGGAGGAAGGCACCGATCGTCAGGGACAGCTCGGGTTGCGCCCGGGCCATGGTGTGCATGGTCAGATCCATGGGCGTGGGGCGGGGAGGCGTGGGCACGGCGGTCTCCTCCGGGACGGCAGGATGGGCGCTGGGCGGCAGTTGCGGAGCTATGGCCGGTTGGTCACGGCCTCGCTGCGATGACGGGGTGCCAGGTTCGAGTGCGGCTGTAACGGTGTGCGGGCGGCGGCGGGCGCCAGACGGTGGGAGAGGTGTCCGAGGGCGAGGAGTGCGAAGGTGTCGGCGAGGGCGGGGACGGTGAAGACGAACGGGCGTGGTCCGATGGAGTCCGGGATGCTGTCGATGGATCCGTCGGTTCGTTGGCAGGTGAGGAGGTGGGCGGCGCCGCGGGCGGCGGGACCCGGCTCGGCGGTGTGGGAGCTGAGGGTGATCAGGGCGTAGGCGGTGCTGAGGGCGTCGCTGGCGTGGCCGTGCTGTTGTCCCCAGCCGCCGTCGGGGTTCTGGGTGTCCAGCACCAACCGGGTCGCGCGTCGGGTGATGTGCTGCGCGGGGCTGTCGGGTGTGGCGTGGCTTGGGTGGCGCAGGGCGGCGAGGGTGGCGCGGAAGACGGTGTGCAGGCGGCTGCTGCTCCAGTCGGGCGGGAAGGAGCCGTCGGGGTGCTGCTGGGAAGCGAGGTGACGCAAGGAGGCTTCCACCGCGGCGTGTTGGTTATGGCCTTGGGTGCTGAGAGCGTTGACGGCGGCCGCGGTCACGCAGGCTTCCGAGGGTGCGCCGGCGCGGTAGGTGGGGAAGCCGTTGTCAGGTCCGCGCAGAGCGTGCAGGGCGCCGACCGCGCGGCTGACCGCTGCACGGTGGATGTCCGCTCCGGTCACGTGGAGGAGTTCGACGGCGGCGGAGGTGCAGTCCACGTCGGCGAGCTGGGCGTGTTCGGTGTAGGACCAGCCGCCGCGGGGCTGTTGGAGGCGGAGCAGGCGCTCGGCGATGGCGTCGATGACCGGGGCGGGGGCACCGGCAGCGTGCAGGGCAAGGCCGGCGGTGGCAGTGAGCCAGGTGTCCTCGTCGCAGATGAACGGTATCCCGCCGTCCGGGCGTTGGTACTGCAGCGCGGTGCCGATTCCTTCGGTGATCAGGTGCTGGTGGCCGGACAGGGGGGCCAGGGCGTGCAGGACCGAGAGGTGGATGAGGAGGTTGCCCTCCCAGACCGACCCCGGGCGCTGGGTGGAGCGCAGGAGTTCCAGGTCGTGTGCGTCGATCAGGTGCGGCTTTCGGTGGGCGTGGGCGAGGACGGCCTTGACCGCGGTGACTTGGACGCGCGCCCAGGTGTGCAGGCCGCGCAGGTCGAACGCTTCGGCGGCGGGCATTGCCGCGTCGGGGGCGGCGCCGAGCAGGACGAGGACCGTGTGCAGGAGAGCGCGTTTGCGTGGCCCGGTGAAGTCCGGTGCCTGGCGCAGGAACAGCTCGATGTCCGGTAAGTCCGCCGCAGCCGGGCGGCCGTCGAGGGCGGCTCGGGCCAGCAGCCGATCCAGCGGGTTCGAGGAGTCGCGGTATCCGGCGAGGTAGGCGGCCAGGCGGTTGCGGCCCGCGGGTTCCGATTGTGTGCGGTTCAGTAGGGCGAACAGCAACGCGGATTCCAGGACACGGCTGTGGCAGGGGTCGCGGACTGCCCCGTCCGGGCCGATCCGGGACAGGAGGTGGGCGCGCAGCCGGGCGGTGGCGGGTGCGAGGTCGGCAGGGAACGCCACGCTGGGCCAGCGGGGCGTGCTGGCGGTGATCGGGGCAAGTCTCATCAGGGTCCGTCCTGGGGCGTCGTCGACCGCGGGCCTGTCGCCGGGCGCGTCCGTCAGGGCCGCGGCACGTGCGACCGGTGCGGTGTGGGCAGCTCCGGGGCGCAGGTGAAGCGTCCGGTGACGGCCAGCCAGTGCAAGGTGGCGGCCATGAATGTCTCCACCAGGTCCACGTAGCGGCGCAGCGCCCGCCTCCGGTCCCGCGGCAGGTAGGACTCTGCGCGCAGCGCCGCCGCAGTGGCCCTCGTGCCCGCGCGGCGTTCCTCGATCATCGCGGCCGCCCGTAGCCGGGCCTCACGGGACGAACATCCGTTCCGGCGGGCGAGGAGCGCCACCAGGTTGTCCTGACCGGCGGCCTCGTCGTCAGCCGCCGAGGCCAGGTCGTTCGCCCAGCCCGCGACATCCGCCACCGCCCGGCGCAGATCCTGCAACCGGGCATTCACCCGAGGATCCTCCACCAACGGGGCGCGGCCGGTGCGTTCCAGCACATCCAGCATGGGCAGCAGGGTGATGGTGCGACGCCGTAGTTCGAGATAGCCCGCCAGAGGCAGCCTCATCCCGGACCGTCGCAGCGCCACCTCCTGCTCGCAGGCATCGAGGAAGTCCGTGTAGTCAGCGGTGAAACGAGCCCGCCAGCAGGCGGACATCCCTGCGGCCGTCCGCTCCCACAGACCGGCCAGCACCACCGCGTGCGCGGGAGCGGCAGCAGGCGGCCCCGCGTCGGAAACAAGCGCCCCGCGCAGGGGCGTGGTGAACCGTTCCAGCTCATCCGGGACCGATCCCGGGCCCCGCCGATCGATCTGATCGTCCACCCAGCAGATGAACGCCGCCCACTGCATCGTCAGCGCCACATCGGCGACGTCAGCGTGCGGCAGTGCACCGTCGGCCAGCACGTCCAACCGCATCGAGGCAAGACGCCGCTCCCCGCTGGCGTCTACCACCAAGCCCGTCTCCCAGGCCCACGACAGCATCAACTCCGTCCCGAGAGCCGCCGATGCCGATGAGTTGTCAGTCACACTTCGACCTTGTCAGAGGCCGATCAAGGATGGGTGGCGAACTCGGAAATGTACCCGCCCGGGGGGTGCACAAGGCGGCACGGGGTGCTCTCCGCATTGGGCGCTCCGGGGAAATCCGGCCGAGCCGCGTCCCGTTCAGCCATCACCGTCCCGCCGGCGGTGGCGTGGGCGACCACGGATTCCCGCCGGCACGGGCCAGAAGAATCGGAGGCCGGCCGCGCGGGCGGCAGCGTCCGGCTCGTGTCAGCCAGATGCAGGCAAAGCGAGGAGCCGGCCACATTCAGCTTCGCGACGATGTCCAGCGCCTCCTGGTGGCGGAGCGCTGGGGGCCGCCCGTTCCTTCGGACTCGAGCGTGGTCAGCGGCGCTGCCTCAGCAAATCGGGGAATTCCATCGCCCTGTCCAAGCTCAACTCAGCCTCGTGCGACGAGGGTTCGGCCGGATCGCGCGCGCCTCTGTCCCTCTGCGGCTGTAGCCGTCTTCCGCGTCGTCGGGGTCCGGTGTCGGGATCGCGGGTGGCCGTGGGGAGCTGTCGCGGACGGTGATGCAGTGCCGCGGTGGTCCGCCCGGCGGCCTGCGGGCCGCCGGACGGACCTCTGGCGTAACTCGTGCAGCTACTTCTTGGTGCAGACCTTGTGGGGCTTGACCCAGACCCGCTTGGTCTTGCCGTGAGCCGTGACCGTCCGGTAGTGACCCTTGACCTTGTGGCACTTCTTCCCGACGGTCGGTGCGGCGTGGCTCACCGTCATGGTCGACGGCGCCGCGGAGGCGGTACCTGACGCTACGACCCCTGCCCCCGTGGCCAGCATCGTCGCCGTGAGCCCGGCGGCGAGGCTGCGTGCGATTCGGATCTTCATGCAGCAACTCCTTTCGGATCCGGCGCGTCCACCAGGCCCCGGCGCCTCGACGGGGGGCCCGGACCAGGAAGCGCACCTTTGAGGGTCACCTCAGACACTCGAACGTGCACCCCCAGAGCGAGATGTCACCCATTCGGCGCACGCCTTCGTGCGTTCTCGCCGCTCCGGCACCATCCTGGGGCCGCACCGACGGCCGGCGTCGTCGCACTGGCCATCGACCAGACCGCCGCGCTCCGGGCGCTCGCCCAGGGCGTGGGGCATGCCGCGCCCCGTCCCCCACCCGCGACATGGAGGAGGCTGCGCCGCTCCGACGGATACGGCGTGAGGTCGGCGGAGCGGCTTCGGAATGACGATGCTTTGGCGCGAGTGATCACGGCCCCGTAGGCTTCCGGTGCGTCACCGCCCCGGCATCGGCTCCGCGAGCGCGGCCCGCCAGGCCGGGGCGCCGAAGGTGTCGGCGAAGTACTGCGTCTCGTGCACCACGTGCTGGTCGGCGAATTCCATGATGCTCACCGAGTGCGACGGCACACCGTCGTAGGTGATGAGGCATTCGCTCACCCACAGATTCGCATGGCCGGTGATCCGCTGGACGGTGAAGTGTCGGTCGGCGGGGTGCCCGCCGCGTTGCGCCGAGATCGCCGCCCGGCCCCGGAACCGCTCGCCTGACTGCGGGTAGTCCAGGATCGCGTCCGTGGCGTAGATGGCGTGCTCGGCTTTGGTGTCCCCTCGTTCGGAGGCCCGCCAATGCTCTTCGATCGCGGCCCTGGTCCGGGAGTCAGCATCCATGGCACCGCCCTTCCGTAGCGGTGACAGCCTAGGCGCTCAGGGCCGCAGCCGACTGTGGGCAAGCCGGGTCTGGACGGCCAGGTCCTCCGTTTGCCGGATCGGAGGGCGGCAGCCGTCGACCGTGGCTAGGTCGAGCGACCGCCACCCGGCTCATCCCATTCCGAGCCGTTCTGTGAGGAGTTCCAAGGCTGACGTGACTCCGGTGACGGCGGCCGCCAGCCGAGGACCGGGACGAGCGCGGCCAGCATGGCCGACGACGGGGTCAGGCGGAGCAGTCGGTCGCGTGCGAGACAGGCCGGGGTACGGCCGCACTGGGCCACGGCCCCGATCCGGCGGGAGCGCCGGGCGATCATCCGGGTACGGGCGCGGCGCTCACGGTCGTAGCGGGCCAGGGCGGAGTCCGCGTCAGGGTGGGCGGCCAGCAGCGCGGCCAGGGTGACGGCGTCCTCCAAAGCCTGGTTGGCGCCCTGCCCGAGATTGGGTGTCATGGCGTGGGCGGCGTCGCCTAGCAGCACGCACCGGCCGCGGACGAAGGTGTCCAGCGGGGGCAGTTCGTAGATGTCGTGGCGCATCACCGCGTCCTCGGTGGCGGCGGCCAGAAGCTCCGGCACCGGGTCGTGCCAGCGGCCGAAGCGCCGTCTCATCTCGGCCAGTTCGCCGTCGGGGCCGTGTTGCCCCTCGGGGGCGTTGGCGACGCCGAAGAGGTAGACGCGGCCGTCGGCGAGGGGGGACACACCGATGCGTTCGCCGCGCCCCCAGGTCTCTCCGCCCGCGTGCAACGGCCGGCCGAGGTCGACGATCGTGCGCCACGCCGTGTACCCGGCGTAGCGGGGCGAAGGGGCCTGCGGCCAGAGCGCGCTCCGTACGGTGCTGCGAATGCCGTCGGCCCCAACGAGCAGATCGGCGCGCGAGACTCCCCCGGTGTGCCGGACCTCCACGTGTGAGCCGCGGTCCGTGACGGCGTCTACGCGTGTGCCGGCGCGCAGGGCCGCTTCGGGCAGGGCCGCGCGCAGGATGTCGAACAGGTCGGCGCGGTGGATCATCACCAGCGGGCCGTGGCGGCGCCCCAGTTCCTCGGTGTCCGTGCGCGACAGCCAGCGGCCGGAGACGTCCCGGATGCCGGCCCGGGTCTCCGCGAGGGCACGCGCGCGGACCCGCTCGCCCAACCCCAGGGCCTCCAGCGCACGGACCCCGTTGGGCCACACCGAAAGCCCCGATCCGGCCTCACCGAATCCGGCGGCCCGTTCCAACACCTCGACCTGCCATCCGTGCCGGGCAAGCGCCACGGCCGCGGCCAGCCCGCCGATCCCCGCCCCGGCCACGATCGCGCGGCCCGGGACCCCACTCGGACGCGCCGCTCCTCCAGTCACCGCACCCCTCCTCTACATCTGTAGCAGTCGCCAGGAATGCTACATCTGTAGAGTGTCGACGTGCAGGGAGGAAGGGACACGGTGGCCGAGCCCACGACAAGACGGCTGCGACTGGCCGACGCGGCGATCAGCACGCTGGCCCGGGCGGGGATGCGCGGTCTGACCCATCGCGCCGTGGAAGAGACGGCGGGGGTACCCGCGGGGACGTGTTCGTACTATTTCCCCACCCGGCAGGCGCTGCTGCGGGCGGCGGTCGACCGGCTGGCGGAGATCGATCTCGCCGATGTGGCCGAGCGCCCGGCCATCACGGAACCGGCGGACCTCGCCTCCATCGCCGCGGCCGTCGCCGACCTCGTCGAACACCTGGTCACCGCCGGCCGCGAACGCATGCTGGCGCGCTACGAACTCTCCCTGGAGTCCACGCGGCGTCCCGAACTGCACACCGTCCTCGCCACCGCGGGCAAGGCCCACCGGGCCGTGGCCCGAGAACTGCTCACCGCCGCGGGCGCGTCCGACCCACCGTCCCAGGCACCGGTGTTCGTGGCCTTCCTGGACGGCCTCGTCTTCGACCGGCTGGCGGGCGCGAGTGCGCCCCCACCTACCTCCACCGAACTCCGCGCCCACCTTCTCGCCGTGCTGCGCGGCTTCACGAATCCGCTTCAGGCGTGAGGCGCCGGGCCAGGGCGAGCCGGCCGGGGAGTGAAGGTTTCGTGGCGTCGGCCCGTCGCCGTTGTCCGGCGGCACGGCCGCAGCGCCGTCGCGGGCGTCAACGGCCCGACGGAGCCCAGGGTGCGCCGCTCTACCGTTGTCCCATCGCGGTGACAAGGGTGGAGGAGACGTGGGCCAGGGCGGGGTCCGCGGCGATGAAGAACGTTTCGACTCCGGCCAGTTCGTGGTTCATGCGGGCCATCGGGACGGGGTGGCGGCCGGTCTTGTTCGGGTTGGACATCACGCACACGACGACCTCGTCGAACAGGAGGGCGGCGCGCCGGAGTATGTCCTCGTGCCCTTGAGTGACCGGGTCGAAAGATCCTGCGAAGAGGGCTCGCATGATCGGAGACAGTAACAAGCGGCCGCCCCGGTATGAAGCACGAGGGCGGCCAAACCGCCGGGAGGAGACGGTAGTTGCCCCGGCCAGGTGGGCACCGGCGGGGCTCAGAGCCCAGTGCGGGGTGCTCCGTGCGCGCGCAAGTGGTCCAGGGCCATCCGGGCCGCCGTGCCGAGGATGTCTTCACGGGTGGGTGTCCCGGGCGTCAGCGACCGGGTGAGGACGGCGATCGCGTACCGCCGCCCATCGGGAAAGGCGACCACGCCGACGTCGTTGCTGACGCCACCCGGCACGGTTCCCGACTTGGACGTGACCAGTACTTCCGGCCCGAAACCGGCGGCGATCCTCCGAGTGAGCCGCTGCTGTCCCATCGTGCGGCGGAGATCGGCGCACGCCTCGGCGGGGCCGGCCTCGGCCCGCCAGACCGCGCGGAGCAGGGCGGCCAGGTCGTCGGCGGTCGCACTGCTGATCCGCCCCGGCCGCATCCCCGGCGACGCCAGCACCCGCCGCCATATCACCTCGCCCTCCTGCGGCGACGCGGCGTCCCGGATCATTCCGGCCATCGCGCGCCAGTCGGCGAACCCGGCGTCGCGGGCGGCGGTGTCGAACTCGTCCTGGATCGTGCCCGGCAGGTGGAAGCCGGTGAAGCCGAGCCCGGTGAGGCGCGCCCTGATCCGTTCGATGCCGACCCGGCGGATCAGCACGTCGGTCGCGGTGTTGTCGCTGATGGTCAGCATCAGCCGGGCGACATCCCGCAGCGAAATCTGCACCGGGTCCTCGGTGATGCACAGCCCCTGGCCGCCCGGCGTCGCCTCGGCCGGCGAGACCACCACTCGCTCGGGGAGGTCCAGTTCGCCTCGTCAATCGTCTCTTCGATCATCCGCTCAGCGTGGTACCCGGCGACCGCGCCGGGCAGAGGTGTTCACCGTGCGCGTCTCCGCTGTCGGCGTGACGGACACACGAGGTCGTGCATGGCGACGCAGTAGCGGGCGCGTTCGTCCGGGAACCAGGACCGGCGGCCGCAACAGCCGATGTCAAGGAAAACAGCTTGGTGGCAGACCTGGGCAAGGGGGTGTAGCGGAGCCGGACAGGAGGTCGCGCGCGTCCGGCTGAACCCAGGAGCAGCCCGGCCTGCCGCTCGTTCACCCCGTCCCCGGCCGCCAGGCCGAGCGCGGCAAGGCCCCGGCCCTTCCACACGACGGGCAGAACACCGGCTTCGTCCTGGGCGGCGCGCAGCGGTGTGCCCGGCAGGCGGTGGCCGTCGCCGACCATCACGTCACGGGTGAGGTGGCGCACCCCGGCGAACTGGCGACATGCTGATCACCGGTCCCTGGAAACCCGGCACTGACCCGAGAAAAAGCGCGTCCCCGGTACGTCCCGCCGGGCAGGAGGGCAGCACCGGATCTTTACCGGCAGCGCCCGCCGGGCGGGCCACCCGGCCAGGCCGAGACGGTAAGCCGCCGGTGTGTGCACTCTGCCGCGCAGTCCGACCTCCCACCGCCGAGCGCGTGATCGGGCGACGATGCCCCGGCTGCCAGACGACCCGGCTCGAGCAGTGGACGGAGGTGATGCAGCCACAACTGCCCCCCGCTGCCCGGCCGGGGGCTTCGTGACCACGGGCACCGGCCCCGCAGGACGCGCCACTTGGGAGTACGGACCAAAGGACGGCCCTGGTCAGGACGGTCTTTCATCGCGTTCAGGCATTACGCAATGTCCGGGGGTTCACAGGCAGGTATGCCCCCGGTTTGATGGGGCCTGAGGCGAGATCCCGGAGGCCTCCCCGGCTTGCATGAGATGCCCACACTGCCTGGTGACCGGTTCGGGCGGAGCAGCGCACTCCTGCCGGCAAGCCCTCTCCCCTTTTCCTTGCCTTTCATTCTTCCATTTGCCGTACCTGCAGAGGAGTCCCCCTTATTTCGTGTTCCAGGGCGGAAGCGGACCGGACGCTGGCGCCGAACAACGCGCCTCGTGCATGCAAAGGAGTACCGGGGTGAAACAACCCAGTGAACATCATGTCGCGGTGATCGGCGCCGGCTGCCGGCTGCCAGGAGGCGTCGACTCGCCCGCGTCGTTCTGGAAGTTGCTGGCCGAGGGGCGGGACGTCGTCCGCGAGGTTCCCGAGGAACGGTGGAGCCAGGAAGAGGTCTTCGGTCTCCCCGCCGATGTCGCCGCCCGCCTGAAATGGGGGGCCTTCCTCGACGAAGACGTGTACGCCTACGATCCCGCCTTCTTCGGTATCAACGCTCATGAGGCCGCCTGGGTCGATCCCCATCACCGGCTTTTGTGCGAGACGTTCTGGGAGGCGGCCGAGCATGCCGGAGTGCCGCCGAGGTCCTTGTCCGGCAAGCCGGTCGGTACGTATTTCGGCGTCTACAACAAGGAGTATCTCCTGCGGGCGCAGCGGCCGTTGGAGGAGATCGACGCCTATGCCATGAACGCCAGCATCCATTCGATGGCCGCCGGTCGCATCGCCTACCTCCTGGACCTGCAAGGCCCGCAGATGACTTTGGAGGCGGGGTGTTCCTCCGGGCTTGTCGCCTTGCATGCCGCGTGCCAGGGGCTCGCGGACGGGGAGACCGATCTGGCGTTCGCCGGGGCATGTGTCCTCATTCTCGGGCCCGAGGAGTCCGTGCCGCCGGCGCGCTGGTCGTTCTTCTCGCCCACCGGCCGGTGCCACGCTTTCGACGCCGCCGCCGACGGCTATGTGCGCGGAGAGGGCTGCGTGGTCCTCGCGCTCAAACGCCTTGGCGACGCCCTGCACGACGGCGACCGGATCCTCGGCGTGATCCGCGGCAGTGCCCTGAATCAGAACGGGCGCCGTTCCACCCGCCTGACCGCGCCTTCCGCCGACGCGCAGGTGGAGGTCTGCCGTCGGGCCCTGGCCGCCGCGGGTGTCGATCCCGGAGATGTCGGCTTGGTGGAGGCCCACGGCACCGGGACCGAAGTCGGTGATCCTCTGGAGTTCCGTGCTCTCGCCGAGGTCTACGGCGCCGGTCCCGGTACCTGCGCGCTCGGTTCGGTGAAGACGAACATCGGACACACCGAACCGGTGGCGGGTCTCGCCGGAGTACTCAAGGCCCTCCTGTCGGTGCAGAACGGTGAGATCCCGCCGAACCTGCACTTCCGTCGCTGGAATCCGCAGATCGACGCGCGGGCGACCCGATTCCTGGTACCCACCGAGACCGTCGCCTGGCCCGAACGAAAGGGGCGGCGGCTGGCCGTCGTGTCCTCCCTCAGCGTCACGGGCGCCAACGTGCACGTGGTCGTGGAGCAGTCCCCCGACGGAAACGGACGCGGCCACCGCCCTACGGCATCTCCCGGTGCGGGCGGCAAGCAGCAAGCCGCGAACGAGCCGCTGGCGTTCCCGCTCTCGGCGGCCAGCCGTCCGGCACTCGGCACAGCGGCGAGGCGTCTGGCCCACTGGCTGGAGGGGGAAGGAAGCGGCGTCGCGTTACCGGATGTCGCCCACACCCTTGCGGTGCGTCGGTCCCATCTGCGTGAGCGGCTGACGGTCGTCGCCACCACCCGCGCCGAGCTGGTCGGCCGGCTCACCGAGGCCGCCGACGGGACGGCCGCCGACGGCGTGGCAGAGGGCACGGCCAGGCCGGGGGCCGACACCGTGTTCCTGTTCTCCGGCCATGGCTCGCAGTGGGCGGGTATGTGCCGGGGCCTGCTGGACCGTGACCCCGGTTTCACCCGCGTCATCGACCGGCTCCAACCGCTCGTCGCCGAGGAGTCCGGGTTCTCCCTGCGTCAGACCCTCGCCGACACCCGCCTCGTCGAGGGCATGGACCGGATCCAGCCGACCGTCTTCGCCATCCAGGTCGCCCTGTGCGCCATGTGGGCCGACTACGGTGTGCGGCCCGCCGCGGTGATCGGGCACTCGATGGGGGAGGCCGCTGCCGCTGTCGTGTCCGGCGCCCTCAGCATGGAGGAGGGGGCCCGCGTCATCTGCCGCCGCTCCCGGCTGAACGTGCGTCAGGCGGGTGCCGGCCGTATGGCCTCGATCGCGTTGCCCCGCGCCGACGTCGAAGCGAGGATCGCCGCCGCCGGTGTCCCCGGCGTGAGCGTGGCCGTGGTCACCTCACCGGACGCGACAGTGATCGGCGGCGACAAGGACGCCGTCGGCCAACTGGTGCGTGCCTGGCAGAAGGAGGACGTCGCGGCCACGTTCGTCAACGTCGACATCGCCGCGCACACCGCCCACATGGATCCCATCCTGGGCGAGCTGCGCACCGCCCTCGCCGACCTGGACCCGCGCACTCCGGACGTCCGCTTCTACAGCACCGTCGTCGACGACGCCCGTCGTGCCGTACGGCTGGACGCGGACTACTGGGCCGCCAACCAGCGGCAGCCGGTCCTGCTGGCTTCCGCCGTCCAGGCCGCCGTCGAGGACGGCTTCCGCCGGTTCGTGGAGATCAGCCCGCACCCGGTCCTCGCGCACGCGGTCCAGGCCACGGCCGCGTCCCTCGGGCAGGATCCCGTCGACGTCCTGGGCTCCCTGCATCGCGAGACCGACGAGCGCACCGCGTTCCTCACCCAGGTGGCCGCCCTGCACTGCACCGGATACCCGGTCGAGTGGCCTGACGCCCCCTACCGGAATGCCGCGCTCGCCGATGTGCCCACCATGAGCTGGGAACGCACCCGGCACGGCATCGCCCCGTCACCGCTGCGCACGGGCATGCCCATCGCCGGCCGCGGCAGCGAGGGTGTCCTGACGGGCATCCATCTGGCCGACCCGGCCAGTACCCGGCGCCACCTGTGGCAGAAGACCCTCACCCGCACCACCCTGCCCTGGCTGGACGAGCACCGTGTCAACGACGTGCCCGTCCTGCCCGGTGCCGCGATGGCGGAGATGGCCATCGCCTGCGCCACCGACGTGTTCTCCGCACACCCGTGCGATGTGGAGATCCGCGACCTCGACCTGCACCGCATCCTCGCCCTCGGCGAGAGCCGGGAGGTCACCGCGGTGGCCACCACGCTCGGGCCCGCCATCGCCGCCTGGACCCTGAACGCGATCGGGCCCGACGGCGTCTTCGCCGCCCACGCGGGTGCCCAGCTCCACCACGCGCCGGGGGTGCGCCCGCCCGAGCCGGTGGACATCGCATCGCTCCTGTCGTCCCCGTCCGACGACGTCGAACCGGCCGAGCTGTACCGGCGGTTGCGGGAGGAGCGGGGCATCACCCACGGTCCGGCGTTCATGGGCGTCACCCGCCTGCGGCTGATCCCCGGAGGGAGCGGCCCGTCCGCGCTGGCCGACATCGTGCTGCCCTCGGCCGGGCGCGCGGGAAGCCGGAACCTGCGGCTGCACCCCGTCCTGCTCGACATCTGCCTGCAGGCGGTGGGCAGTACCTGGCTGGCCTGCCACCCCGTGCCGCCCGGCGGTATGCTGCCGCGCCGTCTCGGCAGGGTCAGGGTCCTGGGCGACACCGCCACGGCGGCTCACGCCTACGTGCGGCTCACCGACGTGGGCGACCGCTCCTGCACTGCCAGCTGCCTGCTGACCGATGCCACCGGGACCGTCCTCGCCGAAGCGGACGCGATCGACTGCGTGAACGTTCCTTCCCAGGACGGCGACGATCTCTTCGACCGGCGCACCCTCGACGTCACCTGGATCGAGACCTCCCGGACCAGCGAGATCACCGAGGCGGGCCGCTGGGAGCTGTACTACGAGACGGAGCGCGCCGGCGAGGCGGGGGACCTCAAGGCGGCCCTCGAAGAACACGGCGCCACCGCCGTCCTCCGCCCCGTCGCCAGCACCAGCGGCTCGCCGAGCGCCGCGACGCGCGCCGTGGTCTACCTGCCCGCCCTGGACGGCGCATCCGGTCCAGCGGCCCGTGCCCGGACCAACCTCGAGCACCTGATACGTCTCGCCCAGTCCGTGGCCCCCGACGGTCAGGGCGCGCCCCGTCTGTGGGTGCTCACCCGCAACGCGGCGCACGTCACCCCTCAGGACGTACCCGGCCTCGCCGGATCGGGAATGCGCGGCGCCCTGCGTGTCCTCGCTCTGGAGCAGGCCGCTCTGCGTCCCGCCCACCTCGACGCCGACCAGCGCACCACGACGGAGCAACTCGCCCGCGAACTGCTGACCTGCCCCGATACCGAGGACGACATCGCCTACCGGGAAGGGGCCCGCTACCTTGCCCGCCTCACCCATCACCCCCTGGGTCCCGGCGACCGCGTCCGTGCGGGCGTGGACTGGCGTACTCAAGGCGCCAAACTGCTCCGCGGCCAGAGCAAGACCCTCGACGATCTCCACCTGGGCGCGTTGGAGCCCCAGCCGCCCGCTTCCGGGCAGATCCAGGTCCAACTGCACTCCACCAGCCTGAACTTCATCAACGTCCTCAAGGCGGTCGGCACTTACGACCAGTTGCTGTCCGGGACCGACGTCACCCCGCAGGCCGTGTTCGACGGAGCGGGTACCGTCACCGCTGTCGGCGAGGGCGTCCGCTCGGCGTCCGTCGGCGACCTCGTCGCGGTGCCGGTGTGCTGGGCCGGCGACCACGAGACGCTGATGGCCTCCCGCGTCACCGTCCGCGCCGACTGGGCCATCCCCCTCGCCTCCCCCGAAGATCTCACGCACGCGGCCGGGCTCCCCATCGCCTACCTCACCGCCTGGTACGGGCTGTGCCACCTCGCACGTCTGGCAGAGGGGGAACGGGTGCTCATCCACTCCGCCTCGGGCGGTGTGGGGCTGGCCGCCGTCAACATAGCCCGGATGAAAGGGGCCGAAGTCCTCGCCACCGCCGGGACGGAGGAGAAGCGGGACTACTTGCGTTCTCTGGGCGTCCGGCACGTGATGGACTCCCGCAGCCTCGACTTCGCCCGGAAGGTACGCGAGATCACCCACGGCCGGGGGGTGGATGTCGTCCTCAACTCACTGACCGGCCCGGCGCAGACCGCCAGTCTCGATCTGCTCGCCCGCAAGGGCAGGTTCATCGAGATCGGCAAGCGCGACATCTACGAGGACACCCACCTCGGACTTCTGCCGTTCCGTCGCAACATCAGTCTCAGCAGCGTCGACATCGCCCTGCTCCTGCACAAGGAGCCCGGCCTGATCGCCTCCCTCGTACGGGAGATCAGCCAGGCATACGCGGCGGGCAGTCTGCCGCCGCTGCCCATAGCCTCGTCGTCCGTCTCCGAGGCGTCCGAGGTGTTCCGCACCATGGCGGGCGCCCGGCACACCGGCAACCTCGCGCTTGTCTGGCCGACCGAGGGGAAGGCCACGCTACCGGTCGCCCCTGAGGACGTACGACCGGTCGAACCGCACGCGTCCTACCTCATCACCGGGGGGCTGGGCGGTCTCGGTCTGGACGTGGCGCAGTGGCTCGCCGGTCACGGGGCCCGCGCCCTCGTCCTCGGCGCACGGTCCGAACCGGGCAAGCGGGCCCGCCGTGTCATCGAAGATCTCACCAAGCGCGGCGTCGATGTCACCGTCACGCTCGGCGACATGGCCGACCCGGCGACGGCCCACCGCCTGGTGTCCGCGGCCGAGGCCACCGGCCGTCCCCTGCGCGGCGTCCTGCACGCCGCCGCCGTGGTCGAGGACTCCGTCCTGGAGAACGTCAGCGCCGCGCAGCTGCAACGGGTGTGGGACTCCAAGGCACTCGGCGCGTGGCACCTGCACGAGGCGACGAAGACCTGCTCCCTGGACTGGTGGATCAACTTCACCTCGGTGGCCGCTGTCATCGGCCAGCCCGGTCAGACCTGTTACGCGGCGGCGAACTCCTGGCTGGACGAATTCACCCGCTGGCGGCTCGCCCAGCGGCTTCCCGCCGCCAGCATCGTGTGGGGGCCCTGGTCCGGGCACGGCAGGGGAACCGACATCGAATCCCTCGGCTACGCCATGATCTCTCCGGCGGAGGGCATGGAAGCGTTGGAGAAGATCGTCACCCGCTCCGGCCGGCCTCTCACCGTCTACGCACCGCACGATCTCGACCTGCGGCTCTCCCTGCACCCCGACGCGGCCCGCCTGGCCTACTACGCGGCGATCCCCCGCGCCGGCGGCCCCGCCGACGACAAGGGCGCGTTCCTGACCCGATGGAACTCCCTGACCGATCCGGGGCAGCGTACCCGGTTCCTGCACGAGAAGATCAAGCAGCATACGGCTGCCGTGCTCCGCTGCCCCCTCGACAGCGTCGAGGACCGCACCGCGTTCGTCGCACTCGGTCTGGACTCCCTGCTCGCGATCCAGCTCCGCAACCGTATCGCCCACGAGGCCGGCGTCGAACTGCCCACCACCGCCTTGTGGACGCACCCCACACCGGCGGACCTCGCCGAACTCCTCACCGAACGGCTGCCGAAGTGACAGGAGGAAATCAGGTGGACGGCGCCTCCGTTCTCGTCGTGGGCGCGGGCCCGTGCGGGCTCACCGCCGCTTGCGAACTGACGCGCCACGGCGCGACGGTCCGCGTCGTCGACGCAAACCCGCAGCCCGCGACCGGCACCAGGTCCATCCTGCTGTGGCCGCCGCAGCTTGCCATCCTGGCCGACTACGGTGTCCTCGACGAAGCGCTCTCCCTGGGCAGGCGGCCCGAAGCCTTCACCTACAGCACCGGCACCCGGCGCCTGGCCCGCTTCCGGTTCACCGCCGGCACCGCCCCTTTGATCCTGCCCCAGCACCACACCGACCGGCTGCTGGAGAAGGCCCTCACCGCCATGGGGGTCACCGTCGAACGCGGACGGCGTGCCACCGGCCTCACCCAGACACCCGACGAGGTGCACGTCGAGACCACTGACGGCAGCGGCCGGACCAGCACCCTCACCGTGCCGTGGCTCATCGGCGCCGACGGTGCCCACTCCACCATCCGTACCGCGCTGGGCGCACCCTCCACACGCACGAAGGCCCTGTCCCGGTTCCTGCTCGCCGAAGGCGCCCTCAGCCCGGCGCCCCCTGTCACCGACATCGAATACACCCTCACCGCGCGGGGAGCACTCCTCATCGCTCCCCTCCCCGACGGCTCCTACCGGGTCGCCGGCAACGTGGCCGAAGGAGTCCAGCCCGGTATCGAGGAGGTCCGGGCCCTCCTTCGCCGCGGTCGGCGCACCCTGGACGTCAGCGACCTGGCGCTTCTGACCGAGTTCACCTCCGAAGAGTCCCTCGTCCACGAGATGCGTACCGGCCGTGTGTTCCTGCTGGGCGATGCCGCCCACACGCACTACCCGGTCGGCGGGCAGGGTGCGAACCTCGGTATGCAGGACGCCCGGAACCTGGCCTGGAAACTCGCCGGCGTCCTGGACCGGCGTCTGTGCGGGGGCGTCCTCGACACCTACAGCACCGAGCGGCGTGCCGCCGCAAAGCAGGTTCTGCGGATGACCGGGCTGGTGGCCCGTATCGCCCTGGCGGGGCCGCCGTGGAGCGGCGCCCGCGATCTCGTGTTGCGGGCAGCGGCCGGCGTGCCCGCCGTCCAGAGCTGGTACACGGCGAGACTCGCCGGGCTCAAGACCTCCTACCCCCATACTCCGCTGGGCGCACCCGTACCCGACCGGCCCAGACGGGTGGGCCGTCTCTCGGATGCCACGGTGGTCGGGCTGCCTTGCCCCGGCTGGGCGCGGGCAGGGCAGCCCGCCACCGCCTACCGGCTGGTCACGCGGGGCGCGGCACGCTCAGCACTGCGCGCACGGGCCGACGAGCTCGTGCACGGCCGCCCCATCGTCACCCACCAGCACGTCGACGGTCAAAGAGAGCAGTGTCTGCTCGTCCGGCCCGACGGATACACCGCTTGCGCGGCGGACACCGCGCAACTGGACGACGTACGCCGCCTGTTGGACAGCGTGTCCGCATGAGTGCTCTCACCGACATGAATACGGAGGTTCTGTGAATATCCCATCCGAACAAGACAAAATATTCCAAACCTGGGCGCATTCTCTGTGCACCAACGACATCGAGGCCTACCTGTCGTGCTTCGCCGACGAACTGCGCCTGGAGGACATCGCGTTGGACAGCGTGGTGGAGGACAAGGCCAAACTCCGCAAGGACGTGGCGACCTGGTTCGACGCCTTCCACGACGAACAGCTCACCCTCGACGGCTATCTCGTCGGACCGGACGGTGAGATCGGCACCAAGTGGACGCTGTCGGCCACGGTCGTCGGGCACTTCCCGCGTGTGACCGAGAACGCCGTGATGGGCCGCCGCTTCACCAAGCACGGGCTGAGCGTCTTCACCTTCTCACCCGACGGACGCTTCCGGACGGAGGTCTCCTACTGGAACCTCACCACCATCACCCGGCAGATCACCTGACCCACCCGTGTCCGGGAACGGCCGTCGCACCGTCTGTCTCCTCTTGCGGCGGCCGCGCCCCGCTCCGTGACCGCAGGAGCAGCCGTGACCTTCACCGTCGGATTCATCGGGCTGGGTGTGATGGGCTCCCCCATCGCACACCGCATCCTCGTTTCAGGATTCCCGCTCATGGTGTGGAACCGCACCGCGGACAAGACCAAGCCCCTGCACGAGGCCGGCGCGGTCGTCGCCGCCTCCCCCGCCGAAGTCGCCCGCACATGCGAGGTCATCGCCCTGTGCGTCACCGACCGGCAGGCCGTCACCGACATCGCCCTGGGAGCGGACGGCCTGCACGCCGCTCCCGGCCGCGGGCAGATCGTCATCGACCACTCCAGCATCCCCGCCGATACCACCCGCGCCGTGGCCGGACGGCTGCGCGCCGCCAACGGGATCTCCTGGCTCGACGCGCCCGTCTCCGGCGGTACCCCCGCCGCCGAAGGCGGGACCCTCACCATCATGGCCGGCGGCAGCCGGTCCGACTTCGACCGTGTCCACGGGCTCATGCGCGCCTACGCCCGGCAGATCACCCTCATGGGCCCCCTGGGCGCGGGGCAGGCCACCAAGCTGTGCAACCAGATCATCGTCGCGGCGAACGTGTGGGGTGTCGCCGAAGCGGCCACCCTGGCCGAGGCCGCCGGCATCCCGCCCGAGCGGCTGCTCACGGGACTGGCCGGGGGCTTCGCCGACACCCCTCTTCTGCGCCACTATCTGCCGCACATGCTCAACCCGCACGACGAGACCCTCGGCACCCTCACCGACCTGGTCAAAGACCTTGACACCGCGCTGACGGCCGCCCGCACCGCAGGCGCCCCGCTCCCCCTCACCGCGCACCTGGCCGAACTCCTGCGCATCGCCAACCAGTGGACCCGGCCACGTGTTTCGGGCAGCTTCATCGGCCTCCTGCGCGGCCCCGGACACGCAGACACACAGGACAATCCCGCATGAGCAGCACACTCGGCACGGCCACGGAGACTCCCACTCGCCGTCTCGTCCACACCCCCGCCTTCTGGTGGGCCCTCACCGGCGTCGTGTTCACCCTGGCCGGGGCGTGGATCCTCCTCACCTGGGCGGCCCACGGGGTGCACTCCCCCCACTACGGCGGCGACAGCATCTCGCCCGCACGCACCACCGTCATCGTCACCGTGCAGGTCCTCCTCGTCATCGCTCTGATCGCCTGCGCCGTGCACCTGACCCGCACCAGCCTGCGCCGCGGACACGTCACCCTCGACGCCGGCATCACCCTCGGCTTCCTGATCGCCTCCTGGCAGAGCCCTCTGCTCGACTACCGCGACACCACCATCGTGGTGAACCAGCACATAGCGCACGTCAACTCATGGGGACCGTACATTCCTGGCTGGAACCCACCCCATCCGGAGCTCCAGATCGAGGCGCCCATCGCCGTCACCGGTGTCGGGTTCGGCCTGCTCATCCTGTGGGTGTGGGCCCAGGCGATCGCGGGCCGCAAAATAGCCGACCGGTTCCCCCACTGGGGACCGCCGCGGCTCTGGGCGGCCATCTTCATCGCCGGCGTCGTCACCGACCTCCTGATCGAGACGGTGTGGCTCAATACCGGCATCTACTCCTACGCTCACGCCTGGAAACCGGTCACCCTCTTCGCCGGGCACTGGTACAACGTCCCCCTGTCCGCCGCATTCACCGCGACGATCTTCACCACCCCCTTCGTCGTCATGCGGCATCTCGAACAGACCCACGGCGCCGTCCCATGGATCTACCGGGGCGCCGAACTCGCCTCCACCGCACGGGGACAGAACATCATCCGAATCCTCGCCGGCATCGGGGCAGGGAACGTCGCCGCCTTCGTCTACCTGGTGCTGTGCATCCTGTGGGGTCTGGTCGGCGGCCCCATGCCCGCCGACACCCCCTCCTACCTGTGGCCCATGAACGCGAGGTGAACCCGTTGGACACCGACCGGAACGTCGACGGCAGGACCGACAACCCGCTCCACCCGGAGTTCTGGAAGAAGCCGGCCAGCGAAATCGACGCGTTCTTCGCGCGATTGCGCGCCGGAAGGGAGCCCGTCTTCTTCCCCTACCGGCCGGCCCGCCCCGGATCCGACTCCTACGGCTTCTACGCCCTGACCCGGCACACGCAGATCACCGAGGTCTCCCGTCGCCCCGACCTGTTCAGCTCGACACCGTCGAGCAGCACACTCGAAGACCGCTCGCCCGCCTTCGGCGAGACCGCGGAAGGTTCCCTGCTGAACATGGACGCCCCTCGCCACACCGCGATGCGGCGCGTGGTGGCGCGCGCGTTCAACCCCAGCGGCCTGCGCCACCACGACGAAATGATCAGCCAGGCGGCCACGCAGGTCATCGATGAACTGCTGGAGAAGGTCCCCTGTGACTTCGTCACCGAGGCCGCCACCCAACTGCCGCTGCGTGCCATCTGCGCGATCGTCGGCGTCCCCGCCTCGGCCTACACGGACGTGGTGAAAGCGACCGACACGATCACCGAGATCGCGAACGCGTCCGACCGCACCGGCCTCGGTGCCGTGGCCGAAGCGGTCACCTACTTCAGCACCCTCATGGGCGACCTCGCCCGCCTGCGCCGCGGCAACCCCGCCGACGACGTGACAACCGCCCTCGTCCAGGCCACCGTGGACGGCCGACCTCTCACCGACGCCGAACTCGGGGCGTTCCTGCGCATCCTGCTGGTCGGCGGCAACGACACCACCCGCAGCACCCTGGCCCACATGCTGCACCTGCTGACGGACAACCCCACCCAGAAGAAACTGCTCCTGGACGACCTGCCCGCCCGCATGCCCGGCGCCGTCGAGGAAACCCTGCGTCACGCCACTCCGGGAACGTGGATGCGCCGCAATGTCACCCGCGACACCACCGTGGACGGCTACCCCTTCCACGCCGGGGACCGGATCATCCTGTACTACAACTCCGCCAACCGGGACGAGGAAGTCTTCGACCGCCCCGGCGCGTTCGACATCGGCCGCACCCCCAACCCGCACCTCAGCTTCGGCGGCCCCAGCCCACACCACTGCCTCGGCTCCCACCTCGCCCGCCGTGAAACCAGCCTGTTCTACCGGGAACTGCTCACCAGGGCGCCGGACATCCACGCCACCGACACGCCCACCCATACCTACTCCGGCCTCATCCACGGCATCAGCCGCCTGCCCTGCGCCCGTTAGAGGGACCGCGCGGGGAGTGTTCGGTGACGGTGGATCGGCCGCCCGTGCCAGGTCGGCTCGCTGCCCGCACTGGGAAGCGGAACCTCGGTAACCTTCACAGCTCGGCGGACACGCGACGGCGGGAAACCCCGGCCGGAACAAGCCCCAATGGGTGACTCATCAGCATTCGCCCGCGACCTGGCGTGTGGGTACGGCGGGTCGCATGTATATCTCGGAGCCATGGACGACCCTCAGATGTACGCACTGGCCGCACCCCCGCCTCGCGGAGACGTCGCGGAACCGGAACTGCCCGATGTCGCTGTACGGGGGGATGGAATCGGCGGCTGCCGCTGTGCGTCGCCGTCGCCGTGCGGTCCAAAGAGCGCGGACTCCCCTGCGCGTTGACCGAGCTGATCTTCACGGGGCGGTTCGGTTCCCCGCGCTGTAGGCACGTGCCCTGTCCAGGAGTGCCGCTGCCGCGGGTGTGCGCCGATGCGGGGCGAGGCGGGCACACAGGTTGGACAGTGCCTGGTGAGCCCGAGCCGAGTTCAGGAGGGCGGACTCGTCGAGGAACCGGTGTCCGTGGGCACAGGCCTCGTCGAGGCGGCCGATGCTGAGCAGGGCGTCGGTCATCAGCGCGTGGGTGAGCGCGATGGAGCGTCTCTCGTCGGGTGCCCGGTGGCCGAGCGAGTGGGCGAGGTGGGCGATGGCCCCCTGGTAGTCCCGGAGTTGGAGGAGCACCAGGGCCTGCTGGTATTCGAGGCCGGCTCGCGGATACGAGGCGAAGGGCCGGGGCCGGGTGCCGGAAGCGTCGCCGTGCGACTCGTAGAGCTGTACAGCCGTGTCAAGGTCGGCCAGCGCGTGGCGGTCGTCGTGCTGGAGGGCGTGGGTGTGGGCCCGCTGGGCCAGCAGGTAGGCGAGGGTGTTGGGGTCGGCAAGGTCCCGGGCGGCGGCCAGCGCGTGTTCGGCGTAGGCGTGGGCTATCACGGCGTGACCCAGGCGTGCCGCCTGGCAGCTCATGGCTCGTAAGGTGACGGCGTATTGGACGTGGTCCCCGCCGGCTCCGGCCAGGGCCAGGGCCGTGCGGAGGTACCGCTGGGCAAGTCCGCTGTGACCGGTGTCGTCGGTCTTCAGGGCGAGCAGATGGGTCAGCTGTGCGGTGCGGGTGAGCCACACCGGCGCCAGGAGCGTGCCGAGCGCGTGCCGGCTCTGGCTGCTGATGTCGTCGGCGAGGTACTGCGCGAGGGCACTGCGGGCGTGGCGGCCCCCGAACAGGGCCGTGCTGCGCGCGGCGACGAAGATCACGCATTCGAGCATGGCCACGTCGGCTTCGGCGGCCGGCGGCAGCGGGTCCGCGAGAGTGTCCGGGGCCGGGCCGGGGGACGGGGCCGGTGCGGGGGGCGGGACGATGCGGAACGTCGCCGAGGTGAGCGCCGCCCGGTGGACGGGATCGCAGTCCTGGCGGCACAGGACGATCAGCTCGCTCAGGGGGCTGTGCCGGGGATCGGTGCCGGGCAGCGGATCGCGCTCGTACGCTCGGGGAAGGAAGCCGGTGTCCTCGACGATGACGAGCCGCCCGGTGCGTTGGGTCAAGGCCGCCGCGACCAGGTCGGGCACCGGCGGTCTGGGTCTGGTGCCGGAGAGCCAGTGGGCGACGGATGTGCGGTCGTAGCGCAGTGAGAGACCTTCCGCCGCCCCGAGGGTGTTGACAGCGTGGGCGAGTTCGCCGCTGGTCCAACCGGCTTCCCGCAGGAGGGCGGCCAGCCGGCCGTTGGGATGACGGTGTGCCATTCCTTCCCCTCGATGAGTGTTATTCCGCGATGGCGGTGCTGTAGATCCAGCGGTACAGCGGTACCTCGAGCCCCGCCACGGTGCGGGTCTCCCGCGTGCGGACGAAGTGCTGGTGGCGGCCGTAGTAGGCGACGGTCACCCGCTCGGACAGGGTGGTGGTTCCCCGGGTGAGTCGCATGAGCCCTTCAGGGCCTTGGCAAGCGCCTTCGAGGAGGACGAGCTGCTGCCGGGCGTGGGCGAGGCGGATGTCCTCGGTGGGTTCGGCGAAGACGGTCATGGCGGTGTTCCTTGTCGGTGCGTGAGCAGCGGCGGGCCGGCAGACCGGCGCGGTCCTGCGGGCCACGGCCGGGAGGTGGAGCGGTGCGGGCCGACGCAGGTGCCGGAGTGGCGACATGCGTCGCATACCTGCCGATCGCAGGCGCGGGCAGCCGGGGAATCGGCCGAGTTGCCGCCCAGGGCGGCCGTCGCCCGACGGGGCCGGGCAGGGGCTGTACGGGGGGGCTCGCCTTGGGATGCCCGGTCGAACGGGCTTGGGGGCCGCCCGGTGCTCTGCCCGCGGATTCCGGTCGGGCCGAGCGAGGCGCGCTGCTCGCCGTGTACTGCGGTGGGATATGGGGCTGGTCACGTTGTCAGGCTCATGGGCGGCTCCTGTGCGGAACCGGCGTGCGGCGGGTGGACCGGTACCGACGAGAGGTGAGGTTCGAGGGGTGGCTCAGCGCTCCGGCACAAGATGCGAAAAGCGGGGCCGGGGCGGGCGGCGGGTGCGGGTGTGGCGCGGCCGCACGGTGCGGGACGGCGGCGGCCGGGGGCGCCGGACGCAGGTGTCGGCCGGTTCCAGGACACCGGTGTGCCCGTGATGCGTTGTGCGCAGGCATTTCGCGACGGGCTCCGCCCGGTTTTCTGCTGCCGGGGGGGCGAAGACCGGTTTTCGAAGGAGCGGCAGGGGCCGTGCCCTGTCGGGGAGTTTGAAGGAGAGGGGGCACGTCCGGGGGGCGGGTACGCGGGCCGGGCTTACGGCAGCCGGCCGGACAGACGCCTTTCCGGCCGCAGCGCCAGTGGGGCGCGCAGATCTCCGGAACACCCCCTCCTTCGACGGCAACGCGAACTGAGCGATCCACGGCAGCCACCGGTTCCGTGCAGAGGGACATAGGAAGTGGATACCGCCGAGTCTGGGGCAGGGGCGGCGGACCCGTCGACGGGTGGCGGCCCGTAATTCCGTGAACCGGTTGAAACTTGCCCGCTTCCCGCGATGTGTCTCGCCTCATGGGGCGTGTTCGCCCGCGGTTCGTACGACGTGACCGGCCGCGCCCGAAGTTGACGGAAACTCAGGTCGTGTCTGTGGGCCCGCAGACCGGCGCGCGGGTGCCGCCGGGGTGGTCCACGGCCGGACAGGTGGGGGCCGGGCGGGGGGCCGGTGCCGGGAGCCGCGTCGGCGGTGGTCCCTGGCCGGATCCACGGGGCCGGCCGAAGTGGAGCTCCTCGGCGACCGCTACGAAGTAGCGCAGGGTATGCCGCTCCACGCTGCAACGATACCTATGAGGTATCGGCGATGCGGGACAGGTCTTGGACAGGACTCGGGACTCGGCGGTGAACTCATAAACATGACCGAAGAAGTGAAGACGAGCGAGCCGCAGACTCACCCCGCCGTATCGGTGACGGGTCCCGGCGAGGGCGAGACGATCGTGCTGGGCACCACGCGCATGCGCGTCCTGGAGGACGGCAGCCACACCGGGCACCGCCTCGCCATCGCCGAGTCCATCCTCGCCCCGCACACCCAGGGACCCCCGCAGCACCGCCACGCCCGGCACGACGAGGGCTTCTACGTCCTGTCCGGCACCCTGCGCTTCACCGTAGGAGACGAGGATTACGACGCCGCCGCGGGCACGCTGGTGATGGTCCCGCCCGGTACGCCGCACACCTTCGCCAATCTGACCGACGAACCCGCCGTCATGCTCAGCACGTTCACCCCCGGCCAGTACGTGCAGTACTTCCGTGACCTCCAGGACCTGCTCGCCGACGGCCGCCCGCTGACGCCCCAGGCCAACATCGACGCCATGAGCCGCTACGCGACCGAACCCGCCGCCGACCCCGCCTGAAGCCGACGGCACGGCACAGCCACCCTCCTTCCAACCGGCAGGATGAGGAACCGGGCCTGACCAGTGGCCCTTCTGGTAATCGACGCAATCGACGGGTCCCCGTGAACCGGTGGCCCATGAACGGGAAGCATGGACATCGCCTACTGGATCGTCGCGGGACTGCTCGCCGTCTTCTACGTCTACGCCGGCACGCTGAAGGTGATCCGCAGCCGCTGTCAACTCCGCCCGATGATGGCCTGGGTCGACCGCATACCCCTGCCTGCCCTCAGGGCGCTGGGGGCGGTCGAGATACTCGGCGCGGCCGGCCTGGTCCTGCCGCCGCTGACCGGTATCGCTCCCTCGCTGGCGACGGCCGCGGCCATCGGCTTCGTACTGCTGCAGACCGGCGCGATCGCCGTCCACCTGACGGGCGAAGACCGCCGGATCGCACTCAACGCCGGGCTCACCGTCACCGCGGCCGTGGCCATTTGGCTGGCCACTCGGCGGTGACCGAGTCCGGTCCTCGACCGGTGGATGCGACTACAGGGGGTTCGCGTACTCGCGGTGGGCCTTACGCTGTGCCGGGATCGCCCAGGCGTTGTCGACGGGCTCCGGGTCGACCGTACGGAGGAAGTCGGCGACCTTGCCCGGCATGTCGAGGGTGCTGGGCAGCTTTGGAGCGGGGGCGTCCTCCTCGATGGTGGTGTGGTCGGGCATGAGGTCGGCGATGGCGCCGTCGTGGATGCGCAGCGCGAGGCGGTCCGGAGGAGGGCATCGAGCACGTCGAGGATGTGCCCGGTGCCGCGGAGACGTGCACGGTGTCGCCCGGCCGCGCGTACGTGAGCGTTCGCTGAACTTCGGGCGCTGAAGCGGGTGGAGGTGGCTGGAGGTGCCGGGGCCCCTGGCCGAGCGGCTGGGCGTCTTCCGCAAGACGATGCAGCGCTCTACCTCTCGGATGCCTCCACCAAGCCGAACAAGCGCCTCCCGGCGTAACCGGTGCAGGAGACCGAATCGGAGTGGCAACCGAAAGCCAGGGCACCTCGGACGCGGGCCGGGTCGGCAGCGTCCAGCTCACGCGCCTCCGCCGCGCCAGGCTCGGTCAGGGCGGCTGGTGCTGGCGTACGAGACCGGCCCGGTACGCGGCGGAACCTCGGCTGAGCCGCGCACCGTGACCGGGCGCCTCGGCTGAGCCGCCTCCCGGCCGGTCACCCTCGTTCGGGCGGTGCTGCGGCCGGGCGGTTCAGCGCAGCAGCCCCTCGATGAAGTCGCTGCCCAGCCGGGCCACCGCCGAGAGGTCCAGTTGGTGTTGCACGTACCGGCCGCGGCGGCACTGGGTGATCAGGCCCGCCTTCTTCAGCACCGCCAGGTGCCGGGATATCTCGGGTGCCGACATGCCGTACGCCTCGGCCAGTTCGCTCGTGGTGTGCGGGGCGCGCGCCAGGTAACGGCACAGTCGCATCCGCACCGGGTGGGCCAGTGCCTCCAGGCGCCGGGTGAGTTCGGCGACGGACGGGGCCTGCGGGCGCGGGCCGCTGAGCGGGTAGGTGATCACGGGCTGCCAGCCGTGCCGGTGCAGGACCAGGATGTGGGGGCGGCCGAGGCTGGTCGGCACCAGCACCAGGCCGCCGTTCCCGGTGGCGGTGCGCACCACCGGCAGCTTGTCGACGGTGATCAGCGCGGCCTCCTCGTCCACCGAGAACGCCCCGGACAGTGAGCACAGGGCCTCGGTCAGGCCCCTGCGGCGCAGCAGTTCGGTGCGGTGCCGGGCCTCGGCGGCGAGCTGGGGTTGCATCCGGGCCCAGGTGTCCGCGAAGAAGGCCTCCTCGCAGTCGAGCAGCAGCTGTCGCAGCCAGGCCCGGACGGCCGGCGGATCCTCCAGCAGCCGGCGGGTGAACCGCTCCTGCATCGGGCCGCGCGCGGCGGCCATGTCCAGGGCGCGTCTTCGCAGCACCGGGTCGTCCAGGGTGTCGGGCCGGGGGGTGTCGCCGCGCACACCGCAGGTGAACTCCAGGGCGGCCTGCACGAACTGATCGTCTGTCAGTTTGTCGAGCAGCTCCAGGTCCTCGGCCAGCGTGGCCCCGGGGAGCACCCGGCCGCCGGGGATGCCGGCGAAGGCCCAGAAGACGTCCGAGAACGTCGTACGCCACAAGAAGTCCGCCTCGCACAGCCGGTCGGCAAGATGGGGGCTCAGCCGGGAGGAGACGGCGGCGGTCCAGCCCCCCAGCTCCGGGTGGTGGCCCGGTTCGCCGAGCACGTGCAGCGCCATCCCGAGCTCGGCCAGCGGCGAGGGCACGACGGAGATCCTCGCCCACCTGTCGGCCTCGGGGGCACTCCTGTCGGCGGCCAGGCCGGTGATGTCGATGGTCACGCTCATGCCCCCATCGTGCACCGGACCACCGACAACGCCTCGCGGATTGACGGCAGCGGTCAATCCACGGGACATCCGCGCGGGTCGCGCGCAACCTGGGGCCATTCCACGTTCCCGGAAGGCGACCGCCATGAGCATCACCCAGCAGTACCTCCTCGACCTGCACCGCGCCCGCGCCCACGGCACGCCCCACCCGCCCGCACCCGGACGGCACGACCTCGCGGTGCTGCGCGCCCTCATACGCCTGCTGCGCCACCGGGCCGCATAGCACGCCCGCGTACGCCGGGAGGGATTCGAGGGCACCGGCGACGACGACCTGAGCAGGGAACACCTTCTGCCCGGTGCCCCGTGTCCCCGCGACCTGAATGTCGCCCAGATCAGACCAGCGGAAGGTCTGGAAAGTCGGTCAGGTCGCTGGGCTGGGCCGGGCGGAGCTGACCATCCTGCTCGAGCCATGGAGCGCGAGGACGCGAAGACGATGCGGTCGTACGCGCACTCCGTACTGACGCCGCTCACCTCTTTCGTCGAGCTCGCAGAGGCTGGTCCCCGGATGCCGCGTCGCCCCTCTTGACGGAGGAGGCGCGGCCTGCCACGGTATGCAAGCATCCGCACAGAAACCAACAGTTTCCACCGTCACCACACATACGTGGCCGGCCTGCCGCTGCTGCCGGCGTGGATGTGACGCAACGCCACGTGGGTTCGCCTGCGGCCGGATGCCCCTCAGGCGGACACTCCGACTGGAAGGAAGGGCACATGCACTTTCGTCCCGCTCGCGAATCCCGCGCGCACCCGGCCGGGAAGGGCGGCAGGCACGGCGTCGCCCGCAGATCCGCCCTCGCCGCGTCCGGCACCGTCCTGGCCCTGCTCACCGCGTCGGCCGCTTGGGCCCTCGGCACCGCGCCGCAGGCGGCGGCGCTGCCCAACGGGCTGGCGCTGACCCCGCCGATGGGCTGGAACAGCTGGAACAAGTTCGGCTGCAACGTCACCGAGCAGAAGGTGAAGTCCGTCGCGGACTACATGGTGTCCTCGGGTCTGGCCGCGGCCGGCTACAAGTATGTCGACATCGACGACTGCTGGATGGCCGGCAGCCGGGACTCCGGCGGCCACCTGGTGCCCGATCCGTCCAAGTTCCCCGACGGCATCGCCGGCACTGCCGCCTACGTACACGGCAAGGGCCTGAAGCTGGGCATCTACGAGAGCGCCGGCACCAAGACCTGCCAGGGCTTCCCCGGCAGCCTCGGCCACGAGCAGACCGACGCGAACAGCTTCGCCTCCTGGGGCGTGGACCTGCTCAAGTACGACAACTGCAACAGCGACGGCAGTCCCGCGCAGCAGCGAGACACCACGATGCGCGACGCGCTGGCCCGCAGCGGCCGGTCCATCCTGTTCAGCCTGTGCGAGTGGGGCGTGGACAGCGTGTGGAAGTGGGGCGCGGGTGTCGGCAACATGTGGCGCACCACCGGCGACATCAGCGACAACTACAGCTCCATGCTGTCGAACTTCCACACCAACGTCCAGCTCGCCGAGTACGCGGGCCCCGGCGGGTGGAACGATCCGGACATGCTGGAGGTCGGCAACGGCGGGATGTCCTTCACCGAAGACCGCAGCGAATTCAGCCTGTGGGCGGAGATGGCCGCGCCGCTGATCGCCGGCAACGACCTGCCGGGCTCCACCGCCGCCACCGCCTCCATCCTCGGCAACCGCGACGTCATCGCCGTCGACCAGGATTCCCTCGGCAAACAGGGCGTGGAGATCGCCTCCGCCGGCGGCCTGGACGTGCTGGCCAAACCGCTCGCGAACGGCGACGTGTCGGTGGCGCTGTTCAACGAGAACTCCGGCGCGGCCACCATCTCGACCACCGCGTCCGCGGTCGGCATGCCCGCCTCCAGCAGCGGCTACACCCTGAACAACCTGTGGTCGCACGTGAAGACCACCACCACGGGCGCGATATCGGCCACCGTTCCCGGCCACGGCACCGTCATGTACCGCGTGTCCACCGGCAGCGCCACCACCACCGGCACGACGCACCCGCTGATCGGCGCGTCCTCCGGCCGCTGCCTGGACGCCTACGACAAGCAGACCACGCCCGGCACCAAGATCGACATCTGGGACTGCAACGGCGGCGCCAACCAGCAGGTCACGCCCACCGCCGCGGGCGAACTGCGGCTGTACGGCGGCACCCAGTGCCTGGATGCCTACGGTGGCGCCACCACCTCCGGCACCAAAGTCGATCTGTACACCTGCAACGGCGGCGCCAACCAGCAGTGGCGGCTGAACCCCGACGGCACCGTCACCGGCGTCCAGTCCGGCCTGTGCCTCGACGTCACCGGCGGCGACCAGCCCTCTGGCAACGTCAACGGCACCCAGGTGGAGCTCTACACCTGCAACGGCGGCGCCAACCAGCAGTGGCGACTGGGCTGATCCGGCGGCCCGCGGCCCCGCTCCCACCCCTGGGGCGGGGCCGTCCGGCACCGGGCGGCCACCTGCCGCGGGGGCCGTCGTCCATACGAGGCAGGGGGCACGCCACTCCCGACCGAGATTCGGGTGACATGACCGCGCCACGTCCGCGCCGTCGTCGCATAGCCAGCTGGTGCCCCACAGGCGGCGGCCACCGCGGTACCGGGGTCCTCGGCGGCCCCCCGCATGGCGTCCGTGGGCCGCCCCGGTCTTCCGGCCCCGAAGACTGCCCCGACCCTGGCGCCCGGGCCCCGGAAGGCCACACGGATCGAGCGAGCGTCGGGCACTCGTCGGAAGTCCGTGTCACCCTCGCTTGGTCCTGGTGACCAGCAGCAACACCACAGACAGCACCTGGATGGCGACGACCACCGTGATCAGCAGGGGGACCGAGTAGCCGTACAGCCCGCCGGTCAGCGCGCCGCCGGCCAGGCTCGCCGCGCCGACCACACCGGCGAAGAGGCCGTACGCGGTCGCCCGTCGGCCGCTTGGCACCAGATCGGCGACCGTGGCGCGCAGGGTCGACTCCTGGATGCCCATGGCCGCGCCCCACACCAGCGACCCGGCCACCGCGACGGCGACCGTGTCGCTGAACGCCAGCACGACCACACCCGCGGTCAGCGCCGGCAGCGCGACCAGAACGCGCGGTCCGATCCGGTCGTAGAGCCAGCCGGTGGCCAGCGCCGCGACCGCGTCCACGGCCATCGCCGCGGCGTACAGCACCGGCACCCACGCGGCACTCAGCAGATGCCGCGCGACCAGGTGGTAGGAGAGAACACCGAAGGTCGCGAATCCGGTCGTGGTGGCCGCGGTGAACCCGGCGTAGGTCCAGAACGCCCGCGGCAGCCGCCCGTCCCGCGCGTCCGGCGGCGCGGGCGTGGCGGCCTCCACCTCACGTTCGTAGGCCTCCGGGTCCGGCACCCGGGCGCGCAGCCAGAACAGCAGCAGCAGTACGGCGATGCCGGGGACGGCGAGCACGCCGAGCGCGGGACCGTAGTCGTTCCCGGTCAGCGCGAGCACACCCGCCACCAGCAGCGGGCCGACCAGGGCGCCGATCTGGTCCAGCGCCTCATGGACGGCGAAGCCGCGGCCACGTCCGGTGGCGGCGGTGGCGTGCGAGAGCAGGGTGTCCTTGGCCGGTGAGCGCACCGCCTTGCCCACCCGCTCGGCGAGCACCAGCACGCAGGCCGCCCACAGAACTCCGGCCACGCCCAGCAGCGGCACGGAGACGACGGTCAGGGCGTACCCGGCGATCGCCAGCCCCCAGAAGCGCCTGGACCGGTCCGCAAGCGGGCCGGACACCAGTCGAAGCCCGAAGGCCGCCGCCTCACCGGCACCGGTGACGATGCCGACGACGAGGGCGGAGGCGCCCAATGAGGCCAGCAGCGGACCGGTAATCGACCGGGCACCCTCGTAGACGAAATCGGCGAGCAGGCTGACCGTCCCGAACCAGACCACGAACCGCCACGGCCCCATCCGCTCGGGATGCTCCGCCTCCGGCTCCTCGGACGCCGGGTTCATGCCCGCAGCGCCTGTGCGAAGGGGACGACCACAAGCAACCAGTTCACGCCTCTTCCTCACCGCCCACGCACCGGATGGCGTCGCACTCGTCGGGGATCACCGGACCGGTCCGCCCATCCGCAGGGCGCTGCCCGTCAGCCTTGTCACCACTGTCTCCCTTCGTCTCGGGTCAGGGTCGGTCATGAACATACGTCTCCCACTCGCCCGGCTCGCACGCACGCGGAGACGTGCCATCACCATCAGGGGCCGTCGGCGGTCCCGATGCCCCGGTCCGGATACGGCGACCCCCACCGCCGCGCCGCCATCACGCACCACAGCCGACGGTCAGGGTGATGCTTGGGCGCCAGGTCATCCAGGCGGGGCAGGTCGGCGTCGTAGACGTGGGCGAGCGTCCGGCCCCCCAGGGGCGGCGCGTCCCTGGCGCAAGTCCCGCAGCACGGGCCGCAGTTCGTCGGCCGGGGGGCAGCGAGGACGCGGGGCGGATGACGGAGGCGGTCGGCTCGGCGGCCCCGGCTGCGGACTCACGGGACACGGTCGGTTCCTGTCTGTCTCGGGGCACGGCCGGTACGGACCGTGGATGACGGGATGCGTGGCGCAGCGTCAGAGTCATCGGCGATTCCGCTTCCGCACAAGGTGGTCGGCGGGTCCGGTGTCGCACATCCCGGACTGGGTCATGACCACGGCCGATTCACGCAACACGGCGGCGCGGGGAGCGCGTTGCTTCCGCGAGGACTACCGGCACGGGAACGCGCTCGGGCGCGTCCAGCACCTCACGGGCCATCAAAAGGGGCTGGACAACCGGCCAGAGTGAGCGCCGCACCCGGCGGGCCGCCGTCCGGCAATTTCCTCGTCGAGGTGCCCGCAGCCTGCATCGTCAGGCGACGCGGGTCAGCGGTGGGCATTCCCAGGTCGCGTCGATCACCGCCGGACGGGGCCGGTACATGCGAAGCGCCACGAACCAGGTGCCCTCCGCCGCGGTGGGCAGCCAGTTGGCTTCCCTGTCCTGGCCGGGCGGCTCGCTCTGGAGGTGGATGGTCAGTCCGCCGTCGGCGTCCCACCGCAGACCTGCGCTGCGGTCGCCCACCGAGTAGCGATCGGCCGGGTTGGGGATCAGATTCATGTCCTCGCCATAGGCGGTCAGCGACCAGAAGGCGTCGACCGGGGGCAGGGCGTCGCCTGGGAAGCGCAGTTCGTACCGGCCCGCGGAGGACAGCTTGTCGCCGTCCGCGTCGTCGAAGTTGAGCAAGTAGACCGCTTCGGCGGGGTCGTTGGCGGCGACGCCGAGCAGCGACTGATCGGCGGCACGTTTGAGGAAGTCGTCGCCGAAGCGTCCCATCTGCGGCGGGGGGTAGCGCCAGCCGTGGACGAGTTCGGCCCAGTCCCCGCTGAGGAGCTGCTGTCTGAGCAGGGGCACGCCGGCGCCGGCGGCCCGGATCAGACTCTGTCTGACCGCGTCGGGCTGGTCCTCGACGTCGAGGCCGGGGCCGACACCAATCTGGGCGAACTGCTGGAGGAGAACGGCATGATGGGCTGGCGGAGGGTTCTCGGCCAGCATCAGGTTGAGGGTTTTCCACGGCCCCAGGGGATCCTCCTCCGCAGGGACGGGCATCAGGACGTCACGGCTCTCGGGGACCTTCGCGTCCGCCTTGCCGTACAGGCTGAGCGGTGTGAGCCGGTACTGCTCCTGGAGTTCCCGGACTTGGGGCACGTCGTCCGGGCCGTCGACGAGAGTGCGGCCGAGGACGAGGGCCCAGGGACTGGGGGCTTTCTTCAAACGGCGTACCCCGGCGGGGAGTTTGCCCTTCCATCCCGGACCGACGAGGGCGAAGCAGCCCGCGCCGGAGCCCGTGGTGCGCTGACCGACGTAGTCGAAGTTGTCGGATGTGATCCCCACCAGTTCGAACGTGAAGTACCGATCGCCCATGTCGGGATGGGAGAGGATGACCGGCTCGTCGCCGAGATGCACCCAGGCGGCCGAATACAGGGTGTCGTTGTTGGGGCACCCGCCGTCGCGGTACGTCGCGTCCAGCAGGCGCTCGGCATGCCAGAAATGGTTGACGGGCGCGTACGGGATCGTGGCCGGGTTCCGTGGCTGCGTCACCCAGTCGTGCCTCAACTGGGCGTTGTAGATGTACGGAAAACCGTAGACGAACGCCTGCTCGCCGAGCGTGTAGGCGTACTCGCCGCGCCAGTCGCCGCCCGTGCGGCCCGTCAGGATCGGTTTCACCGCCTGACCGAGCGCGGGCACGATGTCCGGCAGATGGCGGGCGCGGCCGATCGTGGACTTCGGGTGGAGGGCCGCACGCCCGGCGGCCCGTGCCACCGTCACGGCCACGCCGGCGACGTCCTCCGGGATGCGCCGCCAGGCAGGGTTCTGTGATGTCTCGGACATGTCGGTACCACTTCGCTCAACCGTATGAAGGCTCGGTCGCGGCCGCCTTTCCCTCCTCCCCCGCCACCATCCTCCTCCGCGTCGCCGATCGGCGCAGCCGGGACGGGAGCGGACCAGTGGCTCGGCAGGGCGCGGGTTCGTCCCGCCCCGCCTTCCGGATGCGGTGACCAGCACCTGCCGGATACGCTCGCTGGACAGCCGGGGATGGCCCAGGGCCGTGGCGCGGCAGCCGCCCACCCCGCGCGCGGACACGAGGATTCGCGCGGGAACGAGGTCTTTCCGCGGCCCGCCCTCGGCAGAGTCCACGCCTCCACGGGAGGAAGGTTCCCATGAGGTTCACCAGCATGCGCACAGCGAAGGCCACCGCGGCGGCTCTGGTCGCCGTACCGCTCGCCCTCGGAGGTATGGCGTCGCAGAGCCAGGCACAGAACGCGTCTCCGAGCCCGTCGGGGACGTTCGGGACCGGATGTTCGGCGCTCCACCAGAAGGCCGACACGGCCAAGGACAAGGTCACGAAGGCGGCGGCCGCCTATCCGCAGCTCAGCCAGCTGGTTTCGGGCGCGGTCCGGGCGGGGCTGAACGGCACCCTCGACGGAAAGCCCCACATCACCGTCTTCGCCCCCAACGACCAGGCGTTCCAGAAGGTGAGCGCGTCGCAGCTCGCCTCGCTGCTCAAGAACGAGGGGCAGCTGAAGAAGGTGCTGACGTACCACGTCGTGGACAAGCAGATCACGCCGAACGAACTCTCCCATGGCTCCTTCACGACGGTGGAAGGCGGCAAACTGACCACGTCGGGTTCGGGCACCGACTTCAAGGTCAACGGGAAGGCGAGCATCGTCTGCGGCAACATCAAGGCCGCGAACGCCACCATCTACGTCATCGACTCGGTTCTCCAGCCCCCCTCGTCCTGACTCATGGCGGCGGCCCGTGCGGGCTCGGGGGACGTGGCCTTCTCACGCCCGCTTCACGGCCCCCTGGCCGAGTACGAGGCGGGCGGGTCCGGGCGGCTTGGGAGCCCGGTGTCCCCCGAGCTCCGGCCGGGGGCCCGCCCCTGACCACGTCGAAGATCACGCCGACCGAGCCACGCGCCGGCAGCGGCCCACCGGCGCTGACGGCGCCGCCGGCCAGCGCGAGCCGGGGCTCACCGGCACGGCTCGCTCCCGCCCGGTGACCGGGGCCCGGCCTCTGCCGGTCACGGAACTCGGAAGATCACCGAAGTCCTCGAAGCGGCCGGAGTGTCTTCCCGTCGGCACCGGTCCGCGATGTACGTCTCGAACTCCTGCCACGACAACGCGTCGACCCCGGCCGTGGGCAGCTCCCGCGCCCAGGCCTCCTCTTGCGCCCGCCAGGCGCGGCCCTGGCCGACCGCGCGACGGGGCGCCCGCCCGAGCGCCCCTCCGGCCGCGGCGGGCACGGCCACCAGGACGGGCCACGCCACCGACCAGTGCCGGGCCGACGGGCGGCGGCAGGTACGGCCTGAGCGTACTGCCGCAGACAACGCCCCCCGCGGGACGAGTAATCGTCGAGACTTGTGGATCGTGTGTTCTAGGATCTTGGGATGAGTGACGAGCTTCTGCGCCTCACGGTCCTGGGCTGCGCAACGCCCTACCCGAGCGTGGACAATCCCTGCTCCGGCTATCTGGTGTCAAGCGGGGACACCCGTATCTGGGTGGACGCGGGCAGCGGGACGCTCGGTCCACTCCAGCGGCATGTGCGGCTGAATGAGCTCGATGCGATCTGGATCTCGCATCTGCACGCCGATCACAGCGCGGACCTGCTCACCGCGTACTACGGAGCCCTGTACGCGGACATCCGCCTCGCAGCGCCCATCCCTCTCTACGGTCCGCCTGGAATCGCCGACCGACTGGCCGGCTTTCTCACCAACACTCCAGCCCGCAGCCCGATCGAATCCGCCTTCGCCGTCACCGAGTTGCACGACGGGCACCAGACGGCCACTGGCTCGCTCCGGCTGACCAGCCGGGCGGTGTCGCACGGCATACCGGCCTTCGCCGTGCGCATCGAGGCGGCAGGCAGATCACTGGTGTACTCCGGGGACACGGCACCCTGCCCGAGCCTCACGGAGCTGGCCGAGGGATGCGACGTACTGTTGTGTGAAGCCGAGAGTGCACAGGCACCGGTCGAGGGCGAACAGGTGCACCACACGCCCGAGGACGCCGGCGACACAGCCGGCGCGGCCCGGGCGGGCCGACTGATCGTCACGCACGTCGGCCGCTTCCTCACGCCGCAGCAAGCGGTGGCACGTGCCTCGGCGCGGTTCGGCGGTTCCGTCGACTACGCCGCCCCCGGCGCCACCTTCTCGATCGGCTAGGCAGCGTCTTCAAATTTTCACTGCTGGTGGATCGTAGTGTCGCGATACGTCGCCATGAACTGTCGGATGACGATGGGGAGTTCGTCAGGCCGCTAACGAGACGTTCGACCGGATGCTGCGGGACGCACAGGCGAAGGCGGACGCGGCGGGAGACGTCGAGTGGCTGGTGTCGGTCGATGCCACGATCGTCCGCGCTCACCAGCATGCGGCCGGAGCGATCCGGGTGCCCCGCGCGGGGCCGGGGGGGCGCCCCCGCGTCCGGCCCAATCACGTCCTGGGCGACAAGGGTTACAACCCAAGAGCCATCCGCAGTCGGCTCCGCCGCCACGGCATCACGCACACAATTTCCGAGCGGGCCGACCAAGTCCGCAACCGGGCACGGCGCGGCGGCCACGGAGGCCGCCCGCCGGCCATCGACCGCGCGGCCCACGAGCACGGCAATGGCGTCGAACGGTGCTTCAACCGCGTGAAGCGATGGCGCGGCGAGTATCCGGAAGACGGTCTCGAACCGAAACGGACGGAAAATAAAGAACAGTTAGTGAGCTGGAAGCCCTCAGGCGGAGAACGGTGGGTGCGCGCCGGACCACGGAGCGGCTCGCTCGAGCTGGGAGGCCAACCGGATCAGCACATCCTCCCGGCCGTGCGCGGCGACGAGCTGCACGCCGATGGGGAGTCCGTCGGAGGTGCGGTACAGGGGCAGGGAGACGGCGGGCTGGCCGGTGACGTTGAACGGCAGGGTGAAGGCGATACATCCTGCGACATCGGCCACCAGGTCCATCGGGGCTTTCGCGTCCGGAGCCAGCTCACCGAGGCGCGGCGGGGGAATGGGCAGCGTCGGCGTGAGCAAGACGTCGACCTCGGTCTCCCACAAGCCGGCCACACCTCGCGCCCACTTCTGCCACGCCTGTATGCCAGAGAGCCACTGCGCGGCCGTGACCGAGCGGCCCGCCTCCGCGAGCGCCCCGTTCATCGGCTCCAGGTCGGCGGGTTCGAGCTGTTCGCCGAGACGCTGCGACCACTGCTCCAACTCCCAGGCGAGTATGGCGGAGAAGAGGGTGGGCAGGGCCTGGAACAGCTCGGGTGCGTCCAGCGCGGCCGCCGGTGTCGGCTCGACGTGGTGGCCGAGGCCGTCGAGCAGCCGGGCCGCGTGCTCGACCGCCGCCACACATTCCTTGTGGGCCGGGTCGGTCGCACCCGGCGGGATCGAGCGGAACCCGATCCGCAGTGCGCCCGGATCGACTCCGACCTCCTCGCGGTAGGGCCGCGCCGGGGGTGCCGCCGCGTACGGGTCACCGACCGCCGCACCGGCTGTCACGTCGAGCACGGCGGCGGTGTCACGCACCGACCGGGTCAGCACGTGCTCGTGCGTCACCCCTCCCCAGTACTCGCCGTACTGTGGCCCCAACGAGGACCGTGCCCGAGTGGGCTTCAGACCGACGACGCCGCAGGCGCTGGCGGGCATCCGTATCGAGCCGGCCATGTCGTTGCCGTGCGCCACCGGGACCATGCCGGCGGCGACCGCCGCCGCCGACCCACCGCTCGAGCCGCCAGGCGATCGATCGAGGGCCCACGGGTTGCGCGTCGCCCCGTGGGCCAACGGCTCCGTGGTCACACTGGTGGCCAGCTCGGGAAGGTTCGTCCGGCCGCAGAAGACGAAGCCAGCCGACCGGAACCGTGTCGCCAGGGTGGAGTCCTCATGAGCCCGCCAGTCGCGGTCCCGCAGCGCGCGCATCCCCCCGTGGTACGGATCACCCGCGGTCTGGCACAGGGCGTCCTTCAGCAGCATCGGCACACCGCGGAACGGGCCATGGGGCAGTCCGGACGCGTCCGCTTCGGCGAGGGCCTTCTCATACAGGGGTGTGATGACGGCGTTGAGTGTGCCGTTGAGTCGCTCTATCCGTTCGATGGCGGCCTCGACGAGTTCACGCGGCGTCAGCAGACCGCGTCGCACCAGGTCGGCCTGCGCCGTCGCGTCCAGCCATGCGAGTTCCTCGCTCGACACGGGGCTCTCCGTCATGTGCTCACCTTTCCTCGGTTCTGCGTTTGCCACGAAACCTCACAAAGCACCGTTGTCGCAACCGTGTTCGGAGCCCATTGTTCCTGAACTGGTGGGCAGCAGTCCGTCTTGTCACCGATCATGTTCGGCCTGCCGGCGGACGATCCGGTCGCAACAACCTGGACCGCTACCGCCTCGTCACGGAGTGGACTTGGGAACCTGACCGGACCTCGCCGGACCTGACGGGGCATCCTGCGCAGGACGCCGGTCCCGTCACTGCCCGGCCTCTCGGACGAATCGCTTTGTATCCAGAGGCGGCGTGGATGGCGCGTGTCCGGATCAGCATCCCCGGAGCCGGCCTGGCAGGGTCGGGTGCCGGTGCTCAACTCGGGCTGCGGCGGCTCCGGTAGGCCGCGACGCTGGCCCGGTGTGCGCAGGTTCGGGTGCAGTACTGCTTCGAGCCGTTGCGCGAGAGGTCCACGAAGGTGGCCCGGCAGACCGGCCCGGCGCATACGCCGAGGCGAGCGGGACCAAGCGTGGCGATCACGGAGGCCAGTGCGCTGAGCGTGGTCGCGGCAAGGTGCGCCGCGCAGTGGTCGGTGTCGGAGGTCACCTCGGTCCACCAGTGGTCGTCCTCGTGGCGCAGTACCGGGGTGGCGCGGCTGCGACGCAGACCCTCGTTGATCAGAGCCGCGGCTTCGACCGCGTCCGTGTTGGCCCGTTCGAGCACCTGACGCACCGTCTCGCGCAACGCGCGGACTTCCGCCAGGTCGGCGGGGGTGAGATGCCGCGGTCCGGTCCCTTGATTCGCTGCCGAACTCAAAGGCTCAGCCGCGGGATGGTCGTCGAGGAAGCCCCGGAGCTGCTCCACGGTCTCGAGCGCGTCCTCTCCCTTGACCGGCCTCAAGGTGTTGGCCAGGTCGACGGCCGTCTGGACCGCCAGTGGACTGTAATACGCATCCCGCATTTGACGTGTCTCCGCACTGCCTCGTAATGTTACACGTAAAGGAGCTTTAGCATGTCACAGCATACGCGGCAGGGGACGGCGCCGCAGACGATCGCGTCTGGAGGTGCTCCGGCACCGGAGCGAGCGGATGCCCCGGACGGGCGTCGGCTGGGGCTGGTTCTGGGGATGCTGGTGCTGCCGGTGTACGTGGCACTGGGAGCGCCGTCGGTGGCCCTGCCGGCCATCGGCCGCGCACTCGCGGTGCCGTTCGGGGCCACCGCATGGATTCTCGCCGCGTGGTCGCTGACCTCCGCGCTCGCGATGCCGCTCGCGGGTCGGCTGCTGGCCCGCTGGAGCCCCTTCCAGGTCCTGGTCGCCGGGGTCGTGACGCTCGCCGCGGGTTCCGGGCTCGCCGGGGCCGGCCCGACGCTGTCCGTCGTGATCGTCGGCCGGCTGATCGGCGGCGCCGGGGCGGGCGCGACGGTGATCGCCGTCTTTGCCGCGGCCACCGCCCTTACCGGACGACAGCAGCGGATCCGCGCCCTGGGGATCATCGCGGCCGCGAGCGCGACGGCGTCGGGGTGCGGGACACTGATAGGCGGAGCGGTGACCGCATGGCTCGGGTGGCGTGCCGTGCTCGCGATCCCGGCCCTCGCCCTACCCCTCCTGCTGGCCGCACTGCCGAGCCGGCGAGCGATGACGCGGAACGGCAGCGGCGAGCAAAACGACCCGACCGAGCGACTCGATATCGCCGGCGCGGCCGTGCTGTCGGTACTCGCCAGCTCCTTGATCACGTTGCTGCAGGCGCACTCCGTCGGCCTGCCCGCTCCGGTCACGCTCGTCGTGGCCGCAGCCGGGACGCTCGCCGCCGTGGGACTGTGGTGGCGCGTGCGCAGTACGCCCGAGGGGTTCGTGCCCCGACGGGTGATCGCATCCCCCGGCTTCCTGGCGGCCGGGCTCATCGGCGGGACCGTCTTCGCCGGCTACTACGGGGTGCTGTTCCGCGCCCCGTCCCTGATCGAGCAGGCCACGGGCGGTGGCCCCCTGGCAGCCGGCGTGCTCCTGGTCCCGGCCGCCGCCTGCTCGGTGCCGGCCGGGCGGCTGGTCGAAACCTTCACCGACCGCTTCACCGGCTGGCAGGTGTCGGCCGGGCTTGCGGCACTCACCGTCATCGGCGTGCTCGTAGTCGCGGTCTCCACCGCGCCGATCCCGATCGTCCTCGGCACAGCCCTGACCGTGTGCGGGTTCGCCGGCGCTCAGGCCGTACTGGTGAGCCTCGCGCCGGACTTGGTCGCCGCGGACGACCGCCACACCGCACAGGGCCTGCTCAACTTCATGAACGCCCTGGGTGGCGGGATCGGTCCGGCCGCTGTCGCGGGCCTGTCCGGCATCGTGCCGGCGCCGGTGGCCCTCGCCGTGCTCGCGGCACTCCCCCTGTCCGGACTCGTCCTCAGCCTGACCCGGCGCCCTGCCGCCGACCGCCACCCCGAACCCGGTGCCACGCGTGGGAGCCCGCGCTGACAGGCCACCCGCAACCGGTCCGACAACGCCTCGACCCGTAAGGAGCCCTGCCATGTCCGCCGAGCCATTCGAGGTCAGCATCACCGAAGCCGAGATCGCGGACCTGCGTGAACGACTGCGACGGACACGGTGGCCCGAGCGCGAGCCGGTGGACGACTGGTCGCAGGGGCTGCCGCTGGCGTACGCACAGGAGTTGTGCCGCAGCTGGGCCGAGGACTACGACTTCGGGTTCGCCGAGCGGCTGAACGTGTTCCCGCAGTACCGCGACACCATCGACGGGCTGGGCATCCACTTCCTGCACGTCCGCTCGCCGGAGCCGGACGCGTTCCCGCTCGTGCTCACGCACGGGTGGCCGGGTTCGGTGCTCGAATTCCTTGAGATCCTCGGCCCGCTGACCGACCCCCGTGCGCACGGCGGGGACCCGGCGGACGCGTTCCACGTGGTCGCACCGTCGTTGCCCGGGTACGGCTGGAGTGACAAGCCGTCGACGACCGGGTGGGGCATCACGCGCACCGCGCGCGCCTGGGACACCTTGATGGTCTCGCTGGGTTACGAACGGTACGGCGCGCAAGGCGGCGACTGGGGTTCGGCGGTGTCCGGGGCGCTGGGCGAAGTGGCGCCCGAGCGGGTCGCCGGCGTCCACCTGAACCTGGGATCCGTGGCGGCGGGCACGTTCAACGACCCGACGCCCGCGGAGCTGGCGAATCTCGAGGCCGAGAAGGAGATGCAGCGCACCGGCCGGGGATACTCGGCGATCCAGGCAACCCGGCCGCAGACGCTCGGCTACGGCCTCACCGACTCCCCGGCCGGGCAGGCGGCCTGGATCGCCGAGAAGTTCTGGGCGTGGACGGACAACGACGGCCATCCCGAGGACGCGTTGTCGCGGCAGACGATCCTCGACGAGATCTCGGTCTACTGGTTCACCGCGTCGGCCACATCGTCGGCGCGCCTGTACTGGGAGAGCTTCGCCAACTTCCGGGACAAGGTGACCGCGCCCTCCGGGCTGTCGGTCTACCCGCGTGACATAACCCGCCCGTCGAGACGGGAGGCCGAGCTGCGGTTCACCGACCTGCGCTGGTTCGAGGAGCTGCCGCACGGCGGCCACTTCGCCGCGCTGGAGCAGCCGGAGTCGCTGGTCGAGCAGGTGCGCGGATTCTTCCGCCTGATTCGCTGACGGTCCGTGCCGCCCCCTGCGGACAAGGTCACCAGTTGCCAGGCCGGCGTCTCCGTGCACCTGGCCACCGAGCGTGTCTCGGCCTGCGCCACGATCACCGAGCTCACGGTCGACGGCGAAGTAGTGCCGGTGAAACTCGGGGTATGGCTCTCCAACGCCAAGAGCCGGCGGGACGAACTCACCGTGGAGCAGCGCGCCGCCCTCGCCGCGCTGGGCCTGGAATCGACGGGCGCGGTGCCGGCCGTCGAGGCCGCCCCGGAGCCGCCCGTCCCGCAGCCCACCGCCGGCGGCCCCGGCGAAGCCGCGGGTGCGGAGCACCACGAGGAGGGTGACGAGGAGCTGTACGAGGACGGGATCCGCACCTGCTGGTCCATCAGGCGGTTCGGGCGGGAGAGCTACTCGGCGGGGGTTCCCATGTCAGCGAGTCGGCAGCCCTTTCTCTGGCTCGGAGTGCGTTGCGGGCAGGGGTGTCGGCGGTTCCCCCAGAGCCTTGAACGAGGCCAGGCCGGCCTCGATGAGCTTGGCTGCACGGCGGACGTCGGCGGTCACCGCCTCATGAACCTGCTCAGGTGTACGAACGACCTTCAGGTGCTTTCCCAGGCTCCGGAACTGGATGGGCCACAGCCCGATCAGAGCCGTTGCCGCGATCTGCGGCTCGGGATCATCCGGGCTCATCCCGGCGCGCTGGGCCAGCGCCTCGGCTGCGACTCCGACGAGCTTGTCGGTCATGTCGCGGTGATAGGCCCGTAGTGAGGGCGTGGACCGGATCAACTCGCGGAAGCGCCTGATCATGGCGGCAGCCTGACCCGAGTCGTCCTGTGCGGCGATCCAGGACGTCAGGCCGTGCAACTCGTCGGACAGGACCCGCAGCACCGCGTCGACCGGGCAGCGGCCAGGGATGGCCAGACCGGTGCGCAGGGCGGTCATCGTGGCCTCATCGAGGTCCAGGATGAGCGATTCCTTGGTGGGGAAGTAGTTGAAAACCGTCTTCTCCGAGACTCCACACGCCTGGGCGATCTCCGCAACGCGAACGCCGTCGAAGCCGTGCTCCAGGAACATCTCGGTCGCGGTATCCGACAGACGTTGCCGCATCAGACGCTTCTTCCGCTCCCGCAGCCCCTCGGGCGCGGGCTCCCCGGCCTGTCTGCGCCATCCCGTCCAGTCCACCGTGCTCACGCAGGACAGCGTAGTCCAGCGACCCGGTTATTACTGCTACTGTACTTTTTTAGTTGCTGTAACTTTCTCTGCGGCGAGACGTCCGCACTGCCCTGGGAGCCCCCATGAGCGCCATCCACATCGTCTGCGACTACCCGCACTCCCCCACGAAGGTCTGGCGCGCCGTCACCGATCCGGCGCTCATCCCCTTGTGGACGGCGACGGGCGCCGGGGCACGACCGGAAGGATTCACCACCACCGTCGGCACCGAGTTCCGGTTCATCGCGAAGCCGAAGCCGGGGTGGAGCGGGATCGTCGACTGCGTCGTGCTGGACGTGGACGAGCCGCGACTGCTGCGCTACTCGTGGACCGACCACGGCGGCGGCGAAACCACCGAGGTCACCTACCGGATCGAGCCTCGGGCCACAGGAACGCGCTTCACCTACGACCACGTGGGCTTTGCAGGAACCGGCGGGTTCTTCATGGCCCAGATCCTGGGCCGCGTCCGGCGCAAGATGCTGCGCGTCGGCCTGCCCGCGGTCCTCGACGACCTCGATGAGGCGGGCAGGCTCCGCCCCGGCAGCGGTCCCAAGCGCAGTCTCCCGTACGAGGACTGACCGCCCCACGTCGGCCGCTCGAATCGAATCCTTCGTTCAGCGTGTGGCTCACTGGGGACGAAGATCAGGGCCGGGGCTTCCCGAGAAGTCGGCCGCCGAGGCTGTCGGCTCCCGGCGGCGCCTGGTCCGCTGCCAGCGCTCGTCGGTGGGCTCGGGTCACGTCCCGCCCGACCGCACCGAGGGCGGGCGAGCGGGCAACCCGGAACGGGGTGTGCCCGGTCACGAGAACCGGCCGTCAGGAGCCGCAGGTGGATACCGACGGTCTCGGTCTCGGCGGTCGGCCGGGACAGGTGCTGCCCGGTGGCCCACCTTCCGGGCCTGACGACGCGGCGGGTGACCTGCCGGCGCATTCCGGGCACGCGGTCACGCCAACCGCATTGCCAGAACAGGGAGTTGACCGGCGTCCCCTACACTCGCTCCGGTCGCACACTGGCACAGACGCATGGTGATCGGGGGCTTCATGGCGTGCGCTGCAACGCAACGACGTACGAGGCGGGGACACACGGTGCTGGCCGTGTGCGGGGCACTGCTCGCGGGTTGTTCCGGCTTGAGCGACGGCGGGCACCGGACCGGTCCGAGCGCTTCCGCCGCCGCGTCTTCACCGGCTGGACAGCGCGGGACGAATGTCACCACCGAGCGCGTGACGGTCGACCCCGCGCGCGTCCCCACCACGCCGTCCGCCGCCCTGGGCCTGGTCCGCGCCATCACCGCGGGCCCGGACAGCTACGGTCCGGGCTACGTCAAGCGTCCCCCTTACGAGAGTGACCCGGCCGACTGGCCTGTCCTGGGCGCCGATTGCGTCTGGCGGCAGGAGTCACTGCCCGGCGACGTCCTCGCCACCTTCACCCGCTACAGCCGGCTGCCCGCGGCCGGCGCGCAGGGCGAGGTCCGCACCGCCGCCACCGTCACCCTGCACCGCACCGCCGGGCAGGCGGACTGGGAGATGGCCGAGACGCTGGAGGAGGCGCTGCGCTGCCCCGATCAGCAGCTGCGTGCCACCGAGCGGATCATCGGCCTGAACTCTATGGGCGCCGGCTACGGCACGAACGGCAACACCTCCGCCGACGACTACCTCATCGAGATGGGCACGTACGACAACCCGGCCCTCGGCAAGGGGTCGACGTACTACGTCTGGAACCAGGTCCGGCTCGGCCCGGTGACCATCGCCGTCGCCGTCGAGGGCGGCAAGGGCTTCGACCAGAGCGACCTGCTGACCGTCCAGGCACGGGCGGTGGCCGGGATGGAGACCAAGGTGCGCAGCGAACTGGGGGCCCAGAAGTGACCGACCGCTCCCTCCGTCCCGCCGACCCGTCGTTCATCGGCGGTCACCGCTTGCTCGCCCGGCTCGGCGAGGGCGGCATGGGCGTCGTCTACCTCGGCCGTACGGAGTCGGGTGCGCTCGCCGCCGTCAAGGTGATCCAGTCCGAGTATGCGCACGACGACGCCTTCCGAGCCCGTTTCCGCCGGGAGGCGAACGCCGCGCGACGTGTGGACAGCCCGTGGGTGGTCAAGGTCACCGGCGCCGACCCCGACGCCGAACAGCCCTGGCTGGCCACGGCCTTCGAGCCCGGTCCGTCCCTCGCCGACGCGGTCGGCCGGCACGGCCCGCTGCCCGTGCGGACGGTACGGTTGCTCGGCAAGATGCTGGCCCGCGCGCTCGCCGCCGTGCACGAGGCCGGTCTGGTGCACCGGGACGTCAAGCCGGGCAACATCCTGCTCGCCGCCGACGGCCCCCGCCTCATCGACTTCGGGATCGCCCGCTCCGTGGACGACACCGCGATCACCTCCGCGGACCTCGTCGTCGGCAGCCCCGGCTTCCTCTCCCCCGAGCAGGCCACGGCCGGCGGCGAGCGCCTCGGGCCCGCGAGCGACGTGTTCTCGCTGGGCTGCGTGCTGGCCTACGCGGCGACCGGCCGGCCGCCCTTCGGCAGCGGCGCCGTCGATGCCCTGCTCTACCGAGCCGTCCACGACAGCCCCGACCTCGACGGTGTGGAGGAGGAGACGGCCGCCGTCCTGCTGCGCTGTCTGGCCAAGGACCCCGCCGACCGGCCCTCCGCGGCCGAGCTGGACGCCGCCCTGGTGGAGGACGTGTCCCCCAGCACCGCCGAGTGGCTGCCCGCCGACGTCGTCCGCACGGTCGCCGAACGGTCGGCCGCGATGCTGGCCCTGCCCGAGATCCAGGCCACGCTCGCCGAGGCGCCGCCCACGCCCGCCCCGTCGCGCCGCAGGTTCCTCGCCGTCGCCTCGGGCGGTGCCGCCGTGCTCGCCGCGGGCGGCGGCGTGGCCGCCTGGGCAGCCCGCCACACCGGCGGAAGCGGCAAGAAGCAGGCGGCCGCGCCCGGTTGGGCGCTCGGTGTGCAGGCCGATCTCAGCGGCGCCGGCCGGGGGGCCGGGCGGGCACAGGAGCAGGGGGCACGGCTCGCGGTGGAGGAGTTCAACGCCCGCCGCGACAAGCCGTTCACGCTGGAGCTGAAGACCTCCGACGACGCGGGCCGGGCCGAGCGTGCCGCCGACGCGGCCAAGCGGCTCGCCGACGACCCGGACGTGCTGGCCGTGCTCGGCTCGAGCACCGACCAGACGACCCAGGCCGCGCTGCCCGTCTACGACGCGGCCCTGCTGCCCGTGATCAGCATGTCCGCCGGGCAGAACCTGTACCAGAACATCCGCTCCTTCGTACGCGGCCGCCCCCTGCACGGCACGGTCGCCATGAAACTGGCCTTCCAGCTGGAGGCGACCAGCGCGGCCACCCCCGTCGGCGTCCTGCTGGACCGCACGGCAGGCGACGTGTCCTGGCAGACCATCCAGATGGTCAACTTCATCGTCCGGAAGTACGGCGACGCCACCCACCCCCGCGTCGTCCCGGCCGGCACGACCGACTTCGGGCCCGTCCTGAAGGACATGCGGGGCGCCGGCATCAAGGCGTTCGTCTACGCCGGGCCGCTGGAGGGGGCGATCCGGGCGGCCAGGGGACTGGCCGGCTTCGAGGGACCGAAGTACGCGGCCGAACCCGCGCTCGATCCCAGGTTCGCCGCCGAGGAGAGCGCGGCGGGCTGGACGGTCGTGGCCACGGCGATCGGTCCCGACGCGGCTCGGGTCCGCTCCTTCGCCCGGGCGTTCCGGAGACGGTACGGCCACGCCCCCGCCTTCTGGGCGGCCGAGGGGTACGACGCGGCGAACCTGCTGATCCACCGGCTCACCGCCGTACGGGGCCGGCGCCCGGCACGCGAGGCACTGGTCGCCCCGCTACAGGCCGGCACGTACCGGGGCATCACCCGAGACTTCGCCTTCGACCGGAAGATGCTGCAGCTCAGCACCCCCGCCAGCTTCGTCCACCAGGTGCGCGACGGCGCCTTCCAGTACCTCGGGCCCGCCCCGGACAGGGCGCCACAGCCGAAGGGGACGTGACGGTGCGTCCGCTCACCGCTCAGGACCCGGTGTCGGTCGGCGGGCACCGCCTGCTCGCGCGGATCGGCGCGGGCGGTATGGGCGTCGTCTACCTCGCCCGTTCCGAGGGCGGTGCCCTCGCCGCCCTGAAGGTGATCCGCGCCGAGCACGCCGCCGATCCGGGGTTCCGGGCCCGTTTCCGCCGTGAGGCACAGGCCGCCGCGCGGGTCGACGGCCGCTGGACCGCGCCCGTGACCGCCGCCGACCCGGAAGCGGCCGAACCCTGGATCGCCACCGTCTTCGTCCCCGGGCCCTCGCTCGCCGAGACCGTCGCCGGGTACGGGCCGCTGCCCCCGTACACCGTACTGGCGCTGGGGGCGCGGCTCGCCGAGGCGCTCGCCGCTGTCCACGCGGCCGGACTGGTGCACCGCGACATCAAACCGGGCAATGTGCTGCTGGCCCTCGACGGGCCCCGCCTCATCGACTTCGGCATCGCCCGCGTCGGCGGCGCCACCGCCCTGACCGCGACCGACGTGGTGATCGGCACGCCCGGCTACCTCGCACCGGAACAGGCACGCGCCCGCGACGAGGAAGTCGGCCCGCCCAGCGACGTCTTCTCCCTGGGCTGCGTCCTCGCCTACGCGGCGACCGGCCGGCCGCCCTTCGGCAGCGGAACGGTGCCCGCCGTCATCTTCCGGACCGTGCACGAGGAGCCCCGCCTCGACGGCATCGCGGAGGACGGGCTGCGGAACCTGGTCGCCCGCTGTCTCGCCAAGGACCCCGCCGCCCGCCCGACCGTGCCCGAACTGCGTGCCGCGCTCGGCGACTTCGGCACCGACGACTGGCTGCCGCCCACTCTGCCCGCGGTGATCGCCGAACGGTCGGCCGAGGTGCTGCACCTGCCCGAGCCCGAGCGGCCCACGACACCCGAAACGCCGGTGGACGAGCCGCCCGCCCCGAGCCGCCGGCGCCTGCTGGTGCTGGGCGGTACGGCAGCCGTCATCCTGGCCGCCGGCGGCTCCACGGCCGCCTGGCTGACCGGCCGCGGCGATCCGCCGTCCGCCGCCGCCTCCCGCCCACGCCGTACCGTCGCCGTGCAGGCCGACCTCTCCGGTTCCGGGAAGGCACTCGGTGCCTCGGTCGAGCACGGCGTCCGGCTGGCGGTGGAACAGCACAACGCGCGCGCGGACCGCCCCTTCGACCTGGCCCTCACCGTCCTCGACGACGCGGGAGACGCGGACCGCGCCAAGGAGGCGGCCCGACGCCTCGTCGCGGACGGCCGGGTGTGCGCGGTGATCGGGCCGACGTCCGACACCACGGCCCTCGCGGCCGCGGACCCGTACAAGGCGGCGTTCCTGCCGATGGTGACGGCCTGGGCGGGCTCGGACTCCCTGTACGCCGCAGTGGACATGAAGAACTCCACGTCGTCCGTGTTCCAGCTGCGTCCTTCCGACACCGCGATCGACACACCCCTGGTCCGCTATCTCACCAGCGTGCGCCCGGCCCGCCGCACCTTCCTCGTCGAGGACCAGGCGGCCCGCGACTACAGCTGGCTGATCGCCCAGAACCTGGCCGGGCACCCTCCGTCGAACGGCACGGTCGTGCGCCACCAAGTCGCCGCCACGGCTGACTTCGGCCCCGCGGTCGCCGCCGCCATCGCGGCACGCGCACAGGCCGTCGTCTACTGCGGTGACTCCTCGCGGCGCGCCGCCTCCTGCGCACGGGCGCTGCGGGCGGCGGGGTTCACCGGCACCCCCGCGGCGACCGAAGCCGTCCTCACGCCCGAGTTCCTGCGCGCGGCCGGTCCGGCGGCCGAGGGGTGGGTCTTCTCGGCGACGTTCGTGGACCCGTCCCGTCTGGCGCCTGCCGCCGATTTCGTGCGGTCGTTCAAGAAGCGGTACGGCGTCCAGAGCGTCGGCCGGGGCGCGGCCGAGGGCTACGACGCCCTCGGTCTCGTCGCGCACGCCCTCGCGTCCCTGGGAACGGGCCCCGTGGACCGTAGCAACCTCACCCACCGGCTGAGGGCCGTGTCGTACCGGGGCATCACCCGGACGTTCGCCTTCCGGAACCGCACCGCGGAGGTGGACGCGGAGCCAGGGCTGTTCCTGTGGCGGGTCGAGCACGGGACGCCGATCTTCCTGGGCCAGTACCAGGAGGCGAAGGTCTAGCTTGGTCTTGAGCCCGTGCGGCGGGACCGTGCGGTGGTCGCCTTCTCCGTGTGCCGTTCGCGTGACCGCGTGGTGCGTCAGGCCACCCAGTACGGCCGCCCCGGTTCGTCGTCCGCACCGTCGAGGCCCGCGTCGAGGGCCGCGGCGATCCGGCGTACCGCCTCGTCGGCGACCTCGGCGGGCTGCGTGTAGGGCCAGCGCAGCCGGTGCTCGAACGTGCCGGGGTCCGCGCCGAACCGGGAGCCGCCCTCGATCCGCACCCCGTGCCGCAGCGCGGCCCTCGTCAGCGGACCGGCGATCGGGCGGCCCAGGTCGATCCACAGGCACATGCCGCCCTGCGGCGTCTGCCAGCGCCAGTCGGGGAACTCACGGCGCAGCAGCGCGGCCAGCTGGTCGCGCTGCGCGCGCAGGAGCGGCAGCCTCCGCCGCAGGATCTGCGGCTCCCGCGCGATCAGCCGCAGCGCCACCAGCTGGTCGAGGACCGACCCCGACATGTCCGCCGTGACCCGTTGCGCCGTCAGCTCCGTGATCAGTCGCGTGCCCGCCCGCACCCAGCCCACCCGCAGACCCGACCAGTGCCCCTTGCTGAGCGAGCCGACGGTGACGATCTGCTCGGCGCCGCGCCCCGCCACCAGCGACGCGAACGGCGGGGGCGTGGCCACGTCGAGCGCGATGTCCGCGATCGTCTCGTCGACGACCAGCCAGGTGCCGGTCGCCCGCGCGTCGGCGATGATCCGCTGCCGCTGCTCGCGCGGCATGAGCCGGCCGGTCGGGTTCTGGAAGTCCGGGATCAGATAGGCGAGCCGGGGCGCCGACTGCCGCAGCGTCGCCCCGAACAGCTCCGCGTCCCAGCCGTCCTCCGTCACCGGCACCGGCGCGGCGCGAAGCCCCAACTGCCTTATGACGGAGAGGGCGTTGGCATACGACGGGTTCTCCACCGCGATCCGGTCGCCGGGCCGTCCGAGCAGGGCGAGGGTAAGCGCCATCGCCTGCTGCGCGCCCGACGTGACGAGGATCTGCTCGGGCAGCGTCGGCAGTCCGCGCCCCGTGTACCGCTCGGCGATCGCCGCGCGCAACTCCGGCAGACCGTAAGGGTGGTAGCCCGGTGTCGACGCGTGCCGGGCCACGTCGGCGGCGGCGGCCGCGTACGCGGCGGACAGCTCGTCGGCCAGGGCGCCGGGCGCCGCGATGGCCAGGTCGATCACGTCCTCCCCGGCGAGCGGGGTGCGCACACTGGTCAGCCGCGCGCCCTCCGGCAGCTCCGTCCACGTCCCCGCGCCACGTCGGCTGATCGCGTAACCGCTCTCCCTGAGCAGGTCGTACGCGGCGGTCACGGTGGCTCGGCTGATGCCGAGCGCCACCGCGAGCTCGCGCTCCGCGGGCAGCCGGGCGTGCAGCGCGATCCGGCCGTCGAGCAGCAGGGTCCGTACGCCCTGCGCGAGCGCCCGGTAACCGGGCCGCTCCCCGGCGATGCCGGTCACCTGCGCGGCGAGCCGCCTGCCGCCCAGAGTGTGGGCTCCGCTCCTCGCCTCCATGCCACATCCCTGTCATTGGCCCTGCACTCCAGGCCAATCAATCTACAGACTCGCAGAAAGCCGCCGAACAGTGGCCTGGGTGGGAACGAGGAGACACGTCATGCACCACGACAGGAGTGACTTCAGCGACCGGACCGAGCGCATGCTGCAGCGCCGCGCCGAGAACGGGTGGCGTCCCGCGGGCGGCCCGCGCCGCCCCGGCTGGAGGACTGTCCCGCGCCGCCCCTGCCGGATCGTCGTCGGCGTCAGCGGATCACCCGCGAGCCTGGCCGCGCTGCGCCGCGCCGTGGCCGAGGCCCGCCGCTGTGGCTGCCCGCTCGTCGCCCTCAGCACGTGGGAGCCGCCGGAGAGCGAGGCCCTGTACTGCCGCTGGCCCGACCCGCGTTGGGCGCGCCACTGGTACGAGGCGGCGCGGTCCCGGCTGGCCGACGCCTTCGAGCACGCATGCGGCGGGGTGCCGGCCGACATCGACGTCACGCTGCGCGTGGAGCGCGCGCGGCCGGGCCCCGCCCTGCTCGGCCTGGCGGCCCACCCCGACGACCTCCTGGTCCTCGGCACCCGCCCAGGCCTGCGCCGCGGACCCGTACGCCGTCATGTACGCCGCCATGCGCGCTGCCCGGTCCTGACGGTGCCGGTGGCCCAGCCGGATCGAGCGGACCTGAGGGCGCTGCGCCGTCTGATTCCGACCGACTTCGAGGCGTGATCGCATCCTGGCTGAGGCGTCGCACGGTGACGCTGCAGCAGCGCGAGAGGAGGGTCGTCCCGTGCACGACGATCGGCGCACTGCTCCCCCAGCGCAGCCATTGCTGCCGGACCGGACCCCTCGGCGGGGTGGGCGGTGGCGGGCTCAGCGGGGGGTGCGTACGGCGAGGAGAGCGACATCGTCGTGGCCCGTCGGGCGGGCACGGTGCAGCAGTTGGTCGGTGAACGACGCGAGCGGGCGGTGCGCGAGCGCTGCGGCGTGCTGCCGAAGACGCTCCATCCCGTCGTCGAGCGAGGAGCCCGGAGCCTCGATGAGACCGTCGGTGTAAAGGACCAAGGTGGAACCCGGCGGAAGCTGTGCGACCGCGTCGGGGCGGGTCGTGTGGTGCCGCAGGCCAGTGCCCAGCAGGAGGCCGTGTCCGTCGGTGAGGTAGTCGGCGAGGCCGTCCCGAGTGACGAGCAGCGGTGGAGGGTGGCCGGCGTTCGTCCAGCTGAGTTCCCATGTGTTGTCGGTGGTCTGGGCCAGACGGGCGAAGACCAGCGTGGCCATGGTGACGTCGGTGAGGGGCTGGATCGCCTCATCCAGGTGTGCCACGACTCGGCTGGCGGGGCGCTGCTGGGACCAGGCGTAGGCGCGCAGGATGTTCCGCATCTGGGCCATGCCGGCGGCCGCCTCCAGGTCGTGCCCGACGACATCCCCGATGGCCACGGCTATCGCGCCGTCCGGCAGGGTGAACGCGTCGTACCAGTCCCCGCCGACCTGCGAGGCGTCGGGTGCGGGCAGGTAGCGGACGGTCATCTCCAGCCCCTGCACCTGGGGCATCTGCGGCAGCAGGTGCTTTTGCATGGTCTCGGCCACCGCGCGCTGGCGCTGGTAGAGGCGGGCGTTGTCCAGCGCCAGTGCGGCGCGGCGACCGATGTCCTCGAACAGCGGGATGTCGGAGTCGGTGTAGTTGCCCGGCGTCGTGGACCGGCCCAGCGTCAGGGCCCCCAGGACGTCACGCGCGCCGCGCAGCGGCACGATGGCCGCGGAGTGGATGCCGGTGGCCTCGAACAGCCTGCGCTGTTCCACCGCGATCCCCGAGTCGGGCGCACCCCGGTAGTTCTCCGGCCCCGCCAGCGTGGACGTGACCCCGCGCAGCGCCCGCGACAGCGGCATCGGCGACTCCTCGGGGACCGGCGGCATCGGCCCTTCGAGGTCGGTACGGTGCTCCAGCGCCGTACCGTCGGCTCGGACCACGGCCTTGCGCCATACTTCGTCCCGCTCCACGATCAGGTCGACGACCACCCAGTCCGCCAGCCGGGGCAGGAGCAGATCGGTGAGCCGCCGTACCGCCTCGTCGGCGTCCAGGGTGGAGGTCAGCCGCGTGGTGGTCTCGGCCAGCAGGGCCAGGCGCTCCACCTCCGTCAGCGGCACAGCGGGGCGGCCGGCAGTCCGTCCCGCCGGTGCCGAGGGATCGGGGCGGTGAAAAATCACGAGCGTGCCGGTTTCGTGACCGCCGAGTTCGTACGGAGTGATCAACCACGAGACAGGAATGACGGAGCCGTCACCGTGAGCGAAGAACTCCTGGTCGCCCTGGGCGGCTCGCCCACCGTGGAACGCTTGGCGCATCCCGCACTGCGCCGCGGCCAGCGGCTGACCGTGCGCCCCACGGTGCAGCAATTCGTGTGCGTCCTGCCCGAGCACGTTCCCCGCGCTCCTGCCCAGCAGACGAAGCGCGGCGTCGTTGACCGCCAGTATCCGGCCCGCCTTGTCCACCACATAGGCACCACTGCCGATGAACTCCAGCGCACTCGCTGCGGGTCCCAGCGACGCGTCCCTGGCCTGCACAGAGTCCTCTCTGTGTCCCTGCTCCGGCACCAGCGCCGCCTCCTCAAGCCGTACAGTGTCTCGTCCGATCCTCCCTCAGCCCGACATGTCGCGCGCTCACACATGCCCCCGTGGGGTCGATCCAATCCCCGGCACGGCCTCGCGCACCAGCCGGGGCGCCGGTGGGCCTGGGCTCGGCGGATGCCGAGCGGGGCCGAAGCCGGTCCGAGCGGCAGCACGGCGGCGATCCCCGTCAGTCCCTGGGGAGGAAGACCGGAGACAGCGCGATGGCAAGGGTGGTCTGTGCGGTTGTCATGCCGACCGCTCCCGGCGTTCGGCGCCCAGGCGGGCGTAGTAGTCGACGAGGCCGGGCGCGTCCACCGCCGCGGAGTCGACGACCTGCCCGGCGGGGGCACCCTGGAGCAGGCGTTTGACCGGGACCTCCAGCTTCTTGCCGGTGCGGGTGTGCGGGATGCCTGGTACTTCGAGGATCTCGTCGGGGACGTGGCGGGGTGAGGCGCCGGCGCGGATGGCATCGCGGATCTTCTCGCGGAGGGCGTCGTCCAGAGTCACCCCGGCCGCGAGGACCACGAACAGGGGCATCCAGTAACCGCCGTCCGGCTCCTCCGCGCCGATGACCAGGGCCTCGGTGATCTCAGGGAGGCGTTCGACGACGTCGTGGATGTCGGCGCTGCCCAGACGGACGCCGTTGCGGTTCAACGTACTGTCGGAGCGGCCGTGCACGATCACCGAGCCATGTCCGGTGAGCGTGATCCAGTCGCCGTGCCGCCAGACGCCGGGGTAGGTGGAGAAGTAGGCCTCGCGGTAGCGGGTGCCGTCGGGGTCGTTCACGAAGTACAGCGGCATCGACGGCATGGGACGGGTGACGACCAGTTCGCCGACCTGATCGGTGACCGGGGACCCCTCGGCGTCGTACGCGGCCAGCGCGACACCCAGGTGCGGGGCGGACAGTTCCCCGGCCCGGACAGGGGTGGTGGGCGCGCTGCCGGCGAAGCCGGACACGACGTCCGTGCCGCCGCTGATGGACGCCGGCAGCACCCGCTCCCCCACGTGATCGCGGATCCAGGGGTAGGCGGAGGCCGGCAGGGTCGAGCCGGTGCAGCCGACCACGCGGATCGACGACAGGTCGTGCCCGGAGGGGTCGATGCCGGACTTGGCCATGCCCAGCAGGTACTGGGGGCTGGTACCGAAAAGCGTCACCCGGTTGCGGGCGGCCAGTTCCCACAGGACGTCGGGCTTGGCGGAGGGGGCCGGGCTGCCGTCGTAGGTGCAGGTCGTGGCGCCGGTCAGGAGGGTCGAGGCGACCAGGTTCCACATCATCCAGTGCGTGGTGGTGTACCACAGCAGGCGGTCGCCGGGGCCGAGGTCGGAGTGCAGGCCGAGGGTTTTGAGGTGCTCCAGCAGGACGCCGCCGTGGCCGTGGACGATGCCCTTGGGCAGGCCGGTGGTGCCGGAGGAGAACACGACCCACAGAGGGTGGTCGAACGGCACCGGCGTGCAGATGACGTCCTCGCTGCGGGTGGCCGCGTCCTCCCACGGGACGACCAGCGACGGGAACGTGCGCGACGGCCAGGGCAGGCCCACGTGGTCCACCAGCAGCGTCGCCTTCAATGTCGGCAGGGCCCTGGCGAGGTCGAGGGTGGCGGCGCGGCGGTCGTGGGTGGTGCCGTTGAACAGGTAGCCGTCGGCGGCGATCAGGACAGTGGGTTCGAGCTGGGTGAACCGGTCGGCGGCGGCCTGCGGGGCGTAGTCCTGGCCGCACACCGACCACACCGCGCCCAGGCTCGCGGCGGCGAGGAACGCGACGATCGCGTGCGGGGTGTTGGGTAGATAGCCCACGACCCGGTCCCCCTTGCCGACGCCCAGGTCGCGCAGGGCGGCGGCGACGGAGGCGACCAGCGCGCGCAGCCGCTCCCCCGTCACCTCGTGCCCGGTGCCGGCCTCGTCGAGGGCGATGATCGCCACGTCCTCTCCGGCCAGGTTACGCAGGGCGTGGTGGGCGTAGTTGAGGGTGGCGCCGGGGAACCAGCGGGCGCCCGGCATCCCCTCCCCGGCCAGCACCTGCTCGTACGGGGTGTCGGCGTCGATGTCGAAGTAGTCCCACACCGCGCGCCAGAAGCCCTCCAGGTCGGTGACCGACCACCGGTGCAGGGCGGCGTAGTCGTCCGGGTCGATGCCCTGGTGCCGGGCGAACTCCGCGATGCGACTGGCGGCCGCCGTCCGCCGATCGGGGGTGAAGAAGGGCGTGCTCATCGCGTCGTACTCCTCGACAGGTCTTCCAGGGACGCCCGTTCGGCAGGAACGGGGCTTCGCGTGGTGTGCAGCAGGGCCGCCCAGTCGGCGGTCGACGTGAAGTCCCCTCCCCCGGCCGGGACGACGTCCAGGACGACGCGGTCGGGGCGCAGCAGTACGGCGTCCGCGCGTCCGGCGCGCATCCAGGCGGCGAGGGTGCCGTCGTCGCCGAGGTCGGTCACGCGGAGCGGGCGTATGCCGAGGCTGTGGGCGAGCGCGGTCGGTGAGGGGCCGGGTTCGGTGGCGGTCAGGACGGTGAAGGAGTCGCCGAGCAGCTCGTCGAGACGGGTACGCCGCCCGTCGGCGCTCACCCACGGTTGCGGACAGTGCGTGCCCGCCAGGCCCCGGCGGGCCCCGCGCCGTACGAGCGGTCCGGCGGTCAGGGCCGGGCTGAGGTCGCGGCCGGCCAGTTCGGCCAGGCCGGGTATGCGGCAGAGCGCGGCCAGCGCCCTGCGGCGAAGGGCGGCGGCGCCGTCCTGGCCGCCCGTCATGGCCCAGCCCATGGCGACCGCGAGCCGGATGACATGCCGTGCGTGTGGCTTGCGTTCACTCTCGTAGGTGTCCAACAGCTGTGCCGGAGCGCCTTGCTGGAGGACGCGGGCGAGCTTCCACGTGAGGTTGCGGGCGTCCCGCAGGCCCGAGCACAGGCCCTGCCCGATGAACGGCGGGGTGAGGTGGGCGGCGTCGCCGAGCAGGAAGACGCGCCCGCCGCGCCAGCGGTCGGCGACGCGCGCCCTGAAGGTGTACTGCGTCTCGCGGACGACCTCGAAGTCGCCGTCGTACGAGGGTGGCAGCCACGCGGCGACCAACTCGCGGACCGGCTGCTCCGCTCCCTCGCGCTGCCGGAACTCCCAGCGGTAGCGGTCCTCGCCCACCCGCATGAAGGTGGCCGGCCGGTCCGGGTCGCAGACCTGGTCGACGCCCTCCCAGCAGCGGACGCCGGCCGTCGTGCGGACGTCGATGACGGTCCAGCGCTCCTCGAAGCGGAGGTCCTCCCAGGCGGCTCCGATGGCCTCGCGGGTGAGGCTGTTCGCGCCGTCGCAGCCGAGCACCGCGTCGGCCCACACCTCGTGTTCGCCGGCGTCGTCTCGGTAGGTGACCCGTACGGGGCCGGTGGTGCCGGGGCCGATGCCGGTGACCTCCACTCCGCCCCTGAGTTCGCACTCCGGGCGCCGGGCGAGGGCGTCGCGCAGCACGTGTTCCAGTTCGGGCTGGTCGAACATACTGGTCTGCGGATAGCCGTGCAGGCCGTGCCCGGTGCGGCGGAACTCGGCCATCGTCCGGTGCCGGGCGTCCAGCAGCCGCAGCCCGTTGGCCGGGCGGGCGATCTCGGTGAACTCCTCGCCGACGCCCGCGGCCTGCAGGATCCTGCGCACCTCGTCGTCGGTGGCGACGGCGCGTGGGAGCGGGTAGACGCCCTGGTGGCGTTCGAGGACGACACTGCGGATTCCGCGCCGGGCCAGCAGGAGGGCGGCGGTCACGCCCACCGGCCCGGCACCGACGATCACAACGGGCACACGTGCGGCTTCATCGACGGTCATGCGCGGCTCACCTCGGGTGCCGGTTCGCGTCCGTGACGGGCGTGCGCTGCTCGCCGAGGTCGATCCGGCCGTCCGGGGTCGCGATCGTCGCCGTGACGACATCACCCGCGTGCAGGTAGTGCGGGTTGTTCGCCTGGCTCTTGAAGAACGCCTTCCACTTCACGGCGGGCGGCAGCAGCGCGCCGATCTTCTCCATCGCCTTGGGCGGGGCCTTCAGCGCCGTGCCGCCGGGGGTTCCGGTGAGCAGCAGGTCGCCGGGGTCGAGGGTCTGGAAGCGGGCCAGCAGGGTCAATGCCTGCGCCGGGCGGACGATCATGTCGGCGAGAGTGCGGTCCTGGCGCAGCTCGCCGTTGACGCTCAGCTTCAGCCGCAGGTCGAGGAGACGGGAGAAGTCCTCCGGCTCCAGCAGGGCCAGGTACGGCCCGGTCGGGGTGAAGGTGGGGTACGACTTGCTCTCGTAGAACTGCGTCTTGGTCAGCTGTACCTCACGGGCGCTGACGTCGTTGGTGATGACCAGTCCGGCGACGTACGAGGGCAGGTCCCGCTCCTCGACGACCGTGCCGACGGGCAGGGACGCGCCCATGACCAGGCCCAGCTCGATTTCATAGTCGAGGAACTTCACGTGCGCGGGGCGGACGACGGCGTCGCCGGGGCCGCTGACCGATCCGGACGCCTTGCGGAAGAAGGCGGGCGGGATGTCGCCGGTGAACCCGGAGTCGCGGGCGTGGCTGCGGTAGTTGACCATCTGGGCGACCACCCGGCATGGCGTGGTGACCGGCGAGAGCGCGACCAGGTCGGCCACGGGCGTGCCGGGCTCGCCGGAGGCGGCGGCCTCGCGCACGGCGGCGCGGTCGGCCAGCAGTCCGGCGGTGGTCACGGCCTTGGTCTCGACGGGGACGGCCCGGCCGCCGCGGACGACCCACCAGCCGTCGGCGGTGCGCAGGACATTGGTGCTCATGATGTGACCTTCTGTGAAGGGGGTCAGGACTTGGCGGCCTTGAGCAGGCCGAAGAGTCGTGCTGGGTCCATCTCGTTGTCGCCGCGCAGGGCTTCGATGACGTCGCGGACGCGCTGCGGGGAGGGGCTCGCGCCGAGGAAGTCCCGGCTGGCCGGCGGCCCCCACTGGGCGAGGCCGCTGGTGGACATCGGGGCCCAGCCGGGTGCGACGTCGCAGGAGAACAGGTCGCCGTCGGCGAAGTGCTCCAGCATGAAGCGGTCGGGGTCGCGCCAGTAGTCGAACAGCTGGCTGCCCTGAATGTGCCGGCCGATGCCCCAACTGCGCTGGTAGCCGCGCTCCCTGAGGTACTCGCCACCGGCGGCGATCGCGTCCAGGTCGGTGACCTGGTAGGCGGAGTGGACGTAGCCCGTGCCCGGCCCCAGGTGCATGGCCAGGGTGTGGTGGTCGGCCGGCACGCTGCCCAGGTCGCAGCGGATGAACGCCATCGTCGGGCCGCGGTCGCGCTGTCCGTCCAGGAACAGGAAGTCGGACACGATCATGCCGAGCATGTCCAGGTACCAGTCCAGGGCGCGGGCGAACACGCGGGTCTCCAGCACCACATGGCCCAGCCGCTGGATACGGGACGGCTCGCGCGGCGGGCGCTGCGTGGCGTTCGTACGACGGTGGTGCGTGCCGAAGTTGAACAGCAGCGGCTGCTGTTCCGGCAGGGCGGGGAGTCGTCCGCCGCAGTGCACGACCTTCACCGGGAAGCCCGAGGGGTCGAGCAGGTCCACCACCTTGCCACCGCCGGGCACGTCGCTCTCCCGTACCGCGGTCCTGGTGATACGGGCGAGCCGGTCCAGGTCGGCCCGCTCGGCAGCCCGGAACGCCGGGCCGATGAAGCGGGAGGTGCGCCCCTTGCGGATCACCATGCAGGGCGAGCCGGCGAAGGTGCCGCGCAGCCACAGCTCCCGCTCGGTGCGCGCGGCGACACCGAACCCGAAGTCTCGGGCGAAGACCTCGGCGCGGTCCAGGTCGGGCTTCTGGAACTCCAGCCAGGCAAGGTCGGCCACCTTGATGACCGGGTTCCGGGAGCGGCCGGGGTGTTCGCCGCGCAGGGCGCCCTGCTCGCTGTGGAGGTCCTGGTGGGCCGTGATGACGTCGGCGCCGGTGACGCGGATCTCAGACATGGTGCCTCCGAGCGACATTGCCGTAATGAGGAAATCATCAAGTGTGACAGTTCTGACCGTCAAGGTGTTCACGAGAGAAAGTGATGGAATCATCAGGACTGCGATACTCATCGCCGCCGCGGTTAGACTGTGGGTATGCCTACGTCAGCACCGCCCAGCAACCGGTTCGAGCGGCGCCGCGCCGAGACCCGCCGGGCTCTCGTCCGCGCGGCTCGGCAGATACTCGCCGAGACCGGGGACACCAGCGCCAGCATCCAGGCGATCGCCGAGCGCGCCGACGTCGGCTTCGGCTCCTTCTACAACCACTTCGATTCCAAGGCGGAGTTGTTCGAGGCGGCGGTGGTGGACGCCCTGGAGGAGTTCGGCCAGAACTTCGACGAGCGCCTGACCGGGATCGACGATCCGGCGGAGCTCCTCGCGGCGGGCTTCCGGCTCAGCGCCCGGATGGCCGATTCCCACCCGGAACTGATGCAGGTCCTGCGCCGCCGCGGCCTGGGGTACGTCCACTCGGACAACGGACTGACCCGCCGGGCGCTGCGCGATCTCCAGACCGGCATCGCCTCCGGCCGTTTCACCACCCCCGACCCGACGGTCGCCCTGTCCGCGCTGGGCGGAGCCCTGCTGTCCCTGGTGGAACTGCGTTTCGCCCGCCCCGAGGTGGACGGCGACGAGGCAGCGATGAACCTCGCCGAGATGATCCTGCGCATGCTGGGCCTGCCGGCGGACGACGCCCACGAGGTCGCCCGGCGCCCCCTGCCCGAGCTCGACTGACGACACCCGGGCGGACGACGAGTCCGGGAGGAAGGTGACCGAGCGGCCGGTGAAGCGGGCGTCGATCCCGCCCCGGTTGCCACTGGCCGCCGAGACGGCCGCCTGAATGCTGCGGGCGCGCGACGGCGCTACGACGATGCCCCCGCCCGCCGCGTCCCAGCCATCCTGGGAAGGCGGCCAGGGCGCGGCGTCGATCTTCCTCGCGGGCGATCTGCGCCGTGAGCGTGCGGTTCGAGTTCACGCAGCTCAGAAGCGGTCAGGGCGACCACAGAGCTGCCGCGTAGTCGCCTGTGGAGCCGGACGCGAAGTTGCCGGTGGAGGCCCCCCGTGGTTCGTCACGTCCGCTCTTGCCGGACCGGTGTCGGAAATCAGGTCGCCGAACAGGGGAGCCGATTACTACGGTGTGACGCCATGCCCCTGCAGATGAAGCTGACCGCGATAACACTTGACTGTGCCGACCCCGAGGCGCTGGCCGCGTTCTATCAGCAAGCCACCGGGTTCGAGCTTCACCCCGAGTCGGACAGCGATTTCGCTGGTGTCACTCGCGAGGACGGGTTCTTCCTCGGCTTTCAGCGGGTTGATGACTACCGGGCTCCGCAGTGGCCCGACCAGATGGCGCCGCAGCAAATGCACCTTGACTTCGCGGTCGACGATCTGGACGAGGCCGAGGCCCTGCTGCTGGAGCTGGGTGCGACCAAGCCGGAGTGCCAACCGGGCGGCGACAGGTGGCGGGTTCTCACCGACCCGGCCGGTCATCCCTTCTGCCTGACCAGGAGCCGAGCTGTACCGCAGCCTACGCCCGATCAGCCGCACACTTCGGTGTGACCTTGCGATCGCGTCCGGCCCACGCGACGGCTGGAACGGCCATCGCGTGATCATCGGAGGTCGTGTGGACTCCTGAAGATCGTGCGATGGCCGCGGGCCGGGTGGAGCGGGCGGATCTCAGGTGCTCAGGTGTTCCCGGTCTCCCATCACCACGACGGGGTGGAGGCGGGGGTTCAGGGTGCGCAGCAGGGTCTTCATCCCGGACTCGGGGATGGTGACGCAGGCGGACGTGCCGTCGCCGTGGTCCAGGTGCAGCCATATGCCGCCGCCCTTCTCCACTCCCTGGGGACGGTTCCAGTCGAACGGTGGAACGCCCTTGAGCCGGTTGTAGTCGATGGCGATGACGTAGTCGAAGTCATGGGCGTGCTCGTCACCCTCCTCCGTCATGGACGCGAAGGCGTTGTCGTCGTACCAGTACGGCAGACGGCTGCCCGGATCCGTGAGAGAGCCGCCCGCGTCCGTCAGGGTGAACGCGCCGACGGGACTGCGCTCATCGTCCAGGTGATGGTCCGTCGTCCAGCCCTGTCTGCCGTTGTGCGCGGGCCAACTTCCCGCCAGTTTCCAGGCGGTGCCCTGCCTCTCGTAGAGCACGGCGGTGCTCTCGGCGGAGTCCCGGTCCTCGCCGTAGACGACCACGGCCTGACGGCTGTCGGCCGGTACGCGCTTCCATATGCGGCTTCCGACGCCCGGAAGGCGGGCGGCGGCTTCCGGACCGGGGGAACCGGACGCCACCGGGTTGTTGAAACCCGGTGCGCCGGCGCGGCTCCTGTGCTCGCCGTCTCCGGCGCACGCCGCGGTGCCGGCCAGCAGCACGCCGCAGGCGAGAGCCACTGGTATGGCATGACGCGTCCCACGGCGCCGCGCTGGCACGGGACGGGCTCGTACGACAGTAGATATCCGCATGATCAGGATGCTGCGGCGGACGATCTCGGCGTGCATCCGCAGGCGGCATCCGGCCTAACAGTCCATCCGGTGTGCCGACGAGGACCGGCACGGTCGTTCCCCTGCGGACCCGGCGGACGGGTGCCGCCCGGAGCGGGCGGCACCCGTAGGACGAGGGTCAGGAGGTGCTGGTCAGGCCCAGGGCGAGCCCACCACCCAGCTGGTGTCGTCGTTCCAGGACGTGGCGCTGTCCCAGGCGTTGGAGCCGCCGTTGCTCGCGAGGTAGACGGTGTAGTCGTAGTGGCGCAGGTACTTGTCGGTGTAGTTGACGGACTGGAAGGAGTAGCCCTGCCCGTTGTGCCCGCTCTGCGGGCAGAAGGTGGCGTCCTGGGCGAACTGCGAGGTGCCGTCGTCGGCGTTGAGCTGGAGTTTGAAGTTGGAGTGGCGCAGGTACCGGCCCGAGGCGTTGGCGGACTCGAAGGAGACGCAGGAGGTGTTGGCCAGGCCGGCCCGCACCACCCAGGTCGCGTCGCCCCTGTCGGTCGCGGAACTGGAGGCGGTGACCGGGGCGATCACCACGTTGCTGTCCGCCGCGTCGTGCTGGATGTAGTCGGTGGTGCAGCACGAGGTGGTGGCCCGCAGCGAGATCTTCGAGCCGGGGGTCAGTGAGCCCGGACCGGTGGACGAGCCGTTGCCGTAGCCGACGGAGGTGATGTTGGCCTGTACGGCGTTCTCCGTGGCGTCGGAGGGGTAGCCCGAGGTCATCACGCCCTCGTAGAAGGTTCCCGCCGCGCCCTTGCTGTTGTCGCCGCCGATGCCCAGGATGATCGCCCCCTCCTTGTGCATGGGGTTGTAGCCCGAGACGTTGGGACGTGCGCCGCTGTAGTAGGTCGACAGGCTTCCGGCGGCCGCGTTGCCGCCCCGGATGGCCCACTGGTTGGGGCCGCCCTTGACCATGGCGGTCTGGTACCGGTTGCTGACGCTGGGATCGTTGGCGTTGTAGCCGGCGTTGACGCCGGAGAACAGGCCGTTCTCCAGGTCGGCCATCACCCACGGCCCGTTGCCCGAGCCGTAGCCCCAGACCTTGATGTTGCCGAAGTAGATGGCCTCCATATGGCCGTTTCCGGTGTCGTTGTTGCTGGTCTCGGCGTTGCCGTAGTCGAAGCAGCAGCCGCCGTTGTAGTGCGTGCCGTCCAGGACGGCGTACATCCCCTCGGCGCTGTCACCGGTGGCGATCCCGGAGGTGTGGTCGTTGCGGTAGCCGGTGCCGGGGGCCACGAAGACTCCGTACGCCTTGTGACCGGCGACCGTGGTCGGGGCCGCGGTGGCGTTGGCGAGGTTGTCCGGGCCGCCGGCCGCGCCGCCGCCGGGGGCCTGGGTGAGGTTGTTGCCCCTGCCGGACTGGTCGTAGATGACGGTGATGACGCAGGTGGTGCCGGCGCAGAAGGAGTCCTGCGCCGCGGCGTTGGCGTAGCCGCCGGCGCTCAGCACGCCGATGTCCTTCGTGGCGTTGTCGGAGGCGCGCCGGACCTGGTAGAGCGCGCCGTTGTACGAGGAGTACAGGGCGCGGGTGGTGCTGTGGGCGGCCACGCACGGGGTGTTGCCCGAGGCGTAGATGTCGCAGGGCAGCGATCCGGCGGCCTGTGAGGTCTGGGCGCCACCGACGAGGACGCCGGCGACGAGTGCTGTGGCTGCGGCAGCGCACAGCGCCCATTTTCTGAGCCTGCGCAGCAGGCGCGACGGTGCGGGTGCGGACACGGGTGTCCTCCTTCGAAAGGCGGATGTGAGGGTCCCGGACCGGTGCTCGGCCACGGGGGTGCCGGCCATGTGGTCGTCAGGGAGTTGCGCCGCGGCAAGTCGCGGAAGGAGGGCCGGTCACCGGGGTGCCGGGCGTCGCCCTGAGGGCCGACGGGGCCGGGGCAGGGGTGTGCCACGGTGCCGCCCCAGGGCGGGGTCAGGGGCGGCGGCTCAGCCGCGGCGGGCGATGCTGCGGGCGCGCAGGCGGTCGGCGGTGATGGCCAGTCCGAGCACGCAACCGAGCACGATGTCGGTGTAGTTGGGGTTGACCTGGAGGGTCGTCAGGCCGTTGTTGATGAGTTCGAGCAGGATGGTGCCCGCGACGATGCCGATGATCCGGCCCTGCCCGCCGACCAGGCTGACGCCGCCGATCACCGCGGCGGCGATCGCCGAGAGCTCCCAGCCGACGCCGACGCCGCTGGCGGAGCCGACCCCCATCCGGCCGAGCACGAGGATCCCGGCGAACGCCGACAGCAGCGAGCTGGTGACGTACATGGACACGACGCGCCGGTCGCCGCGGATGCCGGCGAGCCGGGCCGCCTCCGGGTTGCCGCCGACGGCGTAGACCTGCCGGCCGGCGTACGTGCGTTCCAGGAAGAACCAGGCGACCAGCGCGACGATCACGAACAGGATGAGCGGGAGGGGCACCTGCGCCACGTACGTCTGGCCGAGGTCGCTGAACGTGCCGCCGATGCCCGTGATCGACGTGCCGGAGGTGATGGCCAGGGTGACGCCCTGCGCGACGGTGTACGTCACCAGGGTCACCACGAACGGGGCCATCTTCAACCGGGTGACGGCGAGTCCGTGCACCAGGCCGACGGCGCCCGCGATCAGCAGCGTCAGCAGGATCGCCACCACCGGGGGGAGTCCGGCCCGGACGTCGAACCAGGACATCAGGATGACGCTGGTGCCCAGCAGCGCGCCCACGGAGAGGTCGATCCCGCCCGTGAGGATCACCAGTGACTCGCCGATCGCGATCAGCCCGTACTGGGCCAGGTCGAAGCCCATGCCCTGGAGGTTGACCGCGCCGGCGAAGGACGACTTGTCGAGTGCCAGCGCGACGAACACGACGACGCAGGCGGCCACCACCCCGACCTCGGGTGTCTCCAGCAGCCGGACGAAGGGCCGGCGCCTCTTGTCGTCGGTCACCGCCGCGGTCGGCGCCGCGGCCGTACTGGTGTTCATGTGCTTGCCTTCCCCTGGGGGGCCGCAGCGGACTGCGTCCCGGCAGCCGCCGTCATGATCACTTCCTTGCCGAACCGGTCGCGTGGGAGGTCGGCGACGATCCTGCCGTGGGCCATCACCACGATCCGGTGGCAGATCCACAGCAGTTCCTCGAGCTCCGAGGAGGCGACGAGGACGGCGAGGCCGCCCTGTGCGGCCTCGTCGATCAAGGCGTAGATCTCCGCCTTGGCGCCCACGTCCACCCCGCGGGTGGGTTCGTCGAGCAGCAGCAGCTTCGGCCGGGCGGCCAGCCATCGCCCGAAGACCGCCTTTTGCTGGTTGCCGCCGGACAGGTCGGAGATCGGCTGCTCGTGGCTGTGCAGCCGCACCCCGAGGTCCTCGATGATGCGCGCCGCGTGCTCCTTGTCCCTGCGCGGCCGCAGCACCCCGCGCCGGCTGATCCGGCGCAGGGTGGCCAGGGTGACGTTCCACCGCACCGAGTGGGCCGGCAGGAGCGACTGCGCCTTGCGGTCCTCGGGCACCAGCCCGACGCCGGCCTCGACGGCGTCGGCGGGGTGGCGGGGCCGGAAGTCCGCCCCGTCGAGGAGGACTTCGCCCGCGGTCCGCGGCTGGGCGCCCATGAGGGTGTGCAGCAGCCGACTGCGGCCGGAACCCATGAGTCCGGCCACGCCCACGATCTCGCCGGCGCGCACCTCCAGGTCGACCGGGCCCAGGCCGTCCGCCGTCAGGCCGCGCACGGACAGCGTCCGGGCCCGCTCGACGGAGGGGGGCGGCGCGAGGTCGGCCCGCGCGAGCTCGCTGCCGACCATCTCCCGGATCATTCTCTCCTCGGTCGCCTCGTGCGGGGAGAGGTCGGCCACCAGCCGGCCGCCGCGCAGCACGATGACGCGGTCGGCGACGGCCCGTACCTCGTCCAAGCGGTGGCCGATGAAGAGAACCGCTCCCCCGGCGGCGGCGTGCCGGCGGGCCAGCTCCAGCACGCGTCCGGCTTCCACGGGACCGAGCGAGGAGGTGGGCTCGTCGAGGATGAGCACCACCGGGTGGTGGCCCCACGCCTTGGCGATCTCGATCATCTGCCGCACCGGCACCGGGTAGCGTTCCACCAGCCGGTCCACGTCGACCTGCCCGACGCCGACCTCGGCCAGCAGTGCCCGAGCCTCGGCCCGCGCCGCGGTGCGGTCGACCACGACCCGGCCGAGCAGGTTGCCGGCCGCCCCGGCCGGGCGGCGGCCGAGCAGCAGGTTCTCCGCCACGCTCAGCCGGCCCACGAGCGGGAACTCCTGGGCGACCAGCGCCACCCCGAGTTCGCGGGCGTGGTCGGGCCGGCCCGGTGCCAGCGGCCGGCCGGCCACCTCGATGGTCCCGGTGCTGGGGGTGACGGTGCCGGACAGCACGCCCATCAGCGTGGACTTGCCGGCTCCGTTCTCGCCGACGACGGCGACGATCTGCCCGCGTGCCAGGTCCAGGCGGGGGATGTCCAGCACCTTCACCGGCCCGTACGTCTTGGTCACCTGGCGCAGACAGGCGGCGCTCTCGCTGCCGGCGGCCATCAGCTGATGCCCAGGTGCTTCAGCTTGGCCTGGTAGTCCGCCAGGTTGGCCTGCGTCACCAGACCCACCCCGGAGCTGAGTGTCGTCCCGTCCTGCTCCAGGTAGGGCTGCACGATCTTCATCGTGGCGCTCTCGCCCAGTACCTTGAGCGCGGTCAGCAGGTACGCGCCGGTGTATCCCTGCTGGTAGGGCTGTTGCAGCACGGTCGCCTGGATGACGCCGGAGCGGATGAACTTCAGCGTCTGCGGGTCGCTGTCGTCGGAGATGATCTTCACCTTGCCGGTCTTCCCGGCTGCTTTCACCGCCTGCCCCGCGGACGGGCCGTCGTAGGAGTACACGCCGTAGAGCCCGTTGACGTCGGGGTTGGTCTGGATGGCGGTCTGGGCGTTGGTCAGGGCCTTGGAGGCGTCCATCCCGTCGCTCAGCTTCTGCACGACCTTCACGCCGGACCCCTTGAGGGCGTCCTCGAAGCCGGCGATCCGCTGCACGGCGTTGGACGTGGTCAACGAGCCGACCAGGACGACCACTTGCCCCTTGCCGCCGAGTGCCTCCTTCATCGCCTCGCCGGCTTTCTGCCCGGCCTGGTAGTTGGGGGTGCCCAAGTAGAGGGCGGCGCCGTCCTCCTTGGGCAGCGGCGAGTCGATGGCCAGCACGGGGATGCCGGCCTTGTTGGCCGAGCTGATCGGCGCCTTGATGGCGGTCGGGTCGATCGCGGAGACGCTCAGGCCCGTGATGCCCTGGCCCCGCAGCGTCTGGATGATCGACAGCTGCTGGTCCAGGCGGCCGTTGGCCGGTGCCTGGTACGTACCCTTGACGCCGAGCGAGGAGACGCCCTTCTCGAACCCCACCTTGCCGGCGTTCCAGTAGTCCGTCGCGACGTTCACCACCATCGCCAGGTCCTGCTTCGACACGTCCTTGCCGGCGAGGGCGGCCTTGAGGGCGGCGTCGAGCTCGGCGAGCTTCGCGTCGTTGAAGGTGATGTCGCCCTTGATCGCCGCTCCGGCCGAGGAGGCGGGGGCGTCCGCCCCCGCTCCCGAGGAGGAGCCGCCGGCACCACTCTTGCTGCATCCTCCGGTCGCCAGCAGCGCCATGGCGGCGACCCCGGCGACTCCCCAGCGCACCGGCCGTGTCACCAGGCCGGTGCCCTGTCCCGTTCCCGCCCGCCGGACGGACCGCACACCACGCATGTTCGACATCCTCTGCAGAAAGGGCCTCGCGGCCTGTTAGCGCTCACATTCGCTGTACCGGAACACGTCCGCACCCGTCCCCACCCCGGCCGGCGCACACCTGCCGCCGCCGTACGGGCGCCACCGGAGCGGGCCCTGTGCGACCACAGGGCGGACCGAACGGGGCATTCCCACAAGGTTGCGCCGCCGCGGCCGGAGCGGGAGACACACTTCCACGCACCGTCCGCCGGACGCCCGCCGGACGCCGTCGCCGGCGTCGCGGCCCTGCCTCCGCTCCCTTGCTTGGCTGAGATTGTTAGCGCTCACCGCTGTGGCGTCAAGGTGTTACGCGGAAGAAAAATGCCGTCGATTCGCCCCGGACGAAGGCGAGTTGGGCTCGGGGCCGTGGGCGCCCCGGCACCCCGTCGACTGTCGTGTGCGGGCCGTGCGCGGCGCATCGTCAGGACCCCAGGAGTCCCGCCGTCGCATGCATTCGGCGTGACGAGCGGGGGCTGTGTGATGGCCACGTGCATGGCGGGTCTACGAGCGGGGACATGGCTGGACTGCCGGGCGGGGCGCCGTGTACCCGCCCGGCGGTCTGGTGCGGGGGGGGGGACACGGCGCCGGCGCTCGGGAGGTGCGGCGGTTCGCCGGTCGGCCGCGTGCGGCACGTGCCGCACAGGGCCGCCCGTACCCGCCGGCCCCGCCGCTCGGACCGGTGACCGCTCCCCCACCGGTGGCGGATCCGCGAGCCGGTACTCGGGCCGGGTCCGAGGCTGGGCTCACAGGCCGCCGGCGAGCCGGTAGTACGCCTGGTTCCAGCGGATCTCCTTGGTCAGCTGCCGCAGCTTGGTGGTCTCGTCTATGAGCAGCAGTTCCGTGCGGAGCATGTCCGCGAGGTCGGCCAGTTCCTCCGTGCCCACCGCCGAGGTCAGCACCGTGTGGTGCGGGCCGCCCGCGGTCAGCCAGGCCTCGGTCGCGGTCCCGAAGTCGGGTGCGGGGCGCCACAGGGCCCTTGCCACCGGCAGGCGGGGCAGCGGCTGCGGCGGCGGGACGACGTCGACGCGGTTGGCCACCAACCGGAACCGGTCGCCGAGGTCGACGAGGCCGACCACCGTGGCCGGACCGGGTTCGGCGTCGAAGACCAGCCGGACCGGGTCCTCGCGGCCGCCGATGCCGAGCGGGTGGATTTCGCAGCTGGGCTGTCCCGCGGCGATGCTGGGGCACACCTCCAGCATGTGGGCGCCGAGGACGAGCTGTTCGCCGGGGACCAGGTGGTAGGTGTAGTCCTCCATGAAGGAGGTGCCCGCAGGGCGTCCGCTGCCGACCGTCTTGAGGGCCGCCAGCAGTGCGGAGGTCTTCCAGTCCCCCTCGGCACCGAATCCGTACCCGTCGGCCATCAGGCGCTGCACCGCGATGCCGGGCAGCTGCCGAAGGCCGCCGAGGTCTTCGAAGTTGGTGGTGAAGGCGCCGAAGCCGCCGTCGGCGAGGAAGCCGCGCAGGCCCAGTTCGACACGGGCGGCGTAGCGCAGGGCGTCGTGCCGTCCGCCGCCGGCGACCAGTTCGGGGGCCACGCGGTAGGTGTCGGCGTACTCTTCGACCAGGGTGGCGACGGCCGTGTCCGGCACCGAGTCCACGGCGTCGACCAGATCGGTGACGCCGTAGGTGTTGACCGAGACGCCGAACCGCAGCTGTGCCTCGACCTTGTCGCCCTCGGTGACGGCGACGTCGCGCATGTTGTCGCCGAACCGGGCCAGCCGCAGCCGGCGCAGCGCGTCGTACCCGAGGGCGGCGCGCATCCAGGCGTGGACGCGGGGGGCGGTCGCCGGATCCGAGACGTGGCCCGCGACGGTCTTGCGGGCTACTCCGAGCCGTGTCTGGATGTACCCGAACTCCCGGTCCCCGTGGGCGGCCTGGTTGAGGTTCATGAAGTCCATGTCGATGGTGGCCCACGGGAGTTCGGCGTCGGCCTGGGTGTGCAGGTGGAGCAGCGGCTTGCGGAGCATGTCGAGGCCCGAGATCCACATCTTGGCGGGCGAGAAGGTGTGCATCCAGGCGATGAGGCCGACGCAGGCCGGGTCGGCGTTCGCTTCCAGGACGAGGGAGAGAATGGCCGCGGAGTCGGTGAGCACCGGCTTGTGGACGACGCGGACGGGGGCGCCGGGGACGGCGGCGAGCCGGTCGCTGACGGACCGGGACTGCTCGGCGACCTGGTGGAGGGTGTCCTTGCCGTAGAGCCCCTGGCTCCCGGTGACGAACCAGACCTCGAAGGCGGCGGGCGATGTCATGGCCTGTTGGCTCCTCACTGGGCGGACGTGCCGGGCTGGCCGTAGGCGTGGCGGTAGCGGTGGTGGAGCCGGTCGACGGTTTCGGGGTCGATCGGCAGCGGCCGGCCGAGCTGGTGGGATATGTGCACGCTGCGCGCTACGTCCTCGCACATCACGGCGGCTTTCACGGCGGCACGCGGGCTGGGTCCGATGGTGAACGGCCCGTGATTGCGCATCAGTACGGCGGGCGAGCGGTGACCGGTCAGGGTCTCCACGATGCCGCGGCCGATCGAGTCGTCGCCGATCACCGCGAAGGGGCCGACGGGGATCTCGGCGCCGAACTCGTCGGCCATGGCGGTCAGTACGCACGGCACCGGTTCACCGCGGGCCGCCCATGCGCAGGCGTAGGTGGAGTGGGTGTGGACGATGCCGCCGACCTCGGGCATGTGCCGGTAGACGTACGCGTGCGCGGCGGTGTCGGAGGACGGCTTGAGTCCGCCGCCGTCGACCACGCGTCCGTCGAGATCGCAGACGACCATGGACTGGGGGGTCAGCCGTTCGTAGGGGACGCCGCTGGGCTTGATGACGAACAGGTCCTGCCCCGGCACGCGCCCGGACACGTTTCCGCCGGTCCACACCACGAGGTAGTAGCGGACCAGTTCCTGATGGAGTTCGCTGAGCTCCTCGCGGAGCGCGGCGACCGCGGTGGCGGCGTCCGGGGAAAGCGGCTCTGCGTTCATGACGGCGACCTCGGGGTTCTCGGGAACGGGCAGGGCGGGGCAAGCCGGGCGGGTGCGGGCGAGCGCCCACAACCCGCATTGTGAGCGCTAACATTGACGGTGTTCACGTCGTCGGGTGCTCGGCCAGGGCGGCCGAGCGCAGCGCTCGGAGCCGGTGCATCACATCGCTGCCGCCGCGCCCGAAGTGGTCGTGCAGGGCGCGGTACTCGGCATAGAGGCGGTCATAGGCGGCGCTCCGGGCCGGGTCGGGGGTGTAGGCGCTCTCCTGGCGGCGGCCCATGGCGGCGGAGGCGGTACGGATGTCGGGATGGGCACCGGCGGCGACCGCGGCGTGGATGGCGGCGCCCAGGGCCGGCCCCTGCGCGGAGGCGAGCACGTGGACGGGACGGTTGAGCACATCGCTGTAGACCTGCATGAGGAAGCGGTTGCGCAGCAGTCCGCCGGCCGCCGTGAAGTCGGTCACCGGGACGCCCGCCGTCTCGAACGCCTCGACGATGGTGCGGGTGCCGAAGGCGGTGGCCTCGATCAGGGCCCGGTAGACGTCCTCGGGCCGGGTGTCGAGGGTGAGGCCCAGGACCAGCCCGGACAGGTGGTGGTCGACCAGTACCGAGCGGTTCCCGCTGTGCCAGTCGAGGGCCAGCAGGCCGTGTGCGCCCACCGGTTGGGCCGAGGCGCGCTCCGTCAGCAACGCGTGCACGTCCATGCCCCGGCGGCGGGCCTCCGCCGCGTACTCCTCCGGTACGGCGCTGCGCACGGCCCAGGCCAGGATGTCGCCGACGCCGCTCTGCCCGGCCTCGTACCCCCACAGCCCCGGCACCACCCCGTCCCGCACCACGCCGCACATGCCCGGAACCTCGGCGAGCACATCGGAGTTGAGGATGTGGCAGGTGGAGGTGCCCATGATGGCGAGCATCCGGCCCGGTTCGAGGGCCTGCGCGGCGGCGCAGGTGACGTGTGCGTCCACGTTCCCCACGGCTACGACCGTGCCCTCGCGCAGCCCGGTGAGGGCGGCGGCCCGGCCGGTGAGCCGGCCGGCGGGGGCACCGAGCGGGGTCAGGGGGTGTTCCAGCTTGGCGGTGAAACCGGTGAAGTCGGGGTGCAGCCCGGCCAGGAACGCCTCGCCGGGATAGCGGCCGTCCTGGTGGATGCCCTTGTAGCCCGCGGTGCACGGGTTGCGGCTCTCCGCGCCGGTGAGCTGCCACACGATCCAGTCGGCCGCCTCGATCCAGCGGTCGGCGGCGGCGTAGACGCCCGGGTCCTCGCGCAGTACCTGGAGTGCCTTGGCGTACTGCCACTCGCTGGAGATCCGGCCCCCGTAGCGGGCCAGCCAGGGCTGCCCGGTCCGCAGCGCCTGCTCGACGATGAGGTCGGCCTCCGGCTGGGCGGCGTGGTGGCGCCACAGCTTGGGGTGGGCGTGGGGGCGCTCGCGGTACTCCGGCAGCTCGCACAGCGGGGTGCCGTCCCAAGTGGTGGGAAGCACCGTGCAGGCGGTGAAATCGGTGGCGATGCCCACGACCTGCTCGGGGGTCACACCGGCGTCCGCGAGCGCTCGCGGTACGGCGAGACGCAGCACGTCGCGCCAGTCCTGCGGCATCTGGAGCGCCCAGTCGGGCGGCAGCGGGACCCCGCAGGGCAGTTCCCGGTCGACGACGCCGTGGGCGTACTCGTGCACGGCACTGCCCAGTTCCGCGCCGTCGTCGACCGATACGACCAGCACCCGTCCGGAGAGTGTGCCGAAGTCGATGCCGAGGGTGACCGCGGGGGGATCGGTGGTCAAGGTCTCCTCCAGTCGTGGCCGGCGCGGGCGGGGCCCGGACCGTGCCGGGCGCCGCGGGCGCGGTGCGTGCGCCGGGCGGGGGTGTGCCGGGCGGCGACGGGTCGTCGGAACGCCGTCGGGAAGTCAGGGAGCGCTGTCCGGGGGCCTGGAGCGCCGCCGGGAACCCCCGGAGCGCTGTCAGGTGATGCGTCGTGTGGCGGGAAGGGTGGTGCCGGTCAGGAAAGGGTGCTGCTGCCGCGGACGATCAGCCGCGGCTCGATCACCACGCGCTCGTCGTCGTCCTGGGTGGTGCCGGACCCCAGTCGGCTGATCAGCAGCCGGATGCTCGCCTGGCCGAGGGCGGTGAAGTCCTGGCGGACGGTGGTGAGCGGCGGGGTGAAGAACTCGGCCTCGGGGATGTCGTCGAACCCGGCTATGGCCACCTGGCCGGGGACCGACAGGCCGGCCTCGCGGAAGGCGCGCAGCACCCCCAGCGCCATCTGGTCGTTGGCGACGAAGACGGCGGTCACTTCGGGAGAGCCGCGGCCCGCCGCTCCCGCGGTCACCCGGCCCGCCAGCTCCTGCCCGGCCCGGTAGCCCGACAGCGGGGTCCAGTCGCCCTGGATCGGCGGCGGTACGACGGCGCCGGCCTCCTCCAGCACCGAGCGCCAGCCGTCGGCCCGCGCCTCCGCTTCGAGCCAGCTCGGCGGGCCCGCGACGTGCCAGACGGTGCGGTGGCCGACGGCCAGCAGGTGGCTCGTCGCCATCCGCGCCCCGAGCCACTGGTCCACCGAGACCACCGGTATCGGCAGGCTGTGCCCGCCCTCCACGGTCACCACGGGGAAGGGCAGCCGCAGTTCGGACAGCGCGGTGACTGCCTCGCGGTGCGGGACGATCACCACGATGCCCTCCACCCCCCAGTCGCTGAGGTGGTCGATCGCCTCTTTGAGGGCGGCGGCCGAGTAACGGCGCAGGGTGACCGCCGACACCATGTACCCCTCGTCCCGCGCGGCCTCCTCCAGGCCGAACAGCGTGCTGGACGGCCCGAAAAGCGTCGGATTGCAGGCCACCACGCCCAGGGTGCGCGTGCGCCGGGTGACCAGTGCCCGAGCCGAGGAGTTCCGCCGGTACCCCAGCTGCCCGATGGCCCTGAGCACGTCCGCGCGGGTCGACTCGCGCACGTTGGGGTGGTCGCTCAGCACCCGTGACACCGTCTGGTGCGACACGCCTGCGAGTTGCGCGACGTCCGCCATGGTGGGCGCCTTGCGGGGGCCGGTGCGGCCAGCGGTCTGCGACATGAGGCTCCGATCCGTGATGGCAACATTGTTAGCGCTCACAGAGAGGGGCGTCAAGGGACGTGAAGCCGTGTGGCGCTCCCGGTCGTACGGGCCGGTTCTGCCTGCGCGGGGCCCTCTTTCGGCTGGATCAGGACGGATGAGGGAGCGGGGTCTGGTGCCGCGCGGTCACAAGGCAAAGGAGGGCGACGTGGCGGGACTTGACGCTCGGCTGGTGACGCGGGTTCAGCAGTTCGTCCGCTCGCGGTGGGCCGGGCTGGAGACCGGCTCGGACGACGACTTCCTTGCCGGTCCGACCAGCCCGTAGACCCCCGAGTCGGAGCCCGGTCGGAGCGATCTTCGCTTCATCGTCTCGTACCACCGCCCGAGTTCGCGCAGGGTACCGCCGTGGGGGACACCGCCGTGCGCCGCGGTAAGTCGTCTCCCCGGCGAACCTTCTCCGGTCTTCGCGCATCTTCAGGTGTGCAGGCGCGCGCTGACCTCGCGCGCCGATTCGTATGTGAAGGGGAACGAATTCTCATGAAGCGCAAGCTGACCTCCGTGGCTCTGGCGGCCGTCGTCGTCGCCGGCACCGCCGCTGCCGCCGTCCCGGCATCAGCCGCCCCCGCCGCGCCGGCCCGTTGCCACACCTCCGACCTGAGCGCCGGCTTCGCCACGGGAGGGGACGCGAAGCCGGACATGGGGCAGACCAAGAAGCAGACGGAGGCGTACATCTGGTTCACCAACAAGAGCAAGCACGCCTGCACCATCGCGGGCTTCGCCGGTGTCGACATGATCGGGGCCCAGAAGACCGACGGCACCTGGTCGCTGGCCCGCTCCGCAAAGAAGCCCCCGAAGCTGACCCTTCAGCAGGGTGCCACGGTCGACTTCACCATCACGCTGCTGCCCGTCGCCAAGTCCACGGCGCCGAAGGAGAAGTTCGTTCCGGCGAAGTTCCTCGTCACGCCGCCGAACGAGACGACGCACTTCACCCTGAAGTGGCCGTTCGGAGGTCAGATCCTCAAGCAGGACGGCGCCACCCGTCCCGGCACCTACATCAACCCGGTCGGGCTGTAACCAGCTTCACCAGAGCGGGAGCTGACGTAACGTCAGCTCCCGGACCGACGGTGCGACGAGCCCCGTCCGTCCTGCGGGCGGGCGGGGCCCGGAGGGGAGCCGAACTGGTCCGAGGTCCGTCGACTACGGCCGTAGACGTGGCAGAACGCAGGCAACGGAGAGCCCAAGACCAGCGACCAGTAGACCTGACGCCGGTGGCCGAGCACCGAGGCGGGCACGGCGCTACGAGGCACTGAACCGCGGCACCATCGATGTGCCCCGGCTGCGGCAGGTACTGGTCGGCCTTCCCATGCCGCAGGCCGCCGACAGGCCCTGGGCCTCGCGGTCGATGTGAGCAACTGGCTCCGTCCGGACGCCCCGACCAGCGCGGAGCGCTTGCGCGGCCGCAGCGCGCGCCCGTCGTTGATCAATCGGATGTGGATTGCGAAAGGTGCGCCGCGTCGTTGAACCGAACCAGGCGCCAGCGCACGGGCAGCCAACCCGAGGCGGCGGTGTCCCACTCCGCCGCCGGGTCGTCCTCGGTAGTCCATTCGGTGATCGAGGTGTGGTCCACGGCGAGGTCGAAGGTCCGGAACAGCGGCAGTGCCCCGAGCACCACGAACGATGCATCCACCACCTGCTCGTGGGTAAAGATCAGAACAGTCTCGCCGGAGTGCCGCGCCGCGATCCGCGAGAGCGTCTTACCCAGCCGGTTGACCACATCACTCCACGACTCGTTGCCCTCCTCGAACGGCAGGAACACCCCGCCGTGCGGGGTGGGCCGCAGCGGCCCTTCGGGGTAGTGCCAGGAGCAGAGCCCGCAATCCTGAACGGCGTCGGTGTCCATGGCGAGCTTGGCGGTCTCGACAGCGCGCGGCAACGTGCTGCTGTAGACGGCGGGCGGCTGGGGGCCGGTCAGGAACGGTTCCGCAGCCAGCCGGTCCTTGAGTGCGAGCGCCTGCCGGCGTCCCTCCGCACTGAGTCCCCGGTCCCGGTCTGTCTCCGGATGACCGTGCCGTACCAACACGATTCGTGTCCCCACGCCATCTCCCTGACTGTGATCCGATGACCCACGAGGGTGAAAGGGAGCGATGCTATCCGGCGCGGCAGTTACGTTGAAGAACAAGCTCAGAACGCGTACCGGATCCGCAGCCAGGGCGCGTGCGCCGCGATCAGTTCGCGCAGGTCGTGCACGGCCTGTGCCTTGACGTGGTTGCGGTAGCGGACGTTCAGCGCACCGTTCTCGGAGCGCTTGGCCTGCTGGAGGTGCGGCTGCCAGAGGAGGTCCTCGCCCCTGGGATGCCAGGCGAGGTTGACCTCGTGCAGGCCCTGGTTGTGGGTGAGCATGATCACCTCGGCCGCCGCCTGGCGTTTGACCCGCGCCGGCAGCACTTCGTCCAGCTTCCTCAGCAGGTCGGCCCACGCGACGCGCCATCCGGGGCGCAGTACGACAGGCGAGAGGTTGAAGTGCACCTCGTAGCCCGCGTCCAGGAAGTCCCCGGCGGCGGCGATCCGCTCGTCGACCGGCGAGGTACGCAGGTCCAGGAGCCGCGAGTCGTCCGTCGGCATGAGGGAGAACCGGATGCGCGTGCGGCCGCGCGGGTCGTAGCCCAGAAGGTCCGGGTTGACGAACTTGGTGGCGAAGGACGCCTTGGCCGTGGGCCACTGGCGGAACGCGTGCACGAGATCCGCCGTGTTGTCGCAGATCAGGGCGTCCACCGCGCAGTCGCCGTTCTCCCCGATGTCGTACACCCACGCCGTGTCGTCGCACTGGTTGGGTTCGTGTTTCCTGCCCTGTCGCGCGACGTGGCGGCCCAGGTGGGCGATGATCTGGTCCGTGTTGGTGAAGACGGTGATGGGGTTGGCGTATCCCTTGCGGCGCGGAACGTAGCAGTAGGAGCAGGCCAGCGCGCAACCGTTGGACGGGCTCGGGGCGATCCAGTCGGCGGACCGTCCGTTGGGGCGGGTGGTCAGGCTTTTCTTCACGCCGAGGATCAGCGTCTCGCCCTTGACACGGATCCAGCGCCGTACGTTGCCCTCGTTGCCGTGGAGTCCGGGGATGCCCCAGTGCGAGTCGACCTCGATCACACGAGCTTGCGGAAACCGGTCGAGGATCTGCCGGCCGCGCGGTGACGCTGCCGCGGCAGGCTCGGCGTAGATCTGCCGTACGGGCAGCAGACGGCGGGCTGCGTCGCTGGTCCGGAAGGCGCCGTCCGCCGCCCGCGGGGCGGGACGACTACCCGGCGCGACGAGGGAGTCCAGACCGAACAGCGCGTCGCCACCGTCGTCCGGCGCGGCAGACGGTCGGGTCATGGCGGGCTCCGGAGGTGACGAACTTGCGCGATGGACATTGCGCGACGGCTCGGCCGCGGCGAAGCGGCGACCAGCCGATGTCCAAGCCTACGCCCGTCGCGGAGGTGCGGTGGCAGCCGACGGCACCGCGGCCCGCGCGCTCCGGTCGCGCATGCTTCGAGGTCGGGCGCGAGGCGCCTGGAGACTGCTGCCCGACGCGTCCGGCGGCTCGGTGTCTGACAGACGAAAGCGCCGGTCAAGCGGGTGGCCTTCACGCCAGCGGATCGTGTCCCCAGTTCATCAGGGAGTACCGCCACCTGGTGTCCTGCACGTCGCCCGAAGGGCGCTGCGCCAGGTGCCGCCGGATGTAACCCACGACCTTGCGCATGTGAAGGTAGTCGTCCTCCGAAAGATCGGCCTTCCTCGACCGCAGGATCTCGACGATCCGGCGGCCGGAGGCGTGCCCGGTCGACTCGCCGCCGTCCTTGTGCTGCCCGGCACCGCGTGACTGGTCGGAAGCGAGCCACTTCTCCAGCTGGGCCGGTGTCATGTTCACCAGCTCGCCGAATGCCTGACCGATCTCCTCGCGCGCGTCGTCGTCCACACCGGCTCACTTCTTCTTCAGCGCGGACGGCTTGTGCACGGCAGTCCTGCCGGACTTCTCACTGCGCACCTCGTACTGCGGATCGTCCGGCGACGCGTCCACCGTGCGGCCCGCGGCCGGTGTCCGATCGGTGATCTCCCTTTCCACGTGCCCCTCCGCCTGGCTGCCGTGACTGCGCCAGGTGACGTGATCACCCTTCTTCAGTTCCTTGCCCTTATCGCGCTTCTTCGTCACGCCGACCCTCCTTCGCACATCTGTTGTGGTCCGCTGTCGCTTCTCCAGCGTGGCGGCTCCCGGCCGATTCCGCGACGCGCCCGCCCCGGAGTGCACCGCGGGCACAGAGGGCGCGGGAAGAGGTATGGGACCGCGCCGTCGACGCCTACCGCGACTAGCCACGTTCCCGCCTGACAGGCGCCGTCGTGGTGATCGGCAGGTCGGCACGGTCCGAGCCGCCGGCCAGGAACGTGGTGGCGAAGTTCGCCAGCTGTGTGCGCAGATCCTCCCGCGATACGCCTTCCTCTCCGGCCAGGTGCTCGACGAGGTCGGCTCGCGTGGCGGCGAGCAGGGCGTGGGCCGTGAAGTCGCTGTCGGTCAGGCCGGGGATCTGCTCCAGTACGACCCGGAGCAGGCGGTGCCACCGCTCGTAATGCTCGGCGTGGTACGGACTGCCGCTGCCACCGCCGCCCTCCAGGGCCAGCGCGAGCCGCCGGTTGTCGAGCTTGAAGCACAGGAGGGTGTCGAGCAGGGCGGGTACGCGGTCCTGCGGCAGGGTCGTGGGCCCCAGCGGCGGCGGGCCGGTTTCGACGGCCTCCCTGAGCGGTTCGAGTCGTACCTCGTACAGCGCGCGGAGCAGCCCGGCGCGATCGCCGAAGGCCCGGAAGACCGTGCCCTTGCCGACGCCGGCCGCTGCCGCGACACCGGCCATGGTGATGTCGTCGGGGCTGCCGCAGCGGGTGAAGAGATCGTCGGCGGCCGCGAGCACGGCCTCCCGGTTACGAGCGGCGTCCTTGCGGGACTTGCGCTCCGTCATGCTGCTCCTCCGTTTGCAAAGCGGACCCGTGGTCCGTATCTTCAAAACGGACCCACAGTCCGGATTCTAAGAGCTGGAGGACACCCATGTCCGCACCGACCTCCCCCGCGGAGCTGTACCGGCACAGCCTGCGACTACTGCTCGACAAAGACATCGCCGCCTGGGTCGCCCTGTGGGCCGAGGACGGCGTCATGGAGTTTCCCTTCGCCCCCGACGGCTGGCCCCGGCGACTGGAGGGCAGGGAGGCCGTCGCCGCTTACATGCGCCACTACCCCGACCACATCGATCTGCACGACTTCCCCGACGTGCGCATCCATCAGACGACCGATCCGTCGACCATCGTGGTCGAGATGCGCGGTGTCGGCCGCGTGGTGGAGACCGGTGCTCCCTTCGACATGACGTACATCGCCGTCGTGACCGTTCGGGATGGGCGCATCACCTCCTACCGCGACTACTGGAACCCCCTCGCCCTCCAGGAAGCCGGCACCGACTTCACCGGGAGCAGCCGATGACCACCACCGCCGCCGCCTTGGTCACCGGCGCCACGGGCACCACCGGCAGCCGCACGGTCGCGCAGCTGACGGCCGTGGGTCACCGCGTCAAGGCCGCCAGCCGCCGGGCGACCGCGGTCGCCGGTGCCGAGCCGGTCGCCTTCGACTGGTACGACCCCGCCACCCACGCGGCCGCCCTCGACGGAGTCGACCGTGTCCACCTCATACCGCCTCCGGGCGAGTCCGACCCGGCGACGATCATGTTGCCGTTCCTCCGGCGGGCCCGCGCCGCGGGCGTGCGCCGTGCGGTGCTGCTGAGTTCCTCGGCGATCCCCGAGGGCGGACCGGCGGTGGGAGCAGTGCACCAGACCCTGCCCGGCCTGTTCGAACAGTGGGCGGTGCTGCGACCCTCGTGGTTCATGCAGAACTTCACCGGCACGCACGCGCACGCCCGCAGCATCCGCGACGAAGGGATCATCTGGACCGCCACCGGGGACGGGCGGGTCGGCTTCGTCGACGCCGAGGACATCGCGGCCGTCGCCGTCCGCGCCCTGACCGACGCGCAGGCCCCGGACACCGACCTCGTCCTCACCGGCCCCGAGGCACTCGGCTACGACGAGATCGCCATGACCATCACCGAGGTCACCGGCCGGCCCGTGGCCCACCGCCGGCTGTCCTACGAGCAGATGCGCGACCGACTGGCGACTCAGATACCCGTGGAGTTCGCCGCGATGCTGGCCGGCATGGACCGAGCCATCGCCGAAGGGGCGGAGGACCGCGTCACCGACACCGTCCAGCGCCTCACGGGTCGGCCTCCGCGCTCCTTCCGGGCCCTTGTCGAAACCGAGATGCAAGGCGGCAGTTGAGGTGCCGGAGGCTGCGGTGCAGGGCTCCGCGCAATCTCCGGGGCTCCGCCTGATCCCGGCTCGGGGCTCCGCCTGATCCCGGCTCGGTCGTCCACGGCGGCTCGGGCGCGGCGAGCGGGAAGCGCCTGTTGGTGTCCGCCCAGGTTCCTGGTCAGCGGTTCGCGCTGCTCCGTGAAAGCGGGGTGTCCCAGCGGGTGCCAGCGATGGCGTGCCGTGGGTTCGCACCGTACGGGCCCGTAAGGGGCGGGGGGCCGAGCGAGATCGGTCGGCACCCTGATGTCCGCGCGCCGTGTGGCACGATGCCTCTGCCCCGGCGCCGCTCCCCCGGTCCTCGCGTCATACCGGGGAGCGCCCGTTCACAGGCCGAGCCGGATGGGCTCGGATGGAGCGCCGGCGGTGATCAATGCCGTCAGGAGGGACCCGAGGTCGCGCGGGGAGAACAGGTCCGCACCGGCGTACGACGCGATCTCGCGCGGGTGCCACCACTTCAGAGCGCTGATGTTCTCCGCGGCGAGCTGGACGGCGGACAGGCTTCCGCTCGGGTCGAACGCGGCAGCGCGGAGGAGGAAGTAGTCGTTGACGACGCCGTCGTGGCCCTCGGCATGTCCGGGGGCCACGACTTCCTGGTGCCAGACGTGCGGCGGACCGGCCGGGACGGCAAGCCCGACCTCCTCCCGCAGTTCGCGGCTCAGCGCGGTAAGCGGTGTCTCACCCGCCTCGATCCCTCCGCCGGGAGCCGCCCACACCACGGTTCCCGCCGGCTCCGGAAGCGAGAGCCGGCACAGGAGGATGCGCTCGTCCTCGTCGAGAATGATGGCCCGGACTGAGCGGCGCAGGTTCACAGACGGCATCCGGATACGCTAGCCGCTGGCGGCCAGGCGGTGGGACCTCCGGCGATGCCGGTACCGGAGGGGGCACGGGACGGAGCGGAGATCGCCGGAACCATGCCCCGCCCGTGTGGAGATACGCCCTGGACATGTATCGAAAGGGCCTGCGGCGGTTGGCGTGTCGTAGTACTCCTGAGGAGACAGGGACACCTTCCTTCTTGTGTGGAGTCGTCGATGGCCGTTCGCCGTGTCGTGCCCAACATCCAGTCGGGGGCCGCGCAGGAGAGCCGGGAGTTCTATGGCCGGCTGGGCTTCGAGGAGGTCATGAACCACGGTTGGATCATGACGCTCGCGTCCCCGTCCAGCCCGGCAGCGCAGATCAGCGTCATGACCAGCGACAAGACCGCACCTGTCGCCCCCGACATGAGTATCGAGGTGGACGACGTGGATGCGGCTTACGCGGTCATGCGGGCGAGCGGCGCGGAGATCATTCACCCCTTGCAGGACGAGGAGTGGGGCGTGCGGCGCTTCTTCGTCCGTGACCCCAGCGGACGGGTGGTCAACGTGCTGGGTCACCGCTGACGGCCGTCCCGCGCGCCTGCTTGGTGGGCACGCCCCCGCGCGAGCGTCCGAGGCCGTGGTCATCCGCCTCGACGGTGATGCCGCTGGACGGCTCGGTCTCAAGGCCCCTACCTCGCTCCGGCGACGTACCGGTGGGCCCGGCACACGGTGGAGTAGATGCCGAAGTCCCAGGTGGTGAGGTCTCCGGCGTCGGCCTGGGCTCAGCGCATTGACGATCCGCTGCCAGGTGCGGAACACAGCAGCGCCGCCACGGCACGCGCGCGGCGAAGCCAGCCTCAGCTCCTGCGCTCGTCAAGGAGCCTCGCTGGGTCGCTCGGGGCCGTTGAGCAATCCCCGGATGGCGTCGGCGCAGCCCCCGGTGTCGGTCCAGCCGAAGGCCACGCGCTGGAGCAGGAATCCGTGCAACAGACCCATCAACATCCGTGCGCCACTCTCCGGGTCCGCGGTGTGAACCGCTCCTGCCGCCTGCCCGCGGCGCAGGGCGTCGGCGATGCTGTGGCGGACCCGTTCGAAGCCCTCGAAGGCGCGGGCGTGCACGGTGTCGTTGCGCAGCACTTCCGACCAGGTCTGTACGACACACCTCAGCAGTTCCTCGACCGGCACCGCTTGCCCTGCGGCGTCGGTGACGCTCTCGGCACCGAGTACCTCCCAGGACGCGGCGACGAGGTCGCCCAGCGAAGGGGCCTCGGCGGTCTCGGCCACCCGCTGCATCGGCTCGAAGATCAACTGGAAGGCGTCTGCGGCGATGGCCAGGATGATCTCCTCTTTGCCGGCGAAGTAGCGGTAGGGGGCGCCCGCGGAGACTCCCGCCGCGGCGGCGATGTCCGGCATCGAGGTCTGGTGGAAGCCGTCCCGCGCGAAACACCGCCGCGCCGCCGCCACGATCTGTGCGCGCTTGGCTTCCCGGTGCTCGGGTGTGATGCGCGGCATGTCCGGCCTCCCTAAGTAAATGAACGTTCACCTTGACAGGAAGTCTACCTAGGCCCATCGTAAAATGAATGGTCATTCACGGAAGCGAGGCGTTCTGATGGGTACCAAGCTGACCATCGGCACCTACCGGTACGAGCACACCGACGCGCTGTTCGACCGCCGCGTGTCGATCGAGGGGGTGGACGCCACCCTTGAGACGGAGCCGCTGGTCTCGGACCTCTTCCGGCGCATGCTCGAAGGCCGGTACGACATCGCGGAATTGGGGCTGACCTACTTCCTGCGTACCTTCGACCTGGAGGACGCGCCGTTCATGGCCTTGCCGATCTTCCCGAACCGCAACTTCCGGCACTCGGCGATCTTCGTGAACACCGAGGCCGGGATCCGGGAGCCGCGGGATCTCGCGGGCAAGACGCTCGGCGAGTTCGCGCTTTTCGGCCATGACGCCGGGGTCTGGCCCAAGGGCATCCTGTCGGACGAGTACGGCGTGACCGTCGACCAGTGCCGCTGGGTCATCGGCGGCACCGACCATCCCATCCCCGCGTTCGACTGGCTCCCGCAGCCGGTGCCGGACGGCGTGCACGTGCGGCATGCCGCCGACGGCCGCACCCTCGGCGCCATGCTCGAGTCCGGGGAGATCGACGCGCTCATCTCGGTGGACGTGCCCCGAAGCCTCCTGCGGGGTTCACCGAAGATCGCCCGCCTCTTCCCCGACTACGAGAACGTCGAGCGCGACTACTACCGGCGCACCGGGATCTTCCCCCCGATGCACATCGTCGCCGTCCGCAAGGAGCTGGTGCACCGCACCGAGGACCTGCGATCGGTCTACCGCGCCTTCGTCGAGGCCAAGAACCTGACCGAACGCGCCTACCTCCAGGGCGCCTCGAAGCAGCACATGAGCCTGCTCACGCCCTGGTTCAGCAGCCTGTTCCAGAGCAATCGCGACCTGCTGGGCGAGGACTGGTGGCCCTATGGGCTGGCCGCGAACCGCAAGGCCGTCGACACCTTTCTGCGCTACCACTACGAGCAGGGTCTCTCCAAGCGCCTGCTGACGAGCGAGGACATCTTCGTTCAGGAGTTCCTCGACACTTGAGCGGCCCAGAACCGCTCAGCCACCGTCGCGGGATCGCCTGCCCCACGATCTCCCGGCAACAGACCATTCGACACCCGTGGGCCGTTGTGCTCGACATGCTCGAGGAGTCGCCACTGACGTGGATACCGACCTGGGACGATTCAGCGCCATGAGGCGGCGCCGTGATCTCGGCCAGGCCGATCGCGTCCTGGGCCCCTTCGTCGGGGCGGCCCGCACCCCGCAGTCGGCTTCCACGCCGGCGGGACGGGCATCCAACTCGCGGGCGGTCAGGCAGGCGTGGGCGTGGCGCCGTCGTACTGCCGGCGTACACCGGCCAACCGGGTCCCTCCGCATGTCGTCGAGCACCTCATCGGCGTCCCACTCGATCCGGTTCGACATCCGCTGGATGCGATCGGGCCCCGCGCAGCCACCCTCCTCCGCCAGGGTCCGGCCGTTCTCGCGCAGCAGCGGACCGATCAGCCGACATATAGAGGACAGAGCCGACTCACGCGGCTCAGTTAGGACTGACCACACGTCACCAACGGTCCGGTCAGTGCAGGTTGCGGGTTGTCAGGCGCTGTCCGGCGGGATCAGTGACGATGAGGTTCCAGGCAGTCCCGTCGCCGTCGTCGCCGTCCCACCAGGTCGCGAACGCGTCGGCCAGCGTCCGGACCTGCGCCTTCACCGTCTTGGCGGTGTAGGTGCTGGCGACTTCGACGTCGTAGTCCCGTTTCCCGAGGTGGACGAGGACCACTTTGCCGGCGTGCCGGGCCGACTGGTCCTCTCCGTGCGCAGAGGCCCAGGAGCGGAAGCGGCTCGACAGGTCCGGGTCGGCTTCACGGTGCGTCACCGGCCCGGCAGGCGGGTGACGGTCCGATCCGGCGCCCACCCCCTGCTGGCAGCCCAGTACCCAAGCTCCACGGTCCTTCTCCACGACAGCGTGCGGCCGGGCCGTCAGAGATCGACGTACGCAGCCACCCCACACCACCTCGCGGACCGCGGCCCCCTTGCCACCGTCTTCGAAAATCCGTTTCCCCTCACGCCAACCTGCTGCGTACGCGGCCGTGTAAGCGTGCTCGGCAGTGGTGTGCGACGCGGAGGACTCCGGCTTCGCGCTGCCGCCACCACAGGCAACGGCGGCTAGGCATAGGAAAGCTGCTCCGGCGATGAGCCTGGCCGACCGTGTCCGTGAGGGTGCGCGCATGCCCCGTTTCCTCTCCCAACGCCTCCCACGTTCCGCGCAGTTAGAGCTGTATTACGTTTCTTTGGTTGCCTCCAGCGGCCTTGTGTATCTGTCCCTGTATCAGCATGGGGGAGGCATGAGGTTGAGACGATCCTGGTGGGGCTTGTACGTGACGTCGTCGTCCGGGAGCCGGGGGTAGCCGATGACGCGGGCTTTGGGGTGGTCGTACCCCGTTCCGTCGGCCCGTTCATCATCGGTGGCGACGACCCCAAGGTCATCGGTGTGACCGGTGGCTGTCAGACCGGCGGCCACAGCGACGACACGTCCTACTCCTCGTACTCCGACAGCGACGGAAGCCGGCGCCCGTCGTCCTGCCCGCCGCTTCGACATGGAAGCACGCCACGGACATCGCCTCCGGCTACTTCGCTCCGGACGGCCCGGTGGCCGACGACCGCATGGACATGTTCGTCATGTGGTCGGACGGCGAGCTGACGATCTACCGAGGAGCAGACTCCGGCATCGGCGCCGAGCACCAGCTCGTCGCTCCCTGAACCGGTCCTTGCGGCATGCTCCGCGACCGCGCCGGTCGCGGAGCACGTCATTCGCTCTGGTCGCGCTCACCGCGTCCGTGCCCATCAGCTTGCCTTTGTGACAACTATCGTGCCTCGGCTCAACCCGTAGAACCCCGCCGCCCAATAGCCCCTCGCAGCCGAACTGACGGTCCGTTTGCAGAAAGTTCATTCAGCAGACGATCAGTCAGACACCGCGTACGACGACCGCGTACCCCCCGATGCCCAGGAGGTGGTCCCCGGAGATGTCTCCCAGGGCCGTGTACAGCGTCTGGATGTGCCCGGTGGTGGGGTCGAAGGCGATGTCCTTGACGGTGCCGTGCGCGGTGCCGTGTTCCGTGAGGAGCCGCTTGCCGAGGATCTCGTGGTGGGTGGGGGAGTCGTCCCGGCCGACACCGGCGGAGGCGGCGGACCGTACCACGACGGCGTCCTGTCCCACACCTTCGACCAGGTCCCATGCGATCGTCGACGCGTGTTTCGGGGCTCCGGACAGCCGCACGCAGACGACGCTCCTCGTGTGCGGGTCGAGGGTCAGGTCCTGCACGCGGCCCAGTTGTTCCGCCTCCTTGGCCGTGATCACCGGCAGGCCACGGGTCTGACTCAACAGCCTCATGCCTGGGCCTCCTCAATGGTCGTCGGTGTGAGGTGGGACGGCCGTGCGGTGTACCGGCGGAACGCCTCGACCTGGGCTCCGAAGCTGGGCAGGTCCTCCGCGACGAAGTGGCGGGCGTGCGCGGGGACGACCATGGCCCGTCCGGAGACGGCGAGCTCCTCTCCGCGCGGAATGAACGCCCTGCGCTTCTCGTGCTCGGTGTTCTCCTTCATGGCGATCTCGAAACCGATCACACGACCGCTGCCGCCGGCCTCGATCACGACGTCCAGGACCGTGCCCGTTTCGGTTCCCTGGTCGGTGAGGACCGGTGCGCCGATGACGTCGCCGTGCTCGGCTTCATGGGCCGCCAGGACCGCCTTCCGCTCCGCCAGGACCGCCGTACTGGGAATCATCACGGCGGACGGTCCGATGGCGTGGACTCCGGAGAACGGCAGGCTCACCTTGAGCGGACCGGCGAACAGGCCGCGCCCGCTCAGCGTGAAGCCGCTGATCCGGCCTGCTCCGGAGTCGAAAACGACGTCTTTGACCTGGGCGACCGCCTCGCCGCTCAGGGTCACGACCACCCGCTTGGTCAGTTCCGAGGCGAGCAGTGGAGTGATCATCGCGATCCCTCCCCGCCCGGCCTGCGGCCCGAACGCATGGCGATCACCGTTCCGCTACGGCGTTTGGCCTGGACCACCAGTGCCACCGCGGCCAGCAACACCGCCACCGCGATGAAGAAGACAATCCAGCCAGACCATTCCATCGCCGACCTCCTTCTGCGTCTGCGCCCAGAGCGTCGCTCTTGTGGCGCCTCCCTGGCTTCCGGCTTCCCGCGCAGGCGGGTTGCACGCCTTCCTCCGCGGCCGCCCCGGATTCTTCGGCCCGGCTGTCGACAGGCCCGTGGGTCCAGGCCGCGTCCAGGGCGTGACGCGGCCTGTGTGATCGGCCTGACGCCTGCCCCGTGGTGACGGACCGGAGCCCGCGAAAGCCGGGAGTCAGCCGTCCTGGTGACCGCGCAGGACGAGCATGGCGTGGGCCTCGACCTCGACCTCGCTGCCGGCCTTGATCAGTGGCCGGTACTCCGTGTAGGGGATGGCGGTGTCCACCTCCACCGCCCACCACCGTCCCGTCTCCTCGGGGATGGTGAAGGTCAGGGCCTGGCTGTGGGCGTTGAAAAGCATGAGGAACGAGTCGTCTTCCACGCGCAGGCCGCGCAGGTCCGGTTCCGTGATGGCCTTCCCGTTGAGGTGGACCATCAGCGACCTGGCGAAGCCGGTGTCCCAGTCGGTGTCGGTCATCTCGCGCCCGGCGGGGGTGAACCAGGTGATGTCCTTGCCGTCGGTACTGGTTCCGCGCGCCACCCGGCCCTTGAAGAAGCGTCGCCGGCGGAAAACCGGGTGGTCGCGGCGCAGGCTGATCAGCCTGCGCGTGAAGTCCAGCAGTTCGCTGCCTTCGGCGACGTTCGCCCAGTCGATCCAGGTCAGCGTCCCGTCCTGGCAGTAGGCGTTGTTGTTGCCGAGCTGGGTGCGGCCCAGTTCGTCACCGTGCAGCAGCATGGGCACGCCCTGGGAGAGCAGCAGGGTGGCGAGAAGGTTGCGCTGCTGCCGGGCGCGCAGGGCGAGGACGTCCCGGTCTCGGGTGGGGCCCTCCACGCCGCAGTTCCAGGAGCGGTTGTGGTTCTCGCCGTCCCGGTTGCCCTCGCCGTTGGCCTCGTTGTGTTTGCCGTTGTACGAGACCAGGTCGCGCAGGGTGAACCCGTCGTGCGCGGTGACGAAGTTGACCGAGGCGTAGGGGCGGCGGCCGTCGCTCTGGTACAGGTCGGAGGAGCCGGTCAGGCGGGAGGCGAACTCCCCCAGGGTGCCGCCCTCGCCGCGCCAGAAGTCGCGCACGGTGTCACGGTACTTGCCGTTCCACTCGGTCCACAGCGGGGGGAAGTTGCCGACCTGGTAGCCGCCGTCGCCGACGTCCCACGGCTCGGCGATGAGCTTGACCTGGGAGATGACCGGGTCCTGCTGGACGAGGTCGAAGAACGACGAGAGTCGGTCGACGGCGTGGAACTGGCGTGCCAGGGTGGCGGCCAGGTCGAACCGGAAGCCGTCGACGTGCATCTCGGTCACCCAGTAGCGCAGCGAGTCCATGATCAGCTGCAGGGTGTGCGGATGGTTCATCCGCAGGCTGTTGCCGGTGCCGGTGGTGTCCCAGTAGTAGCGTGGGTCCTCGTCGGACAGGCGGTAGTACGCCGCGTTGTCCAAACCCCTGAAGGACAGCACCGGACCGAGGTGGTTCCCCTCCGCGGTGTGGTTGTAGACGACGTCGAGGATCACCTCGATGCCTGCCTCGTGCAGGGTCTTGACCATCGAACGGAACTCCTGCACCTGCTCGCCCCGCTGCCCCGAGGAGCAGTAGGCGTTGTGCGGTGCGAAGAATCCGATGGTGTTGTACCCCCAGTAGTTCGACAGTCCCTTCTGCACCAAGGCGTGGTCTTGCACGAACTGATGGACCGGCATGAGTTCCACCGCGGTGACACCGAGCTTGGTGAAGTAGTCGACCGTGGCCGGGTGCGCGAGCGCGGCGTACGTGCCGCGGATGGCCTCCGGGATCGCGGGGTGGGTCCGGGTCATGCCCTTGACGTGGGCCTCGTAGATGACCGTCTCGTGGTACGGGGTCCGCAGCGGATGGTCGCTGCCCCAGTCGAAGTAGGGGTTCACGACGACCGACTTGGGGGTGTAGGGCGCGGAGTCCAGGTCGTTCCGCCGCTCGACGTCCCCGAAGCGGTAGGGGAAGAGGGCCTCGTTCCAGTGGATTTCGCCCTCGATCGCCTTGGCGTAGGGGTCGAGCAGCAGTTTGTTCGGATTGCAGCGATCGCCTCGCCGCGGATCGCAAGGACCGTGCACGCGGAACCCGTAGCGCCGGCCGGGCCCGACATCCGGCAGGTAGATATGGTGGACGAAGCCGTCCACCTCTCGTAGCGCGACGCGCTCCTCCGTGCCGTCTTCGTCGAAGAGGCACAGCTCCACGAGCTGCGCGACTTCGGAGAACACGGCGAAGTTCGTCCCGGCGCCGTCGAAGGTGGCGCCCAGCGGCGACATCCTGCCTGGCCGCGGACCCATCTTCGTGCGCTCTTGCCAGATACGCATGATCACGTCCCTCCCGAGCAGGATGGTGGGAAGCCCACGCCCGCCGTTCACTTCTGCCCGGTCCAGCCGCGGGCATTCTCCGAGTGCCCGCTCCGCCGCCGCGGCCCATGTCGGCGGTGAAGACCGCTGCCGGGGCGTGAAGCAACTGCCGCGCCGGGGACACGGGTTGGGTGGCGGGAGCGGGTGGAGACCGGGGCGGATGCCCGCATGGTGACACGTTGGTGGCTTGCGGCGTCCCGTTCAGAACGACCAGCAGCGCGACGCCGCGACCGCGGTGAGCGGCGAAGCACTGGCGCATGACATGCGCGCAGCGCCCGGTCGGCGCCCGGACATGCTTCCAGGGCCCGGCATGGTCATCGGCCGGGCCCTGGATGGGGCAGATGCGTGCGGTGTCAGGTCACCACCGGTACCAGCGGCCACGGCCGCCGCCGGCATTCGTGGAGCGCACGACGAAGCCGAGCAGCCATACCACCAGGACGATCAGAGCCACCCACCAGAGAATCTTGAGGGCGAACCCGGCGCCGAAAAGGATGAGCGCGAGAAGCAGGACGAGCAAAAGGGGAACCATGGATATCAACCTCCTGAGCCGCCGTATGCCCTCCCTCGCGGAGGAAATTCCTCACCGCCACCTTTGTTTACGAGGGGTGAGCCGGGGCACTAGCCGGTCACGGCAAGACCGAACGAGGATTTCGAGGAGGCTGTCTTTCATGAGCGCCGGTGAGAAGGCCAAGGCGACGGGCGAGCAGGCCAAGGGCAAGACCAAGGAGGCCGTGGGCAGCGCCATCGGCAACGACCGGATGGCCGCCGAGGGCCAGGCTGAAAAGAGCACCGGCGATGCCCGCGCGGCCAAGGAAAAGACGAAGGACGCCTTCAAGCACTGACGTACTTCGCATCCTTCTTTCTCCAAAATTCAGGGGGCCTCCCGTTCACGGGAGGCCCCCTGCGGAATATCCGTGGTTCTTCGACGATCAGCACGCTCTCCTTGGGACGCCTCTTGCGAGGCTGCGGGGCAAGCCATGGCCCCAAGAGGGGCGAGCTGCCGGGGGTTCGTACGCCTGCGGTCGTGAAGCCCGACCCGGTCGTCTGTCCGCCGGAGGTGTCAGTGGCGGTCCTGCTCGCTCGGCGGGTCGGTCAGACGGTCACCGTCCAGGCGGGTGCCGGCCTGCTTGATCTGGCGGAAAATGGGACTGGTCTCCATGCTCTCGACACCGGGCAGGGTTCCTACCCGGTCGGTGGTGAACTCGAACAGCTCGTCGACATCGCGGCACTGCACAACGGCATGAAGGTTGTACGGTCCGGACACCGCGGCGGCGAATCCCACCTCGGGCATCTGCGCCATGGCCCGCCCCACGGCCTTGATCCTGGCCGGGTGGGCTCGCAGCCACAGGTTCGACCGGGTCCGGTATCCCAGGGCCGCTGGGGCGATCTCCACGTCGATGTGGACCACTCCGCCGGAAAGCAGCGCGTGCAGACGTCGTGACACTCGGCCCGGAGTGAGATCGGCCGCGGCCGCGAGGGCGACGAGACTGGCTCGTCCGTCGGCGGCGAGGGCCGCGAGCAGCTTCTCGTCCTCGGCGCTGAGCCGCGAAGGCTGATTCCTCATGACCGGCCGTTCGGTGAACGGGTTGCCGCCGGACCCCAGGGCTGACTCCTCTTCGGGGGTCAGGGTCCCGGCGAGTGCGGCCCAGTAGTGTCCGCGCCCGCCGACGAACTGACGGAGCAGCATCGATGCCTGCAGTTCGAGCACAGCGGCCGTGCGGGGAAGCCTGCGCCCGAGCAGGTCGTCGCGTTGCTCCTGCGACCGCGAGCGCACGGCGCAAGTGACCTCGGCGCCGGCGGCGTTCAGGGCGACCCAGCTGACGTCGTCGCGTTGCGCCAGTGCCTCGGCGATGGCCGTGGCACTGCCAGGCCGGCAGCGCAGGCGCACCATCCACTTGCTCTGCCCGAGCGCTCCCGGATCGACGACCCCGATCACCCGGACCGCCCCGGCGCGCCGCAGACGGCGGTATCGGCGGGCGACGGTCGGCTCGGAGAGCCCGAGGACCTTCGCGACGGTCGCGAACCCGACCCGTGGATCGATCTGGAGGGCGCGGAGGATTCGCACATCATCCGGCTCCAATATGCCGGAATCAGCGATCTCGGGACGCGACATGACGGTCATGCTACAGAGAGCACCGTCCTCGAGCCGTTGCGCGCCGTACATGGCCGAGGCTTGCGCGAGTACGACGGAAGGAACGGGGAGTCGCAGCCCGAGCCGGCTCGATCTGCGGTTCCCTGTCCCTCAGCAGCGACGAACCAACGAAGGACTCTGGCCTGATGTCTGCTCCCACCTCGAACGAAACTCCCCCAACCGCTTTGATTGTCGCCGCCGGACGCGGGCTGGGTTGCGCCATCGCCGAGCAGCTCCTCGACAAGGGATGGCACGTCATCGGCACGGTCCGGCCGGGCAGCCCGCGAACCAGGCTCCACGATCTCGCCGAGACCGTCGGCGACAGGATGGAGATCGAAACGCTGGACATCAACGAGCCGGAGCAGATCGCGGCGCTCCGCAGGCGTCTGGACGGCCGAGTGCTGGACATCCTGTTCGTCAACGCGGGAATCACCACTCGGGACGAACACATTCCCATCGGTGAGGTCACGACCGAGGAATTCACCGAGGTCATGCTCACCAACGCGCTGAGTCCGATGCGAGTCATCGAATTCCTGCAGGATCTCGTCACCCCGACTGGCTTGATCGGTGCGATGTCTTCCGGTCAGGGCAGCATCGCCAACAACGAGACCGGCCTGCGAGAGGTCTACCGAGGCAGCAAGGCGGCCCTGAACCAGTTCATGCGAAGCTTCGCGGTCCGCCAGCCCGAACCGGCACGCACGCTGCTGGTCATGGCGCCCGGCTGGGTCCGCACGGAACTGGGAGGATCGGACGCCCCTCTCGCTATCGAGGACAGCATTCCCCGGCTGGTGAACGTCATGCTCGCTCAATTCGGCACCCCCGGCCTTCAATTCCTTGACTACCGGGGCCGCACCGTTCCCTGGTAATACACGAGTCCTATTCGAGAGGGCCACTCCCCCGCTTCGAGGGCAGCCACCCGCATGGGTCGTTGCGGTGCGACGGCCCGGACGACCGGGTAGTCGACGGGGCCTGGTCGGCGCGGCCCGCGGCTCGCGCAGGAGCGGGGGCCGAGGCCGGGCGGGCGGGCGGGCGGGCGGCAGAAGTTGGGGTGCTGGCCTCCGTGCGGGACACAGTGCGGTCGGTGGTGCTTCCGGTGCGTGAGGCGCGCGTCGGCGGGTATCCGGCGATGTCATGGACGCGTTGACGAAACGGCCGCAGAGGCCGCCGTACGGACACGGCGGCGAACCGCCCTCCGCCGCCGGCACCGTCGGACCGAGGAGGTAGGCGTGCTGTTCCTGGTCGTCGCCCTGCTCCTGCTGGGCATCATTCTGGGCTCGGCCGCCTACCTCCCGTGGCCCGTCACCCTGCTGGCCGGCGCCGTGATCGCCGGCTGGCTCGTCGTGTTCGCCGGACGCGAGCGGCGCCGGCGCCGGTCGAGGAGGGCCTGACCATGCGCCTGACCGCACCACCCTCCGCCCGCACCGGCCGACGCGACACCGAAGGCATGGCCGTGGCCTCCTTCGTCCTGGGACTCCTCGGACTGCTCGTCCTCAACCTGGTCCTCGGCCCCATCGCCATCGTGCTCGCCGTCCTCGCCCTGCGCCGGGACACACCCCGCCGCTTCCGGGCACAGCTCGGACTCGGCCTCGGCATCGCCGACCTGGTCCTCTTCACCGTCCTGGCCTCCGCCCACGGAACCACCAACTGGACGATCTGGGGCGGCTGAACACTCCGGGACACCCCGGTGCCGCCCACGGGCGTCCCCTGAGTTTCGGCGCACCCCCGCCGGGGAAACGTCGCTCGTGATCTCGTACCGGCCACAGCAGCAGCCGAGGGCGGGCACGTCAGCGGTGGGTCGGGGGTCTTCAGCTCACCTCGGGTCACCGCGCGGATGTGGTCGCTCGCGAACAGGTTGTGCGGGTAGCCGAGGCCGATCGCGCTGATGTCGGCGAGGCGGCCCAGGTGGGAGGCGGTGAAGTCTACTTCCAAGGCGCCGGATCATCGGCAGAACAGAAGAAGATGCGCCGTCACGGGAGCCTGCGGGGCAACGGCAGAACCGAACGTGACAGCAGCCCCGCTGGGCCGTACGTCACCTGGCCCAGCCGAGATCATTCCCAGGCGGACACCGGCCAGGGTGACTCCCGGTTCGCCGTCCGAACCGGGGGAGGAAGGCGCCCCGCCAGTCTGCGGATGAGTGGCTGCCCGTTCCGCCTGCGTCGTCTCAGGCCGCACCAGGCTCGGATGGCCCGCCTGCCCCGCGATGTCCGGCACACACGCTCACCGCGTCGCCGGGGGAACGGCTCCGGCGCCGAACTCCTCGGCCGCTCCCCTGATCTGACGGGTGTGCTCGCGCAGCATGCGCCGCAACCCTCGCCGGGTGCCGGTGCCCGCCGCCGTACGTTCGGGGGTTTTCCCCACCTTGCAACCGGTGGACAGCAGGCTGCTCAGCGCGGTCCGACCCGTCGATACTCGATCGTACGCAGCAGCCGTCACCCACCGATCTCAGAGGAGTAATTCCGTGTTCCAGCGCGCGCATGCAGCGGACAATCCGCGTCCTGCCGGACGGGAGGAGCCCCAGAGGTGGGGAGCGATGCCTGGCGACCGGGCCGCCAAGGCGTCGGACGGGTGCCCGAGATGCGCGGTGCGCAGGGCGCGGAGACTGCGGCTCGGCGCCGCCGGGATGCTTGCGGCGGCGGTCATGGCAACCAGTCTGGCGATGCCCGCCCCGGCGGCTCACGCCATGGAGGTCGCGGGTGGTCACCGCGCCACTCAGGAGGCCCTCGACGGAGTGGTGCGGGACGGGCCGCCCGGTGGTGTCGCGGTCGTCGAGGACCGGCACGGTTCCTGGGCGGGCCGCGCCGGTACCGCAGACCTGCGGACGGGGAGGCCACCGCGGGTCGAGGACCGGTTCCGGGCGGGCTCCATCACCAAGTCTTTCGTGGCCACGGTCATGCTCCAACTGGAGGCCGAAGGAAGGCTGAGTCTGGACGACACCGTGGACCACTGGCTTCCTGGACTGGTCGAGGGACACGGACACGACGGCAGGCAGATCACCCTGCGCCAACTCCTCAACCACACCAGCGGTGTCTACAGCTACACCGAGGACGAGTACTTCAAGCGGCGCGAGTTCGGCACCGCCTTCCTCCGTCATCGCTACGACACCTGGACGCCGGGGCAAATCGTCCGGCTCGCCATGACCCACCAGCCCAGCTCCGCCCCCGGCGACGCGTGGAGTTACTCCGACACCAATTACGTCCTCGCGGGCATGGTGATCCGGAAGGTCACAGGCCGCTCGTACGCCGACGAGATCGAACGGCGCATCCTGCGTCCCCTCCACTTGGACTCCACCGTCCTGCCGGGAACCCGGTCGTCTCTGCCCGGGCCGGCGGGCAGGGCCTACTCGAAACTGACCGGGGAACTCGCGGGCCCCGGCGAACCGGGCGGCAAGACGTACGACGTCACCGAACTCAACCCGTCCCTGGCGGGCGCTGCCGGGGAGATCGTCACCACCGCGCCCGATCTCATCCGGTTCTACCGGGCGCTGCTCTCCGGAAACCTTCTCGAACCGCGCCAGTTGAAGGAGATGACCACCACCGTGCCGATCCCGCAGGCGCCGGGCTTCTCCTACGGCCTCGGCCTCATGAAGCTGAAGCTGTCCTGCGGTGTCGAGGTGTGGGGTCACAACGGCGGCATCCAGGGGTCGATATCGGAAGCCCTGACGACCGCCGACGGCAGGCACGCCTTGGCACTCAACTTCAACGGGGACTGGAACGTGCACGAACAGCGGGTCGTCGACGCCGAGTTCTGTAACGCGCGACCATAGCCCCCCGCTCGCCCGTGGGCCACGCCCCAGGAGAGCGCCGACTCGTCGTGTCCGCCCCATGGACGCGCTCGGCGGCCACCACCTCTTCTCTACGATGATCGCCGCGCTGCCACAGCGTGCTCGCAGGCGGCAGAGGCGCCAGCCGGCCTCACCGTCGGTTCCGGAGCGAGTCGAGGGTGACGGCTGCTCGGGAGGGCTCGGCGGTCTTGACGTAGCGGGTGGCGATCCTTGGGAGTGTGGACGAGGTCTCCCCGTCGGCGACGGCGGCGGAGGACGGCGTGATCGTCGAGGGCGCCGCGCGGTTGAGTGGGGGCCTCCCCCGTTCGGCCGACTTGCCGGTGGCGTCTAGGCTGGCGCGGTGACTGATGAGCAGGAGCGGGTGCAGCCGTCGGGAGTGTGGGCCACGGCGGTGGGGGTGGCCCGAGTGCGGGCGCTGGAGACCGAGCGGGAGAACGCGCTGTTCCGCGACCCACTGGCGAGGGCCTTTGCCGTTGCCGGCGGCCTGTGGTCCTCCTCGCCGCCGCTGCCCGATGACGAGGCCGCGCGCCACCGTCGGCTGGCCGTGTCGTTCTCCATCGTCATCAGGACGAAGTTCCTCGACGACCTGTTGCAGCAGGCCTCCGCGTCCGGGATCCGGCAGGTCGTGCTGCTCGGCGCCGGCATGGACAGCCGGGCCTTCCGGATGAACTGGCCCGAGGGCACCCGGCTGTTCGAGGTCGACACCGCCGCGCCGCTGGACTTCAAGGCTTCGGTACTGCGCCAGGAGCGGGCCGTCGCACGCTGCGAGCGGATCACCGTCGCGGCGGACCTGCGGGAGGACTGGCCAGGCGCGCTGGCCGCCGCGGGGCACGACCCGGCGGTGCCGACCGTGTGGATCGCCGAAGGACTGCTGATCTATCTGCCCGAGGACGCGGTCGAACTGCTGATGGCCCGGATCAGCGCGCAGTCGGCGGCAGGCAGTCGGATGGGGCTGACGCTGGGCTCGCGCGGCGTGATCGAGCGCTTCGGCGCGGATGCCGCGCCGGGATCGGCGGCGTCCATGTGGGTCTCGGAGATGCCCGACGACCCGGTTGGCTGGCTGGCCGGGCACGGCTGGGAGGCCGACACCCACACCCTGCGCGAGCGCGCTGCCGCCTACGGCCGCCCGATCAGCACCCCGCCACAGCGGGAGGAGCAACCTGGCGGACTGGTCTCGGCGGCTCGCCGGAGCCGCGGGCTCGCCCAATTCGTCCCGCGTCATCAATCCTTGAGCGATCTCGCTTGACCTTGATCGCTCATCGGCAGCATGGGCAACGTCGGCGGCCAAGGTTTCGGTCGTGGGCGCAGCGTAGGGACCCGCGAAAGAGCTGACTGTCCTGCCATCAGACGATGGCTACACCGCGTGATGTGGGTGTCGCGGTCGTCCTCGCGGCCGGGCCGACGGCTCCGGCCCGCGTGGTCGCCGGTGTCGCGGGGTGCCTGGTATCCAGCTGCCGTGGAAGCCGGCGGGGACGCGTCGCGGGAGTTCCACGGTCGCCGTCCGGGTCAGATCGTGGACGTCGAGAACCAGCAGTTGCGATGGGGCCGCCGGGCCGTGGGAGACGATCGGCAGCAGCCAGCCGGCGTCCTCCTCGGAGGCGTCGTGCGCCGGGACGAAGACCGCTTGTCCGGGTGCGGTGCCCGCGCCGGTGCCGTAGGCCGTACTGGTGCCCGCGACCGTGTCGTACTTCATGATCGCGTTCTCGCTGATGGTGTAGAGGTAACGGCTGTGGCGTACGGTGCGGTGTCCTCTGTCTTCTCAGGAACGGGATATGACTACGACGCTACGACCAGGCTCTCCAGCCGGTGCTCTGACATCCCGCAGCTGACGGCCTGGGAAATAGGGTGCGGTCGGCTGCGCCGGGGTGATAGGCAAGCGATGTGACAGACCGTCTTGAGTTCTCCGCCCTGCTGCAACTGCTCGACGAGCGGTCGGCCGCGTTCCGGAGTGCGGTTGCCGCCGCGCCCGGCCTTGACGCGCCGGTGCCGTCCTGCCCCGAGTGGACGTTGTTCGATCTGGTGCGGCACCTGGGTACGGGCCAGCGCTGGTGGGCCGCCATCGTCGCCGCGGGCCCGGCCGAGGCTCCGCCCGCCAAGGACGCCGCAGAGGTGCCATGCGAGCTCAAGGCGCTGCTGGCCTGGTACGCCGAGTCGAACGAGCTGCTGCTGACTGCGCTGCGCGAGGCCGGCCCGGAGCGCGAGTGCTGGGCGTGGTGGAGCGCCGGCGTGTCGCCGGCGAATGCCTGGGGCGTTGCCCGGCGCCGGGTGCACGAGGTGCTGGTGCACACGTACGACGCCCAGCTCGCCGCAGGCGCGGTGCAGCCGATGCCGGCGGACGTCGCGCTCGACGGCGTGGCCGAGTTTCTCGACACCTGCAACTCCACCCCGGCGGCCTGGCCGCACGAAGCCGCCACCATCCACTACCACGCGACCGAAGGCCGCTCCTGGCTCCTCGCGCTGGACGGAACCGGCGCCTGGCCCGCACCCCTCACGGACGGCGCCGCGCCCGCCTCCGCCTCAGCCACGGGCACGGCCGAGCAACTGCTCCTCTTCGTCTGGGGCCGTCTCACGCTGAGCGATCTGAAGATCGAGGGCGACCAGCAGGTGTTCGAGCGGCTGATCGCCTGGGAGCCCGAGGAGTAGTCAGGCCGAGGCAGTTCCGTGTCCGCGGCATCTTCGGCCGGATATCGCGGAGCAAGGCCGTGCCAACAGGCTGGATTTACCACTCTGCCTGCCCTATGGCGCGCGGGACGCTAGCTTCAGGTGAATGATCGTATGGCTCAACGGCACCCATGGCGCAGGCAAGACGACGACCAGCGCGCTCGTGCAGCAACTGATCCCGGACTCACGGGTGTTCGACGCCGAGAAGGTCGGCGAGACACTCATGGACATCAAGCCGGGGCTGCCCGCGACGGACAACTTCCAGCACTGGCCGCCCTGGCGGCCGCTCGTGGTCGAGACGGCCCGACGCGTCCTCGACTACACCGGCGGCACCCTGGTCGTACCCATGACGGTCCTGGTCGAGTCGTACTGGCGCGAGATCAGCTCGGGCCTTGCCCAACACGGCATTGAGGTACGACATTTCGTTCTCCATGCCGACCAGGACACCCTTCGCGGGCGCATCGCGGGCGACACGGTTCTCGGCCCCGACTCCCCGTTCCGTCTGCGATACCTGGAGCCCTACGCAGAGGCCGCCCGCACGTGGCTGCACGCCGAGGCCGAGGTCGTGGACACCACGCACCTCACACCCGCTCAGACCGCCCAGCGGATCGCAGAGAGCGTCAAGGCGCGCACTCCAGGCGCGCGTTGGTCCCCCCCGGAACCTGGCGACCGACCTGGTGTGACGACCGCGGCGCAGGCGTCACACCAGGTCGGTGGCACTTCTCTCGGTGGGGCTCAAGGCTGCCGGGTGGTCGTGGGCGGCGGCCCGCAGCGCCGCTTCGACCCGGCGGTTGCTGGTCATGGACGCGGTGACGGCCGTCATCGCCAAGAGGAGGACGGCGGCGGCGTAGAGCGGGGTGCGGATGTCGTAGGTGGTGGCCAGCCAGCCGCCGAGGAAGGCTCCGACGGGGGCGGCGCACATGGCCAGCATGCGGGAGGTCGAGGCGACCCGGCCCATGAGGTGCGCCGGCACGATCGCCTGCCGCAGGGAGGGACCGAGCACCATCGTGGCGCCCATACCGGCCCCGCAGACGGCGAGCGCCAGCCCGGCCGCGTACGGGTCCGGGGCGGCGGCAAGGCCCAGGATGGCCAGCCCCTCGGCCGCGTCCGTGCAGGTCAGTGCGGTGCCGGTGCCGAGTCACCGGCCAAGGCAGGAGGCGAGGCCCGCGCCGAGCAGGCCGCCGGTGGCCTCCGCCGTGAGGAGCAGACCGAAGCCGTACCTGTCGATGCCGAGGCGGTCGTGCGCGAAGAGGGCGAGAACGGTCTCCACCGCGAGGAAGGCGACGTTCCCGACCGCCGGACGGAGCGCGAGGCCGAGCAGCACGCGGTCCCGGAGGACGTACGAGGCCCCGGCCCACGCCTGCCGAAGCAGCGACTCGCGGGTCTCCGGCACGGGCCGGGGCATGGCGGGCAGGGTGCGCACGAGCACTGCCGAGAGTACGAACGACACCGCGTCGGCGAGCAGCGGAACCGCCCGCCCGAGCGCGAGCAGCGCGCTGCCCGCAGGCGGCCCCGCGAAGCCGGACATGGCGGTCTGGGCCCCGCGCAGGCGGGAGTTGGCGCGCTCCAGGAGTACGGGGTCACGGCGGAGCAGATCCGGCAGATAGGCCGTGGCGGCCGTATCGAAGAAGAGTCCGCCGAGGCCGAGCAGGAAGGCGACGGCCGCGAGCAGCGGAATGCTCAGGACGTCGAGCACGGCCGCTGCCGCGGGTAGCACGAGCAGGACCGCACGTGCCGTGTCCGCGACCCACATCGTGCGCCGGTGGTCCCAGCGGTCCACCAGCGCGCCGCCGAGCACTCCGAAGATCGGCCACGGCAGCGTTCCGGCGGCCGTGACGACGGCGAGCGCCATCGGGTCCCGCGTCAACGCCAGCGCGAGCAGCGGCAGCGCGGCCTGCGTCACCCCGTCACCGAACGAGGAGATCGTCTGCGCTGTCCACAGCCGCCCGAACCCGGACGGCACCTTCCGCAGGCTGGAGGTCACTTGGTGTCTCCTTCGGCCTGCTCGCGCGTCGCCGGGTGGAACAGTGCGAACACGAGCGAGGCGTCCGGCAGCGCGGGATCGGACAGCTCCCGGTATTCGTCCGCCAGTGCCTGCAGCCGTGCGCCCAGCTCCGCGAACTGCTCGTCGGTGAGCCGCAGATGCGCCATCCGCACGTGCCGTTCGGCAGTCACCGGCGCGGCCTCCAGGTCCGCCACCGCATGCCGCATCAGCACGTCCGGGCCTCCCTCGCCCGGATCCGGGAGCACGATCGCCCGCGCGGCCATCGCGTAGTACCGCTCGGTGACGCCCCGGACCTTCCGCGTCCGCACCACCTTCACGAGGCCGGCTCGCTCCAGCAGCCGTACGTGGTAGCTGGAACTCCCCTTCGCGAGGCCCACCCGCTCGGCGATCTGCGTGATCGTGGCCGGCTCGAAGCGGAGCACGGCCATGATGCGGTGGCGCGTCAGATTGGAGACGGCGCGCAGCTGTTCGTCAGTGGTGACGTGGAACGTCTCGGGAAGGTCGTCGGTCGGCATGCGAGCAATGGTCAACAGTTCTTGACCATTGGGCAAGGGATTATTTCGCGCCAACTTGTCTGTGCGCCCGGTAGGCCGGTGGACGTTGCCGAGGAGGCCGTCGTCCTGGCCGCAGGACCGGAAAACCGACGTGCCCCGCCAAGCAGACCTCTCGTAGGCTCACGGAGTGAGCGACGAGATACAGAGGATCGTGACGGAACTGCCCGACCTGCAGAGCGTGACCGAGGTGTGGGACACGGCCGAACGCAGGCTCGGCCAGGGCGACATCGCCTTCGTGGCCGATCTCGGCATCGCTATCGCCGGCCGGTACGGCTCGTCTGCCGCTCAGGTCTGGCAGCACCGCAGTGTCTTCGACCGTTCCCTCCGGCTGCTGACCCTGACCTCGGGCCAGGAGTGTGTCGAGCAGGCCCTGCGGCTCGTGTCGGTCGCCTCGCCCGGCAGCAGGAAGCTGCCCCGCTATGCGGCTTCCCTCCTGGCCGATGGCCAGACCCCGGAGAACCTGGCCGTCGCGTTCGCCGGCGGCAGCTCGCGCGCGGCGGCCTCGGAGGAGCTCCGTGCCTGCCTCGTGCACGAGTTGGTGCTCAGGGACGTCAGGATCACAAAGTCGCCGGCCATCGAGGCGTGGGCGACTTCACCGCACTGGCGCCGTCATCCGCTCGGCTGGCTGCCACTGGAGCTTTCGGTGATCGAGGAGGCGCCGCCTCTCCCGAACTACGCGGTGGGTGGGGCCAGTTACTCGATGCCTTACGGGCCGCAGGACGGCACCGGCGTCGCGCTGGACCGCGGTGCCCCCCTGCCGCAAGCGGTCGAGACGACGACGGAGGAGTTCAGCGAAGCCGCGACCGCATCGGTGGCCAACTGGGCGGCGGAGTCCAACGGCCGCAGTGAGGCCAGAACGTACGAGCTGGCGGGCCCGGTCGAGGCGAGGGCCCTCCCCGGCCTGTTGGCGGAACTGGGGCTGGAGTGCCTGAGCGGTGTCGGTCCGGACAAGCCCTTGGCCCTGTCCGCCTGTCGACCGCAACGCGCCTGGCGCATGCTGTTCGCGGCGGCGTCGACCGGTGGCGCGTACAACAACGGCGTCTACGGCGCCTACGGGCGACTGGCGGCCTGGCGTTCCCTCGCCGCCCTGTCCGGAGCGTCCACGACAGCGCCGGTCGGTGAGGCGGAGCGGCGTATACAGGAATGCGACTGGTACGGCTTCGAAGCCGCCACGAAGTGGTTCGAGCGCGTGGCGTGGGACATAGGACTGGTCTCCGTCGCCCCGGCGGCTCGGCGCATCGCTGTGCTGGCGGCGACGGACACCGACTGACCGGCCGATGAGATCCGGCGGTTCTCACGCCATGAGGTCCGGCTAGACGACACCGGCTGCCGTCCCGCCCCCACCGGCATGGCCTGCACCCGGACGTTGACGCCGCGCTGGTGGCAACCGCGGTCCCGTGGCGGCGCAAGCCCGGCAAGGGACACGCCGACAAGGGCTGCGTGTGCCACGGCCTCGCCGGGCATTCCGATCGTCCGACCATCCAGTCGTACTGCCGCCCATCCAGTCGTACTGCCGCCGTCGCCCGGCGTCCGGTGCGCCGGGGTGGGCTGTCCGCGCCGTCCGCCGCACCGGCGCGCCGCTGCCGCTCACGAGTCCCGCCGCGGGCGTGGATACGGCGAAGGTTTCTCGGGGGCCGCGCGGCGCGCCGGTGGGTTCACAGGTCGCGGCCGACCAGGAAGTCCAGCACGGTGAACAGCTCCTCCGTGGCGGCGGGGGCCAGCGCTGCTCGGGTCAGGAGGGTGCGGGCGGCGGCCGTGTGGGTGCGGGCCTCGGCGAGCGCCGCCGTACGGCCGCCGGCCGTCTCGATCAGTTCGGCGGCCTCCCGCGCCCGCCCCGGCGAGGCCAGCAGCTCGGGCAGACGGCGGGCAGCCGGGGAGTCGAGCGCGGCCAGCACCGGATAGGTCTTCTTGCCCTCCCGCAGATCGCCGCCCGCGGGCTTGCCGGTGACGGCGGGGTCGCCCCAGATCCCGAGCACGTCGTCGACCAGCTGGAAGGCGATGCCGAGATGCCGTCCGGCCCGGTCCAGCGCGTCGGCGGTGTCCTCGTCCGCTCCCCCGAGCACGGCACCCAGCGCGCAGGCGCAGCCCAGTAGCGCGCCGGTCTTGGCCTCCGCCATCGCCCGGTACTCCTCGGCCGTCACCCTGTCCGGGCCGGTGCACGGCCGCCCGGTGAACAGCAGGTCGTCGGCCTGCCCGCGCACCAGGTCCGCGAGGGCCGCCGACAGCCGCCGTACGGCGCGGGCACCCTGCGGTACGGCGGCGAGGGTTTCCACCGCCAGCGCGAACAGGGCGTCGCCGGCCAGCACCGCCGGCCCCGTGCCGTACGCCTTCCACACGGCCGGGCGGCGGCGCCGGGTCGCGTCGCCGTCCATGATGTCGTCGTGCAGCAGCGAGAAGGTGTGCACCAGTTCCACCGCGACCGCCGCCGGGATCCCGGCCCGTGCGTCGGCGCCCGCGGCCCGCGCGCCGAGCACCGCCAGCGCCTGCCGTACGCCCTTGCCGCCCGGTGTGGCGGAGGGCGCGCCGCCCACCTCGCACCAGCCCAGGGAGTACCCGGCCATCTCGGCCGTCCACGGATGCAGCCCGCCCACCGCCTCGCGCAGCGCCGGCCCCACCAACTCCGCACAGCGGACGAGGACTTCGGGCGCGGCGGGCGGAGCCTGGAGCGCGGTCACCGTACGGCCTCCGCGTGGGGTGCGAACTCCTCCTGGGCGCGAATCACCAGCCGTTGCACGTGCTTGAGCCCGCTGCCTTCCAACGAGCTTGCCAGCTCGGCGAGTTCGGCCGCCGTCTCGGCGCGGTCCCGGCCCAGCAGGGCCAGCGACTTGGCGAGGCCCAGCCGGGCGAGCGCCTCGCCGCGCGGCTCGCTCATCGCGCGGAACTCCCGCAGCGCCAGCTCGTACATCCGCCGCGCCTCTTCATGCCGTCCGGCCCGGAAGAGGACGTTGCCCCGCATTTTGTGGTTGTAGGCCAGCGCGCTGGACAGGTTCATCGCGCGGCAGCCGGCCTCCGCGCGCGACAGCAGCTCCAGTGCCTTCTCGGTGTCCTTGTCCCGCACCGAGAGGATGTCCGCGAGGCCGCGCAGCGCCCACGCGTGCCCGCGTCGGTCCTCGGCTCGCTCGGCTATCTCCGCGGCCTCCTGGAACAGCGCGTACGCCCGGTCGTAGTCCCCGGTGTTGCGGTGCATCTGGGCGATGCCCTCCAGCGCCCACACCGTGTGCCGGGCCTCGCCGCGCCTGCGGGCTTCGGCCAGCAGTTGTTCGTGCAGCCGGCCGACCGCCGCGTAGTCGCCCTGGATGCGGCCGGTCTCGGCGAGTCCGGCCAGCGAGTAGCCCCGGCAGACGACGTCACCGGCCCGTTCGCCGAGGTCGGCCGCGAGTTTGAGCAGCCGCCAGGCCAGCGGGAAGGCCCCGCGCTGCCGGGCGAGGGTGCCGCCGCTCCACAGTGCCCACGCCATCGTCGCGGTGTCGCCGGCCTCGCGGGCGGTGCGGTAGCTCGCCTTCCATGCCTGGTCGGCCTCGCGGACGTTGCCGAGCCGCCGGTGTGCCTCGGCTACGGCGAGCCCGCAGCGGGCGGCCTCGGCCCGGTGCCCGGACCGCTCGGCCTCGCGCAGCTTGTCGATGCCTTCCGCGAGTACGTCCGTCAGCGACGAGTTCACGGAGAGGGTGGTCAGGGCGCCCTGGTATTCGGGCGCGAAAGCCTTGCCGTACATGCATGCCTCTCTATACACGATGCGTATACACAGCGTGTATAGCACGTCGGGGATACGCCCCGTCCGCGAGGACCAGGGCGTCGGTCTGTTGTCGATCAAGACGCGGGTGCCGCGGCGGGGGTTGTCCGCGCAGAGCGGCTCATGATGTGAAGGTTCCGTGCAGACGGACCAACAGTGCTGCCTGAAACCGCTGTTCAGCGCCCCGGCCTCCGTGACGCGTCGTGCTCCTGATCGAGCGCGGGAAGAAGGACCCCCGCCACGGGCGCACCGGTGGCTCAGCGCCGGCGCGAGATGGCCACACCGGTCAGGCAGAGTACGCCGCCGACGAGCCCGTACACCGTCGGGATCTCGGCGAGGAGCAGCCACGACAACAGCACCGACACTGCCGGGACGGCGTAGGTCACCGCGGAGAGCCGGCCGGCGTCCATGCGGCGCAACGCGTAGGCCCACGCGGTGAAACCGATCGCCGTGGGGAACACGCCCAGGTAGACGGCGCCGAGCACCGCTCCGGTGGGCGCCACCCGCAGCTCTCCGGCCAGTCGCGGCGCCCAGGGCAGCAGGACGACGGTGGCGACGACGCAGCCGAGCCGGATCGCGGTGAGCCCGTCGACGTGCCGCAACGCGACCTTCTGGATCATGACGCCCGCTGCGTAGAGCACCGCGGCCAGCAGACACAGCAGAACACCTGCCGAGTCCCGCTGTGCGGTGGCCCCGGTCGCGATGACCGCGGTTCCGCCCAGCGCGACGAGTGAGCCGATGACGAGAGGTCGCGAGAAACCTTCCCCGAGGAACTTCCCGGCGACGACGGCGACAAGCAGCGGCGCGAGGTTCACCAGCAATGCCGCGGTCCCGGCGTCGACGTGCCGCTCCCCGGCGTTGAGCGCGACGGTGTAGCCGGCGAGCCACAGCACGGCGTAGGCCGCGATCAGCAGGAACGCCGTGCGGGACAGGCGGACCCGGACCGCCCGCCGGGCCGCCGCGATCACCGTGAGCGTGCCGGCCGCGACGCCGAGCCGGAGCAGCGCCAGCGGCGCGGGGGACAGCGCGTGCCCGACGCCGCGAATGGCGACGAACGCCGAGGCCCACAGCATGACCGCGAGCCCGGCGGCGGCCGCGGTCCTGCCGAGGTCTGTCTTGCCGGTGCCGGCGGGCCGGGTGGTGTCGACTAGATCGGTCATTCTGGCATCGTCATGCCCGACGTCCGTACAGCACAAGCGACGAATTCTGTACATCCGTTAAGCATGGCTGTACGGTCGCGGGATGCTGGACATCCCACGGCTCCGCGTCCTGCGGGCGGTCGTCGCGACGGGTTCGATCCGCGCGAGTGCCTCCGCGCTCGGCTACACCCCATCGGCGGTGAGCCAGCAACTCGCCACGCTGCAAAGGGAGACCGGGCTCCGGTTGTTCGAGCGGTCCGGTCGCGGCATCGAGCCCACCGCGGCCGGCCGGACCCTCGCCGCCGAGGCCGGCACGCTGTTCGAGGCGTTCAGCCGGGTCGAGCGGGTGGTCGGCGATCTGCGCGCCGGCCGGGTCGGCAGCCTGTCGATCGGCTACTTCGGTTCGGCTGGAACGGCGTGGTTGGCGCCGACCGTCGCGGCGCTGCGTGCCGAGTTCCCGGAGCTCCGGCTGGATCTGCTGCTGACCGAGTTCACGCCGGGCGACCCGGACATCGACATCTTCGTGGAGGAGACGGGTGTCGAGCGCAGCGGGTCGGTCGATGTCCGCAGGCTCGTGGAGGACCCCTATCTCGCCGTCGTCCGCGCCGACGATCCGCTCGCCGGGATGCCGGAGGTGCCGTTGCCGGAACTCGCCGCACGGCGTTGGGTGGACAACGATCTGCGCCAAGGGGCGTGCCGCCAGGTGCTGCTCAACGCCTGTGCGCAGGCCGGGTTCTCCCCGAGTTTCGTGGTGGAAGCGCACGACTACCGGACGGCGATGTCCTTCGTGGCGACGGGAATCGGACTGACCGTGGTGCCGGCGCTCGGTATCGGCGAGTTGCCGGAGGGCCTGACGACCGTCGCTCTGGTCTCCCCCACTCCGGTCCGCTACGTCGGTCTCGCGGTGAAGAAGTCGATCGCGCGGCACCCCGCCGCCCGGCGCGCCGTGGAGCTGCTGGAAGGGCTGGTGTGCGCGGGGAAGTCCTGAGCTGCTGGACGGACGGGCCTTCGTGTCATTTCCGTGGAGCGGAGAGGGCAGGATTCGAACCTGCGTGGGCCCCGAAAGGGGCCCGACCGTGAGGCGAGCTCGCTGGTCCCCGATCAACCACTCCGGGCACCTCTCCCTGCCACCGTCGTTCGGTCTTCCGCGCCGGTGACAGGAACAACAGTGGCAGGGGCCGCTGACCGCCCCCTGATGCGCCGCTGACGAACCCGCGCGCCACTGACGGAGTGTCGCCGGCCGGAGTAGCTCGTCGGGGTCCTTGAAGGCTGGGGGCCCGTCGCCCACACTGGTCGTCCGCGTCTCCGGTACGGATGACCGGAAGGGCAAGTGCGTGGAAAGCGGGGGGACTTCATGGCAGGTGACATGGCCGGAGCCGTGCGAGGCGGTGGTCGCTGATGGGCATCGTCATGTTGTCCGTGGACGGGAACGGAGACGGGGACGGCGCGGCGGCGGCCGATCTCGCCCGCTGGCTGGACGAGGAGGACGGCCTGCGCGGACGCGTGCGCAAAGAGGTCGGGCCGGTCCCCGAGGGTGCGCTCGGCGGGGAGTTGGAGCACCTGGCCGTGACCCTCGGCTCCGGCGGGGTCGCGACGGCCATGGCCAGCGTGCTCGTCGCCTGGCTTCGCCGCCGTACGGGAAGCGTCACGGTCCGCCTGTCGCGGCCCGACGGAAGCCGGATCGAGCTGCGCGCGGACCGTGTACGCGCCTTGGACGCGGACCAACTCCGCGCTCAGGTAGCACAGTTGACCGACGCGGCGTGGCCCGGCGCGGTCGAGCCGGATGCGCGCGGCGACGGAGCCCTCGATGACGCTTCCGAGCGCTGAGGACGCCGGCGGCGGGTTACGGCCCGTCGCGCTGGCACGGCCGGGTTCGCGTGTCCTGCTCGTCGGGACGGGCCGGTATCCGGAGGCCGGGCGGGTGCCCGGCATCCGCGCGGTCGAACCGTCGTTGAGGGACCTGGCGGCCGTCCTGCACGAACGGATCGGGGTGCCGCAGGCCAACCTGCGCGTCCTGCTGGATCCGCCGAGCCCGCTGGAATTCGGCAACGCCGTCCGGCAGGCGGCGCAGGAGGCTGACGACACCCTGCTGGTCCATTTCATCGGCCATGGGCTGGTGGGCGGCGACGAGGGGCTGTTCCTGGCCACCGGCGCCACCGACGATCTGGTGGACGGCCTGTCCTGGAAGGCGCTGCGGTACGAGGCGTTACGGGAGACCGTCCGCGCCAGCGGGGCGCGCTCCGTCGCCGTGCTCCTGGACTGCTGCTTCTCCGGCCGGGCCCTGGCCCCGCTCGGGCCTCCCGCGCTCGACGCCGTCTTCGAACAGAGCCTGGTGCGGGGAGGGTTCCTGCTCGCCTCGACCGCCCGCGAGGAACTCGGGCTGGCCCGTCCTGGGGCGGCGTACACCGCGTTCACCGGCGGGCTGATCCGGTTGCTGCGGGACGGCGACCCGACCGGCCCGCGGGAGCTGACGCTCGACCACGCCTACCGCTATCTGGCCCGGATCCTGCCCGAGGAAGGCGCTCCGCGTCCCCGGCGGCACAGCAGTGACCGGGCGGGCGAACTGGTCGTCGCCCCCAACCCCGCCTACCGTCCGCGTCCCGCGCCCGCCCCGGAGGAGCCGTGCCCCGCGGCTGCTGGTGCCGAGCCGGAGGACGTACCGTGCCCCTTCCGGGGACTGGAGTCGTTCGGCCCCGAGGACGCCCGCTACTTCTTCGGGCGGCACAAGGTGGTCCAGGACCTGGTCACGCGCATCCGTGGCGGCGGTCTGATCGCCGTGGTCGGGGCCTCCGGCAGCGGCAAGACGTCCTTGCTGCGAGCCGGGGTCGTACCCGCCCTCGAAGAACTCGGCGGGGGCCGGCGCATCGCCGCCATGAAGCCCGGTGCCGATCCGCTGCGCGCGCTCGCCCGGTGCGCCGACGCGCTGGCGGCGGGCGAGCCGGCCGTCCTGCTGGTCGACCAGTGCGAGGAACTGTTCACCGCGGGCGCGACGGAGGAGGACCGGGAGCGCTTCGTACGCGAACTCACCGCTCTGGCCGACGACCGGACCGCCGTCGTGATCGCCCTGCGGGCCGACTTCTACGAAGCGTGCACCCGCTATCCCGCACTCGTGACCGCGCTGGAGAGGCAGCAGGTCGTGGTCGGCCCGCTCGGGCCGGAGGAGCTGCTGGCGGTGATCGAGCAGCCCGCCCGTGTCGCGGGGCTGCGCCTGGAGGAGGGGCTGGCCGACACCCTGCTGCGCGAGGCCGGCGTACGGCGGCAGGGTATGCGCTCTCCCGTGCTGCCGCTGCTGTCCCACGCGCTGCTGGTCACCTGGCAGCAACGCAGCGGCACGCTGCTCACCCTCGCCGGATACCGCGCCACCGGCGGCATCGACGACGCCATCTCGACCACCGCGGAGCAGGCGTACACCGCGCTGCCCGCCGAGGAGCAGGCGCTGGTGCGCGGTCTGCTGCTGCGCCTGGTGCACATCGGCGAGGGCGTGGAGGACACCCGGCGCAGGCTCTCCCTCGACGATCTGGCCGACCCCGGCGAACGGGACGCCGCCGTACGGGCGTTGGGCGCGCTGGCCGCGGCCCGGCTGGTCACGGTGGATGAGGAGGGCGTCGAGATCGCGCATGAGGCGCTCCTGTACGCGTGGGCCCGGCTGCGCGCCTGGATCGACGAGGACCGCGCCGGCCTGCTCGCCCTTCAGCGGTTGTCCGATGCCGCCCGCGCGTGGGATCAGGCCGGGCGCAGGGCCAGCGATCTCTACCGCGGTCACCGTCTGGAGACCGCCGAGCGTGCCGCACGCGACCACGAGCGCGCCGGAAAGGCCCTCGGCCCGACCGCCCGCGCGTTCCTGGACCAGGGTCTGCGGGAGCAGCGGGCGGCCCGCCGTAAGCGCCGGGGCCTGTGGGCGATCACCTCGGTACTCGTCGTACTCGCCCTGCTGGCCTCCGTCCTCGGCGTGATCGCCGAACGGAGATCCGTGTGGGAGGGTCAGCAGGCGGCGCGGAAGGCGGCCGTGGTGCGCTCCACCGGGCTCGCGGCCGACGCCGAGGCGGTCCGCTCCACCGATCCGGGGCTGGCCGCCCGGCTCGCCGTCGCCGCCTACCGGTCCTCTCCCACGCGGGAGGCCACCGACCAGCTCTACGGCTCGCTCGGCGCGCCCGTGGACGGCGTGCTCGCCAGTGGCAGTCCCGTCCTGCGCATCGCCACGCAGCCCGACGGTCCCCTGGCCGCGGACAGCGATGCGAACGCGTCGGTACGGATCTGGAATCTCGCCGATCCCGCCGCACCCGTCCTCGAGTCCACCATCCCGGCCGGCGGCTCGGCCATCGCCCTCGCACCCGGCGGGAGGCTGCTCGCCGGCCACTGCGCCGCCACCGGCAAGGCGCTGTGCCTGTGGGATCTGGCGGATCCCCGTCATCCACGGGCAGGAGCCGAACTGCCGTTCCCGGCGCGGCTGTCCGGCCGGAAGACACAGCTCTCCGCCATGGCCGTCAGCCCCGACGGGTCGCTCCTCGCGGCCGCGGCCGAGCAGGGCTTCACGCTGCTGTGGTCGATCGCCGACCCGGCACACCCGCGGGTACGCGCCGTCCTGCCCGATCCCGCGCCCGAGGCCCTCCTCGCGGGGGTCGCGTTCGCCCCGCGCGGCCACCTGCTGGCACAGACCAGCCAGCGGGGCGCGACGCAGGTGTGGGACGTGGCCGATCCCGCCAGGCCGAAGAAGCTCGCCTCCCTCTCCCCCGGTTTCCAGAGCGTGGCGTTCAGCCCCGACGGCCGCATGATGGCCGCCGCCGGAGACGCCGTCCTCCGGCTGTGGCGGATGGACGACCCGGCCCACCCGAAGTCCGTCGAGGCCAGTACCGGGACCACGCCGGCCGACCTGGAAAGCGTGGCCTTCAGTCCAGACGGCAGCCGGCTCGTCTACGGCGGTGTCGGCACCGACACTCCCAAGAGCGCCCTGTGCCAGGTGAGACTGACCCCCGCGAACCTCCAGGGCATGGCACTGACCGACTGCGCGCAAACCGGGTTCGACACCTTCACCGTGGCCTACACCGCGGGCGGCGACATCCTCACCGGCGGCCGGGACGGCAAGCTCCGGTTGTGGCGCCGGCCCCTGGCGCAGGCGGCCGGCATGGCGATCACCGGCCGCGATGTGTGGAGCCTGAGTCCCGACGGGAAGCTGATCGCGGCGCCGCGCGACACCGGTTCCCGTACGGCCCCGTCACCGCTCGGCATCTGGGACGCCTCGGCCGCCGGTGATCCCGTCCTCGACGCCACCTTCAGACTGCCGGACCTCCCGCAGATGGTGACGTTCCTCGCGCCGAAGGCACTGCTGACCGTCGCGCACAACGGCGCGGTGCAGCTATGGGACCTGCACGACACGCACCATCCGGCCGAGACCGCTTCGCTGGGCTCCGTCGACTTCCCCACCGAACCGTCCGGCCTGGGCCCCGTCATCCTCACACCCGGCGTCACCACCGACCAAGCCGGCGGCCTCGTCGCGGTCCAGAGCCACGACCGGCTGGTGCTGTGGCGCGTCACCGGCGCCCTGCACGCCGAGCGAGCCGGTTCGATCCCGCTGCCCGAACCCACCTCGGACATCGCCGGACTGGTGAACAGCCACACCGCCTGCGTCCTGACCGGTTCCGGCATCATCTGGTGGGACGTCGACGACCCCGAGCACCCGGTCCGCGGTGCCACGTCGGCTCTGCCGCGGGCCGACAAGGGCGGCCTCACCGCGGCGGCGACCGGCGTGGTCGCCGCCACGTCCGGAGCCACCGACCCCGGAGCGTCGCTGTCCCTGTACGTCCTCGCCGGTGGCCGCCCGCGCAGCACCGTCGCCCTTCCCGGAGCCGTCAGCTCGACCGTGGGTCTCAGCGACGACGGCCGGCTCCTGGTGGCCGCCGGGTCCGGCGACAACACCGCCACCGTCTGGGACGCCCGCGACCCCGCGCACCCGCGTGTCCTCGGCACCATCAGTACGCTGCGCGCCACCAGCAACTTCGTCTTCGCACCGAGCGGCAGGCTGCTGGCCGACGGAAGCAGTGAGCAGCCGGGGGTGCAGTTGTGGCGGACCCAGCCCCCGTCGTCGCCCACACTGCTGGCCACCCTCGAACCCAAGGATGTGACAGGGGAGCAGCTCACCGCCGCGTTCTCCCCCTCGGGCAGAACTGTCGCGGTCGCCGCGTCCGACTCCGTCACGCTCTACGACACCGACCCGGCCGAGGTCGCCGACACCTTGTGCTCCGCCACGTTGCGGACCCCGATCACCACCTCCGAGTGGAACAAGTACGCCCCCGGCGTGCCTTACCGGAATCCATGCTCGGGGGGAGCGTGAGCCGGCGCCGTGCGGGCGTCGGGACGGTGCTGGGCTCCGTTGGCGTCCGGGTTTCGCGGTGATCACGGTCCCCCCCGATGCGCTGGTAGAGGGCGTTGCTGGTGGGATTGTCGGGTCGGTGAACAGGACGACCTCCGTCGCCCCCGCGGCCAGCGCGGTCCTGCTCGCCTCGGCCGTGACGGCTCCCGCGTAGCCACGGCCGCGGAGGTGCGCCGGGGTGTAGACCGGGTCCAGCCGGACCATGCCGCCGACGATCGAGGTCGCGGCCGCCATCGAGACGGGAGTGCCGTCCGGAGTCTCCGCGGTCGTCACCGTTCGTGCGGCGCGCCTGGCCTTCCGGGGGCGGCTGCGGTGGGGTGAGCGCGCCGAGCCGGTAAAGATGCGTCCGCCAGAAGAGTGCCGGCACCGTGCCCGTGTGCTGCTGCCACGACGCGGCGAAGGCGCCGGCGGTGTCACGGTCGGCGATGACGGTGGCGGGTGAGTGCCCGAGGCCGGCCAGGTGAGCAGCGAGCATGCAGGTCTGTCCGGCGGAGAGGGGGGTGAGGCCCAGTCGTCCGCGAGGAGTGAGATAGAAGATCGCGCGGACCTCGCCCCGCGACTCCAGTCGGCCGAAAAGGGCGGCTTCGGCGTCGTCACCGGCCGCTTGACGTGCCCGCAGTCTCTCGATGTCCGTCAGCGGCGTGTTGTGCAGAGCAGGGCGCGAGCGCAGGAATCCCCCGGCTCGGGCGAGGAAGTCGTCGGCATTCTGAGTGAGGTGCCAGGTGTACGGGCGCATGCTTCATGGTCCTTCCGGCGGGCGAGTCGCGGGTGTGTCTGCCGGAAGTCGTGGGCCCGCACCGGTGCCGGATGCGGTGGACGGGCACCCCTGTGGGACCTCGCCGTACCGGCGGCGGCCGAATTCGCCCCCGGTCCAAGGGCGTTCCCGGCGACGGCACACGGGTGTTCCTGCCGACGGCGCACGGGTCCGTCGGGCCGCTCCGGGTCTCGGGCACCTGCTACCGGCTGGCCCCCGGAGCGGGCGACGCCGGGGAGAACCTGGACCGGGGCCGCCGGAGATCCGGTCGCCGAGCCGGGCACCGCCTCCGCGCCGGCCGGCGCCCCGCCGCCGTCCCGGCCGGGCCCGCCGCGGCCGCCCGGCACCGGCACCGCACCGGACGTCTCGTCGGGCCGGATGTGCGGGGTGTGAGCCGTCAGCGGCGGAGCAGTGTGTTGAGCCGGGCGGCCTGGCGGGTCAGATGGTCGCGCTCGGCGAGGTTCGGTGCCGTGCGGGCCGCCTCGGCGTACAGCCGTGCCGCCGCCGCCAGGTCGCCGTCGCGCTCGTGGAGGTACGCGGCCACCGCGGTGTGGCGGGGCAAGGAGTCGTCCAGCGCCGCGAGTGCCGCCAGCCCGGCGCGCGGTCCGTCGGCCTCGCCCACGGCCACCGCGCGGTTGAGCCGGACGACCGGGTTGTCCGTCAGACGTGCGAGCTCGTCGTACCACTCGACGATCTGCACCCAGTCGGTCTCCTCGGCGGTGGGCGCGTCGGCGTGCAGTGCCGCGATGGCGGCCTGGGCCTGGAACTCGCCGAGCCGGTCGCGGGCGAGGGCCGCCTGGAGGATCTCGACGCCCTCGGCGATCAGCCCGGTGTCCCACCGGCCGCGGTCCTGCGCGGCGAGCGGTACGAGGCTGCCGTCGGGCGCGGTGCGGGTGGCGCGCCGGGCGTGGTGGAGCAGCATGAGGGCGAGCAGTCCCGCCACTTCGGGGTGGTCGATACGGGCCGCGAGCTGCCGGGTGAGCCGGATGGCCTCCGCCGCGAGGTCCACGTCGCCGGAGTAGCCCTCGTTGAAGACCAGGTAGAGGACGCGCAGCACGGTGGCGACATCGCCGGGCCGGTCGAACCGCACGCCGGAGACGGTGCGCTTGGCACGGCTGATGCGCTGCGCCATGGTCGCCTCGGGCACCAGGTAGGCCCGCGCGATCTGGCGGGTGGTGAGGCCGCCGACCGCGCGCAGCGTGAGGGCGACGGCGGAGGGCGGTGTCAGTGACGGGTGGGCGCACAGGAAGTAGAGCTGGAGCGTGTCGTCCACGGCGGGCGCGGGGCCGGGCGCCGGCTGTTCGTCGAGGCGGACCTCGCGCCGGCGGCGGGCTCCGTCCGCCCTGGTCTGGTCGAGGAACTTGCGCCAGGCGACGGTGACCAGCCAGTTCTTCGGGGACCGCGGCGGATCGGCCGGCCAGGCCCGGACGGCCTCGACCAGCGCGTCCTGTACGGCGTCCTCGGCCGCCGCGAAGTCGGCTCCGCGGCGGACGAGGAGGGCGAGCACGCCCGGCGTGAGGCTCCGGAGCAGAGCTTCGTCCATCTCGGAGGTCACTCCGTGATGGTGGGCGGCGCGGCGAGGAAGGGGCGCACTTCCAGCCACTCGTGGATCGGCTTCCCGCCGGCGCCGGGCGCGGCCGACAGTTCCCCCGCCAGCTCCACGGCGCGGTCGGGTCCGTCGACGTCGATCACCATCCAGCCGGCGATGAGGTCCTTGGTCTCGGCGAACGGGCCGTCGGTGACCGGCGGCCGCCCCTCGCCGTCGTACCGGACCCACATGCCGTCGGGGGCGAGTGCCTGGCCGTCGACGAATTCGCCGGTCTGCTCCAGCCGGGCGGCGAAGTCGTTCATGTACCGGATGTGGGCGGAGATCTCCTCCGGCGTCCACTGGTCCATGGGCACGTCGTTGACCGCTGCCGGAGCGCCGCGGTAGTGCTTGAGCAGCAGGTACTTGGCCATCGTGTCTCTCCTGGGTGCTGGTGCGATCCATTGTGGTGGCGTTCGGTAGGGGGACGGAGCCGGTTACGGATTCTCGACATCGCCGTCCGGGTATTTCTGGGTTTCCGCGGACGACCGGACGAGCGGCCGTTTCCAGTACGCCGGGCCTCACCGGTTGCCGCACCCCGCGGTCGGGGAACCCGGTGGGCGTGAACGCTGCGAATAAGACCGCACTGCTGGTCATCGACATGATCAACACGTACGACCACAAGGACGCCGACCTGCTGATTCCGTCGGCTCGGACGGTCGTGCCGGTGGTGGCGGACCTCTTGCGGCGGGCGCGGGACCTCTCGGCGCCGGTGATCTATGTGAACGACAACTTCGGTGAGTGGCGATCACATCACGGCGAGTTGCTCGACCACGCTCTGCGCGGGCCGCACAGCGACCTGGTGGAGCCCTTGAAGCCGGACGCCGATTCCCTCTTCGTCGTGAAGGCCCGCCACTCCGTCTTCTTCGAGACCCCCCTGGAATACCTCCTGCGGCAGCAGCACATCGACCGGCTGGTGCTCACCGGGCAGGTCACCGAGCAGTGCGTGCTCTATTCGGCTCTCGACGCCCATATCCGTCATTTCGACGTGATCGTCCCCAGGGACGCCGTAGCGCACATCCACGAGGACCTCGCGCGGGCGGCGCTGCGGATGATGGAGCGGAACATGGGTGCGCGCGTGTGCGCGAGCCGGGACCTGTGGCAGTGACCGGCCCTCGTCGGACCTGACCCCGCGGTGGTAGGGCGGATATGACCCGCCGCCGACTGAATCCGGCGGGTGGGGATATCCGCAGTGACAGGTCGTCCAGCGGGAGGAAGCATGGCATTGGTGACGGCGGGCGTCGTGGTCCTGGACTGCGCCGAGCCCGAGAAACTCTCCGTGTTCTACCAGGAGTTCCTGGAAGGTGAGCGGACGGAGGTGTCGGCGAACCTCGTGGAGATCCGCGGCGCGGACGGTATGCGGCTGGCCTTCCGCCGTGATGTGAACGCCACTTCGCCCAGCTGGCCTCGTCCGGAGAACTCCCTCCAGGCCCATCTGGTCTTCCTGGTGGAGGACATGGACGAGGCCGAGCGGCGCGTCGTGGGGCTCGGGGGCCGGCCGATCGCGACACGGGATGCGGCGGGGCCGTACGAGGAACGCGGTTACACCGACCCGGCAGGCCACTCCTTCCTCCTGCGCCTGGTGCCGATCACGGCACCCAAGCAGGGCTGAAGGCCGGGGCTCACGGCCCCGCGATGACGTCCCCGAGGGCGGTCGCGACGGCTTCGGGGGCCTCCACGGGGAGCAGGTGGCCGGCGGTGGGGACGGTGGTGAGGGTCGCGTGCGGGATGTGCGGCAGAAGGTGCGCGCGCAGGACGTGCGGCGGCTCCACCCCGTCGTTCTCGCCGGCCAGCACGGTCACCGGGACCGCGATGGCGCGTACGGCGCGGGTGATGTCCCGTGCGATGCCGTGCAGCGGCCACTCCCGCCGCGCCTCGGGCCCGGCGGCGAGGCTGTCGCGCACCGCGGTGGCCAGCACGGTCTCCGGCAGCGGCGTGGCGGTCAGGACGTGGCCGAGGGCGTACCGCACGGAGTCGGGCGAGTCGTAGGCGTGGGACAGCCCCTGCCGGTACTCCGCGGTCACCGTGGGCGGCGGCTCGGGCGGTGCGGGTGCGACGAGGACGAGCCCGGCAAGACCGGACGGCCCGCGGGCCGCGAGGAGCTGGCTCACCTTGCCGCCCATCGAATGGCCGACGAGGATGTACGGCCCCGGCGCGCACACCGCGACCACGCGGGCGAGATCGTCGGCGAGCCGGTCCAGGTCGTAGGGGCCGGGCAGCGTCCGCGAGGCGCCCCAGCCGCGTTGGTCGAAGCGGACCGTCGACTGGCCGGGCGGCAGACGGCGGAGGACCGCGTCCCAGGTGTCCGCGGAGCCGCCCCAGTAGTGGACGAAGACCAGGGTCGGTCCGGTACGTCCCCCGACCCGTACCTCCAGGGACCCGCCCGGCACCGCCACCGATGTTGTCTTTTCCGTCATTTCCATGCCTCTCCCCTGACCGCTCACGACGCCCGGCGTCCCGCGTGCACGGCCTCGAACAAGTAGACTGACCTGTCTGTCAGGCGCACTCAGACCGTACGGCCGGTGGGATCCGCTGCCCGGTGGAAAGGGGCACGGTGTTTGTGAAAAACGGACACGATGCTGTACGGCAGCTGCGCTACTCCCCCGCCGTCGGCTCGTCCCACGGCGTGGAGGTCCTCGACTTCGCCGCACTGCGCGCGATGGACACGCACCGCCGCCGGGTACTCCCCCAGCGGCCCGACTTCCACGTTCTCGCGCTGATCGCCTCCGGCACCGGCGGTCACGAGGCCGACTTCCACACCTACCGGCTGACGGAAGGCAGCGTGGTGTGGATCCGGCCGGGCATGGTGCACCGCTGGAGCGACATCGACGCGTGCGACGGGCCACTGGTCCTCTTCCGGCCCGGCTTCCTCGGGGGATTCAGCGCGGCGGAGGCCGGCGCACCGGTCTGCTGGCGGCTGGAGGGGCAGCACCTGACCCTCGCGCTGCTGGCGGCCGAACACCTCGGCCGCGAGCACGACGCGACAGCGCGCAGCCCGCACCCGGCGTCCCCCGCGCTGCTCGCCCACCTGCTGGCGGCGCTGATCCTGCGGGTGCTTCCCGACGCGCCCGCCCGCACCGGGGCGGTCCCGGCCGGCGACCGCTCCGCGGACGTCTTCCGCGTCTACCGGGCCGCCGTCGAGGAGCGTTTCACCGAGTGGCACCACGTCGCCGACTACGCTCGGGCACTGGGCTACGACGCGCGCACCCTCACCCGAGCGACCCGCGCCGCCACCGGCACGAGCGCCAAGGCTTTCCTCGACCAGCGCATCCTGCTGGAGGCCAAGCGGCTCCTCGCCCACACCGATCTGCCGGTCACCGGCTGCGCCCGGCGCCTCGGCTTCGGCGACGCCGGCAACTTCAGCACCTTCTTCCGCCGCCAGGCCGCCACCCCGCCCGCCGCCTGGCGCGCCGCCTACGGCAGAGCCGGCACCCGCGGATCCTGAGCCCGGCACGCCCGGCCCCGGTCCCGGTCCCGGTTCCTCCCGGTCCGCGGCCGGGCGGTCACGCCTCCAGAGCCTCGGCCATCGCGTCGAGGTCGGCCAGGAGCACCGCCAGCCGGCCTGCGGGGATGCTCTCGATCATGCGTTCCTCGATGGCGTACACGGCCGTGCGGGCGGCGTGCAGGCGCTGCTGCCCGGCCTCGGTGAGGTGGACGGGCAGGGCCCGGCCGTGGTCGGTGCTGGTCGCCTGAGTGATCAGGCCGGCCTCCTTCAGGCCGCGCAGGACGACGTTGGCCGACTGCCGGGTGACGAAGGTGCCGCGGGCGAGGTCGGCGTTGGACAGACCCGGCCGTTCGTCGAGGAGTTCCAGGCAGGAGTACTGCGGGACGGTGAGGCCGTGTTCGCGCAGCGCCCTGTCCATGGCGCCGCGCAGCGCGGCCGCAGCCTTCTTGAGGCGGTATCCGACGTGCTCGGTGACGTCGTGCGCGGGGTGGGGCGCGGGTACGGGCACTCGTTCTTCCATGTCAGCATTTTGACATACCGAGGTCCGGGACCTACGGTCGCTATGTCAAAATTCTGACATACCCGTTTCGGCGGGCCGACCCTTGGAGTCACCATGACCGCCACCGTCGAAGGACCTGATTTCATCGCTCTCCAGGTGAAGGACGTGCCGGCCGCGGCCGCGTTCTTCGAGGAGCGGCTCGGGCTGCGGCGGGCGGAGGGCGGACCGGCGCACGCGGTGGTCTTCGCCACCAGCCCGATCCCGTTCGCCGTCCGCGAGCCGCTGCCCGACGTCGATCTGGACGGCACCGCACGCCCCGGTCTCGGTGTCGCGCTGTGGCTGCGCGCCTCCGACGCCCCGGCCTTGCGCGCACGGCTCGTCGCGGCCGGCACGGAGGAGGTCGGCCCGCTGATCACGACCCCGTTCGGTCCGGCCTTCTCCTTCACCGGCCCCGAGGGCTACCGGCTGACCGTCCACGGGGACTGACATGTCAACGCGCGGGTCGTGATTGATCAGGCGGCCTGCACGGTGCGGGCGCGCGCGTGGAGGATCGGCAAGTCGTGGGGTTGGCGTGACAACTCCCAGGCACCGGGGCCGAGTTACCGGCGAACCCCCGGTCCGTCCTGGCCGCCCCCCACCCGTCCGGTGGTCCGCGCGCGGCAGGCCGCAGGGCTCACGCGCGCGCCACCCGGCTCGCATTCCTCCGAGGAGCCCGCATGCCCCGACGTACCGCCCGTGCCGTGTCCGTGGCAGCCGCCACACTCGCGTTCGCCACTCTGGGCACGGCCCTCGCGTTCGCCGAGACGCCCCAGTACTGCGACCACGAGGTGTGCCTCAAGAACGGCACCCGGTTCGGCGCCCCGGCCGACGCCTTCCCGCCAGCAGTCACAGCCGGGAGCCGTCAGCGCCTCGCAGCTCGTCGACGACTGCGCCAAGGCACAGCTGGGCCAACCCTGGCGTCAGCTGCGGTTTCTACCCCTACGGGGCCAACGGCGTGCTGTGGATCAATTATGACAAGACCGGCGACAAGGCGGGCCAGGGGTACGGCCACCGCTACTACGCCATCACCGGCTCCACCTCCACCTCTCCCGTCAAAGGGGCCGACGGCCGCGTCGACGACGTCGTGTCCCTGTCCCCGCTGACCGCCCTCACCCCCGGTGAGTGCTCCGCCTGAGGCATCGCCGCTGGAATCCCTGGGGATTTTCCCTGATCCGCGCCGCGCGCGCGTCGGCCACGCTGAGTGGACGGCAGACCCCGGTGCCGCCTGCGGTCCACAGCGGCGCACCGGGTCCGGAACACGAACCAGAGACGCGGGAGCGGGCGAGTGGTGAAGTCGCGGACTGTGCGATCGTCATCAGCGACGGGTAGGGCCGAGGCACCGCGGAAGGAGCGTCACCGCCGCGCCCGCGGTGCCGTGCCCGCCCGCTCCGTCGTGCGGAGCCGCGCATGAGCGGCGTACGCCGTGACTCCCGCATCTCGGTCATCATGTCCCTGCTGGCCCAGCGCGGTGACCTGCAAGTCCGTTTCCTGCCCACGACCCTGGGAGTGTCCGGGCCCACGGTCCGCCGCGACCTGGCCACCATGGAGGAGAGGGGTCTGATCCGGCGGTCCTACGGGCGTATCGCCGCCACCCGGCGCAGCGCCGAACCGCCGGTGAGTCTGCGGCAGTCGCAGAACAAGGAGGCCAAACGCCGGATCGGCGCGCTCGCCTCGACGCTGCTGCCCGGCGGTCCGCTGACCGTGGCGCTGAGCGGCGGCAGCACGGCGGGGTTCGTGGCGAGTTGCCTGGCCGTCCGTGCCGATCTGACGGTCGTCACCAACGGCCTGGACACGGCCACCATACTGTCGGCGCGGCAGTCGGCGAAGGTGATCGTCACCGGGGGCATCGCCCGTCCACTCTCCAGCGACCTGGTGGGCAGGCCAGCCGAGCAGGCGCTGCGTTCGTACCGCTTCGACTACGCGATCGTGGGTGCCGACGGCATCACGCCGACGGCGGGTTTCACCCAGTACAGCGCCAGCGGGGCGGAGATCGACCGGGCCATGCTGGAGCAGGCCGCCCATCGGATCGTCGTGGCCGACAGTTCGAAACTGGGCAAGGTGCACCAGGCCAAGATCGCCGGCATCGACTCCGTGCACACCGTCGTCACGGACTCGCACGCGGACACGGAGCTGGTCGCGGCCCTGCGCAGAACCGGCGTGAACACCGTCCTGGTGGTCGTCCCGTCCTCCGCGCGATCGTCCGGACGCGACGACCCGGCGTGAGACGGCCCGGCGGCCCGGCGGGGCGCGGTCAGTCGCCGTCGCCCTGCACGCGTCGCCTCAGCTCCCGGCGGTTGCGCATGCCGAGCTTCACGAACACGCTGCGCAGGTGATATTCGACGGTTTTGGCGCTGAGCGTCAACGCCTCGGCGATCTCCCTGTTGGTGTAACCGCGTCCCACCAGCCGTGTCACCTCGCGCTCGCGTGTAGTCAGCCGCGCGTGGCCGGGCGTGCCGTCCATGCCGTCCGCCGGGGCGGGCTGCGGCTGGGCCGGGCACTCGGCGAGGAGGGACCGCGCGCCGAGCCGGGTGAGGATGTCGCGGGCCACGCGGAAGTGTTCGGCGGCGGCGCCCGCCCGGCCGGTGGCTGCACAGACCCGCCCGCACCCGGCCCGCAGCAGGGCGCGCAGCAGCGGAATGTCCTGTCCGGGCCGGAGCAGCCCGATCGCCTCCGTGTACGTGCGCAGGGCCGTACCGTGCTCACCGGCCGCCTCCGCGGTACGGCCCGCCACCCAGGCCGCGGCGACGCGCAGATGCGGATCGGCGTCGTCGCCCGCCGCCCGAAGCTCGCTCAGCACGCCCCGGGCGAGGTAGGCGAGGCCGCACACGACCAGCGACTCCGCGAAGAAGGGCAGCCAGCTCGTGGCGACGATGCGGACGCGGTCGGAGTGGGCGAAGCGGTCGGCGAGCAACTGGAGGGCGCTCACCACGCCTTCGTGGTCGCCGCGGGCCCGCGCGTGCATCGCCCTGGCCATGGCCGTGTGGTAGTGGGGGCCTGCGAAGTCCAGCGTTCGGGCCAGTCGAACGGCCTGACGCAGGGCCGTGTCGGCCGCGTCGTGCTCACCGCGGAACGCGTCGAGCACGGAACGCAGGGACCACAGGACGGGTGCGTCGAAGCAACGGCTCTGCTCGTCCTCCAGGGCCCGGTCCGCCGCCAGCGCCGCCCGGTCCCAGTCGCCGTCCAGCAGGTGGCACATGACGAGGTGGACGGAGCCCGCCGTACCGAGGAGCCGGGCGGCACCGGGCCGGCTGCGGGCGAGCACCATGGTCAGATCGGTCGTCGCGGCCCGCAGCCGGCCGTCCGCCAGCCGGAGAACGCCCCGGACGGTCAGGGCGGGCAGCCCCTCCTCCTCGATCTCGTCGGCGTCCTCGGGCAGCGTGGCCAGCATCTCCAGGCCGGACCGCGGGCCGTGCCACAGCGCCGCGCCGTAGGCCGCCAGCGCTTGCGCGGCCTGCCGCACTCCGGGCGGTACGACGACACGGGGAGCGCCGTCACGGTCCTCGGCGCCGTCAGCGCAGGGCGCCGTCACGCCGCTGCCCGGTGCGGTGGGCGTGATCAGCGGGGCCGCTTCCCCGGCGCGGGCCGGGTCCAGAGCCTGCTCAGCGTATTGCCGGGCCGCCTGTCCCTGCCCCAGGATCGCGTGTGTCCAGGCCAGTTCGGCGAGGACGACGGCCCGTTGTCCGGGGTCGTGAGCCGCCAGCGACCTCTGCGCCCGCTCCAGGAGCCGTGCGGCCGAGGTCAGCCGGCCCGCGGCGAACTCCACCAGGCCGAGGGCCTCCTCCCGCCACGGGCAGGGCCGGCGAGAGGCCACGGCGTCCGCGTGCCGCCCGATCTCGGCGTCCGCCCCGGCCCAGAACAGCAGCCGCACCGCCCCGTAGAGCAGGTGGCCGGTGCGGTGGTCCTCGGCGTGCGAGAGAGCCGCCGAGGACAGCAACGTCCCTGCCGCGTCGAGTAGTCGGCCCCCCCGCGAGTTCGTCGGTCGCCCGCTCCAGCAGGTCGGCCGCCAGGCGGCTGTCCGCCGTCTCGGCCGCCGCCACCTCGTGCGTCAGGCGCAGCCGTCCGTCGACGGCGGGGACCGCGGCCAGGTGCAGCGCGCGGCGACGCCAGGTCGGCAGGGTGTCGTACAGACCGTCGCGGAAGACCGGGTGCCGGAAGGTGACGGTGGGGACCTGCGCCACCGTCCGCGTGATGAACTCCTCGCGGACCAGAGGCTCCAGGGCCGAGGTGCAGTCGGGCGCGCCGAGCACGGCGCTCAGTGTCGGCACCGACGCGGAGCCGCCGAGCACGGCCAGTGCTTCCAGTGCCGCGACGCTCGACGGGGGCAGGCCGCACAGCTGGCGCCGCACCGCTGCGGGCGGCAGGCCCGGACCGGTGCCTCCGCCGACCGGGGCGTCCAGGTGCTCGCCGAGGAGTCGGGTGAGGTAGAGCGGGTGCCTCCCGGACCGCAGGATCAGGCGCCGGGTCAGCGACTCGTCCGCCCGGTCGCCGAGTGCGGCCGCCACGACCGTCCGCGCCTCGCTCTCCCTCAGCTCGCCCAGGCCGATCCGGGTCAGCGGGTGCACCCTGTGCAGGGCGCGCAGGGTCCGCTCGTCCCAGTCCTGGACGTGGCGTGCCGCGAGCACCAGGCAGATCCGCCCGCCGGTACGGGCCGCTTCCAGCAGTGCCCGCAAGGAGGGGCCGTCCGCCCACTGGGCGTCGTCCACGAAAAGGGCGAGCGGGGCCGCCGACGGCGTGTCCAGGAGGTCGCGCAGGGCGGTCGGGAGACCGGGCGCGCCGGGCCCGGTGTGGGCCGTCGCCCGCTGTCGTCCGGTCGAGGAGTGGGGCCGGGCCGGGTCCGTCACGGTGCCCAGCAACCGGGACAGGCAGTCGAAGGCGTCGGGCAGCCGGGCCGGTGTCGCCGCGGTGCCGAGGACCGTGAAGTCGCGCAGGGTGCCGAGCCAGTGGTGGACCAGGGCGGACTTCCCGGTGCCGGGCGCGCCCTGGACCAGGACGACGGCCGCCGATCCCGCGCGGGCGGAGACGGCCGCGGCACGCAGCGCCCGCAGCTCGTTCGGCCGGCCCGCGAACAGGTCCGCGTGCTCGGGGTGCTGGGGCGGGTTCTCCGGTGCTGTCATGTCGCGCTGGTGGTGCTGCTCTTTCCCTTGCCGCGCGGGCGCTGGGCCCGTGGTCCGGGTGCTCGTCGTAGCCGGTCACTGACGTGCGGGAGGGCTTCGCTCACCGGTCCTGCCGCCGCGCCGGGGGCCCGTGCGGCGGCAGGGGGAAACGGGTCAGCCACCCCGGAAGGTCCGCCTATGCCACCCGGACAGGTGCGTCCCGCTCCATGTCACTGGTCGTGGAAATCGCCGTACGACGACCACCACTTCTGGTTCGTGCCGCCCCAGCAGTCGTACAGGTCGAGATCGGTGTAGCCGCTCTGTACGGCCCCGCCCGACTTGGCCTCCAGGCAGCGGCCGGAGGCGGGATTGTAGATCTGGCCGTAACGGCCGAGCACCCATTGCTGGTTCGGCCCGCCGTTGCACTGCCAGAGGATCACATTGGTCCCGTTGGAGGTATCGCCGTGCTCGGCGTCCAGGCACAGGCCGTTCACCCGCAGGGTGTTGTCCCAGCCGATGTCCCAGTTCTGCGCGTCCGATCCGTTGCACGAGTACACCTCGACGTCCGCGGGATACGTCTTCTGGTTCCCGGTGTCGTCCAGGCACAGGGGCCCGTTCTTGTCGGAGTACCTGATGGCGGAGTGGGCGGGGCCGCTCGGTGTGAGGCGGGCATCGATGTCGCTGACGGAAGCGGTCGTGGAGCCGCCCACGTTGCTGCTCACGATCTGCAGGCCGCGCAGGGAGAACTTGTCCTTGGGCAGGTTCTGCGGGTTGAGGTAGCCGGTGTACTGGTCGAACAGACCGCTGACGTCGTCGGCGACCGAGCCCCTCCGGCCGTCGCCCAGCATTGCGGTGGGACTCTTCACCATGACGCGGCAGCCGTACCCCGCGTCACATGTGTGGTCGGAATTCAGCGTGTCCCACAGCACGCTGCCGGACTTCGAGCCCGAGAACTGGTTCTCGGCGTCGTAGTGGACGACCGACAACACGGCCGGCTGCCCGGTCACCGTGTTGTCGAAGATGAAGTCCGTGGTGAGGATGGCGCGCTTCGTGGGGCAGGTGAAATCCGCGGTCTGGTGAACGGTGGCGTCGTACGAGACGTTGACCTGTCCGTCGCCCAGCGTGAGTTTCCTGCGGTCGGGGCCCCATCTCAGCTGGCTGTTCTGGTAGGTGTAGCCGATGTTGGTCTCGCGCAGTGAGCCGCAGTCCGTGCCGGCCGCGTCGTTCACCATGGTGACGGTCTTGTCGCCGGTCTGCGCCGAGAACGAGTATCCGGGCTTCGCGCCCCAGTCGGACACGCCCCAGCCCAGTGTGCCCTCGTCCCACGTCGGGGTGGACTGCGGCTGCGCCATGTCGCGCTGGAACTCCTTGTCCGGGGCGAAGGCCCCGCAGCCGCTGGTGTTCTCGTGCGCCGTGTCCTTCTTGGTGCTGTCGTCGTCCACGTTCCGGCCCCAGCAGTCGTGCGAGGGGCCGGGGTCGTAGAGCAGTGGGTAGGAGTCGGTGTCGGCGGCCGGGGACCGGTCCGCGGGGCCCAGCAGCGGCCAGAGCAGTGCCGCCACGGCGACGAGCGCCGCCGCGGCGGCTCTGCTCCGGGTGAGTTCGAGCTTCATGAGGATGCTCCGGTGGGGAAAGGGGTCCTGCACGTGCCGTCCCGGCGCGGGCGCCGGGACGTGCTTTCGCCGGCCCCCGGCCAGTGGGGTGGCCGGGGGCCGGCGGAAGGCGATCGGGAACCTACGGCAGCGTCCACTTCTGGTTGTCGCCGCCGTTGCAGTCCCAGATGTCGAGCTGATGGCCGTCGGTGAGGAACTGGGGATCGTCCAGGCAGTAGCCGGCGATGCCGGATCTCACCGGCCCGCTCCTGGCCGCGGAGCCGCTGCCGCCCCGCCCGCGACCGCGGTGACCTCGTCCGACCAGTACGCGGGCAGGGTGTCCCACGGGTTGCCCCACTGCTGCCCGTCGACCGGCGTGTCGACGTCATCGGTGACGTAGACGTACCCGGCGTTGCGCTGCTCGGACAGGGAGAGGGCGTTGCGCATCTGCGACTCGGTGCCCGTCGTGTGGATCAGATGCCAGATCTTGGACGGGTCCGCGGACGCCTCCCACGCCTGTCGGCCGTCGCTGTAGTCGTCGACGTAGTCGTCATACGTTCCTTCGAAGGTCACCAGCGTGTCGGCGGCCTGCGTGTAGCACGCGTCGGGCGAGGCGCCGGGGTTCACGACGACCTTGGCGCCGGGGTCCTTGCTTTTCACATAGGCCTGGAGAGTCTTGTACGCCTGGACGTAGACATCGGGATTCGAGCCGGTGCCGCAGCTGGTGAGCCCGTCGTCGAAGAAGATGCCGTCGAGCCCCGAACTCCCGTACCAGCCGAACCACTTGTCGACGTCGGCCTTCGCGCCGTCGACCCAGTCCTGCACGGACGTCCCGCCGTCCGGCGCGGTCCAGCCCTTGGTGCCGAGGTAGCCCGAGTCGACGTATCCGACGACCTTCGTGCCCGCACTGTGCGCCTTCTGGATCGCTTTGGCGTAGGAGCCGTCCTTGCTGCTGCCGGGGCCGTTGAGGGGGTTGGCGACCGCCAGGCCCGCGCCGGGGGCCGGGCTGGCCAGCTCGTCCCAGAGCCCGGCGTCCGAGTCGGGGGAGAAGTAGGCCGGTACCGCGATGCTCTGCTGGATCCCGGCGGCGGACGCCTCGGTCGCCGGGGCGGCGACCAGCGCGCCGACGGCCAACGCCCCACCGGTGGCGACCGCGCACGCGCGCCTCGATAGGACCGCACCGACCGTTTCGGTCAGACCTCTTGCCTTCATTGTCTCCGCTCCACTTCCGCCTTTTGGCCGGACCACCTGATGACCCGTGGAGAACGCCGGGCAAAGCGGTGCTCTCTCCGTCACCCTGCCGGGCGTCAGTCAGCCGGGCGTACGGAAAGCTGTCAAGCGGCCACGGAATTCGGCTTTCCCTTGCCCGATGTGGAAAGGAGGCGGAATCACTGGAGCACGCCGGGTGGGCAGGCTCGTTTTCCGGCCGGATCCGGGCGGAAAACGTTCACCGTGGCTGAACGTTCTCCCCACCGCCTTGTCCGGCCGGGGCCGGACACGAGACGGTCGGACGCCAGGGGGCGCCGCCCACGGCGCCGTCGTTTCTCGTCCGCACCGCTCGAAGAGGGAGCCCATGCCGCAGACCCGACGGACCGACGACCCCGTGACCGACACCGCGCTGCCCGCGCCGCGGACGCCGTCCCCGCGTGACGCGCCGGTCCTGCGCTGGGGCGTGATCGCGCCGGGCGGTATCGCCGCCTCGTTCGTCCAGGCGCTGCGCACGCACACCGGACAGCGGGTGGTGGCGGTCGGATCGCGCGACGCCGACCGGGCCCGCGCCTTCGGCACCACGCTCATGCCCTCATGGCGATCCAGGCAGGCAAACACGTCTTGGTGGAGAAGGCGTTCACCCGCAACGCCGTCGAAGCGGAACAACTGATCACGGCGGCCCGCGGACAGGGCGTGTTCTGCGTGGAGGCGATGTGGACGCGCTTTCTGCCGCACATGGACGTGGTCCGCCAGGTGCTCGGCCGCGGCCTGCTCGGCGACGTGCTCACGGTGACCGCCGACCACGGCCGCTTCATGAACCCCCGGACGACGTACCGCCTCTTCGCCCCCGAGCTGGCGGGCGGAGCCCTGCTGGACCTCGGCGTCTACCCGGTCTCCTTCGCCTCGATGGTGCTGGGGCCGTTCGCCTCGATCACCGCTGTCGGGGACACCACCGACACCGGTGTCGACGCGCAGGCGTCGATCGTCGTCACCAACGACGCGGGCGCGCACGGCGTGCTCAACACCACGCTGCACCCGCGCACCCCGACCACCGCCTCGAGGGTCATGCGTGCCCTGGACCGGATCCGCGCGGACCTGCGCGTCTCGTTCCCCGGCGAATGACCCGGCGCAGGCCGGGCACCGCGAGGGAGCCGGGAACACGCCGGAGGGCGGCCTGCGGGGAGGGCGGGGACACGCTTCGTAGCATGAGCCGGTGATCATGTCCGGTGGACGGTGTCCCCAGCGGCGGCACGAACGGCGCGGGCCGGTACGGCGCCGCCTGTTCGCCCTCTGCCTGGCCGGGGCCGCCCTGGCGGTCGTCGCGGCGCTCGTGTTCCGAGCCGGTCCAAAGAACCACCGGGTCTCCCACGGCTCCGCTCCCGCGCGAAGGACCGGGTCCGCGGCTCCCGGCGCACCGGCGCCGCGCCCTGCCGGCAACCTGCGGATCGCCGCCGTGGGGGACATCGTGATGGGCTCGCTGCCGGACAAGCTGCCGCCGGACGGCGGAGCCACGTTCTTCGACCCCGTCGAGGGCCTGCTCACCGGGGACGTGGTGCTCGGGAACCTGGAGGGCACGCTCGCCACCGGCGGCACCAGCAAGTGCGACTCCATCGACGGCCCGAACTGCTTCGCCTTCCACGTCCCGCCGTCCTACGGCCGCCGGCTCAGAAAGGCCGGGTTCACGGCCCTGAACACGGCGAACAACCACATCGACGACTTCGGTGCGCAGGGGCGGCGCGAGACGTTCGCCGCGCTGCGCTCGGCGCACCTGGCGTACACCGGCCGCCTGGGCCAGATCACCGTGCAGCGGGTGCGCGGGATCAGGGTCGCGCTGCTCGGGTTCGCGCCCGACCGAGGGGCGAGCGACCTCACGGACATCCCCGCCGCGCAGCGGCTCACCGCCCGCGCCGCGGCGATGGCGGATGTCGTGATCGTCGTGATGCACGCCGGCGCCGAGGGCTCGGACCGCATCCATGTGGCGCCCGGCACCGAGTACTTCCTCGGCGAGGACCGGGGCGACAGCCACCGCTTCAGCCATGCGGTGATCGACGCCGGCGCCGATCTCGTGGTGGGCAGCGGCCCGCACGTGATGCGGGGCATGGAGTTCTACAAGGGCAGGCTGATCGCCTACAGCCTGGGCAACTTCACCGGCTACGAGGTGCTCGGCCTCGGCGGCACGCTCTCGACCAGCGGTGTGCTCCAGGTGACCCTGCGCGCCGACGGCACCTATGTGTCCGGGCGCCTGCGTCCCACCCGGATCGTGGCACCGGGCACGCCGGAGCCGGGCGGCGAGGCGATCGACCTGGTCTCCAGCGTGTCGGCGGAGGACTTCGGCCCGGACGCCGCCCGTATCTCGGACAGCGGGGCGATCGAGCGGCCGTAGTCGAGCGCGGGAGCCGCGGACCGGCACCGCTCAGGCGGCCCGGCACCTTCAGGGCGTGCCGTCCGGCGGCTTTCCGGGTCCGGGCTCGGGCGGCGGTTCGAAGCGCACGCTGACCTTCTGGAACCCCTTGAAGGTCTCGGTGACGGCGTAGGACCGGTAGGCGCGGCGGTCCGCCGGGCTCAGCCGCACCCGGTCCGTGAACGGCGTCAGCAGGCTGCGCGGCCACAGCCGCATGACCTGCACGGACCCCGCCTCGGCCGCCGCGATGAAGATCAGGGCACCGACGTAGAGCCAGGCGAGCAGGCCGAGGACGATGCCGAACATGCCGTAGGTGGCGGTGGCCCCGCGCAGCACGTGGCTGACGTAGTAGGAGCCCACCCACTGGAGCGCCTGCCACGCGAAGGCGCCGCACAGCGCGACGCCGGTGAGCCGGCGCAGCGGCAGTGGCCGCTGGGTCAGCAGCTGGTAGCTCAGGAGCAGCAGGAAGGCGTTGAGGCATACGGTCCCCGCGGTCGCGGCGAGCCAGCCGCCGCCCCGCAGGCGCGCGCCGAACAGGTACGTCTGCGAGGCCGCCACCGACAGCAGGCTGGACGCGCACAGCCCGACCGCGAGGAGCAGCAGGAACACCAGCCCCTTCAGCCGCGAGCGGAGCGGGTCCGGGCGGGCGTGCCGGGGGACGGCCCAGATCTTGTTGAGGGCGTACTGCGCGGCCTGGGCGACGCCGAGCGAACCGTAGAGGCTGCCCGCGATGCCGGCTGCGAGGGCGGCTCCGCTGCCGTGGAAGGAGTGGATGTTGTGCCCGAGCTGGTCGCCGATGACCGGGAACTCGCTCAGCGCCGAGTCCATGAGCCGCTGCTGGAGGGCCGGGTCGCCGCTGAGGAAGGTGCCCAGGACGGCGACGAGGATGAGGAGCAGCGGAAACAGGGAGAGGAAGCCGTAGTAGGTCAGCAGGGCCGCGAGGTACATGGCCTGGTCGTCGTAGAACTTGTACACGACGGCGAGCGGCCGGCCCACCCAGGGGTGGCGTCTTTGGAAGCCGTCGGCGCGTTCGAGGAACGTCATGACGGGCACACGTGGTCTGCGCCGCCGCGGGCTCCCCGCGTACGGCACGTGACGTGCTCGTGCGGGGGTTTTGGCCGGCATCCGGGTGCAGGTCGCATGGGAACCACTCTCCGGGGCGTCCGCGCTTGTGGGGGCAGTGTGAGGAGTCTCCCCGCACCCGGCGCTGAAACGGCCCTGCATAGGCCGGGCCATGCGGGATATGCGGGAGTACGTGGGAGCCCCGGCCCTGGGGCGCCGCAGCGCAACGGAAGGAACGAACCTCGTGGGCATCATCGCCTGGATCCTGATCGGCCTCATCGCGGGCGCCATCGCGAAGGCACTGACCCCCGGCAAGGACCCGGGCGGCTGCCTGGTGACGATGCTGATCGGCATCGTGGGCGGGCTGCTCGGCGGCTGGCTGGGCAAGGTGATCTTCGGCGTCCACTCGATCAACGGCTTCTTCAGCCTCTCGACCTGGATCGCCGCGATCGTGGGTTCCGTGATCGTACTGCTGCTCTACCGCGTGCTGACGGGACGCTCGCGCTGACCGCGCGTGCAGGAGGCGGCCCCCGCGGGGGCCGCCTCTTTTGTGTGAGCGGGTGGTCTTCGTGCGGCGGGTCCCCGTGCAGGTGCCCAAGGTCGTCCCGGCGGGATCAGCGGGCCGGCGCGGGGCAGCGGGCCCGGCGGCACGGTCGGCCCCATGTGCGCGGCACCCGGTCCTGGCGGGTGCCCCGCATCCCATGACGTCTTCATGGAGCCGACCGAACCGTCCGGGTTCCGGGCGCACGTCCCGTCGCACCGGCCGTCCCACGTGGGCCGGGTGCACGCTGCTGCCGCTTCTCGTCATCACCGCTCAGGGCGACAACCTGGCCGGGGACGGCTGCAGCGGGATGCCGCTCGTCCACGTGCCCACCGGCGTCAGCTCACCGTGCGGGCCCACGAAGCGGGGACCGATGTGACCGGTGTGAGGGGGGAGTTGGGCCTGAGCACCGTCAACGGTGATGACACCGTGCAGGACTCGAGCACGGAGGGGGCCCGCCAGCGCCTGGTGGCCCGTGGCGGGTCCGTCCGCGCGGTCGGCCTGGCGGCGCGTGGCGTGGCCGCCGGGACGGTCGACGGCGATGTCGGCCTGCGGTGCGCGAACTCGCCCGGCACGCTCGACGGCGTGACCCGCAACGGGTCGGTGGGGGTGACCCTACTGGCGGGCGCCCCTCAGTAACGGCCGCTCCCCCGCGGGCATTCCGGCCGCCGGTACCGGCTGGCTCTGCGCACCGTCAACGGCGGCACCGGGGTCCGCGGCGGCTGAGGCTCCCACCCCGACGGTGGTCAGCCACCATCGCCGAGCCGGGCGGCCCACCTCTGCTCCACCCTGGCCAGCCGCCAGTACGCCAGCGCCGCCGCCCACACGACCACGAACAGGCCGACGATGACGTACCCCACGTTGTCCAGGTCCAGCCCGGCGATCCAGCCGGTCACCGCGTCGCTCAGATCGAGCTTCTGGTGCAGCACCCCGACCAGTTCGATGGTGCCGATCAGGAAGGCGACGGCGATGGACAGGCCGGTGATGGTGAGGTTGTAGAACACCTTGCGCACCGGGTTGGAGAACGCCCACTGGTAGGCGAAGTTCATGAAGGTGCCGTCGAGCGTGTCGAACAGGCTCATCCCCGCCGCGAACAGCAGCGGCAGGCACAGGATCGCGTACCACGGAAGCCCGGCCGCGGCACCGCTGCCCGCCATCACCATCAGGGTGACCTCGGTCGCGGTGTCGAAGCCGAGACCGAACAGGAAGCCCAGCGGGAACATCTGACCGGGCCGGGTGATCGACTTGGTGACGCGGCCCAGGAAGCGGTTCATGAACCCCCGCGAATCCAGGTGCTGTTCGAGGGCGGCCTCGTCGTACGTGCCCGCTCGCATCGCGCGGAAGACCCGCAGGATGCCGGCGAGCGCCACGAGGTTGAGCGCCGCGATGAGGTAGAGGAAGGTCCCGGAGACGGTGGTGCCGACGACACCGAGGGTCTGGTGGGTGCGGGAGTCGTCGTCGAGCAGGGTGCCGGCGAGCTGTGCGCCTCCCGCGACCAGGGCCGCCAGGACGACCACCACGCTGGAGTGGCCGAGCGCGAACCAGAAGCCGACCGACACCGGCCGCTTGCCGTCGGCCATCAGCTTGCGGGTGGTGTTGTCGATCGCGGCGATGTGATCGGCGTCGAAGGCGTGCCGCATGCCCAGCGTGTACGCGGTCACCCCGAGACCGATCCCGAACGCCTTGGATCCGACCTCGTAGTGCCCCGGTACGACCAGCAGGAACAGGATGCCGAACGCGACGACGTGCAGGGCGGCGATCACCGTCAGCAGTCCGGCGGTACGGACGGTGTCCTCGCGCCGCCAACGAAAACGGGTCGACTCTGTGGGCAGGGTCATACGGTCACGCTCCAGCACCTCGTGGATCTCTTCGTGAAGTGCCGTGGCCGGTCTCCTGGCTTACGGGTGTGTGCGTGTCCGTCCCGGCCTTCCCGTCCGCCGGGCGGCGGACAGTGACCATGCACAACTGGGACGGATACTCCCCGATCACAGTGGCGAGGGCCGCTCCGGTCTGAACCCCGCGAAGGGTTGTCACCGGTCTTCCCGAACACCACGGCCCGCCCACCGTAGGACCGACCACCCACTGCCGCCCAGCCGTACGGTCGTTCAGGTATCCAAGATCACATCTTCGCGCTGGATCGACACCGTCTTCCGGCACGCCCTGACGGTGCGGCGAAGGCGGACATTTTGCCCAACCTTCATCGCGCGCGGGAGTGCCGGACGGGCGTTCAGGCGCCGGTGTGCTCGGCCGCCCGCCGAGCGCGTTCACGCCGGTAGGACTCCGCGCGGGCGAGGTAGTCCCGGTGTTCCAGCTCGGGGTCCGGCGGCAGGTCCGGCTCGTCGGTGGTGGCGAAGAACTGGACCAGGGCCTCGTTCGAGTCCACGGCCAGATCTCCGGAGCGGGCGAACATGCCCGACTCGTGGCGGGCGACGGCCTCGTCCAGGGTGGCGGCCGGGTCGGGGCCGACCGCGCGGCTGACGGCGTGCGCGAGTTCCGCGCCGTCCAGCATCGCGAGATTGGCGCCGTGGCCGCCGAAGGGCGCCATCAGGTGGGCCGCGTCGCCGATCAGGGTGACGCCGGGGACGTGTTCCCAGGTGAGCGGCGCGGGCAGCGCCCAGAAGGCCCGCGGCACGTAGTCGCCGTCATTGCGGACGATCAGCGCGCGCATGGCCTGCGACCAATGCCCGAACTCCCGTACGAGATGGGCGCGGACGCTCTCCCGGTCGGTGAGGTCCACGCCCGCTCCGACATGCCAGTCCGGTGCGGCCCGGAACGCGATGTAACCGCGGACCACGCCGTCGCCGTTGCGCTGGAGGATCACCGCGCGGCCGTCGTTGTCGTTGGCGAACATGTGGCCGGCGCCGACGATCTCGGCGACCTCGGGGTGGCGCGAGTCGACCTCGTCGTACCGGGCGTCCAGGAAGCAGACTCCGAGGTGCCGCGGGGTGGCGTCGCTGACGAGGGGACGGACCTTGGACCACGCCCCGTCGGCGCCGATCACCAGGTCGGCCTCCGCGCCGGTGCCGTCCGCGAACTCCATGCGGTGGCGGCCGTCGCCGAGCGGGGTCACGCCGACGAGCCGGTGGCCCCAGCGGACGGTGCCGGGCCGCAGGTGGTCGTGGATCATGCGGCGCAGCCGGCCGCGGTCGATCTCCGGCGCGGCCACGTCGCCGGGCCGGGGGGTGAACTCCGCCAGCACCGTGCCGTGGTGGTCGCGGCGGGTACTGGCCTGCCCCTCCGGCCGGGCCTCCGCCATGAAGGTGTCCAGCAGCCCGGCGTCCTCGAGGGCGATCTGTCCGGAGTCGGCGTGCAGGTCGAGCGTGCCGCCGGTGTCGCGGGAGTCCACGGCGCAGTCGGCGTCGTACACGGTGACCTCGATGCCGTGCCCTTGCAGGACGCGGGCACAGGTCAGTCCGGCGGGCCCGCCGCCGATCACGCAGATCCGGGGTGTGCTGTTCGTCATCGGGACCTCTTCCTCGGGTGGCGCGGGTCGCGAACGCGTCGCGACAGCACCCTCCTGGGTGCAACCGCTAAAAAAGCGTAACAGGTCAACTTTCTAATCGAGTCCACGAACGGGGTAGAGTGTCGGCGTGACCGAGATGGGGCGCCGAGAGCGCAAGAAGGCAGCCACCCGCCAGGCCCTCGCGGACGCGGCACTGCGCCTGTTCTCCGAGCGGGGCTACGACGAGGTCGGGGTGCGCGAGATCGCCGACGCGGCCGACGTCTCCGTGACGACGCTGTTCAAGCACTTCCCCGACGGCAAGGAGGCGCTGGTCTTCGACCAGGACGTGGACCGGGAGGCGGCCCTGGTCGCGGCGGTCCGCGAGCGTCCCGCCGGGCAGTCCGTACCGCGGGCCCTGCACCGGATGCTGCTGGGCGAGCATTCCCGGCGGGTCCACGCCGACCCCCGGTTCGACGACTTCCTGCGCCTGGTCGACACCACTCCGGCGCTGCGCGAGTACGCCCGCAGGATGTGGCTGCGGCACGAGCACGCGCTGGCCGCGGCGATCGCCGAGGACGCCGGGCTGCCCGCCGACGATCCCGGCTGCCGGGCGCTGGCCCACTTCGCGCTGGAGGCGCCCGTGCTGGTCCGCGGCTCCCGCGACCCCGACGCCGCCCTCGGCCGGGTCTTCGACCTGCTCGCCGACGGCTGGACCGGCGAGCGCGCCGACTGACCCGGCGGCGGCCGGGCGGGGGACGCAGACCGGGCGGGCGCGGCGAGCGCGGCCTAGGTTGGGGGCAGGGCACCGGCGGCAGCGGGCACGAGGAGCGGCGAGATGGCGGCACCAGTGGATCACGCGGCCCTGTTCGCGGCCGTACCGACTCCGTGCCTGGTGCTGGGCCCGGATCTGGTGATCGTGGACGTCAACCGCGCCTATCTGGAGGCCACCGGCCGCACACGGGACGACCTGGTGGGCCAGCATATCTTCCAGGCGTTCCCGGAGAACCCCGACGATCCGGAATCCGACGGCGTGCGGAACATGAACGCCTCCCTGCACCGGGTGCTGGCCACCCGCAGATCCGACACGATGCCGCTCCAGAAGTACGACATCCCCGCCCCGCACCGGCCCGGCATGTTCGAGGAGCGCTGGTGGTCCCCGGTGAACACCCCGGTGTGCGGCCCGGACGGAGAGGTGGCGTGGATCATCCACCGGGGCGAGGACGTGACCGCGTTCGTCAAGGCCCGCCGGGCCGCCGATCCCGCGGGCGCCCGAGTGCCCCGGAGCCCGGCGGCGGCCGAGTCGCTGGAGGCGGAGCTGTACGCGCGGGCGCGGGAACTCCAGCGGCTGAACGAGGAGCTGCGCCAGGCCCACACCCGCGAACGCGAGGTCGCCGTCACCTTGCAGGAGGCCATGCTGCGCACCCCCGATCTGGCCCATCACACCGAGGACGTGGTGGTGCGCTACCAGCCGGCGGTGGGGTCCCTGAACGTGTGCGGCGACTGGTACGACGTCGTGGACATCCCCCCGGACCAGCTGGCGCTGGCGGTGGGCGACGTCATCGGCCACGGCCTCCAGGCCGCCGCGGTCATGGGCATGCTGCGCAGCGCCCTGTCGGCGGCCGTGCGTGCCCTGCCGCGCCCCGCGCAGGCGCTGGAGGTGCTGGGGCTGTACGCCCGGTCGATCGACGACGCCCTGGGCACGACCGCGGTCAAGACCATCGTGGACCGGCGGAGCCGGCTGATCACCTACAGCAGCGCCGGGCACCCGCCCCCGGTGCTGGTGAAGGGTGACGGCACGACCGAGCTGCTGGACCAGGCGACCGACCCGCCGCTGGGCGCGCGCCCGCAGCATGTGCCCCGCCCGCAGGCCAGCCTCCCGTACAAGCAGGGCGACACGCTGGTGCTCTACACCGACGGGCTGATCGAGCGCCGCGACGAGGACATCGACACCGGTCTGAACCGGCTGAGGGATGTCCTCGCCGAGTGCGGCCGTCTCGGGCCCGAGCGGCTGGCCGACACCGTGCTGGCCCGGCTCGGCGTGGCCGGCGGCGGCCGGGACGACGTCGCCCTCGTTGTCGTACGGCTCTAGTCCGGGCGACACCCCCTGCTCAGAAGTACCCCTCCTGCGCGGAGAAGCCCCGCTCCCGCGCTCCCGGCAGCGGGCCCGTTCCCGCACACTCCGCCGTCTTTGGGAGGCGGCGGACCGCGTAGATCGTGGTGTCGTCGGCCAGCCGGCGCCCGCTGTGCCGGAGCACGCCGTCACGGACGCGGCGGACCAGGGGGCCGGGCGCGGCGCAGTCCGGATCGGCGGCGACCGCGGCGGCGACATCGCCGTACAGGTCGTAGAACTCGCCCTTGCGGTCACGGGCCTCGGTCACCCCGTCGGTGACCAGCAGCAGCGTCTCCTCCGGCGCGAGCGGTACCCGGTGGGTCGGCGGCAGCCCGCCGACGAGATCGCCGAGGCCGAGCGGCACCCCGTCCCCCGCGGGCAGCTCGCGTACCCCGTGCGGCCCGACCGCGAGCGGCGCCTCGTGCCCGAAGTCGACGACATCGACCGTTCCGGGTGTGTCCCTGGAGAAGGCGACGAGCACGGCCGTGGCGAACCGGTCGAGGTCCTCCCGGCCGACCGCGGCGGTGTGCACCCGGTGCCGCAGTATCCGGAGCTCCAGCCGCTCGGCGACCGTCCGGAGGTCGTTCTCGTGGTAAGCGCTCTCGCGGAAGCTGCCGAGCAGTGCGGCCGCCGCCTCCACCGCGCCGAGTCCCTTGCCCTGCACGTCGCCGACGAGGACACGGGTACCGTAGGGGCCGGGCTGGACGTCGTAGAAGTCACCCCCGACCTGCGCCTCGACGTCCGCGGCGAGATACACGCCGGCCTGCTCCAGACCGGCCCAGCGTTCGGGCAGCGGGCGCGGTACGGCACGTACCGTGGTCTCCGCGATGTCCTGCATGCGCAGCATGCGCCGCTGCTGCCGCACCCGCAGCGCCGCCGCCAGGGCGGCCAGCACACCGCCGAGCGCGACCAGCAGGAAGTCGGGCAGGCCCGCCTCGTACCGCCGGGGCCAGGCGTTGTCGACGAGGACGTACGTGACGAGGGACGCCACGGCGAAACCGGCCGTGGCCCCCACCCCGCAGACCGCGGCGGCCAGAGCGGGCACCAGGACGATCCAGGAGATGATCCGGAACTCGGCGCCGGTGTTGAAGTCCAGCGTCACGATGCAGACGATCAGCAGCGCCGGCAGCAGCCAGGCGTAGCCGCGCGCACCGCCTTCCTGCGGGCGGCCCCGCTCGTGCCTCGTCACCCTCGTGGCGGCCGCGTCTCCATGTTCCACAGCGAAACATGGGCCGACCCGCCCCGCATGCCAGCCCGCCTCACCGGTGATCGCGCGCTTCCGGGGAGCGGGAGTGGATGTACGGGAGGCGGGACGATGCCTTGCCTTCAGCGGCCGTTCTCATCCCGGCGTCACGCCGCGGTCGCCCGGCGGAGTGCCACGCGGCCCGCTGGACCGCGACGGGGCTCCGGGCGAGGCGGGCGTTCCTTGCTGGACATGCTCGGACTGGAGGGGACGGGCAGGGGGCGTTCGAGCGGCGGTGACACCCCGCCCCCGACCGTGGCCTACGACCTGGGCAGCGGAGGAAGCGCCGGTCGCGCCGCGGCGTCCGGCTGGCGCCTCGGCAGGGGGCTTGTCGAGAGGGCGGGCAACGCCATCGCGCCTATGACGTGGTCGAGTTCACGCAGTATGCTCGTCGCCGCGTCCCGCACGCGCGCGGGTACATCACCACGCTCCGCGACAAGTTGATGGTAGATCGGAGCGTCCTGGAACATGTGGTCCCTTCCTAGTGATCATGACTGGTACGGGCGCCGAGTCTAAGGGCTGTCCCGCGACGATCCGTCTTCCTGTCCTGATCTCGGCCTTCTTGGGCCGAAGCGCGCGCCCCGGCCGCGCGAGCGGATCCGCCTGAGCGGCTGGGACAAGGAACAACTCGCCCCGTTCTCCGTACTATCTGTGCTCCGGGGCACGTGATGGCAACCGCAAACCCAGGAGAGTGAGCTTCATGCCCGAAAGCACCGCCACCGCCTCCCGTTCCGAACTCGCTTCGCAGTACAGCGCCCAAGTGAGCAGGGACCTCGCCGTCAACGTCAAGGAGCAGGATCGCCTCCGCGAGGAAATCAGCACGCTCGAAGCCCAGTTGGATGAACTGCGACGCGACCACGCGGTACTGGTGAACGTGCAGCAGGCACTCGGCGGGCCGGCGGCGCCGGTCAAGCGGGAGCGGGCGCAGAAGTCCCCCACCCGAGCCGGACGCGCCAAGACCGAGAAGCCCGCCACCGACTCCCCCAAGGCATCCGCCAAGCGCACGCGCACCACCGCGAAGAAGCCCGCGCCCACCCTGGTCGAGCTCGTCCGCGACCATCTCGCCGAGCAGAGCGAACCCCGCTCCGCCGCGGAAGTCGCCCTCGCGATCGGCAAGTCGCACCCCGACCGCGCGCCCAAGGCCACCGCGGTGCGGACAACCCTCGAAAGCCTCGTCGCCAAGAACCTCGCCCAGCGCACCAAGCAGGGCTCCTCGGTCTTCTACGTCTCCTCCGACGCCCCGGAGCAGGACACCCCGGAGGGCAAGACGCCGACCTCCCAAGCCGGCTGACGGGATTCCGGCCGGCCGCGCCATGCGAAGTCGCCGGCACCGGCCATCGCCGCCGATCACGCTCCTGACCAGGCCGTTCGGGGCGGGAGGGGCCTGCGCGGAAGTCTCGTGCACATGCGGCCTTCGAGCGTCGCGTCGAATTCCCCCAAATCGGGCGAATAGCACGAAGGGGAAGTGGTTACTCCGCCAGGTGTCCCCCAGACAGAACGGAGACCGTCCATGGTGATCAAGAAGATGCACGACATGGGCATCCGCAGCGAGCACGCCTACATCGCCGGCCTGGCCTCGATCGGATTGAGCTTCGCCTCTTGGTGCACGAGCCTCAAGGCCGAGAAGGCCGGGGTCGAGCGCGCCGACCGGTGGGGCATCTTCGTCGGCGAATGGGCACCGACGTTCATCGGGCTCGGCCTTGCGCTCTCCCACTACGAACAGCAGGAAGGCACCCTCAGCGGCTCGCTGCACGCGGTGAGGAACGCCGCCTGAGGCGGGCGTCGCGAGCGCCCTCGTTTGAATCGGCCCACCGATGCATCAACCGCCGTCTCGTGGCAACCCAGGACAGTGATGATCCCGAGCAAGGCGGGCGGACGGACCCCATCCGGTCGGTCCGCTGCCCGCTTCCCAGAAGGAGATCGCTGTTGTCACAGGTAGAAGAGTCCATCGAGGTCCAGGTCCCGGTCCGCGCCGCCTACAACCAGTGGACCCAGTTCGCCGACTTCCCTCAGTTCATGGACGGTGTCGAACGCATCGAACAGCGTAGCGACACCCTCACCCACTGGGTGACCAAGATCGACGGCGTGCAGCGCGAGTTCGACGCGAAGATCACCGAGCAGATTCCCGACGAGCGCGTCGCCTGGACGACCGTCGACGGTGAGGCCCGGCAGGCCGGCGTCGTCACCTTCCACCGCCTGGACGAGGCCCGCACCAAGGTCATGCTCCAGCTGGAGTACGACCCGCAGGGCCTCGCGGAGACGGTGGGCGACAAGCTCGGCTTCGTCAAACGGCAGGCCACCGGTGATCTGAAGCGGTTCAAGCAGTTCATCGAGTCCCGCGGCGGTGTCGAGACCGGCGCTTGGCGCGGCGAGGTCTGACCCCGGACGACCGGCCGGGGGGGGGGGGGGGGGGGGGGGGGGGGGGGGAGGGGCGGGGGGGGGGGGGGGGGGGGGGGGGGGGGGGGGGGGGGGGGGGGAAGAAGGGAAGGGGA
>NZ_JBVJUC010000001.1:205854-311468 GCF_055605065.1 Streptomyces sp. NPDC037203
GGTCGCAACCCATTTTCTCGGCTACCCCCCCCCCCCCCCCCCCCACTCCCCCCCCCCCCCCCCCCCCCCCCCCCCCCCCCCACCGGCCTCGTCCGAGTGGCCCAGAGGTGTGGAACCGGCTCCTCGGGCAACCCGGACGCCGACGACTCCGACAGACCGAATACGGGGGGCGACATGGCGGCCGGCGCTCGATGCGCGTTCACCATTGCCGCGGCTGCGCTCGCGGGCGGAGGCCTGAGCGTATGCGCTGTCCGCTGGTGGACACGTCGCACAACGAACCGACTGCCGGGCTGGCCGCTCCGGCCGCCCGAGTCGGCCGGGCCCCAGGAGGTCCTTCACTTGTACTGGAACAGCTTGCAGCCCCTTGATCTGACCTCCTAGGTTCTGTCAGGTCGATCATGTGCGGAGCCAGACGACGAGTGCTGCTCCGGTGACGGTGCCGAGGTAGATGTAGCCCACCCGGTGCACAATCCCGTCGATCACCTGCCGGTGATCACGCCGCCGCCCGCACCGACCGTTGCGCACCGGCAGGAACGGCTGTAGCCGTGCCCACTCCGCGTCCGACAGATCACCACGTTCACCCCGCCCCATACACAAGCCAACGATCCGACCAGGCGACAGTCACATGATCGGCCGGACAACCCCCAGGGGCATCCGTCCAGACAGCCGAGTCCGTTTCCAGGCGGGTGGAACAGTGGCTCAGCCGCACGCCGCTGGAGGGAGCGGGCGCCACCGCACGGGCGCGAGAACTCGGCGTCGGCCCACGGGCGTTGCGCCGCGCTGCACGCGAAAGGCCGGAGCCTGATTCCGCCAGAGAAGTCGAACCGTTCTCACGTCGTTTCCTTGCCGGATTTTCAGGAAGCGTATCCAACCCGCTCGAATTCCCCTGGATCGGTCTGCACTTCATCAATTTCGCACCATGAGACGGTTGTGCATAAATTGCGACGGATTGACGAACCGCCGCGTGGAACAAGCGCGTCTGACGGGCTGTACAAACGAACCAACGCCCGTCGGGGCCGAACACCAGAGGCACGACATTGTCTTCGTCCGCACTCGATGCGCCTCATCCTTCCCGCGAACCGGTCGGCCGCACGGCCCTGTTCCGCTCCGGAACAGCCGCCTCGCCCCGCACCCTCGTCGCCGTCCTCCAGTCCACCGCCGCCAGACACCCCGACGCACCGGCCCTCGACACGGGCACCGAGGTGCTGACCTACCGTGAGCTGTGCGCCGAGGCCGGACACCGTGCACGCCTGCTCTCCGCGCAGGGCATCGGCCCCGGAGACCGGGTGGGCGTCCGCGTTCCTTCGGGTACCGCGGAGCTGTACCTGTCGATCCTCGCGGTCCTGCACTGCGGAGCGGCCTACGTACCGGTCGACGCCGACGACCCCGAGGAGCGTGCCGCCACCGTCTTCCGCGAGGCCGGCGTGTGCCGCGTGCTCGGCCCGTACCCGCAGCCCGCGGAGCTGCCGCCGCCGGCGGGGAGCGCGGCGGAGCGCTCGGCACCCGCACCGGATGACGACGCGTGGATCATCTTCACGTCCGGTTCGACCGGCGCGCCCAAGGGCGTCGCCGTCACCCATCGTTCCGCGGCCGCCTTCGTCGACGCCGAGGCGGACCTGTTCCTGCGCGGCCGTCCGCTGGGGCCCGGCGACCGCGTCCTCGCGGGGCTGTCCGTCGCCTTCGACGCCTCCTGCGAGGAGATGTGGCTGGCCTGGCGCTCGGGCGCCTGCCTGGTGCCGGCCGAACGCTCGCTGGTGCGGGCCGGGCACGAGCTGGGCGGCTGGCTCGACGAGCGTGACATCACCGTCGTGTCCACCGTCCCGACCCTGCTGGCCATGTGGCCCGAGGAGGCATTGCGCCGGGTACGGCTTCTCATCCTGGGCGGCGAGGCGTGCCCTCCCGGCCTCGTCGACCGGTTCGCGGCTCCCGAGCGGGAGATGTGGAACACCTACGGGCCCACCGAGACCACCGTCGTCGCCTGCGCCGCCCGGCTGGAGCCCGGCCGGCCGGTCCGGATCGGACTGCCGCTGCCCGGCTGGGAGCTGGCCGTGGTCGACGAGGCCGGTGAGCCGGTCGCCTACGGGGAGCAGGGCGAACTGGTCATCGCCGGCGCCGGGACCGCACGCTACCTCGACCCCGCCAAGGACGCGGAGCGCTTCCGGCCGTGCTCGGCACTTCGCTCGCCGCGCGCCTACCGCTCGGGCGATCTGGTGCGCGCCGATCCCGAAGGACTGGTGTTCCTGGGCCGGGTCGACGACCAGGTCAAGCTCGGTGGGCGGCGTATCGAACTCGGTGAGATCGACGCGGCGCTGCTCGCTCTGCCCACCGTGCGCGGAGCGGCCGCGGCGGTGCAGACGACACCGGCCGGTACCCAGGTGCTGGTGGGCTACGTCCGCACGGAGGCCCGGCAGGGTCAGGCCGCCTTCGAGGCCGACGAGGCCAGGGCGCTGCTGGCCGAGCGGCTGCCCGCCGCGCTGGTGCCGCTGCTGGCCGAGGTGACCGACCTGCCCACGCGCGCTTCCGGGAAGGTCGACCGGAAGGCCCTGCCCTGGCCGGTACCGCTCGCCGGCGGAGCCGGCACCGGGGAGACCGCGCGCCCGTTGCGCGGGACCGCCGCCCGGCTGGCGGACGTGTGGGAGCAGTTGCTCGGTCTGCGGCCCGGCCCGGACAGCGACTTCGTGGAACTCGGCGGTACCAGCCTGACCGCGGCCCGGATGGCGTCGATGCTGCGCGGGGAGTATCCGGGACTGTCCGTCGCGGACCTCTACCGGCACTCGGTGCTGCGCCGCATGGCCGACCACCTCGACTCCCTCGCGGGCCCGACGGAGGCCGTACGGCCCGCCCGGCCGGTACCCCGGCGGACCGCTGTCGTGCAGTTCTTCGTCTCCATGGCCGGATACGGTCTCACCGGGCTCCGGGCGCTGGTCGGCCTCGCGGTGGCGGACGACGTGTGCGGCTGGGTCGCGCCGCACACGTGGGCACCGCACACCGCGTGGTGGCTGGTCCTCGTGGGCTGGGCCGTGCTGTTCAGCGCGCCGATGCGCTGCCTGATCGGGGCGGGCCTGGCCCGAGCGCTGGCGGGCTCCGTCACACCGGGCGCCCATCCGCGCGGCGGAGCGGCGCACCTGCGGCTGTGGAGTGCGGAACGCGCGGTGGCGGCGTTCGGCGTGCCATCCCTGCTGGGCACCCCGTGGGCCGCGTGGTACTCCCGGCTCCTGGGCTGCCGGACCGGGCGGGACGTGCGGTTGCATGCCATGCCCCCGGTGACGGGGCTGGCCGACCTGGGCGACGGATGCAGCATCGAGCCCGAGGCGGACATCGCGGGCTGGTGGCTCGACGGTGACACGCTGCACATCGGCCGGATCTCCGTGGGCGCACACGCGCGGGTGGGCCACCGCAGCACCTTGCTGCCGAACGCGGTCGTGGGACGCGGTGCGGAACTGACCGCCGGGAGCTGCCTGGCCACCCGCGTCCCGGACGGTCACGTGTGGACCGGCTCCCCGGCCCGGCCGGCCAGGCCCGCCGAACGCATCGCCGGCGCCGGATGGCCCGCGCCCCCACAGGACCGCCGGCGCCGCTGGCACCTGGCCTACGGGCTCTCCCTGACCGTACTGCCGCTGCTGTCCCTGCTGGCGGCGGCGCCGGCGCTGTTCGGCACCTGGCTGCTGATCCGCCACACCCCGACGCTGTCCGGCGCCGCGCTGCGACTGCTCGCCGCCGCACCGCTGTTCGCGGTGACGACCACGGTGTGCGGGATGGTCGTCACGGTGGTTCTCGTGCGCCTGCTGAACCGCTCGATCACGCCCGGTCTGCACCGCGCGGACGGTGGAGTGGCATGGCGGGTGTGGCTGGTGACACGCGTCCTCGACGGCGCCCGCGGAAGCTTGTTCCCCTTGTACGCGAGCCTGGCCACACCGCATTGGCTGCGGCTGCTCGGCGCACGGGTCGGCCGCGGCACCGAGATCTCCACCGTGCTGCCCCTGCCGTCCCTGCTGCGGGTGGACGACGGGGCGTTCCTCGCCGACGACACACTCGTCGCACCGTTCGAACTGCGCGCCGGATGGATGCGGCTGGGGCCCGTGCGCATCGGCACGCGGGCGTTCGTCGGCAACTCGGGGATCGTCGGCCCCGGCCACGATGTCGCCGACCACGGCCTCGTGGGTGTCCTGTCCGACGCCCCGGCGCAGGGCGGTCCCGGAATGTCGTGGATCGGGCGGCCGGCGATGCCGTTGCCGCGCGTGGCCGAAGCGGCCGATCCTGGACGGACGTTCGCGCCGCCCCGGCGGCTGGTGGCGGCCCGCGCTGCCGTGGAGCTGTGCCGTGTGCTGCCGGTGATCCTCGGCACGCTGCTGGCGGAGGGTGTGCTGCTCACGGAGCAGGCGGCCCTGGACATCGGCGGGCTGCCGCTGGTGGCGCTCCTGGGCGGGCCCCTGCTGCTGGCCGCCTCCGTGGTCGCGTGTCTGATCACGACCGGCGCCAAGTGGCTCCTGGTCGGCCGCTTCCGGCCGGCCGAGCGTCCGCTGTGGTCGCCGTTCGTGTGGCGCAACGAGCTGTTCGACACGTTCGTGGAGGTGCTGGCCGTGCCGTGGGGAATGGGGGCGCACCTGGGAACGCCCGTACTGAACTGGTGGCTGCGCACCCTCGGCGCGCGCATCGGGCGCGGAGTGTGGTGCGAGACGTACTGGCTGCCGGAGACCGATCTGATCCGCCTGGACGACGGGGTCAGTGTCAATCGCGGGTGCGTCCTGCAGACCCATCTCTTCCACGACCGGGTCATGCGCATGGACACCGTGCACCTGGCGGCCGGCGCCTCACTGGGACCGCACAGCATCGTCCTGCCCGGCGCCACCATCGGTACCGGCGCGTCCATCGCCGCTGCCTCGCTCGTGATGCGCGGTGAGACGGTACCCGACGGCACCCGCTGGGCCGGCAACCCCATCGCCGGTGTCCCCGGCACCGGTACTGGCCTACCGCTGGCCGGAGGTGAGGCGGCATGACCCGGTGCAGCCGGCGGGCGGTGATCCGCGGGGCGGCCCTGGTGCCGCTGACGGCGACGACCGAGGACCAGGGGCGGAGGCGGGCCGAACGCTACTTCCCCGCTCATGGGACGTACGACCACCGCACCCTCTCCTACGACCTGAGCCTGGCGTACGAGCCGGCCGCCGGCGTGCTCCGGGGCACGGCACGGATCCGAGCGGTGGCCAACCGGCCACTGCGCCAAGTGGAGTTGGACCTGGCACGGCTGACCGTGCACGGCGCCCGCGTCGACGGGGCCACGGTCCGTCCCGGCCGGCGGCGCGGCAAGCTGGTCCTGCCCGTGCGGCACCCGCTGGCGGCGGGCACGCCGTTCACCATGGAGATCAGCTACGGCGGGCGCCCCGGCCCGGTGCGCACGCCGTTCGGGGAGATCGGCTGGGACCGCACCGGCGACGCGCACGGCGGGACGCTGGTGGCCGCGCAGCCGCTCGGCGCCCCGTCGTGGTTCCCGTGCAACGACCGCCCGGACGACAAGGCCGAGTACGTCTTCCGGGTGACGGTGCCGCACGGCCATCAGGCGCTCGCCAACGGCACTCTCGTGGAGCGGCGTCGCACGGGGGCCACCGAGTGCTGGACGTACCAGCATGCCGGCCCCATGGCTCCGTATCTCGCCGCGCTGTACACCGGCCGCTTCACCCACGGCACCTGGGAGGCGCGGGACAGCTCGACCGGCCGCCGGATCACCGGCCGCGACGCCTACCCCAGCCGTCTCTCCCGGCAGGCCCGGCACGACCTCGGCCGGCAGCCTGCCATGTTCGAGGCGTTCACCCGCTGCTTCGGTCCGTATCCCTTCGAAACCTATGGCGCGGTCGTCGTGGACGCCGATCTGGACCAGCCGGTGGAGAACCAGACGGCGTCCGTCTTCGGCCGCAACCACATCGACGGGGAGCGCACCTGGGAGACGCTGGTCGCCCACGAACTGGTCCACCAGTGGTTCGGCAACAGCGTCAGCCTGCGCGACTGGCGCGACATCTGGCTCAACGAGGGTTTCGCCACCTACGGCGAATGGCTGTGGTCGGAGTTCCTCGGCGAGGACTCCGCGGACACCATCGCCCGCGCGACCTGGCGCGCCCTCGCACAGCGGGGCAGGGGCCTGCGGATCGCCGAGCCGGGCCCCGACCGCATCTTCGACGACCAGGTGTACGAGCGGGGCGCGTGCACACTGCACGCGCTGCGCCTGACGATGGGCGACGACCGCTTCTTCGCGATGCTGCGCGGCTGGCACCACGCCCACCGCGGCCGGAGCGCCGACACCGCCGCCTTCGTCGCCCACGCGGACCGGACCATGCCGGACGTGGTGGAACCCCTGTTGCGCTCCTGGCTCTACGACACCCGCCTACCGCCCCTGCCGGAGCCGGGAGACGCCCAGAGCTGAAAGCGGCCACCCGTCCGCAGGCCCCGTGCCGCACGCCGCTCTGGCGGAGGCGGACGCGACGGGAGGCGCCGGGTGGCCGCTCAGGCGAGGACCTCGGCGTCCCCGACCGGGGCGAGCCGGTCCTCGCCCCCGGCGATCACGACGGCTTGGGCGTCGCGCCGCCCTGACACACGTCCAGCACCGCGTCCAGGAACATCCGGGACTGCCGGTTCATCACGGCGAACGTGGAGGCGAGGACGAGCCGCCGGAGCATGGCCGGGTGCCTGAACGCGCGTGCCTGCGCCACCAGACGCCCATGGAGAACCCCAGCACGTGTGCGGAATCGAGCCGCTGATCGGTGAGGACGGCGGCGACGTCGTCGGCGAGGTCTTCGATGGTGTGGCCGTCGGGCGATGCGGGCGTCCGGCCGGAGCCGCGCAGGTCGATCGACATCACCCGGAAGCGGCCCGCCAGCGCCGTGCGCTCCGCCTCCCAGAACGAGATGTCGCCGCCCAGACCATGCAGCAGAACCCATCACCCGCTTTTCCTGCTGGTCACCCTGTACGGGCGACCCGGTGAAGGCCCGCTTCGTCGGCTGCCGGGCGGGACACCGTGGCGGACGTCATCCCCGGCGCAAGGTGCTCCCGGCAGCTGTTTCCGCGGCCCAACCATGGCCGTGCACCGGACGCGACCCCTAGTCTCTCGACCGTCTTGTCACCCGATCGGAAGCGAAGCACATGGCCTCTCCAAGACCCCTCGCGTCGGCCACCTCGTGGCTGGTACGCCTGTTATCCGCGCTCACCCTGGTCGCGGGCGGCGTCGTCTTCTTCTCCGGTACCGCCCAGGCCGCCACCATATGCGGCAACGTCTCGGTGCCGCCGGGCTACGTGATCACCTCGGAGTCGCTCACCGGGAGTTGTACCGGCGGCTACCTGACCGAGACCATCCAGCCCCCGTCCAACGGACTCGCCGTCTGCCTGAACGGCCCGGTCCCGACCGGCTACGCGGTCACCTCGATCTACAGCACCAACAACTGCAGCCAGTACCAGACCGGCCGGATCAACACGGTCACCAACGGCATGCGGATCTGCGGGAACTCCAATGGATCACTGCCGAACGGCTACGTGATCACCAGTGAGGGACCCGACAGCACCTGCTCGCAGTGGTACGGCGAGACGGTCAACGTCGCGAGCAACGGCATCGCCGTCTGCGGCAATTCGCCCATCCCGGCCAACTACGTGATCACCTCCAGTTACCAGAACGCAGCCTGCGGCATCTACCTCGGCGCCCGGCTCAACACCGCCTCCGACGGCATGACGTTCTGCGGCAACTCGCCGATCCCGGCCAACTACGTGATCACCGCGAACTTCCAGATCAGCAGCTGCGGCCAGTACCTGGGCGGCCGGCTGAACGTGGCCTACAACGGCATCATCGCCTGCGCAGACTCCCCCACCCCGCCCGGATACTGGGTCTCCGCGAGTGGCATCCAGTCGTCCGCGTGCGGCCCCTACCTGGCGGAACGCTTGAACAACAGCTGATCCCGGCACGCACCCCGGTCCGGCACGCCACCGGGTTGGTGGCGGGCCGGACCGGGAGTGGCGACGTAACGGCGCCTTGCTCAGGCGGCGTCGTCGGCGAAGTACTCGTTCAGTGGAGGTTCGTGCCGTGCCCGAGCTTCTCCGCGAGCCATGGGCGGAAACCCCGGAGCAGTTCGCCGTCCGTCCTTTCTTCCGGTGTCCTGCTGAATGGATTCCACCACCTGTTCGGGCCAATACGGAACACGAGAGGGTGTACGGCAGCCGGGCTGGACCGTGATGGTGCAGAGGCGTTTGGTGGCGCGGGTCAGGGCCACGTACAAGTCCCTCTCCCCGCCGGGGCGGGCCGAGGCGATTTCCTCGGGGTTCAGGACGACGACCGCGTCGAATTCCAGGCCGCGTGCTTCGGACGCCGGTACGACGCGTGCGTGGCGAGCGATGCCCCGGAGAGTCAGCTCACTCACCCTGGTGTTCGCACAGATCACTGCCAGCAGCTCATCCGGATGGGCGGTGCGCTGGGCGCGGAGTTCCTCAGCGACGGCGGTGACCAACTCCTTTGGGGGTGTGGTCACGGTGCGGGGGCTCTCACCGCTGCGCAGCGACCGCGTCGGCTTCTGGTCCGGAGCGATCCGCGCGAGCAGGTCCCGGACGCTCTCCAGGATCTGCTGCGTGGTGCGGTAACTGACGGTCAGGCTGTGCAGTTTGAACCGGGGCCCGATGTGCGGGGTCAGTGCTTCCTTCCAGTCGCGTGCTCCCGCGACCGGGCCCGCCTGGGCGAAGTCGCCCACCAGCGTCATCGCCCGTGCCGGGCAGCGGCGGACGACCATCCGCCACTGCATGGCGGTCAGTTCCTGCGCCTCGTCGACGACGACGTGCCCGTACGTCCGCTCCGGGGGGCCGTCGACCAGGCTCGCCGCCTCGTCCAGCAACGGCGCGTCGGCATCGGTCCACGGGTCGTCCGGACCGCGCAGCAGAAGGGACCGATCCCGCGCGGTCAGGCGGGGCAGGTGCTCGGCGAGAGCGCCGGCGTTCGTCAGGAGCGCCTTCACGAGGTCGCCGGGTGCCAGCCGCGGCCACAAGGCCCCGACCGCCTGGTCGACGCCGGCGTCCTGGAGGAGATCGGCGCGGATGGCGTCGAGGTCCAGCTCGTGGACCGGACCCGACTCGGCCGCACCTTCGGCACGGCGCTGAGCGGCTCCCGTGAACCGGTCGAGGTCGATGCCCGTCATCCTTTCGGCATCGGCGTCGATCTGCTCCAGGAGGTCCCCCATGTCTCGTCGCATCGCGTCGGTGACGGCGTCGACCAGGAGCTCTTTGAACACCTGGCGCGCGGGGTTGTGCCCCGGCACGGCTGCCACGGCGGCGTCGCGTGCGGTGGCGACTTCCTCGTCGGACAGGTGAACCCGTTCCTGTCCGACGCGCACGGTGAAGTCACCGGCGGGGGCCTGGTGGGCGCGCAGCAGGCCGGCCAAGGCGTCCGCGAGGTCGGAGCCGCCCTTGAGGCGCGCCGCGTCGAGCGGGCCGGCCGCGTCGGTGGACACTCCGGCCAGTTCCCGGCAGGTCGAGAGGACGACGTCGTTCTCGCCGAGCGAGGGGAGGACTCGGGAGATGTAGTCGAGGAACCGGGCGTTCGGGCCCACCACCAGGACGCCCTCCTGCGCGGCGCGCGGGAACGCGTACAGGACGTAGGCCGCCCGGTGCAGGGCGACCACCGTCTTGCCGGTGCCGGGCCCGCCCTGCACCACGGTCACTCCGCGGTGGGCCGAGCGGACGATCTCGTCCTGCTCGGCCTGCAGTGTCGCGACGGCCGCGTGCATCCTGCCCGTACGACGTGCCGACAGGGCCTCCGTCAACGGGCCGTCCCCCACGACGTCCTCGCCGGTCGGGGCGGTGCCGTCCAGGAGTTCGTCACTCACCGAGACGACCGTGCGTTCCTCGAGGCGCAGGTGCCGGCGCCGCCGCAGGTCCATCGGGTGGACCGGTGTCGCCTCGTAGAAGGGCCGCGCCGCGTTCGCGCGCCAGTCCACGAGCAGGGGCAGGTCGTCCTCCTGCCGGTGCAGGCCGATCCGCCCGATGCGCAGCGCGGTGCCGTCCGTCCAGTCGATACGCCCGAAGACCAGCCCCTTCTCGGCGCCCTCCAGCCGGCCGATTTCCGCGGCCAGACGCTCGGCGGCGAGTTCTCTCTCGTATGCCTCACCGGCGCTGTCCGCCGGGGCCTTCAGCACGTTCGCTCGGTCTGCTCGCGCCTCGGAAATCCGCTCGGTAAGCAACTCGTACATGGCGGACACATAATGCTGCTCCATGTCAACTGCACGCGCGGCGGGGTCATTCATTTTCGACAAAGGGGGCTCCTCCGATTCGAGCCACACCATACGGCCGCGGCCCCCTGAAGATAAGTCTTGACTTGGTTGATGAAGCCATGCCCTCAGGGCTGAATCCATGCCCGGCGGGCCGTATTTCGCGTGCCGAATTCCGCAGTTCTGAATATCGAGTAATTGCGTGTTGGAGCGGCCCTGGCGCCAGTGGGCACCCAGACGTGTCCTGTTACTCGAATGCCGGTGGAGTGGCTCGAATGTTGGTAGGATTGCCCGAGCTGGCGTGCCGGTCTTCACGCCGGATTTCTGGACCTCGCCCGTCGCCTGGGACGATCTCGTGGCGGTGATCGGGCGGTTCGACCGTTCCGTGCGCGAAGGCACTGCCGCGTTGGGCATCGACCCCGCCTTCATCCCGAAGCCCTGACGGACACCTCCGCCCACGGGCCGCAACTGAGCCCGCGCCACCCAGGCTCTCCTGGTTCCCACTGGATCGGAGAAAGTGATGCAGCCCGGACAGTATGAAGAGATGGCCGGCGCCGGGGAGGTTCCGGCACGGCTACGGAACGTCTTCTGGATGGGTGGCGGGAGCGGCGCGGGCAAGTCCACGATCGCCCGCCGACTCGCCGATCGCTACGGTTGGCGTCTCTACGCGACCGACGACGTGATGCGTGAGCACGCGGGGCGGACCACCCCCGAAGAGGCGCCGTATCTGCACGAGTTCATCGGCATGGACATGGATGAGCGATGGGTGAGCCGGACGCCGGAGGCCATGCTGGAGACGTTCCACTGGTTCCGGGGCGAGGGTTTCGGCCTGATCGTCGACGACCTCCTGCGCCTGCCGCAGGAGCCATGCGTCATCGTCGAGGGTTTCCGGCTGCTGCCGCACCTCGTGAAACCCCTGCTCGCTGCTCCCCACCACGCCGTCTGGTTGCTGCCCACACCCGATTTCCGCCAGGCCGCCGTCCAGAGCCGGTCGGCGCCGGGGCAGGGGTTCACAGGGCAGACCAGCGATCCCGCAAGAGCCTGCCGCAACCTCGCCGAACGAGACCGCATGTTCACGGAACGCCTGGAGGAGGAAGCCGGGCGTCTGAACCTGCGCACCATCCGCGTCGATACCACGATGACGGAAGACGACCTCGCCGAGCAGGTCACCACCGCGTTCGGCATCTGATGCCGGCCGTCCCGGCCGGGCGCGGACTTCGGTAGCGAAGGTGTCGGTCCGGCTTACCCGTTGTCGTCGCCGACGGCCAGGACGGTGTGGGCGGACGCCCTCAAGAGCCGGGCGCAGCGCCGGGTCATGGCGTCGGGCGACTGCTCGGGGTGGTTGATCCACCAGCGGACCAGGGCGGTGCACAGGCCCCGCCATGCGTACGTGAGGGCGTCGGCGTCGAGCGGGTCGCTGGTTCCGGCGGCGTGCAGCAGGTCCGCGGTGCCGATCGCGGCGAGGGCGTCGATGGCGTCGCGGTAGTGGGCCGCACGGTGGGCGGCTTCGCTGTCGGGCGGCAGCGAGGGGTCGTACAGGACGAACCATGCCTCGCGCTGTCCGTCGAGTGCGCTGAACAGCGCGCTCAGCACCCGCAGGAGCGTGGGCCGCGCGCCGGTGCCGGGTTCGGCCATCGCGGCGCGGATGCCGGCCAGGAGTCGGTCGCCGACCGGGGTGAGGCAGGCGAGGTAGAGGTCCTGCTTGCTGCCGAAGTACTGGTGCAGGAGAGGTTTGGTGACACCGACGCGGGCGGCGATGGCGGCCACGGTCGTGGCCTCGTAGCCGTGCCGGCCGAACTCCTCCGTGGCCGCGGCGAGCACCTGCCGTTCGCGCGCGGCCCTCGGCACGCCCTTGGTACCGACGAGAGCGTTGTCATTCCTGCGCATGCCCTACCTGCGCGATGGACTGGCCCGCATGGGGGCCGTCGTGGAGACCTTCGAGACGGCCGCCACCTGGGACACGATTCCCGCCCTGATCGATGCCGTCCGCAGCGAGGTCGGCGCCGCCGCCGCGCGGGCCAGCGGCCATCCGGCAACCGTCAACTGCCGCCTCACCCAAGTCTATCCCGACGGCGCAGCCCCCTACTTCACCGTGGCCGTCGCCGGCCGCCCCGGCGACGAGGTGGAGGTCTGGGACGAGATCAAAGCCGCCGCGACCGATGTCCTGCACCGCCACCGCGCCATCATCACCCATCATCACGCCGTGGGCCGCGACCACCGCTGCGGCTACGACCTCCAGAACCCGGAGCCCTTCGCGCTGGCGCTGCGCGCCGCCAAGGACGCCCTGGACCCCCACCGCATCCTCAACCCCGGCGTCCTGCTCGACTGACAAGACGGGGCAATCAGGCACGCGGGGGACGGCGTTTTGCCGGCTGGTCTGTCTTCGCGCGGCCCGATGACACCGACCGCTGTCATCACGAAGCCGGTGATCAGCAGCCCGCGGGACAGCCTCAGGCCCAGAGTGCCGGGTGCGGACGGTCGCGGGCCGAGCTGCGGCGCAGCCTTTCCACGGGGATCGTAGGTGATCTGCACGGTACTGCCGACCAGCACTCTGCCGTCGAGGACGAGTGCCGTCCCGTCGCCCAGGCGCACGCCGGACTGGTAGTTCCTGGAGCCGCTGTCGCCCTGCACGTACCAGGTCCTGGTGACCACGCCCGTGGCGGACACTCCGCGGTCGTGCAAGGCCTGCTGCTCGGTGTCCGTGCCGCCGATGATGCCCGCCGCGAACCAGGCGCCGAGGACCACGGTGACCCCGGCACAGCAGAGCACGGCTCTCCACCGGCCGGTCCGCTCAGCCCATCGCCGCCTGGCGTACCGGAAGGTCAGCACGGCCGCGCCGCAGTAGACCGGCATACCCGCCACCGTCAGCAGGGCCATCGTCCGAGCGGGGTGTCCACTGCGCCAGAGGTCCAGCAGGAGCCACAGCAACAGCAGCGAGATCCCCGCCGGGACGGCTGCCGCCAGCACGCACCGCGCCGCCCACGACAGCGCCCGTGCCGCCTTGCGCGGAAAGGTGCCCCTCATCGCGCCAGCGTGACCGACGGCTGTGCCCGCCGCAAGAGCCGGAGCGCTGCGCCGGTCGCGGCCTCGGCTTCGGCCTCCGTGCCGCGAGGGCTCCGGTGACGAACCGGCCGTGTGCGGACCTCGGTTCGCCGCCCGCGTCGCATATCCGCCAGGCCCCTGCCCGCGACCACCGCGAAGGCGAGGCGGGCCGCGCCGATTCAGGAGGCGAGCGGGTGCCGGGTCACTCCACCGTCCAGCCGATGTGGCCGATGCCGGTGGAGTAGATGGCGCAGTGCCCGGACGACTCCTCGGTCTGGCCCGGCTGGGCCGTCACGGAGTTGCCCTGCACGTCCGGTGCCCAGCCGCAGACGATGTCGGCGTGGAAGGTGACCGGGGCGCCGGTGTTGTTGGTGCAGTCCACCCCGCCGGTCAACGGATCGTTGTTGTGGATCCAGGTGGTGCAGTCCAGGCCGGAGCGGATGGCCGCGTGTGCCGGGACGGCGGACGCGGGCAGGGCGGCGGTGCTCAGCCCGAACAGGGCGGCGGCGACGGCCACGGCGGCGACGGTGCGATTCCTCAACTTTGCTCCCCAAGTCGGTCTGACGGTTCCTCCCAGGACTCTGCCCAGGAGAAACCGCGCATACCGACTCATTCGAGTGACACGAATCGAGCCACGCTCGCGGCGCGACACCGTCCTCGTGCGGATGCCCCGGAGAACTCCGGGGCATCCGCACGAGGGGTGGCGTCCGGCTTACGCTCGGGCCGCGGCGCGGCGGCGCAGCTCCTTCTTGTCGGGCTTGCCCACGTCGGTCAGGGGCAGTTCGGCCGGGAAGGTGATGACGGCCGGCTCGTACATCGGCCCGCGTTCGGCGCGTACGAAGGCACGCAGCTCGTCCGCGTCGGTCGTGGCGCCGGGGGCGAGCAGCACGGCGGCGTGGACGCGTTCCATACGGTCCTCGTCGCGGACGCCGAAGACGGCGCTCTGCTGGACCTGCGGGTGGCTGTTGAGCAGGTCCTCCAGTTCGGTGGTGTACACGTGACCGCCGACGACCACGATCATGTCCTTCAGCCGGTCGACCACGGTCAAGTAGCCGTCGGCGTCCCTGAATCCGACGTCACCGGTGTGCAGCCAGCCGTCCCGGAGGATCTCCGCGGTGAGCTGCGGCTGCTTCCAGTAGCCCTGCATGACCATGTCCGAGCGCACCACGATCTCGCCGTGTTCGCCGTCGGGGAGCGCGTTGCCGTCCTCGTCGCGGATCTCGACCTCGACGCCGTCCAGGATCTTCCCCGCGCTGCGCAGCCGCTCGGGGTGCGCGTGGTCGGCCGGGGAGAGGGTGCTGATCAGGCCCGCCTCGTTCTGCCCGTACCCCTGCATCAGCACGGGGCCGAGGCGGCGCAGGGCGTCGGCCAGTCGTGCCGGAGACGCCTGGCAGCCACCGTAGAGGACCTGGCGCAGCGTGGAGGTGTCGGTGTGCTCCATGCGCGGGTGGTCGAGCAACTGGTAGAGCAGGGGCGGCAGCAGCCACAGGTGGGTGATGCGTTCGCGCTCGATGGTCTCGAGCACCTGTCCCGCCTCGAAGTCGTCGAGCAGGACCACGGTGCCGCCGTACTCCAGCACGGCGTCCATGAGCAGGCCGGCGGCGTGCGCGATGGTGGTGGCGACGAGCTGGCGGTGCGTCAGGGCGGCGGACTCGTCGAGCGGGCGCGCGGAACGCTGCGCCTGCACCTGCCGGTAGGTGGTGCATATGCCCTTCGGGTGGCCGGTGGTGCCACCCGTGTGCCGGATGGCGCAAATGTCGTCCGGCTGGGCCTGGCTCACGAAGGGGTCTTCGGGCTGAACGGCGGCGAGTGCCAGCAGGTCCTCGCCGGATTCGGTCGGGCCGAGCACCAGCACCGACTTGACCGGCACCGACGCGGTGATGTCGGCGGCCCGGTCGGTCATCCGCGGATCGACGACCAGTGCCCGGCTCTCCACGTCGTGGACAATCGCGGCTTGTACGTCGGCGGCGAGCTTGCCGTACAGGTGGTTGACGCGGGCGCCGATCAGATTGGCCGCATAGCGCACGGCCACGGCCTCCGGCAGATTGCCGCTGAGCAGAGTCACCGTCTGGCCGCGTTCGATGCCCTGGGCCTGGAGGGCCCAGGCCATCCGGTGCACCAGCGCACGGAACTCGCCCGCGGTGACCCGCTGGTCACCGTATACGAGTGCCTCGCGGTCGGGGTTCTCCCGCAGGGCATCGAGGATGTGCTCCACATGGCTGCGGAAACGTGGGGCGACATCGGACATGTGTGATCCTCCTGAGCCGGAACGCAGGGGTGCGCGGACCGGCCTGACGATTGTTCATGTGTGGGGGGACAGGAGACGCGCGCCTCATGGCCTCGGTCGCGTGGGCGTTACTCCACACGGAATGGCGGCACACGCGTACCAAAAGGTTGCCTGGGCCAACCATGTGTCGACTCTAGGGCGTCACGCCGATCAACACGAAATCCGGCAGCCGCTCGGGGCGACTATCGGCCATGGCCTCGTGTGCCACGTAGTCCCTGGTCAGGGGTGGTTTTCGGTCAACTCGCGGGCGTGGGTGCCGCCGTCGGCTCGCGACGGCCGGGCCGGCCGCGGGCGCGGAGCCGGACGCGCGAAGAAGCCTCCCGGCCGGCCGCCGCGGCATGCCACAATCCCTACCGCCCGGTAACCCCCCAAGGGTGTCGACGAGTCGAGGAAAGTGCCCCATGGCCCGCGTGTTCACGGTGAGCGACAGCATCCACATCGACGTAGCGCCCGACGTCGCCTACCAGGCCATATGCCGGCCGGGTGACATGGGCCGCTGGAGTCCGGAGAATCTGGGCACCACGGAGGGGACGGGGCACGCGCCGGCAGGGCTCGGCACGACGTTCGTCGGACGGAACAGGCGTGGCAGGTTCCGCTGGGTGACCCAGTGCACGGTCACGGCGGCCGAGCCCGGCCGCCGCTTCGCCTTCCGCGTGCACGCCATCGGCATCGGCCGACCGCGCCTGCGCGGCCCGATCGCCAGCTGGGAGTACCGCTTCGAACCCGCCGACGGCGGTACGCGGGTCACCGAGACCTGGACGGACGACCGACGCGCCTGGCCCGCCTTCGCGGCCGACGCCTTCGACCGAATCGCCACCGCGGGACACACCTTCGCCGCGTTCCAGGCCCGTAACATCCGCGCGACGCTGCGCAACCTCAAGCGGGACCTGGAGACCGGCGCGAACTGACGCCGGGCCGGGGGGTTCTGCCGGCCTCGGGCGGCCGGTCGTGCTCGACGGGCCCGCCGGGTACGGCCGTCGGCCGTGCCCACGCCGGGGCGCCGGGCACCGCCGCTCGGCCGCCGCACCCCCAGCCGTGCGGCCGGGCGCGGCTCGATGTCCATGAAACGCGCCCCTCCCCCGGCTCCCGAGCCCGGACTTCGGCGCTCAAGCCGTTCTCAGTCTGTTGCGCAGCCTTGACGGTATTGGTCTGGGCCAATACCGTCTGCCTCGCACAGAACTGCACATGACTCAACACCGCGTATTTTCGCCACAGTTGACGACATGCCCGCCGGCCGGGACACGCGAGCCCGGCCGTCCGCTGCGGGACTGCCGGTCGATGGCAACCCGAGAACTTCGGAGGCCAGACTTATGCGACTACCCCTTACGAGGGCACGACGCGGCGGATGGCAGAGAGCGCTCTCTCTGATTCCCGTCGTCGTGCTGACGGTGGCGACCAGCGTCCTCACGACGCTGAACGCCGAGGCGGCGGTGCCCCCGGCGCCGTCGGGCTTCACGCTCACCTGGAGCGACGACTTCAACGGTGCGTCCGGCACCGGCATCGATCAGAGCCTGTGGAAGTACGACACCGGGCCGGGCAGCAACTTCGGCACCGGCGAGATCGAGACGATGACCAACAGCACCTCGAACGTCTACTACGACGGTCAGGGTCATCTCGTGCTCCAGGCCCTGCACTCGGGTTCCGACGCGCGCAGCGGATGGACCTCCGGGCGCGTGGAGACCCAGTCGGCGGGCTTCGGCGCCCCGGCGGGCGGTGTCGTACGCATCGAGTCGGTCCTCCAGCAGCCGAACGTCACCACCGCCAACGGCGCGGGTTACTGGCCGGCGTTCTGGATGCTCGGCGCGCCGCTGCGCTCCGGTGTGACCTGGCCGAAGTCCGGCGAGATCGACGTCATGGAGGACATCAACGGCCGCAGCTCCGTCTTCAGCACCCTGCACTGCGGTGTGAATCCGGGGGGACCGTGCAACGAGTCGACCGGCATCGGTTCCGGTGAACGCGCCTGTTCCGGCTGCCAGACCGGCTTCCACGACTACGCGGTCGAGATCGACCGCTCGGTGTCGCCGGAGCAGATCAGGTTCTACCTCGACGGGAACAACTTCTACACGATCAACGCCAACCAGGTGGACGCCACGACCTGGTCCGACGCGGTCGACCATCCCTTCTTCATCATCTACGACCTGGCGATCGGCGGCGGCTTCCCGGACGCCTTCGGCGGGGGCCCGAACGCGTCCACGGTCTCCGGCGGCAAGCTGGTCGTCGACTCGGTGGCCGTCTACAACAAGGCGCCCGGCTCCGGAGGCGGTGGCGGCGGTTCGGTGAGCGGGCAGACGATCACGGGCCCCGGCGGCAAGTGCGTGGACGTGGCGGGCGACGACACCGGCGGCGATGGTACCGCGGTCCAGCTCTGGGACTGCCAGTCGGCGGCCAAGGACCAGCACTGGACCTGGAGCGGCCAGACCTTGCAGACCCTCGGCAAGTGCCTGGACATCGCGGGCGGCAACAGCGCGGCCGGTACGCAGCTCCAACTGGCCAACTGCAACGGCGGCGGCTACCAGAACTGGGTGCGGCAACCGGACGGCACGCTGCGGAACCCGACCAGCGGCCGGTGCATCGACTCGCCGTCGGGTGCCACCGCGAACGGCACACGCCTGCAGATCTGGGACTGCAACGGCTCCGCCGCCCAGCAGTTCGCCATCGGTACGCCGATCTACGGGCCGGGCGGCAAGTGCGTGGACGTGGCGGGTGACGACACCGGCGGCGACGGCACCGCGGTCCAGCTCTGGGACTGCCAGCAGGCCACGTCGCTCGACCAGAAGTGGACCTGGAACGGCCAGACCCTGCGGACGCTGGGCAAGTGCCTGGACATCGCGGGCGGCAACAGCGCGGCCGGTACGCAACTCCAGCTCGCCAACTGCAACGGCGGCGGGTACCAGAACTGGGTCGCCAACGCCGACGGCTCGATCTCCAATCCGACCACCGGCCGGTGCATCGACTCGCCGTCGGGTGCCACCGCGAACGGCACACGCCTGCAGATCTGGGACTGCAACGGCTCCGCCGCCCAGAAATTCTCGCTGGCATGAACAAGGCGCGCCCCGTCTGAAAGGAGGCGGGGCGCGTCGGAGGGCCGCGCCTCGACCGGCGCGGCCCTTCGGCGTCATGGACGGAGAGGGGCCTCGTCGCCCGGCTTGCGATCACCGCGGGGAGCCGCTTGTGAGGCGGGGTAGGTGGCGGGTTCGGTCGCGTAGCGGCTCATGACGTCGATTGTGGCTGCCGTCCTCCAGGACCCGCATGCGCGTGGTGCCCGGCACGATCGTCTCGCCCTCGCCTCACGCCGGGTCGCGGTGGCTGTCCAGGACCGGTTCCGCGGCGCCGATACCGTGCGGGTATCGTTGCAGGGTGGAGTTACGGACCTTGCGCTACTTCGTGGCGGTCGCCGAGGAGCTCCACTTCGGCCGGGCCGCCTCCCGGCTGCACATGAGCCAGCCGCCGCTGAGCCGCGCGATCAAGCAGCTGGAGGCCGATCTCGGGGCGCTGCTCTTTGCCCGCTCATCGGCCGGCGTCACGCTCACCGCGGTGGGCGGGGTGCTGCTCGACGAGGCGCGGGCCCTGCTCGACCACGCCGACCGTGTCCGGGAACGCGTGCGCGCGGCGGCCGGCGCCGCCACCCTCACCGTCGGCATCCTGGGCGACGCCGCCGACCCGGCGGTGGCCAGGCTGGCCGCCGCCTACCGCCGGCGCCACCCCGGCATCGACATCCGCATCCGTGACACCGATCTGACCGACCCCACCTGCGGACTGCGCGCCGGGCTGGTGGACGTCGCGCTGACCCGGTCGCCGTTCGACGCGACCGCCCTGACGGTGCGCGCGCTGCGGTCCGATCCGGTCGGCGTGGTGCTGCGTGCCGACGATCCGCTGGCCGGCCGCGACGGGCTGCGGCTGGCCGAGCTGAGCGACCGCCGCTGGTTCCAGTTCCCGCAGGGCACCGACCCCGTCTGGCAGTCGTACTGGAACGGCGGCCGGCCCCGCGAGGGACCGGTCGTACGCACCGTCCAGGAATGCCTGCAGGCCGTGCTGTGGAACGGCACGGTCGGCCTGGCCCCGCTCGGACACGACCTGCCCGCGGAGCTGGCGGTGGTGCCGCTGGCCGACATGCCGCCGAGCCGGGTGGTCGCCGTGTGGAACGAGGGTGACCCCGACCCGTTGATCCGATCCTTCATCGAGATCGCGGCGGCCGTGTACCGTCCCTGAGCACCGGCAGCCGGTCGCGCCCTGCCCTCCCGACCCGTCCTTCCGGCCCTTGCGGGGGCTGTGCCGAGGGCCTAGCCTCGGGCTCCGCGGGGCCGACGGCGGCCCGAGTGACCGGAGGGCTGGTCAGCGCGTGCGAGACAGAGCGACACCCCCGGTGCCGGCGGCGCCCGCGCCGGCGCAAAGACGGCACGAACAGGGCCCGGCCGCGCGGTTCGCCGCCGGTCCCGCGCTGCGCCCCGCCGGGCTTGCCGCCCTCCAGCGGACCGCGGGCAACGCGGCCGTCACCCGATATGTGCAACGTGTGCGGGGCCAGGGTGCCCCCGGTGTCAGGGAGGAGGCACGGCGGTATGCCGCCGATCCCACCGCCCACGGCGAATGGGCCACATTCCGCGACATGATGGACCGTGTGGGCTTTCCCCAGGACGTCACGGACGCCGCTTGGCAGCTGATCCTGGGCGGCATCGCCGAACAGGGACAGCTCAACGACGAGGCCCTGGCGATGTTCACCGAACGCCAGGCGCAGCGCGACCACCGCGCGTCGAACAGCTGGTACCAGGAGCTGGTGCGGCTCGTCGGCGACTACCTGGAGATCGACCGGCCGACGATGGCCCTGTGGTCCGGCGGCATCGACACCAGCGTCTACGCACGCTCCAAGGGCCATACGCCCCTGGAGTCCACCCCCTTCGGCAGCGTGGTCAACGAACTCCAGCTGACCATGGACTGGATGCTCAAGACGCCGATGTGGAACGTGCTGTCCAAGGCGTTCGTGACCCGCGCCCGCGGCCCTGTCCACATCTTCCTGCGGGCGTACAACCCCGACAGCGTCCTCATCGCACAGGAGGTCCCGCAGCTGCGCGTGGTCATGGCGCTCAACCCGGCGGTGGAACTCGTCTGGCACCCGGTCTACACCACGGCCGACGGAAGGCTGATGGAGGTCACCGACGACCTCGAACTGGCCCCGGACGCGACCTACCGCACCCGTGATCTGTGCGTACGGGCCCTGTACGACTACCTCCGGCTCAAACACGACCCGGCCAACAACCGGTCCGAGCGCGCCAACGCGGACATGGGCGCCCGCCTCGCCGCCAACGGGAACCAGCCGTGACCCCGGCCCGGCCCCGAGCCTTCGGGCTCGCCACTCCCCCGCCGCCCTTTCGGTCTCCTCGGCGGGACCGGCGCGGTGCCGTGCGGGTCATATGTCGCGGGCCGGGGCCGTGCTCTCCCGTTCGATCAGGCGGGGTACCGGCACCCGGACCGTTGCGGCCGGGCCGCCGTCGAGCAGGGCGGTCAGTTCGCGTGCCGCCGTGCGGCCGAATTCGGTGCTGTCGCGGGACAGGGCCGACAGCCACGGCTTGACCATGCGGCACAGGGCCGAGTCCTCCCAGGACACCACCGACACGTCGGCCGGCACGGAGAAGCCGAGTTCGGCGGCGGTCGCGACGCCCGCGAGGGCCATGACGTCGTTGTCGTAGATCAGGGCGGTCGGCGGAGCGGGCGAGCGGAGGACACGGCGGGTGACGGCGGCGCCCTCCGCGTCCGAGTAGTCGGTGGTGACCGACTCCACGCCGGTGAGCCCGCGCCGCCGGGCCTCGGCCGCCAGGGTGCGGATCCGCCGTTCGGTGTGGGCGAGGCCGGACAGCCCGGCGATGTGCACGATCCGCCGGTGGCCCAGGGTGTACAGGCCGTCCACCACCGACGCCATCGCGCCCGCGTCGTCGGCCCACACCGTGGACAGGCCGGGGTGCCGCTCGTCCGGCGCGCCGCCGATCACCACGGCGGGCAGCCCGAGTTCGTCGAGCAGGTCCGGGCGCGGGTCGTCGGTGCGCGGGTCCACCACCAGGACGCCGTCCACCCGGTGTTCGGCCCACCATCTGCGGTAGACCGCGCACTCGTCCGGCACCTCCTCCACCACCTGGAACAGCAGTCCGAGGTGCCGCTCGGCCAGCACTTCCTGGATGCCGGAGACCAGTTGCAGGAAGAAGGAGTCGACGCCGAGGGTGTCCGCGGGCCGGGCCAGCACCAGGCCGACCGTGGCCGCGCCCTCGCCCGACAGCGCGCGGGCCGCCGTACTGGGCCGCCAGCCCAGTTGTTCGGCGACCCGGCGCACCCGCTCGCGGGTGACGTCGGAGACGCCCGGCCTGCCGTTGAGGGCGAAGGAGACGGCGCTCTCCGAGACACCGGCGCGGCGCGCGATGTCCTTCATCGTCGGCCGACGCGCCGGGGACCGCTTGGCCGGCATGGTCGCCTCTTTTCTCGGCAGTGATCGCTAAAGCGCTTGAGTAGCGTGATCCTAAAGCGCTTTAGTTCCCACCGCAAGATGTTTCCCTCTCCTCCCTGACCTGTACTAATGCGCCATTGAAAGCTTTAGTGCTCCCGAATCCATTGACTTGCCCCGAAGGGGGCGTGCATGGTCCCTTCCGTCACCAGCCGCAGACACCGCAAGGGAGCCGTGTCACCGTGCCCATATCCCGCAGAGCACTCGCCGCCGCCGTCGCCGCCCTCGTCCTGCCGCTGAGCGCCTGCGGCGCCGGCGCCGGCGGTGGTTCGACGGACGCCTCCGGCAAGGTCGAGGGCGACATCACCTTCCAGACCTGGAATCTGCGCGCCAACTTCAAGGACTACTTCGACGGCCTGATCGCCGGCTTCGAGAAGAAGTACCCCGGCACCCACGTCAAGTGGGTCGACCAGCCCGCCGAGGGCTACGCCGACAAGATCAGCGCCGACGCGGCCGGCGGTACCCTGCCGGACGTCGTCAACGTCTCCCCCGATCTGGTCGCGCCGCTCGCCAAGGCGGGCCTGGCCATGGACCTCGACAAGGCCGCCGCGAAGTACCGCGGCGAGTACCTGCCCGGCGCCTGGGCCAGTCACCAGGTCCCCGGCATGCCGGGCACGTACGCCTTCCCCTGGTACCTGAACACCGGCCCGCTGTTCTACAACAAGGCCCTGTTCGCGAAAGCCGGGCTGGACCCGCGCAAACCGCCCAGGACGTACGACGAACTCTTCGCCGACGCGCTGCGGATGGCGCGGACGTCGGGCGGCAAGGTGGCCACCCTCGCCAACATCCCCACCATCGAGGACTTCGGCCGCTACGGCTCCTCCCTCATGGACAAGCAGGGCACCGGCTTCACCTTCAACGACGCCAAGGGGATCGAACTCCTCACCAAGTACAAGGAGTTGTACGACGCCAAGGGGCTGGACGCGCAGGCGCTGAACGCCACGCCGGAGTCGGCCGGGAAGGAGTTCCTGACCCAGGCCGTCGCCATGAACCCCGGCAGCGCCCTGGACCTGGACAACTTCAAGAAGCAGGCGCCGAGCCTGTACCGGAACATCGGCATCACCGACCAGATCACCAACACCGGCCACGTCAACATGTACGTGATGGGCCTGATGGTGAACTCCCGGACCCGGCACACGCCCGCGGCCGTCGCCTTCGCCCACTACGTCACCGACGCCGAGCACCAGATGTCCTTCGCCAGGAAGGTCGCCATCTTCCCGTCCACCGCCGGTTCGCTCGACGACCCGTACTTCACCAAGGAGGACGGCACCGACGAGACGCGGGTGCGCGTCGCCGCCGCCAAGTCGCTGAAGACCGCCGTCAATTACACGCCCGTGCTGTTCAGCGACCAGATGAAGACCGCGCTGCGCAACGAGGTCGGCAAGGCGCTCCAGGGCAGGCAGAGCCCCAAGGCGGCGCTCGACAACGCTGTCAGGGCGTGCGACCGGCTGCTGAAGCAGCAGGGGTGACGTGCCATGGCCACCCCGACCGTCGCCCGGTCGCGCCCGGCGCGTCCGGCGCGCCGCCCCCAGCGGCACCCGGTGATCCGGATCCGCCGCCAACTACCCACCAGCCCCTGGTTGTTCGCCGCGCCGGGACTGCTGATCACCGGCGCCTTCGTCCTCTACCCGTTCGTCTCCACGGTGGTCAACGCCTTCACCGACCGCCGCACCCTGATCCCCGGCCGGTTCGTCGGCCTCGCCAACTTCCGCGAGCTGCTGCACGACGACATGTTCTGGATCGGCCTGCGCAACAGCGCGCTGTACGTCCTCGGCGTCGTCCCGGCCCTGGTACTCCTGCCGCTGCTGCTCGCCCTGCTGGTGCACAAGGACATCCCCGGCATCGCCTTCTTCCGGTCCGCCTTCTACACCCCGGTCGTCGCTTCGATCGTGGTGGTCGGCCTGATCTGGGTGTGGCTGCTGGACGAGCGCGGCCTGGTGAACTCGCTCCTGGAGACGATCGGGGTGGGCAAGGCCGGCTTCCTCAGCGACCAGTGGCTGCTCCTGCTGAGCGCCATGGCCGTCACGGTCTGGAAGGGCCTCGGCTACTACATGATCATCTACCTGGCGGCGCTCGCCAACGTGCCGCGGGAGCTGCACGAGGCCGCCGCCGTGGACGGCGCGGGCCCCGTCCGCCGCTTCTGGAGCGTCACCGTGCCGGCCCTGCGCTCCACCATGGTCCTGGTCGCCGCGCTCTCCTCGGTCTCCGCCTTCAAGGTGTTCTCCGAGGTGTACCTGCTTGCCTCGCCGAGCGGCGGCCCCGCGGGCGAGGACACCACCCTGGTGATGCTCGTCCAGCGCACCGGCACCGGCCTGACCGGCCGGGTCGGCTACGCCTCCGCGATCTCCCTGGTCGTCTTCGCCGTCACCGTCGTGCTGATGCTGCTCGTGCTGCGCGCCGACCGGAGGGAGGACTCGTGAGCACCGCCGGGAAGGCGCCGCAGACCGGTACCCGGCCGGTCGGGGTCCGCGCGCCGCGCTTCCGCTTCACCGACGAGAACGGCCGTCGTATCCGGGCATGGGAGCTGGTCCTGCGCTACGTGCTGCTGGTCGCCGTACTCGCCCTGACGGTCGGCCCGTTCGTGTGGCAGCTGTCCACCTCGTTCAAGGGGCCCACCGAGGACATCTTCAGCTCACCGCCCGCGTTCCTGCCCAGCCATCCCACCCTGCACAACTACGAGCGGGTGACCGAGACCATCCCGGTGTGGGACTACGCGCTCAACTCGCTGAAGGTCGCCGCCGCCAGCGTCGTCACGAACTGCGTCGGTTCCGCCCTCGCCGGGTACGCCCTGGCCCGGCTGCGGTACCGGGGCCGCCGGGTGGCCGCCCTGGTCTTCGTCCTCGCGATGCTCGTGCCCGCAGAGGGCATCATCATCGCCCAGTTCACGACCATGCGGGAACTCGGCCTGAACAACACGCTCATCGGGGTCATGCTGCCCGGCTCCATCGGCGCGATGAACGTGCTGCTCATGCGCAACGCCTTCCGCAACCTGCCCTACGAGATCGAGGAGGCCGCCTACGTCGACGGCGCCCACGTCTGGCAGCGGTTCCTGCGGATCGCGCTGCCCTCGGTCAGGGGCACCCTCGCCGTGGTGGCGATCTTCGCCTTCATGGGCGCCTGGGACGACTTCCTGTGGCCGCTCATCGTGCTCAGCGACCCCTCCAAGTTCACCCTCACCATCGGCCTCGACTACCTGCACGGCACCTTCGCCAACGACGAACGCCTCGTCGCCGCCGGCACGATCATCGCCGTCGCACCGCTGATCGCCCTCTTCGCCTGCCTCCAGCGCTTCTTCTTCCGCGGGGTCGGCGAGGGCGCGGTCAAGGGCTGAACCCGGACCGGCCGGCCCAGCCGGCCCCCGGCCCCGTCCCGTATCCGACTTCCGCGAGGACCCCCGTATGCCTTCTGCCGTGCGCTTCGGCGTCAACTACACCCCGAGCCAGGGGTGGTTCCACCACTGGCTCGACTTCGACCTCGACGCCGTACGCGCCGACCTGGACTCCGTCTGCGCGCTCGGCCTGGACCACATCCGGGTCTTCCCGCTGTGGCCCTACTTCCAGCCCGACCGGGCGCTGATCCGCCCCCGCGCCGTGGAGCAGCTGGTACAACTGGTCGACGCCGCCGCCGAGCGCGGGCTCGACGTCGGCGTGGACGGTCTGCAAGGGCATCTGTCCAGCTTCGACTTCCTGCCCGCGTGGACCCGCACCTGGCACCGGCGCAACCTCTTCACCGACCCCGAGATGCTCGACGGCCAGGCCGCCTACCTGCACACCCTCGCCGCCGCCCTCGCCGGGCGGCCGGGCTTTCTCGGCATGACCCTCGGCAACGAGGTCAACCAGTTCTCCGCCGGCCCCCACCCCGACCCCGACCGGGCCACCACCGGCCAGATCGACGCCTGGCTGGAGCGGATGCTCGCCGCCTGCGAGAAGGGCGCCCCCGGCAAGCTGCACCTGCACGCCGGGTACGACGCCACCTGGTACCAGGACGACATGCCCTTCACCCCGGCCCAGGCGGCCCGGCGCGGCGCGGTCACCGCCGTGCACTCCTGGGTCTTCAACGGCACCGCTCAGCGCCACGGCCGCACCTCGGTGGCCACCGAGCACCACGCCGCGTACCTGATCGAGCTGAGCAAGGCCTGGGCCGGGGATCCGCACCGCCCGGTCTGGCTCCAGGAGGTCGGCGCCCCGGCCCCGCTCATCCCGGCCGAGCACGCCGCCGCCTTCGCCGAGGCCACCGTCGCGAACGCGCTGGACTGCCCCGACCTGTGGGGCATCACCTGGTGGTGCTCCCACGACGTCTCCCGCGACCTCGCCGACTTCCCCGAACTCGAATACGGACTCGGCCTGTTGACCAACGACCGGCGCCCCAAGGACCTCGCCCGCGCCCTGTCCCGCGCCGCCCGCGAGCACCACTACGCGCCGACCCCGCGCACCACCGCCCTCGCCGTCCCCGCCGACCCGGCCGCCCGCTCCCGCTGCGCCCCCGGCGGTGACGTCTTCGAGGCGTTCTTCCGGCTCACCGCCGACGGCGCCCGCCCCACCACCGTCCTCGACACCCTCGCGGCCGACCCGGACCATCTGGCCGCCCGTGCCGTCACCGAGGTCGTCACACCCGATCAGGTACTCCGCACCCGCCGAGGAGGCATCCGTCCGTGAACCCCACCCGACGCGCCGTCCTGCTCGCCGGCGCCGCCGCCGCGTTCCTGCCAGCAGGCACCGCCCGCGCCGTCCCGAAGGCACCGGCCGCGCTGGAACCGTACGCCTCCTACTGGTACCCGGACTCCCTGCCCTCGGGCAGCCCCGGCCCCGGCATCACCTGGCGCAGCCTGAAGACCTGGCGCGCCGCCACCGACACCGATCTGCCCTTCAACGCCGCCTCCGTCCCGCTCGCGGACCGCTTCACACCGGCCCCCGCGAACTCCACCGCCCGCGCCGGGCAGGCCCGCATCCAGGCCCTGGTCTCCTTCGGGCCCACCTCCTCCCACCCCGCCCAGGGCTCGGCCACCGCCGACTCCTACGCCCTCACCCACTGGGCGTACCTGGACGAGCTGGTGTTCTGGGGCGGCTCGTCCGGGGAGGGCCTGATCCTCGCCCCGAACGCCCCGGTCGTGGACGCGGCGCACCGGCACGGCGTGCCCGTCCTCGGCACCGTCTTCCTGCCGCCCGCCGCCTACGGCGGACAGCTCCGGTGGACCCGCGACCTCGTGCAGCAGGACGCCTCCGGCCACCACCCACTCGCCGCACAGCTCGTCGCGGTGGCGTCGGCGTACGGCTTCGACGGCTGGTTCGTCAACGCCGAGACGGGCGGCGGGGACAGCGCCCTCGGCGCCGCCATGCTCGGCTTCGTCACCGAGCTGAAGCGGCTCGCCTCGGCCGCGGGGCAGCGGATCACCTGGTACGACGCGATGACCGTGAACGGCTCGGTGAGCTGGCAGGGCGCGCTGAACGGGCAGAACCAGGCCCTCTTCCAGGCCGCCGACGACATGTTCCTCGACTTCCGCTGGAGCGCGTCCTCGCTCGCCGCCTCCGGGCAGGGGGCCGGCCGGCTGGGCCGTGACCGCTACGAGTTGTGGGCCGGTGTCGATGTCGAGTCGGACGGCTGGGACACCCCGGTGGACTGGGACGCGATCGTGCCCGCCGACCGCCCGCACGTCACCTCCCTCGGCCTGTACCGGCCCGAGTGGACCCGCGGCCACCTGCCCGCCGGTCACACCCCCGAGGACTTCCACGCCGCCGACGACCGGTTCTGGACCGGCCGCTCCCTCGACCCGTCCCGGCCCAACCCCGCCGACGGCTGGCGGGCGCCCGCCGTGTCCGTCGCCGACCGCTCCACCGTCACCGCGCTGCCCTTCGCGAGCGTCTTCAACACCGGGCACGGGCTGCGCTGGTACGAGGACGGCGAGATCGCCTCCGACACCCCCTGGACCCACCTCGGCCTCCAGGACCGGCTGCCCTCCCGGCGCTGGGTGGTGCGCGGCGACGGCCCACGGCCCGCCGTCGCCTTCGACTTCGCGGACGCCTGGCGCGGCGGCAGCAGCGTCCTCGTGGACGGCGCGCTCGACCGTCCCGCCGTACTGGACCTGTACGCGACCCGGCTGCCGCTCTCCCTGGGCACCGTGGTCGAGCTGACCCATCGCACGGACTCCGGGGCCGTCCGCGCCGAACTGGCCGTGGCGACCGCCGAGCCGGGCACGGCCGGGGCGGCGCCGCCGTACACCTTCCTGCCCGTGCCGGGCGGAACCGGCGGCGGCTGGCACACCTCGGTCGTCCGGCTCACCGGGCTGTCCGGGACGGTGCACGCGCTCGGCGTCCGGCTGACCGCCACCGGCGGCGGCCCGGCGCGCTGGCGGCTCGGCGGCCTCGCCGTCCACGACGGCACCGGCACCCCGGCCGCCCCCACCGGCCCGCGGGTCACCGCCGCGTCCGGCGGCGACCTGCGGCTCGCCTGGAACCACCCGGCGCCCGGCACGGTACGCCACTACACCCTGTACCGCGTGCTGCCCGGCGGCACCCGGCGCTTCCTGGGCGCCACCGGCCAGCGCGCGTACTTCGCCGGCGGCCAGACACCCGCGCCGGGCGAGCGCGCCGGACGGTTCGAGGTGCGGGCCGTTGGGGAGTTGTACACCTCGTCCGCACCCGCGACCCTCACCCACCCCTGGTGACCGCCCGCCGGTCCATCTCCGCTGACGTACGACCTACGGAGCATCCCGCATGCATGACGACCGCAGTCTGATCGAGGCGCGCCTCAAGCGTGTCCTGGACGAGCGCATCCGCCCCGCCGTGTACCCCGAGTCCGTCCCCCTCCAGGTCGCGGTGTGGCACGCGCCCGGCGAACCCGTGCCGGTCGCCGAGGGGCTCGCCGCCGAGCCGGAGCCGATCCGGGTGGGCGCCCGATGGGGTGCTCCGTGGGGCACCAGCTGGTTCCGGGTGACCGGCACCGTGCCGCGGCAGTGGGCCGGGCGGACCGTGGAGGCGCTGCTCGACCTGGGCTTCGACGAGAACATGCCCGGCTTCCAGTGCGAGGGCCTGGTCTACAGGCCCGACGGCACCCCGGTGAAGGGCCTGAACCCGCGCAACCAGTGGGTGCGGATCGGCGCGCCCGTCGCGGGCGGCGAGGAGGTGCGGCTGCACATCGAGGCCGCCTCCAACCCGGTCATCCTCGACTACCACCCCTTCCTGCCGACCCGGCTCGGCGACCGGGAGACCGCGGGCGGGGAACCGCAGTACACCCTGACCCGCATGGATCTCGCGGTGTTCGACACGACCGTGTGGGAGCTGGTGATCGACCTGGAGGTGCTCGGCGAGCTGATGGCCGAGCTGCCGGTGGACTCCCCGCGCCGCTACGAGATCCTGCGCGCCGTGGACCGGGCGCTCGACGCCGTCGACCTCCAGGACGTGGGCGGCACCGCCGGCCGCGCCCGCGCACAGCTCAGCGGGGTGCTGTCCGCGCCGGCCGTGCCCTCCGCGCACCGGATCAGCGCCGTCGGGCACGCGCACATCGACTCCGCCTGGCTGTGGCCGCTGCGCGAGACCGTGCGCAAGGTGGCCCGGACCGCGTCCAACATGACCGCCCTGCTGGAGGACGAACCGGAGTTCGTGTTCGCCATGTCGCAGGCGCAGCAGTGGGCGTGGGTGAAGGAGCACCGGCCCGAGGTGTGGGCGCGGGTGAAGAAGGCGGTGGCGCAGGGGCGGTTCGTGCCGGCCGGCGGGATGTGGGTGGAGTCGGACACCAACATGCCCGGTTCGGAGGCGATGGCCCGGCAGTTCGTGCACGGAAAGCGGTTCTTCCTGGACGAGTTCGGCATCGAGAACGACGAGGCGTGGCTGCCGGACACCTTCGGTTTCGCCGCCGGGCTGCCGCAGATCATCAAGGCGGCGGGCTCCTCCCGGCTGCTGACGCAGAAGATCTCCTGGTCGCGCACGAACTCGTTCCCGCACCACACCTTCCAGTGGGAGGGCATCGACGGCACTCGTGTCTTCACGCACTTCCCGCCCGTCGACACCTACAACTGCTCCATGAAGGGCAGCGAGATCGCGCACGCGGCCCGCAATTTCAAGGACAAGGGCGCCGCCCGGCACTCGCTCGCCCCCACCGGCTGGGGTGACGGAGGCGGCGGCACCACCCGCGAGATGGTCGCCAAGGCCGCCCGGCTGCGTGACCTGGAGGGCTCGGCACGGGTGGTGTGGGAGACCCCGCGGGCCTTCTTCGACAAGGCCGAGGCCGAGTACCCCGAACCTCCTGTCTGGGTGGGCGAGTTGTACCTGGAGCTGCACCGGGCCACCCTCACCAGCCAGGCCGGGACCAAGCAGGGCAACCGGCGCAGCGAACACCTGCTGCGCGAGGCCGAGTTGTGGGCGGCGACGGCGGCCGTGCGGACCGGGTTCCGCTACCCGTACGAGGAGCTGGACCGGATCTGGAAGACGGTGCTGCTCCACCAGTTCCACGACATCCTGCCCGGCTCGTCCATCGCCTGGGTGCACCGCGAGGCACGGGCGACCTACGCGCGGGTCGCCGGGGAACTGAACGGGATCATCGAGGCCGCGCAGCGCGCGCTGGCGGGCGAGGGCGGCACGCCGCTGGTCTTCAACGCGGCTCCGCACGCCCGCGCCGGCGTCCCGGCCGGCGCCGCCGCCACCCCCGTCGCCGAAGGCCGCACCCGCCTGACGCCCCGCGAGGGTGGCGGCCACGTCCTGGACAACGGCCTGCTGCGCGTCGGGGTCGACGGCCGGGGCCTCGTGGTCTCCGCGTACGACATCGAGGCCGACCGGGAGGCGATCGCACCCGGCGGGGCCGCGAACCTCCTCCAACTGCACCCGGACTTCCCGAACATGTGGGACGCGTGGGACGTGGACGAGTTCTACCGCAACACCGTCGCCGACCTCACCGACGCCGATGCGGTCACGCCCGGCGAGGACGGCGCCTCGGTACGGATCGTCCGGTCCTTCGGGTCCTCCCGCGTGAGCCAGGTGCTCTCGCTGGCGGCGGGCGAGCGGCGGCTGGTGCTGGACACGGAGGTCGACTGGCACGAGACGGAGAAGTTCCTCAAGCTCGCCTTCCCGCTGGACGTGCACGCCGAACGGTACGCGTCCGAGACCCAGTTCGGGCACGTCCACCGGCCCACCCACACCAACACCTCGTGGGAGGCCGCCAGGTTCGAGGCGTGCAACCACCGCTTCGTCCACCTGGCGGAGCCGGGCTGGGGTGTGGCGGTCGTCAACGACTCGACGTACGGGCACGACGTGACCCGGACCGTCCGCGCCGATGGCGACCGCGGCACCACCACCACGGTCCGGGTGTCGCTGCTGCGCGCCCCCCGCTTCCCCGACCCGGAGACGGACCAGGGTGTGCACCGCTTCCGGCACGCGCTGGTGCCGGGCGCGGACATCGCCGACGCGGTGCGCGAGGGCTGGCGGATCAATGTGCCCGAGCGGCGGACGACCGGCGCCGGTCCGGTCGCGCCGCTGGTGTCGGTGGACGCGGACGCGGTGGTCGTGACGGCGGTCAAGCTGGCCGACGACGGCAGCGGCGACGTCGTGGTGCGCTTCCACGAGGCGTACGGCGGCCGGGTCCGGGCCACGCTGACCGCCGGGTTCGAGGTCGCCGGGGCCGCGGTGACCGACCTGCTGGAGCGGCCGCTGCCCGATGCGGCGCCGCCCCGGCGGGACGGTGACCGGATCGCGGTGCGGCTGCGCCCGTTCGAGCTGATGACGCTGCGGCTGCGGCGGCCCTGAGTTCCCCGGCGCTTCCCGGATTCCGGCTTGCGAGCCTGGTGCCGTGACGGCGCCGGGCTCGCGCCGCTCTGGTGGCCGGGCCCCCGCGTCGGAGGGGGCCCGGCGCGGCGGAGGGCCTACGGGGCCATCTCGTACGACCCGGACAGCGCCTCGACCCGCTGCCAGACCCGGTCGGTGCGGGCCTGGTCCGGGACGGGTCGGCGGATCGCGGCGAGGGCCCACTCGCGCTGCGCCTCGGTCGCCGAGTCCTTGCCGTGCAGTTCGACGGCCTGTGCGGAGAAGTCCCGGACGAGGACGGCGAAGAGTTCGTCGAGCACGTCCGTGTCGAGCCCGGTCAGGGCGGCCTGCTCCAGGACGAGCTGACCGTGCACGACGAGGGCGAAGAGGTGGCCGACCGCGAGGACGAGGTCGAGGTCACGGCTCTGCTCGGCGTCGGGGGCGGCGGTGGCGACGAACGCGCAGAGGGCGTCGGCCTGTTCGCGCAGGCGGCTCACGTTGGGCAGGTGCGCGTATGTGTCGAAGGCCGGCCGCCAGTCGTGGAAGCGGACCGCGCCGAGGCCGCGGGCCGGTCCCTGCCGGAACAGGAAGTCGTCGTCCGCGGCGTCGTGGCGGGTCGGGACGGCGGGGTACTCGGCGGGGTCGAGGAGGTGGTTGCGCAGGAACTTCAGGATCAGCGCCAGGTTGACGTGGACGGTGCCCTCCAGCTTGGGCAGGCTCCGGATCTCCACGGCCGCCTGGGCGAAGTAGTTGTCCTTCTCGAAGCCCTTGGCGGCGATGACATCCCACAGCAGGTCGATGACCTTCTCGCCCTCCGTGGTCACCTTCATCTTCGTCATCGGGTTGAAGAGGAGGTAGCGGCGGTCGTCGGGGCCCGCGCAGCGGAAGTAGTCGACCGCGCGGTCGCTGAACGCCTTCATGCCGACGAGGCGGACGTACGCGTCGGTCAACTCGCGGCGCACGTGCGGGAAGGCGGTGACGGGGCGGCCGTACAGGACGCGGTTGTGGGCGTGGGTGACGGCCTCGTACATCGCGTGCTCGCAGATGCCGATCGAGGCGGTGCAGAGGTTGAACTTGCCGACGTTGACGGTGTTCAGGGCGGCGTCGAAGGCGGCGCGGCCCGTGTGCAGGACGTCCTCGGCCGCGACCGGGTAGTCCTCCAGGCGGAACTCGCTGACGAACTTCGAGGAGTCGACGACGTTCTTGACCAGGTGGTAGGCGGGGTGGCGGCTGTCGGCGGCGAAGAACACGTAGCCGTCGGGCCCCTCGACGTCGGTGCGGCGGCCGAAGACGGAGACGAGTCCGGCGGCGTTGCCGTTGCCGATGTAGTACTTGGAGCCGGTGGCCCGGAAACCGCCGTCACCGTAGGGTTCGAGCAGCATGTCGGTGGAGTAGATGTCGGCGCCGTGGGCCTTCTCGGAGAGGCCGAACGCGAACACCTCGCCCTGGTCCAGGAGTTCGGCCGCGCGGGCACGGGCGGCGGCGTTGTCGCTCTGCCAGACCGGGCCGAGGCCGAGGATGGTGACCTGCCAGGCGTACCAGTAGTCCAGGCCGTAGAAGCCGAGGATCTCGTTGAGGGCCGCGATCCGGGCGGTGTCCCACCGCTTGTCCGGCTCGTCCGCGCCGGCGGCAAAGGACGGGGTGAGGAAGGTGGCGAACAGGTTCTCCTTCGCCGCGAAGGCGAGGAAGTCGCCGAGCCACGCGCGGCTGCGGTAGTCCTCGATCAGCCGCCGCTTCCCGCGCTCCTCGAACCAGTCGACGGTGGCGCGCAGCAGGCGGCGCGTCTCGGGGTCGAAGTGCGCGGGGTCGTAGGTGTGCGGGTTGAACAGCAGCTGGTCGGCCATGGGTGAGAGCGCCTTTCGGCTGGGGGGCGGGTGGGCATCGGGTGGCCTGCGGGCTGGACCGGCGGACCGGTCGGGCGGAGGCGGGGATCAGCTGGACGGACCGAACCGGGCCAGCGTGCCGAGCACGTCGTCCAACCAGCCGATCATCATCCGCTCGTACGCGATGCCGCCGCGCAGTACCGCGTGCTGCAGCTCGCGCTCCGCGTCGGGCGGCGCCTGCGGCCCGGCCGGGCCGGGCTCGGGTTCCGGGAAGTCCCGTGCCTGGCCCGCGAGATAGTGCGCCAGCCGGTCCCGGTGGGCCTGGCGGTGCCGCCGCACCTCGCGGATCAGGGCGGCCGGGTCGTCGAAGGCGGCGCCCCGGATCTTGACGGCCAGGTCGTGGCGGACGCTCTCCGGCTCGATCGGGTCGTGCAGCCAGGACGAGAGCGCGGCGCGGCCGAGGTCGGCGACGCGGTACTCCTTCTTGTCCGGCCGGCCCTGCTGCGGGACGTCCCGCGCCTCGACCCAGCCGTCGTTCTCCATGCGTTTGAGCACGCGGTAGATCTGCTGGTGGGTCGCGGTCCAGAAGTAGCCGATGGAGCGCTCGAAACGCCGGGCCAGCTCATAGCCGGAGCCCGGCTTCTCCAGGAGCGACACGAGGATCGCGTGTTCGAGCGCCATGCCGTCGATCCTGCTATGCAACTCGTTGCATAGCAAGCCCCGCCCGCCCCGATGCGACGCGGGTCACCCTCCGGCCGCCGGGGGCGCGCCTCGCGGGTGAGAGTGTCAGGGGGCTCGGTGTCGTGTGGCGCCGGTGCTCCGGGGTTCTTCCCCAGGGGCACCGGCGCCGGTGACGGATACGGTCAGGAGCCGAGGTAGGCCTCCACCTCGCTGAACTGGCCGGCCGGCCAGCCCGTGTTGGCGCTGACGGTCAGGCGCAGGTAGCGCAGGTTCGTGCCGGCCGGCAGGGACACCGTGGCGGTGTTGCCGGTGGCCGGGTCGAAGCGGTAGCCCTGGGCGCCGGACACGGTGGAGTAGGACGAGCCGTCGGTGCTGCCGAGCACGGTGACGGTCTGGGTGCGGGCGCCCCACGCCGAGGACGGCGGGAGCTTCAGCACCAGCCGGCGTACCGCGTACGACGAGCCGAGGTCGACCGTCAGGGACTGCGGGAAGGCGTTGTTGGTGGACTCCCAGTACGAGTTGGCGTCGCCGTCGACCGCCTTGCCGGGCGTGTAGACGTCCTGGGAGCCGGTCGCGGTGGCCGGGCGGCCCTTGGCGAGGTTGCGATTGGGGTCGGGCGCCGGGTTGCCCTGGCCGGGCTGGGGCCAGCTGGAGCAGTCCGACCAGGTGCTGGACCAGCCGGAGTTGCCGCCGCCGTCGGTGAGGGCGAAGGAGCCGGAGTTCGCCGGGTAGGGGCAGTTGTACACCCCGGCCGCGCCGACGCCGGTGGCGGTGACGTTCTTGAACGTGGCCGCGCCCTGCGCCTCCGCCTGGACCACGACCGTGCCGGTGTTCTGCACCGTCGCGCCGGTCACGTTGACGTTCCGCACCGGGTAGCCCTGCCCGCCGCCGGAGACGAACTCGAAGGCGCTGTAGGGGCTGTCGGTGATCGTGGTGTTGGTGATGTTCACGGTGGCGTTGATGGCGCTGTCGTACGAGTCGACGCGCAGCGCGCCCATCGGGTGGTTCCAGTTGGGGTTGAGCGCGCCGGTGCGCACCAGCGTGTTGCCGTCGACCGTGATGGTGCCGGACAGCGGTGAGAACGGGTCCATGAACTTCTGGTTGGAGATGGCGATGCCGCTGCCGAGGGCGTTGGTGTCGGAGACCAGGTTGCCGCGCACGGTGATGTCGGTGCCGCCGTAGATGGCGATGCCGTTGGCGAGGTTGGGCTGGGAGATGGTGTTGTTCTCGAAGCTGGAGTCGGTGTCCGGGGAGTACAGCGACCACATGGCGAGGGAGTCGTCGCCCTGGTTGCGCAGGAAGTTGTTGCTGACCCGGACGCCCTTGGCGGTGCCGTTGAGGTTGATGCCGTCGGCGGTGGTGTCGAGGATGCGGTTGTTCTCCACGACCAGGTTGTCGTTGGTGCCGGTCAGCCACAGGCCGCACTTGAGGTGCTGGATCCACATGCCGGAGACGGACGAGCCGGGTCCGAGGGAACCGTTGACGAAGTTGTCCGGATTGGAGTCGACGCGTTCGGTGACCTCGCCGAACACCGCGAAGTCCTTGATGTGGACGTTCCCCGCGGAGCTGGACTGGTCGATGAACCGGGAGGTGTGCACGACGGAGTACCAGCTGCCCGCGCCTTGCAGGGTGACGTTCTGTACGCCGTTGAGGGAGGAGGTGAGCTTGTAGTCGCCCGGCGGTATCCACACCGTGCCGCCCTGGGCGGCGGCGATGGCGTCCCGGAACGCCTGGGTCGAGTCGCCGTTGCCGCTGGGGTCGGCGCCCTTGGAGACGACGGACACCGATCCGGACGGCTGGGCGGCGGCCCCGGCGACCTGCTCGAAGTCGGCCACGTCGACGGTGACTTGGGTGTTGGTCGCCACGAACGCGACCTTGTCGCCCGCCTGGAGGTTCTGCCCGAGCAGCAGCCGGGAGTCGTCGAAGAAGTGGTGCGTCTTGCTGCCGGTGATCCAGCCGGTGTCGACGTAGGAGTACGTGGACGTCACCGGGAGGGTCTTGGCGAGCTTGGTGCCGTTGACGTACACGTCGAGCGAGCCGGACTGGCCGTCCGGGACGCTGTAGGAGACGTTCACCGCGTTGGCCGCGCGCGGCACGGTGAACTCCACCCGCTGCCCCGAGGTCAGCCGGACGGCCTGCCGGCCGGACGCCTCCGAGGCGAGGGTGCCCTGGGTGTAGTCCGGGCCGATCTTCGTGCCGGTGGTGCTGGCCGCCTCGGCCTCGACCGAGGTGAAGGGCAGCGTGGCCCCCGCGGCGGTCGCCGCGTGCGCGGCGGGTGCCAGCGTGACGAGCATGCCGGCGGCGAGGGCGACGACGGCCCCGATGGCCGGCATGCGCCTGACATGTCTGGCGGTGCTGGTGTGCATGAGCTGTTCCCTTCGTGGTGGGGGTGCGCGGGACAGCGGTGCGCCGCGGCTCAGGCGCGCAGCCAGGCCGCGGTGTCCTGCGGCAGCCGGCCCGTCTCGTCCAGGGGGCCGCTGCTGAGCAGGAGTTCGGAGTGCGCGGGGAGGTCGGCGGGGGTGGCCGAGAAGTTCACCGCGCAGATCACACGGCTCGCGCCGCTCGGATCGTTCGGGTCGCTCGCGTCGCCCGCGCGGGAGAAGGCGAGGACGTCGTCCGGGGTGGGCAGCCAGGTGAGGGGGCCGGTGCCGAAGCGGGGGCGCAGGGCGATGGCCCTGCGGTAGAGGGTGAGCATGGAGCCGGGGTCGTACTCCTGGCGGTCGGCGGCGTAGGACGGCCAGTCGGCCGGCTGCGGCAGCCACGGTTCGACCTGTGAGCCGAAGCCCGCGTACGGCATGTCTGCGGCCCACGGCAGCGGCACCCGGCAGCCGTCGCGGCCGGGGTCGGTGCCGCCCGAGCGGTGGTACATCGGGTCCTGGATGCGGTCGGGCGGGATCTCGGCTTCCGGAAGCCCCAGTTCCTCCCCCTGGTAGAGGTACACCGAGCCGGGCAGCGCGAGGGACAGCAGGGCGGCCGCCCGCGCCCTGCGGGTGCCGAGCTCCGGATCGGACGGGGTGCCGAAGGCCTTGGTCGCGAAGTCGAAGGCGGTGTCCGCGCGGCCGTAGCGGGTGACCGTGCGGGTGACGTCGTGGTTGCACAGCACCCAGGTGGCGGGGGCGCCGACCGGGGCGTGTTCGGCGAGGGTGGTGTCGATGGCGGCGCGCAGCCGTCCGGGGTGCCAGGGGCAGGACAGGAAGGCGAAGTTGAAGGCGGTGTGGAGTTCGTCGGGGCGCAGATACCGGGCGAAGCGTTCGGCGTCGGGGAGCCAGACCTCGCCGACGAAGACGCCGCCGTAGGCGTCGGCGACGGCGCGCCAGGAGCGGTAGATGTCGTGGAGTTCGTCGCGGTCGACGAAGGGGTGCGGCTGCGGACGCGTGGCGAGGTCCGGGAGGTCCGGGTCCTTGGCGAGCAGGGCCGCGGAGTCGATGCGGACCCCGGCGACACCCCGCTCGAACCAGAAGCGCAGGACGTCCTCGTGTTCCCGGCGGACGGCCGGGTGGGCCCAGTTGAGGTCGGGCTGTTCGGGGGTGAACAGGTGCAGGTACCACTCTCCGTCGGGCAGCCGGGTCCACACCGGATCGGTGGTGCCGGCGAACTGGGACGGCCAGTCGTTGGGCGGGAGTTCACCGTGTGCGCCGCGGCCGGGCCGGAAGTGGAACAGGTCCCGTTCGGGGCTGCCGGGGCCGGCGGCGAGGGCGGCCCGGAACCACGGGTGCCGGTCGGAGACGTGGTTGGGGACGATGTCGATGATGGTGCGGATGCCGAGCGAGCGGGCCTCGGCGATGAGCTTCTCCGCCTCGGCGAGGGTGCCGAACGCCGGGTCGATGGCGCGGTAGTCGGCGACGTCGTAGCCGCCGTCCTTCATCGGTGACCGGTACCAGGGGTTGAACCACAGCGCGTCCACGCCGAGTTCGGCCAGGTAGGGCAGCCGGGAGCGGACGCCCGCGAGGTCGCCGGTGCCGTCGCCGTCGCCGTCGGCGAAGCTGCGGACGTAGACCTGGTAGATGACGGCGGAGCGCCACCACTCGTGGTCGCTGAAGGCAGGGGTGGGCTGTCCCACTGGGCTGTGCCTTTCTGTAGACGGGCGGTCGGCTCGGGTGCGGTCGGCGTCAGCCCTTGGTGCTGCCCGCGCTGATCCCGGCGATGATGTGCCGCTGGAAGACGAGGAACAGCGCCACCATCGGGATGCCGGCGATCACCATCGCGGCGAGCAGCACGGTGAGCTGGATGTTCTGCGACAGCTGGACCAGGGCCACGCTGATCGGCTGCTTGTCGGTGTCGGAGAAGACCATCAGCGGCCACAGGAAGTCCTGCCAGACGGCGACCAGCGCGAAGATGGACACGACGCCGAGGACCGGCCGGGACATGGGCAGGACGACGGACCACAGGGTGCGCAGCCTGCCCGCGCCGTCGATCTCGGCGGCCTCCAGCACATCGCGGGGCAGCTGGTCGAAGAACCGCTTGAGCAGATAGAGGTTGAAGGCGTTGGCGACGGCCGGGAGCCAGATGGCGAGCGGGTCGTTGAGCAGGCTGGTGTGCAGCAGCGGCAGGTCGGCGACGGTGAGGTACTTGGGTACGACGAGGGCCTGGGCCGGCACCATGAGGGTGGCGAGGATGCCGCCGAGGATCACCTTGCCGAAGGCGGGCCGCAGTTTGGACAGGGCGTAGGCGGCGGCCGTGCAGAACACCAGCTGGAAGGCCCAGGCGCCGGCCGCCTGGACGACGGTGTTCCACAGGTGCTGCGGGAGCTGCATCAGGTCCCAGGCGTCGGTGTAGGCGCCGGTGTGCCAGTGCTCGGGCACGAGGGTCGGCGGGGTCCGGGCCACCTCGTCTGGGGACTTCATCGCGCCGGTGATCATCCAGTAGACCGGGAAGAGGAAGGCGAGCGCGAAGAGGACGACGACGGCGGTGAACACCGTCCAGTAGATCGCCCGGCCGCGGGGGCGGGCGAGGGTGGCCGGGGAGATCAGGGTGCGGGTGGCGGTCATGCGCTGTCCCCCTCGTCGCGGGTGAGCCGCAGGTAGAGGGCGGAGAAGGCGCCGAGCAGCAGCAGGAGCATGACGCTGAGGGCGCAGGCACCGCCGAAGTCGTTGTAGAGGAAGGCGTATTTGTAGATGAGGTAGAGCACGGTGACGGTGGCGCTCTCCGGTCCGCCGCCGGTGATGACGAACGGCTCGGTGAACACCTGCATGGTGGCGATGATCTGAAGGAGCATCAGCATCAGGATCACGAAGCGGGTCTGCGGGATCGTGATGTGCCGGATGCGCTGGAGGAGGCTCGCGCCGTCGAGTTCGGCGGCCTCGTACAGCTCGCCGGGGATGGACTGGAGGGCGGCCAGGTAGATGAGGACGGTGCCGCCGAGGTTGGCCCAGGTCGCCACGATCACCAGGGAGACGAGCGCGGTGTGGGTGCCGTTGGACCAGTTGGAGGTGGGCAGGTGGAGGAAGCGCAGCGCCTCGTTGGCGAGGCCGGCTCCGGGGTCGTAGAACCACTTCCACAGCAGGGCGCTGACCACCGGCGGGATCATCACCGGCAGGTAGACCACGACCCTGAAGAAGGCTTTGGCGTGCCGCAGTTCGTTGAGGACGAGGGCGAGCAGGAAGGGGACCGCGAAGCCGATGAGCAGGGCGAGCAGGGTGAAGGTGAAGGTGTTGCGCCAGGCGGCGGCGAATTCCGGGTCGTGCCAGACGCGGGTGAAGTTGGCGGTGCCGACCCACTGGGGCGGGGAGCCTGGGGTGTACTTCTGGAAGGCGATCACGACCGCGCGGATCGCCGGGTACCAGGAGAACAGGACGAAGCAGAGCAGGCCGCCGAGGAGGAAGGCGTAGGCGCGGAGTTGGTCGGTCAGGCGGCGCCGGCGCCGGTCCCCTGCCGGGGCCGGTGCCGGGACCGCGGGGACGGCGGCCGCCGCCGGCCGCCGCTCGGCCGTCTTGGTCATCGCGGTCAGCTCCGGGCCAGGATGCTGTCGATCTTGCCGGAGGCGTCCTTGAGGAGCCCGTCGATGTCGGCGTCCTTCTGGGTGAGGACGGCGGAGACGGCGGCGTCGAGGACGGAGTAGATCTGCTGCGCGTCCGGCGGCTCGATCTTCATCCGGAGCTTGGTGTTGCCGTCGAGGAAGCTCTGGTAGTTCTCCACCGGGACGTTGGCCTCGGCCCTCTTGATCTTCTGGTCCTCGGCGTCGGCGGCGCCGGTGAACAGGCGCGGTTCGGGCAGGCCGACGGGGGCGTTGTTGCGCTTGGCGCGGGCGTAGTCGCCGAGGAAGCCCTTGCCGGGGGTGAGGTACATGTGCTCCAGCCACTTGAGGCCGGCGCGGATCTGGGCGGGCGAGTCGTGCTTGTTGAACATGTAGCCGTCGCCGCCGATCAGGGTGGCCTGGCCGCCAGGCATGGGGCCGATGGCGATGTCGTCGTAGCTGGCGCCCTTCTCCTTGACGAGGATCGGGATGTTGTCGGGAGCCGCGAGGTACATGCCGAGTTTGCCGGCGCCCATCATCTGCTGCGCGTCGTTGATGACGAGGAGCTGCTTGCTGCCCATGGAGTCGTCGTTCCAGCGCATGTCGTGCAGGTTCTGCAGGACGGCGCGGCCCTCGGGGGTGTCGACGGTCGCCTTCTTGCCGTCGGCACTGACGACGTCGCCGCCCTGGGAGTACAACTCGGCGGTGAAGTGCCAGCCGCCCTGGTTCTGGGCGCTGTAGTCGGCGTACCCGACGGTGCCGTTGCCCAGGGCGGCGATCCTCTTGGCGTCGGCGCGGACCTCCGCCCAGGTGGTGGGGGGCTTGTCGGGGTCGAGGCCGGCCTTCCGGAACAGGGCGCGGTTGTAGATCAGGCCCATGCTGTATCCGGTGCGTGGTATGCCGTAGACCTTGCCGTTCACCGTGTAGATGTCCCGCAGTTGCTTCTGGAGGGTGCCGTAACTCTTCATCTCCTTGAGGTACGGCGTGAGGTCGGCGGCCTGGTTGATGTCCACGACGTGCCGGGCGTCGGTGAAGTACGTGTAGAACACGTCTTCCATCTGGCCGCCGGCGAGCTTGGCGTCGAAGGTCTTGGGGTCCTCGCAGGGGAAGGCGTCGTGGGTGACGACGTCGATGTCCGGGTTCTGCTTCTCGAAGGAGGCGACGTCCGCGTCGAAGAACTTCCGGTCGGTTCTGGAACTCTTCGGTGGTTCGCAGTTGACGGTGATGCGTGTCCTGCCGTTCGCCGCGCCGTCGCCGCCCGAACCACAGGCGGTGGCGGCGAGGGCGAGGGAGGAGCAGACGCCGATCGCGACGAAGGTGCGGCGGAACCCGGTGCTTGTCATTCGTTGGACCCCTCGGTGGCACTCATGGCGGGAGCTGCGGGCGCGGCACACTCAAGCACCGCCGACAAGGGTTCGCAAGATGTCGCGCGACTTCTGTAATTATTTGACAGTGCACCGGATCCGCTGGGGCCTCAGTCGTGCGGTGCCTGTCCGGTCGATCCGCGCACCACCAGCTCGGGCTCGAACAGAAGCTCCTCGACGGGTACGGCGGTGCCGCCGATCTGCGCGTTCAGCAGTTCCACGGCCGCGCGACCCATGGCCTCGATGGGCTGGCGGACGGTGGTGAGCGGGGGTTCGGTGCAGTTCATGAACGCCGAGTCGTCGTAGCCGACGACGGAGATCCGGCCCGGTACGTCGCGGCCCTTGCGCCGCGCGGCCCGGATCGCGCCGAGGGCGAGGGGATCGCTGGCGCAGATGATGCCGGTGACGCCCCGGTCGATCAGCCTGGAGGCGGCGGCGTGGCCGCCCTCGATGGAGAAGATGGCCCGCGCGACGTACTCCTCCGGCAGGCCGCCCGTAAGGGCGTGCGCGGCGGCCAGTTTGCGGGCGGAGGGCATGTGGTCGCCGGGGCCGAGGACCAGCCCGATGCGCTCGTGGCCGAGCGAGGCCAGGTGCCGCCAGGCCTGCTGGACGGCGACCGCGTCGTCACAGGACACCGCCGGGAAGCCGAGGTGTTCGATGGCCGCGTTGACCAGGACGACGGGGATGTTGCGGTCGGCGAGCAGCCGGTAGTGGTCGTGCGGGGCGTCGGCCTGGGCGTAGAGGCCGCCGGCGAAGACGACGCCGGACACCTGCTGCTGGAGCAGCAGTTCGACGTAGTCCGCCTCCGAGACGCCGCCCTTCGTCTGGGTGCACAGCACCGGGGTGAGCCCGAGCTGGGCGAGCGCGCCGCCGATCACCTCGGCGAATGCCGGGAAGATGGGGTTCTGCAGCTCCGGCAGGACCAGGCCGACGAGCCGGGCGCGCTCACCGCGCAGTTGGGTGGGGCGCTCGTAGCCGAGGACGTCGAGAGCCGTCAGCACCGCCTGCCGGGTGGCCTCGGAGACTCCCGGCCGGCCGTTGAGCACCCGGCTGACGGTGGCCTCGCTGACTCCGACCTTCTTCGCCACTTCCGCAAGTCGTCGCGTCATGCGCGCAAGAATAGCGCGGAATATGCAAGTGGCTTGCGTGGAGTGGCGGTGGCGGGTGACGGGCGGGGGTGCGAGCCAGGCGGACGGCGGGGGCGTCACTCATGCTCGGCGGGACGTTGCCTCACCTCCGTCACGGGCAGGCATTCGGCGAGCAGCTCGACGATGTCGTGCCAGGCCCGCCGCGCGTGCCGCGGGTGGTAGCCGACGCCAGGGCGCACGGTGTGGTCGACCGTCGGGTGGTGGAAGGCGTGCAGGGCTCCGCCGTAGACCACGAGGCGCCAGTCGACGCCGGCGGCCTGCATCTCGGCGGTGAACGCGTCCCGCTGCGCGGGCGGCATGATCGGGTCCTCCGAGCCGACCCCGGCCCACACCGGGCAGCGGATGCGCGCCGCCTCGCCCGGTCGGCCCGTGGTCAGCGCGTTGACCGTCGCGATCGCGCGCAGGTCGACGCCGTCGCGCCCGAGTTCCAGCCCGACAGCACCCCCGGTGCCGTAGCCGACGGCGGCGATCCGGTCGGGATCGGTCCGCGGTTCGGCGCGCAGCACGTCGAGCGCCGCATGGCCGATGCCCCGCATCCGGTCGGGATCGGCGATCAGCGGCAGGCAACGGGCCAGCATCTCCTGGGGGTCGTCCAGATAGCGCCCGCCGTGCAGGTCGAAGGCCAGCGCCACGTAGCCGAGTTCGGCGAGCGCATCGGCGCGGCGGCGCTCGACGTCGCTGAGCCCCACGCCCTCCGGTCCGAGCAGCACCGCGGGCCGTCGATCGACACCGGCCGGGAGCGCGAGGTGCCCGATCATCGTCAGGCCGTCGGCCGGGTACTCGACCCTGCGTGTCGTGATCGTCGTCATGAGCCCGGACTGTAGCGATCGCCGGGTCCGGTCCGGCTGGTGTTCCGCCCCCGGCGCAACAGCGCGGGGCTCCCCCGGACACCGTCGGTCGGCGCACCGGGCCGGCCGTGCTCTCCCATGGTGCGGCCCGTCGTCCCCCCGACTCCGCCGCAGCGAAAGCGGTTGAGGCTTCCCCCGGTTTGAACGATGATTCAATTCTTGCCGTGCAGGGGTACGGCCGGCGCGGCAGCGCCCACGAGGATGCGGAGGACCCTGCGGTGAACCTGACGTGGATGCTGGGGGCGTCGGCGCGCGGTTGCGGCGGGAAGCCGGCCCTCGTGTCCGATCTGGGATCGATGACGTACGCCGAATTGCTCGCGGCGTCGAAGCGGGCCGCCGCCGTGCTGCGGGAGCGCGGGGTGCGGCCGGGGGATCGCGTGGGCGTGATGACGTACAACACCCCCGCCTTCGCCGTGGCGGCGTTCGGGATCTGGCGGGCCGGGGCGGCGCTGGTGCCGGTCAACCACAAGCTGACCGCGCGCGAACTGACGTACCTGGCACGGCACTCGAAGCTGCGGGTGGCCGTCGTCGCGCAGGAGCTGTCCGATCGTATGCGCGAGGGCGCGCCCGAGGTCGATGTGCTGACCACGGACGACACCGGCGGCGGGGAGTTCGACGGGCTGGTCGCGGGGGCGCCGGAATGGGAGGGGGTGGAGGTCGGGCCCGAGGCCGTCGCACAGGTGCTCTACACCTCCGGGACGACCGGCGCGCCCAAGGGCTGTCTGCACTCCCACCGCGGGCTGTCCGCCGTGCCCGCGTACACCGCGGCCGCCGCGGGGCTGCGCCGCGAGGACCGGTTCCTGCTGGCCATGCCGATCTGGCACGCCTCGCCCCTGAACAACTGGTTCCTGTCGATGATCTACCTGGGCGGCACCGTCGTCCTGCTGAAGGAGTACCAGCCGCTCGCCTTCCTGGAGGCCGTGCGCAAGCACCGGGTGACGGCCTTCTTCGGTGCCCCCATCGCCTATCTCGCCCCGCTGAAGGCGCTGCCCGCGACGGGAGCCGACCTGTCCGACTTCGGTCTGGCGGGCGTGCGGCTGTGGGCCTACGGCGGGGCGCCGCTGGGCGCCGAGACGGTACGGACGCTGGAGGCGGCGTACGGCCGGGACCGCTTCTGCCAGGTGTACGGCATGAGCGAGATGGGGCCGGTCGGTGCCGTGCTGCGCCCGCGGGAGCATCTCGCCAAGGCCGGGTCGATCGGGGCGGGCGGCATGCCGGGCGTGGACATCCGCGTGGTCCGGGACGACGGAGTGGACGCCGGGGCCGGCGAGACCGGGGAGCTGTGGTTGCGGTCGGGGACCCGGATGCTGGGGTATCTGGACGATCCGGAAGCGACGGAGCGCGCCTTCGCGGGCGACTGGTACCGGTCGGGGGACCTCGCGCGGGTGGACGAGGACGGCTATCTGTTCATCGTCGGCCGCGCCAAGGACGTCGTCGTCACCGGCGGGGAGAACGTCTACTCCCCCGAGGTGGAGGAGGCGATCCTGGGGCATCCGGCGATCCGGGACGCGGCCGTCGTGGGGCGGCCGCACCGGGACTGGGGGGAGACCGTCGTCGCCGTGGTGGAGGCCGATGCGGCGGTGACGCTGGAGGAGTTGCGCGGGTTTCTCGCCACCAGGCTGGCGAAGTACAAGATCCCGCGGGAACTGATGGTGGTCCCGGCGCTGCCGCGTACGCCCTCCGGCAAGGTGCAGAAGCACGTACTGCGCGAGCAGGTGCGCACCGGCCTCTGAGGCGCCCCGCGCCATGGGCCGGCCGCAGGGCGGCGGCCGGCCCCGTACGGCTCAGTCCTCCTGCTTGCCCGCGCGCACGATCGTGCCCTGCGCCACGGCGACCAGGTGCTCCTCTCCCTGGTCCGAGACGACGTAGACCGAGCACTGGCACACGGCCTGACGCCGGGTCGTGGCGGTCGCCCTGGCACGGGCGAGCACGGCGTCGCCCACGGCCGGCCGCACATAGTTGATCTTGTACTCGGCGGTGAGCGCGTCACCGCCGAGGGCGAGTCCCCCGGCGAAGGTCAGCGCGTTGTCGGCCAGGTAGCTGAGCACGCCGCCGTGGACGAAGCCGTGCTGCTGCTGGATCTCGGGGCGGTTGACGACGCGGATCTCGGCCGAGTCGGGCCCCACCGAGGTGAGTTCGGCGCCCAGGAACATGCTGAACGGCTGGGCCTTGAAGATGCCCTGTGCGAAATCGGTGAGGTCCGTGGTCATGCGTGCCGTCCTGTGGCTCGGGGGGTGGTGGGGGTGGCCGCGTCCGGGTCGGTGAGCCGCTCGTCGATGGTCTGCTGGAACATCGCGAGCAGGCCCTCCGCCAGTCCCAGGACGTGGTGGTCGCTGCCTCCGTGCGGCAGATGGCGCTGCACGTTCTCGGCGATGGCGAAGTCCTCCTGGTCGAAGACCGTGTCGTTGGTGAACTCGAAGCGCTTGGCCAGCGCGCTCTGTCCGGCGGAACCGGCGAAGTCGCCGTCGCGGTAGAGCATCTCGTGGGTCCATATCGTGCGGTCCGGCGCCAGTGGCCAGAAGGTGTTGATGGACACGTAGTCGGGGTGCAGGATGAAGAAGGTGTTGGGGAAGAGGGTGTAGTACACCGAGGCGTAGTCCAGGATGCGCCACTCCTCCTCCGGTTTGCGGGCGGTGTCGCCGATGTTCGTGCGCGCCGCGGACAGCCGGATGTGCGGGCCGTCCTCGTCGTGCGCGATCACGCCCTTCTTGAAGGCGAAGGCGAGGGTGTCCCGGTGCAGGTACGGGACGTGGTAGCCCTCCAGGTACGTCTTGATCAGCAGCTTCCAGTTGGCCTCCTTGACCACCTTGGTCTTCTTGTACCGCACGAGCGAGGCCACGTCGAAGTTCACCAGGTCGTCGTGGAACGTGCCGAGGAACGCGGGGATGTCGAGCGTCTCGCCGGGGGTGCGGCCGACCCAGATCAGGCCGCCGGACTCCGCGGCCGGCAGTTCGACCAGGCCGTAGTCGCAGGTCTTGACGCCGGGGAAGTCATGGGCGCGGGTGATGCCCTTCAGGGTGCCGTCGAGTCCGTAGACCCAGCCGTGGAAGGGGCAGATGAAGTTCTGCACCGTCCCGGACGGCTGGTCGGCGAGGCGGGCTCCGCGGTGGCGGCACTGGTTGTAGAAGGCGCGGACCCGGCCGTCCTCGCCCCTGACGACGACGTAGGGGAACCGGTCCCAGTCGCTGGTGAGATAGGCGCCGGGCTCGCCGAGCGCGGAGGCGTGGCCCGCGATCAGCGGGTAGCGGGAGAAGGCCGAGGCGATCTCGCGCTCCAGGAGGGCCTCGTCGGTGTACTTGGTGACCGGGATGGTGACGACCTCGTCGAGCATCTTCTCGTCGCGCCGCGTTTCGCGCAGGGCGAGAAGACGCTTGATCATCGCCACTTGTTCACTGTGTCGCATGGGGCCCCCGTCGCAGTTCAAGTTCTGAATCCTCGTTCACTTCATGGTACGGAGGGCACGGCGGGCCTGGCAATGAAAGTTCCGGAGTACGAGGGGCGGTCAGGACCGCACACAGCCGAGGGCACGCAGGCAGAAGTCCCTGATTTCCACGACCAGTTGCTCGTCGGGCACCTGCGGCTGCTGCGCGACCTCCGGCGAGAGCCTGCCGACCAGCGCCTCGGAGATCGCACCGATGGCGGCGCCGGCCGCGACCGCCGCGTTCTGCCGGGCGAACAGGCCGGCCGCTATGCCGTCCCGGATGACGCCCTCGCACAACTGCGCGTACTCGCGCCGGTACACCAGCCGCTCGCGCTCCACCGCCGGCGAGACGGGCTCGAACAGCAGGGACCACGCCAGCCGCCGCCCCCGCAGGGCGCGCCGGGTGAACGTGTCGGCGAACGCTTCGAGTCGCGCGTCGGGTCGTACGGGTGCGGCGGCCACCGCACCGCGTACGGCGGCCAGTTCGCGGCCGGCGGCGCGCCGGAAGACGCGGGCCAACAGCTCGTCCCTGCTGCCGAAGTACGAGTAGAGCGAGCCGGCGCTCACCCCGCACGCTCCGGCCACCGCGGCGACCTTCGCCCCGGCGAAGCCCTCCCGCGCCACCAGCTCGTGCGCGGCACGGACGAATGCCTCCTCCTTCGTCCGAGCGTGCCGCTCCGTACGTTCCGTACGCCGATACACCATGGCGGAGCTGGGCCTTCCGTGTCGCTGCCGGGGGCAACAGTGAATCAGCAAACGGGGGCGGGGTGCACGGACGGCCTGGTACCGGAGGCGGTGGGGCGGCCTCCGGGTCGCTCTGCGCGCGGGGCGTGGCCCGGCCGGGGCCTTTCGTTCGGATCAGGAAGCCGGCATCGTGCGGATGCCCTTGCTGACGGTGGCCGTCAGGGCGGCGAGGAGGACCAGGGCCGGGAAGACCAGCATGGCCGGTGCCGGGGGCCAGTGGGACAGCAGGGCGCCGGCCAGGGCGGGGGCGAGGGCGGCGGCCGAGCCGGCGGCGAGCAGGACGCCGCTGACCACGCGGCCCTGCAAGTGGTCGGGGGTGACGGCGGCCTGGTGGCCGAAGAGGGCGGCGTTGGCGGTGGGGCCGAGGAAGACGGCGGCGGCCAGCGGCACCGCGGCCAGCACGGTGCCGGAGAGCAGCGTGCTGACGGCCATCAGCGCGGCGGTCGTCCAGCACAGCAGTGTGATCAGGACGGGCAGCCGCAGCCGGCGCTGAAGTGCCGGGGCGGCGAAGGCGCCGAGGAGGCCGCCGAGCGCGAAGACCGTGCCGGCGAGGCCCACCATGACCGGGGCGACACCGGCCCGGCGCAGCGCGAGGGTCATCGCGAAGATCATGCCGGTGAAGGCCATGTTCAGCGGAGCCGCGATCACCAGCAGCGCCCGCAGGAACGGATGCCCCAGCAGGAAGCGCAGGCCCTCCGCGGTGGACGCGCCGACGGGTGCGGCCGGCTCCGCGCGGGGTTGCTGGAGGGGCCGCCCGATGCGGCGGACGGCCGCCAGGGACAGCAGGAAGCTCAGCGCGTTGCCCAGGAAGGGCAGGGACCGGCCGAGCCCGAACAGCAGGCCGCCCAGCGGCGGTCCGGCCAGCGAGGTGCCGTAGGTCCGCGCCTCGTTGCGGGCGACGGCGGAGGCCAGTTGGTCCGGGCGGACCAGGCTGCGCACCGAGGCGTGCTCGGCGGTGCTGAAGACGGCGGTGGCGGCGGCGCCGGTGATCACGACCGCGAGGATCACCGGCAGGCCGGCGGCGCCCTTCAGGACCGCCCAGCCGAGCGCCGCGTACACGGCGATCCGCAGCAGGTCGCAGGCGATCATCAGCCGGCGCCGGTCGAACCGGTCGGCGAGGACACCGGCCGGCAGCCGGCACACCAGGGTGGTGACGAGCCCGGCGGTGCCGACGACTCCGGCCCGCGTCGGGGAGCCGGTCTGCTGGAGGACCAGCAGCGGCAGGGCCAGGTCGGCCATGGCGCCGCCCAGGTCGGACAGGCACTGGCCGGTCCACAGCAGGTTGAAGTCGCGGTTGCGCCACAGGCCCGGCGGGGCGGGGGCGGCGGTGTCCACGGCCCCGGTCCCCTCCCCCGCGAGCGGCGGCCGGCTCACACCGCCTCCCCGGCGCCCGCCACCGCGGCCGCGTCCTCGGCGCCCGGCGACGGGGAAGGAGAGGGGGACGACGGGGACGGGATCTGCGCGGCGGGTCCGGCGTCCGTACCGCCCGAGCCGTGAAGCTGTCCCGCGCCGCCCGCCTCACCCACGCCGTCCGTACCGCCCGTTTCTCCCGTGCCTCCCGCCGACGTCGGGATGACCAGCATCTTCGTCACCGAGCCGTCGTCGCCGACGACATCGCGCACATGGCGGAAGCCCAGGCGGCGGCACATGGCGAGGCTGGCGGTGTTCTCGGCGCCGACCATGCCGTACGCCTCGGTGAGGCCGAGGTTGTCGGCGGCGTGCCGGAGCAGGCCGCGGACCGCCTCGCCGCCCAGTCCCCGCCCCCAGTGGCCGGGAGCGAGGGCGGTGACGAGTTCGTGGCCCTCGACGTTGCCGGTGGGTTTCACCTCGGCGTGGCCGACGTAGCGGCCGGCCAGCCACAGGCCCCAGACGTCGAACCGCCGCTGGGGGTAGACGTCGGTGAGGATGGCGCGGAACACCTCGCGGATCTCCGGTTCGGGCACGAGGTCCTGGCCCATCCAGCGGCACACCTGCGCGTCGCGCAGCAGCTCGACGAAGACGTCCTCGTGCTCGGGCCGGTAAGGGAGGAACTCCAGGCGTTCGGTGCGCAGGACGGGGGTCATGACGGGCTCCTCGGGAGTGATGCGGTGGGGTGAGGGCCGGGGGCGGTGGGGCGCCGGTGCGGCGGCGGTCCGGTGCGTGGGGGGCTGTGGGGGGCGTGTCGTGGGGGGCCTCGGGCGGGGCGAGCCCGCCGGGCCGGCGCGGGTGCGGCCGGCCCGGCGGGCGGTACGGCCGGTCAGGCGCCGGCGTTCTCCATGCGCTCGCGCAGGCTCTTGGGCCGCATGTCGGTCCACACCTCGTCGACGTAGGCGGTGCACTCGGCCTCGGTGCCCTCCTTGCCGACGGGCTGCCAGCCGGCGGGCACCTCGATGTCGACGGGCCAGAGGGAGTACTGCTCCTCGTCGTTGCGCAGCACCTGGTAGCGGGTGTTCTCGTCCATGTCGGTCTCCTTCGTGTGCGGTTCGGTCCGGGTGGGTCGGTGATGCGCCGCGGGGGTCGGGGCGCGCGGGGCGCGAGGACCGTGCCGGGCGGGACGCCGGAGCGGTGCCTCGCGGGGGGACGCCGTCATCGGCCTCCCCTGGCGTGCCGGGCGAGGTGCCGCAGGGCCTCGGCGAAGTCCTCCGCGACCCGGCGCACGGTCGCCGTGTCGTGGACGGATGGCCGGTGGTGCCAGGTGAAGGCGAGCCGGCCGTGCTGGACGGCGCCCACCACTTCCACCAGGTGCGATCCGGGATCGCGGGGGTCGTGGTCCTGGCCGAACGAGCCGTGTTCGGCGCGGACCAGGCCGCCGCCCGCGGTCTCGGGGCGGGCGTCCCACTGGCCGAGGTAGTTGAACACCACCTGGCCGTGGGCGTGGGCGCCGAGGCGTTCGCGGACCTCGGGCGGACCGAAGGTGCGCAGCGCGCCGAAGCCGATGCCGTTGCCGGGTACGGCGCGCAGCTGGCGCCGTACCGACTTCACCAGGGACCGCCAGTCGCGGTCGGGGCCGAGGGCGCCGGGGTCGGGCACCTGGAGGGCGACCGGGTAGACGGTGGTGAACCAGCCGACCGTGCGGGACAGGTCGACGCCGTCGAGCAGGTCCTCGCGGCCGTGGCCCTCCAGGTCCAGGCGGATGCGGTCGTGCCCTCTCCAGCGGGCCAGTGCGAGGGCGAGGGCGGAGAGCAGCACGTCGTTGACGCGGGTGCGGTAGGCGGTGGGCGCGGAGCGGAGCAGGGCGGTGGTGTCCTCCTCACCGAGTTCCACGCTCACGGTGGCGGCCGGGCCCGTGTCGGCCACCGGGGCGGGGGCGGGGTCGGCGGGGGCGGACCCTACGGCCTCTTCCCAGTAGGGCAGTTCGTGGTCCAGACCGCCCTCGGCGACGTGCGCGGACAGCCGGGTGGACCACTCCCGGAAGCTGGTGCCGCGCTCCCCCAGGGTGACGGGGCCGCCTTCGCGGGCCTGCTGATAGGCACTCTCCAGGTCGTCGCGCAGGACGCGCCAGGAGACGGCGTCCACCACGAGGTGGTGGGCGACCAGCAGCAGGAACGCGGGCCTGTCCGGGTCGCCGGTGAACAGGGCCGCGCGCAGCTGCGGGCCGTGGGCGAGGTCGAAGCCGGCGTGCAGTTCGTCGGCGGCCTTCGCCATGGCGGCGTCCGCGTCCTCGGCGGACAGCCCGGACAGGTCGTACCGGACGAGGATGTCCTGGCCGGGGGCGGGCGGCGGGTTGAACTGCCGCCAGCCGTGCTCGTCCCTGGTGAACCGCATGCGCAGGGCGTCGTGGTGGTCGAGCAGGGCGTCGAGCGCGGCGCGCAGCGCCTCCGGGTCCGGGGCGCCGTCGAGTTCGAGCAGCGCCGACTGGTTGAAGTGGTGGTGGGCGGCGCGGGGTGTGCCGAGGAACCAGTCCTGGATCGGGGTGAGCGGCACCTCGCCGGTCACCGGGCCCTCGTCGGACCGCCGGGGCGCGGTGCGTACGACGGCGGCGAGTTCGGCGACGGTCTGGTGCGTGAACAGATCGCGGGTGGCCACGTGCAGGCCGTCGCGGCGCAGCCGTGAGACGACCTGCATGCTGAGGATGGAGTCGCCGCCGAGCGCGAAGAAGTTGTCGTCGGCGCCGACCTCCTCGATACCGAGGACGTCCGCCCAGATACGGGCGACGCGGCGTTCGGTGTCGGTGCGGGGCGCGGTGCGCGGTCCGCCGGCGGCCCGTGCGGGGCCGGGGGCGGGCAGGGCGCGCCGGTCGGTCTTGCCGTTCGGGGTGAGCGGCAGCCGGTCGAGCGGCACGAACACCGAGGGCACCATGTGCGGCGGCAGCAGCCCGGCGAGGTGCAGCCGCAGTTCGCCGGCGGGCAGCTCGCCGGCGGGCGGTGCGGCGCCGTCGGCGGGGAGCTCGGCCGGTACGACGTAGGCGACGAGCCGGTCCGGTGCGCCGGGCGCCTCCCCCGCGCGTACGGCCACCACCGCGTCCCGCACCAGCGGGCTGGTGCGCAGCGCGCTCTCGATCTCGCCGGGCTCGATGCGGAAGCCGCGCAGCTTGACCTGGTCGTCGGCGCGTCCGGCGAACCGGAGCAGGCCGTCGGCGGTCCAGCGGACCAGGTCCCCGGTGCGGTACATCCGCTCCCCCGGCCCGCCGAACGGGTCGGCGACGAAGTGCCGGGCGGTGAGCCCCGGCCGGCCCAGGTAGCCGCGGGCGAGGCCGGGCCCGGCGATGTACAGCTCCCCGGTGACGCCGGGCGGTACGGGGCGCAGGGCGGCGTCGAGCACGTGGACGCGGGTGTGTCCGGACGGGCGGCCGATGGGGGGCGCGCCGGTGCCGGGGGTGAGCGGTCCGGTCCAGGTGGCGACGACGGTCGCCTCGGTGGGGCCGTACGAGTTGATCATGCGGCGGCCGGGCGCCCAGGCGGCGACGAGGTCGGCCGGGCACGCCTCCGCGCCCACGATGAGGGTGCGCAGGCGGGGCAGGGTCGCGGCGGTCTCCGGTCCGACCGTGGCGAGTGCGGCGGGCGGGATCAGGGCGTGGCTGACCCGCCGTACGGCGAGCACCTCGGCCAGCCGCTCCCCGACCAGCGGCCCTTCCTCGCCGGTCACCAGCGCGGCCCCGGCCAGCAGGGAGACGCACAGCTCCAGCACGGAGGCGTCGAAGCTGGGCGAGGCGAACTGGAGCACCCGGTCGCCGGGCCCGGCTTCGTACTGCTCGGCGGCCGCGGCGGCGAAGGAGGCCAGTCCCCGGTGGGTGACGACGACGCCCTTGGGCGTGCCGGTGGAGCCGGAGGTGTAGATGACGTAGGCGGGGTGGGCGGGGATCAGCGCGCGGGCGCGGTCGGCGTCCGTGGGCGGCGTGTCCGGCCCGTCGGCCGTCCAGATCTCGTCCGGGTCGTCGAGGACCAGGTGGGTGCCCGCGTCCCGGATCATGAACTCCCTTCGCTCCGCGGGGTAGTTCGGGTCGACGGGGAGGAAGGCGCCGCCGGCCTTGGCGACGGCGAGCTGGGCCACGACGGTCGCCGCCGAGCGGGGCAGCGCCAGGGCCACCACCCGCTCGGGTCCCACGCCGTCCCGGATCAGCCGGTGGGCGAGGCGGTTGGCCGCCCGGTCCACCTTGGCGTAGCTCAGCTCCCGGTCGCCGTCCAGCAGCGCGATCGCGTCCGGGGTGCGGGTCGCCTGCCCCTCGAACAGCTCGGGCAGGGTCCGTTCGGGCACCGGCCGGAAGGTGCCCCGGCCCTGGTCCAGCAGGGCCGTCAGTTCGGCGCCGGAGGTCAGCGGGAGGGCGCCCAGCGGGCGGTCCGGGTCGGCGGCGACGGCGTGCAGCAGGGTGCCGAGCTGGCGGGCCATCCGCTCGGCGGTGGCCGGGTCGAACAGGTCGGTGTTGTAGGTGAGCAGGCCGTGCAGTTCCCCGTTGCCGGTCTCGGCGAACTCCAGGGTGAGGTCGAACGCGGCCTGGTCCGACTCGGGTTCGACGTCGGTCACCTCCAGTCCCGGCAGGTCGAGACCGGCGGCGGGGGTGTTCTGGAGGACGACCATGACCTGGAACAGCGGGCTGCGGCTGGTGTCCCGGACCGGCTGCACCTCGTCGACGACCCGTTCGAAGGGCACGTCCTGGTGGGCGAAGGCGTCCAGGACGGTCTCCCGCACGGCGGTGAGGAACCCGGAGAAGGATGCCCCCGCCTCGGCCCGTGAGCGCAGCACCAGGGTGTTCACGAAGAACCCGACGAGGCCCTGGGTCTCGGGCCGGTCGCGGCCGGAGGTGACGGTGCCGACGGCGATGTCCTCGGCGCCGGAGAGCCGGGCCAGGTAGGTCTGGGCGGCGGCGACAAGCGTGGTGAACAGGGTGGTCCCGTGGTCGCGGGCGAGCCGGGTCAGGCCCTGGAGGGTGGGGGCGGGCACCACCAGCCGGGTGGTGGCGCCGGCGCTGGTACGCACCGGCGGCCGGGGCCGGTCGGTGGGCAGCTCCAGCGGGGCGGTGCCGGCCAAGTGCTCCTTCCAGTAGGCGAGGTGCTCGTCGGCGCCGGCCTCCCCGGTGGTGCGCTGCCAGTGCGCGTAGTCCGCGTACTGCACCGGCAGGGGTGGCAACGGCGGCTGCGGGACGCCGAGTTCGGCCCGGTAGAAGTGGGCGAGGTCGCCGAGCAGCACGGAGGTGGACCAGCCGTCGGTGACGATGTGGTGCAGGGCGAGGGTGAGCACATGGTCGTCGCCGGCGAGCAGGACCAGGGCGGTGCGCAGCAGCGGGCCCTCGCGCAGGTCGAACGGGCGGGCGCGGTCGGCGGCGAGCAGGCGGCGCAGCTCGGGTTCCCGCGCCTCCGCGGCGAGCCCGGTCAGGTCGTGCACCGGCAGCGGGACCTGACGCGGCGGGTGGACGCGCTGGATGCCGTGTCCATCGACGCTGTCGAAGGTGGTGCGCAGCGACTCGTGCCGGGCCGTCACGGCGGTGAGGGCCGCGCGGAGCGCGCCGGTGTCCAGGGTGCCGCGCAGCCGCAGGGCGAGCGCGGTGACGTACTCGGCGCCGCCCGGCTCGAACTCGTGCAGGAACCACAGGCGTTGCTGGGCGTGGGACATCGGTGCGACGGCGTCCCTGGCGACGGGGACGAGGGCCGGGCGGCCGGAGCCCTGCCGTTCGCCGAGCAGCCGGGCCAGCGCGGCCGGGGTGGGGTGGGTGAACACCGCGCGGGGTGTGACCTCGGTGTCGAAGACCTCCGCGAGGCGGGAGGCGAGGCGGATGCTGAGGATCGAGTCTCCGCCGAGTTGGAAGAAGTCGTCCTCCGCGCCGGGGGGTTCGCTGCCCAGCACCTCGCCGAAGACGGCGGCGGTGCGGCGTTCGGCCTCGGTGCGGGGCGCGACGCGCGCGCCGTCCGGCCGGGCCTCGGGCGCGGGCAGGGCGGCCCGGTCGACCTTGCCGTTGCGGCTCAGCGGGAGGGCGGCGAGCGGCACGAAGGCGGCGGGGACGAGGTAGTCGGGCAGGGTGCGGGCGGCGAAGGCCCGCAGCTCCTCCGGGTCGTGTGCGGCCGGTCCGACGACGTAGGCCACGAGCCGCTTGGCGCCCGGCCGGTCCTCGCGGGCCACCACGGTGACGTCGGTGACGTCCGGGTGGGCGGCGAGGGCGGCCTCGGCTTCGCCGGGTTCCACCCGGAAGCCCCGGATCTTGACCTGGTCGTCGGCGCGGCCGAGGAAGTCGACGGTGCCGTCCGGGCGTCTGCGGGCCAGGTCGCCGGTGCGGTACATTCGTTCGCCCGGCGCCCCGGACGGGTCGGCGAGGAAGCGGGCCGCGGTGTCGCCGGGGCGGCCCAGGTAGCCGCGGGCGACGCCTTCACCGGCCAGGTACAGCTCGCCCGCGCAGCCCGGCGGTACGGGCCGCAGCCGGGCGTCGAGTATGTGGACGCGCAGGTCGTCCAGCGGGCGGCCGATGGGCACGGTGTCGGGCACCGCCTCCGGGTCGGCGAGCGCGAAGGACGTCGCGAAGGTCGTCGTCTCGGTGGGGCCGTAGCCGTCGACGACGGTCAGGCCGGGGCAGGCGGCGAGGACCCGGCGCACGGCGGAGGCGGGCACCACGTCACCGCCGGTCCACACTTGCCGCAGGCCGCGGAAGCAGTCGGGGGCGTCCTGGGCGAGCAGCCGGAACAGTCCGGCGGTCAGCCACAGCGCGGTCAGCCCGCCGTCGCCCGCGAGCCGGCGCAGCAGGGCGGCGTCCACGCCTCCTGCCGGGGCGACGACCACCCGGCCGCCGTTGAGCAGCGGCGCCCACACCTCGAAGGTGGCGGCGTCGAAGGCGGCGGGCGAGTGCAGCAGCACCCGGTCGCACACGCCGTCGGCGAACCGGCTGTCGGTGGCCAGCGCGGCCACGTCCCGGTGCCGTACCGCCACCGCCTTGGGCCGGCCGGTGGACCCGGAGGTGAACATCACGTAGGCCAGCCGGTCGGGGTCGGCGGCCGGGGCCGCCTCGGCAGGACCGGTGTCGGCAAGGCCCACAGCCGGAAGCGGATCAGGCGATGCGGTGGTCACGTCGGTGGTGGTGAGGCGGATCGTCGCGCCGGACTCGGCGAGCAGGGTGCGGCGGCGGTGCTCGGGGGCGCGGCCGTCGACGGGCAGGTAGGCGCCGCCGGCCATGAGCACGGCGAGCTGGGCGACGACGAGTTCGGCGGAGCGGTCCAGGAGTAGTGCCACCCGGTCCTCGGCCGCCAGCCCGTCGGCGCGCAGCCGGCCGGCCAGCGCCGCGGCCCAGTCGTGCAGCTGCCGGTAGGTCAGTTCCCGGTCGCCGTCCTGCACCGCGATCGCGTCGGGGGTGCGGCGGGCCTGCTCGGCGAACAGGTCGACCGGGCTGCGCGGGGCGGCCGGGCGGGTGGTGGTGTTCCAGGCGGCGAGCAGTCCGCGGTCGGCCGGGGTGAGCAGGTCGAGGCCGGCCAGGTCGGTGTCGAACCCGTCGGCGAGTCCGGTCAGCAGCGCGGCCAGGCGGCCTGCGGCGCGCTCGGCGGTGCCGGGGTCGAACAGGGCGGGGTCGTAGGCGAGGTCGAAGGCGAGCCGTTCGCCGAGGTGGGCGCGCAGGCACCAGGGGAACGTGGTGGCGTCGTCGGCGCGCACCTCCTCGACCCGGACGCCGGTCCGGGCCGTCGCCGACTCGTCCACCGGGTAGTTCTCGAAGACCACCATGCTGTCGAACAGCGGCTCTCCGGGCGGCACCTCGCTCACCGCCTGGATGCGCGGCAGCGCGAGGAAGTCGAAGCGGCGGGCGTCGCTCCCCTGCTCCTGGATGCCGCGCAGCCACGGCAGGACCGGCCCCGCGGGGACGCGGACGCGGGTCGGCACGGTGTTGATGAACATGCCGATCATGCCTTCGACGCCGGGCAGTTCGGCCGGGCGGCCGGAGACGGTCGTGCCGAACACCACGTCGTCCCGGCCGCTGGAACGGGCCAGCAGCAGCGCCCAGGCCCCCTCCAGGACGGTGTTGACGGTGAGTCCGGCGCGTGCGGCGCTCTCCCGCAGCCGGCGCGACACGTCCGGGTCCAGCTCGTGGTGGACGGCGGCGGCCGACCGGGCGCGGTGGGCCTCGGCGGGGGTGCGGTCGTACGGCAGCGGGGTACGGGCGGTGAACCCGGCCAGCGCCTCGGCCCAGTGCCGTTCGGCCGCCGGCTCGTCCCGTGCGGCGAGCCAGTGCAGGAAGTCCGCGAACGGCCGCCTGACCGGGGGCGCCGGGTCCGGGCCGCCGGTGAGGGCGGCGTACCGTTCGCACACCTCGGTGAGGAGCTGGCCGGTGCTCCAGCCGTCGAGGACGATGTGGTGGGTGGACCACACCAGCAGCACCTCGTCGCCGGGCAGGGCCGCGAGGGTGAGCCGGGTGAGCGGGGCGGTGGTGAGGTCCATGCCGGCCGCGCGGTCCTCGGCGAGCAGCCGCTCGGTGGCCTCGGTGCGCTGTGCGGGTGTCAGGGCGCGCCAGTCGAGCCGGGTGACGGGCAGTTCGGCGTGCCGGTGGACCACCTGCACCGGGTGGGGCAGGCCGTGCCAGTGCACGGAGGTGCGCAGGGCCGGGGTGCGGTCCGCGACCTGCTGCCAGGCGGCGGCGAAGGCCCGCGGGTCGGCCACGCCGGCCAGGCGTACGGCCGTGCGGTCGGCGTAGGCGTGCTCGGTGTCCACGAGGCCGTGGAACAGCATGCCGGACTGGAGCGGGGTGAGCGGCAGGACGTCCTCGATGTCGCGTCCGGTGCCGACGAGCCGGTCCAGCCGCTCCTGGTCGAGGCCGGCGAGCGGGAAGTCGGAGGGGGTGCGGCCGCCCGCGGTGGGCAGGGCGCAGTGGGCCACGATGTCCCGCAGGGCGGCCAGTGTCTCCTCGGCGAGCGCGCGGACGGTGTCCTCCGCGTAGACGGCCGCCGGGTAGGTCCAGCCGAACTCCAGCCGGCCGTCCTGGACGACTCCGGTGATGTCCAGCAGGTAGGGGCGGGGTTCGTCCGGGTCGGTGTCCCGGCCGGCCGGGGGCAGGGCGCCGCGGACCAGGCCGCCGGAGCCGGTGCCGGTGTCCCATTGGCCGTGGTAGTTGAAGCCGATCTGCGGGGCCGGGGCGGTGGACAGCGGGCTGCCGGGGACGAGGTGGCGCAGGGCGCCGTGGCTCAGGCCGTGCAGCGGGACCGCGCGCAGCTGCTCCTTGACCGCGCGGAGGGTGTCGTGCCATCCGGCGTCCGGGTCGGCGGTGAGGGCGAGCGGGTACTCGGCGGTGAACCAGCCGACGGTCCGCGACAGGTCGGCTTCCTCGAACAGGTCCTCCCGGCCGTGTCCCTCCACGCCGAGCAGCACGGTGTCGCGCCCGCACCAGCGGCCCAGGGTGCGGCCGAGGGCGCTGAGCAGGACGTCGTTGACCTGGGTGCGGTAGCGCTCGGGGACCTTGCGGAGCAGGGCGTCGGTGGTCGCGGTGTCCAGGGTGACCGTGAGGGTGGCGGCGGTGCCGTGCGTGTTGGGGCCGGGCCGGCCCGCGGGCAGGGCGGCGGGGGCGGCGGCGGTACGGGTCCAGTAGTCCAGGTCGGCGTCCAGGGCGCCGGAGCGGGTGTGCTCCGCGAGCCGGGTGGCCCAGTGCCCGAAGGAGGTGCCGGCGGCGGGGAGTTCGACGGGGCGTCCGGCCGCCGTCGCGCGGTGGGCGGTCTCCAGGTCGGCCAGCAGGATGCGCCAGGAGACGCCGTCGATCACCAAGTGGTGCGCGGTGATGACGAGTTGCGGTGGCACGGCCGGCCCCCGGTCGAAGAACAGGACGCGTACGACGCGGCCTTCGCGCGGGTCGAGTGCGGTCTGCGCCTCGTCGGTGAGCCGCTGGACCTCGGCTTCCAGCGCGGCGCCGGTGAGCCGGGCCGCGTCGTGGCGGCTGAAGACGCCGTCGGGTGCCTGCGGCAGGGCTTCCTGGCGCCAGCCGTCGGCGGTGTGGCGGAACCGGGTGCGCAGCGCCGCGTGGTGGCGCACGAGGGCGTCGACGGCCGTGCGGACGGTCTCCTCACCGGTGTCCGGGGCGAGTTCGAGGCGCTGGGTCATGGTGAAGCGCAGCGGCCGGTCCGGGTCGCGGCCGTCCAGGTACCAGTGCTGGATCGGGGTGAGCGGCGCCTCGCCGGTCTGTTCGGCGGCGACCGGGCGGGGCGCCGACTCCTCGGTGCGCAGGGCCAGTTCGGCGACGGTCTGGTGGCGGAAGACGTCCTTGGTGGTGAGGGCGAGTCCGGCCTGCCGGGCGCGGGCGACGATCTGGATGCTCAGGATGGAGTCGCCGCCGAGCGCGAAGAAGTTGTCGCGGGCGCCGACCCGTTCGACCCCGAGCACCTGCGCCCAGATCGCGGCCAGGCGCTCCTCGGTGCCGGGCCGGGGGGCGACGTAGGGGGTGGTGCTGTCGGGCTGCGCGGGCGGGGCCGGCAGGGCGCGCCGGTCGGTCTTGCCGCTGGTGGTGCGCGCGATGCGGGCCAGCGGGACGAACGCGGTGGGCACCATGTGGTCGGGCAGGGTGCGACGCAGCGCGAGGCGCAGGTCGTCGGCGGACGGGACGCGGTCGCCGGCCGGCACCAGGTAGCCGACGAGCATGGCCCGCCCGGCGTGTTCGCGGGCGGCGACCGCGGCGTCGGCGACGTCCGGGTGGCCGAGGAGGGCGGCCTCCACCTCGCCGGGCTCGATACGGAAACCGCGGATCTTGACCTGCTCGTCCACCCGGCCGAGGAACTCCAGCAGCCCATTGCGATCCCAGCGGGCCCGGTCCCCGGTGCGGTACATCCGCTCGCCGGGCGCCCCGAACGGGTCGGCGAGGAAGCGGGCGGCGGTGAGTCCGGGTCGGCCGAGGTAGCCGCGGGCCACCTGGGCGCCCGACAGGTACAGCTCGCCGGGCACACCGGGCGGCACCGGCCGCAGGGCGCCGTCGAGCACGTAGGCGCGCAGGTTGCCGCCCGGGCGCCCGATGACGGGCCGCTCAGGGCGGTCGGCGCAGCGACCGTAGACGGCGTCGACGGTGCATTCGGTGGGCCCGTACATGTTGTACACCGCGATGTTCGACTCGCGTTCCACCCGCACGAGTTCCTGCCAGTCGGCCGGGGTGACGGCCTCGCCGCCGACGAGCAGCAGCTCCGGGTGGTGGCGGCCGGGGGCCAGCAGGCCGGCGGAGGTGAGCTCGCGCAGGAGGGACGGGGTGACGTTCACCAGGTCGAGGCGGCGCTCGGCGACATGGGCGCAGAACGCGTCGGGGTCCAGGCGTGCGTCCTCGTCGATGAGGTGCACCTCGTGGCCGAGGGCGAGCAGCAGCGGCCCTTCCCAGGAGGTGTCGAAGGAGAAGGAGGCGCTGAGCGCGGCCTTCAGCCGGCGGCCGTCCGCGGTGTGCGGGGCGAGCAGGCCGCTCTCGTGGTCGTGGCACAGGTTGACCAGCTGCCGGTGCTCGACGGCGACGCCCTTGGGGCGGCCGGTGGAGCCGGAGGTGTAGATGACGTAGGCGGTGTGGCCGGGCAGCAGGGGTCGCACCCGGTCGGCGTCGGTCGGGTCGTGGGCGGGCAGCCGGTCCCAGGGCACCGCGCCGAGGTCGGTGAGCAGGGTGTGCGGACGGGCGTCGGACAGCAGCAACTCGGCCCGCTTCGCCGGGAGTTCCGGGTCGAGGCTGAGCAGGGCGGCACCGGCCTTGGCGATCGCGAGCAGTGCCACCACCTGTTCGGAGGTCCGGGGCAGCCGTACGGCGACGATGTCCTCGGGGCCGGCGCCCCGCTCGATGAGGTGGTGGGCGAGCCGGTTGGCGCGCTCGTTCAGGGTGGCGAAGTCCAGGGTGGTGTCGCGGGCTACCAGGGCGGTGCGGTGCGGGGTGCGGGCGGCCTGTGCCTCGAACAGGGTGGGGAAGGTGGTGTCCGGGTCGGGCAGCCGGGCGCCCTCGCCCTGCCGGAGCACCTGCTCCCGTTCGGCGGTGGTCATCAGGGGCAGCGCGCCGGCGGTCTGCTCCGGGGATTCGGCGGCGGCCTCCAGCAGGACGCGCAGCCGGCCGGCGAGGCGCTCGGCGGTGTCGCGGTCGAAGAGTCGGGTGTTGTACTCCAGGTAGCCGGTCAGGCCGCCGTCGGTCTCCACGAAGTCGAAGGCAAGGTCGAAGGTGGCGGTGCGGACCGGCGGGGTGACGGGCTCGGCGGTCAGGCCGGGCAGCCGGGGCGGTTCGGCGTCGAGGTTGTGCAGGGCCACCATGACCTGGAACAGCGGGGTGCGGCTGGTGTCCCGCTCGGGCTGGACGGCGTCCACCACCCGCTCGAAGGGCACCTCCTGGTGGGCGAAGGCGTCCAGGACGGTCGTGCGGACCTCCGACAGCAGCTCACGGAAGGGCAGTTCGGGCCGGATCCGGGAACGCAGCACCAGGGTGTTGACGAACATGCCGACGACGTCGTGCAGTTCGGGCCGGTCGCGCCCGGCGGTCACGGTGCCGACGGTGACGTCCTCCTGCCCGGCCCAGCGCGCGAGCAGGACCTGACATGCCGTCACCAGGGTCATGTAGAGGGTGGCGTCGGCCTCCCGTCCGCGTTCGCGCAGCCGCTCGGTGAGCGCGCCCGGCAGGGTGAAGGTCACCAGGTCGCCGTCGCGGGTGCGGACGGCCGGCCGCGGCCGGTCGGTGGGCAGCTCCAGCGGGGTGACGCCGTCCAGGACCGTCCGCCAGTGGGCGAGTTCGGTCTCGGCCCGGTCGGCGCGGGCCCGCTGCCAGGCGGCGTGGTCGGCGTAGCGGACGGGCAGCGCGGGCAGGTGGGGTCCGCGGTTCTCCAGGGCCGCCGCGTACAGCTCGCCCAGGTCCCGGCCGAGCACGCCGATGGACCAGCCGTCGGTGACGATGTGGTGCACGGCCAGGACGAGGACGTGGTGGTCGGCGGCCAGCCGGGCCAGGCGGGCGCGCAGCAGCGGCCCGGTGGTCAGATCGAAGGGGGTGGCGACCACCCGCTCCAGGAAGCCGTCCAGGTCCGCGGGGTCCGGGAGGTCGGTCACCGGCAGGTCGACGGGTCGGGCCGGGTGGACGATCTGCCGTGCCTGGCCGCCGGATTCTGCGAACGTGGTGCGCAGGGCCTCGTGCCGGGCGACGAGGCCGTCCAGGGCGGCGCCGAGGGCCGCGGTGTCGAGCGGGCCGCGCAGCCGGAGCACCGACAGGGTGGTGTATTCGGTGCTGCCGGGTTCGAACCGGTCGAGGAACCACAGGCGTTGCTGCGCGTACGACAGGGGCGCGGGGGCGTCCGGGGCGAGGGCCGGGATGGCGTCGGCGCGGTGCGCTCCGTCCGGTTCGCCGAGCGCGGCGGCGAGGCGGGACAGCGTGGGGTGGGTGAACAGCAGCCGGGGTGAGACATCCGTGCCGAAGGCGGCGCGCAGCCGGGAGGTGACCCGCACGGCGAGGATGGAGTCGCCGCCGAGGGCGAAGAAGTCGTCGTCGGCGCCGACCTCGTCGGTGTCCAGGACGTCCGTCCAGGCGGCGGCGACCAGCCGTTCGGCGCGGGTGCGCAGGGGGGTGCGCGCGCGGTCCGCGGCGAAGCCACCGGGGCCGGGCGCGGGCAGGGCCCGCCGGTCGAGCTTGCCGTTCACGGTGAGCGGCAGAGCGGCCATCGGCACGTAGGCCGCCGGCACCATGTGCGCGGGCAGCAACCCTTCCAGGTGGGCGCGGAGTTCGGCGGCGGGCGGGGGCGGTGCGGTGCGCTCGCCGGTGCCGGTGCCGACGACGTGGGCGACCAGGCGGCGGGTGCCGGCGGTGTCCTCGTACACGCCGACGGCGGCGGCGCCCACCCGCGGGTGGCTGTGCAGGGCGGCCTCGATCTCGCCGGGCTCGATGCGGTAACCGCGGATCTTCACCTGCTGGTCGGCGCGGCCGAGGTACTCCAGTGAGCCGTCGGCCCGCCGCCGGGCCCGGTCCCCGGTGCGGTACATGCGGGTGCCGGGCCGCCCGAACGGGTCGGCGAGGAACCGGGTGGCGGTGAGGCCGGGCCGGTTCAGGTAGCCGCGCGCCAGGCCCTCGCCGGCGACGAACAGCTCGCCGACGGCACCGGGCGGCACCGGCCGCAGCAGCTCGTCCAGCACATGGACCCGCAGGTCCGGGATGCCGGTGCCGATGGGGCTGGCGGCACCGGTGCGGGCCGTCGAGCGGTCCAGCGGGGCGTAGGTGACGTGCACGGTGGTCTCGGTGATGCCGTACATGTTCACCAGGCGCGGCGCGGTGTCCGGGTGGCGGGCGTACCAGTCGGCGAGCCGGTCCACGTCCAGCGCCTCACCGCCGAAGATCACCGTGCGCAGGGCCAGTCGGGCGCTGACGTCGGGGAGTCCGGCGTCGGCCCGCGTCAGCGGGTAGAACGCGGAGGGGGTCTGGTTGAGGACGGTGACGCGTTCGTCGGCGAGCAGCCGCAGGAAGTCCTCCGGGGAGCGCGCGGTGTCCTCGGGGACGATCACCAGCCGGCCGCCGTGCAGCAGCGGGCCCCACAGCTCCCACACGGAGAAGTCGAAGGCGTAGGAGTGGAACAGCGTCCACACGTCGTCGGGGCCGAAGCCGAACCAGTGCCGGGTGCGGGTGAACAGCCGGACCACGTTGGCGTGCGGCACGACGACGCCCTTGGGGCGGCCGGTGGAGCCGGAGGTGTAGATGGCGTAGGCGGGGCTCTCGGGCAGCGCGCGGCGGGCGGGGCCCGCGGCGGGGCGGCGGGCGAGGTCGGCGCGGACACCGGGGTCGTCCAGCGGCAGCAGGGGTACGGCGGGTTCGGCCACGGAGCCGGTGGTGGTCACCAGGGCCACCGGGGCGGCGTCGGCGAGAAGCTGCCGTGTCCGCTCGGCGGGCTGCCGGGGATCGATGGGCAGGTAGGCGGCGCCGGTCTTGAGCACGGCGAGGACGGCCACGACCAGGTCGGTGGAGCGGGGCAGTGCCAGGGCGACGAACGTCTCGGGTCCGGCGCCGAGTTCGGCGAGCCGGTGGGCGAGCTGTCCCGAGCGCGCGTCGAGCGTGGCGTAGTCGAGCCGGTCGGCGCCGCAGCCGACGGCCTCCGCACCGGGGGTGCGGGCGGCCTGGGCGGAGAAGAGGGCGTCCAGGGTCTCGGCGGGCCGGCCCTCCTCGGTGCCGTTCCACTCGACGGGGATCCGCCGTCGTTCACCGGCGGTGGTCCAGGCGAGGTCGCGCACCGGCCGCTCGGGGTCGTCGGCCAGCTCGGTGAGCAGCAGGCACAGCCGGTCGGCGAGGTCCCGCGCGGTCGCGGGCTCGAACAGCCGCGGGTCGTAGGCGAGGTCGAAGCCGAACCGGTCGCCCTGGTAGGCGCGCAGTACGAGGGCGTAGTTGGTGGCGTCGCGGGCGGACACGTCCGCCAGGCGTATCCGGGTGCCGGCCGAACGGGCCTCGTCGAAGGGGTAGTTCTCGAAGGCCACCATGCTGTCGAACAGCGGGCTGCCGGACGGCACGTCGCTCAGCGCGGTCAGTTCGGCCAGCGACACCGCGGCGAACCGGCGTGCCTCGGCCTGCGCCTCCTGGAGCTCCTGGAGCCAGGCGGTGGCGGTACGGCGGCCGTCCACGCGGACGCGGGTGGGCAGGGTGTTGATGAACATGCCGACCATCGACTCGACGCCGGGCAGGTCGTCGGGGCGCCCGGAGACGGTGGTGCCGAACAGCACGTCCGGCTCGGCGCTGTAGCGGGACAGCAGCAGCGCCCAGGCGCCCTGGACCACAGTGGAGAGGGTGAGTCCGGCGGCGCGGGCGGTGCGGGCGAGGCGCGCGGAGACCTCGGGGGAGAGTCCGGCGGTGTGCAGGCCCGCGGAGCGGGTGTCGTGGCCGGGGCGCCGGGGGCGGTCGGCGGGCAGCGGGGTGGGCGTGGCGAACCCGGCGAGGACGTCCCGCCAGTGCGCGCGGGCCGCCGCGCCGTCCTGTCCGGCGAGCCAGCGCACGTAGTCGCCGAACGGGCGGCGGGCCGCGGGTCGGTGGGTCGTGCCGGTGGTCAGCGCCGTGTACTCGGCGAACACGTCGGTGAGGACCTGGGCCAGGCTCCAGCCGTCCAGGATGAGGTGGTGGGAGGTCCACAGCAGGTGCAGCCGGTCGCCGGGCAGCCGGACGAGGGTGAGCCGCATCAGCGGGGCGGCCGTGAGGTCCAGTCCGCGCCCGAGGTCGGCGGCGCGCAGCCGCTCCCACCGCGTGTCCCGCTCCGCCGCGTCCAGCTCCCGCCAGTCCACCTGCTCGACGGGCACGGTGACCTGGCGGTGCACGACCTGGAGCGGGACGGGCACGCCCTCCCACACCACGCTGGTGCGCAGGGCGGGGGTGCGGTCGGTGACCCGCTGCCAGGCCAGGGCGAGCGCGCCGGGGTCGGTGACGCCCTCCAGGAGCAGCGCGGCCTGGTCGAGGTACACGTCGTCCGGTCCGCCGACCAGCCGGTGGAAGAGCATGCCCTCCTGGAGCGGGGTGAGCGGCAGCAGGTCCTCGATGTCCCGGCCGTCGCCGGCCAGGCGGTCCACACCGGCCTGGTCGAGGCGGGCCAGCGGGAAGTCGGAGGGCGTACGGCCGCCGGCGCCGGGCCGCGCGCAGTGGTCGGCGATGGCGCCGAGGGCCCGGACCATGCCGTCGGCCAGCCGCTCGACGGTGGCGGCCCGGTGCACCTGGTCGCTGTAGTGCCAGGTGATCTCCAGCTCGCCGTCGGCGACCAGGGCGGAGACGTCCAGCAGGTGGTCGAGCGGCTCACCGGGGTCGGTGTCCCGGCCGGGTACGTCGGCGGTAGGCGCGAAGTCGCCGCCGGCGGGCGCCTCCCACTGGCCGTGGTAGGTGAAGCACACCTGGGGCAGCGGGAGTACGCCCAGGGCGCGGGCCTCCGGCCGGGGCGAGCCGAGGTGGGCGAGGGCCTGGTAGCCGAGGCCGCGGCGGGGCACGGCCCGCAGCCGCTCCTTGACGGCTTTGAGAGTGCTCCCCCAGTCGTCCGGTCCGGCCGGGGTGAGGGTGACCGGGTACTGGGTGGTGAACCAGCCCACCGTGCGGGACAGGTCGGCGTTCTCGGCCAGGTCCTCCTCGCGGCCGTGGCCCTCCAGCGCGACGGTCACCCGGTCCGCGCCCGTCCAGTCGGCCAGCACCCGGCCCAGCGCGCTCAGCAGCACGTCGTCGACCCGCGTGCGGTAGGCCGCGGGCACGCGCCGCAGCAGCGCCTCGGTGGTGGCGCGGTCCAGCCGGGTGCGGACGGTGCGCACGGACCCGGCGAGCGGGGTGCCGGGCAGGTCGGCGGGGAGCGGGGTGCGGGGCTCGGCCGCCTCCCGCGTCCAGTAGGGCAGGTCGTCGTCCAGGCCGCCGGCCCGTACCCGGCCGGCCAGTTCACGGGCCCAGTCGGCGAACGCGGTGTGCTCGGGCTCCTGCCGGGGCTCCTCCCCCGCCGCCGCCTGCCGGTAGGCGTCCGCCAGGCCGGAGAGCAGGATGCGCCAGGAGACGCTGTCGACGGCCAGATGGTGGGCGGTCAGGAAGAGGCGCGGGCGTTCTCCGCCGGTGAGCAGGGCGGCGCGCAGCAGGGCGCCGGTGGCCGGGTCGAGGGCCGCGCGGGCCGCCTGCGCGGCCTCGGCGGGCGGGGTGCCGGGGGCGTGCCGGGTCAGCAGCGGGCCGTCCGGGGCGGGGCCGGGGTGCTGGAGCCAGGTGTCGCCGGAGCGGGTGAAGCGGGTGCGCAGGGCGGGGTGCCGCGCCACCAGGGCGGCCAGTGCCTCCTCCAGTGCCCGCTCGTCGAGGTCGTGCGGCAGGTCGAGCAGCATCGACATGCTGAAGTGCCGCAGCGGGCCGTGCGTGGCGAGGAACCACTCCTGGACCGGGGTGAGCGGGGCGGGCCCGTCCCGGTGCGGGCGCCGGGGCGCCGGGGCGGCGGTGCGGGTGGTCGCGGCGGCGGCCAGGTCGGCGACCGTCTGGTGCCGGAAGACGTCCTGGGAGCCGATCCGCAGTCCGGCGGCGCGGGCGCGGGAGACGGCCTGGATGCTCAGGATGGAGTCGCCGCCCAGTTCGAAGAAGTTGTCGGTGACGCCCACCCGGTCCACGCCGAGCACCTCGGCCCACACGGCCGCCAGAGTCTCCTCCTCGGGGGTGCGGGGGGCGACGAACTCCCTTTCCGTCTCCGGGGTTTCGGGGGCGGGCAGGGCGCGGCGGTCCAGCTTGCCGCTGGTGGTCAGCGGCAGCGCGGCCAGGGCGGTGAAGGAGGACGGCACCCAGGCGTCCGGCAGCACCCGGCGCAGCGCGGCCCGCAGGTCGGCGGGGGCGGGCCGGGGGGCGCCGGGCGCGGGGACGACGTAGGCGGCGAGGCGGGTGTGGCCGTGCGTGTCGGGTACGGCCACGACTGCGGCGGCGGCGATGCCGTCCAGCGCGAGCAGGGCGGCCTCGATCTCGCCGGGCTCGATGCGGTGGCCGCGCACCTTGACCTGGTCGTCGGCGCGCCCGAGGTAGTCGACGCGGCCGTCGGCGGTCCAGCGGGCGAGGTCGCCGGTGCGGTACATCCGGGTGCCCGCCGGGCCGTACGGGTCGGGCAGGAACCGGGCGGCGGTCAGGCCCGGCCGGCCGGTGTAGCCGCGGGCGAGCTGGGGGCCCGCGAGGTACAGCTCGCCGCCGACGCCGGGCGGCACCGGCTGGAGCCGGTCGTCCAGCACGTAGGCCCGCACGCCGGGCAGCGGCCGGCCCACCAGCGGGCGGTCCCCGCCGTCGATGCGGCAGGACAGCGCGTCGACGGTGCACTCGGTGGGCCCGTAGAAGTTGTGGGCGGCCACGTCCGGGTGGGCGGCGAGCTCCCGCCACAGCGCGGGGCCGACCGCCTCGCCGCCGAGCATGAGGATCCGGGGGTGGTGCCGGGGGTCGGTGAGCAGGCCGGCGGGCAGCAGCTGCCGCAGGTAGGAGGGGGTGACGTCGAGGAAGTCGACGCGGTGCTCGACGACGTACTCGACCAGGGCGGCCGGGTCCATCCGGGTCACCTCGTCGACCAGGTGCAGCGGGTGGCCGTCGGCCATCAGCAGCACGCCCTCCAGGGAGGTGTCGAAGGAGAACGACGCGGTGAGCGCGACGCGCAGCGGGCCGCCGCCCGCCTCGGCGACGAAGCCCGCCCGGTGCGCGGCGAGCAGGTGCGCCGCCGCGCGGTGCGACACGGCGACGCCCTTGGGGCGGCCGGTGGAGCCCGAGGTGTGGATGACGTACGCGGTGTGCTCCCCGTCCAGCGGGGCGCGCCGGTCGGCGTCGGTCGGGTCGGTGTCCGGGGCGGTCGCGGGGACGGCGCGCAGGGCCTCCTCGTCCAGCAGCAGGGCGGGACGGGTGTCGTCCAGCAGGTACCGGACGCGTTCCTCGGGCAGGGCGGGGTCGAGCGGGAGGTAGCCGGCGCCGGACTTCCACACGGCGAGGATCGCGGTGATCATGTCGGCGGTGCGCGGCAGCCGCAGCGCGACCAGCCGTTCGGGGCCGGCGCCGCGGGCGATGAGGTGGTGGGCGACCCGGTTGGCGCGGGCGTTGAGCGTGGCGTAGTCGAGCCGTTCGCCGCCCGCGACGAGGGCGAGTGCGTGCGGGGTGCGGGCGGCGCGGCGCTCGAACAGCCGCGGGTGCAGGGCGTCGGGCTCGGGGTGGTGCGCCCCCGCGTTCCCGTGGGCGAGGACCTGGCGTGTCTCCGCCTCGGACAGCAGGGGCAGGGTGCCCAGCGGGCGGTCCGGGGCGGCGGTCGCGCCCTCCAGCAGGCGGAGCCACTGCCCGGCCAGCCGTTCGGCCGTGGCCGCGTCGAACAGGTCGGTGCGGTACTCCAGCAGCCCGGTCAGGCCCTCGCCCTCGGGGACGAACTCCACGCTCAGATCGAAGGTGGCTGCCTGCCGGGGCACGCCGACCGCGCTGGTGGCGAGACCGTGCGGGGCGGTCGCGGCGGGCGGGTCGGGGTGCAGCAGGACGAGGACGTCGAACAGCGGGTTGCGGCCGGCCTCGCGGGGTGCGCCGACCGCCTCCACGACCCGTTCGAACGGCGTGTCGCCGTGCGCGAAGGCGTCGTTGACCGTGTCGGCGGTCCGCGCCAGCAGTTCGCGGAACGAGCCGGCGCGGTCCACCGCGGTCCGCAGCACGACGGTGTTCACGAAGAAGCCGACGGCGCGTTCCAGTTCGGTGCGGGAGCGGCCGGGGGTCAGGGAGCCGACGGTGATGTCGTCCTGCCCCGACCAGCGGGCCAGCAGGGCTTGGGTCGCCGCGACCAGGGCGGTGTGCAGGGTGCTGTGCTGCTCGCGGGCGAGGGCGCGCAGCCGGGTGGTGAGCGCGGCGGGGACGGTGAAGGTGTGGACGGCGCCGGTGCCCGCCTCCTCGCCGCGCCGGGGCCGGTCCAGGGGCAGCTCCGGTGCCACCGCGCCGGTCAACCGCTCCTTCCAGTGGGTGAGTTGGCGTTCCAGACGGGGGCCCGAGAGCTGTTCGCGCTGCCAGGCCGCGAAGTCCGGGTACTGCGTGGCCACCGGCGGCAGTGCGGGTGCGGCGCCGCGGGCGAGGGCGTCGTAGGCGGTGCACAGCTCGTCCAGGACGACGCCCATGGACCAGCCGTCGGTGATGATGTGATGGGCCGTCAGCAGCAGGACGTGCGCCTCGGCGGACTCGCGCAGCAGCAGGGCGCGCAGCAGCGGCCCGTGCCGCAGGTCGAAGGGGCGGGCGTACTCCGTGCGCAGGTCCGCGTCCAGGTCGGCGGTGTCCCGGACGGGCAGCGGCACCGGGCCCGCCGGGTGCACCCGCTGTGCCGGGCGGCCGTCGCTCTCCTCGAAGGTGGTGCGCAGGGCCTCGTGCCGGGCGACGACGGCGGCCAGGGCGGCGGCCAGCGCAGCCCGGTCCAACGGGCCGGTGAAGCGGACCGCGACCGCGCTGTTGTAGCGGGGGTCGCCGGGCCGCAGCCGGTCCAGGAACCACAGGCGCTGCTGGGCAAAGGACAGCGGCAGCGGGCGGCCCCGGTCGGCGCGCGGGATGCCCTGCCGGGCGGCCGGGGCGGTGCCGCCGGCCCGGCCGGCCAGCCGCTGCCGCAGCGCCTCGCGCATCTGCTCGGGCAGTGCCTCGGCGCGGTCCCGACGGGAGGGCCGGGCGGAACGCGCGGGACCGGACGGGTGCGCGGAGTTCGAGGGGTCGGAAGGGTTCGAGGGGTTCGAAGGGGTCGAAGACGTCATGGTCGTCGGGTCCTCACCGTTCGTGGTCGTTGCCGCCGAGCGCGGCGTCTTCGTCGTCGGGGCCGGTGCCGGGGTCGGCGGCGCCGCCGTACGCGGCGCTGTCGAGTCCGGGGTCGCCGTACGCGGCGTCCTCCAGTTCGCTCAGGATCTGGTCCTCCACCACTTCCGCGAGGGCGGCGACGGTGCGGGAGACCAGGACGTCGCGGGGGGTGAGCGCGGTGGCGAACGCGTCGTTGGCGCGGGAGGCGATGAGCAGGGCGCGCATCGAGTCGCCGCCGAGCAGGAAGTAGTCGTCCTCGGCGCCCACGGCCGTCTGGAGGGTCTCCTCCCAGATGGCCGCCAGCGCCTCCTCGGTGGGCGTGCGCGGTGCCACGTACTCGGACCGGTCCCGCTCCTCGTCCGGCGCCGGTGCGGGCAGGGCCGCCCGGTCGGTCTTGCCGTTCTCGGTGAGCGGGAACCGGTCGAGCGCCACGAACGCCGACGGGACCATGTGGCCCGGCAGGAACCGGGCGGCCAGGGACCGCAGTCCGGTCGCGGCGGGGGGCTCGGCGCCGGGGGCGGTGAGCAGGTGGGCGACCAGCCGCGGCAGACCGGGTTCGTCCTCGCGTACGGTCACCACCGCGTCCAGCACGTCCGGGTGGCGCACGAGGGCCGCCTCGACCTCGCCGGCCTCGATGCGGTGGCCGCGCAGGGTGAGCTGGTGGTCGGTGCGCCCCAGGTAGCGCAGTTCGCCCCCGCTGTCGCGGCGCACCAGGTCGCCGGTGCGGTACATGCGGGTGCCGGGCGGTCCGAACGGGTCGGCGGTGAACCGGGCGGCGGTCAGTCCGGGGCGGCCGAGGTAGCCGCGGGCCAGTGCCGGTCCGGACAGCCAGAGTTCGCCGGGGACCCCGTCGGGTACCGGCCGCAGCCGGGCGTCGAGGACGTAGGCGCCGGTTGCGGGCAGCGGGCGCCCGATGGGGGGTGCGCCGCCGTCCGCGGCCAGCGGCGCCGACCAGGTGGCGACGACGGTGGCCTCGGTGGGGCCGTAGGAGTTGACCATGCGGTGGTGCGGCGCCCAGCGGGCCACGAGGTCGGCCCCGCACGCCTCGGCGCCGACGATCAGGGTCTTCAGGTCCGGCAGGGTGCCCGGAGTGCCGGGCGGCAGGGTGGCGAGCGCGGCCGGCGGCAGCAGGGTGTGGGTGATGCGCTCGGCCCGCAGGACGTCGGCCAGTTCGGCACCGAGCAGCGGTCCGGGGCGCGGGACGACGAGCCGGGCACCGTGCGGCAGGGACATGCACAGCTCCAGCACGGAGGCATCGAAGCTCGGGGTGGCGAAGGCCAGCACCCGGTCGCCCTCGGCCACCTGGTAGTGGGCGGCCTCGGCGGCGGAGAACGCGGCGAGCCCGCGGTGGGTGACGACGACGCCCTTCGGGGTGCCGGTGGAGCCGGAGGTGTAGATGACGTAGGCCGCGTCGTCCAGGTCGAGCGGGCGCCTGCGGTCGGCGTCGCCGGGCCGGTGTCCGGGGACCTCGTCCGGGTCCGCGGCGAGCAGGGCGGCGATCTCCTTGGCGTCGAGGGTCAGGGCGGGGGCCGCGTCGCGCAGCATCAGCGCGATCCGCTCCTCGGGGTAGGCGGGGTCCACGGGCAGGAACGCGGCGCCCGCCTTGGCCACCGCGAGCTGGGCCAGCACCATGTCCACGGAGCGGGGCAGCAGCAGCGCGACGAGGTCGCCGGGGCCGGCGCCGCGGGCGATGAGCCGGTGCGCCAGCCGGTTGGCCCGCGCCTCCGCCTCGGCGAAGGTGAGCAGCAGGCCGGGCGCGGCGAGCGCGGGGGCGTCCGGCCGGCGGTCGGCGGCGGCCTCCACGAGGGCGGGCAGGGTGACGGCGGGCACCTCGCCCGCCTCCGGGCGGCTGGGCCCGCGCAGCAGCCGCTCGCGCTGTGCGGGCGGCAGCACATCGAGGTCGTCGAGGCGGGCGGTGCCGTCCGTGCCGGCCAGGGTGTGCAGGGTGTGCAGCAGCTGCGCGGCCAGCGCGTCCGCGGTGTCCGCGTCGAAGTACCGGGGGTCGTGGCCGAGTTCGACGGCCAGCCGGTCGCCGGGCGAGACCACCACGGTCAGCGGGTAGTTGGTGGCCTCGCGGGCGTCCAGGTCGCGCAGGGCGAGCCCGTGGGCGTCCGCGGTCGCGTCCCCGACGGGATAGTTCTCGAACACCACCAGGCTGTCGAACAGGCTGGTGCCGGGCGGCAGTTCGGTCAGGGCGTGCAGCGCGTTGAGCGGCAGGTGGTCGTGGCGCCGGTCCTCCGCGCATGCCTGCTGCACCGCGCGCAGCCAGTCGGCCGCGGGCGCGCCGCCGTCGACGCTGACGCGGGCCGGCAGCGTGGTGATGAACAGGCCGGTGATGGTGTCGGCGCCGGGCAGGTCGGCCGGCCGCCCGGAGACGGTGGTCCCGAAGCACACCTCCGCCTCCCCGCTCCAGCGGGCCAGCAGCAGCGCCCAGGCGCCCTGCACCAGGGTGTTGAGGGTGAGCCGGTGCCGGCGGGCGAACTCCTGGAGCCGGCGCGTCTCCTCGACGCCGAGGCGCTGCGACAGCCAGTTGCCCGAGCGGGCCGTGGTGCCGGGGGCGGGCCTGCGGTCGTACGGCAGCGGGGTCGGGGCGCGCAGACCGGACAGCACCTCGCGCCAGTGGTCCTCGGCGGGCCCGGTGGCGCGGGCGGCCAGCCAGGCGGCGTAGTCCGCGAACGGCCGGCGCTCGGGGAGCCGGGGCCGCTCGCCCCGGACCAGGGCCCGGTGGGCGGCCAGTACGTCGGACAGGACGTGGAAGACGCTCCAGCCGTCCAGCAGGACGTGGTGGAAGGTCCATACGACCCGTAGCGCGTCCGGGCCGAGCCGCACCAGGGCGAGCCGCAGCAGCGGGGCACGCTCCAGGGCGAGGCCCCGAGCCCGCTCGTCGGCGAGCAGCCGCTCCAGCTCCGCCTCCCGCCGGTCCGCAGACAGGGCGCTCCAGTCGTGCTCGGTGACCGGGAGGGCGACGTCCCGGTGGACGACCTGGAGGGGTACGGGCACGCCGTGCAGGGCGACGGACGTGCGCAGCACCGGGGTGCGGTCGACGACGTGCTGCCAGGCCGCGGCCAGCGTGCCCGGATCGCGGGCGCCGTCCGCGACGAAGGTGATCTGCTCGACGTACAGGCCGTGTTCGGCCTCGTCCAGGCCGTGCATCACCATGCCGGTCTGGGTGGGTGTGAGCGGGTACACGTCCGTGACGTCCCTCCCGTCGCCCACGAGCCGGTCGACGGCGGTCTGGTCCAGGGGCGCGAGCGGGAAGTCGGAGGGGGTGCGGCCGCCGGCGCCGGGTTCGGCGCAGTGCCGGACGATCTCCCGCAGCTCGTCGGCGAGTTCGGCCGCGAGCCGGGCGACGGTCTCGCGCCGGTGCACCTCGCGGGAGTACGACCAGGTGAACTCCAGCCGGTCGCCGGTGACCCGGCCGAGGACGTCCAGCAGGTAGGGGCGGTCCGCGGCGCGGTCCATGCCGCCGGTGAGGCCGTCGCCGTGGGGTGCGCCCAGCAGGCCGCCGGGTGCGGGGGCCCGGTCCGGGCGGCCGAGGTAGTTGAAGCACACGGGCGGCAGCGCGGGCAGTGCGGCGCCCGCCGCGGGGTGCAGGTGGCGCAGCGCGCCGTAGCCGAGGCCGCCGTGCGGTACGGCCCGCAGGGCCTCCTTGACGGACTTCAGTACGGCGGCGGTGTCCGCGCTGCGGGGCACGTCGAGGGCGACCGGGTACACGGTGGTGAACCAGCCCACGGTGCGGGCGAGGTCGGTGCCGTCGAGGAGTTCCTCGCGGCCGTGGCCCTCCAGGGTGAGGGCCACCCGGTCCCGGCCCGTCCAGCGGGCCAGGACCCGGCCCAGCGCGGTGAGCAGGACGTCGTTGACGCGGGTGCGGTACGCGTCCGGGACGTCCTGGAGCAGGCGGCGGGTCTCCTCGGCGCCGAGTCCGGCGGTCACGCTCTCCTCGGTGTCGGCGGTGTTCGCGCCGCCGGTGCGGTCGGCCGGCAGGGTGAGGTCGGTCTCCACGCCCTGCCAGTGCGCGAGTTCGCCATCGAAGCCGCCCGCCTCGGTGTGTGCGGCGAGCCGCCGGGCCCACGCCTTGAACGAGGTGCTCTTGGCGCCGAGCCGGGGCCGGGCGCCGTCCCGCAGGGCGCGGTAGGCGGTCTCCAGGTCCTCCAGGACGATCCGCCAGGACACGGCGTCCACGACGAGGTGGTGGGCGGCGAGCAGCAGCACCGGCCGTCCGGTGCCGCCCGGCCGGCACAGGGCGGCGCGCAGCAGCGGCCCGCGGGCCAGGTCGAAGGCGGCGCCGAGGGCGGCGGCCACCTCGCGCGGCTCCGCGTCCCGGTGCACCTCCAGATGCGCGGCGGTCTCGCCGGGCGCGGTGCCGTACTGCCGCCACCGGCCGTCCCCAGCCTGCTCGAAGCGGTGCCGCAGCGCGTCGTGGTGCTCCAGTACGGCGGTGAGGGCGGCCCTCAGCAGCGTCTCGTCGGGGTCGGCGGCCAGTTCGAAGGAGACCGTCTGGCTGAAGTGCGCGGGGTCTCCGGTGAGCGTGTCGAGCAGCCAGTGCTGTACGGGGGTGAGCGGGGCGTCGCCGGTCACCGGGCCCTGCTCGGCGGTGGCCGCCGCCGCGCCGTCCGGCACCGGCTCGGCCGCGGCGGCGAGTTCGGCGAGGGTCTGGTGGGTGAACAGGTGCCGGGGGGTCAGGGCGAGACCGGCCCGGCGGGCGGCGGAGACGATCTGGATGCCGAGGATGGAGTCGCCGCCGAGCGTGAAGTAGTTGTCGTCCGCGCCTACTTCGGGCACGCCCAGCACCTCGGTCCAGATGGCCGCGAGGGTGTGCTCCGCCGCGGTGTGCGGCGGGCGGCCCGCTCGGGTGCCGGTGGCGGACGCGGCCCGCTCGGGGGCGGGCAGGGCCCGCCGGTCGAGCTTGCCGGTGGCGCCGAGCGGCAGCCGCTCCAGCGGGACGACGAGGGCGGGGACCAGGTGGTCGGGGAGGCCGCGGGCGAGGAAGGCGCGCAGTTCGGCGGGGTCCGGCAGGCCGCCCGCGCGGGGCACCGCGTAGCCGACGAGCCGGCGGTGGCCGTCCTGCTCGACCACGCGGGCCGCTGCCGCCGCCACGGCCGGGTGGCGGGCCAGCGCGGCCTCCACCTCGCCGAGTTCGATGCGGAAGCCGCGCACCTTGACCTGGTCGTCGCCGCGGCCGAGGTAGAGCAGGTCGCCGCCGGCCGTCCAGCGGACCCGGTCACCGGTGCGGTACATGCGGCTGCCGGCCGGGCCGAACGGGTCGGGCAGGAAGCGGGAGGCGGTCAGGCCGGGGCGGCGCAGATAGCCGCGGGCGACCCCGGTCCCGGCGAGGAACAACTCGCCGGGCGCGCCGACGGGCACCGGCCGCATCCGCTCGTCCAGCACGTAGGCGCGGGCGCCGCCGAGCGGCCGTCCGATCGGCGGGTCGCGGTCGGGGTCGGCCGGGTCGCAGGTGAAGGCGGTGGCGTAGACGGTGGCCTCGGTGGGCCCGTAGATGTTGCGTATCTCGCTGCCGGGGACGGCCTCGCGGACCCGGCGCACGGTCCGGGCGGGCAGCCCCTCCCCCGCGAGGACGACGGTGTCGGCGCTGATCCGTACGGCGTCCTCGGCGAGCAGCCGGTCCAGTGCCGAGGGCACCGCGCTGAGCAGTCCGGCGCGCCAGGGTCCGGGGCGCTCGGCGAGGGCCAGCAGGTCGCGGACGACTTCGACGCAGCCGCCGGCCAGCAGCGGGGCGAAGATCTCGAAGACCGACACGTCGAAATTGAGGGAGGTGGAGGCGATCACATGGGCGAGGCCGCGGCCGGTGAACTCGGCCGCCGCCCAGTCGGTCAGGGCGAGAACGGAGGCGTGGCTGACGACGACGCCCTTGGGGCGGCCGGTCGAGCCGGAGGTGTGGATCACGTAGGCGGGGTGGCCGGGCAGCAGGGTGGTGCGGCGTTCGCCGTCGCCGACCGGGGTGTCCGGCGTCCGGGGGTCCGGTTCCTCGTCCAGCAGGATCCGGGTGAACGGCCCCTCGGGCAGCCGGCCGGCGGTCGCGGCGGCGGTGATCACGGCGTCGGGCCGTACGTCCTCGAAGAGGAACGCGAGGCGCTCGGCCGGGTACTGGGGGTCGACCGGCAGGTATCCGGCGCCGCTCTTGAGGACCGCGAGGAGCGCCACGACCAGGTCGGCGGTGCGGGGCAGGCACAGGGCGACGAAGTGCTCGGGCCCGGCGCCGGCGGCGATGAGGCGGCGGGCCAGCCGGTTGGCGCGGGCGTCGAGTTCGGCGTAGGTGAGGCACTGGTCGCCGTGGCGGACGGCCGGGGCGTGCGGGGTGCGCGCGGCCTGCCGGGCGAAGGCGTTCGGCAGGGTGTCCTGCGGGAGGGCGGCCGGCGGCCCGCCGAGGCGGTCCACCAGCGCCCGCGCCCCGGCCGGGTCGAGCAGGGGCAGTTCGGCGAGGCTGCGGCCGGGGTCGTCGGCCATGCCGGTCAGCAGGGTGCGCAGGCTTTCGCCGAGTGCCCGTACCGTCGGGGCGTCGAAGGCGGCCGGGTCGTAGTCCAGGTTCACGGCGAGGGTGTCGCCGGGTGCGACGACGACGCTGAGCGGGTAGTTCGTCGGCTCCAGGTCCCGTTCCTGCTCCATGGACAGGCCGTGCCGGGACAGGGCGTGCTCGTCGAACGGGTAGTTCTCGAAGACCAGGATGGAGTCGAACAGGCCGGTACCGCCGGGTACTTCGCTCCATGACTGCAACTGGGCCAGCGAGACGAAGTCGTGGCGGCGGGCCTCGGACTGGGCGGCCTGGAGTTCGCGCAGCCAGTCCAGCAGCGGGCGGGCGCCGTCGACGCGGGCGCGGGTGGGCAGGGTGTTGATGAACAGGCCCACCATCGAGGTGACGCCGGGCAGTTCGGCGGGCCGGCCGGATACGGTCGTGCCGAACACCACGTCGCTGCCGCCGCCGTAGCGGGACAGCAGCAGCGCCCAGGCGCCCTGGAGGACCGTGTTCAGGGTGAGCCCCGCATGCTGGGCCGTCTCGCGCAGCCGTGCCGAGACGTCCGGGGCGAGGGTCATCCGCACGGAGCCGCAGGAGGAGGCGCGGTGTGCCTCGGCGGGCCGCCGGTCGCGGGGCAGTTCGGTGGGGGCCTGGAAGCCGGCGAGGGCGGCCCGCCAGTGCCGTTCGGCGCGCTCGGTGTCCTGTGCGGCGAGCCAGCGCAGGTAGTCGGCGAACGGCCTGCGTTCGGGCAGCCGGGGGCGGCGCCCGGAGGTCAGCGCGGCGTAGCGCTCGCAGACCTCGTCGAAGACCTGGGCCGCGCTCCAGCCGTCGAGCAGGACGTGGTGGAACGTCCACACCAGGCGGACCCGGTCGGCGGCCAGCCGGATCAGGGTGAGCCGCATCAGCGGCGCGGCGCCCAGGTCGATGCCGCGCTCCCGGTCCTCGGCGAGCAGCCGGTCCAGCTCCTCCCCGGTGCGGCCGGACCAGTCGTGGTGCGTGACGGGCACGGTGGCGCGGTGCCGGACGACCTGGAGCGGCTGCGGGGTCTCCTGCCACACCAGGTGGGTGCGCAGGATCGGGTTGGCGTCGGCGGTCTGCTGCCACGCCTCGGCGAGTGCCCGCGGGTCGGTGACCCCGTTCAGGACGAGCTGCACCTGGTTGACGTAGGTGCGGCCGGCCGGGTCGAGCAGGCTGTGGAACAGCATGCCGGCCTGCATCGGGGTGAGCGGGTAGATGTCCGCGACGTCCCGGCCGGTGCCGGCGACGCGGTCGACGGCGGCCTGGTCCAGACGGGCCAGCGGGAAGTCCGACGGGGTACGGCCGCCGGCGTCCGGGCGGGCGCAGTGCGCCACGATGTCGCCGAGCGCCCGCAGCAGGCCCTCGGCGAGCGCGGTGACCGTCTCCTCGTGGTGCCGGGCGGCGCTGTAGTACCAGGTGATCTCCAGCCGGTCGGCCTCGACGCGGGCCACCACGTCCAGCAGATGCGGGCGTTCGGTGCCGGGTGCCTCGGCGCCGCCCAGGCCGCCGGGCACCGCCCCGACCAGGGTGCCGCCGGCCCCGGACCAGTCGAAGCGGCCCAGGTAGTTGAAGCTGATGGCGGGCTCGGGTGCGCCGGTGAGCCGGGGCTCGCGGACGAGGTGGCGCAGGACGCCGTAGCCGAGGCCCCGGTCGGGTACGGCCCGCAGCTGTTCCTTGACGGCCTTCAGGGCGGTGCCCCAGTCGCCGGCCGGGACGGTGAGGGCGACCGGGTACAGGGAGGTGAACCAGCCGACGGTGCGGGACAGGTCGACGTCCTCGAACAGCTGGTCCTCGCGGCCGTGGCCCTCCAGTCCGACGGCGACGGTTTCGCGGCCGGTCCAGTCGGCGAGGACCCGGCCCAGCGCGGTGAGCAGGACGTCGTCGACGCGGGTGCGGTAGACGCCGGGGACGCGGCGCAGCAGGGCGTCGGTGCGATCGCCGTCCAGCCGTACGGTCACCTCGCGGACGTCGGCCATGGTGTTGCCGCCGGTGCCGTCCACGGGCAGCGGGTCGGCGCAGTGCCGGGCGGTCCGCTCCCAGTGGTCGAGCCGGGCGGCGAAGGAACCGGCGTGGTCGCGCAGCCGCCGGGCCCACTCGTGCCCGGAGGTGGTGCGGGCGGGCAGTCGTACGGGCTCTCGGGACAGGGCCTGTCGGTAGGCGGTCTCCAGGTCCTCCAGCAGGATGCGCCAGGAGACGCCGTCGACCACCAGGTGGTGGGCGACCAGCAGCAGCCGGGCGGGCCGGGTGCCATCGGCGGTGAACAGGCGGGCGGTGAACAGCGGTCCCGCCGCCAGCCGGAGTCCGGCGTGGGCGGCCTCGGTGACGAGTTCCTCGGCCCGCGCGTCGTGGACCTGGAGCAGGTCGGGCGCCGGGGCGTCGGCGGCGGGGACGTCCTGCCGCCAGGTGCCGTCGGCGGCGGTGGTGAAGCGGGCGCGCAGGGCGTCGTGGTGGGTCCACAAGGCGGTGAGGGCGCGGCGCAGCGCGTCCTCGTCCACCGGGCTCGCCGCCTCGACGACGACGGACTGGTCGAAGAAGTCGGCGTGCGCGGGCCGCGGGTCGAGGAACCAGTGCTGGATCGGGGTGAGGTCCACCGCCCCGCTGACCGGTTCGCTGCCCGCGACGGCGGGCGCGGCACAGCCGCCCGCGGCGGCGAGTTCGGCCACCGTGGGGTGCTTGAACAGGTCGCGCGGGGTCAGGGTGAGTCCGGCGGCGCGGGCGCGGGAGACGACCTGGATGCTGAGGATCGAGTCGCCGCCCAGCATGAAGAAGTTGTCGTCGACGCCGACCCGTTCGACGCCCAGCAGCTCCGACCAGATCCCGGTGAGGAGCCGTTCGGCGTCGGTGCGCGGGGCGCGGTGGGCGCGCTCGGTGCCGGCCGACCAGTCGGGGGCGGGCAGCCGGCGCCGGTCGACCTTGCCGTTGGCGGTCAGCGGCAGCTCGGGCACGGTGACGAACGCGGCGGGCAGCATGTAGTCGGGCAGGTCGGCGGCCAGGTGGGCGCGGAGTTCGGCGGCGCCCGGCGCCGCGTCACCGGCCGGCACGAGGTGGGCGGCCAGCCGTTTGCGTCCGGCGTCCGTGCAGAGGGAGACGACGGCTTCGGCGACGGCGGGGTGGGCGGTGAGCCGGGCCTCGATCTCGGCGGGCTCGACACGGAAGCCGCGGATCTTGATCTGGTCGTCCGCGCGGCCGACGAAGTGCAGTTCGCCGTCGGCGCTCCAGCGCACGATGTCGCCGGTGCGGTACATCCGCGTTCCGGGCGGCCCGAAGGGGTCGGCGAGGTAGCGGGCGGCGGTGGCACCGGGCCGGCCGGCGTAGCCGCGGGCCAGGCCGGCGCCCGCGAGGTACAGCTCGCCGGGAATGCCCGGCGGCTGCGGCTGGAGGGCGGCGTCCAGGACGTAGCCGCGCATGTCGTCCAGGGGCCGGCCGATGGGCAGCACGGCGGGCAGCGGGTCGCCGGAGCGGAAGGCGCGGCGGGTGGCGAAGGTGGTGGTCTCGGTGGGGCCGTAGCCGTCGACGACGGTCAGGCCGGGGCAGGCGTCCAGCACCCGGCGCACGACCGCGCCCGGCACCGCCTCGCCGCCGGTCCACACCTCGCGGGCGCCGCGCAGGCAGCCGGGGTCCTCCTGGGCGAGGAGCCGGAAGAGTCCGGCGGTCAGCCACAGGCAGCTCACCCGCTGTTCCGTGATGGCCGTGCGGACCTGGACGGCGTCCAGGTCGGCGGCCGGTGCGAGCACGGCCGTGCCGCCGCGCAGCAGCGGCACCCACACCTCGTAGGTGGCGGCGTCGAAGGCGTGCGGCGAGTGGACGAGGACCCGGTCGTGCCCGGCGAAGGCGCGGTCGAGGGCGAGGGCGGCGACGTCCCGCTGGCGCACGGCTACGCCCTTGGGGGTGCCGGTGGAGCCGGAGGTGAACATCAGGTACTGGACGTTGTCGGGGTGGACGGCGGGCGGCGGTCCGTCGGGGGCGGGGCCGTCCGGGTCCGGGCTGCGGTCGGCGCGCAGCACGCGGTCGCCGGGCAGCAGCTGACGGGCCGTCTCCTCGCGGGCGGCGTCGGTGAGCAGCAGGGCGGCGCCGGCCTCGGCCAGCATCCGGCGCAGCCGCTCGGCTGGTGCCCGGCCGTCCAGCGGCACGTACACCCCGCCCGTGCGGGCGAGGGCCAGCTGGGTGACGATCAGTGTCACGGACCGGTCCATCAGCACGCCGACCGGGGTCTCCGGGCGCACCCCGAGGCCGGTCAGCCGGGCTGCCAACCGGGCGGCACGCGCGTCGAGTTCACGGTAGGTGAGGTGCTCGTCGCCGGCTTCCAGGGCGACCGCGTCGGGGGTGCGGCGCGCCTGCGCGGCGAAGAGGCCGGCGGTGGTGGCGGCGGCGGTCCGGCCGGTGGCGGTGTCGTTCCAGGCGCGCAGCACCTGTGCGCGGCGCTCGGGGGTGAGCAGCGGGAGCCGGGCGGGCGGGCGCCGGGTGCCGTCGGGCATCGCGGCGAGCAGCACGCCCAGGTACTCCACCAGCCGCTCGGCGGTCCCCGCGTCGAACAGGTCGGGGTCGTAGCCCAGGCGCAGGGTCAGCTCGTCTCCGGGGTAAGCGGTCAGGCTCAGTGGGTAGTTGGTGGTCTCGATGCCCTCCAGACCGCTCAGGCGCAGTCCGTGGGCGGCGGCGAGGTCGTCGTCCACCGGGTAGTTCTCGAAGACCACGATGCTGTCGAACAGCCCGACGCGTTCCGGCAGTTCGGTGTGGGCGCGCAGCCGGGTGAGCGGCAGGTGGTCGAAGCGCCGGTCCTCGCTCTGGTCGTGCTGGAGGGCGCGCAGCCAGTCGAGCAGGGTGCCGTGGCCGGGGACGGCGGTCCGGGTCGGCAGGGTGGTGATGAACAGGCCGGTCATGGCGTCGGCGCCGGGCAGCTCGGGCGGCCGGCCGGACACGGTGGTGCCGAACACCACCTCGTCCCGGCCGGACTGCCGGGCCAGCAGCAGCGCCCAGGCGCCCTGCACCAGGGTGTTGAGGGTCAGTCCGGAGGTCCGCGCCAGTTCCTTGAGGGCCCCGCTGGCGGTCTCGGGCAGGGTGACCCGCACGGCGTGGGTGGACTCGGCGCGGTGGCTCTCGCGCGGCTCGCGGTCGTACGGCAGCGCGGTGGCCTCGGTCAGGCCGGCCAGCCGCTGCCGCCAGTGCCGTTCGGCGGCCTCGGTGTCGCGGTCGCGCAGCCAGCCGAGGTAGTCCCGGTACGGCGGCCGGTCCGGGAGGGCGCCGTGGCCGTCGCCGCTGTGCAGGGCGAAGACGTCGGAGAGGACCTGGAACAGGCTCCAGCCGTCGAGGAGCAGGTGGTGGAAGGACCACACCACGCGCACGGCGGTGTCGGAGACGCGGGCGAGGAGCAGGCGCTGGAGCGGGGCCCGGCCGAGGTCGATGCCCTCGGCGCGGTCGCGGGCCAGGACGTCGTCGAGGCGGGCGCGCCGCTCCCGCTGCGTCAGGTCCCGCCAGTCGAGGTGGGTGACGGGCAGGGCCGCGTGCCGCTCCACCACGAGCAGCGGCTCGGGCACGTCCTGCCAGACGACCCGGCCGCGCAGCACCTCGGCGCGGTCGGTGACCCGCTGCCAGGCGGCGGCGAGGGCGCCGGGGTCGGGCACGCCGTCGAGGACGAAGGTGAGCTGCTGGAAGTAGACGCCGCGGCCGTCCTGGGACAGTCCGTGGAACAGCATGCCCGCCTGGGTGGGGGTGAGCGGCAGGACGTCCGCGACGGCCGCCGGGTCCGGGCCGGTGACCCGGTCCACGGCGTCCTGGTCGAGCCGGACCAGCGGGAAGTCGGACGGGGTGCGCCCGGCGGCTCCGGGCCCCGCGGCGAACCGGGCCAGGTCCGCGAGCGCGTCGGCGAAGCGTCCGGCCAGCGCCCCGATGGTGTCCTCGTCGTGCAGCCGCTCCGAGTAGAACCAGGTGAACTCCAGCTGGTCATCGACGAGTTGGCCGACGACCTCCAGGGCGTGCGGGCGCTCCGCCGCCGGGTCGGCGTCCAGTTCCAGCGGCCGGGCGGTGCCCCCGTACAGCCCGCCGGGTTCGATCGGCAGCCCCATCCGGCCCAGGTAGTTGAAGCTGATCTGCGCGTCCGGGGTGGCGAAGTCCCCGCCGGGTCCGGCCAGGTGGCGCAGCGCGTCGTGGCCGAGGCCGTGCCGGGGTATCGCGCGCAGGTGCTCCTTGACCCGCTTCAGTATCGCGTCCCAGTCGTCGTCGGGGACGGTGAGCGCGACGGGATGGCGGGTGGTGAACCAGCCGACCGTGCGGCTGATGTCCAGCTCGGGGAAGAGTTCCTCGCGGCCGTGTCCCTCGACGTCGACCACCACCCGGTCCCGGCCGCTCCAGGCGCACAGGGCGCGGCCGAGGGCGCTGAGCAGGACGTCGTTGACCTGGGTGCGGTAGGTGTCGGGCAGGGTGTGCAGCAGGACCGAGGTGTCCTCGGGGTCCAGCCGTACGGTGACCGCGCGCTGCGAGGCGTAGGTGTTGGCGCCCTGCTCCGGCCTGTCCGGCAGCAGCAATCCGGTGTCCGGGACGGCGCGGGCCCAGTACTCCCGCTCGTCCTCGAAGCCGCCGTCCGCCGCGTGGGCGGCCAGCCGGCGGGCCCACTGGCGCAGCGGGGAGGACTTCGCGGGCAGCGCCGCGGCGCCGTCGGCGCCGGTGCGGCGGGCCCGGTAGGCGCGGTCGAGGTCTTCCAGCAGCACCCGCCAGGACACGCCGTCGACCACCAGGTGGTGGACGGCGAGGTGCAGCAGCCGGGGCCGGCCGGACGCGGTGTCGTGCAGCACGGCGCGCAGCAGTGGTCCGCGGGCCAGGTCGAAGGGGCCGAAGTGGGGGGTGTCCGTGTCCGGTCCGGTGTGCCGGGCCAGCCGGACGCGGGGCGTGTGCGCGTCGATGAACCACAGGACCTCGCCGCCCGGTTCGCCGGTGGCGGCGAACCGGGAACGCAGGGCGTCGTGGTGGGCGGCGAGGTCGTTCAGCGCGTCCTCCAGCGCGGCCGGGTCCAGGTCGTCGGGCACCTGGACGGACAGCGCCTGGGAGAAGTGCCCGGCGTCGTGCACGGGGGCGCCGAACAGCCAGTGCTGGATCGGGGTCAGCGGGGCCGTGCCGGTGGCCGCCTCTGCTGCCGGAGCGCTCGCGCGCAGCCCGCCCGCGGCGTCCGCGCAGCGGGCCAGGGCGGCGACCGTCTGGTGCCGGTAGACGTCCCGCGAGGTCAGGGCCAGCCCGTCCTGCCGGGCGCGGGCCACGACCTGGATGCTGAGGATCGAGTCGCCGCCGAGTTCGAAGAAGTTGTCGTCGACGCCGATGCGTTCGACGCGCAGCACCTCGGCCCAGATCGCGGCGAGCGCGCGCTCGGTGGGTGTGCGGGGCGCGACATGCCGTACGGTGCGCACGGCGGGGCCCGGATCGGGCAGCCGGCCGCGGTCCACCTTGCCGTTCGGGCCGAGCGGCAGGCTCTCCAGTACGACGACCGTCGAGGGGACCATGTAGTCGGGCAGGGTCCGGCCGAGTTCGCGGCGTACGGCCTCCGGCTCCACCCGCTCGCCGGCGGCCGGGACGGCATAGCCGACCAGGCGCCGGTGGCCCTCGCCGTCGCCGGTGACGGCGGTGGCGGCGGCCTCGGCCACGCCCGCGCAGCCGCGCAGCGCCTCCTCCACCTCGCCCAGTTCGATGCGGAAGCCGCGCACCTTGACCTGCTGGTCGAGCCGGCCCACGTACTCCAGCCGGCCGTCGGCGCCGCGGCGCACCAGGTCCCCGGTGCGGTACATCCGCTCCCCCGGCGCGCTGAACGGGTCGGCGACGAACCGGGCGGCGGTCAGACCGGGACGGCGCAGATAGCCGCGGGCCAGGCCGCAGCCGCCCAGATACAGCTCGCCGGTGACGCCGGGCGGCTGGGGCCGCAGGCGGCCGTCCAGGACGTAGGCGCGGGTGAGCGCGACCGGATCGCCGATGGGCGGGGCCTGCTCCGGCAGCCGGTCACCGGCGAACCAGGCGGTGGCGTACACGGTGGCCTCGGTGGGGCCGTAGATGTTGGCGAGGCGCGCCGCGGGCATGGTGGCGCGCAGCTCGTGCAGGGTCTGCGCGGGCAGGGCCTCGCCGGCCAGCACGACGGTGTCCGCGGTCAGCGGCGCGCTGCCGCCCGCGAGCAGCCGGGAGACGACGGAGGGCACCCCGCTGAGCAGCCCGGCGCGCCGGGGCCCGGAGCCGTCGGCGAGAGCCGGCAGATCGGCGACCACCTCGACCGTGCCGCCGGCCGTGAGCGGGCACAGCAGCTCGAACACCGACACGTCGAAGTTGAGGGAGGTGGAGGCGATCACATGGCTCAGTCCGGCGTCCGCGAACCGCTCGCCCGCCCACGCGGCCAGCGCCGCGACACTGCGGTGGGGCACCACCACGCCCTTGGGCCGGCCGGTGGAACCCGAGGTGTAGATGACGTACGCGGGATGGTCCGGCAGCAGCGGCGCGTGCCGGTCGGCGTCGGTCACCTCCGTGGCGGCCTGTCCCGCCTCGTCGCACTCGTCCAGCAGCAGCGGAGCGCAGTCGCCGGGCAGGGCGGCTGCGGTCTCGCGGGTGGCGACGACGAGGGCGGGCCGTGCGTCGCCGAGCATCAGCCGGACCCGCTCGGCCGGGTAGCCGGGGTCGACGGGCAGGTAGCCGGCGCCCGCGGTGAGCACGGCCCACAGCGCGGGGACGAGGTCGGCGGTGCGCGGCAGGCAGAGCGCGACCAGGGTCTCGGGTCCCGCGCCGCGCGCGATGAGCAGCCGGGCCAGCCGGTTGGCGCGCCGGGCGACCTCGGCGTAGTCGAGCCGGGCGGGCCCGCACACGACGGCGGTACGGTCCGGGGTGCGGGCCGCCTGCGCGTGGAACAGCTCGGGCAGCGTGCCGTGCGCGGTGCCGCGGGACCGGCGGGCGGGCGGGTTCCCGGTCTCCACCAGGGTGCGCTGCTCGTCGGCCGAGAGCATGGGCAGCTCGGCCAGCGGGCGGCCGGGTCCGTCGGCCATGCCCTCCAGCAGGCGGTGCAGATGGGCCGTCAGGCGGGCCACGGTCGCCGCCTCGAACAGGTCCGTGTTGAACTCGGCGGTCAGCAGGCAGCCGCCGTCCGCCTCGGGCGTGAACTCCAGGACCAGGTCGAAGCGGGCGGCCGGGCGGGGCAGCGGATGTTCCGCGAGACGCAGCGCGCCGGAGCGCGGGGGGACGGGCAGGGCGGTCTGCTGTACGACGAGCGCCTGCACCAGCGGGGTGCGGCTGGGGTCGCGGGGCGGGGCCAGCTCCTCCACGACCCGGTCGAACGGCACCCCGTCGTGGGCGAAGGCGTCCAGCACCGTCGTCCGCATGGTCTCCACGAACCGGTCCACGGTGGCCCGTTCGTCCACCTCGCCGCGCAGCACCACGGTGTTGGCGAAGAAGCCCGGCACCTCCTCCAGGTCGCGCCGGCCGCGTCCGGTGGTGACGGTGCCGAAGGCGATGTCCCGCTGGCCGGAGTAGCGGGCGAACAGCAGCGCGGCGGCGCCCGCGAACAGGGTGAACACCGTGGTGCCGCGTCCGGTTGCCAACCGGCGCAGCCGGGCGACCAGTTCGGCGGGCAGCGGGTGCCGGTGGGCGGCTCCGGCGGTGGTGCGCACCGCGGGGCGCGGCCGGTCGGTGGGCAGCTCCAGGTGCTGGAGTCCGGCCAGGTGCCGCTTCCAGTAGGCGAGGTCGGCGGCGTCCGCGCCGGAGGTCTGCTGCCGGCGTTCCCACAGCGCGAAGTCCGGGTACTGCACGCCGGGTCGGGGCAGGCCGTCCGGCTCGCCGGTGGTCTCGGCGTGGTAGAGGGCGGCGAGTTCGCGGGTGAGGATGCCCACCGACCAGCCGTCGGTGACGATGTGGTGCTGGGCGACGAGCAGCAGGTGGTCCTCGTCGGCGATCCGCACCAGCAGGGCGCGGGTGAGTGGCCCGGCCGCCAGGTCGTAGGGCCTGCGCAACTCCTCGGTGAGCAGGTCCTCGGCGGCTTCGGCGCGGCGCGCCGCGGGCAGGGCGCGGACGTCGGCGGTGCGCAGGGGCAGGTCCGGCTCGGCTGCGATCCGCTGGACGCCCTGCCCGTCCTGTGCCGTGGCGAACGTGGTGCGCAGGGCGGCGTGCCGGGCCGCGAGGCGGTGCAGGGACCGGCGCAGCGCGTCCGCGTCCAGGGCGCCGCGCAGCCGCAGCGACACACCGGTGTTGTACTCGGTGCCGCCCTCGCTGAGGTCGTCCAGGTACCACAGCCGCCGCTGTGCGCTGGACAGCGGCAGCGCGTCCTCGCGGGGGGCCGGGGGGATCGGCTCGGGGGGCGCGGCGGCCGAGGGGTCGGCGAGGAGCGGGGCGAGCGCGGCGATCGTCCGCGCGGAGAAGACGTCCCGCACGGTCAGCCGGACGCCCAGTTCCTCGCGGATCCGGGACAGGGCGCGGGCGGCGAGGATGGACTCGCCGCCCAGGTCGAAGAAGTCGTCCGTCACGCCGACCCCGGTCACGCCCAGGACCTCGGCCCAGATCGCCGCGAGGGCCCGTTCCTCCCGCGTGCGCGGCGCCACGTGACCGTCCATGGCCGTCCGCTCGGGCGCGGGCAGCGCCCGCCGGTCGATCTTGTTCTGCGGGGTGAGCGGCATCCGCTCCAGCACCACGACCGCGGCCGGGACCATGTGCGCGGGCAACAACGCGGCGACGGCGGCCCGGAGGGCGGCGGGGTCGAGGGGGCGCGCGGGGTGGGGTGCGGGGGCGGCCGGATCAGGGGCTGCGGCGGGGTCCAGGCCGGCGGTCGGGGCCGGGGCGGCCGGGGTGACGTAGCCGACGAGGCGCTGGTGGCCCGGCTCGTCCTCGCGTACGACGACCACGGCCTCACCGACGGCACCGGCGCCGGCCCGGCGCAGGGCGGCCTCGATCTCGCCCGGCTCGATCCTGAAGCCGCGGATCTTCACCTGCCGGTCGAGGCGGCCCAGGAACTCCAGCTCCCCGTCGGGGGTCCGGCGCGCCCGGTCGCCGGTGCGGTAGAGGCGGGCCCCGGCCGGTCCGAAGGGGTCCGGGACGAAGCGGGCGGCGGTCAGGCCCGGCCGGCCGAGATAGCCGCGGGCCACCGCGTCGCCGCCCACGAACAACTCGCCGTCGGTGCCGGGCGGTACGGGCCGCATCGCGGCGTCGAGCACATACGCGCGGGTGTGCGGCAGGGCGCCGCCGATCGCCGGGGTGCCCCGGCCCGCGGTGAGCGGCCCGGTCCAGGTGGCGACGATGGTGGCCTCGGTCGGACCATAGGAGTTGATCATCCGGCGGCCGGGTGCCCAGGTGTCCACGAGCCCGGCGGGGCAGGCTTCGGCGCCCACGATCAGCGTGCGCAGATGGCGTCCGGCACCGGTCGCGGGGCCGGGCAGGGTGGCGAGCGCGGCCGGCGGGATCAGGGCGTGGGTGATGCGGTGCTCGTCCAGGACGCCGGCGAGTTCGTCGCCGAGCCAGGGGCCGTGCGGCGGTACGACGAGGGTGGCGCCGCACAGCACCGAGATGAACAGCTCCAGGACCGAGGCGTCGAAGCTCGGCGAGGAGAACTGGAGCACACGGTCGCCGGGACCCACGGCGTACCGCTCGGCCGCGGCCGCGACGAAGCCGCCGATGCCGCGGTGGGTGACCGTCACGCCCTTGGGGGTGCCGGTGGAACCGGAGGTGTAGATGACGTACGCCGCGTTGTCGCCCCCGGCGCCCGGCTCCCCTTGTCTCTCCCCCGCGCACTCCACACCGTCACGGCCGTCGAGTATCTCGCCCACCCGGCCCGCGTCGTCGAGGATGACGGCCGGCGCGGCGTCGGTGAGCATCAGGGTCCGGCGCTCGGCGGGGTAGGCGGGGTCCACGGGCAGGAAGGCGGCACCGGCGCGGGAGACGGCCAGTTCGGCGGCGATCAGTTCCATGGAGCGCGGCAGGACAAGGGCGACCACCCGCTCCGGCCCGGCGCCCCGGCGTATCAGGTGTCCGGCCAACCGGTCCGCGCGCTCGGCGAGTTGGCGGTAGGTCCAGGTCCGCCGGCCGTCCGTGAGGGCCGGGGCGTCCGGGGTGCGGGCCACCCATGCGGCGAACAGCGAGCCGAGGCTCGGACGCTCCGCGGGCGTGCCGCTCTCCGCGGTGCCGGCGGGTCCGGAGTACGGCAGGGAGGACGCCGGTGCGGGCTTGTCGTGCGGGTCCGTCATGGGTGTAGTCCTTTGGAGAGCGGGACGATGCGGCGCGGGCCACGAGGGCGACCCGGTCCCACCGCGGGGGCGGCGCGCCGGGACGGGGCACAGCGGGAGTGGGCGGCGGTGCTGGACGAACGGGGCTGCCGGGAGCGGACGCGGGCGACCGGCACCGGGGTGACGCTCGGATGCGCGAGACGGTACGGCGGTGTCCGGGCCGGGTCCGGGTACGCGGGGCGGGCCGCCTACCGGGAACGGGCATCCCGGCGGCACGGGACCGGACTCCGGGGCGAGCGCGGGGGCCCGGCCCCGGACGTCCGCCGTGCCCCGGCCGGAAGTCGTGCCCCGGCCGGAACCGGAGCCGTGACCAGCTCCGGAGCCCGCATCGGACAGCGGCCCCGGAACCGGGCCCGGACCGTGCCCGGTTCATGACCGGGGTCCGGGCGGGAGCCGAGCGGTCGAGCCGGCGCCGGTGGTCCCGCGCGCTCAGCCGTCGTCGGTGCGGCGTGCCGTGCGGCCGGATATCTGTATTCGGTCGATCTTCCCGGTGGCCGGATCGCGGTGGAACCGGCCGCCGGGCTCCAAGGCGCCGGTGGCCGGATCGCGCAGGTCGCACGACAGATCGGCGTAGCAGACCAGCGGGAGCGCCAGGTCGCCGTCCACGGACAGGGCCGGCTCGCCGTCCGGAGCGGCGGTGACGCGGTAGGTCGTCCCGCCGTTGCGGTACGTGCCCGCGCAGTCGGGCAGGGCGACGCGGCGCTCCCCGGCCACGGGGTGTCCTCCGGCGGGCACCCGGATGCCGGTCAGCCGGGCGATTTCCCCGGCGAGGTCGCGCCACAGCGCGGTCGCGCCGCCGGCGTTGCCGGTGAAGGCGATCACCACGCCGCTCTCCGGGTCGGTGCGCAGATGGCAGGACGTGCCCTGGGCGTTGCCGTCGTGGCCGTACCAGGTGCGGTCGTCCTGCTGGTACAGGGCGAGTCCGGGGCTCCAGCCGTCGGCCAGGGTGCCGGGCCGGGCGGCGGGCTCGGGGCGGCGCATGTCCTTGGCGACGGCGGGCGGCAGCAGGTCGGAGCGGCCGGTCAGCGCGTTGCCGAAGGCGGCCAGGTCGCGGGCGCTCGCGAGCAGTGCGCCGGCCGGCGCCTCCAGTGGCGCCAGGTTCTGCCGGGTCGCCAGCGCCTGGCCGGTGGCGGTGTTGACCGCGTGTCCCGCTGCCACGGGACGGGCGGGCGCGGCGTCCCCGGTGAACGCCGGTACGACACCGAGCGGTTCGAGCAGCAGCGCCCGGACCGCCTCGGCCCATGGCATGCCCGTGACGGTCTCCACCAGCCGTCCGGCGGCGACGTAACCGGCGTTGGAGTAGGAGAAGTCGGTGCCCGGCGGGAAGACCAGGTCATGGGCGGTGCACACCGAGGCGAGGTAGCGGGCGGGGGTCGTGGCCGCGGCGGTGTCGGAGTCCGGCCCGGTGGGCAATCCGGCCGTGTGGCTGAGGAGTTGACGGATGGTCACTTCGGGGACGGCGGCCAGCTCGGGCAGGTGCCCGGCGGCGGGCTCGTCGAGTTCCACGTCGCCGTCGTCGGCCAGGAGCATGACGAGGGCCGCGGTGAAGGGCTTGGTGAGCGAGCCCAGCGGAACCGCCGTCTCCGGGGTGACCGGGGCGCCGGTGGAGACGTCTGCCGTGCCGGTGTGCACGGCGATGACGTCCGTGCCGGTGTCGAGGACCAGTTGGGCGCCGGGCACCCGGTGGGTCCGGGCGAGCGCGTCGAGCCGGTCGAGCAGCTCCCGGCGTAACAGCGAGGGTGTCCGGGACGCGGGCGGAGCGGCGGAGATGGTGTACGGCATGAGAAGGGGACTCCCGTTGGATGGGTCTCATGTGCGGGTGTTCGGGTCCGGCCGGACGCGAGCGGTGCGGGCCGGCCGGGGCGGCTTCGTGTGCCGGGCTTACGCTCTGCCGACCTCGACGGGCAGTTGCCGTACGCCGACGATCACGGCGGAGTTCTGGTAGACGACGTCCTCGTAGGACGGGATCACCAGGGTGCGGAATCGTTCATGCAGCATACGCAGGGCGATGCGTGCCTCCAGCCGGGCCAGTGGCGCGCCGAAGCAGAAGTGGATGCCGTGCCCGAAGGTCAGATGGGGGTTGGGCGAGCGGGTCACGTCGAAGACGCCGGGCGCCTCGAAGCGGGCCGGGTCCCGGTTGGCGGCGCCCAGATGTGCCATCAGGAGGGTGTCGGCCGGGATCTCGTGACCGCCGAGGACGACGGGCCTGGTCACCCGGCGGCCCAGTTCGGGGAAGGGAGGCAGCCAGCGCAGCACCTCTTCGACGGCGGTGGGGATGCGGGCCGGGTCGGCGCGCAGCGCCGCGCCGGCCTCGGGGCGCCGGTCGAAGGTGACCACGGCGTTGCCGAGCAGCGCGGTGGTGGTGATGTGCCCGGCGACCAGCAGCAGCGCCACGAAGCCGACCATCTCCTGGTCGCGCAGGCGGGCGCCGTCCACCTCGGCGGCGATGAGTCTGCTGGTCAGGTCGTCGCCGGGGGCGGCGCGGCGGGTGCGTATGAAGTCCAGCATGTAGCTGTTCATCTCGCGCACGGTGGGGGCGATGGCTTCCAGCGCCCGTTCCAGATCGGCCATGTCCGGCGCCTCGCCGAGTTGGTCGCCGCCGAACAGGACGCTCGCCCACTCCTGGAAAAGCCGGTGCTCCTCGGCGGGGATGCCGAGCAGTTCGGCGATCACGATGATCGGCAGCGGGTAGGCCAAGGCGTCGACCAGGTCGAACCGGTCGCGGTCGGCGACCGCGTCCAGCAGCCGGGCGCAGACGGCCTCGATGCGGGGTTCGAGCCCCTGTACGACCCGCGGGGTGAACGCCTGGCTGACCAGGGTGCGGAGCTTGCGGTGCTCCGGGGGGTCCATGCCGACGAAGTTGCCCTGGGTGAAGGTCTCGAAGTCGGGCTGGGTGGGACTGAGAGCGGAGAGGTCCGAGGAGTACGTCGCGGGGTCGGCGAGCACGGCGGCGACGTTCTCGTGGTCGAGGACCTGCCAGACGCCCTGCGCCGCGTCGTGCCGTACCGGACCGGCCTCGTGCAAACCCTGCCAGCGGTCGGTTAACTCCTCCAGGAGGAGCCGGCCGTCCGTCGGTTGGCTGCTGATCACCTTGTCTCCTTGCTAGCGCGTGCGGGCACAGAGGAGTCACACACACGGGGGGGTGGCGGGAACCGGCACGGGCCGGCCGCGGAAGGTCCGGGCAGCGCTGCGCGACCGCTCGGACGGGGCGCGGCGCGTGGCCCGCGTGGCGTGCTGAGGACGTGCTGTGAGGTTGCGCTGGGGAGCGGCGGGACGGTCAGACGCCGTCGGTCCGCTGCCGGGATGAACCGGTAGGCGTCAACACATGCGGTGCAGGACGCGGCGACTGCGCGGCCGCCCACGGCCCCGCGGCGAGCCCGGCCGTACGGCGCACCATCCCGACATAGCCCATCCCCCTTGATGAAACCTCCCGCGCGGCGATGGCGCGGGACCCTCCCGGCTCGTATACGGACAACGGGACCGAGGGCCCCGACTGCTTGGAACGCGGTGTGAGAATACGCAACCGCGGGGCCTGCCGCCCCGCGATTGGCATGATTCGCACCCCGTCGCGCCTTCGTTTCGATGGATCTCGGCCACAGTCTTCACGGTGAGTCACACGTAAGCAACCCCCTGAAGTTGAACGGAGAGTATCCCGGCGGTCTTTTTGCGTCACCATGGAGCCGTTGCGACGAGCCTCCGCATGCACACGAATGCGCGGCCGGATCGTCGCCCCGGCGTGTGCCCCGGCGCCCCACCCGCAAACCGGCTCGGCGAAAAAATCTCCGCCGAAGCCTGGTCCGGAGCACCGCATCCCGCCGCACCTCCTCGGCCCGGCGCCGCGGGCCGCATGCCGACCACCGCCCGAACCAATCCCTGACCTGGGGTGATGACGCGTCAGTCGACCTCCCTCGGACAGCACCCCGAGAAGCGCCCGCACACATGTCCGACACGCCTCGGGCACACGCCGGACACGCATCCAGCACATGCCCAACACACCACAGTGCCCCTCACGCCCCAGCCGCACCACGCGCAGCACCGGACAGCGGAGCCAGAGATTCCGACCCGATGCGCAGGGTTTCGGCCAACCTGGCGCATCGGGGGCGCATTTGGCGAACCATGCACACCACCCGCGCACCCCTGCACGCGGAGGGCCGCCAACGCAGGGGCGGCATCGGGTCATCCACGTGTCCAGCCTACGGATCGCCGCCGCCCCCTCGCGCCGCCGCAGTCGGCCCGCCGGATCGAAACTCCGGCCCGCCGACGCTAGGGCCTTTCTTCCGGATCTTGCCGGGGTCGCGGGGCCTGGCACGCACATCTGCGGCGTTGTCGTCGGTCGTCGACGCTCCGCGTCGACTCCCTCCTCCGCCTTGCATCTGCACGCACCAGCCCCCGCTCGGCTCGGGCCGTAAGGCACCGCCAACCCGAGCCGACCTGATCCGGAAGAAAGGCCCTAGTCGAGCGCCGCGAAGCCCGCGCAGAGCAGGCGGATGCTGCGGGTGAACTTCTCGCCGGGGCTCAACCGGGGGATCACGTCGCCCATGACAAGGGGGAATCGCTCGCGCAGGTCGGCGTGGAGATCGGCGGTGAGGGTCGGCGGGGCGGTCGGCTGGTTCTGCTCCTGGAGCACGAAGCCGGTGACATGGCTGAGCAGGGTGTCGGCGGCGATACCGCAGTGCGCGGCGGGCACCTCGCCGTCGAGCAGGGTGCGCAGCAGGCGCTCCATCAGGGAGAACGCGCCGGTGCTGAGCCTGCCGGGGCTCTCGGCGAGGAGCTGGGCGCCGCCGGGGTGCTGCTTGATCTCCGAGCGCAGCGCGGTGGCCTGGGCCTCGACGCGGTCCCGCCAGGTGGCGGTGGGCGGCAGCGCGGCCAGGGCGTCGGTGCCCGCGTCGTAGGCCCGGCGGCAGATCCGGTCGGCCATCAGGGCGAGGAGTTCCTCTTTGCCGCGTACGTGGTAGTAGAGGCTGCCCGCGTGGGCGTCGAGGCGCTCGGCGACCTGACGCATGGACAGGTTCTGATAGCCGGCCTCGGCGAAGACAGCCATGCCCGCGTCGACGATGCGCTCCCTGGTGAGCTTCACGGGCTCACCGTACAACACCTTCCAACACCGTTCGAAAACTGTGCTAGCTTCACGCCATCGCATTTTCGAACAGCGTTGGAAAGCGCTGGTTCTCGGGGGGAAGTCCGGCATGGAGGCGATCGTCTTCAACGTGACCACGGCCGCGCTGATGGTCATGATGGTGAACTGCGGTCTCGGCGTGGTCGGCCGGGACACCCTGCGCGGGCGGCCGGTTCCGTGGGCGGCGATCGCCCTGACCGCGCTCGCCGTCGGCGGCGTCCTGCTCCAGCTGGCCTGGTCCGGTGCCATGGGCGCGCTGGACGCGGACCCCGCCAAGTCCGGCTGGTGGCGCGAGTTCACGTCGGTGTTCATGCAGAACGGCGGCTTCTTCGGCGCCCTGTGGAACCTCGTCACGCTCGCCGTCGTCGCCGCGCTCGCCGAGTGGTACTGGGGCGGCCCGCTGACGCTCGGCTTCTTCTTCGCCGGCATCGTGCTGCCGGGCCGGATCGACACCCTGCTGGGCTTCGGCGACGGCCCCAGCACCGACCCCCGGAACTTCGCGGGCAGCTCCGGCGCCACCTACTTCCTGGGCGCCACCCTCGCCCTGGCCCTGCTCACCCGCGCCCGCCTCCCCAAGGAGCGCGCCCTTGCGGTCGGCGTCCCGGTGCTGGGCCTGGCGATGTGGCTCGCCCAGGACAACGGCCACGGGCTGGTCGCCGTCTACGGTTTCGCCCTCGGTGCGGCGGTCCGGGCGGCCCGCCGCCCGTTCGCACGGCGGGCGCTTTAGAAGCCGTGCCGCCCGGTCGCGCGGCGGGCGCTTCAGAAGCCGTGCCGACCGGCCGTCGGTGGCGCGGTGACCGCTGCCGGTGAAGGGCTGAGCGCTACCGTGCCTCCGCTCGGCGCGGCCCGCCGAACCAGTGGATGAGCGCCGGTTCCAGACCGGTGGTGCCGGCCCAGCACACATAGCCGTCCGGCCGGATGAGCATCGGCTCGGTGGGGGCGCCCCGGCCCGCCCGGTCCACCCGGTCCGACCAGGGCGCGGCGATCCCGCCGAGCGCGTCGGCCGGGTCGAGCAGGACGCCGCGCCCGGACCGCAGCAGTTCGTGCACGCGGGCCGGACCGAGGTCCAGGTCCGGTGCGGGGCGGCCGACGAGCGGATGGGCTTCGGTGCCCGGCATCGGGTAGCGGAGGGCCATCCCGGACATCAGGTCGCCGAGATACCGTTGCACGTCCGGCAGTCGGGCCAGGTCCGTGAAGATCTCACGGGCGGCCAGCACATCCGGATCGCGGGTGCCGGCCCAGTCCATCAGCAGGCTCTGCGCCCGGACGTTGCGCAGTACGGCGGCCCCGGCCGGATGCCGTTCCGCGTGGTACGTGTCGAGCAGGTGCTCCGGTGCCCAGCCGTGCAGGGCGGCGCCGAGCTTCCAGCCGAGGTTGAAGGCGTCCTGTATTCCGGTGTTCATGCCCTGCGCGCCGAGCGGAAGGTGCACGTGGGCGGCATCGCCCGCCAGGAACACCCGCCCGTGCCGGTACCGCTCGATCTGCCGTGAGGCGTTGGTGATACGGCGGGCGTAGCGCACTTCGAGGAGGCGCACCCGCGTTCCGAACACGGTGTTCAGGCCGTCGCGGATCTCGTCCTCGGTGACCGGGGTCTCCCTCGGCAGCGACCGGTCAGGGCCGCCGAGGACCAGCCGCCGCAGGGGCCTGCCCTGCGGATCGGTGCCGAGCGGGAACAGCGCCGCCCATGGCCCGTCCTCGTGCCAGGTGTGCGACGCGTCCGGATCGGCGCCGTCCAGCCGCACATCGGCGGCGACGATCGTCAACGTACTCGCCACGCCGGGGAATTCGACGCCCAGCAGGGACCGTACGGCGCTGTGGGCGCCGTCGGCGGCGACGAGGTAGCGGCTGCGGAGGGTGGCCCCGTCCGCGAAGGCGGCGGTGACTCCGTCGTCGTCCTGGGTGAGGCCGACCAGTTCATGGCCCCTGCGGGCGTGGCGGCCGTGCGCGGCGAGGTGCTGTTCGAAGAATCCCTCGATCACCACCTGCGGCACCGAACGCCAGGGCAGGCGGTGCCGGCCGGTGTCGTGCGGGAGGGGGATGCCCGCGAAGTGGCCGGTGGTGACGGGGTGTTCCCCGGTGGCCAGCAACGGTTCCAGGAGCCCCCGCTGGTCCAGCGCCTCCAGTGTGCGGGACTGCACGCCGCCCGCCTTGGACAGATCGCTGCGCCGCGGCAGTTTGTCGACCAGCACGGTCGGCACGCCCGCCAGCAGCAGTTCGGCGGCCAGTGTCATTCCGGTCGGGCCGGCGCCGACGATGAGGACATCGGTGTCCATGGACTCTCCTGTGGCTGTGTCGGTCGGGACACGGGCAACGCTCCGCCGACCGGGCGGCCCAGCCCAGCAACCGGCTTCATTGCGCCGGTATGTGACACCGCCTAGCGTTCATCCGGTGGAATCCGACTACGACGAGCTGGACCGGCGGCTCGTGCACGCCCTCCAGATCGACGGTCGTGCCCCGTTCAGCGCCATCGCCGAGGTTCTCGGCGTGTCGGATCGCACCGTCGCCCGGCGCTACGCCCGGTTGCGGTCGGCCGGGGCGCTGCGGGTGCTCGGCGGGATCGACGCCTCCGCGCTGGGGGCAGTCCTGTGGTTCCTGCGGGTGCGCTGTGCGCCCGCCGCGTCGCTGCCGGTCGCCGAGGCGTTGGCCAGGCGCCCCGACACCTCCTGGGTGAGCCTCAACTCCGGTGGCACGGAGATCACTTGTGTGGTCAGGACCGAGAGCGAGGCGGACAGCGAGGCGCTGCTGCTGGCCAAGCTCCCCCGCACCCCGCGCGTGGAGGGCGTGACCGCGCACTCCGTGCTGCACGCCTTCTACGGCGGCCCGGACAACCTGGTCGGCAAGCTCGGCCTGCTGGACGAGGGGGCGGTCGAGCGGCTGCGCCCGCCTCCGCTGCGGCACCGGGAGGGGCCGGTGCGGCTCGACGAGGGCGACCGCAAGCTCCTCGCACTGCTCGCCACCGACGGCCGGGCGGGGTACGAGCAGTTGGCCGCGGCGACCGGCTGGTCGCCGACGACGGTACGGCGCCGGATGACGGAGCTGCGCGAGTACGGCGTGCTCTACCTGGATATCGACGTCGACTGGCGCATGTTCGGCGGGACCGCCCGGACCCTGCTCTGGCTCTCCGTCGCCCCGGCGCACCTGGAGGAGGCCGGTCAGGCGCTGGCCGCCCATCCGGAGGTCGCCTTCGCGGCGGCCACGACCGGCCCGACCAACCTGTACGCCAGCGTGGTGTGCGCGGACCAGCGGCAGCTGTACCGGTACCTGACCACACAGGTCGCCGCGCTGCCGGCCATCGCTCACCTGGAGACCGCGCCGGTGATCCGGACGGTCAAACAGGCGGCGAACCGAGCCTAGGGTCTTTCGTCTGGATCAGGCCGGGGACCGCGAGCGTCGGCGCCATGCCATGCGGCGGTCCTCGCCGGCCTCCGGGGCGTCGGGGCCCTACGGCTTCGGGTCCGGGTGGAGGGCGGCGCGGGTGAGGGACGTCGCGGTCGCCACGACGCCGGCGATGGCGTCCTGCGGGTCCAGGCCGTACAGATCGGTGAGGTTGAAGAGTGCCTCGGCGCTGACCACCACGGCGAGGCCCCGCTTGAGTTGCTCCAGCGCGGCGGGGTCCATCCCGGCGGCCGCCGGCGCCAGCGCGTGGTCGATCAGCCCGAAGCGCAGGCCGGGACGGGCGGACCGGTCGGGCCGGGCGATGGTTCCGGCGATCATGGCGCGGACCACGCCCTGCCGGGCCAGCACATGGCGCAGCAGGAACTCGGTCGCGGCGGCGACGCGCGCCACCGGATCGGTGGAGTGCTCGACCCCGGCGAGCGCCTCGCCCGGCTCGGGGAGCTGGCCGGCGATGGCCTCCTGGAGGAGGCTGACGAGATCGGGGAAGTAGCGGTAGGCCGTGGCCTCGGAGACCAGGGCCGCCGCCGCGATGTCGGCCATGGTCACCTCGCGCCCCGTACGGCTCAGTTCGGCCGCGGCCTGCACGATCGCCCGGCGCGTCCGCAGCTTCTGGTTCGCGCGGCCGGTCATGCCGGAGGCCGGCGACGTGGACGAGGACATGGATCCACCTTTCGGTCCGCGACGGGAGGCGTCTTTACCTGCGGTCTTCCCGCGAGGAAGACTTGCATCATACGATGCGACCGCCCTATTTTCATGCGAGCCAACTCTCACAGAGGAGTCCGACCATGAACAGCGTCGCGATCGTCCCCCCTGACGGCGGCGAGGTGATCGAGTTGGGACCGGCGAGGATGCGGATCCTGGAGGACGGCGGCACCACCGCGCACCGCCTCGGCATCGGGGAGATCACCCTCGCCCCGCACAGCGCCGGCCCGCCCCAGCACCGTCACGCGGAACACGACGAGGGCTTCTACGTGGTCTCCGGCACGGCCCGGTTCACCGTCGGCCACGACGAGTACGAGGCGCCCGCCGGAACGCTGGTGATGGTTCCGCCGGGCGTGCCGCACACCTTCGCCAATTCGGGCGACGAGCCGGTGGTGATGGTCAACACCTTCACGCCCGACCTGTACGTGCAGTACTTCCGGGACCTGCGCGACGCGGCGGCGCGGGACGGGGAGCTGACGGGCGCGGCCACCGTGCGGGTCATGGCCCGGTACGCGACCACACCCGCCACGGAGTACGACTGAGCCGCCGGCCCGCGCTCGCGGCGCTCCGGGTTCAGGCCGCGGCCGGAGCGTTCACCACGGTCCGCGCGAAGTCGCCGATGGCGCCGAGGGTGAGCCCCAACTGCTCGATGTGCGGGAAGTGTCCGGCCTCGGGGACGGGGACGAAGTGGCCGTCGGGGAAGGACTCGGCGTACCCGCGGCCGTAGGCGGTGGAAGCGATGCCGTCCTGCTCGCCCCAGACGACCAGGACGGGTACGCCGACGCGGTGCAGGCGCCCGCGCAGCTTCGGGTCGTACGAGAACTCCTCGCCGCCGTAGACCGCCAGGGTCCGCTGGTTGGCGGCCCCCTGCGCCCGCTGCTCGTCGCTGAAGGAGGAGAAGTCGGGGCGGAAGGCCGGACCGGCGAAGGACAGTTGGGCGATTTCGGCCGGTGCCAGGGTGCGGACGTCGACGACGGCGTCCTCCTTCCGCACCGGGTGGACGCCGACCGCGTTGAGCAGGGTGAGGCTGCCTATGCGGGCCTTGGTGTCGCGCAGGGCCATCTCGGAGGCGACCCAGCCACCGAACGAGGTGCCGATCACCATGACTTCGCTCAGGCCGAGGAGGTCGATCAGGTCCAGGTAGGCGACGGCGAGGTCGGCCGCCGAATCGACCCACTCGGGGCGGTGCGTGCCCTGGAAACCCGGATGGGTCGGGACGACGGTGTACGCGTGCTCGGTCAGCGCGCTCGCCAGACCGGCCATCGTCTGGGGGCCCGCGCCGCCGTGCAGCAGCAGGAAGCCCCTTCCTCCGGAGCTGCTTCCGCGCTCCTCGATGGTCACGGTCAGGCCGCCGGGGAGGTCGACGGTACGGGTGGTGGCGGGAACGGGAGAGGTCATGGGTACGCCCTTCGTGAGAATCAACTCTCATGAATATAGGTAAGTCACATCCTTCATGCAAGTGGATTCTCACGACGAGAGCGGCTGCGCAATACGTTGACGGCGATCAGCGTCTGCTCCATCAGGGCCCTGCCGACCCCGGTGCCGAGGCGGTCGGGGGCCGCCTACAGGGCAAGGAGTTCACTCGCCTCCCCCGTGACGGGAGGCGAACCCGTCAGGGGTGCGTCAGCCGTGTATCAGGGCGCCCTGTCAGTCTTGTTCATGTGAACGGCACTCGGGAGAACCGGGAGCCGGGAGCGAGGAGAGGTGCCCGGAGTGGTTGATCGGGGACCGGTGAGCATGTCTCAGGGTCGGACCCTCAGGGGTCCACGCAGGTTCGAATCCTGCCCTCTCCGCCAGCCAGGTCCTCCAGGGGGACGGTGCCCAGCCCCACCCTGACAGCCACATCTGCGGCCGCCGCGCCCTCCGGGCCATCACACCGCGAACCACGCCGCGTTACCAACGAAGGGGGCCGTGCGGTCAGGGACGGGGCTTCGGGGCGTCCCTGACCGCCTTGTGGCGTCAGACGCGGTCGGCGGCGATCAGGACGTATTGGAAGGAGCCGTCCCGGTACGACTCGATGAACGCCTCTTCGATTCCGGTGACCAGGGAGGACGTGGCCCGCAGTTCCCAGTAGGGCAGGGTGTCGGGGGTCAGGTCGATGATCGTCTGCGGCACGAGGCGGTTGTCGGCCATCGCGCGCAGGTACTCGCGCCGGGAGTGGATGTTGCACTCGAAGTGGGCGTTGATCTGCGAGACCCACTTCGACGGCTGGCCGTAGCGCGGGTTCCAGCAGCCGGTGATCGTCACATAGCGGCCGCCCACCTTGAGGAAGCGGGCGTGCTCGGCGAACAGGTCGTGCAGGTCGACGTACATCGTGGACTCGTTGTTCCACGAGGCGGCGACGCTCCCCTTCTCGAAGGGGGTGTCGAGCATGTTGCAGACGTGGGAGCGGACATGGTCCTGGATCCGCAGGTCCCGCGCGCGCCCGTTGCCGAACTCGGCCTGCGTCTCGGACAGGGTGACGCCCTGCACCCGGCAGCCGAAGCGGCGGTGGGCCATCACCATGGAGCCGCCGCGCCCGCAGCCGGCGTCCACGAGGGTGTCCTCGCTCGTGATGGCGCCGAGGTGGTCCAGGAGCAGCTCCGCCTGGGCGGACTCCAGCCGGTGCAGCTCGGCGATCAACTTCTTCTCGTAATCCCGGTGTTGCGGGTCGCCGAGCGCGGCGTGATCGACGGCGCCGATGCCGTAGTGGTGGTGGTAGAGGCCGTCCACGTCACCGAGGCGCAGGTTCACCGGCCGCGCCTCGTTGTTCCAGTACCGGGCGATGTCCTCCTGGTACGGGGTCGCCGGGGCCGGGATCGTCGCGGAGAGGGGGCGGGTCGTTTCCGTGGTCACTGAAGTATCCGTTCTTTACCAGAAGTCGGGCAGGCTGTAGCGGTAGGTGTTGGTCCGGTGCCAGTCGTGGTTGCCGTCCACCCAGGTGGCCACGCCCCTGAGGAAGCGCAGCACGCTGGGCAGCGGGCAGTCCGCGGCGACGTCGGCCGCGGCCGCCTCGAAGGCGTGCATGAGCTGGTTGTGGACCTCGACGGCCTTCAGGTACGCGTCGCGCTCGGAGAGCTGCTCGCGCCTGGCGATCACCACCGGCAGGTTCAGGTGCAGACCGGGGCTGTCGAGTTCCTTGGTGTAGGAGTAGAGGTCGTTGACGATGGTGGCCGCGTTGCCGGCGAGGGCGATGGCCCGCTGCATCTTCGGCAGGGCGTGGAGGTCGGCCGGGAGTTCGTAGCCGCCGACGGTGTCGGTGATGGTCGGGCAGGGGCGGAAGTTGTTGAACTGGCGCATCGCCAGGTACTCCCACACCTGCGGCACGTACCCGGTCTCGGCCCAGGCGGCCTCGGCCAGGTAACCCATGTGCAGCCGCGCCATGTCGTGCCGGTAGCGGTCGGCCTGGGAGGGCGTCGCCGCGCGGACGAAGTAGTCCATCGCACTGCGGTACGCGCGCCGCGGCGCGTCGGAGCCCAGCGACTCCTCCCACTCCGGGGCGTACTCCGGGGTGGTGTGGAGGTGGTCGAGCGTGGTGTGCGCGAGGAGGAGTCGTCCGCCGAGGCCGACGGGCGAGCCGCCGTGGTCCTCGCAGTAGCAGTCGTCGACGGCGTTCTCCGCGACCATCAGCCGGGTGGCGAGCATCAGGTGGTCGATGTCGGGGGCGTCGGGGTGGCAGGCGACCATGTAGCGCCCGACGGAGAATCCGTCGAACTGGCCCTCCCACTCCTCGGGGTAGAGCTGGACCTCTTCCTCGGCCCACCGCTTGATCCGGCGGCTCACCTCCTCGACGCGGGCGGGATCGGGCTCCGGGACGGGGTGGTGGTAGAGGCCGGGGACGACCTGCCCTTCGGCGGGCGGGGCGGCCTGGGCTCCGGTGGGCGGGACGGGGGCCTGCGCGAGGGGCGCCGGAACCGTTCCGGGTTCCGGGCCCGGTCCGGGTTTCGGCTCGGGGGCGAGCTGACTCAGCGTGCGGGCCAGGGAGAGCGAGGCCGTGCCCAGGCCGGTCGGTCCGCCGAGGATCCGCCGGAGGTCGGGGCCGGCGGCGGGTGCGGCCTGCTCCACGACGGCGGGCGCGGGGAGCGTGGCCTTTGCCGCGGCGGCGGGCGCGGCCCCGGCCGGGACCGTGGCCGCCGGGATCGACGGGGCGGGCGGCTGCTGCGCGGGGACGGTTGGTCCGAGGGGCCCGGATACGGGCATCTGCGACTCCTTGCTGCGGCGGCGGACGGTCGACTCGTGTCGTTCGGGGCGGGGTGGGTCGGCGCGTGCGCGAAACGGTTCCTCTAGTCCGGCCTGTGGGCGATGTGCACGTTCTCCAGCACGCCGAGCGCGTCGGGGACGAGGACCGCGGCGGAGTAGTACAGGGTGACGAGGTACGAGGTGACCGCCTGCTCGTTGATGCCCATGAAGCGCACGGAGAGCCCCGGCTCGTGCTCCTCCGCCAGGCCCGTCTGCCGCAGGCCGATGACCCCCTGGTTCTCCTCGCCCGTGCGCATCGCGATGACGGAGCTGGTCTGCTCCTTGCTGATCGGGATCTTGTCGCAGGGCAGGATGGGCACACCGCGCCAGGCGAGCACGGTCTGTCCGCCGATGTCGACGTGGTCGGGATACAGGCCGCAGGCGGTGAAGCCGCGGCCGATCGCGGCGATCGTCCTCGGGTGGGCGAGGAAGAACTTGGTGCCGCGGCGGCGGGTGAGCAGCTCGTCCATGTCGTCCGGGGTCGGCGGCCCGGAGTGGGGCTGGATGCGCTGTGCGAAGTCCGCGTTGTGGAGCAGTCCGAACTCGCGGTTGTTGATCAGCTCGTGCTCCTGGCGCTCGCGCAACGCCTCGACCGTGAGCCGTAGTTGCTCCTCGGTCTGGTTCATCGGCCCGTTGTAGAGGTCGGCGATCCGGGTGTGGACGCGCAGGATGGTCTGCGCGGCGGAGAGCTCGTACTCGCGCGGGTTCAGCTCGTAGTCGACGAAGGTGTGCGGCAGTTCGGCCTCGCCGACGTGACCGGCCGACAGGGCGATCTCGGCCTCGCCGTACTTGTTCTGCCGCTTGCGGGTGGCGGAGCCGAACCGCTCGACGTGGGCCCGCAGGCCCGGCACGGAGTCGTGTACGGCGGTGAAGTCGGCGCGGGAGAGGGTGAGGAGGGTGCCGGAGGTCTGGGCGGTGGCCGTGTAGGCGTGGTGGGCGTCGCCGTCCAGGAGGGCTTCCTCGCCGAAGTGGTCGCCGTCCGCGAGGACCGGGAGGGCGACTTCGGCGCCGTACTGGCCGTGCCCGGTGCGGGCGACGCGGCCGTGGGCGATCAGGTGGATGCGGTCGACGGGCGTGCCGCGCTCGACGAGGACCTCGCCGGCGGCGAAGTCGCGCTGGGTGCAGCGGTCGGCCAGGGCGGTGAGGGCGCCGAGGTCCTCGAAGCCCCGTAACAGGGCCAGTTCGCCGAGTTCGCGCGGGATCACCCGGACCGTGGCGCCTTCCTGGACGAACTCGATGCGTCCGTCGCCGAGGGTGTGGCGCAGCCGTCGGTTGACCCGGTAGGCGCCGCCCTTGGTCTCGACCCAGGGGAGCATCCGCAGCAGCCAGCGGGAGGTGATCTCCTGCATCTGCGGGGCGGACTTGGTGATGGTGGCGAGGTTGCGGGCGGCGGCGGTGCTCAGCGACTGCTGTGGCGCGGCCGGTGCGGTCCGGGGCTCCGGGCTGCTGTCGACGGTCATCGGGGTCGGGCCTCTCCTTGCGTGGCTTGGCGGCCCGCGCGCACGGGGGCACCGGCCGCGGAAGGGAGGAATGTCGAGGGGCGGGGTCTCGGGGATCCGTCCACGTGGAGGACCGTAATCGGCCGGTCAGCCCGTGCTCCCGGAATGCTCGTGGGCTTACTTCGAAGCAGTGATAAAAAATTGAACACGGTTTATCGGGCCGAAAGGCGGCATCGCGCCATCCGCGCGGGGGCCGCGGCGGGGCCCGGCCGCCCGCACAAGACGATCACGCGTCGGGCCCTTGCATGATCAAGCCACGGCACCGACAGGAAACCGGCCTCGCGTGTTCGATTTCCTGTCGGGGTGACACGGCAGCAAGAGACGATCGAACCGGAGCGCGACGGCTGCTGAGCAGCGCGGCCGGCGTCCGTCCGGGCCCGGCGCCCCGCAAGCACAGGTGCGGCGAGGGACCCGTGCCGGACCGGGTGCCGTGCGCCGTCCGACCACCCACCGGAGTTTGGGACACTCTTTGCGCGGGACACGCAACTATGGTGCGCCTTCTCCTTGTCTGGCAGGGAGTCGGGTTCATCAGGCCGAGGTAACGAGAGAGCGGGGCAGGAAAGTGGGACGGCGCAAGGGCAGCATAGGGATCGCACTGGTCACGGGTGCGGTGCTGATGGGTGCGAGTGCCTGCGGAGGGAGCGGCAACGCCGGCGCGGGCGGTGACGACGCGAAGGCTCCGGGCAAGTCGACCGCGAGCGCCTCCCCGTCGCCGACCAAGCCCGCGGGGCCGCCGATGCTGCTGGACACGATCACCCCGCAGAACGGCACCACGGTGGGCGTGGCCATGCCGATCTCGGTGGTCTTCACCAACCCCGTGGCGGCCAAGGCACGGGCCACGGTGGAGAAGCACATGAAGGTCAGCGCCTCGCAGCCGGTGGCCGGCGCCTGGCACTGGTTCGGCGACAAGCGCGCCGACTGGCGGCCGAAGAACTACTGGCCCTCCGGCACGAAGGTGAAGATCGACGCCGACATGAAGGGCGTCAGCAACGGCGCCGGACGCTACGGCGTGCGCGACTACACGCACACCTTCACGATCGGCGACGACGTGCGCGCGGACGTCTCGGTCACCGGCCACACCATGAAGGTGACCCGCGACGGCAAGCCGGTGCGCACCCTGTCCATCAACGCGGGCAGCGCCCAGTACCCGACGTGGAACGGCACGATGGCGGTCATCGACAAGCAGGAGAAGGTCCACATGACCTCCTGCAGCGTCGGCATCAGCTGCGACAAGGGCAGCCCCAACTACTACGACCTGACGCTGCCCTGGGACGTGCACCTGACCCAGAGCGGTACCTACGTCCACTACTCGACCGGCGACCCCTCGCCGGGCGGCGGCAGCGCCCGCGGCTCGCACGGCTGCGTCCACCTGTCCCTGTCGGACGCCAAGTGGTTCTACGGCCAGGTCAAGCAGGGCGACCCCATCACCATCACCGGTTCGAGCCGCGCCAAGGCGGACCCCGACAACGGGTACGCGGACTTCAACCTGGACTGGACCCAGTGGCTCGCGGGCAGCGCCACCGGCGAGGAGACGACCTCGGCACTGTGATCCGCCGCCGCGGGGGGGGGGGGGGGGGGGGGGGGGGGGGGGGGTGGGGGGTGGGGGGGGGGGGGGGGGGGGGGGGGGGGGGGGGGGGGGGGGGGGGGGGACGT
>NZ_JBVJUC010000001.1:311474-814604 GCF_055605065.1 Streptomyces sp. NPDC037203
GACCACCCCACGCCCCACCGTTCGCCCCCACCGCCCACCAAAAAGTCGCCAAGCCCCCCCCCCCCCCCCCCCCCCCCCCCCCCCCCCGGGACGGCCGGTGCGAGGCCGCATCGGCTACTCCCCCGGCCTCTCGTCGTCGCCCCGCTGCCGGGCCGCGCGGGCGGTCAGCGTCCGGTAGCAGATCTTGCCGGTGGGGCCGAGGGGCATCTCGTCCACCGGCAGCAGGAGTTCGGGGTGTTTGCGGCGGCCCAGGCCGCGGGCCAGCAGGTGGGCGGTGAGGTCGGCGAGCGTGGGCGCGGGGGTGCCGGGGACCGCGCGGACGCAGGCGCACAGGCGTTCCCCGAGCTCCGGGTCGGGTACCGGCACGCAGACCGCCTCGGCGACGGACGGATGGCCGGCCAGCTCGTGTTCCACCTCCGCGAGACTGATGTTGAGGCCGCCGCGGACGACGATGCGTTTGAGCCGGCCCAGGACGTGCAGCCTGCCGTGCTCGTCCAGGCGGCCCAGGTCACCCGTACGCACCCAGCCGCCGGGGGCCCGGTAGCGGTCGTTCAGCTCGGGTGAGTTGACGTAGCACAGGGGTGTCATCGGACCCAGTGCCTCGATCTGGCCGCTCTCCCCCGAAGGCAGCGGGGCGCCGTCGGGGCCGGTGATCCGGATGCGGGCCACCTGCGGGTCGGGGGTGCCGACGCTGTCCTGCGTGGGCCGGGACTCCCCGGCCGTATGGCAGTTGACGCCGTCCGAGGAGCCGTAGACCGTCACCACGGGGCGGCCGAAGCGCCGGCGGCAGGCCTCGGCGACGGCCGGTGGCAGGGCGGCGCCGCTGGAGACGACGGCACGCAACGACGACGTGTCCTCGTCCGGCCGGGCCGGCAGCTCGGCGATGCGGCGCAGCATGGTGGGCACCGCGAACAGATGGGTGGGCCGGTGCTCGGCGATCAGTCGCAGCGCGCCCGCCGGGTCGAACCGCGGGGCCACGATCAGGGTGCCGCCGAGGACGGCGACGGTGACCGGGGTGCCGAGCGAGCCGAAGGAGGAGGCCAGCGGGACGAGGACGAGGTGGCGGGGCGGCACCGCGGGGTCCGGGTGCAGGGCACGGACGTAGCGGGCCCGGCCGCCGGCGAGGGCGTGATGGCTGTAGGCGACCATCTTCGGCTCGGTCTCGGAGCCGGACGACACGAGGATGCGGGCGGGCCCGTAGGGATCGACCGGTCCCGGCCGCCAGGGCTCGGGGGTGCGGGGCCGTGGCGGGTGCAGGCCGAGCGCGCGTTCCCGGTCCGGGCCGGGGACGTACACGGTGACCAGGTGGGGAAGGTCCGTCAGCGCTTCGGCCTGCCGTGCGCAGGAGAGGACGGCGGCGCGGGCGCGGGAGCGGGCGAGCAGGGCCCGCGTATCGCGGTCGTCGCCGCTACGGGGCAGCGGAAGGGCGACGGCGCCGAGCGCGTACACGGCGAGTTCCGCGGCCACGGCGTCCCGTCCGTCGGGCAGTCGCAGCGCCACGACGTCCCCCGCGGCGAGGCCGGAGCGGGCGAACAGGGCGGCGAGCCGGCGGACTTCGGCGCCCAGGGCCGCATAGGTCAGCGCCCCCGCGTCGTCCACCACGGCGGTGCGGTCCGGGTGTTCGCGGACCCGGCCGGTGAACAGCGTGTACAGGTCGGCGTCCGGGCACAGCCCCTGGCGCACCCAGGCCAGGCGCCGGGCCCGCGGCACGAGATCGGGGAAGGCCACACCGGCACGCGACATCCACACCGGACGTCCGCCACGGGCCGCGGGCAGGGTGGCGGGGGCGACGGTCATGCGAACTCCCAGGGCGCGTACGGGCGGGCGTGGCCGAGGGCCGTGTCCGGTGGGGCGACGGCCGTCTTGAAGGCGGGGTCGTCCACCAGGGCGGACAGGTCGGTGCGGACGGGGGTGGCGCTCAGACCCGCTTCGGCCAGGCGCAGTGTCCACTCCTCGGTGGTGCGGGAGGACCAGTCGGCGCGGTCCAGCAGGCGGTGCACCGCCTCGGGGTGCGCGCGGGCCCGCGGGCCGAGGCAGAGGTGGCCGTTCGCGGTGCGCAGCGGCCGGTCCAGTGGCGTCGGGCGGACGCGATGCGCGGGCCGCGGGATCAGGGCGGCCGCGGAGACCAGGCTGGAGTCGACGCGGGCGCCCCGCCCGGTCCGTTCCCGGTCCGCGAGCGCGGCCAGCACGCCCTGCGCGCAGACCAGTCCGCCGAGTACGTCGGTGAGGGTCATCAGGGAGGGTGCCGGGGGTTCGTCGGCGGGGCGTACGGCGGCGGCGAGTCCGCTGTGCACCTGGGCGAGGTAGTCGGTGCCCAGGGGCGGCCGGTCGCCGAGGGTGTCGCCGAAGCCGGAGGCCCAGGCGTACACCAGGGCGGGGTGGTCGGACAGCAGGTCGGGGGCGTCCAGGGCGAGCCGGGAGGCCTTGCCGGGGGCCCAGTTGTGCACGAAGACGTCGGCGTCGGCGGCCAGCGCGCGCACCGTCTCGCGGCCCGACGCGGTCGTCAGGTCGGCCTCGACGACCCGCTTGCCCGCGTTGAGTGCGGTGAACCGGGCCGAGGTGTCCCCGGCCAGCGGTGGCAGCCAGCGCATCGGGTCGCCGCCCGGTGGTTCGATCCGGATCACCTCGGCGCCCAGCATCCCGAGGACATGGCCCGCGAGGGGGCCCTGCACCCGGCGCGTGGACTCCACCACCCGCAGGCCCGCGAGCGGCGGCCGCGGGACGCCGCTCGCGGGCTGCGCGGGCACGGCGGTCGCCGGACGCTCCGGGGCGGGGGGCCGCCGCCGGGGCACCGGGACGGCCGGGGCGGGGGTGAGCCGCCAGGGGTCGGGGTGGACGGCCGGGGCGGGATCGGTGCCGACGGTGAGGAGGCTGACGCCGGTGTCGTGCGCGGCGGCCCGCAGGTCCGGCAGGCTCCGGCGGCGGGCGGTCGCGCGCAGCTCCTCCGGCAGCGGGCACACGGCGGTGGCGAACCGCTGCTGGAAGGGCAGCCAGCCGCGGCCGGCCGACGCGGGCGGCACGCCGAGCCGGGCCCAGAACTCCCGCCAGGCCAGCGGGTCGAGGGTCTCCAGCTCGACGCGGGCGCCGTCGGACGTCTCCAGGGTCGCCAGGCCGCCCGCGGACGGCTCCGGTCCGGCCGTCGGCTCGGACGGCCCGTCGCCCGCGCGGGCCGTCGCGGCGGCGAGATACTGGCCGACCGCCAGCAGCGCCCCCTGTGCGACCGAGGTCCGCACCTCGCGCAGGTCCAACCCTCGGGCCCGGCCGATCCCGGCGGCGGTGACGCCCTGCGCGGCGAGCACCCCGGCCACCACCGAGGCGTAGTCGACGGCGAGCGGGGCCGGCCCGCCGGTGGCCCGGCCGTGGACGTGCATGATCCCGCAGGCGGCCTGTACGGCACGCTCGTCCGGCAGGTCCATGTCGACCGGGCCCGCCCAGTCGAGCGCGGGGCGCGCCTGCGGGGCGACCGGTGCGGTGTGCCGGAGCAACCGGTCGGCCACGGCGGCGGCGACCGCCGGGTGCGGGGCGGTACGGGACCTCACTCGTCCTCCCCGCCGGGCCGGCGGCCCTGTACCGAGTAGAAGACGCTGGAGGCGGCGCGGAACGCCGGGTCCCGCATCAGCTCGCCCACCCGGTCCAGTTCCCCGGCGGTCATGCCCTGCTCCACCAGCCGCTCCCGGAGGTTGCGGGTGTGGTTCAACTGGAGCCCGAGGCCCGGATCGCGGGCATGGCGGACGCCGATGTGCAGCTGGACGTCGATGTCCGCGAGCCCCGCGGCGCGCAGGGCGGCGGGCACCCTGCGTCCCCAGTGCGGGTCGCCGCCCGCGGCGCGCATCGCGGCCGACTTGGCCCGCAGGAACCGGGAGTACAGCTCCTCGGCGGCCGCGTCCGGGGTCAGCAGCGGAGGCTCGTACGAGGCGTCGATCTCGTCGACCTGGAGCAGCCCGCCAGGCCGCAGGGCGCGGACGAGCCGGCGCAGGACGGTGTCGCGGGAGGGCACGTGCTGGAGCACCAGGCGCGCCACGATCAGGTCGTAGGCCGCCTCGGGCAGCGGGTCGCGGGCCACGTCGAGCGCGGCGACCGCGAGCCGCGGGCCGGGTACCAGGTCGCGGGGGTCGCGGTCGGTGGCGAGCACCGAGCCGCCCGGCGCGACCCGCTCCGCGAGCCAGCGGGCGATGCTGCCGCCGCCCGCGCCGATCTCCAGGCAGTGCCAGCCCGGTCCGACCCCGGCGGCGGCCAGGCGGGGCAGGGTCACCGGATCGTAGGCGGCCTCCAGGCAGCGGTGCTGGTCGCGGCTGTGCGCGGTGCCGTTGCCGAAGACCGCGCGGGTGGAGGCCGGCGGTGCCATGAGGGGGGTTCCTTTCATCGAGGGGGCGGGGCGAGCCGGCCGGAGGGAGGCGGAGGCGGCCGGCCGGGGGTGCCGTCCGTCAGGTCCAGCGGCCGGTGCCCGCGGGTCCGGTGCCGGTGAGGCGGCGTGCCAGGGCGGCGCGGCGGACCTTGCCGGTGCCGGTGCGGGGCACGTCGTCCCAGGTGAGGACTGCCGGTTCAGGCAGCGCCGGCAGTCCGTCCGCGGCCTCCTTCCAGGCGGCCGGGTCCAGTCGGCCGTCGGCGGTGACCACGACGGGCAGCGGATCGCCGTCGGCGGTCGCGAGGATCACGCACTCCAGGGCCTGGGGCAGCCGCGCCTCCAGCAGGTCCTCGGTGCGCAGGCAGCTCAGGCCGGGCAGGCTGTCGACCTCGCGGTCCAGGACGCTGACGCTGCCGTCGCGGTGGAGGACGCCCATGTCGCCCGTGGACCACCAGTCGCCGACGCGTTTGGCCTGCCAGCGTTCGTCTTCGTCGAGGTAGCCCAGGGCGAGGGCGGCGGTGCGCACCAGGAGCAGTCCGGGGCGGCCGCGCGGCACCGGGCGCAGGGTGTCCGGGTCCACCGCGCGCAGCCGGGTCCGGCCCGGCACCGGACGGCCCAGCCGGCGTGCCGTGGACTTCGCTTCCGGTGCGAGCGCGGTGCGCCGGGTGTGGAAGCGGAAGGTCAGCGGGCCGGTCTCGGTCTGGCCCCAGCCCTGCATCCACAGCGGTCGGGCGTGCCGGGTCGCCGTCAGGTAGGCGCGCAGCACCGGCGGGTGGACGGCGTCGTAGGTGCTGATGTAGAGGCGGACCCGCCGGAAGGGGTTGTCGAGGCGGGTGGTGAGCGGCCGCAGCCGGACGTAGGTGGCGGGCAGCGCCTCGGCGACGGTGGGCGGGTGGGCGCGCAGCAGCGGGTCGGCGGTGTCCGGGTCGTCGCCGGTGAGCACGACGACCTCGGCGGGCGGGGTCGACAGGACCACCGCGGTCCAGCAGAAGGTCCGGCCGTGGGCGTAGGCGCTGGCGTTGAGGAGGATGTCGTCCCGGCGGATGCCGATGCCGGGATAGCGCACCGCCTCGAAGCGGGCGAGTTTGTGCACGAGGGTGCGGGTGGAGTGGACGACCAGCTTGGGCACTCCGGTGGTGCCCGAGGTGTGGTGGATGACGAGGGGGTCGTCGTCGCGGCGGCGGACCGGGGGGCGGGGCCGGGCGGCGTCCAGCGCGGCGAGGTGGGTGGCGCCGGGCGCGGCGGCGTCGAGGGTGACACACAGGGGCGGGCTCGCGGCCCCGCAGTGGGCGAGCAGTTCGGAGGTGGTGACGAGCGCGGCCGGGCGCAGCCGCTCCAGCAGGGTGCGCAGGGTCTCCGGCTCCAGCCGGGCGGACAGCAGCGCGGGGACGGCGCCGGCGCGGACGGCGGCGCAGGCGAGCAGGTCGTAGTCCCAGTGGTTGTCCTTGACGATCGCCACCCGGTCGCCTGGCTGCACCCCGGCGGCGGCCAGCCGGTTGGCGGTGACGCGGACGAGGTCGGCGAGTTCCGTGACGGTCCAGCGCGTTCCGGCGTCGGGGGCGATGTCGAGGGGCCGGTCGAGGTGGAACACGGTGCGGGCGCCGTCCGCCACGGCCTCGTCGAACAGGGTGCCCATGTCATGCGGTCGCAACGGTCTTCTCCAGTCGGTCGGGGCCTGCCGGGCGGGGGCGGCCCAGCCTGCTCAGGACGCGGGACGCGGCGAGCGCGCCCGCGCGGACGGCGCCTTCGGACGCGGGCCGGAGCATCACCCAGTCACCGGCGTACTCCACGGCGCGCACCGGCCGGTCGAGGAAGGCGGCGCGCTGCGCGAGGGCCGCCGGGGTGGCTTCCGGCAGGCCGTGGCGGAAGGCGTGCGTGAAGTGGTGGCGGCGGGCGGCGCCGATGCCGGGGACGTAGCGTTCGGCCGCGTGCACGAGCAGGTCGGCGGCGGCGTCCGGGGCGGCGTCCAGGAGGTCGCGGGCCTGGCGCGGGGCCGCGACGAGGGTGACGAGGCCGCGCCCGTCGGGGGCCCGGCCGGGGTCCTTGGCGTGGTCCACGACGACGCCGGAGAGAGTCTCTTCCTCGGCGGCCGGGGTGAGCAGGATGTGCACCGGTCGCCGGGCGGCCGGGGCGAGCGGGCGGTCCAGCAGGCAGCTGACCTTCAGCATCGGGGTGAAGGTGCAGGCGGTGAGGAACGGCCGTTCGTCGGCGGGGAGTTCGGGGCGCAGGGCGGCCGCGGCGGGGGCGGGGACGGCGAGCACCGCGGCCCGCGCCCTGACCTCGCCGTCGTCGCAGCGCAGCACGGCGTGGCCGCCCGCGTCGACGACCTCGCGCACGGTGCGTCCGGTGACGACGTCGGTCCCGGCGGCGAGCCGTCGGGCGAGGAAGTCCATGCCCTCCCGGTAGGTGCGCCAGCTCGTCGGGGAGCCGGCCTCCAGCAGCAGGCTGACCAGGGGGGCGGCGGCCGAGCGGGCGGTGTCCCAGCCGAAGAAGCAGCCGGCGACCGGCTGGAAGAGGTAGTCGTGCAGATCGCGGTGGTAGCGGGCGGTCGCCTCGCGGACGGTGGTGGCGCCCAGCGGGGTGCGCTCGGGACGGTCGCCGTCGAACCCGGCGCGGCGGCGGCCCGACCAGGCGGAGAAGGCGGCCAGGTCACGGCGGGCGCGGGCGGACAGTCCGGCGCCGGTGAGGACGGCCGTGCGCTCCCCCACGCCCGGACGGGCGCGCCCGCCGCGCCAGACGGCCACCGCGCCGCCGACGCGGGGCACGTCGGCCGCGGTGGCGCCGAGGCGGCGCAGCAGCTCCCAGGTGGCGCGGTAGCCGTGGGAGGCGACCTGTTCGGCGCCGGTGTCCACGGTCCAGCCGTCGTGGCGCAGGCTGCGCATCCGGCCGCCCACGTCCGGGAGTTGCTCGTAGACGCGGACGGAGAGTCCGGCGCGGCGCAGTTCGTGCGCGGCGGTCAGTCCGGCGATGCCGGCGCCGACGACGGCGACGTCCAGTTCGGGTGTCATCGGGTGGCCTCCCAGCCGACGAGGAGGTTGGCGACCGTCATCAGCACCACGCTCAGCCGGTGCACCGTGAAGCCGGTGCGGCGGGCGGTCATGATGTCGCCCCGGACGAACCCGGTCAGGTACTGCCGGGTGCGCAGCGCGGTCGCCGGGAGCATCAGCAGCACGAACCACCAGGGGGCCGCACCGGTGAGCGAGGCGAGCGCGCCGATGAGGAACTCGGCGGCCGACAGCGCCCCGATGAAGGCGGCGTTGCCCCGCTCGGAGACCAGCGCGGCCACGGTGGGGCGGCCCACGGCCCGGTCGCCCTCGACGTCGTTGGTGTTGGAATAGACGCCGAACATCAGCGGGCCGAACCCGAACAGCACCGCCTGCACCATCAGGAACCCGGCGAACTCCCCCGTCAGCAGGCCGTAGGGGACGATCACCAGCGCGGCGCCCAGGGCGACGAGGAACGCCTCCTGGAAGCCGTGGTAGCTGATCTTCAGACCGTACGAGTACTGGAGCGACACCGCGAACAGCGCGCCCGCGGCGAGGAGCGCCCACAGCGGGCGGTGCGGGGCGAGCGCGGCGGCGCCCGCCCACAGCAGCGCGCCGGCCACCGCGCAGGTCCAGGCGAAGCGCAGCGCCTGACGTACCGTCAGCACCCCGGCGACCAGGGGTTTGCGTGCCTTGCTGCGCAGGGGGTTGTCGGGGCCGTAGTTGGCGAGGTCGCTGCCGTCGCGGAACCCGGTGACGTCGTCCAGGGCGACCATCGCCATGAGCACGGCGATCTCGCCGACCAGGAACAGCGCGAGGACCAGCGCCTCGCGGGCGGTGAAGGCGTCGAGCGGGAACAGGGCGGCGGCCAGGGCGAGGAAGATGCCCAGGTAGTAGTCGTACACGTCCAGCTTGCCGAGCCGCGCGTAGGCGCGCAGCCTGCCGGGTGCGTGGGCGGTGGCCGTGGGACGGCCGGCCACGATGCTGTCGGTCATGGGGCCTTTTCGGATCGGATCGGGTCGGTGGGGGGCGGTAAGCGCCGGGAGGTGGGGCGCGTGGGGGGCTGCAGGGTGCCGGGGTGTGCGGTGAGCCCCGTGCCGAAGCTGCGCCGGATGCCGGACGGGCTGGTGGCGCGCCGCGGGCGGACGGTCGGGGCGGTGCTCGGGGGCGGCCGGCCGCCGGTTGTCACCGGTACGCGCAGCAGCCGGCCGCGCGTTTGTGGGGCGGGGTGCCGGCGGGCGGCCGTGGCGCTCCGCACCGGCGGCCGCCGCGGGTCAGCCGTGCCCCGCCGCGAAGTCGCACACCAGGTCGGCGACCTGCCGGACCTGGGCGTCGGTGAGCAAGTGGTGCACCGGCAGCGACAGATGGCGGCGGGCGGCCTCTTCGGCGGCGGGCCAGCGGGCGCCGGGTGGTGCGTAGGGGGCGAAGGCGGCGTGCGCGGGCAGGGGGCTCGGATAGTAGACGTGGCTGGCCACCCCGTGCGCGGCCAGGTGGGCGGCGAGGGCTTCCCGGTCGGCGGCGAGGACCGTGTACACGTAGAAGCAGCGGCCGTCGGGGTCGGGCGGCGGCGGGGTCACCCCGCGGTCGGTCAGCGGGGTGAAGCGCTCGGTGTAGTACGCGGCGATCTCGGCCCGGCGCCCGAGGCGTGCGGGGAATCCGGCGTAGCGGTGCGTCTGGAAGGCCGCCTGGATCTCGTCGAAGCGGCTGTTGACGCCGATGGCGTGGTGGACGAACCGCTGTCCGGGCCGCTGCCCGTGGTTGCGCAGCAGCCGCACCCGCTCGCCGAGCGCCGGGTCACGGGTGATCACCACACCCCCCTCGCCGGGCATCCCGCCCGTCTTGACCTGGACGAAGGAGTAGACGCCCGCCTCGCCCCACAGCCCGGCCGGCACCCCGCGCAGGACGCCGCCCTGAGCGACCGCCGAATCCTCCAGCAGGCGCAGCCCGTGCCGCCGGGCCAGTTCGGCGAAGCGGGGCATGTCGGCCATCACGGAGAACATGTGGGCGGGCATCACGGCCCTGGTCCGCCCGGTGACGCGGCGTTCGGCGTCGTCCGGGTCCATGGTCATGGTGTCGGGGCGGATGTCGGCGAAGACCGGGACGGCCCCTGCTGCGACGACCGAGGAGGCGAGCGGGGCGCAGCCGAAAGCGGGGACGATCACCTCGTCGCCGGGTCCGATCTCCATGGCGCGCAGCACCAGAAAGAGCGCGGAGGTGCCGCTGGAGCAGGCGATCACGTCGGCGGCGCCGAGGTCGGCGCGCAGCAGTTCCTCGAAGGCGGCGGTACGCGCGCCCAGGATGAAACGTTGCTCCGGATCAAGGCCCACCTCGCGGACCAGGCCGATGAGTTCGGCGCGGTCGGCCTCGAAGAGGGCGGGCGGGAAGAAGGGGACGGCGGTGGCGGGCGTGGTGGTCATGCGGTGGTCCTCGTCGTGGCGAGGAAGGCGCCGACGGTGTCGCAGACGCGGTCCAGGTCGCCGGGGCGCAGATCGGGGTGGAAGGGCAGGGCCACGGCCCGGCGGGCGGCGGCCTCCGCGTGCGGGAATTCGCCGGTCCGGTGGCCGAGGTGGCCGAAGACGGGCTGGTGGGGCAGCGGCAGCGGGTAGTAGACCTCGGTGCCGACGCCCTGCCCGGCGAGGTGGTCGACCAGGGCGTCCCGGTGCTCGGTCTCGATCAGGTAGACGTAGTGCACATCGCGGTCCTCGGGCGTCCCGGCGGTGGTCCGCGGCAGGCGGAGGATGCCGGGCAGGCCCCGCAGCCGGGCGGTGTAGGCGGCGGCCAGGTCGGCGCGGCGCGCGATGTGCTCCTCCAGGAGCGGGAGTTTGGCGAGCAGCACGGCCGCCTGGATGTCGTCCATCTTGCTGTTGGCGCCCGGCAGCGCGCTCTCGGTGGAGATGGCCGGGAAGTCGTTCAGCGTACGGCCGCCCCTGCCGTGGTGGCGCAGGGCCGCGACGGTGTCCGCGATCTGCGGGTCGTCGGTGAGGACCGCTCCGGCGTCGCCGATCGCGCCGAGCGTCTTCGAGGGGAAGAAGGACAGGACGCCGCCGCTGCCGTGCAGCCCGGCGTGGATGCCCCGGCGGCGCATGCCGATCGCCTCGGCGCTGTCCTCGACGACGGTGAGGCCGTGCCGCCGGGCGACGGCACCGACGGCCGCCATGTCGGCCATGGTGTGGAACAGATGGACCGGCATCACGAACCGGCTGCGGGGGGTGACGGCGGCGTCGAGCGCCTCGGGGTCCATCGCGTACGTCACCGGGTCGATGTCCACGAACTGCGGGCGGCCGCCCGCGAGTACGACGGCCGAGGCGGTGGCGAAGAAGGAGTACGCCGGCACCAGCACCCCGTCGCCCGGCCGCAGTCCGCAGGCGCGCAGCAGCAACACCAGGGCATCCGTACCGCTGTTGACGCCGATCACGTGCCGGGCGCCGGTGTACCGCGCGAGGGCCGTCTCCAGTTGTCCGACCTGTTTTCCATGGCTGAATTTTCCGCTGTCGAAAACGTCGCCCAACGCCTTTTCGATGGACGGCCACAATTGTTCGAAAGTCGCGGCCTGAGAGAAGAAGGGAATCGATTCGGCCGTCCCCTCGGGAGTCGGTACCGCGCCCGCGGCCAACGTCCGAAGCTGTCCACTGGAAGGCAAACTCTCACCCGTCCCGTCGTTTCTGTGGAACGGCCACGCTAGTCGGATGGTTCCGCAGGCGGAGAAAGGAAAGGATCATCTTCACACTTTGTGGGTAACGGCGTTCCGGATCGCTTGACCCTATCCGCGCCGGGCGGCAATAGTCGGGCGGCGCACCGGGGTTGTGCGCGCCGTGCGGCGAACCGCGACCGGCGTTCGCGCGCCCCCCGGTTTCCCTTCCCTTCCCTCTTTTCCCTTCTCCCAGGAGGCTCGGTGCTCCAGCCCCTCGTGGTCGGGCTCGGCCGCTCCGGATCCGGACTGCACTTGAAGACCCTGGCCCGGCTGGCCCGGCGCACCGCGGCCGCGGGTGCACCGCTGGTCGCCCTGCCCGTGGTCGGCTGCGACCCACGCGCCGAAGCACGGGCGGACGCGGGCGCGGCCGGTGGACTCACGGCCGTCGGCAGCCTGGAGGAGGCCCTGGCCGGGGTGGACCCCGCCGCGACGGTGGCCCATGTGTGCACCCCGCCCGGGCAGCGGTACGACGTGATCGCGCGACTCGCCGGACACGGGGTGCGCCGGCTGATCGTGGAGAAACCCCTCGCCTCGTCCACGGCCGAACTCGACGCCCTGGCAGGGCTCCGCGAGCGCGCGGGCCTTGACGTGGTCGTCGTATCGCACTGGACCGGCTCCCGGCTCACCGCCCGGCTGCGCCGGCTGGTCCGTGAGGAGACGTTCGGCCCACTGCGCCGTATCACCGTGGACCAGCACAAGCCCCGCTTCCTGCGGTCGCTGACCACCGACGGGCACCCGACCGCGCTGGACGTGGAGATCCCGCACTCCCTGGCGCTCGCCCTGGACCTGGCCGGTCCGGCCGAGCTGCGCGCGGCGCGCTGCTGGGAGTTGCGCTGCGAGGACCGCGTACTGCCCCGCCTCGGCGGCGCCCACGTCGAGCTGGAGCACCGGTCGGGGGTGACCACCCTGCTGCGCTCGGACCTCGGCGCGGCGATCCGGCAGCGCAGCGTCGTCTGCGCGTTCGAGGGGGGCACGGCCACGGCGCACTTCCCGCTGAGCGAGGACGACGACCACGCCCAGCTCGTCGTCCAGGGCCCGGACACCGGGCCCGCGCACCATGTCTTCCGCGACGACGCCCTGACCGGCTTCCTGGAGGACGCCTACCGGGGCTTCGCCACCGGGACGGCCGGTGCCCTGAACTTCCCGCTCGCGTGCGCGACGGCCCGGCTGCTGTGCGCGGCGCGCGAGCACTGCGCCGTCGTACCGCCCCCCAGGGTTCCTCAGACGCCCGTCGGGAGCCGCTGACATGCACCCGCACCCCGTCACCGCCTCCCGCTTCGGACCGCTGGCCGGCATCGGGGACGAGGCAGCGCCCGGCGCGGACGGTCAACTGGCCGCGCTGCGACGCCTCGGCTGGAACGCCGTCGAACTGCGCAACGTCGACGGCACCGCGCTCGCCGACCTCTCCCCCGCCGCCTTCGGGGCGCTCGCCCGGCGCCTCGCGGACGACGGGGTCGGCGTGGTCGCCGTGGCGTCCCGGATCGGCAACTGGTCGCGTCCGGTCACCGGCGGCATCGCCCCGGATCTCGCCGAACTGGACGTGCTCGCCGAGCGGTGCGCCGCCCTCGGCTGCCGGCTCGTGCGGATCATGTCGTACCCGAACGACGGCCTGCCGGAGCGGGAATGGGCGGACCGCGCGCTGGCCAACACCGCCGTCCTCGCGGACCGGGCCATGCGCGCGGGCCTGGTGCTGGTGCACGAGAACTGCGCGGGCTGGGCCGGGGACCGGGCCGATCGGGCGCTGCGCCTGCTGCGCGCCGTCGACAGCCCCGCCCTGCGCCTGCTGTTCGACACCGGCAACGGCGTCCCCTACGGGTACGACGCCCCGGCCATGCTGCGGGAACTGGCGCCGTACGTCGCCCACGTGCACATCAAGGACGCCGTGCGCCTGCCGGACGGCTCCACCGCCTACACCCTGCCCGGCGAGGGCGCCGCCCGAGTGGCCGAGTGCCTGCGGATCCTGGCCGCCCACGGCTACCGCGGGGCGCTCTCCCTCGAACCGCACCTCGCCGTGCGGCCCCACGAGGGGGTGCTGCGGGCGGGCGCGGACGCCGCCGACCTCTTCGTGCGGGCCGGGCAGGCGCTGGTCGCGCTGCTGGAGCACCTCCCGGACGGCCCGGCGTGAGCGCCGTGTTCACCGAGCCGTACCGCGCACTCCTGCTCGACCTGCTGCGCCTGCCGAGCGTCAACCCGCTGGAGGCCGACCCGGCCGACCCGCCGTCCCGGCTGCCGCAGCTCCTGGAGCGGTACGCGACGGCCGCCGCCGGGGCCGGGTTCCGGACGGTACGGCTGGCCCCGCCGCCCGCCGGCTGCCTGGAGTGGCCCGGCGTACCGGCCACGGTGCGCGCCGCCGCCCGCGATCCGCGCTTCCTCGCCGGTCAGCCCAGTCTGCTGCTGCGCCTGGGACCCGAACGCGCCCGCGCGGACACGGTGATGTTCAACGTGCACCTGGACACCGTCGCCGGTCACACCCCGCCGGTCTTCGACGGCGCCCGGTTCACCGGGCGGGGCGCCGTCGACGCCAAGGGGCCCGCGGTCGCCCTGCTCGCCGGGCTCGCGGCCGCCGCCGCGCATCCGGCCGTCGGCCGGGACGTCACCGTGCTGGTGCAGGCCGTCGCCGGGGAGGAGGGCGGCGCTCTGGGCACCTACGGGACCCGCCCGCTGATGGAGGCCGGGTACCACGGGCGGCTCAACGTGTTCTGCGAGCCGACCGGGCTGCGCGCGCTCCCCCGGTCGACGGCCGCCATGACCGCGCGGATCACGGTGGCGGGCGAGGACGCGGTGGACGACCACCCGGACACCGGGCACAACGCGACGGTGCTGCTCGGCTTCCTCGCCCAGCATCTCGCCGCCCGCCTGGACGGGGCCGTGCCCGGTGGCCGGGTGTGCGTCGCCGGGCTGCACACCGGCCACACCCACAACCGGGTCCACGGCTCCGGCACGCTGCTGCTGAACCTGTCGTACCGCAGCACCGCCGACGGTGACCGGCTGACGGCGGCGGTCACCCGGCAGCTCGCCGACGGCCTCGACCGTTTCGCGGAACTGTTCGGCGCGGTGCGGGAGTTCGCCCGCACCGCGCGGGACGCGGCCCGCGTCACCCGGCTCGGCTGGGACAAGCGGGGGCTGCCCGCGCTGGACAACCGGGACCCGTGGGCCGAGGCGCTGCTGGCCGGTGCCGGAGCCCGGCCGGCGGCCGACGACCCCGGCTTCACCTGCGACGCCGTGTGGGCCGCGGGCCTGGCGGACGCGTTCACCGCCGTACTGGGCCCCGGCTCGCTGGCCGCCAACCGCGCCCACGCCGCAGGCGAGTTCGTAGACCTCGCCGACCTGGAGGACTTCGCCCGCGTGATCCACCGGCTCGTCACGTCCTTCGCGGACGGGGTACGGCCGCCGACGAGCCGGGCCGCAGAGAGAACCACCCGGTAGCGAACCGCCCCCTGCACAACAACCCCCGCCCTTAAGGAATCCGGATGACGGCACCCCCCGCCCACCGCGCGGCGGCCGAGCGCACCCCTGTCCTGGTCGACCACGCCGAGCTGCACGCCGCGCTCACCGCACTGTTCGCCGGGCACGGCATCCCCGCCGCGCGGGCCCGGCTCGCCGCGGACGCGCTTGTCCACGGCGACCTGACCGGGCTCGACTCCCATGGTGTGTTCAACCTCGGCCGCCTCTACCTGCCGCTGCTCGCCTCCGGCCGCTGCGATCCGGAGGCCGAACCGGAGACGCTCACCGACCTGGGCGCCTGCGCGGTCGTCGACGCTCGCCGCGCGCTCGGATTGTGGGCCGCCGCCGAGGCCATGGACGACGCCGTGGCCCGCGCCTCCCGGCACGGGATCGGCCTGGTGTCGGTCCGCGGCGCCACCCACTTCGGGTGCGCCGGGTTCCACGCCGCCCGCGCCGCGCACGCCGGGATGATCGGCGTGGTCGCGAGCAACTGCGGCGGCCAGCGCATCGCCCGGCCGCCGGGCGGCGCCGTCGCGATGCTCGGCACCAACCCGCTCAGCGTGGCCGCGCCCGCCCTCGACGGGCATCCGTTCCTGCTGGACATGAGCACCACGGTCGCGCCCACCGGGAAGGTCCGCGTCGCCGCCCGGCGCGGCGAACCGGTGCCCGCGGGCTGGCTGGAGGACGCGGCGGGCGAGCCGGTGACCGACCCGGCCGCCTTCGACCGCGGCGAGGCGTTCCTGCGCTGGCTCGGCGGGAGCGCGGGCACCGGTGTCCACAAGGGCTTCGGGCTCGGCATCGCCGTGGAACTGCTGGCCGCCGTGGTCTCCGGCGCGGCCGTGGGGCCCGCGCCCGCGGCGCTGGAGGGGGACGGCCGGCCGCACGGCAGCGACGACGACATCGGTTTCTTCCTGCTCGCCATCGCCCCGCAGGTGCTGCGCCCCGGCGCGGACGTGGCGGGCGCGACCCGGTCCCTGTTCGGTGCGCTCACCGACTGCCCGCCGCTGCGCGCGGACGAACCGGTGCGCTATCCGGGCTGGTGGGAGGCGGAACGCGCGGCCGAACGGCGCCGCGACGGCATCCCGCTGCCGCCGCACCTGTACGACGAACTGGCCGGTCTCGGTCTGCTCGGAGGCCGCTCGTGAACCGTCCCCTGCGTCTCGGTGTGATCGGTCTCGGCGCCATCTCCCCCTACTACCTGGCCGCCGCCGAACGGCTCCCCGCGTGGGAGCCGACCGCGGTGTGCGATGCCCGCGCAGGGACGCTGGAGCGGTATTCCGGCCCGGCGGCCCGGTTCCGCGACCATCACACGCTGCTGGCCCGGGCCCGGCCGGACGCGCTGGTCGTGGCCGTCCCCAACGACGTCCATCTGCCCGTGTGCCGGGACGCGCTCGACGCCGGTGTCCCGGTGTGCGTGGAGAAGCCGCTGGCCCTGAACGCGGCCGAGGGGCGGGTCCTGGTGGACCTGGCGCGCCGCGCCGGGGTCCCGCTGATGACGGCGTTCCACCGGCGCTACAACACGGCCGTCCGCGACCTGGCCCGCCGGATCGCGGGCCGAGAGGTGCGTTCGGTCCGGGTGCGCTATCTGGAGCGCATCGAGGAGCATCTGGGCGGCGAGGACTGGTACTTGGACCCCGGACGCTGCGGCGGGGGCTGTCTGGCCGACAACGGCCCCAACGCCCTCGACGTGGTCCGGCTGCTGCTCGGCGACCTCGCCGTCACCGGGTGCGTGATCGAACGCGACGGCCGGGGCGTCGACCGCCGGGCGGCGATCCGCCTGCGCGGCACTGCCGGCGCGACGGCCGAGGTCGAACTCGACTGGGCGTATCCCGGTGAACTCAAGGACGTCACCGTGGAGTTGACCGACGGAGAGATCCTCTGCGCCGACATGCTCGCCGGGCACACCGCCTTCAAGGGGTCGCTGTGGCATGAGTACGAGGCGATCCTCGGCGAGTTCGCGGCGCTCGTGGAGGGACGCGGCGCGGCCGGTCCGGGGGCGCACGGGGGGCTGCTCGCACTGGAGTTGGTGGAGGCCGCCTACGACTGCGCCCGGCCCTGGGTCCCGGTGGCGGAGGCGGGCCGGTGAACCCCGCGGAGGACGGCCCGAAGCGGGTGGTGCGCGGCACCCTGGTCAAGGTGCTGGTGCACCGGCGCACGGACCGGGGCATGCGGGTCGAGGAGCACGCGGCGCGCTGTGTGCGCCGCGGCGAGGTGCACGAACTGGTGACGACCGACCAGTGGGAGCCGCGCCCCGGCGCCCGCATCGACCGGGTGGGCTTCCTGGGCTTCGCCGAGCTGGAGTGCGGCGGGGTGATCGACCGCGGCGACCTGGTGCGTGTCGGGGACACGGTGGTCGGCAGGGTGCTCGGGTTCGACGCCTGCCATCTGCCGAACCACTACAACATCCTGATCCATGCCGAGCGCCCGGTCAGCGGCCGGGATCTGGCGCTGCGGCCGGAGCTGGCCGTCACCTTCACACAGGCGGTCTGACCGCAGAGGGTGGGCCCCTGGACCCGAGATCGGGTCCAGGGGCCCACGTGTGACCGGTCCGGCCTCCGCCTCCTCATCGGAGTTGCCGCCCACGGGACGGCGCCGACCGCTGAGCCCGGCGGCGCCACCCCGTGTCACCGGAGCGGAGGCGGTCCGGCCGGGTCAGCCGAGGAGCTCGACCTCGAGGCGGCCGAAGTGGAAGTCGCGGACGACCTCCAGGAGTTCGTCCTCGGACAGCCGTCCGTCGCCGTTCTTGTCGACCTTCTGGAACGCCAGGCCGGCCTCGGACAGCGGCACGCCGACGCCGGACAGCCACGCCTGGAACTCGCGGGCGTCGATCTGGCCGTCGTGGTCCTCGTCGCACAGGCGGATGAGCGCCTTCACGATGGGTGACAGGGCGCGGTTGAAGCTGGCCTCGCCCTCCTTGAACAGCATCTCCCCGGTGGCGTCGAGGAACTGCTCGCGGCTGATGGCGCCACCGGCCCCGACGCCGGCCTTGTCGGCGAGGTACTCGTACAGCCCGGTGAAGGCGGCGTGGAGTTCCTGTACCTCCGGGGAGTCGTCGTCCTTGCCCAGGTTCTGGGCGATGCGCGCGGCCTCGCTCTGGAAGTCGGCGGCGTCGAGGACCCCGTTGCCGTCGGTGTCCCACTTGTCGAAACGCTTCACCAGACGCGAGTTGGCGGCAGCGGTGCTCATGGTGTCTCTCCTTGTTTCCGATGGGTGTTACGGCGGTGCTGAACTGCGGCACTTGGGCAGGGCCGCATCCACGCACGGCGGTGCCGGTGCGCGGGCTCTGGGGGCCGGTTCCGGACCGGCCGGTGATGCGCCGGTCGAGGCCGGCGGGAGGGGAGAGTCCGGGGACTCGCAGAAGGCTTCAGAGAAGGGTGACTCTGCTGCCCACGGCCTTGCCGCGGGTGTCCAGCAGGGCGCAGCGGGCCTGGCCCAGCGTCTGCTGCGCGTAGCAGGCGTGGTCCTGGAGCAGGATGGCCACGTCGGCCCGGTCCAGGGCGTCCCGCAGGTTCTCGGTGCGGGGCAGCGGGCCACCGCCGACGGTGAACTCGGGGACGTACGGGTCGTGGTACGACACCTCGACGCCGGCGGCGAGCAGTCCCGCGGCGACCTGGCGGGCCGGTGTCTCGCGGATGTCCGCCACGTCGGGTTTGTAGGTGACGCCGAGCAGCAGGGCCCGCGCGCCCTCGGGGTGCCCGACGGTCTCGGTGAGAAGGGTCAGGGCGCGGTCCACGACGTGGTCCGGCATACGGCTCAGGACGTCCTGGGCGGCGGCCAGGGTGCGGAAGGCGAAGCCCTGGGACTCCGCGCGGGCGGCCAGGTAGCGGGGGTCGACGGGGATGCAGTGGCCGCCGACGCCGGGTCCGGGGCTGAACGGCGCGAAGCCGAAGGGCTTCGACGCGGCGCAGTGCAGTACGTCCCAGATGTCGATGCCCGTTTCATGGCAGAACAGGGCCACCTCGTCGACGAGGGCGATGTTGACATAGCGGTAGGTGTTCTCCAGGAGCTTGGCCATCTCCGCCTCGCGGGTGCCGCGGGCGACGACGAGCTGCTCCACGAAGCGGGAGTAGAACGCCACGGCGTACTTGGCGCACAGCGCGGTGTATCCGCTCACCACCTTGGGGGTGTTGCGGACGTCCCAGGTCGGGTTGCCGGGGTCGATGCGCTGCGGGGAGTACGCCAGGTGGAAGTCCTCGCCGGCCCGCAGTCCGCTGCCCCGCTCCAGTAAGGGGCGTACGACGTCCTCGGTGGTGCCCGGATAGCTGGTGGACTCCAGGACCACGAGCATGCCGGGGCTCAGCCGGGCGGCGACGGCTTCGGCCGCGTCCTCGACGGCGGACAGGTCGGGCAGGCCCTTGTCCGTGAGTCCGGTGGGCACGCAGATCACCACGGTCTGCGCGCCTTCCAGGACCGCGGGATCGTCGGTGGCGTGGAAGCCCGAGCCGAGCATGGCCGCGACGTCGGCGTCGTCGACCCCGCCGACGTGCGAGCGGCCGTCGGTCAGGCCGGTCACCACCGGGCGGGACACGTCGTATCCCGCGGTCGCCAGGCCGGCGAAGACCGCGGCTCGGGAGAGCGGCAGCCCGACGTGCCCCAGCCCCATGACGACGAGTTCGGCGGGCATGTGTGCAGGTTCTCCAAGGTGTGGGGGCGGGTGTGGCGCGAGAGGAGGCGGCCGTGACTCAGGCGGTGACGCGACCGGGCGCGGGGCGCGAGCCGCCGCCGAACGCGGGGCGGGTGCGGTGTACGGGGCGGCGCGCGGTCAGGACGGGGCGGCGCGCGGTCAGGCCCGGCGCCGGTTGCGTCCTGTGTGCCACGGGATCACCCTCGTCCGCCGCGACGGAGGTGCCGGCGGAGGCGCTTGCCGCGGGCGGGGCACTCGGTGCGGCGAGCGGGGTGATCCGGGTACGGCGCATGTATTGCTCCAGTTCGGTGGCGTCGTTGAGTTGATTATTTTCTGCCGGAACACCGGATAAGCGCGGGAGCTCGTACAAGCACCTGAACCAGGGACCCGGTCAAAGGGAATTGACGCCGGCGCCCCGAAATGAAGATGACCGCCGCCCGGCCGGGCGGCGGTCATCTTCGTTTCGGTCCAGCTCCGGCTCTCGGCCGGGTGGATTCAGTGCTGGACCGGCGGGCAGTAACCGGTGTTCTCGCCAATGGAGTTGATCTCGGCGTTGGACCGCGGGTCGCCGGCGTAGTCGATCTGGTTGGTGCAGCTGACACCCGGCTTCTTCGGGGTACCGGACGGCTTGGTGCCCTTCTCCGGCGCCGGGCAGTGACCCGTCTGCTCACCGATGGAGTTGATCTCCGCGTTCGACCGCGGGTCGCCCGCGTAGTCGATCTGGTTGGTGCAGCTGACACCGGACTTCTTGGCGGTGCCCGCCGACGTGGTGTGGGCCGAGCCCTGGGTGCCCTTGGCGGCGGGGGTCGCGGAGCCGGACTGCGTGGCGGTGGACGAGGCGGAGGAGGAGGGGGCCGCGCCGTCGGAGCCGCTCCCGCCGCAGGCCGTGAGCGACAGGCCGAGAGCCACACCGGCGACAGCGAGCATCGAGATCTTCTGGACGCGCATCGAATTCCCCCTCGGGACGGACCCGCTCCCGGTGAGCGGGCCTTGCGACTGTCCAGACAGGAGCCCCGCCGTCCCCGGTTGCCCGGCACCTCTTCCTGAGACATTCCTGTGACACTCGTGGCCGATACACATATCAACTGGCCGGAAGGCGGCCGGAGAAGAGATCCCGTCAGGGTCCCGTCAGCCCTCCGTCAGCGCCGCCTGCCAGTCTCTTCCTTGTGAACGGCGAGGGGCACCGCCCCGGAGCCGGGAACGAGGAGAGGTGCCCGGAGCGGCTGATCGGGGACCAACTGAGCTCGTCTCAGGGTCGGATCCTCAGGGGTCCACGCAGGTTCGAATCCTGCCCTCTCCGCCACGTCCGGGTGACACCGAGACCGGACCGCCGGGGGACCAGGTCCTCGATGGCGCCGCCCCTCGCCGGCGCGCGGCCCGGTGCCTACTCGTACCGGTACTTCAGCGAGTCCGCCTCCACCCGCTCGATGTCGGCGATCGTCAGCTCCGGCATGCGCAGCTGGGCGAGCGTCACCTCGGCCGAGGTCGGCTGGGCGTCCGCCGGGAGCCACTGCTCGGGTTGCCAGGCCCCGCTGCGCAGCAGCGACTTGGGGCAGTGCGGGTAGACCTCCTCGATCCCCACCACCAGCGCGCTGGCCGGCGGCTTGCCCACGGCGGTCAGCTGCGACAGCAGCTCCGGGCGGGTGGAGACGCAGGCCCGGCCGTTCACCCTGAGCGTCGTGGTGCGTCCCGGTATGACGAACAGCAGCCCGGCCCGTCCGGTGGCGATGACGTTCTTCAGGGTGTCCAGACGCTTGTTGCCGGTCGCGTCCGGGATCGCCACCGTCCGCGCGTCCAGCACGCTGACGAACCCGGCGGGACCGCCGCGCGGGGAGACGTCGCAGTTGCCTTCGATGTCCGCGCTGGCGACGAAGACCAGCGCGGAGCAGCCGATCAACCGCCTTGCCTGCTCAGTGAGTTCGGTCATCTGCTTGCGCACCGCCGCGTCGCCGGGACGCGAGTAGACCCGGCGCAGTTCCTCTTGGTCGCGTACGGCGTCGAGACGGAGCGAGTCGAAGGCGGTCCCGGTAAGTCGTGGCGTCATGTCCTCGACTCTAGGGCTCTCGTTCGGCTCTTGCCGGGCTCGCGGCCCTGGCACCGCTCGGGCCGGGTCCCAGCCGGAAGACCCCGGCGGCCCCGATCCGCCTCGGCACCACCGCTCCGCGCCAGGGGCGGGCGTGCGCGCGGTGACGGGCGCTCTCACCATCGCGACGGCGGGGGAGGTCTGGGCGCGCTCCGCGGGGCTGACGAGCGCTGACACGCACTGTCAACGATCGAATGACTAGCCGAAAACGATCGTTGACAGTGCGTGTCCGCCCATAGCACGATCTTGCCGCGGGGCGGCGGCTACGGGGGTGCCGTCGCCCCTGCCCGGCGAGGTGTTCACCGGCAACGGATACGGCAAACTCATCGGCGCCACCCAGCCCACCGAACTCGGCACGCCGGTCGAGGAGTCCGGGGGCGAGGTGGTGGCCCGTGCCGGTGATCTCTGCTCCGCCGGACAGCGCGCGGTCATCGTCGGCGCCCCCGCTGCCACGGATGGCTGGTTTTCCGCACGGGAAGCGGTATTTCACCAAAAACCGCACTGGACGCATCCCACGCTCGGCAGGATGGGGCCATGGACCTTGGGAATGTGAGGCCGGACGGGGTCCGGCCGCTGGTCGTGCGCGTTCCAGTGGAGCCGGTCGAAGCCGCCATGGAGGCCGACGCCCTCGAAGCGGTGTTCAGCGCCGGCGAAGTGGCCGTGCGCGGGCCGCTGTTCGGGGTGGTCGAGCAGCGGCCCGAGGACGGTCCGCGCTGGCGTTCGGTGACCTCGATCGCATCCCCCTTCCCGCAGTTGTCGCGCGACAGCCTGAACTCGTTCCTGTGGTTCCGCGCGAAGGACGAGGCCAAGGACAGGGCGGAGCGGCGCGCCCTGCTCGCGGCGGTCGCCCGGCTGGAGACCGAGCCGGTCGACGAACTCACCGTGCTGGGCACGCGGTACCGGATCGTCCGCGCGGAGGAGTGGGCCGGCACCGGCGTGGACGGTATCGAACTGCCGCGGCCGACCGATCCGGAGCCCGTCTCCCCCGACTGGAGCCCCGGCAACCGGGAGCCGGAGGTCGACGCCGGTCTGGTCCTGGACCCGGACGCGCCGCTCACCCCGGCGCAGGCCACCGAGCGGCTGGCGCTGCGCGACTTCGTCTACGCCGGCTCGCGCTTCCCCGACTTCGTGATCCGCGAGTCCCGCCGGGCCCGCGAGACCCATCCGGACGTGGTCCTGCTGCCGGCCACGTTCACGGTCGCGGCGCGCAACGGCAAGGGCTGGGAACCGGTGAGCGGCCCGCACAGCACCACGCTCGGTGCCCGCAAGGCGCTGGACTTCCGCCTGACGTGGCTCGAACCCCGCACCCGTGGCCTGATCGAGGTGGAGGACGGCCACCTGGTGACCGCCCGCACCGTGGTGGCCGACGACCCCGGCGCCGATCCCGTGCTGGTCGCGTACGCCGAGGCCTCCGATCGGCTGCGCTCCGGCCGCGTCAACCAACTCGAGGTCCTCGGCACCACGTACCGGATCATCCGCACCCGCCGCATGCTGCGCTGGGGCCCCGACGGCCCGGAGGGCCCACGCCCGTCCGACACCAGCGACTACGGCCCCGAACGCATCCACCCCCGGATGGACGAGGACGGCGTCGTCTACTACGAGGAAGAGGCCGGGGAGGAGTCGGACGACGACTGACGGCCGCGGGGCCGGGGGCGGACCTCGGCCCCCGGACGAGGAGATCCGCGAGCCTGCTGGCGCTGCCGCTGCGCGAGGTCGTACCGACCGGTCATCCGCGGATGGTGGCCACGGCGGCGGCCGTCGCCGAGCGGCTGTCGGCCGGGGGCGGGCTGCTGTACCGCTATCTGCACGACGAGGCCCCGGACGGACTGGCGGGTGACGAGGGCGCGTTCGTACTGTGCAGCTTCTGGCTGGTCGACAATCTGACCGGGCAGGGCCGCCTGGAGGAGGCCGGGGAGCTGTACGCCTCCCTGTGCGCGCGGGCCAGCACGGCCCGCCCCGCTGACCAGGGACGCGCTGCTGCACGAGGAGACGGTCCTGGGTACGGCGGCCGACGACGGCCAATCCTGAGGAGGAGCAGCCGATGCGCCGTGACCCGTCGGAGTGTCCGCTGTGCGTCGCCGTGATCGGGGTGGCCGGGGGCGGGCAAGACCACCGTGGCCCGGCTGCCGACGCGGCGGCCGGGCGTGCCGCTCACGGACGCCGACCGGGGGTGTGGTGCCCTGCTCGGCGCTGCGCCGCCGCTACCGTGACGTCCTGCGGGCGGCCTGTCCCAATGCCTTCTTCGCGCATCTGACGGCCCGGCACGAGAAGCTGGGGCGGCGGATGAGCGAGCGCTCGGGGCACTTCATTCCGCGCGCGCTGCCGGAGTCGCGGGAGGCGACACTGGAACCGCTGGAGGCCGGCGAACGCGGCGGTGCCGTGGACGCGGGCCCGGCTCCCGGTGTCGTCGTCGAGGCGGCTCTCGGGCTCCTGGCCGAGACGGCGGTGGACACCAACAGGCGGTCGTGGAAGCCGGGTTGAGGGGTGCCGGCGGACCCGGACGACGGCGGTCGCCCGGATGCCGGCCGGCCCCCTCAGCAGCCGCAGCTGTAGTACAGGGCGTCCCAGTGGGTGCCCTCGTCGGCGTAGACGTTGCCGGAGGCCGCGGTCCACATCGGGTAACCGTCGCCGCGCAGGCCGGAGTAGGTGAAGTTGTTCTTGATGTAGTTGGTGATGCAGGTGTTCTTGCCGTAGTCGAGCTTGTAGCCGTTCCAGTGGGAGTACGTGCCGGAGGCGTGCCCGGTCTCGGTGCCGCCGGTGATGTTCAGGGCGCAGCCGCTGGCGTGCTTGAGGGTCACGGCGCCCTGGGCGGTGGCCAGGTTGAGCTGGTCGAAGGACGTACAGGTCGCGTTGTTGCGATCCGAGCAGCCACCGGAGGAGGACCAGGTGATACCCGCGTCGCGGAACATCTGGGTCGCGGTGGCATTGCTGATCTTGGTGACCGCGAAGGCGTCCGTCGCGGTGCCGAGGACGGCGACACCGGGAGCGACGACCAGCGCGAGGGCGGTCAGGGCCGAGCGGACCTTCATGGGGGAGCCTCCTGCGTGAGACCGGGCGACGTGTGGGGCAGCGGTGCAGGCGGTGCGTGGGGATGATGCCAGAGAGCGCCGTGCCCCCGCCAGAGACGCGGGACACCGGAACCACGTGACCACTCAGCGCACGCAGCCCCGGATTTACCTCCCGGGCAAATACCCGCCGGGGTATTTGACCCCTGCGCGCGGGCCGTCATAACTTCGGTCGCGGAAACCCCCTGGGGTATTTGAGGAGACAACCACATCGTGCGCCCGCAGGGCCGACACAGGAAGGACATCCCCATGGCCGCAAGCCCCGCACCCGGCACCGAGACGATCACCGGCCGGCATCGCGTCGCCATCATCGGCGGCGGCAGCGCGGGAATCAGCGTCGCCGCCCGGCTGCGCCGCGCGGGCGTCGGCGACATCACGCTCGTCGAACCGTCGGACAGCCACTGGTACCAGCCCCTGTGGACCCTGGTCGGCGGCGGTCAAGCGGCCCTGCGCACCACCCGCCGCGCCGAGGCGTCCGTCATTCCGGACGGGGTGCGCTGGATACGCCGGCACGCCCTCGCCGTCGACCCCGGCGCGCGGACGGTCGCCCTGTCCGGCGGTGCCGAACTCGCTTACGAGCACCTGGTGATGGCCCCCGGACTGCAACTGGACTGGGACGCCGTGCCCGGCCTCGCCGAGGCGGTGGGACACGACCGGGTGGCCAGCAACTACGCGCCCGAGTACGCCCCGCGCACCTGGGACCTGATCCGGGGCATGCGCTCCGGCACGGCCGTCTTCACCCAGCCGGCCACGCCGGTCAAGTGCGGCGGGGCGCCGCAGAAGATCGCCTACCTGGCCGCCGACCACTGGCGCAGGCAAGGGGTCCTGGACCGCATCCGGATCATCCTCGTGATCCCCGACGACGCGCTGTTCAAGGTGCCCGAGTGGCGCCGCGTCCTGGAGCGGGTGGCCGACCGGTACGGCATCGAGGTGCGGCTGCGCTCGGAGATGACCGCCGTGGACGGCGACCGCCGGGAGATCACCGTCACCGACCACGCGAGCGGGCGCGCGGAGACCATCGCGTACGACCTGCTGCACGCCGTGCCCCCGCAGAGCGCGCCCGACTGGGTCAAGCGGAGCCCGCTCGCCGATCCCGCCGCCCCGTTGGGCTTCGTCGCCGCCGACAAGCACACGCTGCGACACCCGCGGTATCCGGAGGTGTTCGCGCTCGGCGACGTGGCGCACCTGCCCACCTCCAAGACCGGCGCGGCGGTGCGCAAGCAGGCCCCGGTGGTGGCCGCCAACCTGCTCGACGTGATGAACGGCCGGACGCCCGCACACCACTACGACGGCTACACCTCATGCCCGCTGGTGACCGCCCGCGACCGGATGCTGCTCGCCGAGTTCGACTACGACCTGACGCCCCGGCCGAGTTTCCCGCTGATCGACACCTTCAAGGAACGGCGCGACATGTGGGTCTTCAAGCGGTACCTGCTGCCGCGGATCTACTGGCACGGCATGCTCACCGGCCGCCTCTGACCCCCGGCCGACCCCTCCCACCAGCGGAGACCGCCTCGATCAAGGCCGTACCGGCACGCGTACGAATACCCCCTGGGGTACCCGTGCTACGGTTCGAAATATACCCCAGGGGGTAATCAGCGAAGGGAGCGTCCGCGTGTTCTTCATCGACACCATCGAGCTCGAGGGCCTCGGAAACCGCAGTTATCTGACCGGCGGGCGACGGGCGGCCGTGGCGGTGGACCCGCCGCGCGACATCGACCGGGTGCTCACGGCGGCGGCACGGCGCGGCGTACGGATCACCCACGTGGTGGAGACGCACATCCACAACGACTACGTCAGCGGCGGTCTGGAGCTGGCCCGGCTGACGGGTGCCGCCTATCTGGTGCCGGCCGACGCGCGGGTGTCGTTCGCGCGGGTGCCGGTGGCCGACGGCGACTCCGTGACCGTGGACGACGCGCTGGAGCTGCGGGCGGTCGCCACGCCCGGACACACCCCTCACCACACCTCGTACGTCCTGCGGGAGCAGGGCCGGCCGGTGGCCGCGTTCACCGGCGGTTCCCTGCTGATCGGCACGGTGGGGCGGCCCGATCTGGTCGAGCCCCGGCTGACCGAGCGGCTGGCCCGCGCCCAGCACGCCTCCGCGCACCGCCTGGCCGCCGAGCTGCCGGACGAGACATCCGTCCTGCCCACGCACGGCTTCGGCAGCTTCTGCTCCTCGGCGCAGGCCGAGGGCGACACCACCACCATCGGCAAGGAGAAGTCGGCCAACGCCGCGCTCACCACGGACGTCGACTCCTTCGTCGCCCGGCTGCTCGCCGACTTGGACGACATCCCCGCCTACTACACGCACATGGGCCCCGCCAACGCGGCGGGCCCCGCGCCGGTCGACCTCACCGCGCCGCCCGTCGCCGGCGCGCGGGAGATCGCGGCCCGGCTCGCGGCCGGCGAGTGGGTCGTGGACCTGCGCAACCGGGTCGCGTTCGCCGAGGGCCATGTCGCCGGGTCCTTCAACTTCGAGGCAGACGGCAAGATAGCCACGTATCTGGCCTGGATGATCCCGTGGGGCAAGCCGGTCACCCTGCTCGCCGATTCCCCCGGTCAACTGGCCTCCGCCCAGCGCGAGTTGGTGCGGGTCGGCATCGACCGGCCCGCCGCCGCGGCCACCGGCGCAGCCGGGGAATGGGTGCCCGAGGGCGAGAAGCTGGTCTCTTTCCCCCGCGCCACCTTCGCCACCCTGGCCGAGCGGGGCACGGACGGCGTCGTCGTCCTGGACGTGCGCCGCGACTCCGAACGCGCCGGCGGGCACATCGAGAACTCCGTGCACATCCCGGTGCACGAGCTGCACAAGCGGCTCGGGGAGGTACCGGCGGGCACCGTCTGGGTGCACTGCGCCGGGGGCATGCGGGCCGGTATCGCCGCCTCCCTGCTGCACGCGTCGGGCCGGGACGTGGTGGCCGTGGACGACGGTTTCGACTCCGCGGGCGCCGCGGGACTGACCGTGGTCACCGGCTGACCTGCTCCCCCACCGGCCCCGATCCCCCGCTCTGCCGTGAGCGCGGGCTCCGTTCCATCCGTTCGTCTCCTTGTCTTCCCGAGAGGTCGAGTGATGTCCCTCCTCCCCCGTGGCGCGTACCGCGTCAGCGTCAGCGAGGCCGTACGGCACAGCCGGGACGCCGGGCACCCGGCCGGCGACGAGCACGGGACCAGCGGTTCCATAGCATGACCGCCCTGGTCCTCGCGCTCGTCGCCGGTGCCGTCATCGGCCTGGCCCTGGGCGGCCTCGGCGGGGGCGGCAGCGTCCTCGCCGTACCGGCCCTCATCTACCTCCTCGGCTTCACCACCGCCGAGGCGACGACGGCCGGCCTGGTCATCGTCACCCTCACCTCGGTCACCGGGCTGACCGGGCACGCGCGGGACGGCAATGTCGCCTGGCGCACCGGACTGCTGTTCGCCGCGGCGGGCATCGTCCCCGCGATGCTCGCCGGGACCCTCGCCGGCCGTCTGCCGCAGCCCCTGCTGACCACCGCCTTCTCGGTCGTCGCGGCCCTCGCAGCGCTGCGCATGCTGCGCCCCGCCCGCACCGCCCCCGACTCCGGCGCCCGCATCGATCCGGGCAAGGCCGGCGCGGTGGGGGCCGGTCTCGGCGCGGTGACCGGGTTCCTGGGCGTGGGCGGCGGCTTCCTCGCCGTACCGGCGCTGGTGGGAGTGCTCCGGCTGCCCATGCGCCGGGCCGTCGGCACCAGCCTGCTGGTCATCACGATCAACTCGCTGGCCGCGCTCGGCGCCCGCGCCGGCACCGGGATGCACCTGGACTGGCCGGTCGTCGCGCCGTTCACCGCGGCCGCCATGCTCGGCGCGCGGGACGGCAAACGGCTGGCCGGACGGCTCCGGGGCGGGACGCTGCAACGCGTCTTCGCCTGGGTGCTGCTCGCCGTCGCGGTCTTCATGCTCGCCGACGTACTCGTGTGACCTTGCCGTCACAGAGCCCTGCCACAGTGGAAACGCCGGGCGTCCCCGCACCCCTCCCCGCCCCCACGGGTCACTCCTCGCTCCGGGGCGCCCTCGACGACTCAAGGACGACAACTGCCATGACCACCCTCACCACTCTCGCTCCCGACCAGGTCAGGGACCGTCTGCACGAGCTGACCGTGATCGACGTCCGCACTCCTGGCGAGTACGCCGGCGGTCACCTGCCCGGCGCCCTGAACATCCCGCTGGACCAGCTCGACCGTGCGCTGCCCGCGATCCGCGACGCGGCCGGGCGCGGCGAGATCCTCCTGGTGTGCGCCTCGGGTGCCCGCTCGGAGAACGCCGGCCGCCGGCTCGCCGGGCAGGGCGTGCGAGCGGCGACCCTCGCGGGCGGCACCGGGGCCTGGGCCGCGGGCGGCCAGTCGCTGGACCGCCCCGCGGCCCGCGACGTCAGGCCGGTCTGGAGCATGGACCGGCAGGTCCGGCTCACCGCCGGGTCCCTCGTGCTGCTCGGCCTCGCGCTGGGCGAATTCGTCCACCCGGCGTTCCGGCTGCTGTCCGCGGGCGTCGCGGGCGGTCTGGTCTTCTCCGCCGTGAGCAACACCTGCGGCATGGCCGCCCTGCTCGCCAAGCTGCCGTACAACCGGCCCGGCGACGACGGTCTGGACACGACGCTCGCCCGTCTGCGCGGCCGCTGACCACGGGCTCCGCGCATGGCGTTCGCCCGGTACGCCGCCGCCCCGGTGCGGGCGCCGGCGTACCGGGCGAACCAACCCCTCAGGTGTCGTACGGCTTACGGCTCGATGCCACCGGCGAGGGTGCCGCCGACGTAGACGGTCACCTTGGTCGCGTCGGCGTAGGCGGTGTTGGTCGCGTAGCTGTAGTCGTCGCTCTCGCTGAAGTTCGACCAGTCCGTCTTGCTCACCCGGCTCTGGATGTCCCCGGTCGACGCGCCCGCCGCGAGCGTGCCCGCGCCGGAGGTGAACCCGATCTCCAGGTAGTGGTCCGCGCCCGCCTTCGGCGAGGACAGCGCGACGACCTTCTGTGTGACGTTTGCGCATCCGACGGCCGCATAGTCGCACCACGCGCCGAAGGTGGTGGCGCCGCCGTCACCGGTGAAGTAGTAGCGGATCGTCACCTTCGACAGGTCCACCGCCGAACTCCCCGTATTGACGACCCGCAGCCCCGGCTTGATCGCGTTGTCCGCCGGCGCGCTGTCGTTGTTCTTGTACTGCGCCTTCACCGTCCCCGCGCCCGGAGTGCCCCCGCCACCACCACCGCCGCCGAGGGCGGTCTGAACCGCCGTGTACGCGGGTTTGGCCTGGAGGTTCTCGTCATAGAGGTCGGCGGCGCCCTGACCCGAGAAGGTGCTCGGCACCCAGGAGTACTTGTCGTCGAAGTCCCACACGGTGATGCCGACGCAACGGGTGACGGCGAGGCAGGCGTTGGTGACCTGGCGGTAGTAGTCGGCCTGGGTGGCCAGCTTGGTGCTGTCCGGCGGCATCTCCATGCGCACGTCCAGCTCGGTGAACGCGACGTCCAGCCCGAGGTCGGCGAAGCGCTGGAGGTTCTGCCGCATGTTCGACGGGAATGCGTACTGGATCGCGAGGTGTCCCTGGAAGCCGATGCCGTCCAGCGGCACGCCCGCCTTCTTCAGGTCGCCGGCCAGCTGGTACATGGCGTCGGCCTTGGCGCCGCTGCCGTCGATGTTGTAGTCGTTGATGTACAGCTTGGCGTTTGGGTCGGCGGCGTGCGCGGTGCGCAGCGCGTCCGCGATGTAGTCCTTCCCCATGGCGTTGTAGAACGGGTCGGTCCGGTAGGTGCCGTCGTCGTTGAACGGCTCGTTGACCACGTCCCAGGCGTAGACCTCGCCCTTGTAGTGGGTGGCCTCCTTGGTGATGTGGTTCTCCATGGCGGCCTTGACCTGGCTGGACGGCAGGTTGCTCACCCAGCTGGGCAGCTGGCTGTGCCAGACCAGGTTGTGGCCGCGCACCTGCTGGCCATGAGCCCGCGCGAACTGGACGATCGCGTCGCCTCCGCTGAAGTCGAACTTGCCCTGCGAGGGCTCCGTGGTGTCCCACTTCATCGAGTTGCCGGGCGTGATCGAGCCGAATTCGCTGCCCAGGACGCCGGTGTAGGCCGAGTCGCCGAGCTCGGAGTTGTCGGTGGCGGAGCCGAAGTACCGGCCACTGGCCTGGGCGAGCTGGTTCAGGGTGGCGCCCTGGGCGGCAATGGCCGGGGCGGTTGCCGCGGCGAGCAGTCCGAAGCCGGTGCTCACCAGCGTGGCCAGCGCGACCACGAGCCCACCGCCGCGCAAGGGGTGCGGACGAAATCTCACCACTGTCTCCTTGTCAGTTGGGCTCGGTGCCGCCGGCGAGGGTGCCATCGACGTAGACGGTCACCTTGGTCGCGTCGGCGTAGCCGGTGTTGGTCGCGTAGCTGTAGTCGTCGCTCTCGCTGAAGTTCGACCAGTCGCTCTTGTTGATCCGGCTCTGGATGTCCCCGGTCGACGCGCCCGCGGCCAGCGAACCGGCACCGGAGGTGAACCCGACCTCCAGGTAGTGGTCCGCGCCCGCCTTCGGCGAGGACAGCGCGACGACCTTCTGCGTGACGTTCGCACACCCCACGGCCGCATAGTCGCAGGACGTCGCGAACGTGGACGCACCACCGTCACCCGTGAAGTAGTAGCGGATCGTCACCTTCGACAGATCCACCGCCGAACCCCCCGTATTGACGACCCGCAGACCCGGCTTGATCTGATTGTCCGTCGCCGAACCGTCGTTGTTCTTGTACTGCACCTTCACCACACCCGTGCCCGGCGAACCACCACCGCCCGACGCCGCCGTGGTCGCCGTCACCGCACCCGAAGCCGCCGACACATTCCCCGCCGCATCCCTCGCCCGCACCGAGTACGCATACGACGTGGACGCCGACAGCCCACCGTCCGTGAACGACGTGGACGCCGTACTGCCCACCTTCACCGACCCCCGGTACACGTCGTACCCGACCACCCCCACATCGTCCGTCGACGCCGACCACTTCAGCGACACACTCGAAGCCGTCGTCCCCGACACCACCAGACCCGTCGGCGCGGTGGGCGCGGTCGTATCCGCACCACCACCACCGGAGACGGGCGGGTAGGCGTTCTGGAGCAGCTGCCGGAACTGGGCGGAGAACCAGTGACCGGCCAGCGGGGCGTTCGGCAGGGCGCCGGTCGGGTTGTTTCCGTTGCGCGCGTTGCCCGTGTAGCTCGGGTCGCACATCCGGTCGAAGCCCTTGCCCTCGCTGTTGTCGACGGGCTGGCTGGAACCGTCCGACTCACCCGGAGGCTTCACCCACACATAGGCGTCGATACCGGCGGCCGGGGCCGCGGTCGGCCGCTCGCCGAGGCCGGCGCCGCTCTGGTTGCACCAGTTGCCGGAGTGGATCCGGCGGTCGATGCGGGCGCCGTTGACGTAGGCGTCCACGGAGGTCGTCGGGCCGGGGCCGGTCGGCCGGGCGGAGCCGCCCCAGCCGTTGCGGGAGGTGTCGATCAGCATGCCGATGCCGGAGCTGAAGCCCTTCCCCACCAGTGTGGTGCGCAGCGCCTGGGCGTAGGACTGCTCGTCGACGTACTGGTTCCAGTCCACCCACTTCGACTGGCGTACGGTCGTGCCGTTGACGGTGTCGGTCACCTTGAAGTTGGGCTCCACGGTCGCCGAGTAGTTGGCCGTGTTGACGATGAAGCCCTGTACGTCGTCGACTGTGGCGCCGGCGGTGTTGGCGGCCTTGTAGAACTCGTCCGCGGCCGGGCCGAGGTTGGTGTCCCAGCCCAGCCAGCCGTGGTGGCCGGCGTCGAGGTAGTTGTACACGTTGGGTATCGCGCCCAGGTGGTTCAGGGCGTAGCCGACGCCGGTCTCGTAGTTGCCGTTCGCCTTCATCGTCGCGCACTGCGGCGTGGAGCCGTCGGTGCCGCCCGCGTTGGTCACCAGGTTCGGCAGCGAGTCGGGTTCGATGACGTTGACGATCCGCAGGTTGGCGTAGGCCGGGTCGGCGAGGATCTTGGCGATCGGGTCGATGTAGTCGGTCTCGTACCGGCCGATCTCGGTCGGGCCCAGCTCGCCGTTGGAGGCGAGCGCGGAGCAGTCCCGGCCCGGCAGGTCGTAGATGACCAGCGTGATCAGGTTGGCGCCCTCGGACACGGCCTTGTCGAGGTGGTCGCGCAGGCCCATCCGGCCGCTGGTGCCCTGGATGGTCGAGATGCTGTCCAGCCATACCGCGGTCGGTGTGTTGGCGACCGCGCTGCCGCCGGGCTCGGCGGCGGCGTCCGCGGACCATTCGGGGTTCACGTAACCCTTCGCGCCCACGTAGGGGTTGTCCACTCGGGCGGTGGCGGCCGAGGCGGCCGGCGCGTCGAGCGACAGGGCCAGCGCGGAGCCGAGCGCGAGCGCCGACAGCACCGCGAAGCCGCGGGTGAGTGTGGTTCTCGGGGGAGTTGGAAGCTTCTTCACCAAGGGTTCCTTCCATGGAGTGTGGTGGCGCGCGATGCGGCCGTACGGCACACCACGCGCCGCTTGGGGAGGCAGAACTCAGGGTTCGATGCCGCCGGCGAGGGTGCCGTCGACGTAGACGGTCACCTTGGTCGCGTCGGCGTAGGCGGTGTTGGTCGCGTAGCTGTAGTCGTCGCTCTCGCTGAAGTTCGACCAGTCGCTCTTGTTGATCCGGCTCTGGATGTCCCCGGTCGACGCGCCCGCGGCCAGCGAACCGGCACCGGAGGTGAACCCGACCTCCAGGTAGTGGTCCGCGCCCGCCTTCGGCGAGGACAGCGCGACGACCTTCTGCGTGACGTTCGCACACCCCACGGCCGCATAGTCGCAGGACGTCGCGAAAGTGGACGCACCACCGTCACCCGTGAAGTAGTAGCGGATCGTCACCTTCGACAGATCCACCGCCGAACCCCCCGTATCGACGACCCGCAGACCCGGCTTGATCTGATTGTCCGTCGCCGAACCGTCGTTGTTCTTGTACTGCACCTTCACCGCACCCGTGCCCGGCGAACCACCACCGCCCGACGCCGCCGTGGTCGCCGTCACCGCACCCGAAGCCGCCGACACATTCCCCGCCGCATCCCTCGCCCGCACCGAGTACGCATACGACGTGGACGCCGACAGCCCACCGTCCGTGAACGACGTGGACGCCGTACTGCCCACCTTCACCGACCCCCGGTACACGTCGTACCCGACCACCCCCACATCGTCCGTCGACGCCGACCACTTCAGCGACACACTCGAAGCCGTCGTCCCCGACACCACCAGACCCGTCGGCGCGGTGGGCGCGGTCGTATCCGCACCACCACCACCGGTGCCGAATCCGGGGGCCTTGACGGAGGCCAGGTAGCCGTCCTTGGTGGTGTCCACCGTCTGCCAGTCGTCCTTGAGGATGCCGCCGGTGTCCCCGGAGTCGGGGTTCCAGCACCAGAAGGTCCACTGGAAGCTGTCGCCGCCGTGCCCCGAGGTCGGGCGGAGGTAGTCGACCAGGGCCTTCAGCCAGGTCTGGTCGGTGGTCGACTGGAGCGTCGTACCGAATTCGCCGACCCAGACGGGGGCGATGTCGTTCTTGAAGAGGTAGCCCCAGTACTTGTCCCAGACGCCGGGCATGTTGTTCGGGAAGGACGGGTCGCTGAACCAGGGCTGATCGGCGACGCTGGTGGCGTAGTCGTGGGCCGAGTAGACCACGCGGTTGGCGACGTCGAGCTGGACCGGGTAGGTGCCGGCGCCCTCCAGGTTGCCGCCCCACCAGGTGGAGTCGCCGTGGTAGGTCTGGACGCCCTCCACGAAGATCAGCAGGTTGGGGTTGACCGACAGCACCGCGTTGCCGCCCCGCTCGGCGGCGAGCCGCCAGTCGACGGTCGTGTCGCCGCAGCCCCAACAGGCCGGATCGTGGGGCTCGTTGTGCAGGTCGATGCCGATGACCGTGGGGTTGTTCGCGTAACGGCGCGCCAGCGCTGTGAGGTCGGCGATCCAGGTCGACTCCGGGACGCTGCTCGTGTACCACAGGGCACTCTGGCCGCTGGAGTCCGGCCGGTGCCGGTCGAGGATGACCTTCAGTCCGATCTGCCCCGAGTAAGCCACGATCTTGTCCAGGACCTGAAGGGAGTCGAGCCCCTGGAGGTCGGCGTTCTTGCCGCCGGAGAAGTCGATGCTGGACGGCATGGTGCCGGACTTGAAGATGTCGTCGGAGTACGGGATGCGCAGCGTGTTGTATCCGGTCGCGGCGATCTGGTCGAGCATGCTCTTGTAATCCCGCGACCACAGGCCGTGGACCACGTGGTTGTCGGTCTCGAACCCGAACCAGTTGATCCCGGCGATGCGCACCGAGTTGCCGTTCGCGTCCACGATCTGGCGGCCGCTGGTGTGCCAGTAGCCCGCTCCCGCGGCGCCCGCCGCCCGCGCGGGCGCCGTACCGGACACGGCGGCCAGCAGGGCGAGCAGGATCGCGGCCACGACGCCCAGGGCCGTATACCGCCGAGGTGGGCCCAGATCCGCAGGTCTCATAGCAGTCAACTCCTCTGGTAGGACGTGCCCCCGTGCTGACTGACTTCGCTGCCGCACCGTCTCCCCTGCCGGGCCGCGGTGCGGTTCGAACGCGGTGGTGCTGCGCCGGGGAGTGCCACCCTGGATGCGAACGGGCCGGCGTTCGTGACCACTTGGCGTCGGTGACGTCCAACTCCGGCTTGTTTCCAGGGGCTTGAGCGTGGGAGCGCTCCCAGCAAGTGAGGAAAGTAACAACTCGAAACAGCGCTGTGAAGGGGGCTCGGTGAAACCTGGGCGCAATGGCGGGTTCACGCGCCCACTCGATGCGGGGGCCCGCGCGCTCGGCCGGGGCCGGGCGTCACCGCACCGGGCTACGTGGACTCGCCGCATCCGGCGCCGATGCCCGACGGGGGCGACGCCTACCGCCGGGTAGCCACCAGCCGGCCGCCGGGGACCGGCCGCCGCGCGGGGCCGGAAGCAAGGCGGAGAAACAGCCATTCGGCACATGCGCGGGGAGCGGTGCCCCCGCGCCGCGCGGCGCACTCCCCCGGCTGCGGCGGACGACCACCGGACCGCCCGGCCGACGCGGCGCACGGATACCGAAGCGCTTCTTGGGCGCGGCGGGTGGAGCCGGAACGGTCTGCAGGCGCGGCGGGGGACTCCGGAAACGGTCTGCCAGCACGGCTGGTGAATGCCGGAGCAGCCTCCTGACATGACCCGCGAGTGCCGGTGGTGGGCCGGTCCCGGAGCGGCGGCCGGATGCCAGAACGGCCTCCCGGCGCGGCAGGTGGACGCCGGAACCGTCTCCCAGCGCGGCACATGCAGCCGGAAACCGCCTCCCGACCTGGCGCATGGCCCCCGGAACGCTTTCCCGGCGTGGCCCGAACGACTTCCGGGCGAGACGGTCCGGGAACGGCACCCGGATGCCGGAACGGCCACCCGCCCTGGCCCGCGAGTGCCCACGCGGGCCCAGCCCCCAGGCGGCGCCCGGATACCAGGTCAACCTCCCGGCGCGCCCCGCGAACCCCGAAGTGGACCGGCTCCTGAGCGGCGACCGGTCCCCGGCGCCCCGCTCAGGCGGACTCGCGGACCACCAGCTCCGTGGAGAGGACCACATGGCGGCGGATGCCGTTGCGGGACTCGATCTCCTCCAGCAGGACCCGTGCCATGGTGCGGCCCATCTCCTCGGTCGGCTGGCGCACGCTGGTGAGCGGCGGGTCGGCGTGCCGGGCCACCGCGGAGTCGTCGAACCCGATCAGTGCCACGTCCTCCGGCACCCGTCGCCCCGACTGGCGCAGCACGTGCAGGGCGCCGCTCGCCATGACGTCGGACGCTGCGAAGACGGCGTCGATGCCGGGGTGCCGCTCCAGCAGGGCCCGCATGGCGGTACGGCCGCCCTCCTCGGTGAAGTCGCCGTGGGCGACCAGCGAGGGGCCGCCGCCGAGTCCCGCGGAGTTCACCGCCTGGGTGTAGCCGTCGAGCCGGCAGCGGGCGACGTACATGTCCAGGGGGCCGGTGATGGTGGCGACGGTCCGCCGGCCCAGGCCGATCAGATGCTCCGCGGCCGACCGCGCGCCGCCCATGTTGTCGGCGTCGACGTAGGACATCCATTCCCGCTCCGAGCGCCGGCCGTTCAGCACGGTCGGCACCCGCAGTCGCTCCAGCAGGCTGGGCAGCGGGTCGTTCTCGTGCACGGACACCAGGAGCACGCCGTCGACGCGGCGGGCCGCCAAGTGCTGGCCCAGGCGCTGGCGTTCGCGCGGGGTACGGATCAGGGTGAGCAGCAACTGCATGTCGGTGTCGGCGAGTTCGGTGCTCACGCCGCGCACGATGTCCAGGAAGTACGGCTCGGCGCCCAGCCTGGTCTCCGATTCGGGGATGACCAGGGCGACCGCGTCCGTGCGGTCGGCGGCCAGCGCGCGGGCGGCGCGGTTGGGCACGTAGCCGAGTTCGGCGATCGCCGCCTCCACGGCCGCCCGCGCCTGGGCGCTGACGTGCGGGGAGCCGTTGACCACCCGCGAGACCGTACCCCGCCCGACACCGGCCCGTGCGGCGACCATCTCCAGCGTCGGCCGGCCGCCCCGCCCCTCGCCCGCAGCCATCGCGCCCTTGCCCGTCACCATGGATGACAACCCGTCAGTCGCACCGACTCGAAGTGTTCGTTCCCTTGACACGGCCTCGGGAACGGTGGACCTTCATTATGCCAATCTGGGAGCGCTCCCACGGGAGCGCTCCCAGATAACGGCCGGTTTGATCAAGCCGGAGCCGCGGTGCGGCGGGTGACGCGCACGCCGGCCCACCGGGCGCAGTGGGGCGCCCGGTGGGACGGCGGTCACGGGACGGCGGTCACGGGACGGCGGTGACGGGACGGCGGTGACGGGACGGTCAGAACTTGGGTTCGGGCGACTGGGACCGCACCAGTTCGGCGGCCTCCGCCTCCGACTCCACCGACGGCGGGGAGCCGGCCAGCGGCTTGTTCGCCGTCTCGGTCATGCACAGGACGGCGATGACGCCCACGGCCGCCGCGCCCATGGCGTAGAAGGCCGGCATCAGATTGGTGTGGAAGACGCCGAGCAGGGCCGTGATCACCAGGGGGGTGGTGCCGCCGAACAGCGAGGTGGAGAAGTTGTAGCCGACCGACAGCGAGCCGTAGCGGACGTGCGTCGGGAAGATCGCCGGAAGGGCCGCGGACATGGTGCCGAGCATGGCCACCAGGGACAGGCCCATCAGCAGCAGGCCCAGGCCGATCAGAGCCATGTCGCCCTGCCGGATGAGCAGGAACGACGGGACCGACAGCACCAGGAAGCCGAGCATCCCCGCCATCAGCAGGGGTTTGCGGCCGAAACGGTCCGAGAGGCGGCCCACCTGGTTGATGACGCACATCTGGAGGACCATCACGATCAGCAGGATCAGCAGGCCGTGGTTGGTGTCGTAGCCGAGTTCGTCGGACAAGTAGGTCGGCATGTACGACAGCAGCATGTAGTCGGTGATGTTGTACGCCGCCACGAGGGCGACGCACAGCAGCAGCGGCCGCCAGTAGCGGGTGAAGATCTTGCCGAGGTCGGCGGCGGCCGAGGTCTCCACCGGGTCGGCGGCCTCGGTGGCCTTCGCCATGCCGCCCTCCAGCTTCTGGAAGGCGGGCGTCTCGTCCAGCTTGAGCCGCAGATACAGGCCGATGAAGCCGAGCGGGGCCGCGACCAGGAAGGGGACGCGCCAGCCCCAGTGCAGCATCTGGTCGTCGCTGAGGAAGCTGGTCAGGGCGACGACCAGGCCGGACGCCCCCACGTAGCCGGCGAGCGTGCCGAACTCCAGGAAGCTGCCGAAGTAGCCGCGCCGCTTGTCGGGGGCGTACTCCGCGATGAAGGTGGAGGCGCCGCCGTACTCACCGCCGGTCGAGAAGCCCTGCACCAGGCGGAAGAAGATCAGCAGGGCCGGGGCCCAGACGCCGATGGCGGCGTGCGAGGGGATCAGGCCGATGGCGAAGGTGCCGATCGCCATCATGATCATGGTGAGAGCGAGGATGGTCTTGCGGCCGATCTTGTCACCGAGCGGCCCGAGGACCATGCCGCCGATGGGCCGCACCAGGAAGGCGACCGCGAAGGTCGCGAAGGTGCTGAGCAACTGGGCGGTGTGGTTGCCCGAGGGGAAGAACACCTTGCCCAGGGTCGCCGCGAGATAGCTGTAGATGCCGAAGTCGTACCACTCCATCGCGTTGCCGAGCGCGGCGGCCTTCGTGGCGCGCTTGACCGCCGCTTCGTCGGTCACGGTGATGTCGCTGCGGCGCAGCTTCGGATTGCGCCGCTTCTCGATGGCACGAAAGAGCATCCGGTGGCGTCTGACCGCGGCGGGATCCGCCGTATCCACGGGATTGTCGTGGTCAGTCGCCGTCATCACGGTGTTCCTTTCGCCGAAACGCATTGCACACGCACGCCTGCGCAGAACTCACGCGCTCAAACTCACCGCTTCGTACCGCACCCGGTCGGCTACTGTGGGTGGATGGCATTCCGGTGCGGTGCTCCTCAGGGGATGTCGCCGCTCCAGTCCAGGCGGCCGGGGTCGCCGGGGCGCGGGGTGTATATCGCCCGCCCGCCGGTGCCGAACCGGCCCAGCTCGGTCGGCAGCGGGACGCCGGTGGCGGGAGCGTCGCCGGGCCGGTCGGTGATGTCCAGGAGGAGGCCGTCCAGGGGGCCGCCGACCAGTTCGGCATACCTGCGGTCCGGGCGCGGGCCCGGATCCTCGTGGTCATGGCCGTAGACCCGGCCGCGCAGCAGCTGCTCGTCGTCGCCGTTCATGGTCCAAGTCTCACAGCCGCCACTGACAACGGGATCTTGCCGCAGCCGGAGCGCCGGCCGGTGCGGGGCGGTTTATCTTCCCGCCCTACGCGGTTGCACCCACAGGTGTGTGCACGAGCCCCGGCGGGGAACCTGAACCCTCCGGACGGGGCCCCAGCCGAGAGGAGCCCAGGTGAGTACGTCGACGCCGGCGGCGGAAGGCCGCGGCCAGGGGGCTCAGGACGACGGTTACCAGCCGGATCCGCGCCGGTGGCGGGCCCTGTGGGTGACGCTCGTGGCGGGCTTCATGAGCCTGCTGGACGTGACGATCGTGGCGGTCGCCCTGCCCACCGTCCAGCGGGATCTGGGGGCCTCCCCCGCCCAGGTGCAGTGGGTGGTCTCGGGGTACGCGCTCACCTTCGCCCTCGCGCTCGTCACCGCCGGGCGGCTCGGTGACGCCCTGGACCGGCGCCGTATCTTCCTGCTCGCGCTCAGCGCCTTCGTGCTGTTCAGCGCGGCGTGCGGGGCGGCCCCCGACATCACCCTGCTGGTGGTGGCCCGGCTCGCCCAAGGGCTCGCGGCCGGATTCATGGCGCCCCAGAACTCCGCCCTCATCCAGCAGCTGTTCCGGGGTGCCGAGCGCGGGCGGGCCTTCGGCTTCTTCGGCGCGACCGTCGGCATCTCCTCGGCCGTCGGGCCCATCACCGGCGGCGCCATCCTCGCACTGGCCTCCGGCAGCGACGGCTGGCGGTGGATCTTCTACGTCAATGTCCCCATCGGCATCCTCGCCGTGCTGCTCGGCCGCCGGCTGCTGCCGCGCGTCCAGGGGTCCGGCCGGGGCCATGTGGACGCCGCCGGTGTCCTGCTCCTCGGTCTCGGGGTGCTCGCGCTGATGTTTCCGCTGGTCCAGGCGGATTCCGGCGGGCTCGACCGGCTGTGGTGGCTGTTCCCCGCGGGTGTCGCCGTGCTGCTGGTCTTCGCGCAGTGGCAGCGGCGTCTGGTGGCCAAGGGGGGCCAGCCGCTGCTGGATCCACGGCTGTTCAGCACCGTGCGCGGCTACGCGGTCGGCGCGGGCGTCGGCACGCTGTACTTCATCGGATTCAGTGGGGTGTGGCTGGTCTTCGCCCTCTTCTACCAGCACGGCCTGGGCTTCTCCCCGCTACGCTCCGGACTCGCCGTGACCCCGTTCGCCGTGGGCTCGGCGGTCGCGGCCGTGGTCGCGGGGCGGCTGGTGGAGCGGCTGGGCAGGCTGCTCACCGTGTGCGGTCTCGCGGGGGTGATCCTCGGCCTCGGCGGCACCGCGGTGCTGCTGCACTACGTGGACCCGGGCATCGCGCCCTGGGTCGCCGCTCCGGTGCTGTTCCTCGGCGGCATCGGCGGCGGCTTCGTGGTCTCGCCCAACTTCACGATGACGCTGCGGGACGTACCGGTCCGGATGGCGGGCGCGGCGGGCGGCGCGTTGCAGACCGGGCAGCGGCTCGGCGCGGCGGTGGGCACGGCCGCGCTGCCCGGCCTCTACTACCTGATGCTCGGCCGGCACCACGACTACCGCACCGCCGTCGTCATGGCACTGGGCGCCGCGCTCATCGGCATGGTGGCGTCCCTGGCGCTCGCCACGTTCGACTGGCAGCGGGACCGGCTGACGCGCTCGGGGGACGGGAAGCGGCCGCGGGAGGCGGCCGACGACCCGGTGCGCTCCGGTCAGCCGTGATCAGTGGCGGGGGCTCAGAAGAAACCGCCGTCCAGGGCGAGGGTGCGGCCGGTCATGTACGCGGCGTCGTCGCCGGCCAGGTAGGCGTAGCCCGCGGCGATCTCCTCGGGCGTGGCCAGCCGGCCGAGCGCGCCGTGCACCGAGAGCCACTGCCCGAGCGGCATCTCGCCGCGCAACCGGGGGTGCTGGTATCCGGCCGAGTTCTCGGCGGCCATGTCGGTGTCGGTGCCGCCGGGGGCGATCGCGTTGATGGTGATGCCGCGCTGGCCCAGCTCCGCGGAGAGGTTGAGGACCATGGATTCCACGGCGGCCTTGGAGGCGGCGTACAGGGTGTGGGCGAAGACCGCGCGGGAGGCGCTGACCGAGGAGGTGAGCACGATCCTGCCGCCCTCCCCCATCCGGGCGGCGGCGTGCTGGGCGGCGAACAGCTGGCCGCGGGTGTTCACGGCGAAGACGCGGTCGAAGTCGGCCGGGGTGAGGTCCTCCAGGGCGCCGAAGTGCTCGATGCCGGCGCAGGAGGCCAGCACGTCCAGTCGGCCGAATTCCGTGACCGCGCGCTCGATCAGCGCCTCGCTCTGGCCGGGGTCGGCCACGTCCGCGCCGTGGGCCAGGGCTCTGCCGCCGTCCGCCTCGATCGCCGAGACCAGCGCGTCGGCCGCCTCCCGGTTGCTGCGGTAGCCGATGACGACGGCCGCCCCCTCCGCCGCCAGACGCCCGGCGACCGCCGCCCCGATCCCCCTGCTGCCGCCGGTCACCACCGCCGTCCTGCCCGCGAAACGCCCGCCCTGTCGTGCCGTCATGGAGGTCTTCCTTTCCGTCCTTCACGGACCCGTCGCCGACAGTGTCCAACGGCGCCCTTGCGCAGGCGAGTTGAGCATCGTTCGATGACGCGTGCGAATCGGGCCATTCCCGGTCGGGCCCCTCGTCAGAGTTGCGAGCCCGGTAGGGTTATGTGATCAAATCTGCCGATGCGTACCCCCCACACCTCGACGCATCACACCACTCACTCCGACGGACCCGGCCCCGACCGGGTTCCGTCCGGGCGAAGTCCGTACGACGAACTGGCGGCGCTCGCGGACGATCCCCCCGGCGATCCGGCGGACGGCGCGCTGGACGACTTCCTGCGCGCGGAGGACGCCCCCGGCCGGCCGGAGGAGGACGCCGACGAGCCCTGGACGCCGCCCGACCACCGGCGCCGGGGCCGCCGCCGCAACCGCGCGACCGGGCTGCCCACCTTGCTCAGGCTGACCGTCTGGGCACTCACCTTCGCCTGCCTCGTCGCCCTGGCCGACCGCTGGGCGCTGCTCTACGCCGAGCGCCAGGCCGCCGACCGGCTCAAGGACCGGCTGCATCTGACCGCCGCGCCCGAAGTGCGGATCGGCGGCTTCCCGTTCCTGACCCAACTGCTCGACCGGCGGCTGGACTCGGTCCGGATCACCGTCCCGGACGTGCCGGCGAACCGGGTCACCCTGACCCAGGTCACCGCCACCGCGCACGACATACGCATCGACGGCGACGGGCCGACCGCCGTACGCGGCGCCCTCGTCCGGCAGTTGCACGGCCAGGTCCTGCTCTCCTTCGCCGACATGAACCGTGAACTGGGCGCTTCCCAGGTGTCGTTCAGCGCGCTGGGCCCCGGCCGGATCAGGGCGCTCGGCTCGCTGCGCGTCGCCGGACAGGATGTGCGGGTGCGCGCCGACGCCCGTGTCGGGCGCGACGGGGACCGCGGCATCAGCACCTCGGTGGACGGGATGCGGCTGGACATCGGCGACCTCGCGACCTACCGGCCCGGCACCGGCCGCACCGAGGGGCTGCACCTCACCAGGAATGCCGCGCGCCGGGTCGCACGGGAGGCGGACAAGATCAAGGCGCTGCTGGGCGTCCCGGAGATCGTGCACCGCCTGGGCGTGCCGGACAGCACGGTGGAGGCGGCGCTGCACGACGAGGACAAGCTCCACCGGCTCACCGACGCACCGCCCTTCCTGCACCGGCTGACCCGGCTGAACCTGGTGGACCTGGCGCTCGCCCATCCCGAGGTGCTCAAGCGGCTCGGTGTCGACCTCTCCCTGCTCGCCTCGCTGACCAAGCTGACCCGCCCGCAGATCGCCGACCGGTTCGACTTCGCCTTCCGGATCCCCGAACCGCCCTCCGGCGCGCTGCGCGTCCAGCGGGTCGCGGTGGACAAGGCGGGGGTGCACGTCTACGTCAGCGGGGCGGGGCTGCTGCTGGGCAAGTGAGGGGCCCCGGACGGGACCGGCCCGCGCGCACGCGGGCGCCCGCTACGGGAGCGGCACGGGGTAGGGCTCGCCGAAGTCGGCCGAGCGGCCGACCTTCTCCCACTCGCCTGCCTCGGCGAGCTGGCGCCGGGAGTAGTCCAGGGCCATGGTCACGGCGTTCACCCCGAGCAGGAGATGGCTCGGGACGTCGCCGCGCCGCACGGTGCGGACGATGATCTCGGCGGCGCGGCGCGGGTCACCGGCCGCGCCGGCCGTGTGCTGCCGCATCAGCCGGTTCATCGCACCCACGGTCGCGTCGTAGGCCTCGGGCACGTCGTGGACGGTCATGGAGGAGCCGGCCCAGTCGGTGGCGAAGCCGCTCGGCTCGACCACCATGACCCGCACCCCGAACGGCGCGGTCTCCGCCGCCAGCACCCGGCTGAAGCCGTCCACGGCGAACTTGGCCGCCTGGTACGACGCGATGCCCGGCGAGCCGCCGACCCGGCCGCCGATCGAGGAGAACTGCACGACGGTGCCCGCCCCTTGGCGGCGCAGGACCGGGAGGGCGGCCTTGGTGACGTGGTAGACGCCCCAGAAGTTGGTCTCGAACTGGGCGCGGAAGTCGTCGTCCTCCGTCGTCTCGATGGGCGAGACGTTCGCGTAGCCCGCGTTGTTCACGAGGACGTCGACGCGCCCGAAGCGGGCGACGGCCGCCTCGACGGCCGCGCGTGCCGCGTCCGGACTGGTGACGTCCAGGGCGAGGGGCAGGACGCGATCGCCGTACCCGGCGAGTTCCGCGGCGAGCGCCTCGGGGCGGCGGGCGGTGGCCACGACGCTGTCGCCTGCCTCCAGCACGGCGGTGACCAGGGCGCGGCCGAAGCCGCGCGAGGAGCCGGTGATGAACCAGACGCGGGAATCCTGTGTACTCATAGCGTTAGTACAACACCGTTCTCTTATTAACGCAACACGGTTGCCTTAACGCTTCCTATGATGTCCGCATGAGTGAGCCTGCCTTTCAGCGTGCGCGCAGTGCCGAGGCCAAACAGGCACGGGAAGCGGCGATCCTGGACGCCGCCCGGACGCTCGGCCGGGTGCGGGGGGTACGGGACGTCACCCTCACGGACATCGCCGCGGCCGTGGGCATGCACAAGTCCGCGCTGCTGCGCTATTTCGAGACGCGGGAGCAGATCTTCCTCGCGCTGACCGCCGAAGGCTGGCGGGACTGGTCCGCGGAGCTCCGCGCCGACCTGGGGCGGCGGGCCGAGGCCACGCCCGCCGAGGTCGCGGCCGTGTTCGCGGGCACGCTGGCGGCGCGCCCCATGTTCTGCGACCTGCTCGCGCAGGCGCCGCTCAACCTGGAGCGGAACGTGTCGACCGAGTCGGTGCGCTCCTTCAAGCTCGTCACCCTGAAGGAGGTCGAGCTGATCGTCGGCGAACTGGGGCGGCTGCTCGGTCTCGACGAGTTGCAGGGCGTCGACACGATCGCGACGGCGACGAGTCTCGCCGGGGCGCTGTGGCAGATGGCCACGCCCGGCCCCCGCCTGCGGGAGCTGTACGCCGGCGATCCCCGGTTGGCCCACGCGGTGGTGGAGGTGGAGCCGCGGCTGAACCGGGTGCTCGGCGCGTATCTCACGGGGCTCGGGGTGAGATCGGCGGCGGCCACCGGAGGGCGGCGGGCGCCGGCCACCTGAGTCCGGGGGCCGTGGCCACCCGAGACCGGCGGGGGCGCCCGCCGAGACCGGACGGCGGATGCCACCGCGCCCGCACCCGATGCCGTACCTCGGCGGTTACGGGCGCGCGCCGGGCCGCTCCTCCTGCGGTCCCGCCCCCGTCCCCGCCCTCGTCTCCTCCCCCGGAGTGGCCCCCGGCCCCGCCCCCCTCTCCTCGCCCGGCACCACCGGCAGCAGCCGGTCCAGTGCCGCGAGGACGTGCGCGCAGACCGTGTCCGGGTCGGCGCTCGCCAGTGGTTCCTGGCCGACGACGACGCGCATGAGGCCGATGCCGAGCAGCCAGGCCATGGCGAGCTGGGCGCGCAGGGTGCCGTCCTCGGCCCCCGAGAGGGCGGCGAGTGCGGCGGCGTACTCCTCGCCCAGCGCGCGGACCGTCTCCGGGGCTGCGTCGGCGCCGCCGATGGAGCGGAGGTAGACGGCCAGCAGCCGGTCCGCGTCGGCGCCGCCCTGGGGCGCGAGGACGCCGCGCAGCGCCGTTTCGAACAGCAGCTCGGGCGGGGTGCTGCTCACCTGCGCCTTGCCGTCCTGTGCCATCACCTCGGTGAGCAGGGCTTTCTTCGAGCCGAAGTAGCGGAATATGAGCGCCTGGTTCACCCCGGCGCGGGCGGCGATGTCCCGGACGGTGGCGGCCTCGTAACCCCGCTCGGCGAAGACCGCGCCGGCCGCGCGCAGGATGCGCGCGCGGGTCTCCCTGGCGTCACGCGGGCGCTGCGGCGGCTCCCCGTCCGAAGCGCCGCCGGCGCTCCGGTGCCGGTCCTGCGTGTACTCGCCGCCGTCCACCCGCTGCTCCTTCGCCGCCTCGCGCCCGCGCGCTTCCCGACCGGGACCCGCAGAGTAACGGCCGATTAGCGTCGTTGCGCGCCCGGTGCGCGGCTCCTAGCGTTGTAAGCGTGTGCTTACACAAGGGAGACAGCTGTGACGGCAACGGACCAGGCACCCCTCGCCTACCCCTTCAACTCCGGCCAGGACCTCGATCTGTCCGAGGCGTACGACCGCGCCCGTGACACCCCCGGACTGCTGCGCGTACGGATGCCGTACGGGGAGCCGGCCTGGCTCGCCACCCGGTACGCGGACGCCCGGCTGGTCCTCGGCGACCAGCGGTTCAGCCGTGCGCTGAGCCTCGAACACGACGAGCCGCGGGCCTCCGAGGGCCGCCGGGACAGCGGGATCCTCAGCATGGACCCACCCGACCACACCCGGCTGCGCTCGCTGGTGGCGAAGGCGTTCACCGTGCGCCAGGTGGAGAAACTCCGGCCGCAGGTACGCCAGTTGACGGCGTCCCTGCTGGACGCGATGGAGGCGGCGGGGCCGCCCGTCGACCTGGTCGACCACTATGCGCTGCCCATCCCGGTGGCGGTGATCTGCCGGCTGCTCGGAGTGCCCGAGCGCGACCGCCCCCAGTTCCGCGCGTGGAGCGACGCGGCGCTGTCCACCAGCTCGCTGACGGCCGAGGAGTTCGACCGCAACCGCGAGGAACTGCGCGCCTACATGGCCGAGTTGATCGCCGCGCACCGGGCCGAGCCGCAGGACGACCTGATGACGGCGCTGATCGAGGCCCGCGACCACGGCGACCGGCTGTCGGAGCTGGAACTGGTCGACCTGTGCGTGGGCATCCTGGTGGCCGGTCACGAGACCACCGCCACCCAGATCCCCAACTTCGTGCTCACCCTGCTCGATCACCCGCAGGCGCTGGCACAGCTGCGCGCGGAGCCCGAGCTGATCACCGGCGCGATCGAGGAACTGCTGCGGTTCGTGCCGCTGGGCAGCGGAGCCGGTCAGGCCCGGTACGCCAAGGAGGACGTCGAGGTCGGCGGCACCCTGGTACGGGCCGGGGAGCCGGTGCTGGTCGCCATCGGGGCGGCCAACCGGGACGCGCTGCGCTTCACCGAGGCCGGAAGGCTCGACCTCACCCGCGCCGGCAACGGGCACCTCGGCTTCGGCCACGGCGTGCACCACTGCCTCGGTGCGCCGCTCGCCCGGCTCGAACTCCAGGAGGCCATCGGCGCGTTGGTGGCCCGCTTCCCGGCGCTGCACCTCGCCGGCGACATCACCTGGAAGACCGAGATGCTGGTGCGCGGGCCCCGCGTCATGCCGGTGGGCTGGTGAGGCGGCGATGAGCTGGCGACTGAGCGTGGACCGGGGGCAGTGCATGGGGTCCGGGATGTGCGCGGGGACCGCGCCGGACCTGTTCGTCCTCGACGGCGACCATGCGCGTCCGGTGCGCGAGCGGATCCCGGAGGGCGAGGAGCGCGCCCTGGAGGCAGCCGACATCTGCCCGATGCAGGCCATCACCGTGCAGGACGCCGACGGGAAGGAGATCGGGCCCCGCGGATGACGCCGGGACCGGCTGTTACAAGACAGGGACAAACCAGCAGTGAACGCCCGCGCCCGTGGTGTCGTCGTTCCAAGTGACCGCGCCAATCGGCATGTTCCTCTCCTTTGGCGTGAACAGTCGAACTCACCACAGAAAAGGACAGATTCATGATGGTCACGAAGCGGCGTTTCCTGCGCGTTGCCGTCGTCGGCGTCCTCGGCGCGGCCTCGCTCGCCCTCGCGGGCTCGGCGATGGCCGCCACCCCGGCCACCCACACGGCGGCTGCCGCCGCCCCCGCGGCCGCGACCGCCAAGCCCGCCATCACGGCCACGCCGTCGGTGTCCTCGGTACCCGCCTGGACCCTCTTCCGGATCACGGGCAAGACCACCGGCATCAAGGCGGGCAGCACGGTGACTCTCCAGCAGAAGCAGCGCGGCAAGTGGGTCGCCCTGCCCGCGTCCACGCCCGTCAACCGCGGCGGCTCCTACGCGCTCCGCGTCGAGCTGGGCCAGAAGGGCAAGAACGAGCTGCGGATGGTCAGCGGCAGCACGGCGTCCCCGGTCTTCAACGTCACGGTCCGCTGAGCGACCGCTTTTCCGCGCACACCCCCGAGAGACCGGTGCCGGGACGGATCCACCGTCCCGGCACCGGCGCGTCCGGAACTTCTTACGAAGATTTTCATAGGGTTCCTATATAGGCGGGTGATACTTAAAGAGTGTGGATCACTCTCACAGAGATGCGGATGTACACCGGACCGCACAGTCACTGGCGGAGACGGCGTCTGCCGTGATCAGAGTCGTGACGGACCACCGGGACCTCAGCTTCACCGCGGCCTCCACACTGGCGCGGCTGGAACGCGAGGGCCCGGTCCGGCTCACGCTCCTCGCGGCGGCGGAGGGCGTGGCCCAGCCGTCGATGAGCCAGTTGGTGCAACGGCTGGAACGCCAGGACCTGGTCATGCGCGTCGATGACGCGGTGGACGGCCGGGTGACGCTGATCGCCGTCACGGACGCCGGGCGCCGGGTGCTCGCCGCCCGCCGGCGGTCGCGGGACGCACGCCTGGCCGACCTGATGGCCAAGCTGCCGGACGACGACCGGCACGCGCTCGCCGACGCCATGCGCGTCGTCGCCCCGCTCGTGCAGCGCATGCTCGCCGACCCCGCCCGGAGCACTCCGTCCGCCCAGAGCGCCCACCTGCCCGAACGGCCCGAGACCGGGAGCGACCGATGACGACCAGGGAGACCGACCGCATACCCGGCGCCGCCGAGACCGGGCAACACCGCCGGCGCGGCTGGATCGGCGCCGACCACCCCGGCTACAAATGGGTGGCGCTGACCAACACCACGGTGGGCATGCTGATCGCCACGATCAACAGCTCGATCGTGCTGATCTCGCTGCCCGGCATCTTCACCGGCATCCGCCTGGACCCGCTGGAACCCGCCAACGTCAGCTATCTGCTGTGGATGCTGATGGGCTACATGCTCGTCACCGCGGTGCTGGTCGTGGCGCTCGGCCGGCTCGGCGACATGATGGGCCGGGTCCGCATCTACAACGCGGGTTTCCTGATCTTCACGCTGACCTCGGTGATCCTCTCGCTCGACCCGTTCCACGGCGGCAGCGGCGCACTGTGGCTGATCGGCTGGCGCATCGTGCAGGCCGTCGGCGGCTCGATGCTGATGGCCAACTCGGCGGCGATCCTCACCGACGCCTTCCCGGCGCGCCAGCGCGGCATGGCCCTCGGCGTCAACATGGTGGCGGGCATCGCCGGTTCGTTCCTCGGTCTGGTGCTCGGCGGTGTGCTGGTCACCTGGAACTGGCGCTCCATCTTCTGGGTCAACGTGCCCATCGGCCTGATCGGCACGGTGTGGGCGTACAAGTCGCTGCACGAGACCGGCATCCGCAGGCCGGGCCGGATGGACTGGTGGGGCAACATCACCTTCGCCCTCGGCCTGACCGCGCTGCTCGCCGGGATCACCTACGGCATCCAGCCGTACGGCGGCCACACCATGGGCTGGTCCAACCCCTGGGTGCTGGCGGGCCTGATCGGCGGCGCCGTGATGCTCGCGGTGTTCTGCCTGGTGGAGGCCAAGGTCCCCGAACCGATGTTCCCGCTGCGGCTGTTCCGCGACGCGGCCTTCGCCGGCGGCAACGCGGCCACCCTGCTCGGTGCGATCGCCCGCGGCGGCCTGCAGTTCATGCTGATCATCTGGCTCCAGGGCATCTGGCTGCCGCTGCACGGGTACGACTACGCCGACACCCCCCTGTGGGCGGGCATCTACATGCTTCCGCTGACCATCGGCTTCCTGCTCGCCGGGCCGCTGTCGGGAGCGCTGTCGGACAAGTTCGGGGCGCGGCTGTTCGCGGCCTGCGGCTTCCTGGTGATGGCGGTGTCGTTCGCCGGACTGCTCGTCCTGCCGAGCGACTTCTCCTACTGGGTGTTCGCGGCGCTGATCTTCCTCAACGGGCTCGGCGGCGGTCTGTTCGCCGCCCCCAACACGGCGATCATCATGTCCAGCGTGCCGGCCGACGCCCGCGGCGCGGCCTCCGGGATGCGCGCCACCTTCCAGAACGCGGGCATGGTGCTGTCCATGGGCGTGTTCTTCTCGCTCATGGTCGCGGGGCTCGCCGGAACCCTCCCCGACACCCTCACCACCGGTCTGACCGCCCAGGGCGTGCCCGCGGGGGCCGCGCACACGGTGGCCCAACTCCCGCCGGTCGGGGTCCTGTTCGCCGCGTTCCTCGGCTACAACCCGATCCAGCACCTGCTCGGCCCGGACATCCTGAGCCACCTGTCCCCGTCCGCCGCGGCGCATCTCACCGGCCGCGAGTTCTTCCCCCACCTGATCTCCCAGCCGTTCCACGACGGCCTGGTCGTGGTCTTCTCCCTCGCCATCGCGATGTCGCTGGCGGCGGCGGGCGCGTCGCTGATCCGCGGCCGCCGGACGGAGCCGGTGCCGGCGGGCGCGCCCTCCCCCGCGCCGGCCTCGCCCGCGGCAGCCGGGCAGACCCGGAGCGCCGTCGAGAACGTCGAGGACGTCGAGGACGTCGAGGACAAGCGCGCGGCGACGACCACCGCGCCGCCCGCCGCCGGGGTGGTGCGCGGCCGGGTGTACGACAGCGCCGGGCAGCCCATCGCGCGGGCGACCCTCACCCTGGTCGACCGTTCCGGCCGGCAGCGGGCGCTCGGCAGCACCGGTACCGACGGCCGATACGAACTGGCGCCGGGCGAGCCGTCGTCGTACACCCTGGTGGTCTCGGCCGCCGGGCACCATCCACGGGCCGTGCAACTCGACGCCGACGCCGGGCCCGTCGTACCGGACGTCACCCTGGCGGGCCTGGGCAGGGTCCACGGCACGGTGCGCCACGAGCACACCGGGCAGCCGGTCCCGGACGCGCGCATCACCCTGCTGAGCGCCTCGGGCGAGGTGGTCGCCTCCGCCGCGACGGACGCCGACGGCGCGTACACCCTGCGGAACCTGGCTCCGGGGGCGTACACCGTCGTCACCTCGGGCTACGGTCCCGTCCTCGCGGACGTGACGCTGGGCGAGGGCACGTCGTGCGAGGTGGACCTGCACGTGGGGCACCCGGACACCGACTGACGCCGGGGACGGCCGAGGGGCGCGGTTCCAAGGAGCCGCGCCCCTTTCGCGTGCGCGCGCACCATGGCGTGGCGCCGAAGGGGGGACCGCCAAGCGGTGGAGACCGTGTCCCTCGTCCGGGTGTAGCGGGTGTGATGTCCGTGGCGCGTGCGGGGTTGCCTCGTTCGGCATCTGTGTGATGTTCGGCATGCGATGTGATGGAAGGGGGAGAAGCGGGCAGCAGTCCCCTTCGTTCCTCACGCCAACCCTCTGCGGCAGGTGATTCGATGACCACGGCGACGACCCGGACGCTCCGGACGACGCCGCTCGCTCCGACCGGCACGGCGAATGCCCGTGTACCACCCGCCGCCAATCCCTCCCTGCCGTCCCTGACGGGGCTGCGGTGGATGGCGGCGCTGCTGGTGTTCGGGCTGCACGTCAACAACTTCGGCTACTTCGGCGGCACCGGCGGCCAGTTGGTCGGCTGGGGGTTCGGCGCCGGTGCCACCGGGGTGTCGTTCTTCTTCATCCTGTCGGGATTCGTCCTGACGTGGTCGGCCCGGCCGGGCGACAGACCACTCGCCTTCTGGCGCCGGCGCATCGCCCGGATCTACCCGGTGCACCTGGTCACCCTCGCCGTGGCCCTGCTGATGGCCCTCACCCTGGCGCACCAGGGCGATCCCGCGCCCGAGCCGGCGCTCGCCAACGTCCTGCTCCTGCACTCCTGGTGGCACCCCTGGTGGCAGACGCTCAACCCGGTCAGCTGGTCGCTGGCCTGCGAGGCGTTCTTCTACGCCGCCTTCCCGCTGCTGATCCCGCTGCTGCGCCGCCTCGGGGCGCGCGCGCTGGCCGCGCTGGGCGGCCTGGCGGCGGTCTCGGTGCTGGTGCTGGCCTGGTCGGACGCGCACCACTGGTGGACGTACACGCTCTATTCGTTCCCCGCCGCCCGGATGCCCGAGTTCGTGCTCGGCGCGGTCACCGCGCGGCTGGTGCTGCTCGGCCGGTGGCGCGGTCCGGGGCTGGAGGCGTCGCTCGCGCTGGCGATCATCGGCTACTTCCTGGTGCCCCAGGTCACCCCCGGCTACTCCGCCACGGCGTGCACCCTCACCGGGTTCGCCCTGCTCATCCCGGCGGCGGCGGTCGCCGACCTGGACGGGCTGCCGTCGCTGTGGCGGCACCGGCGGCTGGTGCGGCTCGGGGAACTGTCGTTCGCCTTCTACATGATCCATCTGCTGGTGCTGCGGTCCACCACCAATCTCCTGGGCACCAAGCCCCACTTCGGGATCCTCGCGGGGCTCGCCGTCACCGCGTCCGCGTTCGCCGTCTCGCTGGGGCTGTCCTGGGTGCTGTACGAGGCGGTCGAGTGCCCGGCCCGACGGCTACTGCTGCGCCGCCGGCGGTCCGCCGCGCAGCAGGCGCCGCGGCCGGACCCGGTTCCGGCACGCCGGGAGGCCCCCGCGGGCACGCCGGACTGAGCGGGAGCCGCCGAGCCCCCGGAAGAGTGGCCCTCGGTCGGCGCCAGATGCCGTCCGGGGGCCCTGCTTCGCCCCGTGGAGCCGCCGCCTGCGGGGCACGCGCACCCGGAAGAGTGATATCCGCAACAGTCGGGCACGTCTCGCGCGATGCGGGGTAGACGGCCACCCGGCAGCCGCGCCGGATGGGAGCGGGTGCCGGTGCCGGGAAGGTGGTCACCGGGTCGGCTGATGCCGCGAACTCGCCTTGCGAAAGGGGAAGTTGGCACGTCAGCGCCCTTCTCGGGTTGGTCCGGCCGGGAGGCTGGGGCTAGGGTGCCCCACTGGTGAAGATCAGCTGCCGGCCGGCGGCTCCCGGTTGGGTGAGAGGAGAGTGTGACAGTGCCGGAGGAACAGGACGCGGCCGCATCGGCGCCGCGATTGGTCGGTTCCTTCCTGGAGCGACGCCAGGAGCAGATCGCCCAGCGATGGGCGGACGCGCCCCTGTTCAGGTCGGTGTTCACCGTCTCCCGTGACGAGGCGGTCGAGGCCAGCAAGGCCGTCGTGGACGCCCTGTCCGACGTGGCCGTGAGCGGACGCCTGGAGGACACCGGGGCGCCCGGATACGAGCCGGTGCGCGAGCAGCTGGGCCGGATGACCCAGCACCGGGCCCGCGCCGGTGCGACACCGTCCGGCATCGCCGGCGAGGTGGCCGCGCTGCGCGCCCCCGCCGTCGACCTGCTGCGCGAGGAGTTCGCCGACCCGACCGCCCCGCAGGCCCAGGAATGCGTGCTGACGCTGACCCTGCTGCTGGGCACCCTGCGTCTGGTCGTACTGGAGACCGCCCTGGACTCGGGCGCCGAGCTGATCGAGCGGCAGCGCCAGCAGCTGCTCGAAGTGGCCACCCCCGTCATCAAACTGTGGGAGCACACCGTCGCCGTCCCGCTGATCGGGACCCTGGACAGCGCGCGCAGCCAGATCGTGATGGAGTCGCTGCTGGAAGCCATCGTCGACCAGCGCGCCCGGTACGCCATCCTGGACATCACCGGCGTGCCCACGGTGGACTCGCTGGTCGCGCAGCACCTGATGAAGACGGTGGCCGCCGCGCGACTGATGGGGGCCGAGTGCATCGTCTCCGGTATCCGCCCGGCGATCGCGCAGACGATCGTGCAGCTCGGCATCGACCTGGGTTCGGTGCTCACCCGCGCCTCGCTCGCCGACGCGCTGGCCTACGCGCTGAGCCGGCAGGGCATCGAGGTCTCCCGTGCGCAGACAGGTACGAACTCCCGGTGAACGAGCCCGCCCCGATCCATCCGGCCCCCGTGCCGGTGCTCACCCTCGGCGACATACTGCTCGTCTCGCTCCAGGGCGAACTGCACGACGGTCTCGCCGAGCAGTTGCAGCAGGACCTCAGCCACCGCGTCGCCACCACCGGGGTCTGCGGAGTGATCATCGACATCTCCGGAGTGGACATCGTCGACTCCTTCCTCGGCCGGGTGCTCGCGGAGATCGCGTCCACCGCCCGGCTGCTCGCCGCCCGCACCGTCCTCGCCGGAATGCGGCCGGCCGTCGCGATCACCATGGTCGAGCTGGGCCTCGCGCTGCCCGGTCTGACCACCGCGCTGGACGTCGACCGGGCCATGGAAGTGCTCTCCCAGAGGGGGAGATGATGCAGCCGTCCGGCCAGGCGTCCGCGACCATCGTGCCCATCGGTTCGGACGCGGATCTGGCCTGGGTGCGGCAGCAGGTGCGGCAGTGCGCGGCGGCCCTCGGATTCGGTCTGGTGCAGCAGACGAAGCTGGTCACGGCGGCGAGCGAGCTGGCCCGCAACACCCTGGTGCACGGCGGCGGCGGGCACGCGGAGATCACCCCGCTGGAGAACGGCCGCGCCCGCGGCCTGAGCATGCGCTTCATCGACAGCGGCCCCGGCATCCGCGATCTGGAGCTGGCCATGACCGACGGCTACACTTCCGGCGGCGGTCTGGGGCTCGGCCTCAGCGGTGCCAAGCGGCTGGTGCAGGAGTTCAGCGTGGACACCGAGCCGGGCCGGGGCACCACCGTCACGGCCGTCGCCTGGGTGACCCAGGTGCCCGCCTCGCGAGCGGGGCTGGGATGAGCCGGGTGTGGGAGGTTCCGGTGCACGACCCCACGCGCGTCCGGGACGCCCGTTCGGCGGTCCGTGAGGCGTGCGCGGAGGCCGGGCTCGACCCGGAGCGTACGGCGGCCGGGGAGCTGGTGGCGACCGAGCTGGCCACCAATCTGCTCCGGCACGCGGGGGGCGGCACCCTGCTGGTCAACCTGGTGACACCGCCGTCGGGCACGGGCACCTCGGTACGGCTGTTCACGCTGGATCACGGGCCGGGCATCGCCGATGTCACGGCGGCCCTGCGCGACGGCTGCACCACCGCCGGGCCCTCCCTCGGCGCGGGCCTCGGCAGCTGTCTGCGCAACGCCGACGCCTTCCAGCTGTACGGAGCTCCGGGCCGGGGCACCGTGGCGACGGCCCGGATCGACGCGGAGCGCACACGGGACGGCGGGGCCGAACGGGGGCCCTCGGCCGGCGGCGTCGTCATCGCGCTCGACCGAGCCGGGACCTGCGGTGACGCCTGGGAGTGCGTGCGCCACGAGGAGCGGGTGACCCTGCTGCTGGCGGACGGGCTGGGGCACGGGCCCAAGGCGGCGCACGCCTCCGTCGCGGCGGTCACGGAGCTGCGCCGGTCCGCGTCCCTGCCGCCCCAGGAGATCCTGCGGCGGCTGCACGCGGCGCTGCGCCCCACCCGCGGGGCCGCGGTCGCCGTGGCCCAGGTGGACACGGCGAAGGGGGAGATCGGCTTCGTCGGGGTCGGCAACATAGGAGGCCGGCTGCGTACCCCGGACGGGTGGACGTCGCTGGTGTCGCATCCGGGTATCGTCGGGGCGTACTTCCCGGCGCACGTCCCCTTGCGCCGGGCGCCGTGGGACCGGGACAGTCTGCTCGTGCTGCACAGTGACGGGCTGCCCAGCCGCTGGACCCCGCCCGACGACCCGCGGCTGCTCGCCCACGATCCGTCGGTGCTGGCCGCGACCGTCCTGCGGGACGCCGGCAGCCCCGCCCGCCCCCCGCGCGACGACACCAGCGTCGCCGTACTGGCCCCGGACCGGCACCCATGACCACGACCACCGATACCTGGACCCTGAGCGGCCCCGTCGACGCGGCCCGCGCCCGTGCGCTGCTGGCCCGGCTCACTGCGGACGCGGGGGTGCCGGCCCGCGACCGCGCCCGCTTCCTGGCCGCGCTGACCGACCGGCTGCGGCCGTGCCGGGAGGGGCGGCGGCTGCGGCTGATCGTGACCGCCGGTGAGGACCTCCGCGTCGCCGTGGACGGGCCCGACCCCTGGCAGCACAGGCTGGCCTGCCCCTCTCCCCCGCCCCGGCCGCTGTCCCGGCCCGGCGACCTGACCGAGGCGGACCTCGCCGAGGCGCTGCTGTGCGCGGGCGAGGACACCACCGGCCTCCTCGCGGGGCTGGACGAGGCGGAGGAGCTGGTCCGGTTCCACCGCGAGGAGTTGCACCAGACCAACCAGGGCGTGCTCGCGCTGCACGCCGAGCTGGAGGCGGCCGCGCGGGCACAGCGGGAGCTGCTCGACGCCGAGCGGACGGCCCGCGCCGAGGCGGAGAACGCCCGCCGGCTGCTGACCTTCCTCGCCGACGCCAGCGCCTCGCTCAACGCCTCCCTCGACCACGAGGACATCCTGCGCCGGCTGCCCAAGCTGCTCGTGCCGGAGTACGCCCGGCATGTGGACGTATGGCTGATGGACGACGAGCGGACCCCGCCCGCCGAACGCGCCGCGGCCGCGGTGACGGCCGCCCGCACCGGGCGCCCCCAGCACGCGGCGCCGCACCCCGGTGGCCTGCCGGGGGTGAACGATCTGCCGGCCTCCGCGCTCTCCCCGGACCGGCCGCTGCTGTGCCTGCCGCTCGGCGCGCGCACCGTGCAGGGCGTACTGACCCTGTGGGCGCCCGGCGAACGGTTCGCGCCGGACACCGCGGTGATGCTGCTGGAGCTGGCCCGGCGGGCGGGCATCGCGCTGGACAACGCCCGCCAGTACGAGCAGCACCGGGACGTCGCCGAGGCCCTGCAGCGCGCCCAGCTCACCGAGTTGCCGGACACCGCGGGGCTCGCGCTCGCGGCGCGCTACCTCCCGGCCACGCACGGGCTGAACATCGGCGGCGACTGGTACGACGCGTTCCCCGGACCCGACGGCAGTGTGCTGGCGGTGATCGGGGACGTCACCGGGCACGGGCTGCGGGCCGCGGTGATCATGGGCCAGCTGCGTACCGCGCTGCGCGCCTACGCGGTCGAGGGCAACGGGCCCGCCCGCATCCTCACCCTGTTGCACCGGATGCTGCGCCATCAGCAGCCGGAGCTGTACGCGACCTGTGCCATCGCCCGGTTCACGCCCGGCGAGCCCGGTGTGGTCTGGGCGGCGGCCGGTCATCCGCCGGCGCTGGTGCGCGGCCCCGGCGGCGAGGTGCGGGTGCTGGACGCCAAGCCGGGGATCATGCTCGGGGTACCGGTGTCCTACGAGTACGAGGAGCACCGCGAGGAGTTGCCGGCCGGTGCCACGCTCGCGCTCTACACGGACGGCCTGGTGGAGCGCCGGTCCGCCGGGATCGACGCGGGCATCGAGCGGCTGGGGCGGGCCCTGGGCGCGCTCGGCACGGCGGAGCTCGATCAACTGGACGCGGCGGCCGACCTGCTGCTCAAGCCGATGCTGCGGGATTCCGAACACGACGACGACATCTGCCTGTTGCTCTGCCGTACCGCTCCCTGACGCGCCCGTGCGCCGGTCCCCGGCGGGGGACCGGCGCACGGGTGTGCCGTCACTGGTTGACGCAGGTGTTCCCGGTGGCCGGGTTCAGCAGACCGATGACGTCGATGCTGTCGCCGCAGACGTTGACGGGGACGTGGATCGGGAGCTGGATGACATCCCCGGACACGACGCCCGGACTGCCCACGGCCGTACCGGTCGTCGGGTCGGGGTCGGCCGCGAAGGCGCCGGCGGCTCCGCCCAGCGCGAAGACGCCTGTGAGTACGGCCGTGGTGGCGATGCTGCGGATGCGCATGAATCTGCCTTACTGGTCGAAAGGTTAGGGACAGCACCATCACACCCGGCCCCCGCGGTGTCCGCCTCTCCGGATACGCCGACGGGGTGGCCCCCTTCGGAGGGAACCACCCCGGCTGGGGGCTTTCGTCCGGATCAGGCGGCGGACGGGAAGCGCTCCCAGACCCGGTGCGCGCCCAGCAGCCCGACGAGTTGCTGGAGCACCGAGGTCGCGTCGTCGCCGGCGATCACGCCGGGGGCGTCGAGCGGGAGGCCGGCCGCCTCCAGCGCCGCCTGACCGCCCTTGGCGGCGCCGATGGCCTTGCCGTGCCGGTATGCCTCCGCCAGCAGCAGCCCCACCCGCGGGTCCGGGGTGGAGGGGCTCGAGGGCAGACCGGCCTTGGCGTCGCGGGCGCCGTACGCGTCCTCGCCGACGCCCGGCGTGCCCGCCACCAGCAGGGCGTCGAACTCCACGGAGCGCGCGGTGGCGTAGGTCCGCTGCACGGTCAGGGCGTCGCCGCCGGAGCCGAGCTTGCCGCCCTTGGGTGCGATGACGAGCGGGACCATGCCGCCGTCCAGTACCGCCTGGCGGACGGCCGCCACGCCGTCGAGGTCGCCGTCCTCGCCGGTGATGATGCCGATGACCCGGCCGTCGGTGGGCCAGGTGTGGCCGACCTGGGACAGGGCGGGGCTGGGCTCGACGTCGGCGAGCGGCTCGGTGGGCTCGGGGGCGGGCAGGCCGAGCCCGGCGGCGACACCCGCGCACAGCTCGGGGTCGATGTTCGCGAGGACCTGCAACGCCCGCTCCCGGATGGCCTGTTCGTAGCACTTGGCCAGCTCGAAGGTGTAGGCGCCGATGATGTGCTCGCGCTCCACCGGGCTCATGCTGAGCCAGAACCGGCGCGGCTGGCTGAAGTGGTCGGCGAACGACTCCGGGGCCTCGCGGACCTTGGTCGCCTCCGGCACCCGTACCGGCGCCTCGACGTAGGCGCCCATGTCGGCGCCCGCGATGAACGGGCAGCCGCCGTCGAGGGAGTTGGGGCGGTAGGGGGCCACACCGCGGTGCACGGCGGTCTGGTGGAAGCTGTCGCGCAGCATGTCGTTCACCGGCGCGTGCGGCCGGTTGATCGGGATCTGCGGGAAGTTGGGGCCGCCGAGGCGGGTGATCTGGGTGTCCAGGTAGGAGAAGAGGCGCCCGGCCAGCAGCGGGTCGTCGGTGATGTCGATGCCGGGGACGAGGTGGCCGACGTGGAAGGCGACCTGCTCGGTCTCGGCGAAGAAGTTCGAGGGGTTGCGGTCGAGGGTGAGCAGCCCGATCGGCTGCACCGGGGCCAGTTCCTCGGGGACGATGTTCGTCGGGTCCAGCAGGTCGATGCCCTCGAAGGTCTGGTCGGGGGTGTCGGGGAAGACCTGGATGCCGAACTCCCATTCGGGGTAGGCGCCCGCCTCGATCGCGTCGGCGAGGTCGCGGCGGTGGAAGTCGGGGTCCACGCCGCCGATGATCTGCGCCTCCTCCCACACCAGGGAGTGCACGCCCAGCTTCGGCTTCCAGTGGAACTTCACCAGGGTGGTCTCGCCGGCCGCGTTGACCAGGCGGAAGGTGTGGACGCCGAAGCCCTCCATGGTGCGGTACGAGCGCGGGATGCCCCGGTCGGACATGTTCCACAGGGTGTGGTGGGTGGCCTCCGTGTGCAGGGTGACGAAGTCCCAGAAGGTGTCGTGGGCGCTCTGTGCCTGCGGGATCTCCCGGTCGGGGTGCGGCTTGCCGGCGTGGATGACGTCCGGGAACTTGATCGCGTCCTGGATGAAGAAGACCGGCATGTTGTTGCCGACCAGGTCGAAGACGCCCTCGCTGGTGTAGAACTTCGTGGCGAAGCCACGGGTGTCGCGGACGGTGTCGGCGGAGCCACGGGAGCCGAGGACCGTGGAGAAGCGCACGAACACCGGGGTTTCGACGTCCTCGGCGAGGAAGGCCGCCTTGGTGACATTGGCCGCCGTGCCGTAGCTGCGGAAGACGCCGTGGGCGCCGGCGCCGCGGGCGTGCACCACACGCTCCGGGATGCGCTCGTGGTCGAAGTGCATCACCTTCTCGCGCAGATGGTGGTCCTGGAGCAGGACCGGGCCGCGCGGTCCCGCCTTCAGGGAGTGGTCCGTGTCGGAAAGGCGGGTGCCCTGCGCGTTGGTGAGATAGCTGCCGCTCTGGGCCATCCGGGCCTGGTCGGCGCCGGTGGGCTGGCCGGTCGGCGAGACGGTGTCGGGGCCGGTCTGGTCGGGCTTGGGGGGCAGCGGTTCACGGGCCTCGGTCGGCTCGGCGACCGGCGGCGACTCGATTCCCGGCTTGCCGGGGATGCCCTCCTCGGGAGTCTCGCCCGCGCCCTTCAGGGCGTCCGCCGCTCGCTTCAGGGGGTTCTTCTCGCTCATCAGTTCCAATCCTTCGCTGGTCAGGAGACGGGCCCGGCGCGGCGGGACGCGGTCGGCCGGACAACTCCGGCCGGAAGTTCATATGAGGGGGCGGGCCAGGCGTGGTACCGAGGTCCCCGGGCCGGGGCGTCCGAAACCGGGAATCGGGGGATTTCCGGCCGGGGTGAAGTCGGGCCGTCTCCCGTCGCGTTGCCGGGACAGCTGACCCGCCGGACACGCTGGTCCGGACCCGGAGACCGCTCGGGCAGGGTCAAGTCCCCTTTGCCGAGGGCGGGTTGGTCGGGGGCCGGTTTCTTGACCCGGTGGAGGGCAGCACCCGGCCGCCCGCATACGACACCCTAGGGGCTGGCCCGCAGGCGCGCAGTCCGGGACGGCCGCTCGGGCACACCGGGGACCCGGCACGGGTCGGGGACGGCTCCGAGGGTCAGTCGCGGGCCACGACGCGCAGGGTCTTCAGCGAGGGGTCCGCGGCGTCCGCGATCAGGAAGCCGTGCTCGACCCCGCTGCGCAGGTAGTCCACCACCTCGTCGGTGATGACCTCGCCGGGCGCCACGACCGGTACGCCGGGCGGGTAGGGGCTGATCATCTCGGCGGCGATCCGCCCGGCGGCGCGCTCGGCGGGCACCTGCTCGGCGGGCCCGAAGAAGGCCGTGCGGGGCAGCATCGCCTGTTCCGGTTCGAGGACGGCGGGCTCGGGCAGGTGCACCGCGGGCCGCCGTTCGATCGAGCCGGCGTGGTCGACCAGGGCGCGCAGCGAGTCCACGAGGATCTTCTCGGTCTCGTCGTCGTCGGCGTAGGTGATCGAGGCGTTGATCCGGCAGCTGTCCGAGCCGCCCATGTCCACGTGGCAGTGGGCGCGCAGCCACTCGGTGGCCTGCATGCCGCTGATGCCGAGGTCCCGTACGTCCACGGCGATCTTCATGGGGTCGAATTCGGCGGCCAGTCCCTCGTCGATGACCTCGCCGCCCATCACGTCGAGGCCGGGGATCTCGCGCAGCACGGCGCGGATCCGTTCGGCGCGGTGCAGAGCGGCGTCCAGCAGCTCGCGGCCCCGCTCGGCCATCTGGCGCCGCCAGCCGTCCAGGGCGCCGTACACCAGGGAGGAGGCGCTGGTGGTGCCGAGCAGGTCCTCGCGCTGTTTGAGGACGGCGGGATCGACGCGGTCGCCCTGGAGGTGGAAGACGGAACTCTGCTCGATGGCGCCGCCCATCTTGTGGACGCTGGTGACCACGAGGTCGGCGCCGGCGTCCATGCCCCAGGTGGGCAGGCCGGGGTGGAAGGGCAGATGGGCGCCCCACGCCTCGTCCACGATGAGCGGTACGTCCAGCTCGTGGCAGGCGTCGGCCACACCGCGGATGTCGGCGCAGGTGCCCCAGTCGGTGGGTGTGATCAGCAGCATGCCCTTGGCGTCGGGGTGCTCACGCAGTTTGCGCCGTACGTCGTCGGGCTCCGGCGGGTGGGCCAGATGGCGCTTCGTGTCGAACTTGGGGTGGACCCAGACCGGCTCCACGCCGTTGATGATCACCGCGGCGATGACCGACTTGTGGGCGTTGCGGGACAGCAGCAGCTTCTCCCCCGGCCCGGCGACCGACAGCATCGCGGTCTTGACCGACAGGGAGCTGCCGCAGGTGGAGAAGAAGGCGTGTTCGGCGCCGACGGCGTCCGCCATCAGCTCCTGGGCCTGTTCCAGCACGCCCTGGGACTGGCGGCGGTCGTCGAGGCCGTTCAGGCTGAGCACGTCGGAGCGGAAGACGTCGAGACCGAGGATGTCGGCGACCCGCGGGTCGGTGCCGCGTCCCTGTTTGTGTCCGGGCGGTCCGAACACCACGTCTCCCCGGCGCCGGAACTCCTGGAGGGACTCCAGTACGGGTGCGCGCGAATGGTCCATGCCGTGCCGTCCTTCTGATCGGTGCCGTGCCGCACGGGTTGCACCGGTCGGGCGGGGTCAAACCCATGAGGGCGGGGCACGGCCGGGCCCATGAAGGGCGCGGGCACCCCGTCCACGGCGGGCGCCCCCGGAACCGGAGCCGGGCCGGTTCCGGGGGTGCGGTGGATCACGGGAAGGACGTCACCTTGGACGGGACGGTGCTGGTCCCCGAGGTGGGCGCTCCGGTGTTGTTGACGACGTGGGCGTACTGGCCGTTGCCGCCGAGGGAGATCACCAGCAGGTCGTGCAGCTTGATGCCGGCTCCTGTGGGCACCTGGAAGCCCTGGGCCTGCACGATGGAGGGGTCGGCGGTGTAGTTGCAGTAGCTGCCCAGGCCCCATGCCTCGTGCGTGGTGACCGAGTCGTCGACCTTGTAGGCCGCGTACCCCACGATGCCGTCGTGGGTGATGGCGGCGGCGTTCGGGGCGTCGTAGGCCTTCTCGTTCTGGAAGAAGATGGTCCGGCCGCGTTCTCCGCTCCAGTAGACGTCGTACTTGTTGAAGTGTTCGACGAACAGGCCGGTGGCGAGGACGTCGTCGCCGTTGACCCGCAGGCCGTAGTCGGCGCGGTTGGTGGTCCAGCCGACGCCGCTGCCGTGGTCGGCGCGCCAGATCCAGGTGTGGTCGATGATCGTGTCGTCGCTGTTGACCACCAGCGAGTTGGTGGCGAGGCCGGGGCCCGCGCCGCCGATGCGGAAGAACACGTCCTGCACGGTGGTGGGGTTCGCGGAGTGGTCGGCGTTCGCACCGGGGTCGCCGATGCGCACGAGCGTGTCGGAGTTGGCGGATCCGGCGTCGATCAGCAGCCCGGCCAGCTTGACGCCGTCGACGTCGGAGACGTGCACGGCGTCGACGCCGTTGTCCGGCACCAGGGTGGCGAGCCCGAGGCCGAGGACGACGGTGTTGGCGCGGGTCACGTTGATGGTCTGGTCCAGGTGGTAGATGCCCGGCGTGAACAGGAGGTTGAGGCCCTGGGCGAGGGCCGCGTTGATGGTGGCCGCGGTCGCGCCCGGCTTGACGACGTAGAACTGGTCGAGCGGCAGGGAGGTGCCCGGCGTGTTCGGCCAGGAGACGCCGCGGGCGTTGGTGCGCTTGGCGGGGACGAACACCTTGTAGGTGGAGCCGTCCAGGTACAGGAACGGCTTCTCGCGGGAGACGGGCGTGTTGTCCAGGGTGGTGTACGGGCCGCTGTCGAAGTTGGTGGCGGGCGCGCCCTGGACGCCGGAGAAGGTCATGTTCCACACGCCGTTGGTCCAGCCGCCGACCGAGCTGTCGCGGGTGTACCACTGCTGCTGGGAGTACGGGCCGACCGTGCCGTCGATCTTCGAGTCCGCGATGTAGCCGCCGGAGGCCCAGCCGTAGCCGTTCGGGGCCAGGTTGAGGCCGCCCTCGACGTGGATGCGGCGGAACGGCGCGGCCTGGGCGACGGCCCAGCGGTCGTCCCCGTTCGACGGTTTGATGGCGAGGTTCTCGGCCGAACGCCAGAAGTTCTGGGTGGCGTTGCCGTTGAACCAGCCCGCGTCCACGGTGACATCGCCGTTGATCTGGGTGTCGTCGGGGTTGAGGCCGAGCCCGGAGATCGAGGTGTAGAAGCCGATCTGGGCGTTGATGTTGTTGTAGATGCCGGGCTTGAGCAGGAACTGGTAGCGGCCGGTGCCGAACTGGGCGGATTCCTGCTGGGCGAAGACGTCGTCGAACTTCTGCTGGAGGTTCGGCGTGGAGGGGTCGACGACGATGACGTTCGGGCCGAGGTCGCCGCCGCCCTGCACGGGCGGGGTGCCGGTGGTGCCGGTGTGCACGGCGACCTCCCACAGGGAGTAGCCGTAGCCGGTGCCGCGGGCGGTGCCGTACACGCGCACGTACCGGCCGGTGCCGCTGACGTCGTAGGACGCGGTGCCGCCGGTGGCGCCGGTGACGCTCTTGAGGGTGCTCCAGTTCTGGCCGTCGGTGGAGGCCTGGATCTGGAAGTCCTTGCCGTAGGCGGCCTCCCAGTTCAGGTCCACCTTGCACAGGTCCTGGACGGAGCCGAGGTCGACCTGGACCCACTGCGGGTCGGCTGCCTGGCTGGACCAGCGGGTGCCGGTGTTGCCGTCGAAGGCGGCGGAGGCGGGGGTGCCGGCGTTCTCGGTGGAGGAGGCGGTGGCGGGCCTGCCCTGGGCCGCGTTGGCCGTGCCGCAGCTCGGCTGCGCGGTGTCGGTGCTGCCGTACACCCGGAACTCCCAGAGGGAATAGCCCCACTGGGTGGCGCGGTGGACGCCGAGCATGCGGACGTAACGGCCCTGGCCGGAGACGTCGAGGGTGTCGGTCCCGCCGTCGGAGCCGGTGACCGACTTCAGGTCGGTCCAGTTGACGGCATCCTTCGATATCTGGACCTTGTAGTCCTTCGCGTACGCGGCCTCCCAGTCGAGGGTGACGCGGGTGACGGAGGCGGTGGCACCCAGATCGACCTGGAGCCACTGGCCGTCGGTGGCGGCGGAGGACCAGCGGGTCCCCGTGTCGCCGTCGACGGCGTCGGCCGCGGTGGTGCCGTAGTTCTCTTCGGAGGAGGCGGTGGCGGTCTTCCCCTGGGACAACGGGGTGTCGGCCGCCGCCGCCCGGCCGGGGGCGAGGGGCAGGGTGATCAGCGCGGCCATGGCGGCCAGCGCGACACCCGCGGTGCGGAATCTCATGTGCGGCTCCCTGAGGGCTGAGGAGAGAGCGAACCCGATCGCTCACTACTTAGTTCACGTTTTGATTTAAGTGGCGAGACGTGTGCCGCACAAGCCTTCGGAAGCCGAACGTTTCCGGGCGCCTCGCTTCCGACGCGCCGTCAACTCTCCTTTCGTGTCTGCCGCCTGACCATCGTGAGGAGCGCGGCATGGGTGCCGGGGTCGGCGGCGGCGATCAGGCCGCCCCGGCCGGTGTGCACCGGATCGCCGTACAGACCGGTGACCGTGCAGCCGGCGGCCTGGCACAGGGCGATCCCGGCGGCGAAGTGCACGCTGTCGGCGAGATGGCCGTCGGTGACGTAGGCGGCGCGGCGCCCGGCGGCGACCCAGGCGACGGCGAGGGTGCTGGAGATCACCCGAGGCCGGAACCATTCGGTGAAGTCGGGGTCGGCGAGCAGCGACGGGGCCCGGAATCCGGGGGCGTTGGGGAAGGGCGGGTCGAGGTTGACGTCCACCAGGGCGGAGGCGGCGGACGGGGTCAGCTTCTCTTCGGCTCCGCCGTCGCCGTCGCTCAGCCGGGCCCGGTGGCCGTCGGTCCAGAAGACCTCGCCGGTGAACGGGTCGGCCGTGGCCGCCGCGGTGATCTCGCCGTCCGCCCGCAGCGCGACGTTGACGCCGACGAGCCTGGTGCGCACCGCGTAGTCGAGGGTGCCGCACAGGGGGTCGACCAGCCAGCGACGCCGGGCCCCGGCGGCGCCGTCGACGCCGCTCTCCTCGCCGGTGACGGCGTCCTCGGGGCGGCCGGTGCGCAGCACGTCCAGGATGGCCCGCTCGGCGGCGAGGTCCGCCTCGGTGGCGAAGTCGCCGCCGCCCTTGTCGTGGCGCGCGAGCCGGCCGCCGTAGAGGTCGCGTACGACGGCGGCGCCCGCCCGTGCCGCGGTCACGGCCAGGCGGGCGTCGGATTCCCCCTCGGTGATCGTCATATGCGCAGCCTATGCGCAACTCGACTGAGGGGCGCAGGAGTTCAGTCCTGCGCCGGGGTGAGCGTGAGGGTCTGTTCGGCGGCGGTGCGGCCCCGGCCGACGGCGCTGTGCCCGGTGTCGGTCCAGGTGCGCACCGGTACGGTCTCCGCGCCGCGCCCGGCGTCGGCGGACAGGCCGAGGACGAGGCCGCTGTAGCGGTTGACGAGGTGGTACGTGCCGGCCGGAGCGGCGTCCGGGATCAGGAACCACTGCTGTCCGACGGCCGGGCTTGCGCTGCGCCTGCTCACGGTCGGCCGGGTGCCCCAGGCGCGGTCCGCGGTCCTGGTGGAATCGACGCCGAGCAGGTCCCCGGTGGCGGCGTTGGTCACGGTGTAGGCGCCGTCGCCGGTGGGCCGGAAGGTCCAGGAGGCGCGGGCCGCGGGGGTGGGCCGGGCCGCGGTGGTGGTGGCACCGCCGGGGGTCTGGGCGAGGACGCGGCCGGTGCCCGCGGCGATCCGGTAGCGGTGCCCGGTGGCCACGGGCGGCACCGGGCGCCTGGCGGAGTCGAGGGTGAGGTCGACGTATTCGCCGTCGGCGCCGTGCGCGCAGCCGAAGGAGCAGTACGAGCGCAGGGTTCTGCCGACGATCGAGGAGCTGGTGCGGTTGGCGCCGTCGAGGAACCAGCGGTACCAGGAGGCGTTCGTGTAGCCGCCGGTGTCGCCGATGAGGCGCCACTTCTGGGTGGCGAGGTCGTCGGTGGCGTAGAGGTACTGCGGCGCGTTCCCGCTCTGGTCGACCGCCTGCGGTTCGCCGATGTACAGGCCCAGGTAGGCGTCGTAGGCGATGTTCATCACGAACAGCGGGGAGGTCGGGGGTGTCTTGCCGGCCGCGATCTGCTCGGCGGTGGTGCCGGTGTTCGCCGGGTCGTACTCGGCGGCGGCGGGGGTGTAGCCGGTGGGGTGGTCCGCGCCGACGGGGACGATGTTGCTCTCCTTGCCGCCGGTGCCGGGCTGGGACCAGGCGCCGTCGTACCACTTGCGCCAGGTGCCGGGGGCCATCTTGCCGGCGATCGGAGCGCGGGCGACGTGCTCGTAGAAGGCCTTCCAGCCGCCCTTCTTGTCCACGATCCGGGAGCCGTAATAGACGTAGAAGTAGCCGGAGGCGGTGTCCACGAAGAGGCGCTGGTCGCCGTCGCCGTAGTCGTACGTCTGGTTCGGGAAGGCCGCCGTGTCGCCGCGCACGGTGCTGAACGGGGACGTGATGACGTGGTCCTCGATGGTCCAGGTGTGGCCCCGGTCGGTGGAGACGGCGTAGTCGATGGCGTCGAAGTGCAGCCCGTCGCCGAAGGGTCGGGGGGTGAACTCGTTGTGGACCAGGCCGTACCAGTCGCCGGTGTCGGGGTCGATCCACACGCCGGAGAGGTCGCAGTAGTTCTTCTGGGCGTAGCCCGATCCGGCGGGGGCGTAGCTCGCCTCGCGGCCGGTGGGGCTGTTGTTGCACCGGGCGGTGGTGTCGTCGTTGCGGTCGGCGGGGTCGGCCGGGTTCACGGCGGTGCTCAGCGCGCTGTCGAAGGTGGCGGTGTCGAAGTCGGTGCCGGTGTAGAAGTCCCAGCTGCGCGGGTCGTCGGCGCCGTACAGGGCGGCGGACTGCTGGTAGTGGAAGGTGCCGTCCCGGTCGAGGAAGGGGCTCGCGGGGGTGTCCGTGGGGTACGGGAAGGGCACCGGGCTGCCCACGGTCACGGTGTAGGCGGGGGCGGCGGACGCCGGGGACGCGGTGGCGCCGCCCAGGACGAGGGCGGCGGCCGCGGCCACGGCGCCGCCCGCTCTGCTCAACAGTCGCACGGATGCTCCTCGTTGCCGGAGGTGATGCCGGAGGTGGGGCCGGAGGTCCGGTCCCACGGAACGATCAGCCCCCGGCGGTGTCCCGGCAATGGACTCCTGTGCGCCGCCTCTTGCACTTTCGCGCGCGGACCGGCCGGTCAGCCTTCCCCGGACAGCGGTGTGTCCCACGCCAGTTGGCGGATCAGCTCCTCGTCCCGGTGGTCGGGGCGGTGGTCCGGGGCGGCGGGCCGGGCGGGGGTGTGGGTGCCGCGGGAGATGCCGCCGCTGACGGTGATGTTGTGCTCCACGCGCGGGCGCCGGTACCGCTCGTACGCCTCGAACGCCCGTGCCCCGTCCGGCAGATCACGCAGCGCCTTGGCGAGGACGACCGCGTCCTCCAGCGCCATGGAGGCGCCCCGCCCGGTGGCCGGGGAGGCGGCGTGGGCCGCGTCGCCGACGAGCAGCACCCTGCCGGTGTGCCAGCGGGTGCCGAGCGGCATCTCGGTGGCGTTGGTGACCATCACGGGCCCCGGACAGGCGGCCACCAGCGCGGCGGCGGGCGTGGGGTCCTCGCGCAGCAGGGGCAGCAGTTCCTCGAGCGGTACGGCGCCGCGCGCGCCCGGACCCCGCTCGGGCAGCGGATCGCCGCCGACGCGCGCGAACCAGTACGTCTCCCCCGTCGGCGCCTGAGCGTAACCGAAGGCGCTCGCGCTGCCGCGCACCATGGTGATGACGCCGCCGCCCGTGCCCGGCGCGCCGGGGGTGCGGCCGTAGAAGACACGCTGTCCCGCGTAGCCGGGCCGGGCCTCGGGGGCGACGGCGCGGCGGACGGCGGAGTTCAGGCCGTCGGCGCCGATGAGCAGGTCGCCGCCGGCGGTGCTGCCGTCCGCGAAGCGCGCGGTGACGCCGCCCGGCCCTTCGGTCACGGAGGTCAGCCGGGCGCCGCGGACGAGGCGGATGCCGCGCCGTGCAACCTCCTCCTGGAGCGCGGAGTTGAGTTCGGCGCGGCGCAGGCAGCGGTAGCGCAGGGCGGGTTCGGCGACCTCCCCGAGCGGGACGTGGGCCAGCTCGGTGCCCGCCGCGTCCAGCAGGCGCAGCGAAGTCAGCGGAAAACCGATGGCCGTCACGGCCCGGCCGGCCTCCAGTTGGGCCAGGGCGCGCATGCCGGTGCTCGCCAGGGTGAGGAAGGCGCCGGCGTCCCGGTCCGCGCCCGGACGGGCCTCGTACACGCGGACGTCCAGGCCCGCCCGGTGCAGGCCCAGTGCGGCGGCGCTGCCCGCGATGCCGCCGCCGATCACCAGGACCCTGGTCGCCGCCGTACCGGTCATCGCCGCTCCCCATGCCGACAGTGGTGGGGACCATCCAAGTACAGCCGCGGACGGTGGGGGCCGGGTGGGGGTCCGGATCCGGACAGGGGCGGGCGCCCGTCCGCCGCGCGCGCCGGTGGGTGCCGGGAGCGCTCCGGGCGCCACCCGCCAGCGCGGGGTGTGCGCACGACCGCCCCTCGTGCGCGGGCGTCCGGGCGGTCCAGGTGGGTACGCACCGGCCATGCGCGTGAGTGTGGTGGATGCGGGTTCGAACACGGTACGCCTGGTGATCGCGGATGTGGAGGGGGGTGTTCCGCTGCCGGTGCACACCGTCAAGTGGAAGCTGCGCCTGTCCGAACAGGTCGGCGCGGACGGCACGATCGGCGGGGAGGCGGTGGAGCGGCTGGTCGAGGCGGTGGCCGAGGCCGGGGAGACGGCGCTGCGGTGGAAGGCGGCGGGCCCGCTGGCGTTCGCCACCACGGTGGTGCGGGGCGCGCCGAACCGGGCGGAGGTCCTGGAGCGGGTGGCGGCCGGGACCGGGATCCGGATGTGCACCCTGCCGGGCGAGACGGAGGCCGAGCTGACGTTCCTGGCGGCCCGGCGCTGGCTCGGCTGGAACGCGGGGCCGCTCGCGCTGCTCGACATCGGCGGCGGCTCGCTGGAGGTGGCCTTCGGGCGGGGCCGGCTGCCGGACTTCGCGGCCTCGCTGCCGCTGGGCGCGAACCGGCTGACGCGGGAGCACCTGGACGTGCGGGACCCGCCCGGCGCGGGCGAGCTGAGGGAGCTGCGGCGCCGCGTCCGGCACGAGCTGCGGGACGTGGCGGCGCGGATACGGTGGGAGTCGCCGCGCACCGCCGCGGTCAGTTCCCGCACGTTCCAGCAGCTGGCCCGGTTGTGCGGGGCCGCGCCGGGGCGGTTCGGCCCGTTCGAGCCGCGCGCGCTGCGGCGCCGTGACCTGGGTGCGGCGGTGCAGACCCTGGCCGCGCTGCCCGCCGCGGAGCGCGCCCAGTTGCCCGGTATCTCCGCGCCGCGCGCCGGGCAGAGCCTGGCCGGCGCCGTCGTCGGGCACACCGCTCTCAAGCTGATGGGGCTGCGCCGGGCCGTGGTCAGCCCGTGGGCGATCCGCGAGGGCATCCTGCTGCGCTACATCGAGGACGGCGCCGACTGGTGGACGCGGACCGCGGGGGCCTGCCTTCCGGCGGCACCCTCCTCGGGGGTGTCGCTGCGCTGCGTGGCGGGGCCCTCCGCGTAGCGGGGAGGGGAAGGGGCGAGCCGGGATCGGCCGCCCCTTCCCCCGCTGCGGTCAGCGCAGTGTGCCCGTCTTGATGGTGTAGATGCCCCGGCCGTGCGTGGCGGCGTACAGCGTGCCGCCGTCGGGGCTTGTCTTCAGCTGGAGCACGGCGACGGCCGGGAGGTCGCCGACTCGCTTCCACGTGGTGCTGCCCGGCGCCCGGTGGACGACGCCGAGGTCGGTGCCGACGGCGAGGCCGCCGTCGGCGGTCACCAGCGCGGAGTTGGCGGGCACGTCCGGCAGGTTGCCGGAGATGTCCTTCCAGGTGGTGCCGCCGTCCGTGGACTCGAACACGTGGCCGACGCCGGCGCCGGGGCCCTCGGTCCACTGCCGGGAGAAGCCGTTGACCGTCAGGTAGACGTGGTCGGCGTCGTGCGGGTCGATGGCGAAGCCGCTGAGGTAGCGGTTGGGCACCGTGCCGTCCACGGGCAGGTTGATGTCGTGCCAGCCGGTGCCGTCCGCGTTGCCGACGGAGATGCCGCGGGCGAAGCCCTGGTCGTTGCAGGGGCCGCACCAGGCGGCGTAGACCTTGCCCCCGGAGGCGGCGACGGCGGTGGCGGTACGGCCCTGGCCGAGGTCGTGGGCGCTGGTCCACTCGGAGCCGCTGCGGATGGCGTAGCCGTGGTGCTGCACCCAGACGTGGCGGCCACCCGCGACCCAGGTGTTGCCGTCCTGCATGTCGGCGGCGAGCGGGGCGATGAAGCGGGCCTCGTCGGTGGCGTTGTCGGGCGGGGCGACCGAGTACGACGTGACCTTGCTCGGGTCGCTGACCCAGCTTCCGTCGTTCACCGCGCAGTTCTGGGTGACCTGGATGGCGAGGTAGACGTACTCCTGGGCGATGTTGCACCCGTTGGCGGGGTCGGTGAGGGTGTCGCCGCCGTCGCCGCCGAAGTTGGAGCCCATCACCGTGTCGTTGCCGCGCAGGATGGACTGGCCGTTGTCCTGGAGACCGCCGGTGACGGAGACGCCTCCGTGGTCGAGGTCCTTGCCGATGCCGACGGAGTAGTACTCCAGGGCGTCGATGGTGCCGTCGTTCAGGGACGTCCAGTCGGTGGCGTGGCCCGAGGCGTCCTGGGAGCCGTTCACCGGGCGCTTGTAGATGCCGCCGTCGTTGCCCACGTACACGTACGGCTTGCCGTGGTAGCTGCCGATGGCGACGCCGTGCTGGTCGGAGTGGGTGGTCGGGTTGCAGTCACCGGTCTGCTTGGCGGGGTCGATGTTCCAGCAGGAGAAGGTGAAGTTCCAGTACGGGCCGACGGTGGACCAGGTGCTGCCGCCGTCCTTGGTCTCGTAGACCTCTTCCAGGCCGGCGTACAGGTGCTCCGGGTTCTTCGGGTCGACGGCGAGGAACTGGTTGTACCAGGCCTGCACGCCGGGCATGTAACCCGCGGTGGTGAGCGCCGAGTTGTCGGCGGCCAGGCCCTTGTAGTCGGCGATCTTCGTCCAGGGTCCGCTCGGGGAGCCGGACTTGGAGACGTAGATGCCCTCCAGGCCGCTGTCCGGGTTGCTTTCGAGCTGCCGCGGCGACTGGTCGATGGCGTAGTAGCGGGAACCGTCGGCGGAGCGGGCGAAGGTCACGTTGCCCACGTCGTCCGGGTCGGCCGGGAGGTCGCCGAGGCCGTCGGTGATCCGCTTCCAGGTGCCGCCGGACCTGGTGTAGAAGCCGTTGTAGTCGTCGCCGCCGCGCCAGCCGATCGCGAGGACCACCTTGGCGGGGTCCTTGGGATCGACGGCGATGTCGTTGGCGATGTTCTTGTACGCCGCGTCCGGGTCGTGCGCCTTGGGGCCGTTCGGCAGGTAGTCCGGGTTGGGCGCGAACTCCAGCTTCCAGGGGCCCTTCAGATTCCTGGTGGAGTGGCTCCACACACCCTCGCTGGTGGCCGCCCACACCGTTCCCCCGGCGAAGCGCAGCTCGTGGATGGTGGTGCTCTCCAGTTCGTCGCCGCCCACGCGGGTGCGCTGGGTGAAGGTGCCGTGGTGCGGGCGGGCGAGGACGTAGACGCCGCTGCCGAGGTAGGCGTCGGAGTTGGTGGTGGCCTCGCCGGTACCCAGCCACAGCCGGCCGCCGCCGTCGAGGGCGAGCGCGCCGGTGGACTGGGAGGGCAGCCTGTCGCTGATGGGCTGCCATTTCCCGCCGCCGGTGCGCGAGCGCCAGACGCCGCCGCCCGCGCTGCCCGCGTACACATAGCCGTCGTCGTCCGCGGCCACGGCGGCCATCCGACCGGTGACATCGCCCGCGCCGCCGCTGGAGTTGGAGTCGTAGTCGCGGTAGCGCGGGTCGTCCGAGTTGTACGGCAGGTCGGTGATGTTCTGCCACCTGCCGCCGGTGCTCTTGAGCTTGCCCAGGTCTCCCCAGGCGGCGCCGTAGGCGCCCGGTGCGACGATGCCGGGCGAGGTGCGGGCCTCGGCGAACTGGTCCGCGCCCTCGGCGATCTCGTCCGCCTCGTTGCCGCCGTCGTCGTCCCCCGACAGACGCGGCGTCATGGCGCCCGCCGACTCCGTCCGTTCCTTGGCGAGTTGGCCGAGGGTACGGACGCCGAAGGGGCTCGCCGTGCGGCCGGCGGCGGACGACGGGGGTATCGCGATGAGCGCGGCCGACGCGCTGATCGCGCAGACGGTGAACCACCGTCTGCTGCGGGTTGGTACGGACACCGGACCTCCAGGAACAGCCATTCGACTCTGCCGACGCAGGAGACCCGATCACACGGGCGGGCGGTGCTCGGCCACTTGGCGAAGTTTTGACGCGTACGCGCCAGTAACAGTGCCGACGTGCCGACGTCAGGAGCGGGCTCCGCCGCCCTGCGCGCGGGTGCGCAGGGCGCCCGCCGTCCGCAGCAGCCGGTCGGCGGGTCCGCGCAGACGCGGACGGGCCAGCACGGTGTTGCGCAGGCCCCGCGCGGGCCCGCGCCACAGGCGGTGGGCCAGGGCCACCGGGTGCGGCCGGGTCAGGAGACCTTCCCCGACCCGCAGTTCGCGGGTCTTCAGCCAGTCCTTGTACTCCTTGTCGCCGCGCCCGAGGTCCACCAGGCCCACGCCGTGCCGGGCGGCGGCCTCGGCGGTCCGCAGATGCATCATCAGTCCCGGCGAGTAGCGGTGCAGTCCGGGGTCGTACGCGGTGAACCAGGCGGCCAGTACGGTGCCCGACCGGGGCCCGAAGTGGGCGGCGACCGGGCGGTCCCCGGCGTAGAGCACCGACAGCACCCCGGCGCAGTGCGGTTCCCGCAGCCGGAACATGTCCTCGACCAGGGCGACGATCCAGGGCCGGGAGAACCGGTCCATGCGGCCGGTCCTGCGGTACTGCGCGGACTTCCAGCGCATGAGGGTGCGCAGCGCCTCGGGGTCGCGCTCGTCGAACACGAAGCGCACCCGGCCGGCGTCCCGGCCCAGGCGGCGCTCCTTCTTCAGGGTCGTCTTCGCCTGTCCGGGGTAGGTGCCGCGCAGCCAGTCGGCGTAGTCGCCGTCGCCGGGCCGCACATCGATGACGGGTGAGGCGAAGGTGCCGGTGACATACGGTTCGAACGGCCGCTGCCCGGCGACGAGATGGTCGAAGGCGAAGCTGCTCAGCTCGCAGGCGCGCAGCAACTCCCCGGTGTCCCACATGGTTCCGGGTCGGTGCACCAGGGCCTGGCAGTCGGACAGGCCGAGTCCGATCGCCCGGCCGGTGCCGAAGGGCCCCCGCTCGTACGGCAGGAATCCGACATCCCGGCCGCCCTCGCGCAGCACCGCCACCCGGACCCCGCTCCGGTGCCGGCCGACCGCGAGGGCGAACTCCGGGGCGAGGAAGGGGTTGGCGAACGCGGGAGACGTGTCCATCGCCTCATGCCAGGCTCGCAGCTGACCAGCCGTCAGTTCGCCGGGCGCATGGACGGTGATCTCCACTCGGCACCCCCGCCTTCCCCCGTACGACGGGCGCCCGGTCCCCCGCCGTGCGCCGCCGCTCAAAGCTGGCGAAACAGACGGATCCTGTCAAGGGCGCAGGCGACGCGGGGACGCCGACTCTTCCGCGAACTCCCCGATCCGGCACGGGGGAAGGCGCCGGCTGGCAGACTTCCCGATCATCCTGGCCCCGTGGAGAGGCGGTACGTCATGACGTCCCATTCCGAGCCCGCCGAGCTGCTGGCCGCGATGCCGTTCGCGGCCGGTCTCGGCATCGAGCTGCGGGAGGCCACCGCCGAGCGCGCCGTGGGCTCGCTCGCCTGGTCGCCCCGGCTGTGCACGGCCGGTGGCGCGCTGCACGGCGGGGCGCTGATGGCGCTGGCGGACAGTGTGGGCGCGGTGTGCGCCCATCTCAACCTGCCGAAGGGGGCGGCCGGCACCTCCACGGTCGAGTCGAAGACCAACTTCCTGCGGGCCCTCACCTCGGGCCGCGTCCACGCCACGGCCCGGCCGCTGCACGTCGGCGGCACGCTCATCGTGGTGCAGACGGAGCTGCACGACGACCGGGACCGGCTGGTCGGACAGACCACGCAGACGCAGATCGTGCTGCGCGCGCAGGCCGGCTGAGGCACGGCGGCCGGACGGGCCGGACCGCGCCGGGGGGCGGGGTCCGGCCCTTCGCCATGCGCGCCCTCCGACCCGCGCGGGGCGTCCGGCAGCCGCCCGCGGTATTGACATGAACCTGTGCTTCCTTCGAGTCTTCGTGCGTGAAGTTGCTTGATTTCGCGCGTCTTCAAGCACTTCCGCGCAAACTCAGGTACTCCGCACCGATGCGAGGGGAGCTGTTCCGCCGTGCGAAGACTCCGACACCGGGTGCCGTGGCCGGCCTGGATACCACTGGGGCTGGTGACCGCCCTGGCGGGCACCGCGCTGGTCGCCCCGGCGCCCGCCGCGGCCGCCGCCACCGGCGCCGTACTGGACCCCGCCCACAGCAGTGTCAGCTGGCAGAGCCCCGCCTACCCCAAGGGCACCGGCGCCGGCCCCGAGGCATGCCCCGCCGCCGGCGCCGACCCCGACGACAAGGTCTGCAACCGCTTCGACCTGACCGTCTCGGTGCCGGCCGGCTACTGGGACGACAACCCCGAGGGCGGCGTCCCGCTGAACATCCGGTGGGACCACCCCACCGACGACTTCGACCTGTACGTGTACGACGACCACGGCACCCAGGTGGCCTCCAGCGCGGGCACCGCCGACCCCGAGGCCACGGTGATCCCGCGGGCGTCGGGGACGTACCACGTGGTGGTGGTGCCGTACGACGTGCACGGCGGCTCCTTCACCGGCACGGCCTATCTGCCCGCGACCGAGGACGCCGGCGATCTGACCTCCTTCTCGGGCGGCGACGGCAGCTACACGATCCGGGCCGGACAGCTCGTGGCGCGCGCCGACTTCCTGACCGGCGGTCAACTACGGCTCCAGGCCGATCCGTCGGGAACACTGAGCGATCCGGCGGGCACCGAGATCGTGCGCACGCAGCCGGCGGCGGACCGGCGCACCTCGTCCTTCGACGCGGGCGGCTACTACGGCATCCGCACCTCCGGCGCGGTGCTGCGCGTGTACAAGAAGCCGCTGCGGTTCGGGTTGTACAAGGCGGACAACCGCACCCGGATCTGGCAGGAGGACAAGCCGCTGCGCTGGTCCACCGGCGGAATGCGGCAGAGCCTCGACCGGGGCGCCGACGAGCAGTTCTTCGGCGGCGGGGAGCAGAACGGCAGCTTCTCGCACCGCGGGCAGACGATGTACGTGTCCAACAGCTTCGACTGGAACGAGGGCGGCTACAACAACTCCCAGCCGTTCTACCTCTCCAGCGCGGGCTACGGCGCCTTCCGCAACACCTTCGCGCCGGGCGTGTACACCTTCGGCGCGCCGGTGACCACCGGGCAGCAGGAACGGCGCCTGGACGCCTACTACTTCCTCGGCGACGCCAAGCAGGTCATCGGCAAGTACACGAAGCTCGTGGGCAGGCCGTTCATGCCGCCGGTCTACGGACTGGAACCCGGCGACTCCGACTGCTACCTGCACAACGCCAACCGGGGCGAGCGGCACACCCTGGACGCCCTGAAGGTCGCCGACGGCTACACCGAGCACCAGATGCCGCTGGGCTGGATGCTGGTCAACGACGGCTACGGCTGCGGCTACGAGAACCTCCAGCAGACCGCGCAGGGCCTTCAGGACCACCACGCCCAGCTCGGCCTGTGGACGCAGGACGGCATCGACAAACTCGCCGAGCAGGTCAAGGCGGGCCAGCGGGTGGCCAAGCTGGACGTGGCCTGGGTCGGCAACGGCTACCGATTCGCCCTGGACGCCTGCGACGCGGCGAAGAAGGGCATCGAGGACAACAGCGACGCGCGCGGCTTCGTCTGGCTGCCCGTCTCCTGGGCGGGCGCCCAGCGCTGCGGGGTGCTGTGGAGCGGCGACCAGCAGCTGTCCTGGGACTACATCCGCTGGCAGATCCCGACCTACGCCGGTGCGACGATGTCCGGCATCGCCTACGACACCGGCGACGTGGGCAGCATCTACCGCCACGACGCCAAGATGTACACCCGCGACCTCCAGTGGAAGGCGTTCCTGCCCGCCATCATGACCATGGACGGCTGGGCCACCGACCTGACCACCAAGAAGCCCGCCGACCAGCAGCCGTGGCTGGACGGCGAGCCGTACACCTCCATCAACCGCACGTACCTCCAGCTGAAGGAGCGGCTGCTGCCGTACATGTACACCCTCTCCGCCGACGCGGCGAAGACCGGGGTCGGCGCGGTGCGCCCGCTGTGGCTGGAGTACCCGGACGACCCCCGCACCCTGGGTGCCGACGCCAGGTACGAGTTCCTGTCCGGCCCCGACTTCCTGGTCGCGCCGGTCTACCAGGACTCCGACACCCGCGACGGCATCTATCTGCCCAAGGGCACCTGGACCGACTACTGGACCGGCCGCACCTACCATGGCCCGACCACCGTCGACGGCTACCACGCCCCGCTGGACACGCTCCCGCTGTTCGTACGCGAGGGCGCGATCGTCCCCATGTGGCCCAAGGGCACCACGAGTTGGCAGACGCGGGACCGGCACGAGCTGGACTGGGACCTGTACCCGTCGGCCCACGGCACCAGTCGCTACGCGCTGTACGAGGACGACGGCGTGACCCGTGACTTCGCGGGGGGCGCACACGCCACCCAGCGGGTCTCGGTGCACCGGGACGCGCACGGGACGAGCGTGTCCGTGGGCGCGAGCAAGGGCGACTACGCGGGCAAGCCGGCCGCCCGGACGTACCGGTTCACCGTGCACGGCGGCTCCGCCCCCGCGCGGGTCCTGCTGGACGGTCGTCAACTACCGCGTTCCGCCTGGTCGTTCGACCCCGCGAGCCGGGTCACGACGATCACCACGGCGAGCCTGCCGCTGGACCAGGGCTTCGGTCTGCGATTGGTCGACAAATGGTAAATAGATCGTATGGTCTAGTCCAAAGAGCGGGTTGGTCTAGGCCAACTTATTGACGTGACCGCAACAGCTCCCGGAGGGTGGGGGCTCCTCCCCCACCTCGGGTTCTCCCCACCCTCTGGAGGCACGCAGTGAGACGTCTTCACGCCTGTATGAGCGCGGCGGCCGCCGTCGTGCTCGCCGCCGCGGGCACCACCGCCCTGGTCGCGGCCAACGCCTCGGGCGCCACTCCCCAGGACGCCCTGAGCAACCGCTGGTACGCGGCCGCTCCCTATCTGATGCCGCTGGACAACAACCCGCCGGACCCGGCCGCCATCATGGACGCCACCGGCCTCAAGGCGTTCCAGCTCGCCTTCGTGCTCGCCCCCAACGGCGGTGGCTGCTCGCCGACTTGGGGCGGCACGGCACCGGTCTCCTCGGACACCGCCGTGAAGTCGATGATCGACACGATCCGCGCCAAGGGCGGCGACGTGTCCGTCTCCATCGGCGGCTACGGCGGCACCAAGCTCGGCCAGGCCTGCGCGGACCCGGCCTCCACGGCGGCGGCGTACCAGCAGGTGATCACCAAGTACGGCCTGCACGCCATCGACTTCGACCTGGAGGAGCCGGAGTACGAGAACACCGCGGCCATCAAGAACGAGATCGGCGCCGCGAAGATCCTCCAGCAGAACAATCCGGGCCTGTACGTCTCCGTGACGACGGCTGGCACGGCGGACGGCACCGGCTGGTTCGGCAAGCAGATGCTGCTGGAGGCGAAGTCGCAGGGGTTCACCCCGAACAACTTCTCCATCATGCCGTTCGACGGCGGCTTCAACGGGGCGGCGAGCCAGACCAGCGCGCTGACCAACTTCAACTCGATCCTCCAGTCCACCTTCGGCTGGGACGAGGCCACCGCCTACGCCCACGAGGGCTTCTCCGGCATGAACGGCCGCAGCGACACCGGGGAGATCTTCACCCAGAGCGACTTCCAGACGGTGCTGGACTACACGACCAGCCACCACATGGACCGCTTCACCTTCTGGTCGCTCAACCGCGACCGGCAGTGCAGCCCGCCGGACAACGGGGGCCGTACGTCCGGGACTTGTTCCAGCGTCGCCCAGAGCGACTGGGACTTCGCGAAGTACTCGGTGAAGTTCGCGGGCGTCACCCCGCCGACCGGCACGCCCACCCCCACCCCCACGCCGACCTCGTGCAAGCCCGCATGGAACTCGTCCACCGCGTACACGGGCGGGTCCGAGGTGTCGTACCAGCAGCACAACTGGAAGGCCAAGTGGTGGACCCAGAACGAGGTGCCCGGCGCCTCCACCTGGGGACCCTGGCAGGACGAGGGCACCTGCTGAACCGGCGCGCCCGGTGGCCGGGGACACGTGCGGTGGGACACCCCCGCCGGGCGCGTCCCCGGCCGCACGTCCGCGGCGGAACCGGTCCGTCCGGGTGACACGCGGCGTCACCTGCGCGACTGGTGGAATACGCCAGGTGGCCGTAGCGTCGATGGCATCTGCTCGGACACGGCACGAACGGTGGGAGCGGCCATGCGCGGAACAGTGGCGGGAACGGCGGTGACCCTGGCGGCGGCGGCACTGCTGACGGCGGGGATGACGACGGCTTCGGCCAGCCCGCCGACCACGACCGCGTCACCGACGGCGACCACGTCACCGGCCGCGACCGCCTCGCCGGCCGCGACAGCGCGGGGCTCGCGCGGAGACAGGGTGCTGGTGGACTGCTTCGCGCACCGCAATGTGCGCCCCACGGACTTCATCCTGGCCTGCGGCGACGGCAACAGCCGCCTCAAGGGGCTCCAGTGGACCAGCTGGGGCGCCGGCGGCGCCACGGGCACGGGCACGAACTGGGTGAACGACTGCAAGCCGTACTGCGCGGCCGGCTCCTTCCACCCCTACCCGGTGGTCATCCGGCTCAGCGGCGACACGCAGTGGAAGAAGCATCCCTCCTTCGACCGCTTCACCCAGCTGACCCTGACCTACACCGGCGCGCGGCCGCAGGGCTTCCAGCGCATGATGTCGTACCCGCTCTGGGACGGCCCCTCGTCACCGCGGGGCTGACAGCGCACCAGCGGCCGGGTCCGGCGAGGACCCGGCCGCCTCTTCGCGCGCTCAGGCGATCTCGACCAGCAGGTCGCCGCCCTCCACCTGCTGGATCCGGTTGATGGCCAGCCGGGACACCCGGCCCGCCTTCGGGGCCGTGATCGCGGCCTCCATCTTCATCGCCTCGATGGTGGCGACGGTGACACCGGCCTCGACCTCGTCGCCCTCGGTCACCGAAAGGGTCACCACACCGGCGAACGGCGCGGCCACCTGGCCGGGATTCGACCGGTCGGCCTTCTCCGTCACCGGCACGTCCGAGGCCGCCGACCGGTCGCGCACCTGGATGGGCCGCAGCTGGCCGTTGAGCGAGGACATCACCGTGCGCATACCGCGCTCGTCGGCCTCGCCGATCGCCTGGAGCTCGATCAGCAGCCGCACACCGGGCTCCAGATCGACGGCGTACTCCTTGCCCGGCCGCAGCCCGTAGAAGAACGCCTTGCTGTCCAGGACGCTCGTGTCGCCGTACGCCTGCCGGTGGGTGTCGAACTCCCTGGTGGGCGCCGGGAACAGCAGCCGGTTGAGGGTCGCCCTGCGGTCCTTGGCCAGCCCCTCGCGGTCCTCCGCGGACAGTTCGGGCACCGGCTTGGCCGCGGCGCGCCCCTTGAGCGCCTTGGTGCGGAACGGCTCCGGCCAGCCGCCGGGCGGGGTGCCCAGCTCCCCGCGCAGGAAGCCGATCACCGAGTCGGGGATGTCGAACCGGTCGGGGGTCTGTTCGAAGTCCGCGGGAGAGACTCCGGCGCCCACCAGGTGCAGGGCGAGGTCGCCGACCACCTTGGAGGACGGGGTGACCTTGACCAGGCGGCCCAGGATGCGGTCGGCGGCGGCGTACATGGCCTCGATGTCCTCGAAGCGGTCGCCGAGCCCGAGCGCGACGGCCTGCGTGCGCAGGTTGGACAACTGGCCGCCGGGGATCTCGTGGTGGTAGACCCGCCCGGTCGGCGCGGCGAGACCCGCCTCGAACGGCGCGTAGATCCGGCGCACGCCCTCCCAGTACGGCTCCAGGTCGCCGACCGCCTGGAGGTCGAGGCCGGTGGGCCGCTCCGAGTGGTCGGTGGCGGCGACGATCGCGGACAGGGACGGCTGCGAGGTCGTCCCCGCCATGGAGGCGACCGCGCCGTCCACCGCGTCCGCGCCCGCCTGGATCGCGGCGAGGTAGGTGGCGAGCTGGCCGCCCGCGGTGTCGTGGGTGTGCAGATGCACGGGCAGGTCGAACTCGCGGCGCAGCGCGGAGACCAGGGTGGCGGCGGCCGGGGCGCGCAGCAGTCCGGCCATGTCCTTGATGGCGAGGACATGGGCGCCCGCGTCGACGATCTGCTCGGCGAGCCGCAGGTAGTAGTCGAGGGTGTAGAGCCGCTCGCCGGGGTCGCTCAGGTCCCCGGTGTAGCAGAGGGCGACCTCGGCGATGGCGGTGCCGGTCTCGCGCACGGCCTCGATGGCGGGGCGCATCTGGCCGACGTCGTTGAGGGCGTCGAAGACGCGGAAGATGTCGATGCCGGTGGCGGCGGCCTCCTGTACGAAGGCGTCGGTGACCTCGGTCGGGTAAGGGGTGTAGCCGACGGTGTTGCGGCCGCGCAGCAGCATCTGCAGGCAGATGTTGGGTACCGCCTCGCGCAGGGCGGCCAGCCGCTCCCAGGGGTCCTCGGCGAGGAAGCGCAGCGCGACGTCGTAGGTGGCACCGCCCCAGCACTCCAGGGACAGCAGCTGCGGCAGGGTGCGGGCGACGACCGGGGCGACGGCCAGCAGGTCCTTGGTGCGCACGCGGGTGGCGAGCAGCGACTGGTGGGCGTCGCGGAAGGTGGTGTCGGTGACGCCGATCGTCGGCGATTCGCGCAGCCGGCGGGCGAAGCCCTCGGGGCCGAGGTCCACGAGGAGTTGGCGCGATCCGGCGGGCGGCTCACCGGCCGGCAGTGCGGGCAGCTTGGTCGACGGGTCGAACAGTTCGGGGCGTTCGCCGTGCGGCTTGTTCACCGTGACGTCGGCGAGGTAGGTGAGCAGCTTGGTGCCGCGGTCCGCGGAGGAGCGGGCGGTGAGCAGGTGCGGGCGCTCCTCGATGAACGAGGTGGTGATCCGCCCGGCCTGGAAGTCCGGGTCGTCGAGGACCGCCTGGAGGAAGGGGATGTTGGTGGCCACCCCGCGGATGCGGAACTCGGCGACGGCCCGCCGGGCGCGGCCGATGGCGGCCTTGAAGTCCCGGCCCCGGCAGGTGAGTTTGACCAGCATCGAGTCGAAGTGGGCGCTGATCTCCGTACCGGCGTGGGTGGTTCCGCCGTCGAGCCGGATGCCGGAGCCGCCGGGCGAGCGGTAGGCGCTGATCGTGCCGGTGTCCGGGCGGAAGCCGTTGGCGGGGTCCTCGGTGGTGATACGGCACTGGAGCGCGGCCCCGTGCAGGGTGATGGTCTCCTGGGCGAGGCCGAGGTCGGCGAGGGTCTCGCCGGCGGCGATCCGCAGCTGCGCCTGGACCAGGTCGACGTCCGTGACCTCCTCGGTGACGGTGTGCTCGACCTGGATGCGCGGGTTCATCTCGATGAAGACGTGGTTGCCGTCCCGGTCGAGCAGGAACTCCACGGTGCCCGCGTTGCGGTAGCCGATCTCGCGGGCGAAGCGTACGGCGTCGGCGCAGATCCGCTCGCGCAGCGCGGGGTCGAGGTTGGGGGCGGGCGCCAGCTCGATGACCTTCTGGTGGCGGCGCTGGAGCGAGCAGTCCCGCTCGAAGAGGTGGATGACGTTGCCCTCGCCGTCGGCGAGGATCTGCACCTCGATATGGCGCGGGTCGACGACGGCCTTCTCCAGGAAGACGGTCGGGTCGCCGAACGCGGAGGCGGCCTCGCGGGAGGCGGCCTCGATGGACTCGCGCAGCTGGGCGGGGTCCTCCACCCGGCGCATGCCGCGGCCACCGCCGCCCGCGACCGCCTTCACGAACACGGGGAAGCCGATCTCCCCGGCGGCGCGGACCAGTTCGTCCACGTCGGTGGAGGGCTGGGAGGAGCCGAGCACCGGTACGCCGGCCGCGCGGGCGGCGGCGACCGCGCGGGCCTTGTTGCCGGTCAGCTCCAGCGTGGCCGTGCCGGGGCCGACGAAGGTGATGCCCGCCTCCTCGCAGGCGCGGGCCAGCTCCGGGTTCTCGGACAGGAAGCCGTAGCCGGGGTAGACGGCGTCCGCCCCGGCCCGGCGGGCGGCGGACACGATCTCCTCGACGGAGAGGTAGGCACGCACCGGGTGCCCCGGCTCGCCGATCTCGTACGCCTCGTCGGCCTTGAGCCGATGCAGCGAGTTGCGGTCCTCGTGCGGGAACACGGCGACGGTGCGCGCGCCGAGTTCGTAGCCCGCCCGGAACGCACGGATCGCGATCTCTCCGCGGTTGGCGACCAGCACCTTACGGAACATCCTGGAATCCCTTCAGCTGCCTGGCGGCGACGAACGTCATGGTGGCCGAGACCATGGTGGTCAGGACACGCCCTGCCCTGCCGTTTCCCGCGCAACCCTAGGGGCTGGCCGAACGGGGCCGTATGCGAAAACCATCACACCGAGGGTGTGGGCGGCGCCACAGGTGCGGGCGGTCCGGGGCGGGGGCCGGTTCGCGCACGGGCGGGGTGCGGTGGCACGGGCCGTGGCGCGGACGGTGCCCCGGTCAGCGTTCGAGGGAGGTCATCGCGGTGGTGGCGGTCCGGCCGGCGGTGGGCGCGGGGTGGGGGGACGCGGGGGCGGGGAGGACGGCGGGCACGGGGAGGGCCGTAGGGGCCGTAGGGGCCGTAGGGGCCGTAGGGGCCGTAGGGGATGGTCGGCGGGCGGGGGTGCGGGTGCGCAGCCGTTTGCGGCGGCCGTGCAGCAGGCCGAGGACGAGGGCCGAGCCCACCGCGATCAGGTGCTCGCGCCCGGCGAGGTTGGGCACGGCGATCGACTCCCACACCATCGAGCCACCGGTCAGCGTGAAGACCACCGGGGCGCGCCGGACGACCGAGAGGTAGGTGAACAGGCCGACGACCGCCGCCGAGGGCCCGGTGTCCAGGATGTGCCCGCATTCGGCCGGCAGACCGAGGCCCCACCAGCCGGGGCCGATCGCGATCATGAGCCGGGCGACGAGGGTGCCGGCCAGCGTGGTGGCGTAGGCGATCGCGAGGGTGCGGGAGCGGCCGAGGGTGAGTTCGGCGAGTGCGAAGGCGAGGAACAGCTGGGTGATGCCGGCCCAGACCGGCAGGTCGAGCGCCGGGACGTACAGCGACACCGGGGTGCGCAGCAGGGACAGCCACAGCGGCAGGTCGGCCTTGACGCCGCCGAGCCGGGTGACCCAGACCGCGCCGGTGGGGTGCTGGGCGATGTCGTGGAAGAAGATGACGCCGAACGCGGCGACGAAGGCCAGCAGCAGCCCGGACAGTCCGCGCCGGGCGAGTTGCCGTACCGGGTCGACGACGATGGCCTGCCATTCACCGCGCAGGGTGCGGCCGGTGAAGCGGACGAGGCGGGCCGCCGCCGGGCGGAGCCGGGCCGGACGTCTTTCCGCGGTCATGAGACGGGACAGCCCGTCGCCTTCGCCTTCGACGCACCTGTCATGCACATCGCCCCCTTCGGCCCGCGTCCGGTGGTCGACCGTACGAGCCTTTCCCCTACCCGCTCGATTCCGGCAATCACCAGGTGACCGCCGACGTTGTTCTCCGGGCCGTGTGGTCGCGCGACCCAAGGGGACAGTTCAGCGACCCGCGCGACGGTCGTCAAGATCTTTAACGGGTGGGAAGCCCCACAGGCGGACGGAACGGAAAACTGGGGCGGGAAGGCAACCTCCGCCCCTCCCGACGCGTCTTCCGATTCGGACACTGCAGCGCCCGCCGAGCAGCACCGCGCAGGCTCCGGCGGTCGCGAGGCCGCTGGCGGGGAAGGTCCATGACCCCAGCTCACCGGGCGCAAGAGGTGCGGCGCGACGCGTTCACGGCCCGGAGGGACACCGGCCCCGCCGTGCGCGGGGAGGCTTCCGGACCTCATGACACGGCGGGGCAGGCGGTACGTCAGCAGACTGCCCCCGGAATCCGGGATTCAGTAGCGTGCGGATGGCATATTCACGCCCTGCGTCCCGCCAAAGCCACGCAAAGCGGCGCCCTCGCCGAGACCCTAGCCGAGGGCGTCCTCGGGCCGGTCGACGGCGTCGTCGGCCGTGCCGCGCTCGCGCCGCCGGCGGCCCGTCACCCGTACCAGGTCCAGTGCCGCGGCCAGGGCGAGGACCCCGCACACCACCGCGAGGACGGCCAGCGGACCGCTGCCGGGACTGTCGCCGGGGCCCTGGTCGGCGGACCAGAGGGCGAAGCCCACGGTGGCGGCGGTGAAGACCGGGAGGAAGAGGGCGGAGAGGATCAGGCGCAGGCGCAGGGCGCTGCGGGCGGTGACCGGCTCGGTGCCGGTGGGGGCGTGCGCTGGGGTGTGCGCGGGGGCGGGGTTTGCGCGGTGCGCCGGTGGTGGCGTCCGTCCGTTCCGGTCATCGGCCATGACGGCCTCCTCGCACCCGTGGGGCCCTTGCGGGATCACCGTCCGCGTAGCCCGGCGCGGCGCCCGTAAACCGGCGTCCGGCGGAGTCTGTGAGCAACCCCACGCGAGGGTCCAACTGCCTTGCCCGTACGGCGTTTCGAGCGTCGTACGACCTCGTCCGCAGGGGTCTCGGCAGGCGCCCCTCCCCCGCCGTCTGTCACGATTGCCCATGCCCTGACCGGGTAGCCCGGCCGTGCAGCGCAGCCGGCTCGCGGGCACCGTCGGTCACTGCTCCCCACCCTTGTCGAGTACCCCTTCGTGTCCTATTCCCCTGACGTGGCCGCACCCGCCTCGCGTGCGCCGTGGCGGTCGCTGCGGCACCGCGGTATGCGCTGGTGGTCGGTCGCCAACCTCGTCTCCAACGCCGGCACCTGGATGCAGCTCACCGTGCAGAACCTGCTGGTGCTGCACATCACCGGCTCCGCGGCGGCGACCGGTCTGTCGATGTCCGTGCAGGCGGCGCCCGCGCTGTTCGTGAGCCTGCTGGGCGGCGCGGCCGTGGACCGCTGGCCCCGGAAGCTGACGGTCGCGGTCAGCCAGACACTGCTGGGCGCGGTGGCGTTCACCATGGCGCTGCTGGTGGCCCTGGACCGGATCGACATGACGTCGCTGCTGGTGCTGGCCGCCGTGACCGGCGTCATCGCCACCGTGGACGGCCCGGCCTGCGCGCTGCTCGGCAACGACCTCGTGCCCGTGGCGGACGTGCCGTCCGCGATCGGCGTGGGCGCCCTCGTGCACAGCGCGGGGCGGCTCGCGGGCACGGCGCTGGCCGGTGTGGCGGTCGCCCTCCTCGGCACCGGCGCCGCGTACGCGGCCAATGGACTGTCCTTCCTGTTCGTGGCGTCGGTGGTGCCCTTCCTGCGGCCCCTGCGCGCGGCCACCGAGCGGCCCGTGGCCGAGGTGCGCCGCGAGCCCGAGCCGGTGCGGACGAGCGCCCGTGAGGGTCTCGCGTACTTCGTGCGGCGGCCCCGGCTGATGGCGCTGGCCGGGATCACCGCGATCAGCTCCGTCTTCGGCCGCAACTACGGCCTCACGCTCGCCGTCCTGGTCACCGGACCGCTCGCGGGGGGCGCCGGCTCCTTCGGCACCGTCTCCACGGTGCTGGCCGTCGGCGGCATCCTCGGCGCGGTCCTCGGCGCCCGGCTGCGCAGCCCGTCGGTGCGCACGGTGGGGGTGCTCGCGGCGGCGGGCGGGCTGCTCCAGGTGGTGGCCGGGCTGTCCCCGTCGCTCGCCGTGCTGCTGGTGCTGGTGCTGCCGATGGCCGTCGTGGAGTCCGTCTCGGACACCGCGGGCACGGCCGTGCTCCAGACCGACCCGCCCGCGCATCTGCGGGGCCGGGTGCTCGGGGTGTGGAGCACCATCGGCACCGTGTGGGGCCTCGGCGGCCCGCCGCTGCTGGGCCTGCTCATGCAGACGGCGGGCGCGCGCGGCGCCCTGGTCACGGGTGGTCTGCTGATCGCCGGGTCGGTGGCCGCGGGCCTGCTGCTGCGCCGCCGGGGCGGTCTGCCGCCGGTGGCCGCGGTGCCGACGCCAAACGGGGACGTGCCGCAGCGGGTGGCGCTCGGCACGGCGGCCTGATCCGCGGGGCCGGAGCGACGGCGCCGGTCCCGCTCCGAGCGGCCGACAGCGGTCTCACTCCCGGCGGTCGGCGGAGGTCTCACTCCGGGCGTCCGGGCAGGTGGTACACGTGGAACGCCTGGCCGATCACCGGCTGGGCCACGTTGCGGACGCGGACGCCGCCGGTGGTCATGCCGTGCTCGGTGCCGGCGTGGGCGTGGCCGTGGACGGCGAGGTCGGCGCCCGCGGTGTCGATGGCCTCCGCGAGCAGGTAGCTGCCGAGGAACGGATAGATCTCCGGCGGCTCCCCGGCGAGGGTGTCGGGCACCGGCGAGAAGTGGGTGAGGGCGATCCGCACGTCCGGGTTCCACTGCTCCATGTCCTTCAGCGCGGCGTGCAGCGCGTCGGCGCAGCGGCGGGTGTAGCGGACGAACTCCTTCATCAGCGGCTCGCCGAACTCGCCCGCGCAGCGCCCGACGAAGCCGCCGCCGAACCCCTTCGTCCCGGCGACCCCGATGCGCGCGCCCCCCGCGGTGACGACCACGGCCTGACCCTCCAGGACGTGCGCGCCCGCACCCCGGAGGATCGCCGTGACCTCCTCGGAGTGCTCGTCGTGGTGGTCGTGGTTGCCGAGCACGGCGACCACGGGCACCCCGAGGTCCTCGATCTCACGGGCGACGACCTCGGCCTCCTCGGGCGTGCCGTGCCGGGTCAGGTCGCCGGCGAGCAGCAGGACGTCGGCGCACTCGGGCAGCGTCTCGAAGGAGGGGCGGAGGATGCCCTGGCTGTCGGGGCCCATGTGGATGTCCCCGACGGCCGCGACGCGGATCATGTGAGGTCCTCTCCGTGGTCGGGTGAGGAGGTGCCGGCGACGAGCAGGTCGCTGTGGACGGGGTGGTGCGCCAGTTCCTCGCGGGCCGTGGCGAGGATCTCGTCCCGGCACTCGGCGGACGGCACGGTGCCGGTGAGCAGGACCGTGTCGCCGCGCAGTTCGAGGCGTACGCCGAGTTCACCGAGCCGTCCCGAGGCCAGGCGTTCGGCGAGGTGGGCGACGCGGTAGTCCAGCTGGGTGTCCGGCGGGGTCGGGACGTCGGTCATGGCCGGTCCTCACGGGGTTCGATCACGTTCAGGCGTTCGAGGAGGAAGAGGAAGGCGGCGGGCATGGGCTGCTCGCCGCAGCTGTCGCGGATCACGTCCCAGTCGACCTTCTCGCGCACGGCGCGGGCGACCGGCAGCACGGCCCCGAAGTCGCAGTAGTGCTCGGAGAACGCGCTGATCAGGCTGCGGATGAGGTCGGTCGGGCAGAGCACCGGCATCAGCACCGAGTCGACGGGCAGGACGTGCGCCCGGTCGAGCATCTCCTTGGTGACGGGCTCGTGGGCCAGCGCGAAGATGATGTCGACGTTCTGTCCGTGGCAGGTGGTCTTCAGCAGCCAGTCCTCGGGCGGGGTGCGGACTTCTAGCCCGGCCTCGCGCAGGGTGGCGGCCACGGCGTCGGCGTCGCCGGGGAGCACGCAGAAGTCCGCGTCGTGCTGGAGGTAGCGGCTGCCGCCGTGCGCGTACACGGCGACGCTCCCGGCCAGCGCGAAGGGGTGGCCGGCCCGCTTGAGCAGGGCCCCGATCCGCTTGGCGGCCTCCAGGATGGCCTGGCTGCGGTCGTGCGGCAGGGCGGGCGCGTCGGGCGCCGGCCGGGGTTCCGGCTGAAACCGCGGCTCGCCTCCAGGAGGGGCTTGCGACGTCCCGTCGGGGTCCGGCGGGACGGGCGACCGCGGCCCCGGTCCGGGCTCCGGCGCGCTTTCCCGCTGCGGGTGCGCTCCGTGTCCCGGCGCGCCGTGCGGCTGCCTCTCGTGGCCCGGTGCGGCCTCCGGCTGCCGCGTCTCGTGGGCCGGCGGGGCGTACGGCCGGTCGGCCGATGCCCGCGGCGGGGTCCCGTCCGTCGCGAGGCGCAGCCCGGCGGCCTCCGATACATCCTGCCGCCTCGAAGACGCGGCCTCCTCCCCGTTGTGCGTCATGGCCCTCCCTTCCCGGCACCTGCCCCGGCGACCTGGGCGGACACCGGGGAGTCGTACGAGTACCCGGCGCGACGGCGGCGACACCGGGGCGGCGGAACCGGGGCCCCGGCGGGACGCGCCCGCAGCGCACGCCGCCGGGCGGCCCGGATGCCGCCCCGAGATCGGCCACCCCGAGATCCCCCACCCCTCCCGTCCCGGCTCCCTGGCGCGCTCCGGGGGCGCGCTCCGGGGCGCGAGTGGCCGCCCACTCCTGCCGGGAGCACGCTGGTAGGCATGAGATTCCGGCTCGGGTCGGCGGGCGAGCGGCGATTCCCGCAGTCCTCGCAGGCATTGCTGCTGCTGCCGGTCATGCTCATCGTCGTGATCACGGTGGTGGACGTGAAGGCGCCGGAGAACGTCCACCTCGGTCCGGCCCTGGTGATCGCGCCCGCGCTGACCCCGTCGTTCGCCGGCCCCCGCACCACCGCCGCCGTCGGAGCGCTGGCCACGCTCGCCCAGATCGTGATCGGTGTCGCGCACGGCGGCATCGGTACCTCGAACCACATCGTGCAGATCATCACCCTCGCGGCGCTCTCGGTGCTGGTGGTGATCTACAGCGCCCTGCGCGAGCGGCGCCAGGCCCAGCTGGCCCAGGTCCGCACGGTCGCCGAGGCCGCCCAGCACGTGCTGATGTGGCCGCTGCCCGAGCAGATCGGCCCGCTGCGGATCGCCTCGCTGTACCTGGCCGCGGAGGACGAGGCCCAGATCGGTGGCGACCTCTACGCGGCGACGGTGTGCGACAACGCCGTACGGGTGCTGATCGGGGACGTGCGCGGCAAGGGGCTGCCCGCCATCGGGGAGGCCGCGCTGCTGCTCAGCGCGTTCCGGGAGAGCGCCCACCGCCATCACTCGCTGCCGGACCTGGTCGACACGCTGGACCAGAGCGTCACCCGGTACACCGCCGACCTGGAGCCGGAGGACGAGGCGAGCGAGCGGTTCGCCACCGCGCTGCTGGTGGAGATACCGGGCCAGGGCCAGATCACCCGGATGACCAGCTGCGGGCATCCGCCGCCGCTGCTGCTGAGTCCGGGGCACGTGGTGACGGTGCCGAGCCTGCACCCCTCGCCGCCGCTCGGCGTGCAGGGGCTGCCGGTGAGCGTGGAGCACACGCTGGACGTCTTCTCGTTCGAGCCCGGTGACACGCTGCTGCTCTACACCGACGGGGTGGTCGAGGCGCGGGACGTGCGCGGCCGGTTCTATCCGCTGGCGGAGCGGGTGGCGCGGTGGACCGACGACACTCCCGAGGCACTGCTGCACCACATCCGGCGCGATCTGCTCGCCCACGCGGGCGGCCGCCTCGGCGACGACGCCGCGCTGATCGCGCTGCGCCGCACCCCGGTCGAACGGCACCGCCACCACGGCCACGGGCGCGATCATGGCCAGACGGCCGTCCGGGAGGGCGCGGCGGGCGCCGAGCGGCCCTAGCCCCGCCCCAGCCGCGGCCGGAGCGGGGCCGTACGACCGCCGGGCCGGTCCGGCCCGGCCGATGAGCCGGGTCAGTCGGCCGGCCGGAGGTCGGTGATCTTCAGGGTCCGCAGGTCGGACTGGACGTCGATCCGGGTGACCTCGGCGTGCGGGCCGTCGCTCCAGGTCAGCGTCACTTGGCTGGTGGCGTGGCCGGCGCCCGAGCCGGTGTAGGCCACCTGCCAGCGCACCGGCACATTCTGGGCGAAGAGGATGCCGTCGGCGTGCTGCTTGGCCTCGTAGGCGGCGACCTTCTGCTGGGCGGCCGGGGAGAGGTAGAAGGCGCGCAGGGCCTTGGCCTCGGCGCCGGCGGCCTTGTCGTCGGCGGCCCAGACGGCGTCGATGTAGGCGCCGTAGAAGTCGGCTACATGCTGGGTGGCGTTGCGCGCGTCGCCCTGGACGACGGCGGTGGCGCGCGGGGCGGAGGGGCGGGCGAGTGCGGGCGTCACCGCGGCCAGGCTGAGGCCGGCGGCGAGGGCGAGGGCGGTGAGCAGGGTCGTACGGCTGCGGACGGACATGTGTCTCGTTCCCCCGGTTTCGTGACGGACGGGCTGATCACGGACGTTGACGGCTGGTAAGACCGTGTTTCGGCGCGGGCGGTTCCGGTGGTTTCCGGATGATTCAGGGCGTGCGGCACATCGGAAAAGGTTGCGTCGGTTTCCGGTCCCGGCGCGTGCCGATCCGGTCATGTATCCGGTTCTACCGTTCCGCCGGCAACCGGGCGAACCGATCGAGGGCCATGCGGGTGCCCCGCTCGTTGTCCGCGCGGGGAACGGCGTCGGGAACGCCCTCGTGCGGGCTCTCCGCGTCCGTGCCGTCACCGGCCGGGGTGAGCGTCGTCGTCATGGGCCCCGGCAGGCAGCCGAGGGGGCCGCGCGCATCTGATGGGTGGCTCGGGCGGCGTACCCGAAAGGCATGCGGTTCGGCGCGGCGTCCCGGGCGCCGCCGACCGGCCGGGTGCCGTATGCCCCCGGTCGGCCGCCGGTTTCAACTCGCTGGTTGCGTGCCGTTGTTGGCAGATGGGAAAGTGGGGCCGACTGCTCCGGCCGACCGGGGAGCAGGCGGTGCGGGCGGTCGGGGGACCGGTCCGCGGCACGGCCCCGTCCGGGGCGGTGTGCCGTCTGCTGCGCGCGGCCGGCCGACCAGACCCCCCACCACGCACGGCCGGACGCTCCCCACGCGAGGCCGGACGAAAGGCGCACGGCGATGGCTCCGCCCTCCCTCCCCCGACCGCTGCACCGCCCGCCCCCGGACACCGGAACGGACGAGCCGCCCCGCGCGGACGGAGTGCCCCCCGTAGGACCGTCGCGCTGCGCGGACGCACCCTCGCCGAGGTGGCGCGCGGCCTCCGCAGCGGCGGGGCGCCCGGACACCGGGGTCCGGCTCGCGGCACCGGCCGCCTCCTTCGACCTGCCGGCCCGGCCCTGGTGCGTCGGCGCCGCCCGCCGGATCGTCCGGGACGTGCTGACCACCTGGGGGGTGCCGGAAGGGGTGACGGACGACGTGGTCCTGGTGGCCTCCGAGCTGGTCACCAACGCGCTGGTGCACGCGGATGGCGCGCGTATCGCCTGCCGGCTGCGCCGCGCGGCCGGGCGGATACGGATCGAGGTGACGGACGAGATCACCGGGGAAACGGACGCCGCGTTCCCCGTGACCCGCCACCCCGGCCCCGAGGAGCAGCACGGGCGCGGTCTGCTCCTGGTGGAGGCGGTGAGCCTCGGCTGGGGCGTCCTCCTCCCGGCCGACCGGCCCACCCGTACCGTCTGGGCGGAACTGCCGTTCACCTGAGGGACGTTGCCTCACCCGGCCCGTCCGGGCAGTCCCGCCACCCCACGAACCGCCGCCACGGACACACCCCCCCCCACCAGCTCGAAGGACCCCCCATGCACCACACCACCCCTCTCGTCGACCCCTCCTGGACCCGCACCCGCCCGAAGCCCGGCTCGGAGGAGCAGCCCGGCTGAGCCGTGCGCGGCGCCCCCTCGGCCCACGGGTGCGCTACGGCCCCGACATCGCGCCCCGCGTCGGCCGGTCGGCGCGCGCCTGGGCGAGCAACGCCTCGGCGGCGGACCGCAGTCGGACCGCCGCCGCGGCGCAGGCGGTCGCGTGCCGTTCCAGGGCCGGCCGGCTCCAGCCGGGTGCCGCCGGGCTGTCGCCGAGCGTCGTCGCGGTGGCGCGCAACCGGCGGGCGTAGCCGTCCATCAGATCGGCGTCGGCCCGCAACCGGCCGATGTGGGCGAGGAGTTCATCGGCCTGCGCGGCGCGCGCCCCGGCGGACTCGGTCACCATGCGTACTCCTCACCAGGCTGTGTGCGTAGGGGACGTCAGCGCGCCAGCTCCGCGCCGCCGCCGCGGTGCGCCATGAACTGCGGGCAGGACAGCACGAAAAGGGGCCGGACCGCGTCGATGCCGAGCCGCCTCAGCTGCCCGGCGAGGGGTTCGGCGGCCGCCGTGTCGAGCCGTACCCGGACGCCGGCGCCCGGATGCAGCCGGAGCCTGCCGTGGGCCCGGACCAGGGTGCGTACCGTGCCGGTGCCCCGGCGGCCGTACAGGGCCCGGTCGGCGTCCGGGCAGCGCACCCCCGGCCCGAGGCGGCCCTCCACCACGAGGCCGAGGTCGTCCGAACGGGCCCGGATCTCCCGGCCGGTCAGGTCGGCCTCGGCGCGCATCTTGAGCACGGGCTGCCCCCAGACCTCCCGCGCGACCACGCGGGCCGCCTCGGTGGTGACGCCGAGCGAGAGGACGTAGCGGCCGGTGCGGCGCAGGTCGACGCGGCGCAGCAGATCGGTGACGGCGTCGTACGGACGCGGTCGCCACAGGTCGTCCACCAGTACGGACAGCGCGATCTCGGTGTAGGGGCCGATGGTGGTGCACCGGTGCTCGTGCACGGACAGCACCGCGAGGGCGCGGGGGCCGAGCCGGCTGGGCGTCAGCCAGTCCGCGTCGGGCAGCAGGCTCCGGGCGGCGGCCGGGTCGACGGGGAAGCAGAGGTGCGCGGCGGCGGAGTCGTAGTACCGCACCGGCACGTCGACGGGGCCCACCGTGGTGCGCACGGGGGCGGTGGCAAGGGTGAGGAAGGGATGCCCGGCGGGCGGGTGGGCGTGGTTGGTGAGCCGGTAGGCCTGGGTGCGCACGACGGGGCCGCGGTAGGGCGCCAGCGCCTCGTCCAGGTCCGCGCGGGCCTCCGGAAGCAGGGTCCGCAGGTGCTCGATGTACTCGCGCAGGCGGTGGCACCGGGGGAACTCGCGGGTGGGCCCGGCGTATTCGACGTGGTGACGGCCGGGACCGGCCGCCGGACGGGTGCGGGGGCCGTCGGGGGCGGCCACCAGGTCGTACTGGTTGGCGACGGTGGCGATCCAGGTGCGGGGGTCGGCGGCTTTGCGCTCGCCGGAGGGGGAGCCCACGGCGATGGCGTGGGTGACGCGGTAGGTGCGGCAGAAGTCCTCGTCCTGGGCGAGGTTGAGGACCGCGTTGCCGCCCTCGCTGTGGCCGATCAGGGCGAGTTCGGCGCCGCGCGGAATGCCGTGCGCGGCCAGGGCGTGCACCAGGGAGCGGGTGTACGGGGAGTCCGTCGCGCACAGGTCGCGCCAGGCGCCCACGAGATCCTGCGGGGCGTCGTCGCGGGGACGGCCGGGGGCCGCGCCGGGTGCCTGGACCACGTAACGGACGACGCCGTCGGGGCCGCGCACGTTCTGGACGAGGATCCGCCCGTCGGTGGAGAGCGCCTCGATGTTGCGCAGGAAGCCGAGCAGGGAGCCCTCGGTGGCGATGATCCGCCGCCGCTGGTCGGTGAGGTCGACGGCCTCGGCGCCGCCCTCGGGGGTGCTGTCGTGTTCGGGCGGACCGTCCAGCAGGGCTTGCACGGCGAGGAGTTCGGATATCAGCGGGGCGAGCCCGGACAGCGCGCGCTGGGCCGTGCGGTCCCTGAGCAGGGCCCGCAGGGTCCGTACGGCGTCCTGGTCGCGGTCCGCGGCGAGCGCCCGGTTCAGCAGGCGCATACCGGGAGTGCGCGCCAGTTCGGGATGGTCGGCGAGTACGGCGGTGACGCGCAGCCGCAGGGAGGCGAGCCCCACCAGCGCGGCGAGGTTCTCCGCGCCGCCCGCACGGCCCGCGAGGCCGAGGGCGCGGGCCATGGTGCCGCGCGGACCGGTGCCCGCGGGGGTGCCGAGGCCCGGTGTCGCGGCCAGGGCCCGCAGCAGGGCCCGGTATCCGGCGAGGCCGGTGCGGGGGTGCCGGCGGGTGGTGGCGGCCAGTTCGGGGGCGGTCAGGGTGGCGGCGGTGCGTTCGGACACCGCGCGGATGCCCTCGGCGATCTCCAGCACGTCCCGCGCGCAGTCGCGCAGCACGTCTCCCTCGTGGTCCGGACCGCCCGGCGCGGGTTGTCCGGGGGCGGTGCCGTCCGCTCGCATCCGACGCTCCCTCGGCTCGACGACGTTCGACGGCTGCGGGTCGCGTCCGCCGGACGCGACCCCGCGTCCATCGTGTGCCAGCCCCACCGGCCCCGCACCTTCGTCGGGGGCGGTGACGGGGGCGGGGGGTCGGGGTGCGGCGCCGGGAGGGCGCCGCGGGACGACAGGCTGGGGGCGCGGGGCCGCCGAGTGGGCTCGCGCTTCCCCTACGGGTCCGGGTCACTCGTGTGGCCTAGGGGCGGTGGGGCAGGGGGTCAGGGGTACGACGGTCGGGGGGCCGGGGACACGGCGCTCACGCGGGCCGGGCCGGACGGGCGCCGGTGTCCGGCGCCCGTGTCCGTGTCGATGTCCGTGTCGGTCAGACATCCCCCCGGCGCAGCCGGTAGGCCGCCGCCGCCAGCGCCAGCGCGGTCCAGCCGAGGAAGACCAGCAGTCCGGCGCCGGGGGCGAGGGTGGTGGCGTCGTGCGTGAGGGCGTACATCGCCTGGCCCGCGTTGCTCGGCAGGTAGGGGCCGATGTCGTCCTGCCAGGAGCTGGGCAGCAGGGAGGCGAGGCCGGGCAGGAGCATGAAGGTGGCGACCAGGACGGAGATGCCGCCGGCCACCGAGCGCAGCAGCGCGCCCAGGGCCGTACCGATGACGCCGACGAGGCCGAGGTAGAGCCCGGCACCCAACAGGCCCCGCACAACGCCCGCGTGACCGATCGCCAGGGCGGCGGAGGTGTCCGAGACGACCCGGCTGCCGGCCAGGAAGGCGGCGAACGCGCCGACCGTGCCGAGGACCAGCGCGACCAGCCCGTACACCGCCGCCTTGGACCACAGCACGGGCAGCCGGCGGGGCACCGCCGCCATGGTGGAGCGGATCATGCCGGTGGAGTACTCCCCCGCCGTGACCAGCACTCCCAGCACACCGAGGGCGAGTTGGGCGAAGTTGGCGCCGAAGAGGGAGAGGCTGAGGGCCGTGGAGCGGGCGAAGTCCTTGTCCATGCGGGGCGAGCCGGTCATGGACCGGTAGCGGTAGGCGGCGATGACGCCGAAGACGACGAGGAACAGCAGTCCCAGGCCGAGGGTGATCCACGTGGAGCGCAGGGACCAGAGTTTGGCCCATTCGGAGGCGAGGACGCGGCGACCGGTCACCCGGTAGGCGGGGCGGCCGGACGCGGCCCCGGTGTTCCCCGCGGCCGGGGTGGTCTGGGTGAGGGTGCTCATGCGGCGCTCCCGGTGCGGTCGGTGCCGGCCGTGGTCACGGTGGTCGCGGCGGTGTCGGTGCCGGTCGTGGTGCCGTGGTACTCGACGGCCTCCCTGGTCAGTTCCATGAAGGCCGACTCCAGCGTCACCGCCCTGGTGCTCAGTTCGAACAGGGGGATGCCGTGCTCGGCGGCCGTGAGCCCGATCTGCCGGGCGCTCACCCCGCTGACCTGGAGTTCCTCCGCGCCGACCCGTCCGGTGATCTCCACCCCCGGTCCGGCGAGCACCTCCCGCAGCCGCCCCGGATCCCCGGTGGCGACCCGTACGGTGTCCCCGCCGGCTTCGCGCACCAGCTCCCGTACGGTCGTGTCGGCGAGCAGCCGCCCGCGGCCCACGACGATCAGATGGTCCGCGACTTGGGCGACCTCGCTCATCAGGTGGGAGGAGACGAAGACCGTCCGGCCCTCGGCGGCGAGCGAGGTGAGCAGGTTGCGGATCCACAGGACGCCCTCGGGGTCGAGGCCGTTGACCGGCTCGTCCAGCATCACCGTGCGGGGGTCGCCGAGCAGGGCCGCGGCGATGCCCAGCCGCTGGCCCATGCCGAGTGAGAAGGAGCCGGCCCGCTTGTCCGCCACGCTGCCGAGCCCGGCGAGTTCGATGACCTCGTCGACGCGGCGGCGCGGAATGCCGTGGGTCAGCGCGAGCGCCCGCAGGTGCTGGTAGGCCGAGCGGCCGGGGTGCACCGACCTGGCTTCCAGCAGGGCGCCGACCTCCTGGAGCGGGGCGCGGTGGCCGGCGTAGCGGCGGCCGTTGACGGTGACGGAGCCGCTCGTCGGGGCGTCGAGGCCGATGATCATGCGCATGGTGGTGGACTTCCCGGCGCCGTTCGGGCCGAGGAACCCGGTGACGGTGCCGGGTTCGACGACGAAGTCCAGTCCGTCGACCGCCGTCTTCTCGCCGTATCTCTTGGTCAGTCGTCGTGCCTCGATCATGCGGGCTCCCTCTTTCGCGGACCGCGGCGTCCGTCGCGCCCGCACGGGCGGCGGCGTCCGTCACGTCTGACGTCTCATCCGCCACGCTAGGCGCCGAAACCCCGCGAACCCTTGGTGATGGGGGCTGAACGGGGCAGAGGGGGTGGTACAGGGGGGTATTGCGCCGACCCGTCGCGCCGGAGCGGGCCGGTGCGGTGGCGCCGGTGCGCCGCGCCGTCCGCGCGGGCGGCCGGTTCAGCCGGACAGGCCCGCCGCGAGGGTGGCGCCGAGTTCCCAGCACGCCTCCGTGTCTGCCCGGCCGGGTTCACCCGTGACGGTGACCGGTTCGGCCGCGCGGCGCCAGCCGAGGCCGGTGGTGATGGTGTCGAGGGCGCGCACCGCGCCGGTGACGTCGTTGCCCCCGTGGACGTAGTAGCCGAAGGGGCGGCCACGGGTCTCGTCCAGGCAGGGGTAGTAGATCTGGTCGAAGAAGTGTTTGAGGGCGCCGGAGAGGTAGCCGAGGTTCGCGGGAGTGCCGAGGAGGTAGCCGTCGGCTTCGAGGACGTCGGCGGCGGTGGCCGCGAGGGCCGCGCGGCGCACGACCCGGACCCCCTCGATCTCGGGTGCGGTGGCGCCGGAGACGACGGCCTCGAACAGGGCCTGGCAGTTGGGCGACGGGGTGTGGTGGACGATCAGCAAGGTGGGCACACCCGCACCCTGCCGGGTCGGACGCGCGGTGCGCAAACGGGGCTTCGCCGCTCGCCGTTGTGGCGTGCCGCGCGGGGTGCGAGGATGCCGGCGGCGGTGCCGAACGCAGTGGCGCCGTACACGCCGGTGCCGCGCGGCGCGGGGCCGCACGGGCCGGTGCCGCGCGACGGGAGGAGCCGTGGTGGGCGAGGACGAGCGCCGGGTGCCGGCGGCCGTGGTGTTCGACGCGCTGGGTCTCGACTACGAGAGGGCGTTCGCCTCCTCCGCGGCGCACCGGGCGTCTCTGCGGTGGCTGCTGGAGCGGTTGGCGCCGGGCAGCCGGGTGCTGGACGCGGGCTGCGGGACCGGGCGGCCGACGGCCGAGGCCCTCGCGGCGGCGGGGCACCGGGTGCTCGGCGTCGACGTGTCCCCGGTGATGGTCGAACTCGCCGCGCGGCAGGTGCCGGGGGCCGAGTTCCGCCGCGCCGACATCCGCGAACTCCCGCTGGAGGAGGACGCGTTCGACGCGGCCTGCGCCTACTTCTCGCTGCTCCAGATGGACCGGGCCGAGCAGGAGGCCGTGGTGGGCCGCCTCGCGCGGGCGGTACGGCCCGGCGGGTTCGTGGTGCTGGCGACCGTACCCGTGGACATCGAGGGCGCCGAGGGGCTGTTCATGGGGCAGCCGGTGCGGGTCACGAGCTTCGGCGCGGACGGGTTCCGGGAGATGGCGGGCCGGGCCGGTCTTGCCGTACTGGCCGAGGAACACGCGGAGTTCGCGCCGGCGCACCCCTCGGCCGTACCGGAGCCGCACCTGTTCCTGCACTGCAGGCGGCCTGCGCCGTAGCCTCTGGTCTTCCTCAAGCCGCTTGGTCCGCGGGGCCGTCGGCGTCCAGGATGGCGAACATGACGGGAATCGCGGGTCTGAACAGGAAGCACAACCACGTACTGGTCATCCGGGACGCGGACGTGGTGGCCGCGGCGCTGCGCGGGGCGCTGGCGGAGGCGTCGCCCGAGGAGCGGCCGGGGCTCGAACGGGCCGTCGCGCTGGTCGAGTCGACCGCCGAGGCCACCGAGGCCAAGCTGCGCGCCGACTGGACCCGCGGACGGCTGGCCGCCGTCGGCTTCACGGGGGACCTCTCCTCGGTCGCGGCGACGAAGGCACTGCGCCAGGCGGAGCCGAGGCTGAGCCTGCTCGCGGCGGTCCAGCTCCAGAAGGAAGCCCTGACCCACCCGGAGTGAGCCGGAGGGGGCCCTCCGCGCTCGGGGCCGTGAGGGGCGCGGCGAGGCACCCGCAAGGGGCATCCCCAGGGGCATAAGACGCCCCTGGGGAAGTCATAAGATCTCCTTATGAGGTCATAGGCGGGACCCGCGTACCAACTTAGGGCTGCCTTAGCTTAGGCTTCCCGATCGAGTCGACTGTTTCACTCGAAGGGAACTGATCATGCCGCGCCCCCTGCGGGTAGCCATCGTCGGAGCCGGCCCCGCCGGGATCTACGCCGCCGACGCCCTGCTCAAGTCCGAGGTGGCCGCCGACCCCGGCGTGTCCATCGACCTCTTCGAGCGCATGCCTGCCCCCTTCGGCCTGATCCGCTACGGTGTCGCGCCGGACCACCCGCGCATCAAGGGCATCGTCACCGCCCTGCACCAGGTGCTGGACAAGCCGCAGATCCGCCTGTTCGGCAACGTCGACTACCCGGCGGACATCAGCCTGGACGACCTGCGGACCTTCTACGACGCGGTGATCTTCTCCACCGGCGCCATGGCCGACCGCGCGCTGTCCATACCCGGTATCGACCTCGACGGCTCCTACGGCGCCGCCGACTTCGTCTCCTGGTACGACGGCCACCCGGACGTGCCGCGCACCTGGCCCCTGGAGGCCGAGAAGGTCGCGGTGCTCGGCGTCGGCAACGTGGCCCTGGACGTGGCCCGCATCCTCGCCAAGACCGCGGACGAGCTGCTGCCGACCGAGATCCCGCAGAACGTCTACGAGGGTCTGAAGGCCAACAAGGCCCTGGAGATCCACGTCTTCGGCCGCCGGGGCCCCGCGCAGGCCAAGTTCAGCCCGATGGAGCTGCGCGAGCTGGACCACTCCCCCAACATCGAGGTCATCGTCGACCCCGAGGACATCGACTACGACGCCGGTTCGATCGAGACCCGGCGCGGCAACAAGCAGGCCGACATGGTCGCCAAGACGCTGGAGAACTGGGCGATCCGGGACGTCGGCGACCGGCCGCACAAGCTGTTCCTGCACTTCTTCGAATCCCCCGCGGAGATCCTCGGCGAGGACGGCAAGGTCGTCGGGCTGCGCACCGAGCGCACCGCCCTGGACGGCACCGGCAACGTCAAGGGCACCGGCGAGTTCAAGGACTGGGACGTCACCGCCGTCTACCGCGCGGTCGGCTACCTCTCCGAGAAGCTGCCCAAGCTGCCCTGGGACCTCGGGTCGGGCACCGTCCCGGACGAGGGCGGACGGGTCATCGAGGAGGGCGGCACGCACCTGACGTCCACCTACGTCACCGGCTGGATCCGGCGCGGCCCCGTCGGTCTCATCGGCCACACCAAGGGCGACGCCAACGAGACGGTGGCCAACCTGCTCGCCGACCACGCGGGCGGCCGGCTGCACACCCCCGCCTCGCCCGCGCCGGAGGCCGTCGACGCCTTCCTCGCCGAGCGCAACGTCCGCTACACCACGTGGGAGGGCTGGTACCGCCTCGACGCCGCCGAGCGCGCCCTGGGCGAGCCGCAGGGCCGCGAGCGGGTGAAGATCGTCGAGCGCGAGGACATGCTGCGCGAGAGCGGCGCGTGAGCGCTCCCGCGCGCCATCCCGGCAACGGCTGAGCCTCCGGCCACGGCTGACCCCCTCGGCCACGTCTGATCACACCGCCATGGCCGGTCCGGCTGCCACGGCCGACCACCGCCTGTGCCCCGCACGCCCCGCGTGTACGGGGCGCAGGCGCGCAGCGGGCGCATACCGGGCTCCCGACGAACGCGGAGATACGCGGGCGTACACCGGCGCGCGGAGCCCGGCGGAGCGCAGTCCGGCGGGCACGGCCTGCGGGAGCCGACGCGCGAGCGATCGACCCGCAGGACCGGGGCACGCGACCCGAGCGTCCCGGTGAAGGGCCGTACGCGCGCCCCCGGCGGCGCCCGCGCACCCACCAGCGGGGACACGCGCCGCGCGCGGGCGCGGGGCCCTCTACGTTTCCCCGCGGCGAGCGGTGATACTGGAAGGCGCACCCGCCCCCATCAGCAGATTGGCCTATGTCGAACTCCGCCACCGACCGCGCCCCCCTTCCGCAGTCCGTCTGGGCGGCCCGCGGCCGTCACACCGGCCCCGCCCCCGACGACGTCGTCCGCCGCACCCTGCGCCGGCACAAGGAGAGCGGGGACATCGACGACTTCGCGGAGCCTCCCGTGCCCGAGGACGCCACCGGGGGCGATGCGCCGCCCACGGTCTTCGAGGCCCGCTGGCGGGCGGGCGGCACGGTGACCGTGCGGGCCCGGCTCACCCTCGTACCCCGGCACGGCCGGCCGCAGGGGCACGAGTGGCGGCTCGTCGCGGAGGCCGAGCGGCCCTGGGACGAGGGCTGGCCCTCGCCCGCCACGCTGTTCTGGCCCGAGGGCGGTACCGGCGACGACGGCTCCTGGGACCACCACCCCACGGTCGCGGGCCTGCGCTTCCGGCAGGTCAACGCGCTGCCCGCGGACGACAAGGAGATGCGCCGGCGGCTGCGGGACGCCGCGCGCGAGGCCTGGTGCGTCAACCTGGTCGTGCACGAGGCCATGACCCCCGACGAGCAGGGCAAGCTGCCGCTCACCCGGCTGCTGCCGCCCGGCCTCAGGCACCGCGTGGTCGAGCACCGCGCCGCCCCGCACCAACTGCGCGGCGTCAACTGGGCGTTGAAGGACCTCGGGGTCGAGGTACCGCGCGGCGGCGCCGTACTCCTGCCGCCGGACCCCGCCCCGGAGGACTACGACGGCGACCCGCACCGGGTGCGCAGCGTCTTCCTGGACGGCTCCGAGCCGCCCGAACTCCTCGCCGCGCTGCGGCACTTCGTCGCCCTGCCGCGGCCCGCGCCGCGGGCCGCGGCGGAGGCGCTGGCGGACCTCAGGGACAACTGGACCCTGATGACCCACCAGGAGGAGCTGGACCGGGAACGGCGGCTCGTCGCCATGTACGCCGAGGCCCTGGAGGCCATGACGAAGTCGCGGGACCTGTACAAGCAGGCCGCCGAGCAGGCCCTGGAGGCGCTGGCCGCCTACCGTGACGTACCGGCGCCCGCCCTGCCGCAGCAGCGGCCCGCGGCCAAGGCGCCCGCGCCGCTCCAGCAGCTCACCCGGACCTTCGAGCGGCTGCGGCTCCCCGGTCTTCCGGGGCTTCCCGGCCTTCCGGGCCGGGCGAAGACCGGACCCTCGACCACCGCCGACGGCCAGGAGCCGCCGTCCCCCGACCTGTCGTCGTAAGGCCCCCGAGCCGCGCAAGGAGCCCCGATGGACACCACCACCCTGCTGCTGATCGTCGCCGCCGTCGTCGCCGCGGGCCTGTTCGCCGGTGCCGTCGCACTGCTGGTGCGCCTGGTGCGCACCCGGCGGACACTGCTGCGGGCGGGACTGCCCACGGGTCCGCGCTGGGTGTTCTGGGGCGCGGTGGCGTATCTGCTGCTCCCGGCCGATCTGCTGCCCGACCCCATCTACCTGGACGACATCGGCGTCCTGCTGCTCGCCCTGCGCAGCATGCGCGCCGCGCGCCCGGAGACCCCCCGGCTGCCCTGAACCGGCCGGGTACCGGATCATGGTGCGATGCGGACGGTGTTCACTGGGATCTCGGACGCTCCGGCCGCCCCGGACGTCGCCGTCGTCGTGGATGTGATGCGCGCGTTCACCGTGGCCGCCTCGGCGCTGCGCCGTGGCGCCGAGCGGATCGTGTTCGCCCGGACGCGGGAGGAGGCGCTGGCGCTGAAGGCCCGCGGTCCGGGCCGGCTCGCCTTCCAGGACGGGGCGCCGGTGCCGGGCTTCGACCTCGCCAACTCGCCCGCGCGGCTGCGCTCGCTCGACGTGCGCGGCCGCACGATCGTGCAGAAGACCACCGCTGGTAAGGCGGGGGCGCTGGCCGTGGCGGACGCCGGGCTCGTGCTGTGCGCGAGCTTCCTGGTGGCCGGGGCGACCGCCGGAGTGCTGCGCCGGGCCGGGGCGCGGACGGTGACCTTCGTCGTGACCGGGGAGGACGGGCGGGCCGAGGAGGACCGGGCCTGCGCCGAGTACATCGCCGCCCTCGTGCGCGCCGCCGACACCGATCCCGGCCCCTATCTGGAACGGGCCCGCCGCTCCGCCGCCGCGGCGGAGCTCGCGGAGGGGGCGCGGCGGGGGTGGCCGGGGGTGCATCCCGAGGACGTCGAGCTGTGCCTGGACGCCGACAGCGTGCCGTTCGCGATGGTGGCCGCCCGGACGGACGGCCACCTGGTGCTGCGGCCTTTGACCGCCGACGCCCGCTGATTCAACTCCCGCGCCGGTCCGGCCCGTCGAGCCCCAGCAGCACGGCCACCACCGCCGCGAGCGCAGCGAGCGCCGCCACCCCGGCGGCCGTACCGGCGAGCCAGGGCGGTGCGAGTGTCGCCGCCCACAGTCGGGCCGGGTCCGGCGGCCCGAGGTGCCCGCCGAGCAGTTGTCCGGCGCCGAGCCCCGCCGTGACCACGAGGGCGCCCGCCGCCGCGCCGAGCCGGGCGTGCGCCGCCCGCGTGGGCAGGGCGAGGCCCAGCAGCATGCACAGCGCGGAGGCGACGAGCGTGGCGCCGAGGAGCCCGCGGGACAGCCCGGCCCAGTAGCGGGGCGCGTGGGCGGCTCCGCAGAGGAAGACCAGGAGGGCGGCCGTGCGCACCACGGTCTCGGCGCGGAAACGCGAGGTGGCGTGCCGCGGCGGGGCCGGAGCGGACGCGAGGGCGGAGGCGAGGGCGAGGGGCTTGTGGGAGGCGGGTTCGAGGCGCAGGAGCTTGATACGGGGCGCCCGGCGGGGCGGAGCAGCCGGCGGCTTCGGGTACCGGTCCTCCGCAGCAGGCGGCTCTTTCGGGCGCTCGCTCCCTGGAGCAGGGTGCGCTTCCGGGCGCTCGCCTGCCGGGGCAGGGGCCGCTGCCGGGTCCACGCTCTCCTGGGCCGCGGGCGCGAGCGCCCGCCCCGGCGGATTCGCGACCCCACCCGCGATCCCACCTGCGACGGCGGCCCCGCCCGCGGTCGCCCCCGCGGCCGTACGCGAAGCCGCACCCACCGCGGCCGGGTCCGCGCCCCCACCCCGACCCGCGCTCGCACGCACACCCGCGTCCGCGTCCGCCGCCAACCCGGCGATCAGTTCCGTCAGTTCCTCGATCGTCCGACCGGTGGCCGCGGCCGCTACGGCGGTCCGTCCGCAGCGCGGCTCCAACGGGGCGTGGTGCAGCAGCCGCAGCAGCGGGCCGACCTCGTCCACGGGACGCTGTCCGGCGGCGACGCGCAGGACGGCGTCGGCGCCGGCGGGATTCCTCGGGGGCCGGGTGAGCAGAGCCGCCAGTCGGGTGACGTCCGCCACCGAGCGGTCGAGCCCCGCCGACCGCACCGCCTCGGCCAGGGCGGGCGCGTGCTCCGGGGAGCCTTCCAGCAGGGCGATGAGCCGGGCGACGTCCTCCAGCGGGCGGGTGATGACGGCCGTACGAACCAGGCTGATCACCGGATCGTCGTACCGACCGCTCTCCTCGCGCCCGGTCCGCGCACCCGGCCCGGCCCCCGCACCTTTCGTGTTCCCCGGCCCGGCCGCCGGTGCGGACCGCGTCAGGATCCGGACCGGCGGCACCCGGACCCCGACCGCGGGCGGCGCCGTGCCTATGAGGGAGTCGTCGGGACAGGTGGACGAAGATCGGGTCGTCATCTCGGCTCCAGTACGGAAATACGGCCGCGTCCGACACCCCCGACCACGGCACGCGCGGTACGCAGTCCATTACTAGGAGCCGCTTCCCCGCGCCGCCACCCGAGTGAGGCACCGGTGTGAGCCCCCGCCGCCGGTCGTCCGCCGGGGTGCGCCCTGTGCTCTCCCTGGCGCATTCTTGCTGTGTGATCCACCCGGAGGCGGACGGGACGAGGTAGGGCCGATGGCGGGCAGCGGGGAGCGGGCGGTCCGTACACGGGCCCGGCTGGCCGCGCTGCTGGCGGACGCCGCCACCGCGGCGCTGCGCGCGGCGGGCGGCCGGGTGGCGGGCGTGTATCTGCGCTCGGCCGGTCCCGCCGACGCGCCCGACGTCCTCCGCCTGGCGGTCCTCTCCGGCCTCCCCGGTCCTCTCTTCCGCCCCTGGTGGCGGGTGCGTGCGGACCGCCCCTTCCCCGTCTGCGACGCCTACCGGCTGGGGACCGCCGTGGTGCTGGCGGACGCGGCGGAGGCCATGCGCCGTTACCCGCAGTTCGCGGCGGGGCTGCCGTTCCCCTTCGCATCCGTGCACCTGCCGGTGCCGGGCGGCGGCCGGCCGCTCGGGGTGCTCACGGTGCTGCGTCCCTCGCCCGGCGACGACGGGGACGAGCCCTTCGACCCGGAGCTGCCGGCCAGGCTCGCCGAGGGCCTGGGCACCGAACTGCTCGCGCTCGCCGACGGTGACCCGGCCGCGATCGTCTGGGCCGGGGAACCGCAGTGCGTACGGCCCCCCGCGACCCGGCCGCCGCAGGCCGCCGTCGGACGCTTCGCCTGGGACCCGGACACCCGCGCGGTCCACGCCGACGACCGGCTGCACGCGCTGCTGGGCCTGGCGGCGGGCGACTTCGCGGGCACGGACACCGCGCTCGCGAAGGCACTGGCCCCGGCGGAGCCCCACCGGGTGCTGACCGCGCTGCGCGACACCGCCGCCGGGAAGCCGCCGGCCCCGCTGAGCCTGCGGGCGGCCGACGGCGTGTCCCGGCTGCTGGACCTGTGGCCCGCCGGGGACGGCGGCGCGATGGTGCCCGGCGCGGACGGCGGCCGGGCGGCGCGGGTCGGCGGGGTGGTGTTCGACGCCGGCCGGGCCGCCCTCGCCGACGGGGCCGCAGACCAGCTGCCGCAGGGCGTGCTCACCCTGGACCGGCTGGGCGTGATCGGGTACGCCAACGCGGCAGCGGCACGGTTCGCCGGCCGGCCGCGCAAGTCGCTGCCCGGTCGGACGCTGTGGGACGCGCTGCCGTGGCTGACCGGTCCGCCGTACGACGATCATCTGCGCGGCGCCCTGCTGTCCCCCGAGCCGGTGCACTTCCATGTGCGGCGGCCGGGCGGCGCCGACGGGCCGCCGGGCGGGTACGACGGGTTCGCTGTGTCGGTGTATCCCGGTGACGACCTCCTGACCTGCACGCTCGTCCCGGCCAGCCGGATCGCGGCGCCCGAGGGGCCGTCGCCGCCGGGGCAGCCGGTGGCGGGCGCTCCCCCGGTGGCGGCGGCGTACCGGCCGATCGCGCTGGCCATCGCGCTGACGGACGCGGCGACGGCGCAGCAGGTGTCGGCGGTGGTGATGCGGGAGCTGCTGCCCGCGTTCGGGGGCCGCCGGCTGGCCATCTACCTGCTCCAGGAGCGGCGACTCCACCTGGCGTGGGAGTCCGGCTTCCCACCGGGCTTCCTGGAGCGGTTCGACGGGGTGGCGCTGGATGCGCGGATCCCCGCCGTGGAGACGCTGGCGACGGGCCGGCCGCTGTTCTTCGAGTCGATGCGGCAGCTCGCGGCGACCTATCCGGGACTGCCGACGGACGCCGCGGAGGGAGCGCGGGCGTTTCTGCCGCTGATCGCGTCGGGCCGGCCGGTCGGCTCCTGCGTCCTCGGCTTCGACGGCCCGCGCCGCTTCAGCGCGGAGGAGCGTACGGTGCTCACCGCGCTCGCCGGGCTGATCGCGCACGCGATGGAGCGGGCCCGGCGCTACGACAGCGAGGCGGCCCTCGCCCGCGGGCTCCAGCAGGCCCTGCTGCCGGGCCGCCTGTCGGCGCATCCCCGAGTGGAGACGGCGGGCCGCTATCTGCCGGGCACCCGAGGGCTGGAGGTGGGCGGTGACTGGTACGACGCGGTGGAGTCCGGGGACGGTCTCGCCCTGGTCATCGGGGATGTGCAGGGGCACGGGGTGCAGGCGGCGGCGACCATGGGCCAGCTGCGCAGCGCGGTCCGGGCGTTCGCGCTGGGCGACCGGCCGCCCGACGAGGTGCTCAGCGGCACCAACCACCTGCTGATCGGTCTCGATCCGGGCCAGTTCGCCAGTTGCTGCTGTCTGCGCCTGGACCCGGCGACCGGGCGGACGCTGATCGCCCGCGCGGGTCATCTCCCGCCGCTGCTGCTCTCCCCCGGCGGCCGGGCCCGGCCGCTGGACGTGCCCGGCGGGGTCGTCCTCGGGGTGGATCCCGGCGCCCGCTATCCGGTGACCGAGCTGGTCCTCGAACCGGACGCGATCCTCGCGCTGTACACGGACGGACTGGTGGAGCGGGCGGGCGCCGACATCGACGACGGGATCGCCGAGCTGTGCGCGGCCCTGGACCGGGCTGGCGCCGCCGCCGGGCGGCGCGACGGCCTCACCCTGTCCGGGGTCGCCGACCGCCTCACCGCCGCCGCCCGGCACGCCGCCGCCCGCCCCGACGACGTGGCCCTCTTGCTGGCCCGCAGGCTCCGCCGTGGCTAGCCAGCCGGTCCTGCCACGCCGGCTGCCGACGTCCGGGCGGCGGCGTACGGCCCGGACGCCGCGGGTCGTCCGCGGCCGGCCGCGCGGCTCCCCGAGTCCGCTCGCCGCGCTCCTTCGCCCGGCACGCCTCCTGCGCCTTTCCCGGCGCCCGCCGACCGGGGTGACGGTCTCGCCTGATGCCGCCGGGCAGTGTAGACATGGGCACATGGTGCGACTGCCCGGCCGGCCAGTGTCCCGGCCGCCCCGACCCTTCGGGCACCCGCGCGCACCACTGGCCCCGCCGCCGGACGGCCCCAGTGCGAACGGCGACCGGCCGGGCATGCTGTGGGCGGCGGTGACCGGGCGCAGCGTCGCCGGTCAGGTGTTCGTGCTCCAGGTCGTGATCGTGCTGCTGCTGGTGGTCTCGGCGGTGGTGGCCCAGGTGCTCCAGGTGCGCCACGACAGCGAGACCGAGGCGCGTAACCGCTCCCTCGCCGTGGCGCAGACGTTCGCCAACGCGCCCGGCACGGCCGCCGCGCTGCGCTCACCGGATCCGACGGCGATCCTCCAGCCGAAGGCCGAGGCCGCGCGCAAGGCGACCGGCGTGGACTTCATCGTCGTGATGAGCACGAAGGGCATCCGCTACACGCATCCGCGTCCCGACCGCATAGGCAAGAAATTCGTCGGCACCATCGGCCCGGCCGTGGCCGGCGGCACGGTCGTGGAGACCGTCAACGGCACGCTCGGCCCGCTGGTGCAGAGCGTGGTCCCGGTCAAGGACGCGCACGGCACCGTGGTGGGGCTGGTGTCGGCCGGGATCACCACCGCGCACGTGGGCGGGGCCGCCGACCAGCAGCTGCCGCTGCTGCTCGCCGCGGCCGCCGCGGCGCTCGCGCTGGCCACCGCGGGCACCGCGCTGGTCAGCAGACGGCTGCTGCGCCAGACGCACGGCCTCGGGCCGTACGAGATGACCCGGATGTACGAGCACCACGACGCGGTGCTGCACGCGGTGCGGGAGGGGGTCCTGATCGTGGGCCGCGACGGCCGGCTGCTGCTCGCCAACGACGAGGCGCAGCGCCTGCTGGACCTGCCCGCGAACGCCGAGCGCCGGCATGTCCTGGAGCTGGGCCTGGACGACGACACGGCGCGGCTGCTGGCCTCCGGGCGGTCGGCCACGGACGAGGTGCACCTGGTCAAGGACCGCCTCCTGGCGATCAACCAGCGGCCCACCGAGCTGCGCGGCGGCCCGGCCGGCAGCGTCGCCACGCTGCGCGACTCCACCGAGCTGCGGGCGGTGTCCGGGCGGGCGGAGGTGGCGCGGGAACGGCTGAACATGCTGTACGACGCCGGGGTGGGCATCGGCACCAGCCTGGACGTGACCCGCACCGCCGGGGAACTGGCGGAGCTGGCGGTGCCCCGGTTCGCGGACTTCGCGACCGTGGACCTGTTCGAGCCGGTGCTGAACGGGGAGGAGCCGCGGCCCGGCAGCGATCTGCGCCGGGTGGCCTGCGTGGGCGTGCGCAAGGGTTCCCCGCTGTACCCGGTGGACCACCGGATCAGGTTCGTTGCGAGCTCGCCGCAGGCTCACAGCCTGACGACCGGGCGCTCGGTGGTGGAGCCGCGGCTGCGCGACGCGCCGGGCTGGCGGGCGCAGGAGCCGGAGCGTACGGACAAGGTGCTGGAGTACGGCATCCACTCGCTGATCACCGTGCCGCTGCGGGCCGGGAGCCTGGTCCTCGGCGTGGCGAACTTCTGGCGTTCGGAGAAGCCGCAGCCGTTCGACGCCGAGGAGCTGGCGCTCGCGGAGGAGCTGGTGGCGCGGGCGGCGGTGTCCATCGACAACGCCCGCCGCTACACGCGCGAGCACAGCATGGCGGTGACGCTCCAGCGGAGCCTGCTGCCGCGGACGCTGCCCGAGCAGGGGGCGCTGGAGATCGCCTACCGGTATCTGCCGGCGCAGTCCGGGGTGGGCGGCGACTGGTTCGACGTGCTGCCGCTGTCCGGGGCGCGGGTGGCGCTCGTGGTCGGCGATGTGGTGGGGCACGGGCTGCACGCGGCGGCGACCATGGGGCGGCTGCGCACGGCCGTGCACAACTTCTCCGCGCTGGATCTGCCCCCCGACGAACTGCTCGGTCTGCTGGACGAGCTGGTGGGCCGGATCGACCAGGACGAGAGCCCGGACGAGGGCGCCGCGGTGACCGGCGCGACCTGCCTGTACGCGGTGTACGACCCGGTGTCGCGGCGGTGCACCATGGCCCGTGCGGGGCATCCGCCGCCGGCGCTGGTGCGTCCCGACGGGCGGGTGGAGTTCGCCGAGGTGCCGGCCGGACCGCCGCTGGGTCTGGGCGGGCTGCCGTTCGAGACGGTCGATCTGGAGTTGGACGAGGGCAGCAGGCTGGTGCTGTACACGGACGGCCTGGTGGAGGACCGGGAGCGGGACATCGACGTCGGCCTGGAACTGCTGGGCGACGCGCTGCGCCGAACGCCGGACGGTTCCCCGGAGACGACCTGCCGTACCGTGCTGGAGCTGATGCCGGGCCGGCCGAGCGACGACGTGGCGCTGATCGTGGCCCGGACGCGGGTGCTGGGTCCGGATCAGGTGGCCGAGTGGCAGGTTCCGTCCGATCCGGCGGCCGTCTCCGAGGTGCGCTCCGCGGTCACCCGGACGCTGGAGGCGTGGGGGCTGGACGAGCTGGCGTTCGCGACCGAGCTGATCCTCAGCGAGCTGGTCACCAACGCCATCCGCTACGGACGGCCCCCGATCGGGGTACGGCTGCTGCGCGACCGCACCCTGATCTGCGAGGTCTCCGACCGCAGCACGACCTCCCCGCATCTGCGGTACGCGGCGAGCACCGACGAGGGCGGCCGGGGCCTGTTCCTGGTGGCGCAGGTCGCCGACCGCTGGGGCACCCGCTACACGCCGAACGGCAAGATCATCTGGGCGGAGCAGCCGCTGCCGTAGGGGCGGCTCCGCCCGGATTGCGCCGTCCGGTGCGCCGGTCGGCCGGGGGGGTGCCCTCAGTCGGCGGTGGGTGCGCCGGTGACGCGGCGCTCGCCGCCGTTGCGGTGCTGCCACATGCGGTAGACCTCCACCGCCTCCGCGCGCGGCTCGTGGCGCATCGGCAGCCGGCGCTCGTCCCAGTTCTTGCCGAACTCCTCGTAGAAGGTGTCGAGTTCGAAGTACTTGCGGTCGTCGGCGTAGTGCGGCGCGTAGGCGTCGCGGGTGGTGAGGAAGACGACCTCGTCCGGCGAGCAGTAGTACAGCGAGCCCAGGCACATCGGGCAGGGGTGGGCGAGGACGTAGATGGTCGTCCCGGTCAGGTGCTCGGTGCCCAGCTTCACGCAGGCCTCGCGGATGGCGAGGATCTCCGCGTGCGCGGTGGGGTCGCTGGTCTGGGCGACCCGGTTGGCGCTCTCGGCGAGGATCTCGCCGTCCTTGACGATGACGGTCGCGAAGGGGCGCCCGCCCTCGGCGACATTGCGGCGGGCGAGGTCGATGGTGCGCTGGACGAAGTCCACGCGGTCCTCCTGGGTGGTCGGGCGGGGCGGGTCAGAAGGGCTTGGTCGGCAGGTACTTGCCGTCCAGGGTGATGACGGCGCGCTCGCCGCCCTCGGGGTCGGCGACCTTCCTGACGTCGAGCCGGAAGTTGATCGCGGAGATGATGCCGTCGCCGAACTCCTCGTGGACGAGGGCCTTGAGGGTGGTGCCGTAGACCTGGAGCATCTCGTAGAAGCGGTAGATCGTCGGGTCGGTGGGGACCGTGCCGGGGATGGAGCCGCGGGTGGGGATGGTGGTCAGCAGCAGGGCGGCGTCCTGGTCGAGGCCGAGCAGTTCGGCGACGGCGTCGGCGGCGTGCGCGGGCAGGGCGTGCTGGCCGAGGACGGCGGCGGTGGTGAAGGCGACCGACAGGCCGGAGGCGTCGGCGATCTGCTGCCAGGAGAGGTTCTTGCGGGTCTTGGCCTCGACGGCGGCGGCGGCCAGGTTCTGGCGGGCGGTGGGGTCGAACTGGGCGTGGATCACGGGGGTGTTGTTCCTCACTGTGTGGATGGGGCGGTCACCGGACCGCGCCGGCGGGGCCGGTCCGGGGGTTGGGGGGTCAGGCCGCGAGCGGGGCGGCGGGTGTGAGGTCCTCGACGTGGCCGGTGGCGATGTCGAAGACCCAGCCGTGCACCGTGACCTGGCGTCGGGCCAGGGCGCGGGCGACGCTGGGGTGGGTGGCGAGGTTCGCGAGCTGGGCCAGCACGTTCTGCCGGACCAGGGCGGGCACGTCCGCGGTACCGGGGGTGCGGGCCACCGAGGTGTCGGCGAGCCGCAGCCAGTCGGCGACCGCGGGGGCGCCGCCGAGGTCGTGCCCGTGGGCGAGGGCGGTCATCGCGCCGCACGCGGAGTGCCCGCATACGACGATGTCCCGGACCCCGAGCGTCCCGACGGCGTACTCGATGCTCGCCGCGACCCCGTCGGCGCCCGGTGCGCGGGCGGGGACGAGGTTGCCCGCGGTGCGGATGACGAACAGCTCGCCGGGCTCGCAGCCAGTGATCAGCTCGGGCACGACGCGGGCGTCGGAGCAGCCGATGAACAGCGTGTGCGGCGCGTGGTGCGCGGCCAGGCGGCGGAACAGCTCCCTCTTGGCGGGGAACACATCCTGCTGGAAGCGCGCGACGCCCTTTGCGAGGTCATGCATGGGTCACTCCCTTTCGTGGCGGCCCGGCCCGTCGGGCCCGGCGAGATCCACCCTGCATGACCTCGGGCTATAGCGTCCAAGACGCACTGGGCATCACCGCTATAGATGCCATCTATAGTCGTGTCCATGGCCCTGGAACTGCGTCATCTGCGCTATCTGCTCGCCGTGGCCGAGCACGGCAACTTCACCCGTGCCGCCGAGGAGCTGCACATCTCCCAGCCCACGCTGTCCCAGCAGATCAAGCAGCTCGAACGGACCCTCGGCAGCCAGCTGCTCGACCGCACCGGGCGCACCGTACGTCTCACCGACGCGGGCGAGGCGTACGCCCAGCACGCCCGCGCCGCGCTGCACCAGCTGGCCGCCGCCGAGCGCGCCGTCCACGATGTGCGCGACCTTTCGCGCGGGCGGCTGCGGCTGGCGGTCACCCCCACCTTCACGGCCTATCTCGTCGGCCCGCTCACCGCCGAGCTGCACGACCGGCATCCCGGCATCACGCTGACCGTGCGGGAGACCACCCAGGACCGGATCGAAGCGGGGCTGCTGGCCGACGAGTTCGACCTCGGCATCGCCTTCCGGGGCACCCATCTGCCCGGCATCACCGCGACCGACCTGTTCACCGAGACGCTCACCCTGGTCACCGGTGACCTCGGTAACCCGGTTGCACCGCAAAGCCGTTCGGCCGCGCTGCCGGTACGCGCCCTCGCCGGGCGCCAACTCGCGCTGCTCAGCGGCGACTTCGCCACCCGTGGTCATATCGACGCGTACCTGGAGCGGCACGGGGTCAGCCCGCGCATCGCCGTCGAGGCGAACTCCATCCAGGCCCTGACCGAGGTCGTGCAGCGCACCCGGCTCGCCACCGTGCTGCCGGACGCGATCACCCACGACCACCCCCGCCTCGCCCCCGTGCCGCTCGACCCCGCCCTGCCGGTCCGCACGGTCGCCCTCCTGGGCCGCGCCGACGCCTACCGCAGCGCGGCGACCGGTGCCTTCACCCGGCTCGTCCACGAGCTGGTGCGCAGCCGCGGATACACCGGGGCAGCCTGAAGCCGGGACGGGCGCACGGCCCGTCCCGGCTCCGCGGCGGGGTGGTCAGCCGCCGAGGCGTGCGCGCAGCAGCTGCTTGCCGAGTTCGGCACCCTTGCGGCTGTCGGCCTGGGCCTTGCGGAACAGTTCCGCGGTCTCGCCGTCGCCGTCGCGCTCGGCGTCCTGGATGTAGCTCTCCAGACGCAGCGCGTTGTTCAGGCACGACTCGACGTACCAGATCAGGTTGTAGTCCTTGTCGCGGGTTCCGGTGAGGTGTCCGGTCTCGCTGGTGCTGGTCATGCGGGTCTCCTCCTTCGGTCCCGTCCGTCGGTTTCCGCGCCTCGGGTACCCGTGCGGTCTGCCCGCACACGGGCCGCCGGGCTCAGCCGAGGGCGCGGTCCAGGTTGAAGGCGGCGCTGATCAGCGAGAGGTGGGTGAACGCTTGCGGGAAGTTGCCCTGTTGTTCGCCGGTGCGGCCGATTTCCTCGGCGTACAGGCCGAGATGGTTGGCGTAGGTGAGCATCTTCTCGAAGGCGAGGCGGGCCTCGTCCACCCGGCCGGCCCGCACCAGCGCCTCGACGTACCAGAAGGAGCAGATCGAGAAGGTGCCCTCGTCGCCGCGCAGCCCGTCGGGGCTGACCCGCGGGTCGTAGCGGTAGACCAGCGAGTCGGAGACGAGTTCCCCGGTGAGGGCGTCCAGGGTGGACAGCCACTTGGGGTCGGTGGGGGCGATGAACTTGGCGAGCGGCATCATCAGGACGGAGGCGTCCAGCACATCGCCGTCCTCGTGCTGCACGAAGGCGTTGCGCCGCGCCGACCAGCCGCGGTCCATGATCCGCCGGTAGATGGCGTCGCGGGTCTGCCGCCAGCGCAGCAGCTCGGCGGGCAGGCCGCGCCGGTTGGCCAGCCGGATGGCGCGCTCCACCGCGACCCAGCACATCAGCCGCGAGTACAGGAAGTTCTTGCGCCCGCCGCGGGTCTCCCACACCCCTTCGTCGGGCTGGTCCCAGTGCGCGCAGACCCACTCGACCAGATGGGTCACGTCGTCCCACTGGTCGCTGGAAATGGGCTCGGCCCATTTGTCGAAGAGGTACACGGAGTCGATCAGGGCGCCGTAGATGTCGAGCTGGAGCTGGTCGGCGGCGGCGTTGCCGACCCGGACCGGGGCCGAGCCCTGATGGCCCTCCAGGTGCGGCAGCTCGCGTTCGGGCAGGTCGGTGCGGCCGTCGATGCCGTACATGATCTGGAGCGGGCCGGAGGCGGCGCCGTCGCCGGGGCTGATGTGGGTGGTGAGGAAGCGCATGAACGCCTCGGCCTCGCCGCTGAAGCCGAGCCGCAGCAGCGCGTAGACGGCGAAGGCCGCGTCGCGCACCCAGACGTACCGGTAGTCCCAGTTGCGCTCGCCGCCGAGCTGCTCGGGCAGGCTGGTGGTGGGGGCGGCGACGATGGCGCCAGTGGGGGCGTAGGTGAGCAGCTTGAGGGTGAGGGCGGAGCGGTGCACCATCTCGCGCCAGCGGCCCCGGTAGCGGGACTGGTGGAGCCAGCGCCGCCAGTAGGCGACGGTCGCGTTGAACTCCTGCTCGGCCTCGGCGTGGGCACAGCCGCGCGGGGCGAGGGCGGTGCCGGCCTGGTCGAGGGCGAACACCGCCGTCTCGCCCTCGCCGAGTTTGAACTCGGCGAGGGCGTCGCGGCCGTCGCACTCCACGGCCACGGTCGCGGTGAGCGCGAGCGCCAGGTCCGGCGATTCGAACAGCAGGGTGCCGTCCACGTCGCGGACGGTGTGCGGGGCGGCGCCGTAGTCGAAGCGGGGGGCGACGAGGGCGCGGAAGGGCACGTTGCCGCGCACGCAGACCACCCGCCGGATCAGCCGGTGCCGTACCGCCTCGCCGGACTGCCGGTCATCGGCGGCGACCGGCATGAAGTCCTGCACCTCGCCGACGCCCTCCTCGGTGAAGAACCGGGTGATCAGCACGTTGGTGTCGGGGAAGTAGAACTGCTTGGTGCGGGCCGGGACGGCGGCGGCCAGCTCGAAGCAGCCGCCGCGCTCGGCGTCCAGGATGGCCGCGAAGACGCTGGGCGAGTCGAAGGACGGCGAGCAGTACCAGTCGATGGTGCCGTTGCTGCCGACCAGGGCGACGCTGCGCAGGTCGCCGATCAGGCCGTGTTCGGCGATCGGCAGGTAGCGGGGGCGGGCGGAGGTGTCCGCGGGGAACGGCGTCTGGCTCATCGGCGGCCTCCCGGTGCGGGTGCTCGATCTCGTCCGCGATGTCTCCAGCTTAGGAGCGAGTACGGCGCGGTGGAGTGGGCAGGAGCTTGTCACCCGTCACCGGCGTGCCTTCCGGATGCAGGGTGCGCCGCGGCGGGCAATGGTGAGAGTGTGCCCCGTTCGGCGGCACCGGCACGGATGCGGTCATCCGGACCGAGGAGGAGGCAACATGTCGACATCCGCAACCGGAGGGTCCCGGTCGCCCGACGACCAGTGCACCCCGGATTCTCTGCTCCACTCGGCTCCCCAGCAGGACGTCACTCCGGAGGACCTGGTGATGGCGGCCGGGAGGGACGTCACCCCGAAGACGCTCGACTGGGCGCGCCGCAAGCTGGAGACGGAGGGTCCGTCGGCGATCGAGAAGCTGCTGCCGTAGCTTTTCCGGCGGGTACCGGCCGAGCGGAGTCCGAGGCTCGGCCGGTACCCGCATGCTGGCCAAGGGGTTGCGCGCGGAGTCGTCACCGCGGGCGGCCCGGCGGCGGCCCCCACGCTCACGCGTCCGCGCGCCCGGAGCCACCGTCCCGCGCCCCGTCAGCCGGGCCGCCCGCCGCGGGTGCCGAATCGTTCCGTCACTCCGGCAGTCCGGTCTCGTCCGGTACGACATGCACCGCGGCCTCCTCCGCTCCCGCCGCTCCCCCGTCGATGCCCACGTCCTCGGCGACCTCTTCCTTGGTCGTGTCGGAGCGGGTCCCCTCGTCGGGGGCCAGCAGACGGCCCGCGCGGTCCCCGCCCGCCTCGGGATCGACCGGTTCGCCCGCGCCGCCGGGCAGGTCGCCGATGCCGTCGCCGACCGGCACCTCCGTGTCGGGCACCTCCTGGCCGAGCCGCTGGTCCAGGCTCTCGCCCGCGCGCTGCTCGGCGGCGGTCGTCCCGTACTTGGTCACACCGAGCGGGCGCTCGGGCGGCGAGTAGCCCTCGTCCAGCATGTCGTCGTACGAGCGTTCGCCGACCGCGTCCTGCAGGTCCAGCGGCGCGGCGTCCTCCTGCTCCTCGTTGGTCCCGGTGGGCTGGTAGGCGTCGTCCCCCATGGGGGTCTGCGCGTCGCTCATCGTCGGCTCCTTCCGTGTTCGCGCGCGGCGGTCCTGGTCCACGTTTCCCGCAGCCGCGAGATCAACCCCGCGAACACCGGATCGGTCGGCGCGACCGCGTCAGTCCGCGGACTGCTCGGCCAGGCCCGCGGTCCACTTCTCCTCGATGCGGCCGGCCTTCCACACCAGCAGCGCGAGCGCCCAGGTGGCGAAGAACAGGCCCACGATGACGAAGCCGACCGTGTTGAGGTCGAGCCCGGCGACCCAGTCCCAGAAGAAGCCGTGCAGGTCCATCTTGTCGGCGAGGAGGCCGAGGAGTTCGACCGAGCCGATGATGAGGGCGACGGCGACGGACAGGCCGGTGATGGTGAGGTTGTAGTACACCTTGCGGACCGGCTTGGAGAACGCCCAGCCGTAGGCGAAGTTCATGAACGAGCCGTCGATGGTGTCCAGCAGCGACATCCCGGCCGCGAACAGCACCGGCAGGGTCATGATGGCGTACCAGGGCAGGCCGGAGGCGGCGCCGGAGCCGGCGAGGACCAGCAGGGCGATCTCCGTCGCGGTGTCGAAGCCGAGGCCGAACAGCAGGCCCAGCGGATACATCTGCCAGGGCTTGCTGATCGAGTTGGTGACCCGGCCGAGCAGCCGGTTCATAAAGCCCCGGTTGTCGAGCTGGGCCTCCAGGGCGGCCTCGTCGTAGTGGCCGGTGCGCATCTTGCGGAAGACCTTCCAGATGCCGGCCAGGATGACGAGGTTGATCGCGGCGATGAGGTAGAGGAAGGCACCGGAGACGGTCGTACCGATGAGGCTGGTGACCTGGTGGAGGTGCGAGTTGTCGTCGCGGACCGGTCCGGCCAGGGTCTTCATGCCGAGCGAGAGCAGCAGGGCGAGGCCGAAGACGATGCTGGAGTGCCCGAGCGAGAACCAGAAGCCGACGGAGAGCGGGCGCTGCCCGGAGCCCATCAGCTTGCGGGTGGTGTTGTCGATGGCCGCGATGTGGTCGGCGTCGAAGGCGTGCCGCATGCCCAGGGTGTAGGCGGTCACACCGATGCCGATGCCGAAGGCCGCCGGCTCTCCGGAGGAACCGGTGCCGACGCTGAAGTGCCGGGGCGCGATGACGCCGACCAGGGTGCCCCAGCCGACGATGTGCAGGGCCAGCACGAAGGCGGCCATCGAACCGACCCTGGTCCACTCCTGGCGCGTCATGGAGCGGCGCACGCGTTGCCAGGGCGACGGCCTCGGGGCGTCGGCCCGGACGGGGAGGGACGGAGCGGGACCAGGGGCGGCCGTCATCGGGAGGGTCATTCCTAACGTCGTACGGAGTGCGGCTGCACACCACAGCCTTGTGCCATCATCCCGTACCTGCAACCCATTTGCAGTAAAGGCGGCGACACGCCTTTCCCATGGTCAGGAAAAGACCATGGGAAGGAAAAGGCCGCTCCCCGGACGGGGAGCGGCTCCAGGGAGGCGGTCCGGTCAGGCGGAGAACATGCCCCGGCCCAGCCAGTCCGCGCTGTCACGGACGCCGGGCAGGGCGAAGAAGTAGCCGCCGCCGGTCGGGGAGATGTAGTCCACCAGGGGTTCGTCGATCAGCCGGGTCTGCACGGCCTCGAACTGGCGCTTGACGTCCTGCTGGTAGCAGCAGAAGACGAGGCCCATGTCGAGGTTGCCGACGTTGTCCGCGCCCCGGTCGTAGTTGTAGCCGCGACGCAGGATGCGGGAGCTGTCCGACGCGGCGGTGCGCGGGTTGGCGAGCCGGATATGGGCGTCCAGCGGGATCGCGTTGCCGTGCGGGTCCTTGGCGTAGTTCGGGGCGTCGGTCTCCTTGGCGCCGTCCAGCGGGGCGCCGGTGTCCTTGCGGCGGCCGAACATCTTCTCCTGCTCGGTGAGCGAGACCCGGTCCCAGAACTCGACCAGCATCCGGATGATCCGGACGACCTGGTAGCTGCCGCCGGCGGCCCAGGCGGGCTCGCCCTGCCCGGCGCCGACCCAGATCAGCTTGTTCGTCTCGCGCGCGGAGTTGACATCCGGATTGGCGATGCCGTCCTTGAAGCCGAGCAGGTTGCGCTGCGCGCCGGTGGGCCGGGGCGCGTTCTGGAAGCCGTCGATGCGCCACTTGACCTGCATCGCGCCGCGGGTGTGCCGGGCGATGTCGCGCAGGGCGTGCAGCACGGTGTCCCGGCTCTGGGCGCAGATCTGGAGGGAGAGGTCGCCGTGGCACTCGGCCGGGTTCAGGTTGTCGTTCGGGAAGGTCCGCATGGGGACCAGCCGGGCGGGCCTGGCCTTGGCGAGGCCGTAGCGGTCGTCGAAGAGGGAGGAGCCGACGCCGAGGGTGAGGGTGAGGCCGTCCGCGGGGACCTCGGGGCCGAGGATGCCGTTGTCGGCGGGCGGGGCGCCGACGCCGAGGTCGGCGGGGGCGCCGCCGGAGGTGAGGAAGCGGGCCCGCTCGGTGATGGTCTTCAGCAGGTCGGCCAGGCCCTTGCGGTCGTCGGCTATGACGTCGAAGGAGACGAACGCGGCGGCCGCCGGCTGCGGGGTGACGATCCCGGCCTGGTGGGCGCCGTGGAAGGGCACCTTCGCACCGGCGTCCGGTCCGCTCGGCCCCGCCTGGGCGGTGCCGCCGCTCTCGGCGAGCGCGAAGCCGCCGCCGGCCAGGACCGCTCCGGCGGCACCCGCGCCCAGCGCGCCGCGCACGAAGGAGCGGCGGGCGGGGCCGACGGGGCAGGACGGCGTGTCGGCGGTGGACATGGGCGGGTTCCCTTCGGAGTGCGGGTGCGCGGTGGTCATCAGGCGGACTTCCGGATCTCCAGCAGGTCCGGGATCGGGGCGAGATCCTCCAGGAGCTGCCCGGTCGCCCCGTCGAGGCGCTGGCGGTCGGTGGTGGAGAGCTTCTCGACCGGGGTCCAGTGGCCGCCGCCGTGGTCCGCGTCCAGCAGCTTCTGCACCCGGTCGATGTCGGTGTCCACGGTGGGCAGCACCGTGGGCGCGCGGTGGCTGAGCAGCGGCTCGAGGACGGTGAGCAGTTCGCGGGTACCGGCCAGGTTGGCGTCGGCGGTGGCGAGGTTGGTGCCGCTGCCCTCGTCGGTGTCGCCGGTGAGCTCGAACTGGAGGGTGTTCTCCAGGATCTCGTGGGCGCGCAGCGGCAGGTCGGCCGGGTCGAAGTCCTGGCTCGGGAAGGCCTTGCGCAGCCCGGCCACGTCCGTGGCGAGCTGCCGGGCGGGCCCGGTCAGCTCCTTGGCCGACTGGCCGTGCCACAGGCCGTACTCCAGACGGAGGAAGCCGCTGAAGTCCTTGTCGTGCTCGCCGCCGGGCAGGCCGTCGGCTCGGCCGTCGATCTTCTGGTCGAAGTTCTCGAAGGTGCCGTAGGCGGCGCCGAGGGAGGCGTAGGTGCGGTGGGCGGTGAGCCAGTCGGTGCGCGCGGTGTCCAGGTGGCCGCCCTCGATGTCGTGCTGGAGGGTGCGGGTCTGCCCGACGAGGGTGTCCAGGCCCTTGCCGACGTACGTCTTGTACGACTTCAGGGGCGCGGCGAGGTCCTGTTCGGAGACGGGGGCGACCGGCTTGGCCGCGCCGCCGCCGGTGACGGTGACCGCCTTGGAGGTGACGGCCTTGCCGCTCGCGGGGACGCAGCGCCAGGCGTAGGTGCCGCCGGAGACGGTGGCGACGAGGTCGCGGGTGGTGCCGGGGGCGAGGCCCTCGATCTCGCCGTAGACCGCGTTGGTGGACGGGTCGACCAGGTAGACCTCGCTGGCCTGGCGGCCGGTGTTGTGCATCTGGAAGGTCTGCCGGCCGGGCTTGGGCGCGGTGAAGCCCTTGCCGCAGTCCGTCTCGGAGACGGCGACGGTCTGGTCGCCCGCGGGCTTGGGGCGGCCGAGGGCGACGAAGAGTCCGGCGACGACGGCGGGTACGGCGACCACGGCGGCCGGGACCACCCAGACCGGGCGGCGCCGGGCGGCGGGCTTCGGCTCGGGCGCGGGCTCGGGCTTGGAAGGGGGGTCCGTCCTGGGCGTGGCCTCGGCCGGGGAGGCGGATGCGGCCTGGGGCGCGGGCGCGTCCGTCGAAGCGGATCCGGCCTGGGGCGCGGGCCGGGGAGCGCTGACGCGCACGCCGCGCACGAACAGGGTCATCACCACGGCGAGGTAGGCGACGTAGGCGACGACCTGGAGCCAGGTCATGGTGGGCGTCAGGTTGAAGACGCCCTGGACCAGGGTGCTGTACCAGGAGCCGGCGTCGATGCTGCCGGCGAGGTCGAAGGCGTAGGCCGTCTTGCCGGGCAGCACGCCGCCCTCCTGGAGATCGCGCAGGCCATAACCGAGCACGCCCGCGGCGATGACGATCAGGACGGCGCCGGTCGCGGTGAAGAACTTCGTCAGGTTGATCTTCAGGACCCTGCGGTACAGGCCCCAGCACAGCCCCGCCGCGAGGACCAGACCGATGGCGGCGCCGGTCAGCGGGCCCGCGGACTCGCCGGCCGCCCGTGCGGTGGTCCACAGGAACAGCGCGGTCTCCAGGCCCTCGCGGCCGACGGCCAGGAAGGAGGTGAGGACCAGCATGCCGGAGCCCATGGCGAGGGCGCCGGTGACCTTGTGCTTCAGCTCACTGGAGAGATTGCGGGCCGAGCGGCGCATCCAGAACACCATGGCGGTGACGAACGCGACGGCGATCACACTGAGGATGCCGCCGAACGCCTCCTGGGCGGTCCCCGGCATGGACGCGGCGGTGAAGGTGAGGACCGCGCCGAAGCTCATCGCGACGGCGATCGCGGCCAGCACACCCGTCCACACCTGCGGCAGCCGCGAGCGCGCCTCGGCGCGGACCAGGGTCGCGACCAGGATGGAGACGATGAGTCCCGCTTCGAGCCCCTCCCGCAATCCGATCAGGAAACTCGGAAACGCGTCGTCCCACATGCCCTGCGGCCCTCCCGGAAATTAGCGAAGGCATGCCTTACCTTCGCGACCATGATGACCACACCTTCGTACGCAACCGGTCACGAACAGGCAATCGGGGGGCAAAGTCCGGGAAGCGACCCCTGGCCGGATTCGCCGGGACACCCGGCGACCGTCTACAAATGTGTAGTCACATGTTGTCGAAGCAAGTCGAAGGAAAGGGCGTGCGGCCGTGGCCACTCCCCCGCAACTGGCAGCGCAGCTCGCGGTCAATGTGCTCGACGCCCACTCGCTGCTGGCCGCCTTCGGCGTGTTCGGCGTCGGCGTGGTGCTGTTCGCGGAGACGGGCCTGCTGATCGGGTTCTTCCTGCCGGGCGACTCGCTGCTGTTCACAGCGGGCCTGCTGTGCACCGGCACGGCCGACCGCGGCCTGCACCTCTCGCTCGGCCCGCTCCTGGTCGCGGCGGCGCTCGGCGCGCTGGCAGGCTCCCAGTGCGGGTTCCTGATCGGCCGCAAGGCGGGTGGCGCGCTGCTGGCCCGCACCCGCTCGGCGAAACTGCGCGAGGGCGCGCACCGCGCGCAGGAGCTGCTGGACCGGTACGGCCACGCGAAGGCGATCGTGCTGGCCCGCTTCGTGCCGGTGGTGCGGACGGTGCTGAACCCGATGGCGGGCGCGCTCGGCGTGCCGACCCGCACCTTCACCTTGTGGCAGGTGCTCGGCGGCCTGGTCTGGAGCCTCGGCCTCACCCTGGGCGGGTACGCGCTGGGGTCCTCGATCCCGAACGTCGACAAGTACCTGCTGCCGCTGATCGCCCTGATCGTCCTGGTCTCGCTGAGCCCGCTCGCGGCGGAGGCGCTGCGTGCCCGCAGGGCGGCGAAGGAGACGCCGTGACGAAGCCGGCGACGCACGGGCGATCGTCCATGGCGGCGGTGTGCCGGGCGTGGCCGCCGCCGGCGCCGTGAGCCGCCGCGGGGGCTCGCTCGTCGCCGGTCTCGGTGTCTGCGCCTGGTCCGCGTTCGCGGCGCTGACCCTCGTCGTGGTCGCGCGGCACGGCGCCCCGCTCCCGCCGGATCGCGCCCTGCACGCGTGGTCGCTCGGGCACCGGCCACCGGTCGCGGTCGCCGTGGCACGCGGACTGACCGGCACGGGCACGGGGGCGGTGCCGTACGCGCTGGTGGTCGCGGCCGGGCTGATCGCGGGCCGTACGACCCGGCAGCGGGGGGCCGCCGCCCTGCTGGGCCTCCTCTGCCTGGGCCTCGGCCAGGCCGTGCGGTACGGCGTGATGGAGCTGGTCGGCCGGGCCCGGCCGCCGTACCGGGACTGGCAGGCGCTCGCCTCCGGCTGGTCGTACCCCTCCGGGCACACCACCACCTCGGCCCTGGCGGCCGGGCTGCTGATCACAGCACTGTGGCTGCGCTCCCCGCAGGGCCGGGGCCCGCTGGCGCTGCTGGCCGTCTGCTGGGCCGCGGGGGTCGGGCTGACCCGGATCTTCCTCGGGGTGCACTGGTGCACCGATGTGCTGGGCGGCTGGCTGTTCGCGGCGGGCTGGCTCGCCCTGCTGCTCGCGGCGGCCGGCCGATGGCTGCCCGCCATCCTCCGGCCCCACGCACCGGCCCTCGATTCCGGCTCCGGCCCCGGCTCGGACGCACCTTAGGGAGATACTAAGGAAGCTTTATAAGCTAGCCTTAGCATATGAGTGATGATCTGGACCCCGAGGCGGTCGCCGCGGACCTGCTCGCGAGCATCGGCGCGCTGGTGCGCCGGGTGCGCCAGGTGCCGGTCGAGGGCGGGCTGACGCTCCCGGAACGCGGCGCCTTGGCGCTGCTGGACCGCACGGGCCCCAGCACCTCCTCGGCGCTGGCCCGTGAGGCGCAGATCACCGCGCAGTCCATGGGGGCGACGCTCGGCGCGCTGCGGGCCCGCGGCCTGGTCGAGCGCCGCCGTGACCCGGACGACGGCAGGCGCCTGGTGCTGACGGTGACCGACGCCGGCCGGCAGGCGCTGCGGGACAAGCGCAACGCGCGGGCCGAACTGATCGCCGGGGCCCTGACCGGGGGCGGGTTCACGCCCGCGGAACTGGATCGGCTCGCCACGACCGCCCCGCTGCTGCGACGGCTGGCCCAGAACATCTGACCCCGGCGCGACAACAGGCGCCGACCGGGCCCTTCGACTGCGGGCTGGTGAACCCGGCCCCGGCGCCTTCGGGACAGGTCGGGGCCCGGCACCACCGACCCCCACAGGAGAAGCAACCACCATGGCACTGACCACGATCGACCCGGCGTGCGCTCTCGTCGTGATCGATCTCCAGAAGAGCATCGTCTCGCCCCGCACCGACGCCGGGGTGAGCGTTGCCGTCGAGCGATCGGCGCGGCTGGCCGGCGAGTTCCGGCGGCACGGGCTGCCGGTGGTCCTCGTCAACGTCACCGGCCGCGCGCCGGGCCGTACGGAGAGCGGGCGGTCCCGGCAAGCCGGGCCGCAGGGGCGCCGGGCCGGGCGGCCGTCCGACTGGGCCGATCTCGTGGCCGAGCTCGACGTCCAGCCGGGCGATCATCTGATCACCAAGCGACGGCGCAGCGCGTTCCACGACACCGGGCTCGACACCCTGCTGCGGGACCTGGGCGTCACCCAGGTCGTGCTCACCGGGATCTCGACGAGTTCGGGTGTGGAATCGACGGCGCGCTCGGCCTCCGACCACGGCTACCACGTCGTCCTGGCCACCGACGCCATGTTCGACCCTGACGCGGAGGCCCACCGCCACAGCATCGAGCGGATCTTCCCCAAGCTCGGCGAGACGGCCACCGCCGCCGAGGTCGCCGCGCTGCTGGAGGCGACGCGATGAGCTTTCCGGGCCGACTTCTGCGGAACCGCAGGGCGGGCGAGACCCATGCGGCGTGGAACCTGCCCCGCCTCCAGGGCCCCGAGCTGCTGACGCTCACCAGCCGGGACTTCGGCGACGGTGACCCGATGCCGCTCCGGCAGTGCGCCAAGACCATCGGCGGCGCCGACCTCTCCCCCCACCTGGCCTGGACTGCGCCGCCGCCCGGCACGGCCCGGTTCCTGCTGGTGGTCGAGGACATCGACGTCCCGCTGGCCAGGCCCGCCGTGCACTGCCTCGCCCTGATCGACCCGGCGACCGGGTACCTCGACGGGGGTGCCCTCGGGAGACGGCAACCGGCCCCCGGCGTACGGCTGCTGCGCTCCACCATCGGCCGCGGCTACCACGGCCCCGCCCCGATCAAGGGCCACGGCCCCCACCGCTACACCTTCCAGCTGTTCGCCCTGGCCGCCCCCGTGGACCTCCCGCGGCCGGAACGGGCCCGCCCCCGCGCCCTGCTGGCCGCCGTCACCGGTCCTGTCCTCGCCCGCGGCCGTCTGACCGGTGTGTACGAGCGCTGACCCGGTCCGTCAGACGCCGGTCTCGTAGCGCCCGTGCTCCAGGAAGGCGCGCAGTGCCTCGGGCGTCCCGTCGTCCAGGGCCCTCTGGGCTGCCGCGCGCACGGCCGCGCCGGTGGCCGGGTCGGCGAGGATGCGCAGGATCGCGACCCGGTCGTCCTCGGCCTGGGCGAGGCGGTAGCCGGTCTTCAGGAAAATGCGCAGGGCGTCCACGGAACCGTCGTCCAGGGCGGCGTTCGCCTCCCGGATCACGGCCTTGTCCTGGTTCTGCTGCGCATGGGCGAGGATCCGGAAGACCGCGACGCGCACATCGTCGTCGGACATGTCGTCGACCGGTGTGGTCGAGCCGTCCGTCGCCGCCGCGACGCTCGTCGCGGCGGCGGGCGCGCCGGCGGCGAAGGCCGGGGCGGTGAGCAGCAGGGCGGGCAGCAGCGCGGTGGCCGCGACGGTCAGGGCGGCGCGGGTCGGTCTCACGAAGGCACCTTCTCTGTGTCGGTCCGGAGTGCGGGATGTGTGCGGGGCGCGAGCGCCCCCTGCCGGGAATCTAGGCCCTGACCAGCCCGGAGTTCACTGCCGGAGTCCGGCAGTGTCCGCACGCCGTTCGCTGCCGTTCGCCTGACGCCCCGCCAGGGTTCAGGGCGCGGCGTGCGGGCCGTCCGGGCGGCTGTCGCGCCGGCGCACCATCTCGCGGCTCAGCTCCTCGGTCTCCGCCTCCGGCAGCCGTTCGTAGCCGTCCTCGGTGATGAACGCGAGGATCGGGAAGATACGGCGGTTGAGGTCGGGACCGCCGGTGGCCGAGTCGTCGTCGGCCGCGTCGTACAGCGCGTGCAGCGCGGCGAGGGCGGCCTCGCGGCGGGACAGGCCGGGCCGGTAGAGCTTCTTGAGCGCGCCGCGGGCGAACGGCGAGCCGGAGCCCTCGGCGTGGAACTCCCGCTTCTCGTACAGGCCGCCGGCCGCGTCGTAGGCGAAGATCCGGCCGCCCTCCCCGGTGGGCGCGCCGAGGTCGTACCCGGCGAGCAGGGGGACGACGGCGAGGCCCTGCATGGCCTGGGCGAGGTTCTGCCGGATCATGGTCGCGAGGCGGGTCGCCTTCGCGCCCAGCGTCATCGGAATGCCCTCGATCTTCTCGAAGTGGGCCAGTTCGACCTGGTAGAGCCGCACCATGTCGAGGGCGAGTCCGACGGTGCCGGCGAAGGCGACGGCCGTGTGGTCGTCGGCCGGGTGGACCTTCTCCAGGTCCCGCTGGGCGATCAGGTTGCCCATGGTGGCCCTGCGGTCCCCGGCGAGCAGCACGCCGTCGCCGTACGTGAGCGCGAGGACCGTGGTGCCGTGCGGAAAGCTGTCCGGGGCGGCGCGCGTGCCGGGTGGCAGCGGGGCGGCGGTGGGCAGCAGGCGGGGGCGGTGGGCGGCCAGGAACTCGGCGAAGGACGAGCTTCCCGGCGTGAAGAACGCCTCGTCCATCAGTCCGGCGGTGTCGTTCCCCGTCATCTGCTTCCCCTCCATGGTCACGCGGTATCACCCGTGTCCTACCTGACCCGGTGGAACCGGAAACCCTTTCCCGTGCCCCGGCGTGTAGTACACCCGTCGGTTTCCGGCCGTGGTCCAGGGCCAATCGCGGGCGTACGCGGGCGGTCGCGCGCCCGCCGGCACGAGCGCGGCCGTCGGCATGTGCCGTGCGGTGCGCGCGATGGCGTCCGCGGTGGTGTCGGCGTTGGGGCCGGAGGTCGCGGCCGAGGAGCAGCCGGCGTAGAAGGCGACGGGCAGCGCGTCCTCGCCGGTGACCAGGCAGGGGGCGCGCACACCGAGGCGGTGCAGGGTGGCGGCAGTGCGCGACCAGGAGCGGTGCCCCGCGGCGGCGACGTCCGCCGTGCGCACCAGGACGGTCAGCTGGGCCCCGAGGTGGACGGCGAACACCAGGCAGAGCGCCGCGGCGGTCGCCGGGCGCCAGGGCCGGGGCGGGGCGCTCGCCAGGCGGAGCAGCGCCGCGGCGACGGGCGGGGCGAGCAGGGCGTAGGCGGGCAGCAGGAAGCGGGGGGCCGCGTAGTCGATCAGGAACAGGTAGGGGAAGGCGGCCGACGCGGCGCACGCGAGCGGCAGCGCGGTGGCCACCGGGCGCCCCGCGCGGACCGCGCACAGCAGGGCGAGCGCGGCGAGCAGGGGCAGCGCGCACCACCAGAAGGTGACGAGCGGGCCGGGCAGCGCGCCGGTGCAGGGCCGGCACAGGGTGCGCCCGCCGAGGCTGCGCAACTGGTCCACGAGGGCGAGGTGCCAGCCGAGGCCGCCCTGGATCGCCGAGCCCTCGGACAGCCGCTGGAGCAGCCCGCCGTAGCGTACGTACGCCTCGATCACCCACTCGGCGACCCCGGCCGCGAGCCCGGCGAGCAGCGCGGCCGGCCGCCGCCAGTGCCGCTGCAGCAGGCCGAGGACGAGCAGCGGCAGGACGACCCACACCGCGTCCATGGGCCGCATCAGGCCCATCAGCGCGGCACCCGCGGCCAGGCTCCACGGCGCGGCCCGGCCGGAATCAGGCGCGCCCGCGCGCAGGTACGCGCCGACCGTCACCAGCGCGCCCACCGCGACCCAGTAGTTGGGCATCGCCTGGGGGCCGTAGAAGAGGGTCACCCACAAGGAGGCGAACAGGGCGGCGCCCAGGGCGAGGACGCGGGGCGGGAACAGGCCGCGCCAGGTGCGCAGGGCCAGGTACAGGGCGAGGCCGGACAGGGCGGCGAGGTAGCAGCGCAGCAGGACCGTCGAGGACGACCACGCGGCGACCGGCGCGACGAGCAGCGAGATGCCGCGGGCCCGTGGCGCGCTGAAGTAGGCCGCGGGCGCGCCGCCGCCGACCTGGCTGACGTACACCGCCTCGTCCCAGCCGAGACCCATACCGGGGCGGACCAGGAGCAGTTGGGCCAGGGTGAAGGCCGCGCAGACGACTGCGAGCGGGAGGGCGGCCGGTATCTTCCGGGCGCCGTCGGACGGCCGCCGGGAGCGGGTGTTCCGCGTCCCGGTGCGTACGGTGTCGGCGCTGCCGTTCATCTTCCTCCCCTTCGCCCCGATCCCACCATGAACGAGCCGGGACCGGAAAGGACCACCTGATCACAGGGCGGGCAAAGAGCGCGGGCGAACCGCCGCCCGCCCGGTGTCCGGGAAGGCGGGACGGCCCCTCGGGCGCCGCCACTACGCGCTGTAAGGTTGGACCATGGCTGGCACAGGGTCCCGTGGCAGGGCGGAACGGCGCAGCGCCGGGGAGCTGGAAAGCGAGGTGCTGGCCGCCCTCTGGGCCACCGATCGGCCGCTCACCCCGGCGGAGATCCAGGCCGAGATCGGCGGCGATCTCGCGTACAACACGGTGCACACCATCCTCAAGCGGCTGTACGACAAGGGGCTGGTGCTGCGGGACGCGGACGGGCGGCGCGGCGCGTACCGTCCGGCGAAGAACGCGGCGGAGCTGACCGCCGAAGCCATGCACCAGGCCCTGGACCGGGGCCCGGACCCGATCGCCGCGCTCCAGCAGTTCGTGACGGGTCTGAGCCGCGAGGAGGAGCGCGTGCTGCGCGAACTGCTCGCCGGGGGCGACGCGTAGCGGCAGGACGGCCCCGCGCGGGGCCGGCACGAGGTTCGGCACACGAGGTTCCACGCACGACGTCCACGACGTGAGGTCTCGCGCATGAGATTCGATGTGTACAGCCCGCTGGCGCTGTCGCTGCTGCTCGCCGCGGCCGGCCCGCTGACCGGCCGGTACGTCGCTCCGGCGGTGGCCGCGCGAGTGCTGGCCGGGGCCGCCGTGGTGACCGCCGGGGCCACCGTCTGGACGCTGGCGCTGCTCGGTGCCGCGCTGCTCGGGAACGTGCCGCCCGAGGTCCGCGGGGGCCGCCGGGACGCGGCGGCCGATCCGGTGCCGGTGGTGATCGGGCTGGCCGCGTGTCTGGGGCTGGTGGTGGTCGCCGTGCGGCTGCGCCGTGCCGTACGGGCCGAGTGGCGCACCCGGCGGGCGCTGCGCCGGCTGTGCGAGGGGCAGCCCGCGGACACCGAACTGATCGTGGCCGCCTCGTCGGTGCCGCGGGCGTGCGCGGTTCCGGGACGGCCGGGCCGGATCCTGGTCACCTCGGCGATGCTGGCCGCGCTCGGGCCCGCCGAGCGGCGGGTGCTGCTCGCGCATGAGCGGGCCCATCTCGCCCACCGGCACGATGTGCTGGTGACGGCGGCCGTCCTCGCGGCGGCGGCCGATCCGCTGCTGTGCCCGGTGCGTTCGGCCGTCGTCTACCTGGTGGAGCGGTGGGCCGACGAGCTGGCGGCGGCCCGGATCGGCGACCGCCGCACCGCCGCGCTGGCGCTGGCGCGGGCCGCGCTCACCGCGCAGCGCGGCGGCGAGGTGCCCGCGCTGCACTTCGCCGACCAGGCCGTCACCCGCCGTATCGCCGCCCTCCAGGCCGTTCCGCAGCCGAGCCTTGGCTCCGCCGCGCTGGCCGTCCTCGCGCTGAGCACCCTGCCGCCGCTGCTGGCGGCCGACGCCACCGGCGACCTCTTCCGGCTGCTGACGGGCGCGACGCCGTGACCGGGGCGGGCCCCGCCCGAGGGGCCCTGGGCCTTGCGCGGGCCGGCCCTCAGGACCGCTGGTTCGGCACCCGGTGCCGCGGCTGCTGCGGTGCCGGCCGGCGAACGGCCGGGGGTACGGCGCGCACGGCCGGCTCGCTCGTGCTCACCGTCACGTCCTCACCGTGGTGCCGCAGGCTCAGCGGCGGCCCGTCGAGCAGCGCGTACGTCGTCTTGTCCGCGTCGATCTCCACCCGCAGCCTGCGGCCCCGGAACTGCACGTGGAAGGCGAGCCGGGAGAGCCGCTCGGGCAACCGGGGGGCGAAGCGCAGCCGTTCGCCGTCGCGGCGCATCCCGCCGAAGCCCGCCACCAGCGCCATCCAGGTACCGGCGAGCGAGGCGATGTGCAGCCCGTCGCGGGTGTTGTGCTCCAGGTCGTGCAGGTCCATCAGGGCCGCCTCGGCCGTGTAGTCGTAGGCGAGGTCGAGATGGCCGGTCCGGGCGGCTACGACGGCCTGGCAGCAGGCGGACAGCGAGGAGTCGCGCACGGTCAGCGGCTCGTAGTAGGCGAAGTTCCGGGCGATCTGCTGCTCGTCGTACCGCTCGCCGAACCAGGCGTCGCAGGTGTACAGCGCCAGCACCAAGTCGGCCTGTTTGACGACCTGTTTGCGGTAGAGGTCGAAGTACGGGAAGTGCAGCAGCAGCGGGTACTGGTCCGCGCGGGTGCCCTCGAAGTCCCAGCGCTGGTAGCGGGTGAACCCCGCGTGCTGTTCGTGCACACCGAGTTCGGCGTTGTACGGCACGTGCATCGCCTCGGCCGCGTCCCGCCAGGCCGCGCTCTCCTCCTCGTCCACCCCGAACCGGGCGGCCTCGCGCGGATGGCGTTCGACGGCATCGGCGGCGGCCAGCAGGTTCTGACGGGCCATCAGGTTGGTGTAGGTGTTGTCGTCGGCGACCGCGCTGTACTCGTCGGGCCCGGTGACGCCGTCGAGATGGAAGACGCCGTGCGCGTCGTGGTGGCCGAGCGAGCGCCACAACCGGGCGGTCTCCACCAGGAGTTCGACTCCGGCCTCGCGCTCGAAGGCGGTGTCGCCGGTGGCCTCGACGTAGCGGACGACGGCGTCGGCGATATCGGCGTTCACGTGGAAGGCGGCGGTGCCGGCCGGCCAGTACGCCGAGCCCTCCGGTCCCGCGATGGTCCGCCAGGGGAACGCGGCCCCGGCGAGCCCGAGTTGGGCGGCGCGTTCGCGGGCCTCGTCCAGGGTGCCGTGCCGCCAGCGCAGCGCCTCGGCGACGGCCGCGGGCGCGGTGTGCATGAGCACCGGCAGCACGAACATCTCGGTGTCCCAGAAGGCGTGCCCGTCGTAGCCGGAGCCGGTCAGGCCCTTCGCGGGTATCGCGCGCCGCTCCGCGCGGGCCCCTGCCTGGAAGACGTGGAACAGGGCGAACCGTACGGCCTGCTGGATCTCTTCGTCCCCGGTGACCTCGACGTCGGCGCGGGCCCAGAAGTCGTCCAGGCGGGCCCGCTGGTCGGCGAGGAGGCCGGACCAGCCGTCGTGGGCGGCGGCGGCGAGCGCGGCGTCGACCTGGTCGGCCATCGCGGGCAGCGAACGGGCCGCGGACCAGCCGTGGGCGACCAGCTTCTCCACCCGCAGACGCTGGCCGGGCTCCAGAACCGAGGTGACGGTCAGCCGGGCCAGATCGGTACCGCTCTCGCTGCGGGTGGTGGTGCGCTCGGGCCCGTCGACGACATGGTCGGCGGCGACGGCGACCCGCAGTCCGCTGCGCCGGGTCCGGTGCACCAGGCGCAGCCGGTTGCCCGCGGCGAGGTGGTCCTCCTGCTCCAGCGGCGACTGGAGCGCCATCGCGGCGCGCGGGTCGCCGTCGGAGCCGGGCAGACTCTCGTTGGCGACCAGTTCGGACTGGATCACCACCCGGCTGCGGGCGTCGACGGCCTCCACCTCGTACGCCACGGCGGCCACCGCGCGCTGGGTGAGCGAGACCAGCCGGGTCGAGCGGACCCGGACCGTGGAGCCGGCCGGGGAGGTCCACTCGCAGGTGCGCTCCAGCACCCCGCGGCGCAGGTCGAGGACCCGCTCGTGGGCGGTGAGGCGGCCGTAGCGCAGATCGAACGGCTCGTCGTCCACGAGCAGCCGCAGGATCTTGCCGTTGGTGACGTCGATGACGGTCTGGCCCGACTCCGGATTGCCGTACCCGGCCTCGGCGTACGGCAGCGGATGCACCTCGTGCACCCCGTTGAGGTAGCTGCCGGGCAGTCCGTGCGGCTCGCCCTCGTCCAGGTTGCCGCGCCAGCCGACATGGCCGTTGGACAGTGCGAACACGGACTCGCTCTGCGCGAGCAGGTCGAGGTCGAGGGAGGTCTCGCGGACCGCCCACGGCTCGACGGCGTACGCCCCCTGGGTGATCACCGCTTGCCTCCCAGCTCCGCGAGGTCTTCCACGACGATGCTCGCGCCGTGCGCGTACAGGGCGTCGCGCTGGCCGACCCGGTCGAGACCGACCACGTACCCGAAGCCGCCCGCGCGGCCCGCTTCCATGCCGGCCTGCGCGTCCTCGAAGACGGCCGCGCGGGACGGTTCGACGCCGAGGTCATGGGCGGCGGCAAGGAAGGTGTCGGGGTGCGGCTTGCCCGGCAGTTTCCGCTCGGCGGCCACGACGCCGTCGACGCGGACGTCGAAGAAGTGCTCGGCGTCCACGGCTCGCAGCACGTCGCGGCAGTTGGCGCTGGAGGAGACGATCGCGGTGCGCAGCCCCTCGGCGCGCACCGCCTCCAGGTAGCGCAGGGTGCCCTCGTACGCCTCGACGCCGCCGGTGCGGATCCGCTTCAGGAGCAGTTCGTTCTTCCGGTTGCCGAGGCCGTTGACGGTCAGGGCGTCCGGCGGGTCGTCCGGCGTGCCCTCCGGCAGCCGGATGCCGCGCGAGTCGAGGAAGGCGCGCACCCCGTCGGCGCGCGGGCGGCCGTCGACGTACTCGTCGTAGTCGGCGACCGCGTCGAACGGCCGCGCGTCCGGGCCCTCGTGGGAGCGCAGGAACGCGTCGAACGTCTCCTTCCACGCGGCCGCGTGCACCACGGCCGTCTTGGTGACGACCCCGTCGAGGTCGAACAGGCATGCCTGGATGTCGTCGGGCAGACCGAGCTGAGTCATACCGAGGACTGTTCCCCATGAGCCGCGCTCCAGCGAGTGTCCCACGCCACAATTTTCCCGTTCCGGGGATGACACACTCGTCTGTGTGCCACCGACGCCCGAACCTGCGCCCCCGACCTTCGACGACCTCCTCGCGCGCGCCCGCGCACTCCCCCGAGCCGGCCGGCGCGCCCTGCTCGGCATCGCGGGCGGCCCCGGCGCGGGCAAGTCCACGCTGGCCGCGCGCCTGGTGCGCGCCCTGAACGCCGACGGCCCCGCGTGGGCCGCTCACGTCCCGATGGACGGCTTCCATCTGGCCGACGCCGAACTCGACCGGCTGGGCCGCCGGGACCGCAAGGGCGCGCCGGACACCTTCGACCCGGCCGGGTACGCGGCGCTGCTGCGGCGGCTGCGCGAGGAGACCGGCGAGGTGGTGTACGCGCCCTGCTTCGAGCGGGTCCTGGAGCAGCCGCTGGCCGGCGCGATCCCGGTGCCGCCGGCCGTGCGCCTTGTGGTGACCGAGGGCAACTACCTGCTCCTCCAGGAGGGTTCGTGGGCGCGGGTGCGGCCGTGCCTGGACGAGGTCTGGTACTGCGAGCTGCCCGAGGAGGAGCGGATCCGCCGACTGGTGGCCCGGCACGTGGAGTTCGGCAAGGAGCCGGCGGCGGCGCGCGCCTGGGTGCTGGGCACGGATCAGCGCAACGCCGAGCTGGTGGCGGCGACGCGGGGGCGGGCGGATCTGCTGGTCCCGGCGGACGCGTCGGCGCCGCCGTGTCACCGGGCCGGTTAGCGGCGCCGTCCGGCGCGGCTGCCGGGCCGCGTTCCAGGTCCCTCGATCGCTGGTCAACCCGCTGGTCACGGCTTTGAGTGAGCTATGTTGAATGCTCGTGGGAGACAAAGGAGACGGACCGGTGCCCTCGCCGCAACAGGCCCGCGCACAGGCATCAGCGATCACCTCGGGCAAGACCGCGCCGGAGGCCGAGGCCGCCCCGACCTCCCAGCTGCGGGAGCTGTTCGACGGGCCCCGGCTGTCGCCGGGGCAGCGGCGGATCGCCCAGTACCTGATCGAGCACATCACCGAGGCCGCGTTCCTGTCGATCACCGAGCTGGCGGACCGGGTCGGGGTCAGCCAGCCGTCCGTCACCCGCTTCGCCGGTGCCGTCGGCTTCAGCGGCTACCCCGCACTGCGTGAGCGGCTCCAGTCGATCGCGTTGAAGGCGCTGGCCGGCGGGCCCGGCGAGCCGAACCGGGCCAACGAGCTCCAGGCGGCGGTGGACGCGGAGATCGCGAACCTGGAGAATCTGCGCCGCGACTTCGCCGACCCGGACCGGGTGATCCACGTCGGCCGCGAGCTGTCCCGCTCCACCCCGCTGACCGTGCTGGGCCTGCGTATCGCGGAGTCGCTGGCCGAGTACTTCGGGTACGCGGCGCGCCGCATCCACCCCGACGTGCGTCTGGTCACGCGCGGCGGCAGCGTGGCCTACGACGCGCTGCTGCAGTCCCGCGAGGCCGGCGGCGCCTGGGTGCTGGCGTTCGCCATGCCGCGGCACTCGCTGGAGACCCTGGAGGCGGTCCGGGTGGCGCACCACGTCGGGCTGAAGGTCGCCCTGATCACCGACCTCGCGCTCGGACCGCTGGCGGACGAGGCCGACGTCACCTTCGCCACCGGCACCGGCTCCCGGCTGGTCTTCGACTCCTACGCCGCCCCGAACATGATGGCCGCGGCGCTGCTCCAGGCGATGACCGACGCCGATCCGGAGCGCACGCAGGCGCGCCTGGAGAAGTACGAGCAGGTGTCCGACCAGCACCAGTTCTTCGTCCGGGACTGAGCCGCCCCGCACGCCGCCGGGGGCCGCGAGGTCCTGCGGCGGCACCCCCACACTCGTGAAGATCTTGCGGGCACCGAGCGCCCGTAGCCGGATCTTTCGGCCCATATCACGCATGAATGTTTTCATACGTCTTGCAAACTGCTCGGTATATATAAATACTCTGCTGGCGGATCGCCGCGCGGACATCCCGAACGCCGTCACCTACCCGGACGGCGCCCGGTGTGTCCGGTGGTGCGGCGCCCCTGTGCCGCACCACCGGGGCGGCCCCGGTCATCCCCTAGACCGGGGCCGCCCGCTTCACGTCGGACCACCCTCACGACGCCGCAGACCGGAAGTGACCATGCCCCCGACCATGCCCCTGACCAGCACGCGCGTCAGCCCCGACTGGCCCTGCCAGGTCAAGACCCCCGGTTCCTACGACTGGGAGCGCTCGGCCGCCAAGTGGCTGCGCGAGCTGATCCCCGCGCGCTACGCCAGCTACCCGGCCCTGATCCGGCACCCCGTGCTGCTCGCCCGGCACGCGCAGATCCAGGTCGAGCAGGAGATGCGGGTGGCCCGCACCGCGCTCCAGACGGCGCGGGCCGAACTTCCGATGCTCGGGCTGCCCGAGGCCGTCATCGAGCACACGATCAAGATGTACGCCGCCGAGGTGCTGCAACTCCAGCACATCGCCCGCAGCGTCCGCGCGGTCAGCACGGCCCTCGGCCGCCGCTGACGCGCACCCCGCCGGATGGCAGCCGCCCCCGCGGGCCCCGGCGGTCCGCCCCGGACGGCGACCGACCGCGGCGGACCGCCACGACGGTGACCGACCGCGCCGGGCCGCGCCGGGTCGCTCCGGCCCGCACCGGACCCGTCGCTCGGCCGAGAGGGGCGGCCGGACGGCCGTAGCTCCCCGGCCCCCCTGACAAGTGATCGAGCGCCCCCGAATGTGCGATGCTCATGGCGTGACGAGCGAGTCCGTGCCCCCGAGGGACGACCCCGGACCCGGTGCCGACAGCGCCGCGCTCGCGCGGGTCGTCGCCCGGCAGCGTGCCGAGCTGGAGCGGCTGCGCGATCTCGCCGCGACATCGGCGGTCCTCGAACGGGCCAAAGGCGCCCTGATGGCGCTCACCGGATGCGCCCCGGAGGCCGCCGACGCGGAGCTGCGCCGGCGCGCCGCGGACGGTGGGCACACCCTGCTGGAGGAGTGCTGGCTCACGCTGGGCTCCCTCCCGTCGCCCCCGCAGCAGCCGGCCGCCGCGTCCCCGGCCCCCGCGACGGCACCCGTGCCCGGCGCGTCGTCCGCTACCGGCGCGACCGCGCCCGCCGGTGGCCCGGAGATGGCGGAGGTGCTCGGCGGGATAGGGCGGGACCTGCTCCGCGTCGGCTCCCCGCACGAACTCGCCGGCTGCCTCCTGGACCACCTGGCACCGCGGGCGCGGGCCGACGCCGTGCTCCTCTACGAGCGGCGGCCCGAGGGCGGTCTCGAACTGGTCGGCCATGCCGGGGTCGACGCGGGGTACGCCGCCCGGTGGCGGCATGTGCCCCCGCTGGCCGGGGTGCCGCCGGTCGAGGCCCTGGCGACGGGCGAGCCGCTGTGGCTGGAGGACCTGGCCGCCGACCGCGCCCGTCATCTGCTGGTCGGGGACACGCCGGAGCGGTGGCCGAGCCGGGTGTGGCTGCCCGTGCCCGCCGGGGAATCCGCCCGGTTCGCGCTCGGGGTGTTGCGCCGGTACGGCGGGCCGTTCGAGCCGCGCGAGCGCCATCTGCTCATGGCCGCCGCCCGGTTGTGCGCGGGGCGGCTGCGCGCTTTCGACCCCGCGCGGGAGGCGCCCGGCGTGCCGGGCGTCGCGGAGACCGTGCAGGCGGTGTTCGACGCGCTGCCGGGTGCCGCGGTCCTGCTGACGCCGCTGCGCACCGCCACCGGCGAGGTGGCGGACTACCGGATCGACGCCGCGACCCCGCAGGCGGTCGACGTGTGCGGTCGCGGCGGGCGGGACATGGTGGGCCGGCTCATCCTGGAGAGCTATCCGTCCGTGGCGGGCGAACCGCTGTGGCAGGGCTACCTGGACACCCTGGCGACCGGGGTGCCGTTCGTAAGCGAGCCGTTCGCCTACCAGGTCACGGCGGACGGGGTGGCCGTGACCGCCACCTTCTCGGTGCGGGCCGCTCCGATGGGCTCGGGTCTGCTGGTGTCCTGGCTGCGGCACGATCTCGTGGACCGGCAGAAGCAGCGCCTCGCCGATGTGCAGCGGCTCGGCAACCTCGGCTGGGCGAACTGGGATCTGCTCCGGCGGGAGATCTCCTGGTCCGCGCAGGCGTATGCCGTCCTGGGGCGCGCCCCCGAGCAGGGGCCGCTGGAGCTGGCGGAGCTGCCGCGGCTGGCGCTGCCGCAGGACGCGGAGCCGCTCGCGGCGGCGATCGCCGGGCTGGTCAAGCGGGGGTGCCCGGTCGACGTGCCGTTCCGGGTCATGTCCTCCGAGGGCGTACGGCATCTGCGGCTGGTCGCCGAGGCCGTCAGCGAGCCGGACGGCACCCCGGCCGAGGTGCACGGCTTCGTGCAGGACCTCACCGCGCAGCGCAGCGCGGAGCTCGCCCTGGTCAAGAGCGAGCGCACCATGTCGGTGCAGCGCGGGGTCCTCCAGGCCGAACGGGCGCTCGCGGCCCGGCTCCAGCACGCCCTGCTGCCGCTGCCCAGCAAGCCGGTACTGCTGGCCGGACTGCGCGTCGAGGTCGCCTATCTGCCCGCGCAGGCCGGTATCCATGTCGGAGGCGACTGGTTCAGCGCCATCGAACTGCCCGACTCCGACGCGCTGTTCGTGGTCGGTGACGTGGCCGGGCACGGCATCGACGCGGTCGCCACCATGGCCCAGCTCCGGTTCACCGCGAAGGGGATGGTCAGCACCGGCACCTCGCTCACCGTCGCGCTGGCGCGCCTGAACCATCTGCTGCTGCACTCCCGTGACAGCCGGATGACGGCCACCATGATCATGGCCCGCTACGATCCGGACCGCCAGCTCCTCGCCTGGGCCCAGGCCGGGCATCCGCCGCCGCTGCTGGTGCGCGGCGGCGAGGTGCGCTATCTCGACCGCCCCGGCGGCCTGTTGCTCGGCGCCAGCGCGGACCCGTACTACGAGTCGGCGGAGTTGCGCCTGGAACCCGGTGACCGGCTGCTGCTGTACACCGACGGTCTGATCGAGCGGCCCGGCGAGGGCCTGGACGCGGGTCTGGACCGGCTCGCGCGGGCGGTGCGCGCGCATGGCGAGGACGGGTCCGGCTCCCTGGAGGCCGTGCTCGCGGCGATGCTGGTGGACGAGTGGCGGGACGATGTGTGCGTGGTGGACATCCGGATGCCGGCGCGGGTGGAAGGCCGTACGCAGGAGGCGGTCGACGCGGTGGAGGCGGCAGACGCGGCGGACATCGGGGACGAGGGGATCTGGACTGCGGGGGCCGGGGGCCCGTAGAGAGGCCGGGTGTCTCGGGGAGGGGGCGCGCGGGGGTCAGTCCACGGGGTGGCCGGCCTCGATGCCGACCGCGTCGGACAGCCGGAGCAGGGGGCCCGCCCGGCCCTCGCCCCACTCCACGGGGTCGAGGACGAAGCCGACGTGGTCCCCGCCGTCGACGCGGTGCAGGATGGTGCCGACGAACCAGGCCGCCGCGGCACCGAGGACGGCCGCGCCGCCGGGCCCCGGTGTCCAGTCGAGACCCGCGAACTTGTCGGTGTCGTCCCCGCTTCGGCCGCCGAAGCGTTCCGCGAGGGCCCGCTGGTCGCGGGTGAGCAGGTGTACGGCGAGGTGGTGCGCGGCGCCGGCGACGCGGTAGGTGTGGTTGGCCTTGGAGAGCCACACGGTGAACCGGGGCGGCTGGATGGAGCACTGCGAGGCGAAGCCGACCAGACAACCCGCGCGTTCACCCCCGGCCACCGCCGTGACCACGCACATGTCGGGGTCGAGCCGCCCCACGAAACCGTCCTCCGCTCGCGTCATGCCGCTCCGCTCCGTCCGCCGTCGCTTTCCACCGTGCCGGCCGCCGTGTCCGCACGGCGGTCGCCTCGCGACCCATCGTCGCGTGCGGTGGTGTTCCCCGCACGCCGCCGGCGAATCGTCCCATCGCTGCGACGCGCCCACCCGGCCCGCCGAAACGATCGGACGATCGCCCGGAACGCGCCTATTGAGGGTGCGAGTAAGCGCGTGCTAGAAAGCGCCGTCATGACGACTCCTTGGTCACGTCGTGGATTCCTGGCCGTCTGCTCCGGTACCGCCGCCGCCCTGGGAGTGGGCGCCGCCGTCCCGGCCTCCGCGGCGCCCGCGTCCGCAGCCGCACCGGACGAGTTCGCCGCCCTGCGCGCGAAGTGGCGCACGCTGATCCTCGGCGAGGGCTTCGATCCCGCCGCCGAGCCCTTCGCCTCCCGTCTGGCCGGTCTGGGCGGCACGGCACGGCGGTACCTCGCCGCCATGTCCCCCGCGGCCGGATCGCTGTGGCCCGACCTGCCGTACGCCGACCAGGACCCGCAGTCGTACGTCTTCTCGGGCAACATGAGCACCAGCTACACCCGGCTGAGCACCCTCGCGCAGGCGTACAGCCAGCCCGGCACCGGCCTGACCGGAGACGCGGACCTGCGCGACGCCGTCCGCACCGGCCTCGACCACCTGCACGACGACGTGTACCACGCCGGCCAGGTGCGGTACGGCAACTGGTGGAGCTGGCAGATCGGCGCCCCGCAGGCGCTGCTGGACGTGTGCGTGCTGCTGTACGACGCGCTGCCGGCCGACCGGCTCGCCGGTTACCTCGCCGCGGTGGACCACTTCGTGCCCGACTCGGCGGTGGGCAGCTACAGCGGTACGAGCACGGGCGCCAACCGGGTGGACCTGTGCCGGGTGCTGGCGCTGCGCGGGGCGGTCGGGGCGGCCGGGGCGAAGGTGGCGCTGGCCCGCGACGCCCTGTCCCCCGTCTTCCCGTACGTCTCCTCGGGTGATGGTCTGCACGCCGACGGCTCCTTCATCCAGCACACCTGGGTGCCGTACACCGGCTCGTACGGTTCGGTGTTCCTGGGCGGTCTGGGGATGCTGTTCGCGCTGCTGGCCGGGTCGGACTGGGAGGTGACGGACGGGAACCGGACGATCGTGTTCGACGCGGTCGAGAGAGCCTGGGCGCCGTTCCTCTACAACGGCCTGGTCATGGACGGCGTCGCGGGCCGCGCGGTCAGCCGGGGCCTGTCCGCCGGCGATCCGGCGCAGGTGCAGCAGGACGATCATCTGCGCGGCCATCCCATCCTCGCCGCCATCGTGCTGCTCGGGCAGGGCACGAGCGCGGACCGGAACGCGCGCTGGCGTGCCCTGGTGAAGGGCTGGATGCGGCGCGACCACTACCGGCCGCCGCTCGCGGATCCGGTGCTCAGCCTGCCGAACCTGGCCCTGCTGCGGGGAGTCGAGGACGATGCGACGGTGCGGGCGGTCCCGGAGCCGACCGGGCACCGCCTGTTCCCGGCGATGGCGCGGGCCACGCACCGCCGGCCCGGCTGGGCGGCCGCGCTGAGCATGGCGAGCAGACGGATCGCGTACTACGAGTCCGGCAACGGCGAGAACCCGCGCGGCTGGCACACCGGTTCCGGAATGCTCTACTGGTGGGGCGACACGTTCGCCAACGACCAGTACAGCGACGCCTTCTGGCCGACCGTCGACCCCTACCGGCTGCCCGGCACGACCGTCTCGCGCAAGGTGCTGGCCGACGGGGCGGGCGGCGACTGGGGCGCGGCCCGGCCGGAGGCGGACTGGGTGGGCGGCGCGACGGACGGCCGGCGGGCCGCGGTCGGCCAGCACCTCAAGGGCCTCCAGTCGACACTGGTCGCGAAGAAGTCGTGGTTCTTCCTGGACGACACGGTGGTCTGCCTGGGCGCCGGCATCTCCTGCACCGACGGGACGGCCGTGGAGACGACGGTCGAGAACCGCAACCTCGGCGCGGCCGGCGGCGCGGTGTTCACGGTGGACGGCAGGACGGAACCGGCCGGCTATCCCTGGTCGCAGACGCTCACCGCCGCCGGCTGGGCGCACATCGGCGGGCACGGCGGATACGTCTTCCCCGGCGGGGCGACGGTGCGGGCGCTGCGGGAGGCGCGGGAGGGCAGCTGGAGTTCGATCAACTCGGGTGGATCCACAGGCGTGTTGAGCAGGAAGTACCTGACGATGTACGTCGATCACGGCATCGATCCGGCGAACGCCTCGTACGCCTACCTGCTCATGCCGGGCGCGAGCGCGGCGCGAACGCGCGCACGATCGGCGGACCGGCACTGGCTGACCGTCCTGGCCAACACGAGGGGGCAGCAAGGCGTTTCGGTCCGTTCGCTCGGCTTCACCGGGGTGAACTTCTGGTCCGGTGGAACGGTCGGACCGCTCACCGCGAGCGATCCGTGCTCCGTGATGATCAGCGAGGCGGCGGACGGCGGCGCGGTGATCGCGGTGAGCGATCCGATGCTCATGCGTACCGGTCTGACGGTGACCTGGCGGCGTCCGGTCGCCTCGGTCACCTCCGCACCGGCCACGCTCGCTTCGGCCGCGACGGGCACGTCGCTCACGCTGACCTTCGGCGACCTCACCGGTACGGCGGGAACCACCCAGGTGATCACCGTCAGGCTGCGCTGACCGCCCCGGCCGCTGCGTCCGCTCCCGCCTCGCCCGCCACACCCGCACCCTGTATGAACCGGCTCAGCGACGCCGTGAACGCGCCGACGAAGGCGTCCCTGTCCTCCTCCGGCAGGGCCTCCAGCGAAAGGTAGGGGTTGAGGTCCTCCAGTTCGACCAGCAGGAGGCCGTCGTCGGGGGCGCGGCAGGCGTCGACGCGCTGGATGCCGTGGCCGAGGTCGTTCCAGTCGATGAAGCGCCGGGCGAACTCCAGGTCGGCGGCGGTCGCGGCGTACGGCTTCAGCTCCCAGCGGCGGCGCGGGTCGGGCGCGTAGAGGGCGTACTGGAAGTCGTCGTCCACGAAGTAGAAGGAGACCTCGTAGGCGAAGTCGATGTGCGGCTGGATCAGGACGTCGTCCCCGGCGTGCGCGTCGAGGCGGGTGGCGGGGACGATGCGCAGGCCGAGGGAGTCCGCGCCGAGCCGGGGCTTGACGACGTAGCGGTGCGCGGGCGGTAGCCGGTGCACGTCCGTCAGGCGGTCGACGGTCGGGATCACCGGGTACCCGGCGGCGGTCAGGTCGAGGAGGTACTGCTTGCCGGCCATGTCCGCCTTGCCGGTGAGCGGGTTGTACACCCGGCTGCCGTGTGCCAGCGCCCGCGCGCGGAAGGAGTCGTAGGCCTGCTGGTAGCCGAGGACGGGGCCGCTGTTGCGGATGACGACGGCGTCGTGGCCGTCCAGCAGGGCCGCCGCGTCCAGCGGGTGGCACAGGGCGAGGTCGAAGTGGGCGCGCAGCCGGGAGGTGAGGAAGATGTCCTCGTCGCAGTAGCGGCGCCCGCGGGCCTGGTACGCCAGGTCGGTGACGTAGAGAACACGGGGGCGAGCGGCGGGCATGCGGGTCTCCTTGGGCGGCGCGGGGGTCGGACCGTTCGGGCGCAGAAAGGTTACGCCTGATCGATCGCGCCCTTTCGATCACGTCCTTTCGGCCACCTGCGGTTCCGCTCACCGCGCGGCGCCATCGACAGACCGGCGCACAACGGCCCCCCGGAGCAGGCCATTTCGTCCAGTGCGTGACCGGGGCCGCCGCCCCCACAATGGCCGCCTCAGCCAGGCCGTCGGCACGCCGCGGGGTACCCCGGCATGCGGACGGCGTGCCGAAGGGAGTGACGATTTGCGGTCCATCGCAGGCGACGGGCGGGGGCGGGCCGGCACGGTCCGGCGGCCCCGGCGCACCGGGTATCCGCACGGCTCCGGAAGGACGACGCCATGAGTGCCGCCGAGCCGCCGCTGCCGCTGAGCGGCGTGCTCGTCGCCGACTTCGGGCGGGTGCTCGCCGCGCCGTACGCGACGATGCTCCTCGCCGATCTGGGCGCCGATGTGATCAAGGTCGAGCATCCGGCGGGCGGTGACGACACCCGTGCCTGGGGCCCGCCGCACGCGCACGGCGAGGCCACCTATTTCCTGTCCGTCAACCGCAACAAGCGTTCGGCCGCCCTGGACCTGCGCGAGGCGGCCGACCGGCGCCGCGCCGCCGAACTGGCGCGCCGCGCCGACGTGTTGTTCGAGAACTTCCGGCCGGGGACGCTGCGCAGGCACGGGCTCGGCTACGACGACGTGCGCGCCACCAATCCGGGCATCGTGTACTGCTCGATCACCGGGTTCGGGTCCGGGCCGGGGGCCGCGCTGCCCGGATACGATCTGCTGATCCAGGCCGTGGGCGGGCTGATGAGCGTCACCGGGCCCGCGCCGGGCGAGCCGGTGAAGACCGGGGTGGCGCTGGTGGACGTGCTCACCGGGCTGCATGCCGCGGTCGGGGTGCTGGCCGCGCTGCGGCACCGGGACGCGACCGGCGAGGGGCAGCTGATCGAGGTGGATCTGCTGAGGACCCTGCTGTCGAGCCTGGTCAATCAGTCCGCCGGCTACACCCTGGCCGGCCGGGTGCCGGGCGTCATGGGCAACCGGCACCCGTCGATCGCACCGTACGAGGTGTTCCGGGCCGCGGACCGGCCGCTGGTGATCGCCGTCGGGAACGACCGCCAGTTCGCGGCGCTCTGCCGTGGCCTCGGCGCCCCGGAACTGGCCGGCGACGCGCGGTTCCTCACCAACGCCGACCGGGTGGCCCATGTGGACGAACTGGCGGAGGAACTGGGCGCATTGCTGGCGGTCCGCACGGCCGCCGAGTGGTTCGAGCGGCTCACGCCGCTCGGTGTCCCGTGCGGTCCGGTCAACGACATCGCCCAGGCGTTCGCCCTCGCCGACCGGCTGGGTCTCGCGCCCCGCGCCCCGGTCGAGGGGGGCGACGGAACGGTGCTGGATCTCGTCGCCAACCCGATCTCGCTGTCCCGCACCCCGCCCCGCTACGACCGCCGCCCGCCCCGTCTCGGCGAGCACACCGGGGAGATCGCCGACTGGCTGGACCGCTGACCCGGCGGTCCGGTGCGGGCCGCCGGGCCACTGCGCCCACAGCCGTGTCGGGTATGTCCCCTCCCCGCGATCGCTCCTGAGTGCCAACGCGCGTCCCGTACAGCACTCAGTTCCCTAAAATCTCCACACTCGCTGCACCGAGTGTCACAATACTGGTCCGGGTGCTACGTTCCCGTGCCATGAGTTCCAGCAGTGCGGCGCCGGCCGCCAAACCGCCGATGCGGGACGCCCTGGTCGCGGCGGCCTTCCGGCTTTTCTCGGAACACGGCTACGAGCAGACCACGGTGGACGACATCGTGGCCCTGGCCGGAGTCGGCCGGCGCTCCTTCTTCCGGTACTTCCCCGCCAAGGAGGACGTGGTCTTCCCCGACCACGAGCGCTGCCTCGCCGAGATGACCGCCTTCCTCGCGGCGGGCGGCGCGGAGTGCGACCCGGTGCGGCGGGTGTGCGACGCGGCCCGGATGGTGCTGCACATGTACGCGGAGAACCCGGCGTTCTCCGTGCAGCGCTACCGCCTCACCCGGCAGGTGCCGGGCCTGCGGGCGTCCGAACTGTCGGTGGTGTGGCGGTACGAGCGCGCGATGGCCGGTTATCTGCGCGGCCGGTTCGCCGGACGGCCCGACGGGACGCTGCGGGCCGATGTCATCGCGGCCGCGGTGGTCGCCGCGCACAACAACGCCCTGCGCTCGTGGCTGCGTGCGGACGGGCGAGGAGACGCGGTGGCGGCGCTGGATCACGCGCTCGCGTACGTGCAGCGGGAGTTCGGGCACCCGGACGAACCGGCGCCGGGCGCCCGCGGCCCCGTGTGGCTCGGCTCCGCGCCGGACGACGCGGACGCCCCGCGCCCCGACGACGTCCTGGTCCTCGTCACGCGCAGGGACGCCCCGCTGTGGCGGGTGGTGCGAGAGCTGGAGACGGCACTGGACCGCGGCTGAGCGTCCGGCACCACGGAGGCGCACGGGCCACCGCCGGGCCAATTCCGGGGTACCGAGTACCTTTACGGGTGACACTGCGTGCCATACCCTGTCGGTCATGCGCGGCGGCCAGGCCGCCGGGCGCACGCGTGCACGGGACGCGCACGCGGGATTCCGGCCGAGTGCAGGGAGTTGACCAGGATGTACCAGCACACAGTGAGCGCCCCGCAACCGGCGGCCGGCTCCGCGGCGGGTGTGCTCGATCCCGCCCCCGCGGACGCCGGGGACGCCCTTCACTTCCAGCGCTGCACCTGGTGCGGCACGGCGATGTACCACCGGCTGCTGTGTCCGGTGTGCCAGGGCAGTGACCTGCGCACCGAGCGCAGCGAGGGGATCGGCACCGTCCGCCACTCCACGATCGTGCACCGCAACACCCCGGCGGCGCGCAACGTCTCGCTGATCGAGATGGCCGAGGGCTTCGTCGTGCGGGGCCGGGTGATGGGTCCGCCGGTCGGCGTCCACAGCGGCGACCGGGTGCGGCTGTCGACCGCCAAGGACCCGGTGCGCGGCGAGCCGGTCTTCCAGCTGCTGGACGAGCCGTACCGGGCCTGGACCTGACACTCCCGCACACCCCGCTTCCCCGCGTCCGGTTCCCGCCCATGTGATCGATTCACTTCTCCCCCACAGGCAACCCACAGACTCCGCGCTCCGTCCTCCGGGAGCGAGGGGTCTCGGGTGGGCCGGGGCTCCCGAGGTCGGGGGTCGAGGAGGAACTGTGGTCCGTGCCCGGCGTATATGGGTCACCGCTGCCGCGTTGTGCGCGGTGGCGGGTGTGTCTCCAGGGGTGGCGGTCGCCCAGGGCCGACCACCGTCGGCGACCGCCGCGTCGGCGTCGCCGGACGGTCGCGGGGCGCTGCCGCCGGGCTGGCGGCTGACCGGTGTGGGCTCGGGGACCCGGCTGGAGTGGCGGTCCGACCAGCCGGTGCCGGTGGGTGACGCACGGATCGAATTCCGTTCGGGCGGGCGCCTGTTGGGCGTGCCGGAGCAGGACGCGGACGGGCGCACCTTCCGGCTGCCGCTCGACCGGGCGGCGGACGGAGCCCACGGGCCGGCCGGGCTCGGACGGCTCGACGGGCTCCAGGTCTGGGCCGGTGGCCGCCGGCTGGACGGCCGTACGAGCGGCGCGGCGCCCGCATCGCCCGCCTCCCCCGCGGCCCCCGCCGCACCGGGCAAGCCGGCCCTCCCGCCCCCGCTGCCCGCGAACGGTGTCGATCCGGGCAAGGCGGGCTCCTACCGCACCAGGACCGGCGAGTACACGCTGGAGTCGGTGCGGCTGCCCGGCTTCGCGCAGCCGGTGGAGATGCGCGCGGTGGTCGTCGCCCCCGTCGGCGCGACGGGCAAGCGTCCGCTCGCGCTCTTTCTGCACGGCCGCCACGCCAGCTGCTACCGGGGCGCCGACATCACCATCGACTGGCCCTGCAAGCCGGGTTACCAGCCGGTGCCGAGCTACCGTGGCTATCTGCGCGACCAGCGACTGCTGGCCTCCCAGGGCTACCTGACGGTGTCGATCGCGGCGAACGGCGTCAACGGGCAGGACGGCGACGCGGAGGACGGCGGCGCCCAGGCGCGCTCCTCCCTGGTCCGGCTCCACCTCGCCCACTGGGCCGACTGGGCGCAGAACCCCGAGTCGGCACCGGCGATCGTCCGTTCGGCACCCCGTGCCGACCTGTCGCGGGTCCTGCTCGTCGGGCACTCGCGGGGCGGCGAGGGCGTCAACCGGGCTGCCCTGGACAGCCTTTACCCGCCGCCCGCCGACCAGGACGGCTACCACGGCGCGGTGCGCTGGACCGTGCGCGGCATGGTGCTCATCGGCCCCACGGTCTTCGGCCAGAACCCGGTGCCGGACGTGCCGTCGGTGTCGGTGCTGCCGGGCTGCGACGGCGATGTCTCCGACCTGGAAGGCGAGTTGTACGTCGACGGGACGCGCGCGGTCAGCGAGGGCACCGCGCTGCACAGTGCGGTGTACGTCGTCGGCGCCGACCACAACTTCTTCAACTCCGAGTGGACGCCCGGCACCTCGGCGGCGCCCGCCGAGGACGACTTCTACGACGACCCGGACCATCCGGACCCGGTGTGCGGCAAGCGCGCCCCGACCCGGCTCAGCGCCGACCGCCAGCACCGGGCCGGTTCGGTGTACATCGCGGCGGCCGCGCGGCTGTTCGTGGCCGGCGACGACCGGGTGCGGCCGCTGCTGGACGGCTCCGGCAGGCGGGCACCGTCGGCAGATCCGGCGCGAGTCCTCAGCCACGCGGTGGGGGCGCGCCGCGGCGGCGGGTTCCTGCCGGACGGCGGGGTCTCGGTGAGCGGCGGCAGGCTGTGCGCCGCCGTGGATCCCAGCCCGGCCAGGCGCTGCCTCGGCGACGACGCGGGCGGCTCCTCGCCGCACTTCGCGCAGTGGGGCACCGACCGGGAGGCCGGCCGGCGCGCGATCGCGCTGCGCTGGACGCACACCGGCGCCCGCACGCGGGTGACCGCACAGCGGCCGCTGTCCCTGTCCGGCGCCGACGACCTGGCGCTGCGGCTGTTCGTGCCGCCCAACTCCCGTGGCACCCAGTTCGATGTGACGCTCACCGACACCGCCGGGCACCGGGCCGTGCTGGGCCAAATCCACGCCGACGGGCTGCCCGGCAGCGAGCGGACCGCCTCCTACTGGGCCCGTGAGTACCGGGTTCCGCTGGCGGCCGCCGCCCGTGCCCATGTCGACCTGCGTTCGGTCAAGTCGATGGAGCTGACGGCGCGTTCGGCGGCCGGGTGGGCCTGGCTCGTCGACGCGTGGGGCTGGCGTCCGGGGACGCCCGCGGTGCGCGCGGCGGCGCTGCCGCGCGTGGACCTCGGCCGGCTGACCGTACCCGAGGGCGACTCGGGCACCCGCACCTATCACGTGCCGGTCCGGGTGTCGGGGCACGGCAGCGGGCAGGTCCGCGTCTACGTCCTCGACCCGGCCACCGGCCACGCCGCGGCCCGGCTGGTCACGGTGCGTCCGGGCGGCCACGACATCGACGTGCCGGTCGAGGTCGTGGGCAACACCCGCTACGGCACGGACGTGACGTACGACGTGCTGGTCAAGGCGGTGCACGGCGCCGTCGTCGGTTCCTACAGCGGCGGCATCACCGTGCACGACGACGATCCCGCGCCCACCATGACCGTCACCCCGCTCGCGGACCGCGTCACAGAGGGCCGTTCGCTCAGCTGGCGCGTCTCGCTGTCGGAGCCGGTCGACGTGGACATGAGCGCCGGGTTCCGCGCGACCGCGCCGGCCGCCGGTCCCGAGCTGTCCACCAAGGACGTCTCCGCGGCCTGGCTGCGCGACGTCTCCGGTGAGACCCCGGACCCGGAGCGCCCGTTGTCCAAGGTGAACGGCCTCTACCTGTGGGTCGACATCCCCGCGCACCGGACGAGTACGGTCATCACGGTCCCCACCGTCAAGGACAAGGCCGCCGAGCCCGCGGAGTCGGTCCGGTTCGAGCAGACGGACGACATGACGGGTGAACCACGGCCGAACGGACTGGTGTTGGAGGGTTCGGTGCTGAACGCCCCCTGATCCGCCGGTGGTTCCGGGTGGCCCCGCCCGTCAGGCGCCGAGGGTCACCCGGATGCCGACCGTGCCGCCGGTGCCGCGCCGCAGCCTGCTGCCCAGGAGGGTGAGGCGGCCGAGAATGCCGTACTTGCGGGCGATCAGGGCGCGGTAGCGGGCGGTGGTGGCCGGGTCGGTGATCTCGGCGGTGGCGGGGAACTGGTCGCCGGTGGGGTTGCCGCGCACGTCGCAGGGGCCGGCGAGGACGCCGGGGCGGTTGCGGATGCGTCTGACCTTGTGGCTGTCGGCGGTGGTCCAGACGCCGAGGCCCGCGCCGTCCCGGACCACCCACACGGGGGTGGCCACGGGGGTGCCGTTCTGTCGGTAGCTGGTGAGCAGCAGGTACTTTCCGGCGGCGAGCCGGGCCGTGCGCGCTTCGTCGTCCATGACGGGAGTGTAGGGCCTCTCGCATGGATCAGGCCGGGCTCGCGGGGTCCGGCCTGATCCATGCGAAAGGCCCTGGGCTTCCGGTCAGTTCAGGGCGGCGGCCATGCGGTGTACCGCCTCGGTCAGGATGTCCGGCGAGGTGGCGAGGTTGAGGCGGGCGTGGCCCGCGCCGCCGGTGCCGAACGGGGGGCCGGCCGAGAGGGCGACCCGGCCCCGGTCCAGGAAGATCCGGGCGGGGTCGTCGCCGAGGCCGAGGGCGCGGCAGTCCAGCCAGGCGAGATAGGTGGCCTCGCCGGGGTGTGCGCGGACCGCGGGCAGGTGCTCGGCGAGCAGGGCGTCCAGCAGGCGGCGGTTGGCGCGGATCCCGGCGAGCAGGGCGTCGAGCCAGCCGGTGGCCTCGCGCAGGGCGGCGGTGTGCGCGATGATCGCGACATGGCTGGCCCCGTGGCCGACCTCCTCGGGCAGGCGGGCGAGATCGGCGGCGGCCTCCGGACCGGCCAGGGCGAGGGCGGCCTTGAGGCCCGGCAGGTTCCAGCCCTTGGAGGCAGACATGAGCGAGAGGCCCCGCGCGGCGGCGGGCAGGCCGAGGTAGGGCACGAAGGCGGTGCCGGGGTCGGTGAGCGGAGCGTGGATCTCGTCCGCGACGACCCGCACGCCGTGGCGTTCGGCCAGTTCGGCGACGGCGGTCAGTTCGTCGGCGGTGTGCACGGTGCCGGTGGGGTTGTGGGGGCTGCACAGCAGGTAGGCGGCGCGTCCCCCGCCTGCCGTGGCCCGCCGGAAGGCGTCCTCCAGTGCCGCCGGGTCGAGGCGCAGGTCCGCGCCGAGCGGGGCCTCCACCACGCGCCGGTCCATATGGGTGAGGAACGCGAAGAACGGCGGGTACACCGGCGGATTGACGATCACCGGATCGCCCGCTCCGGTCACCAGCTTGATCATTTCGACCACTCCGAGCATGACGTCCGGAACGATCGCCGTCCGGTCGGCGGTGATCCCGTCCCAGTGCCAGCGCCGGGCCGCGAAGGCGGCGAGTGCCTCGGCATAGGCGGTGCCGGCCGGGTACCCGGTGTCACCCGCGGCGAGCGCGTCGGTGACGGCGCGGACGACGGGCGGGGCGAGGGGGACGTCCATCTCGGCCACCCACAGCGGGAGGACGTCCTCGGGGTAGGTGCGCCACTTCATGCTCGTACGACGGCGCAGCCGCTCCAGGTCGAGCGCGCGCAGCGGGTCCGGTTCGCCGGCGGTGTCGTGCGGGAAGCTGGTCATGAGGCACAAGATAGGGGGCAGCGCGGTGGGCCGGTACGGGGCCAAGGAGGCGGGCGGGGCCGTGGCGCACCGCCGGGAGGTCGCCTGTGACGAGTCGGGGTCGGACGGCGAGAACCTGACCGGCGGCAACACGGAGGTGTTCGCGCACGCGAGCGTGGCGCTGCCGGTGGACGCGGCGGCGGAGTGCGTCCGGGAGATCCGGCACCGGATCCGTTCGCCCGCCGAGGAGTACAAGGCGAACCATCTGCTGCGGGAGAAGCACCGGGCGGTGCTGGAGTGGCTGCTGGACGAGTCGGGCCCGATCCACGGGTACGCCCATGTCGAGCTGACGGAGAAGGCGTACCTCGTGGTGGAGCGGACCGTCGCCCTGCTGCTCGGGGACGCGGCCGAGGCCGGGCCGCTGTACCGGGACGGCCCCGGCACCTTCGGCGGGCCGGACTGGCAGGAGTTCCTGCGCGCGGCGAACCGTCTGCTGCGCGTGCGCCCCGGCGGCGATCCGCTCACCGTCGTCGATCACTTCTTCCGTACGATCGACACGCTCGCGCGGGCCCGGCCCGGCACCGGGGCGGCAGGCATCCTGCGCCGGCTGTCCGCGGCCCGTCCCCGCGCCGCCGCCTACCGGGAGCGGGTCCGGGTCACCCCGCCGCTGTTCCCGGTCCTGAACCCCCTCTTCCCGGCGATCCGGCGCACGGCCGGGTGGTGGAGTGCCGGCGGGTTGCCGGTGACACTGGTCCACGATCAGCAGAACGCGCTGACACCGGGCCGGATCGCGGCGATCGTGCAGGGCGCCCGGCGCGACGGGATCGCGCTCGACGGCCTGCGGCTGGTCGACTCCCGCGACGACGCCCGTGTGCAGATCGCCGATTTCCTGGCCGGTGTCGCCCGCAGGATCGCCTCCGACCGGCTGGCCGGCGGCGGCGACCCGTTCCTGATCGCGGCCCTGCGCCCCTACACCGGCGGCTGGGCACCCGCGGGCGCGCCACCGGAATGGGGCGGACCGGCGGCACGGGTCAACTCGGGGGATTAGATTGCGCCTTGAAGGTTGAGATAACTCCTCCAGTCACCCAGGAGCTGACGCACGTGACCGACAACCCCGCAGCCACCAACGACGTGGCGGTGTCGCTGCGCGCCCGTATCAACACCAGCCAGCCGCACACGGCGCGGATCTGGAACTACTGGCTCGGCGGCAAGGACAACTACGAGGTGGACCGGGCGGCCGGCGACCAGATCCGCCGGCTGCATCCGGGCATCGGGGAGTACGCGCGCGCGGACCGGCTGTTCCTGGGCCGGGCGGTGCGGCATCTGGTCGAGAAGGAGGGCGTCCGCCAGTTCCTGGACGTCGGTACCGGGCTGCCCACCGCCGACAACACGCACGAGGTCGCCCAGCGCATCGCGCCGGAGTCGCGGATCGTGTACGTGGACAACGACCCGCTGGTCCTCACGCACGCGCGGGCCCTGCTGACGAGCACGCCACAGGGCCGTACCGACTACCTGGACGAGGATCTGCGCAATGTGGACGCGATCCTCGAACACGCGGCGAGAACCCTGGACTTCAGCGAGCCGGTCGCGCTGATACTCCTCGGCGTGGTGATCTTCATCGGGGACGACGACGAGGCGTACGGGCTGGTGCGGACGCTGATGGACCGCCTTCCGGCGGGCAGCCATCTGGTGCTGTCGCACACGGTCACGCATCCGTCGATGCCGGATGTGGACGAGGCGGTGAAGTTCTGGAACGAGCACGGCACGCCGAAGCTGACCCAGCGCACACCGGCGGACGTGGCGCGGTTCTTCGACGGTCTTCAGCTGCTGGAGCCGGGTGTGGTCTCCTGCTCGCGCTGGCGCCCGGAGCATGACAACGGGGCCGAGCCGGAGGAGGTCGCGATGTTCGGCGGGGTGGCCCGCAAGGACTGAGGAGGGGTCGGGAACCCGCGACGCCCGAGGGCGGTCGCGGGTTCGCGCGGTGAGGTCAGACGCCCCGGTACGGCCGTGGGGCCGCGGCGGCCCATTCCATCACGAGGCGCTGGTACTGCTTGCGCTGCTCGGTGGTCAGCGTCCCGCCCGATCGGCGCCACAGGGCCCGGATCTCCTCGTTGACCTCCGCGGCCGATCGCTCGGAGGCGGCTTCAAGAGTGGTGGACATGCTGTGAAGCATATGCTGATCGGCGTGAAGGCGCTGTGAGTAAGTGCACCCGATACGGACATTTCGGACCGTGTTGCTCATCACGTCGATGTGTCAAGCGGTGACCGGGAGTTCACACCCGACCCTCACCCGGCGGCCCCGGTGCGGCCGCCGGGTGAGGGTGAGCCACGACACGCGCTCCACGTGCCCGGAACGCTCAGGTGCCGGGCTTGCGGCCGTACACGAAGACGTCGTCGCCGGTCCGCAGCAGCGACCAGTACTTCTTGGCGTCCTTCGGGGTCATGTTCACGCAGCCGTGCGAGCCGGGCGGGTTCCACATGCTCAGTCCGACCGAGTGGAACGCCTCCCCGCCGTTGAAGAACTGGCTGTAGGGCATCGACACGTTGTAGAGCGTCGAGACGTGGTGCAGGTCACGCCAGTAGACCTTCGTCAGGCCGGTCCGGGTGACGAAGCCCTTGCGGCCGGTGCGTACCGGCACCGGACCGTAGACGAGCTTCTTGCCGTCCTGTATCCAGCTGAGCTGGTGCGTCAGGTCCACGCAGGCGATCCGGCCCTTGTTCACCGGGCACTTGCCGCTCTTGTTCGGGTTCTTCCCCACGGCCTTCTGCTGGTTGATGAGGTTCATCACATCCCAGGTCACGGGTCCCGCATATCCGATGGCGGGGGTGATGCCGTTCTTCGTCTGGAAGGAGCGGATCGCCTTGCAGTCGGCGGCGGACTGACGGCCGTCGACCGGCCGGCCGAGGAACTTCTCCGCCTGCTTCTGGTACGGGCCCGCCGCCGTGGTGCAGGACGTCGCGGCCTGGGCCGGTGCCGTGGTGAGGGCGAGTGTGAGCGGCGCCACCAGTCCCGTGAGCCCGAGTGCCACCACACCTCGTCTGCGTATGTCCCCCATGAGGGTTCTTCTCCTTTGTGTCACCGTTTCGCCCAGGGCCTCCCCCTGGCTGTCTTCGTGCGCGTTTCCCACGATCTCGGACAAGTAGACCCGATCGGGCGCATCAGGGTTGCCTTTCTGGTCACGCCGTGACGAAACGGTGAGCTTCCTCACCCCGGAGGCGGCCGTGGCGGTTTCAAGGCCGGTTCGCGGCCTCTCGCGGCGATCAGCGTGGCGATGTCCGGTACTTGGCCCTCAGCGGGGCTCGTGCAGGGCGGCGCGGAAGCCGGTGTGCACCGAGGTGAGGCCGCCGTCGACCACGAGGGTGGTGCCGGTGATCCAGGCGGCGTCGCGGGAGGCGAGGAAGGCGACCGCGGCGGCGATGTCCTCCGGTTCGCCGATCCTGCCCAGCGGATACAGGGCGCGGACGGCCTCCAGGTCGTCGGCGCGCCCGTCCCACGCCGAGGTGCGCACGGTGCCCGGTGCCACGAGGTTCACCCGCACGCCCCGCGCCGCCGCGTGCCCGGCGAGGGTGCGGGTCAGCGAGCCGAGCCCGGCCTTGGCGGCGCTGTAGGCGTGGTTGCCGAAGTCCTGGAGGCCGTTGACGGACCCGATGCTGACGATCGCGCCGCGTCCGGAGGCGGCCAGATGGGGCAGGGCGGCGCGGCAGGTGCGGTGGACGCCGGTCAGGGTGATGTCGAGGTCGCGGGCCCATGTCTCGTCCGTGCCGTCCTCGAAGCGCGGGGCGTCCGGGGTGCAATGGGCGGCGCAGTTGACCAGCACGTCCAGGGAGCCGAAGGCGTCGACGGCGCGGGCGACGGCCGCCTCCACGGCGGTGCGGTCGGCGACATCGCAGGCGAACGCCTCGGCGCTCAGGCCCTGTCGGCGCAGCCCGGCGGCGGTCCGCTCGGCCTCGGCCGGGTCCCGGTCGGTCACCAGGACCCGGCCGCCCTCCTCGGCGAGCCGCCGGGCGACCGCGGCGCCGATGCCGCGGGCCGCGCCGGTGACGAGAACTCCGTGTCCCGCGAAACGGGTGTGATCGCTCATGGGGTGACGGTACGGCCCACCGCGCGGTCTTTCACCGTCGTGGACCGAAGAGGGCGTCCTGGACCGGGGTGCCGCTAGGGCCTTTCTTCCGGATCTTGCCGGGGTCGTAAGGCACCGCCAACTCAAGCCGACCTGATCCGGAAGAAAGACCCTAGCCGGCGAGCCGGTCGGCGACGGCGGCGGGGTCCGGCAGGAACCACAACTGGTCGCCCTGGTTGGACTCGTGGACGAAGTCGCGCAGGGCGTCGCTCGCCGCGGTGTGGGCCGTGATGTCGCCGACGACGGCGAGCCGCACCCGGTAGTTCACGAACTTCTGCACGACGGCGCCCGCGACGCCGGACCGCAGCCGGAAGAACTCCGGCGCGATCCGGGCCACCGGCACCTCGACCAGCTGGGCGTCCTGCCCGAAGGCGTCGCCGATCAGGTCCAGTGCCGCGCGCTCCCCGTCCAGGGGCGGGCCGTCGGGGGCGCAGCGCAGGACGCGGACGTCGTGCAGGGTCACGAGCGTGTTCGTGGTCATGCCCGCGACCCTATGCGCACAAGGCGGTTCAGTGCCCGCGTTTGATCCATTCCTCCAGGTGGGGCGCCTCGGCGCCGATGGTGGTGGAGTCGCCGTGGCCGGTGAGGACCCTGGTCTCGGGCGGGAGCGTGAGCAGTTTGCCGCGGATGGAGTCGATGATCGTCGGGAAGTGGGAGAAGGAGCGTCCGGTGGCGCCGGGGCCGCCCTGGAAGAGGGTGTCGCCGGTGAAGACGACGCCCAGCGCGGGGTCGTGGAGGCAGACCGCGCCGGGCGCGTGGCCGGGGGTGTGCAGCACGGTGAGGTCGGCGCCGGCCGCTTCGATGACCTGGTCGTCCACGAGGAGCCGGTCGGGTTCGCGGTCGGGGTGGGTCATCCGCCACAGCGGCAGGTCGTCGGGGTGCAGCCAGATGACCGCGCCGGTGCGGTCGGCGAGGGCGGGCGCCGCGTCGATGTGGTCGTTGTGGGCGTGGGTGCACACGATGGCCGTGAGCCGGCGGTCGCCCACGGCGCGGGCGATGGCGTCGGCGTCATGGGCGGCGTCGATGACGATCGCCTCGTGGTCGTCGCCGACGATCCAGACGTTGTTGTCGACGTCCCAGGTGCCGCCGTCGAGGCTGAACTGCCCCGAGGTGACGAGGCGTTCGATGCGGGCGGCCATCAGAACACCACCACCGAGCGCAGCACGTCGCCCTGGTGCATCCGCTCGAACGCCTTCTCCACCTCGTCGAGTCGGATGGTCTCGGTGACGAACGCGTCGAGCGGCAGCCTGCCTTGCAGGTGCAGGTCGATGAGCATGGGGAAGTCGCGGGAGGGCAGGCAGTCGCCGTACCAGCTGGACTTGAGGGCGCCGCCGCGGCCGAAGACGTCCAGCAGGGGCAGTTCGAGCTTCATCTCGGGGGTGGGGACGCCGACGAGGACGACGGTGCCGGCGAGGTCGCGTGCGTAGAAGGCCTGCTGGTACGTCTCCGGGCGGCCGACCGCCTCGATGACGACGTCGGCGCCGAAGCCGCCGGTCAGCTCGCGGACGGCCTCGACGGGGTCCTGCTGCGTGGAGTTGACCGTGTGGGTGGCGCCCAGGGTGCGGGCCTTCTCCAGTTTGCGGTCGTCGATGTCCACGGCGATGATCTTCGCCGCGCCGGCCAGTTCGGCTCCGGCGATGGCCGCGTCGCCGACGCCGCCGCAGCCGATGACGGCGACCGAGTCGCCCCGGCCGACGTTGCCGGTGTTGATGGCGGCGCCGATGCCGGCCATCACGCCGCAGCCGAGGAGGCCGGCGACCGCCGGGGAGACGGACGGGTCGACCTTGGTGCACTGGCCGGCGGCGACGAGGGTCTTCTCGGCGAAGGCGCCGATACCGAGGGCCGGGGAGAGTTCCTGGCCGGTGGCGGCGAGGGTCATCTTCTGCTTGGCGTTGTGGGTGTCGAAGCAGTACCAGGGGCGGCCGCGCCGACAGGCCCGGCAGTTGCCGCACACGGCACGCCAGTTGAGGATGACGAAGTCGCCGGGCGCGACCTCGGTGACACCGTCGCCGACCGACTCCACCACACCGGCGGCCTCATGGCCGAGGAGGAAGGGGTAGTCGTCGGAGATGCCGCCCTGCTTGTAGTGCAGGTCGGTGTGGCAGACACCGCAGGCCTGGACGCGTACGACGGCCTCGCCCGGACCGGGATCGGGCACCACGATCGTCTCGACTCGTACGGGCTCGTTCCTGCCCGGTGCGATCACGCCGCGTACTTCCTGCGCCATGCTCTGGTTCCTTCCATCGAGTGCTTACGGTGCAGACCCTACGCGCGCGCGATGGGCGGCGGAGCGGGCCACGGCGAGGATCGTGGATGTTTCCCCCGGCGGGCAGCGGCGGCAGCGCGCGGACGACGGCGGGGCGCCGGCCGGGGCCCCCTCCCGCACCTCCGGCACCGCGGGACCACGGGCGCACCGGCTCCCGGTATCCGTGTCCCGCGCGGCCCGCGGGACGCTTATGAATTGCGCAAGAATCGGACCGGAGGGCTACGTTCGCTGATGGCAATCCCTTTGCGCGCCGCGGGAGTCCGGCCGGTCCGGGTGCTTACCCGGCCGTGTCTTCATGGAGGGATGCTCGCTGATGGCCGTAAGGGACGTACCGCATTCCTGTTCTCGGCCGGTGCCTCGCCGCGCCGTGGAACGGAACGTGAACTCGCGGCGGCTTTCCCGCTGTTCGCCGAGTCGCTGGACGAGCTGTGCGCGCGTCTGGACCCGTATCTCGAACTGCCGTTGAAATGCGTGATGTCCGCGGACCCCGGCTCCCGGACCGCGGCGCTGCTGGGCCGGGCGGCGTATGCCGGGCCGGCGCTTTTCGCTCTCCAGGTGGCGCAGTACCGGCTGCTGCTCAGCTGGGGCGCACGGCCCGATGTGCTGTTCGGGCTCGGGGCCGGGCGGATGGCCGCCGCGTACGCCGCCGGGGTCTTCTCGCTCGCGGACGCCTGCCACGCGGTCGGCACACTGGCCCGGCTGCTGGACGGCGCCCCGCAGGAGGCGGCGCCGCGGACGCTCCGCGCCGCCTACGGCCGTACGCTCGCCACCCTCCATCCGAGCCCGCCGCGGCTCCCCCTCGTCTCCGATGTGACCGGCCGTCCGGTCGGCGCCGAGACCGCCGAGCCGGGGTTCTGGCTGCCGGGCCCGCGGACCCGGCGGTTCACGGAGTTGGCGGCCCTGCTGCACCGGGACGGGGTGCGTGTCTGGCTGGAGTTGGGCCCGGCGGACGCGCTGGTCCGGACGCTCGCGGCCGGCCTGCCGCCCGGCACCGCCCCCGGCCCGGCGTACGCCGTGGCGCGGGACTGGGCGGTGCTGAACACGGGCGGCGGGCCGCGACTGCGCGGCGCCCCGGCGTGACACCTCGGTGCCGGGGACGACGCGCCTCGATGCCGGGGATGACGCCTCGGTAGCGGAGTGACGCCTCGGCTCCCAGCCTGCCCTCGGCTGCGGCACTACGGGTCGGCCTCCGGCGGGTCGGCGCCCCGCGTCGCGGGTCGGCTCAGCCGACGGCCGGCACCAGGCCCGTCACCGGCGCCACGATGTCGGTGACCTGGTGCAGCTCGCTGAGCTGTTCCAGCCGGCTGATCTGGTTCAGGGCCTTGAGCTGCTCGGAGGTCGAGGGCAGCTGCGCCCGCTGCTCGGCGGGGATGTTGCCGGTGGTGAGCGTGTCGAGCACGGTCATGGGGTTGATCTGCCCGGTGTGCGTGGCGCTCGCGTCGGCCGCGTTGGCGAGGGGCGCGGCCAGGCCCGTGACCCCAGCGGCGAGACCGAGGGCGGCGACGATACGGCGTGTTGAGATCATGCTTTCAGCAACGGCCGGGGCGTCCGGCCGGACACGGGTGGCGGCCCGCGCTCACTCGTGAGGCGGAGCGCGTCCCGTGCGCTTGCCGGGGCCGCCGGGCCGGAGGACGCTCGAAGACGGGGCCGTACGGTCCGCCGCGCGCCGGGCCGCGAGCGCCTGAAGGAGGTCACCATGGGCACCGCGACAGGCTCCGCCTTCGACGTCGAGACACTGCGCCGGGGCATCGAGGGGAACACCGGGAACACGCTGCTGTCCCTGTACGCGGACGACGCGGAGATCCGCATCGTCGACCGCGACAGCCAGCCCAGCCACCCGAAGATCGTGCACGGCCGCGGCGAGATCGCCGAGATGCTCGACGACATCTACCGCCGCGACATGATCCACAAGCTGGACCGGTGTGTGGTGCAGGGCGACCACGCCGCGTTCACCGAGACCTGCCAGTACGGCGACGGCACCCGCGTCCTCGCCGAGTCGATGATCACCTTGCGGGACGGGAAGATCGCCGAGCAGATCCTGATCCAGGCATGGGACGAGTAGCCAGGAGGTTCGCACGGGTCCAGGTCAGCTCCCGGCTGACCTGGACCTTCTCGGCCCGCGCGGGGGTGGGCCGGGCGCGGCCCCGGCGCCGCGGGCCGGTCTCGGGGGCGGCTGTCCCGGTGGCGACGGCGGTGTTGCGGTCGGTGCTGAGGGCGGTGCGGGGGCGTCCGCGGGTCGCGGTGCCGCGGTCGCCGCGCGTCCGGCTGGTGCGGCACGGCCGGTCGCGCTGAGCCACCCCGGTCCGGCGGGCCCCCCGGTACCGCGAAGGCGTGGCGCCCGGTCCTCGGCCGCGTCCTCCCCTCCGTTACGCTGTACGCGGGCCGTGACTGGCGCTGAGGTGGAGTACCACCGGGGAGCGGCCCTTCGTGGTTGCCGCGCGCCTGGGCGAGTCGGATCGATCCAGCTCAGGAGTGTGCCGTATGACCCAGGCCCGTCTCATGGACGGAACCGCCCTCGCCCGCCGCATCGTCGGGGATACCGCGCGCAGGGCGGAGCAGCTCACCGCACGGACCGGTGTCACGCCGTGTCTCGCGACCGTGCTGGTCGGCGAGGACCCGGCGTCCGTGACGTACGTGCGGATGAAGCAGAACCGCTGCCGCAAGGCCGGCATCACCTCCCGGCACGTGGCCCTGCCCGCGCAGACGAGCACCGCCGAACTGGTGGGCACGCTGCGGGAGTTGTCGGCCGATCCGGCGGTGCACGGAATCCTGCTCCAGCACCCGGTGGGCGACCACGTCGACGAGCGGGCGGCGTTCGAGGCGATCGCGCCCGAAAAGGACGTCGACGGGGTCACCTTCGCCTCCTTCGCCACCATGAGCTTCGGTCTGCCGGGCTTCGTGTCCTGCACGCCGGGCGGCATCCTGCGGCTGCTGGACGAGTACGGCGTCGATCCGGCCGGCAAGCGGGCCGTGGTGGTGGGCCGCAGCGCGATCCTCGGCAAGCCGGTGGGCATGCTGCTGCTGGCCAGGGACGCGACGGTGACGTACTGCCACTCGCGCACCCGTGATCTGTCGGCGGCGGTCCGCGAGGCCGACATCGTCGTCGCCGCGGTCGGCCGGCCCCGGCTGCTGCGCGGCCAGGACATCAAGCCCGGCGCGGTCGTGATCGACGCGGGCTACAACGCCGGGAACGTCGGCGACGTCGACTTCGACTCGGCCGTCGAACGGGCCTCGCTGATCACCCCGGTGCCGGGCGGCGTCGGCCCGATGACGATCGCCACGCTGCTGGAGCAGACGGTGACGGCGGCGGAGCGGGCCGCAGGGGGACGTGAGGCGGCCTGACGAAGGCGGGCGGGGCGGTCACGCCTCGCCCGGCCGCGGGGCCCGGCCGCACCGGCCGTACGCGGCTCGCACGTACGGAAGTTCAACGCGCGGCCGATGCGGTCGCTCCGTACGCGAGTCGACCGCCCGGTCAAACGCGGTCGCCCCGTCGGGACTTGACCTCCCGGTCGCAGGCGGTCGCCCGCACGCGGGTCGACCACCCGGTCGTACACGGCCGCCCCGCACGGGACTTGGCCTCCCGGTCCCACTCGGCCGCACCGTCCGGGGCTCGACCGCCCCGGCCGTACGCGGCTCCGCCTGACGCGGCTCGGTCCGTCCCGGCGGCGCCCGGCGGGGGCGGGGGCCGTACCCGACCTGCCCCGCACTCCCGTGCCGACTCCCCCGCTCCCCCGGCTCACCCCTCCGCCAGCACCATCCTGAACCTCGCGTTCCCGGCCATCATCTTCCGGTACGCCGCGTCCGCCTCCGCCAGCGGGACCTTCTCCGTCATCGGGCGGATGCCGTGCAGGACGCTGAAGGCCATGGTGTCCTCGACGTCCCGCGCGGTCCCGGAGGGGTGGCCGCGGACCACGCGGGCGGCCATCAGGAGCTGGTTCGGGTTGATGCCGAGAGGGGCGACGTCCGCGCCGATGACGACCAGTTCGCCGCGGTGGAGCAGGCCGTCCACCGTCGCGGCGATGGCCTCGGAGTTGCCGGCGGTGGCGAGGACGACCTTGGCGCCGCCGAGGGACTGAAGCGCCTCGGCCACCGGGGTGGCGGCGGTGCTGTCGATGTAGTGGTGGGCGCCGAGTTGCTTGGCGAAGTCGGCCTTCTGGGGGCCGCGGGCGATCGCGACCGTCTCGAAGCCCATCGCGGCCGCGTACTGCACGCCGAGGTGCCCGAGCCCGCCGAGGCCGAGCACCGCGACCAGGTCACCGGGCCGCCCCGCGCTGCGCCGCAGCCCGTTGAAGGTGGTGACGCCCGCGCAGGCCAGCGGTCCCGCGTCGCTCGCGGCGAGCGCGTCCGGGATCCGGGCCAGGGCGTCGACGGGCGCGATCACCTGCTCGCCGAAGCCGCCGTCGTAGGCCCAGCCCGGCACCTTGAGGCGCTCGCACACGATGAAGTCGCCCTCGCGGCAGGCCCGGCAGTAGCCGCAGCTGCCGCCGAACCAGCCCACGGCCACCCGGTCGCCGACCTGCCAGCCGCGGTCGGCCGCCCTCTCCCCCAGCTCGGCGATCCGCCCGGCGATCTCGTGTCCGGGCACCTCCGGGAAGGTGATGCCGGGCACCGCGGCGCCGACGAAGAGGGCGTCGCTGTGGCAGATGCCGCACGCCTCGACGGCGATCCGCACATGGCCGGGGCCAGGGCTCGGCACCTCGCGCTCTGCCAGCTCGAACGTGCCGTTGGCTGCGGTGACCTGGGCGACTCGATAGCTACTCATGAATCTCTCCGCGGAAGGGTTGCGCGAGCGACGGTGGGCGGCCGGTCCCGGCAGCGCGTGCGACGGCGGCCGCGCGCCGGGACGGGCAAGGCTACGGCGGCCCGGCCCTTTCCCAGCAGACCAGTTCCCGCCGGATCCCGCGCGCCGAAGGGAGTGACTCGGGGCGACGGAGCGTCGTGTTCCGTGTGCGCATCGAAGCACTCCCCGCCAGGCGATGGGCCGGCATTCGACGAATCCGGGCCGCGGCGACCGCAGCGCTCGCCGGGCCCGCACCCCGGCCATAGAGTGACCTACATCGGCCAAAGAGTGACCTGCATCACGCCGGACCGGCTGATGGTCGACTCCTGCCCGCACGGTCTGGAGGGCGCATGACCCACATCAAGGTGAACGTGGACGGCACGGTCTACGAGGACGACGTGGAGCCCCGGCTGCTCCTCGCCCACTATCTGCGCGACCGCCTCGGTCTGACCGGCACCCCGATCGGCTGCGACACCTCCAGCTGCGGGGCGTGCACGGTCGACCTGGACGGCGCGACCGTCAAGAGCTGCTCGGTGCTGGCCGTCCAGGCGGACGGCTGCGCGGTGACGACCGTGCAGGGGCTGGCGAGGGACGGCGAGTGGACGGCGCTCCAGCGCGCGTTCCACGAGCAGCACGGCCTCCAGTGCGGCTACTGCACCCCCGGCATGATCATGGCGGCGCGGGACCTCCTGCGGGAGAACCCGCACCCCACCTCCGGGGAGGTGCGCGACGCCCTGGAGGGCAATCTCTGCCGCTGCACCGGTTACCAGAACATCGTCCGCGCGGTGCTCGCCGCCGCCGGACAGCAGGACGGCTCCGGGGCGCGGGCCGAGACCCCGTCCGGAGCGCAGGTCGGCGAGGAGGTCGGGGCATGACCGATCAGGCCGTGGCGGGCGAGGTCGGCACGGGGCGGGAGGTCGGCCGGTCCCGGCTGCGCAAGGAGGACGCCCGGCTGCTCACCGGCCAGACCACCTGGACCGACAACATCCAGGTCGCCGGGCTGCTGCACCTGGCCATCCTGCGCAGCCCGATGGCGCACGCCCGCATCACCCGTGTCGATGTCGCCCCGGCGCTCGAACGCCCCGGCGTGCTCGCCGCGTTCAGCGGCGCGGACCTCGCCGGGGAACTCGGCTCGCTGCCCTGCGCGTGGCCGGTGACCGAGGACATCGTGCTGCCCGACCATCCACCGATCGCGGTGGAGGAGGTCCGCTACGCGGGCGACCCGGTGGCGGTCGTCGTGGCCCGCGACCGGTACGCGGCGGCCGACGCGCTGGAGGCCGTCGAGGTCGACTACGAGCCGCTGCCCCCGGTCCTCGACCTGGAGGCGGCGCTCGCCGAGGGCGCCCCGCTGGTCCACGCCGACAAGGGCACCAACCGCTGCTACACCTGGCCGCTGGCCACGGGCGAGAGCTTCGAGGCGGTGCGCGGGCGCGCCGAGGTGACGGTGAAGCGGCGCTACCACCAGCAGCGGCTCATCCCCAACGCGATGGAGCCGCGCGCGGTCGTGGTCACCCCGCTCGCCGCCTCCGGCGAGTACACCGTGTACTCGGCCACCCAGATCCCGCACATCCTGCGGATCATGCTCGCCACGGTCACCGGCATCCCGGAGCACAAACTGCGGGTGATCGCCCCGGACGTCGGCGGCGGCTTCGGCTCCAAGCTCCAGGTGTACGGCGAGGAGGCCCTGGCCCTCGCGGTCGCCCGCAGGCTGGGGCGGCCGGTGAAGTGGACCGAGTCCCGCTCCGAGGGCTATCTCGCCACCCACCACGGGCGCGGCATGATCCAGGACATCGAGGTCGCGGCCACCCGCGAGGGCCGGCTGCTCGGCCTGAAGGTGGACCTGATCGCGGACATGGGCGCCTATCTGATGCTGGTCACACCGGGCATCCCGATCCTGGGCGCGTTCATGTACCCGGCGATCTACAAGATGGACTCCTACGAGTTCACCTGCACCGGTGTCTTCACGACGCGCACGCCCACCGACGCCTACCGGGGCGCCGGCCGTCCGGAGGCGACGTTCGCGATCGAGCGGATCATGGACGAGCTGGCCGCCGAACTCGGCCTGGACCCGGTGGAGTTGCGGCGCCGCAACTGGATCCGGCACGAGGAGTTCCCGTACACCACGATCGCCGGGCTGACCTACGACAGCGGCGACTACGAGGCAGCCACCGCGAAGGCGCTCGCCCTGTTCGGCTACGACGCGCTCCGCGCCGAGCAGCGCGAGCGCGCCGAGCGCGGCGATCCGGTGCGCCTCGGCATCGGCGTGTCGACGTTCACGGAGATGTGCGGTCTGGCGCCGAGCCGGGTGCTGCGCGACCTCAGGTACGGCGCGGGCGGCTGGGAGGCGGCGAGCATCCGGATGCTGCCCACCGGCAAGGTCGAGGTGGTCACCGGGACCAGCCCGCACGGGCAGGGCCACGAGACCTGCTGGAGCCAGATCGCGGCGGACGTGCTCGGCGTGCCGTTCGAGGACGTCGAGGTGCTGCACGGCGACACCAAGTCCTCCCCGCAGGGCATGGACACCTACGGCTCGCGCTCGCTGGCCGTGGGCGGCGAGGCGGTGCACCGGGCGGCGACCACCGTGGTCGACAAGGCGCGCAAGGTGGCCGCGCATCTGCTGGAGGCGAGCGAACAGGACCTGGAGTTCCGGGAGGGCGTCTTCTCCGTGAAGGGTTCTCCGGAGGCGCGCAAGTCCATCCAGGAGATCGCCTTCGAGGCGTTCACCAACCACGATCTGCCCGACGGGGTGGAACCCTCCATCAACGCCGAGCACGTGGTCGACCCGGAGAACTTCTCCTTCCCGCACGGCACCCATCTGTGCGCGGTCGAGGTCGACACGGAGACCGGGCGGACACGGATCAGGTCGTACGTCTGTGTGGACGACGTCGGCCATGTGGTCAATCCGATGATCGTGGAGGGGCAGGTGCACGGCGGGCTGGCACAGGGCATCGCGCAGGCGCTGTACGAGGAGGCCGTCTACGACGACGAGGGCAACCTGGTCTCCGGCAGCATGGCCGACTATCTCGTGCCCTCGGCCCCCGATCTGCCGGAGTTCGTCACCGACCGGACCGAGACCCCGGCGTCGTCCAACGCGCTCGGGGTGAAGGGCGTCGGCGAGGCAGGCACGATCGCCTCGACGCCCGCCGTGGTCAACGCCGTCGTGGACGCGCTGCGGCCGCTGGGCGTCGACGACGTACGGATGCCCTGCACCCCGGAGCGGGTGTGGCGCGCGGTGAGGGAGGCGACGGCATGATTCCCCCGGCGTTCGAGTACGCCCGCCCCGAGACCGTCGAGGAGGCGGTGCGGCTGCTCGGTGAGGCGGGCGACGAGGCGAAGGTGCTGGCCGGCGGGCAGAGCCTGCTGCCGCTGCTGCGGCTGCGCCTCGCCTTCCCCGAACTCGTCGTGGACGTGGGGCGCCTCCCCGGTCTCACGGGGGTGCGCGAGGACGGCGACACCCTGGTGATCGGCGCGCTCACCACCCACCACGAGGTGATCCGCGATCCGCTGGTGCGCCGCCACGCCGGCCTGCTGGCGGCCGCCACGGCGACCGTCGCCGATCCGGCGGTACGGCACCGGGGCACGCTCGGCGGTTCGCTGGCGCATGCCGACCCAGCGGGCGATCTGCCCGCGGTGGCGCTGGCGCTGGACGCCGAACTGATCGCGGCGGGCCCGGACGGCCGACGCGCCATCGCGGCACGGGATTTCTTCGTCGACTACCTCCAAACGGCGCTCTCTCCAGACGAGTTGCTGACCGAGGTGCGGGTGCCGAAGGCGGACGGCTGGGGCTTCCACTACGAGAAGTTCCACCGGGTGGCGCAGTCCTGGGCGATCGTGGGGATCGCCGCCATGGTGCGCCGTGCGGACGGGCACATCGCCGAGGCACGGGTCGGCCTGACCAACATGGGCGCGACCCCGCTGCGGGCGAGGGCGGCGGAGGCGGCGCTGGCCGGGGCCGACGGGCCGGACGCGGTGGCGCGGGCCGCGCGGTCGGCGGCCGAGGGCACCCAGCCGGGGCAGGACGCCTCGGCCTCGCCCGACTACCGGACGCATCTGGCACAGGTGCTGACCAGGCGGGCGGTGCTGACGGCCGCCGGGATGGGGTGAGCGCCGATCAGCCGGATGGACGGCCCGGACCAGGTGCGGGCCCGCCTGGAGGAGACGGGGTACCTCGTCGACGAGGGGCTGGCCGTCACCTGCTACCTGGCGCTGAGACTGCACCGGCCGCTGTTCTGCGAGGGCGACGCGGGCGTCGGCAAGACCGCGCTCGCCGCCGCCCTCGCCGAAGCGCTCGACGCGCCGCTGATCCGGTTGCAGTGCCATGAGGGCATCGACGCCTCGCAGGCCCTGTACGACTGGGACTTCCCGCGTCAGCTGCTGCATCTGCGCGCGGCGGAGGCGGCCGGTGTCAGGGACGCGGAGCGGCTGGAGGGCGAGCTGTACGACCGGCGGTTCCTCGTCGCCCGGCCGCTGCTCCAGGCCCTCCAGACTCAGCCGTCGGTACTGCTGGTGGACGAGATCGACCGGGCCGACGACGAGTTCGAGGCGTTCCTGCTGGAGCTGCTGTCCGAGTACGCGGTGACCATCCCGGAACTGGGCACGCTGCGGGCCGAGGTGCCGCCGGTGGTCGTCCTCACCTCCAACCGGACCCGTGAGGTGCACGACGCGCTGAAGCGGCGGTGCCTGTACCACTGGTTCGACCATCCCGGCTTCGCCCGCGAACTGGCGATCGTGCGGCGCCGGTTGCCGTCGGTGTCGGTGCGGCTCGCCGAACAGGTGACGGCGCTCGTCCAGGCGTTGCGCGGCGCGGACCTGGTGAAACCGCCGGGTGTCGCGGAGACCATCGACTGGGCCGAGGCGCTGGACGCCCTGGGCGCGAGCGAGGTCGACGCCGAACTCGCCGTCGCCACGCTGGGTTCGGTCCTGAAGTACCGGGAGGACACGGACCGGGCGAGAGGGCTCGACCTGGCAGCGGTGCTGGCGGCGCGGGACGGGTGAGCCGCATGGCCGGGGCAGCAGAGGCCGGGCTCGCCGGGGCGGACGCCGTACTGCTCGGCTTCGTACGGGCGTTGCGCGCGGCGGGGGTCGACGCGAGCACCGAGCGGGTGTACGCCTTCCTGCGGGCGGTGTCCGTGCTGCGGCCCGGAGTGCGGGCGGAGGTGCGCGCGGCGGGGCGGGCGACGCTGTGCGGCTCGCCGGACGATCTGGAGCGCTACGAGCGGGTGTTCGCCGCCTACTTCGGTCCCGCCGAGGCGTCCCCCGCGCCGCCGGCGGTGCGCACTCCCGCCCCGCCCCGGCCCCGGCTGCGCGCGCGGGACATGACGAGCGGTGGCCGTGCCGGGGGCGAACGCGATCCGGTGGGCCCGCCCGCCGCGGCGCTGGCCAGCTCCACCGAGGTGCTGCGGCACCGTGACATCGCCGCGCTGGACGCCGCCGAGCGCGCTCAACTCCACCGTCTGCTGGCCGCGTTCGCGCTGCGCGGCGAGGCCCGGCGCTCCGCGCGGCGGCGGTCTGCGCGGCGCGGGGCGGTGGATCCCCGCCGTACCGTGCGCGAACTGCTGCGGCGCGGCGGCGAACCGGCCCGGCTGCGCCGGCACGCCCGTGTGGACCGGCCGCGCCGGGTGGTGCTGCTGGTCGATGTGAGCGGTTCGATGGCGCCGTACGCGGACGCGCTGCTGCGCTTCGCCCACGCGGCGGCGCGGGGCGGCCGTACGGAGGTCTTCACGATCGGCACGCGTCTGACTCGGGTGACGCGCGAGCTGTCCCCGCGGGACCCCGACGCGGCGATGGCGGCGGTCGCGGCGGCGGTGCCCGACTGGCGGGGCGGCACCCGGCTGGGCGAGCTGCTGCGCGAGTTCCTGAACCGCTGGGGACAGCGGGGCATGGCGCGCGGCGCGGTCGTCGTGCTGCTCTCCGACGGCTGGGAGCGCGACGATCCCGCGCTGCTGGGCGCCCAGATGCGCCGGCTGCACGCGCTGGCGCACCGGGTGATCTGGGCCAACCCCCGCAAGGCACGGCCGGGTTACGCGCCGACGGCCGCGGGGATGGCGGCGGCGCTGCCGAGCGTGGACGCGTTCGTGGCGGGGCACAGCCTGGCGGCGATGGAACGGCTCGCGGCGGTGGTGCGCGGCGCGGCGGCCGGGGCGGCTCCGGGGACGGAGGGTGGTGCGGGTCCGGGGGCGCGGGCCGAGCGTCGGCTCCCGTGACCGCACGCCGTACTACCGTCGCGGCAGCCGGTGCAGGGTCACCTCGGTGAGCGCCCCGTCCGCCGCCTCGGCCGTCATATAGGTGCAGTACGGCTGGCGGCGGCGGTCGGTGGGCGAGCCGGGGTTGAGCAGCCGCAGGCCGCCGGGGGCGGTGGTGTCCCAGGGGATGTGGCTGTGCCCGAACACCAGCACGTCGAGGTCGGGGAAGCGGGCGGCGCAGCGGGCCTCGCGGCCCTGCGCGGACCCGGTCTCGTGCACCACCCCGAAGCGCAGCCCGCCCAGTTCGGCGTACGCCACCTCGGGCAGCCGGGCGCGCAGTTCGGGCCCGTCGTTGTTGCCGTACACGCCGATCAGCCGGCGGCTGCGGCGCTCCAGCAGATCGAGGGTGGCGGCGTCCACCCAGTCCCCGGCGTGCACCACGACGTCCGCGCGCGGGAGTTCGTCCAGCAGCCCGTCCGGGAGCCGCTTGGCGCGCTTGGGCAGATGGGTGTCGGACACGAGCAGGAGACGCACGGCCTCAGCCTAGGCCGCCGAGCGGGTCAGACGACGCAGGCCCGCGACGGCGGCGAGGGCCGCCGCGCCCGCGCCGAGGGCCGTGCCGGCGGGATGCCGGACCAGCGCCTCCTGCCAGGAGTGGGCGTGTGCGCTGTCGTCGAACGCGCCGTGCGCGCCCCGGTCGGCGGCGGGGCCGCGGTCGACGGGGGTGAAGAGGTTGTCCTCGCCGGTGGGCGGGATGCGCGTCGTCTGCTGGGAGTCGTAGCCCGTGCGGGCCAGGTAGCGGTCGAGGAGGGCCGGGAAAAGGCGGTTCGCCCAGATGGTGGCGACGGTGGAGGCCCCGATGTAGTACTGCTTGCGCCGGGGGTGGTCGGCCGCGTACACGACGCCGCGGGCGGCGACCTCCGGCTGGTAGATCGGCGGGACCGGCATGGGGTGGCGGTCCAGCCGGGAGCGTACCCAGTCGAACTGCGGGGTGTTGACGGCGGGCATCTGGGCGATGGTGACGTGCACCCGGCTGCCGCGGTGCAGCAGTTCGGTGCGCAGCGAGGAGGTGAAGCCGTTGATGGCGTGCTTGGCGCCGCAGTACGCCGATTGCAGCGGGATCGAGCGTTCGCCGAGCGCGGAGCCGACCTGCACGATGGTGCCCCGGTCGCGCGGCAGCATCCGGGCGAGGGCGGCGCGGGTGCCGTTGACGAAGCCCAGGTAGGTCACCTCGGTGATGCGCCGGTACTCGTCCGGGGTGATCTGGTCGAAGGGCCCGAACACGGAGGCGAAGGCGCAGTTGATCCACACGTCGATGGGGCCGAACTCCCGCTCGGCGGCTTCCGCGACGGCCTCCGCCTGGGCCGGGTCGGCCATGTCGGCGGGCTGGACGAGGGGGTGGCCGCCGAGCGCCGCGACCTCGTCGGCTGCCGCCCCGAGGCCGCCCTCGCCGCGTGCGACCAGGACGACATTGGCCCCGCGCCGGCCGTAGCGGCGGGCGGTGGCACGGCCGATCCCGGCACTGGCGCCGGTGATCACGACGGTCGTAGGCATGGCGTTCGACTCCCTTTCCTGGTCGGTGGGTTCACTGTCGGCGGGTTCACGTCACCCGGTACGGCTCCGCGCGCTCCGTCGCGAGGGACAGTCCCAGTCCGGGTGCCCCGTCGGCGCCCGGAGTGATGGTTCCGCCGCTCGGATCGGGGACGCCGTCGAAGATCAGCCGCTCGATGCGGACGTGGTCGTGGAACCACTCCAGATGGCGCAGGCCCGGCGCTGCGGCGGCGGCGTGGGCGTGAGCGGCCGGCGCGCAGTGGCCGGAGATGTCGATGCCGTGCGCGTGGGCGAGCGCGGCGGCGCGCAGCCAGACGGTGATGCCGCCGCAGCGGGTGACGTCGGCCTGGAGGCAGTCGACGGCCCCGGCGTCGATCAGATGCGCGAAGTACGGCAGCGTGTAGCCGTATTCGCCGGCCGTGACGTCCATGGGGAGCCGGTGGCGCAGGTCGGCGAGGGTGGTGAGATGGTCGGAGGAGACGGGCTCCTCGAACCAGGTGACGCCCGCCGCGGCGAGGGGGCCCGCCAGGCGCCGGGCCTGGCCGCCGGTGTAGGCGCCGTTGGCGTCGACGTACAGCTCCGCCGCGTCGCCGATGGTGGCTCGGGCCCGGTCGACGCGTTCGAGGTCGCGGTCGGTACGGCGCCCCCAGGACTCCCCGATCTTGATCTTCACGCGGGGGATGCCCGACTCCTGCGTCCAGGAGCGGAGTTGGCGGTCCTGCCGCTCGGCGTCGTAGGTGGTGAAGCCGCCGCTGCCGTAGACCGGCACCTCCTCGCGGGCGGCTCCGAGCAGGTGGACGAGGGGCAGGCCGAGGAGGCGGGCCTTGAGGTCCCACAGGGCGATGTCCGCGGCGGAGATCGCCTGCGCGGCCACACCGGGCAGTCCGGCGTTGCGCACGGCCCGCAGCATCTCCTCGTTGGCGCGCGGCACATCGAGGGCCGGGCGTCCGGTGACGGTGCCGGCGAGCACCTCGCGCACCAGGCCGGCGGTGGCGGCGGGCGCGTAGGTGTAGCCGAGTCCGGTGGTGGTGCCGCTGCGGGCGGTGACCAGGACGAGGGTGGTGCGGTCCCAGGCGAGGGTGCCGTCCGCCTCGGGCGTGTCGGTGGGCACGGTGTAGACGGCGGTGTCGAGGGCGTCGATGGTCGGCCGGTCGCTCATGCGGGCTCCTCAGGCGCGGCGCCGCAGCAGGCGCCGGGCGAGCGCGGCGCCCGCGGGCAGGGCGACGGCAGCGGGCAGGGCGGCGGTCGCCCAGCGGGCGGCGCGGGACGGCGGGGACGGCCGGTCGGCCAGGCGTTCGGGTCGCTCGCTCGGCAGATTCCCGTCGAGGGCGGACGCCAGGGCCTCGGCGAGGTGCAGCGCGCGCCGGCCGGTGCCGCCCTCCTCGATCTGGGTGCGGCAGCTGAAGCCGTCGGCGAGGACCAGGCTGCCGGGCGCGGCGCCCCGCACCGCGGGCAGCACGCCCTGTTCGGCGACGGCCATGGACACCTCGTGGTGGCCGCGTTCGAAGCCGAAGTTCCCGGCCAGCCCGCAGCAGCCCTCGTCCAGCACGTCGGCGTCGAGGTGGGCTTGGCGCATGAGTTCGCGGTCGGCGTCGTCCTTGAGGACGGCGTGCTGGTGGCAGTGGGTCTGTACGACGGCCTGGCGGGCGAGTCCGGGCGGCTGCCAGCCGTCCGGGGCGTGGTGGACGAGCTGTTCGGCGAAGGTGCGGAACTGCCCGGCGAGCCGCTGGACGTCCTGGTCGGCCGGGAGCAGTTCGGGGGCGTCGGAGCGGAAGACGGCGGCACAGGAGGGTTCGAGCCCGATCACCGGGGTGCCGGCCTCCAGATAGGGCGCGAGCACGCCGAGGGTGCGCCGCAGCACCCGTTTCGCGGTGTCGAGTTGGCCGGTGGAGATCCAGGTCAGGCCGCAGCACACCGGTTCGGTGGGCACGGCGACCCGGAATCCGGCGTCCTCCAGGACCCGGACGGCCGCGCGGCCGATCGCGGGGTGGAAGTAGGTGGTGAAGGTGTCCGGCCACAGCAGGACGGTGCGCGGGTCGGCCGGGTCCGGAGACTCCCCTCCGCGGGCGCGCCACCACTGCACGAAGGACTCCTCGGCGAACACCGGCGCCGCACGGGAACCGTCCACCCCGGCCAGCAGCTTGCCCGCGCGGGCCAGACCGGGCGCGTGCAGCGCGGAGTTGACCAGCAACGGCGCGAGGCGGGACAGCCGGGCCCACAGCGGCAGCCACCCCAGCGCGTAGTGCGCGGCGGGCCGGAGGCGGCCCTCGTAGTGGTGGGAGAGGAACTCGGCCTTGAGGGTGGCCATGTCGACGCCGGTCGGGCAGTCCGACTTGCAGCCCTTGCAGGCGAGGCACAGATCGAGGGCGTCGTGGACGGCGGTGGAGCGCCAGCCGTCCTTGACGGCGGAGTCGGCGTGCCCGTTGAGCATCTCGAACAGCAGCCGGGCCCGCCCGCGCGTGGAGTGCTCCTCCTCCCGAGTGGCCCGGTACGAGGGGCACATGACCCCTCCGGAGTGGCTGCGGCAGTTGCCGATGCCGACGCAGCGCAGCACCGCGCGCGTGAAGGAGTGCTCGTCGTCGGGGAAGCCGAAGCGGGTCTCGGGGCTGTCCGGGCGCCAGTCGGCGCCGAGGCGCAACTGCCCGTCGACCGGCTGGGGGCGCACCACCTTGCCCGGATTCATCCGGTCGTCCGGGTCGAAGAGGTCCTTCAACTCGCCGAAGGCGCCGACCAGTCGCGCACCGAACATGCGGGTGAGCAGTTCGCCGCGGGCCTGCCCGTCGCCGTGCTCGCCGGAGAGCGAGCCACCGTAGGAGGCCACGAGGTCGGCGGCGCGCTCCAGGAAGCGGCGGAAGTCCGCGACGCCCTCGGCGGCCCTCAGGTCGAAGGGGATACGGGTGTGCACACAGCCCTGCCCGAAGTGGCCGTACAGGGACGGGTGGTCGTAGTCGAACTCCTCGAACAGCTTCTTGAGGTCGCGCAGATAGTCGCCGAGGCGTTCGGGCGGTACGGCGGAGTCCTCCCAGCCCTCCCAGGTCTCGCGGCCGTCCGGCGGGCGTGCGGTGACGCCGAGCCCGGCCTCGCGGGCCCTGAGCATCTTCTGCTCGCGCTCGGGGTCGTCGGAGAAGGCGACGGCGGGGTCGTGCGCGTCGCGGCCGACGGCGGCCAGCAGGGCGTGCGCCTGTTCGTCGACGTCCTCCTGGCTGTGGCCGCTGTACTGGACCATCAGCCAGCTGTCGCCCTCGGGAAGGACGTCGAGGGAGTCGAGGTAGGCGCCTTCCTCGCGCATCAGCTGGGCCATGCGCCCGTCCAGGGCCTCCAGCTGGGTGGGCGAGCAGTGCTCCAGGAGACGGGGGACGTCGTCGGCGGCGGCGCAGATGTCGTCGTAGCCGAGGACGAGCAGCGACTGGTACGGCGGCACCGGCACCAGGTCGAGTTCGGCGCGCAGCACGGTCACGAGGGTGCCCTCGCTGCCGACGAGCGCCTTGGCCACGTCGAAGCCGTTCTCGGGCAGCAGCGAGTCGAGGTTGTAGCCGGAGACGCGGCGCGGGATCTTCGGGTAGCCGCGGCGGATGTCGGCCAGGTAGTCGGTGGCGATGCGGTCGAGGCCGGTGTAGATCTCGGCGAGCCGGCCGCCGCCGGCGATGATCCGGGCCCGTTCGGCGGGAGGGGTGGGGCCGACCCAGGCGCGTGTGCCGTCGTAGGTGAGGATCTCCAGGCGCCGGACGTTGTCGACGGTCTTGCCGTAGGCCTGGGCGGAGGCTCCGCAGGAGTTGTTGCCGATCATGCCGCCGAGCGCGCAGTGGCTGTGGGTGGACGGCTTGGGCCCGAACTGGAGCTTGTGCCGGGCGAGCTGGGCGTTGAGTTCGTCGAGGACGATACCGGGCTCCACCACACAGGTGCGCCGTTCGGTGTCCACGCTGATCAGGCCGGTGCAGTACTTGCTCCAGTCGATCACGACGGCGGTGTTCGTGGACTGCCCGGCCAGGCTGGTGCCGCCACCACGGGACAGCACGGGGGCCCCGAACCGCGCGCACACCGAGACCGCGCGGGCGCCCGCCTCCACCGTGCGGGGGACGACGACGCCGAGCGGCACCTGCCGGTAGTTGGACCCGTCGGTGGCGTAGGCGCCACGGCTGCCGGCGTCGAAGCGGACCTCGCCGTCCACCTCGGCGCGCAGGGCCGCCGCCAGTGCGGCACGGTCGGTCCGCTCGCGGGTGCCGCTCATGTCCCCAGGGCTCATCCGTGCTCCTCGCGTCCGCCGGATCGGTTCCGCTCCGGCCGCCTTCCGTGACCGCTCTCTCCACCCGCCTGCCCCGGCGGGGTCCTTCGGGCCGCCTTCGCGGGCCGCCGGACGAGTACCCGCGAGGCCGTCAGGCAAAGCTGAACAGTTCCGGCTGGACAGTTCCTCCTGATGGACCTAGGGTGACGGCATGGAAGACATCTCCGAGGCGGCCGTCCGGTCGGCGCGCGATCTGCGGGTGGTGTTCAGCCGGCTGCGGCGCCGCATCCGCGAGGTCGCCCAGGACGCGGACCTGACTCCGTCGCAGGAGTCGGCGCTGAGCCTGGCCGGCAAGCACGGCGCGGCCACCGCGAGCGCACTGGCCGCCGCCGAGGGGGTGCGCCCGCAGTCCATGGCCACGACGCTGGCCGCGCTGGAGCAGCACGGTCTGATCCGCCGCACCCCCGACCCGGACGACGGCCGCCGCCAGCTGGTCACCCTGACCGACGCCGGCCGGTCCCGTGTCGAGGGCAACAAGCAGATGCGCGAGGAGTGGCTCGCGCGCGCCTTCCAGGACCGGTACAGCGACGAGGAACGGCAGACGATCCTGACGGCCCTGGAGCTGATGCAGCGGCTGTCGCAGCCGTAGCCACCGGAAAGCCCGCGCCCGGCCCGCACCATCCGCGCGCCGGCGCACAACCCTGTACGACCCCGTACGCCCCAAGACCTCCCGAAAGGCCTGACCGACTCATGTCGCTCACCACGCTCGACCCCCGTACCGCCCTTGTCGTGATCGACCTCCAGCGCGGCATCGTGGGCTCCCCCACCCAGCCGCACTCGGCCGCCGACGTGCTCTCCCGCTCGGTCGAGCTGGCCGAGGCGTTCCGGGCCCGCGACCTGCCCGTCGTCCTGGTCCGGGTGTCCTTCGCCGCCGACTTCTCCGACGTCATGCCGGGCCGCACCGAGCAGCAGAGCGGCGGCGCGGCGCTCCCGGAGGGCTGGGACGTCATCGTCGACGAACTGACCGGCCACGCGGGCGACATCCACGTCACCAAGCACAACTGGAGCGCCCTGTTCGGCACCGACCTGGATGTGCAGCTGCGCCGCCGCGGCGTCACGCAGATCGTGCTGACCGGCGTCGCCACCAGCATCGGCGTGGAGTCCACCGCCCGTGACGCCTACGCCATGGGCTACCACGTCACCCTGGCCACCGACGCGATGGCCGACCGCGACGCCGCGACGCACGCGCACAGCGTCGAGAAGATCTTCCCGCGGCTGGGCGAGACGGGCACGACGGCGGAGATCCTGGAGCTGCTGGCGAAGACGCACGCCTGAGGACCCCGAGTGCCGTCACCGGACGACGCACTGGGCCGGCCCCTCGTACGGACGAGGGGCCGGCCCAGTGCGTCGTCCGAAGCCGCCGGTGTGTCGCGAGGCGCGACCGCCTGGCGTCCCGTCCGCTCAGTCCTCCCCACGCACGATGGTTTCCTCACAGCCGTCCGCCCCCGGCCGGGGACCGGTGCGGTCCAGGACGGCGGGGACACAGGTGCGCACCCCAAGCTCCCGCCGGTCCCGCCGGCTGTGCGCCCGGACCCATCCCGTCTCGGTCTCCGGTGCGCCCGGCTTCCCGCTCGTCTGCGCGATCACGTCGTGTCATCCACTCTCTGCGTCCTGCGGCCGGCGGGGCCGGAGCATCGGCACCCGCGCGGACCTGGTCCGAACCGTTTTGCCACGGGTAACCGTCCGGCCCGGCGGGCAAACGCCGCCGCGCGGCGCGGGCCGCTCAGGTACGGCCGCCGCCACCGCCGCCGAAGGACCCGCTGGAGCCGGGCGACCAGCGCGGACGCCGCTGGTCGTCGGCGCGCTGGGAACGGATGTTGCCGAGCTGGTGCGGGGTGAGCCGCTCGCTCCCGTCCTCGGTCTTCGGCACATCACGGGGCTCGCGCATCTCGCTGGTCTCGTGGACCGGGCCCGTCGGCGGCAGCGTGGGCTGCTCCTCCGGGCGCGGCGGGGCGGGCTCGCGCTGACGTACCTTGAAGCCCAGCCGGAACGCCCAGATCAGTCCGGCGACCAGGACGACCCCGGCGACCAGGATGAGGACGTAACCGAAGGACTGCCGACCGGTGGCCGCTTCGTACATGGCAGTGTTCATGGACGCCGTGTACCCGCAGGAGGCGACGGATACCAGCCCGCACATGGGCCTTTTCCGCGGCCGTCCGTCAGCCCGCCGGCGGTCTTCGCCCCTGGTCCGCCGCGGCGCGTGCCACCTCGGCCTCGATGTCGGCGCGCGGGCGGCCCGTCTCCTTGGCGTACTCGCTCACCGCGGTCTGCACATCGCGGGCGAGGTCGCGCCAGGCGCGCAGGGCGGTCTCGTAGGTGCCCGACTGGGCGCCGGTCATGCCCCGTTCGGCGGGCGGGCCGTACGTCTCGCGCAGGTCCTCGACCGTGGCGTGGGCCGCCTCGGCCGCCCGCTGCTTCTGCACCAGTTCTTCGAAGGTGTGTGCCACCCCATCGAATCTAGGCGCGGTCCGCTCGGCGCGCCTGTCCACGGCGCGACGAAGCCCTGCCGCGCGACCGGGGCCGGCGGGCGCGCCCAGATCGCGCCACGGTCGGGGCGCGCAACCCGGACGCTCGCCGTGCGCCGCGCGCCGTCGCGGAGGAGTCTGGTCCCGGATGCGACACGCGGCCGTAGGAGGAGGTGGTCGGCGTGTCCGACGGGCCACGGCCCCCGCGGGCAGCGGCGGCCGCCGGGACACCGGGCGGCGAGCCGGTGCTGTCGGTCGCGCTGGCCGCGATGATGGAGGAGGTGCACGCCCACTCCGGCGCCGTGTATCTGCTCAGGCGGGACGAGCCGGTCCTGGAGATGGCGGTTCACGCGGGCCTGCCGCGGGCGTTCGCGGCACCGTGGGAGCGCCTCGGGCTCGGCGCCTCGCTCCCGGTCGCGGAGGCGGTGCGGCAGCGGCGGCTGGTCTGGGTGGGCGGCGAGGAGGAGATGGCGGGGCGCTATCCGCGGATCGCGGTGGTGCTGCCGTACCCGTTCGCGCTGGCCGCGCTGCCGGTGGCCACGGAGCGCGAGGTGTACGGCGCGGTGTTCGTGACCTGGCCCGGCAGCCATCCGCCGGAGCTGTCCGGGCAGGAGCGCGACCGGCTGACGGCGGCCTGCGGGCGGCTGGCGCTGCGGCTCGCCCGTGCCGCGCGGGAGCGCAGGCCGCTGGGTCCGGAGCACGATCTGCTCGCCGCGCCCGGCCCCGGAGTGGCGGGCACCCTGGGCTCCGTGGAGGCCACCCGGATGGTGGCCCGGCTGCCGTACGGCCTGGCGTCGCTGGATCTGCACGGCCGGATCGGCTACGTCAGCCCGGCGGCGGCCACCCTGCTCGGCAAGGTCCCGGACGAACTGCTCGGCACGCTGCCGTGGGTGTCGGTGCCCTGGCTGAACGATCCGACGTACGAGGACCGTTACCGGGCGGCGCTGCTGAGCCAGCAGCCGACGTCGTTCGTGGCACTGCGCCCGCCTGGTGACTGGCTGTCGTTCCGGCTGTATCCGAGCCTGACCGGGCTGAGCATGCGTATCGTCCGGGCGCACCCGATGGCCGAGGTGGCGCCGGCCGGCCCGCCGGTGGCGGCGGGGCCGTCCCGGCTGGTGACGATCTCCCAGGTGCTGAGCCTGGCGGGCGCGCTGACCGAGGCGGTGGGGGTGCGGGACGTGGTGCAGCTGGTGTGGGACGAGGTGGCGCCCGCGGTGGGCTGCCGGGCACTGGTGCTGGCCTCGGCGCAGGGCGGGCGGCTGCATCTGCTGGGACATCGCGGGTACGACGATCCGCGCGTGGTGGAGCGGTTCGAGGGGCTGCCGCTGTCGGAGCGGACACCGGGCATGCGGGCGCTGAGCAGCGGGGTGCCCGCGTTCTTCGAGTCGCGGGAGCAGTTGGGGCGGCTCTACCCGGAGCGGGGGGAGAGCCCGGACGACTTCGCGGCGTGGGCGTATCTGCCGCTGATCGCGTCCGGGCGGCCGGTCGGCACCTGTGTGCTGGCCTATCCCGAGGCGCGGGCCTTCCCCGCCGACGAGCGGGCCGTGCTGACCGCTCTGGGCGGCCTGATCGCGCAGGCGCTGGAGCGCGCGATGCTCTACGACGCCGAGCACCAGCTGGCGCACGGGCTGCAACAGGCGCTGCTGCCGCATTCGTTGGCATCGCTGCCGGGCGTGGAGGCGGCGGCCCGGTATCTGCCGGCCACTCATGGCATGGAGATCGGCGGCGACTTCTACGACCTGGTGCCGGCCCGGCCGCTGCCGGCGGCGGTGATCGGGGACGTACAGGGGCACAACGTGACGGCGGCGGGGCTGATGGGTCAGCTGCGCACGGGGGTGCGGGCGTACACGGCGGTGGGGCAGGGCCCGCACGAGGTGATGGTCAGCATCAACCGGCTGCTGATCGAGTTGGACGCGGACCTGTTCGCCAGTTGTCTGTATCTGCGCCTCGACCCGGCGGCCGGGCGGGCCGTGATGGCGCGTGCCGGGCATCCGCCGCCGCTGCTCAGGCGCCCGGACGGCCGGGTGCGGGTGCTGGACCTGGCCGGAGGCCCGCTGCTCGGCATCGACGCCTCGGCGGCGTATCCGACGACCGAGGTCCCGCTCGCGCCCGGCTCGGTCCTCGTCCTGTACACCGACGGACTGGTGGAATCCCCCGGCGTGGACATCGAGGACGCCCTGGCGGAGCTGGGCGCCCGCCTCGCGGAGCTGGACGACCTGCCGCTGGAGACCCTCGCGGACGAACTGGTGCGCCGGAGCGTCCCGGCGGGGGCGCGGCTGGACGATGTGGCGCTGCTCCTGCTGCGGGCGCGCGGCGACTGAGCCCCCGTACCCGAGACGGCTGCGGACCGAGGCGGCACCGCAATCCGTGGCGGCATGCAATCCGAGGGGGGCATGCAATCCGTGGCGGCGCCGAACCGATACGCTCCGCGATCGATCGACAGCGGTCGGTTTCCGTCGCATACCGGAAGCCCTGCTTCAGGGAATCTGCACATTGAATACTCAACCAAGCCACGGCGGTCAGCGCTTCTGCACATCCGCGCGCCCATGCCCGCCTCCGGCGCGCGGGCGGGCCGAAGACGGCGCCCGAGGCAAGCCCGCGGCCGCGACGATGCCGTGCGGCATGTGAAAAAGTCGCCGACAAGCCGTGCCCGCGCCTGCACGCTTGGACCCGCGCGCGGCACAAGTCCCCTGGTGAGAGCCCTGATCGAGTGGAAGCGCGTCCGGCGGGCGTGCTTTGATCCTTCGCACCGCGGGGGGCCGGCGGGCCCCGGCGACGGAGCCTGCCACCCGCGGTCGCGGCCCTCCTCCTGACGAACGGAAGGGCCGTTCTCCCCTTGTGAATACCCATATGAAGGGAAGTTCCATCATGAACTCCACCCCCCAGGTCCAGACCGCCGAGATCGCCGACGCCGAGCTGGACGCCGTTTCCGGTGGTCTCCAGGTGAACGCCCTCAACACCGTGACCGGCGCCGTCAACGGCATCGCCCCGGTCTCCGACCTGGCCAACACGGCCATCGGCACGGTCGAGGGTGTCACCGGCCTGAACGTGGCCCCGGTCACCGGCCTGGTCGCCGGTCTCTGACCGAGCCTTTCCCACTCCCCGTCGGTCCCGGAGCCATCCCCGGCTCCGGGGCTCTCGGGCGCCCCGACACATCCGTGACTCCCCCACAGGTGAGGGACGTTCCGTGCAGTTCCGCCAACAGGCCCTCGCCAAGCTCCAGTCGCCCCAGGAGCTGGACCTCCCGGTGCGGCTCGCCCGCCCGCAGGGCCGGCTCGCGCTCGGTGTCACCGTCGCCGTCATGGCCGCGGCCTCCGTGTGGGCGGTGACCGGTTCGGTCGCCTCCACGGTGAGCGCGGGCGCCATCCTCACCCACGGGGAGGGCAGTTATGTGCTCCAGAGCCCCGTGGCGGGACAGGTGACGGCCGTCCTCGCCCGGCAGGGCGCACGGCTGCCCGCGAACGCCCCCGTGGTCAAGGTCCGTACCGCGCAAGGCGATTCGGTGGTCCGCACGGTCGCCGCGGGCCGGATCACCACGCTCGCCGCCACCCTTGGGCAGATCGTGCAGACCGGCACCGACGTGGCCGCCGTCGAAAAGGTCGCGCACGCGGACGACCCGCTGTACGCGACCGTGTACGTGCCCGCCGACAGCGCCGCCGCCATCCCCGCGCACGCCCCCGTGGACCTCACCGTCTCCGCCGTTCCGGCACAGCGCTACGGCGTGCTGCGCGGCGAGGTGCGCTCGGTGGACCGGACCGCGCAGTCCGCGCAGTCGATCGCCGCGTTCCTCGGCGACGGCCAGCTCGGCCGCCAGTTCACCAAGGACGGCCGCCCGGTCGCGGTGACCGTGCGGCTGACCGGCTCGCGCGCGACGAGGAGCGGCTACCGGTGGTCGACCGCCGGTGGGCCGCCGTTCCGGCTGGACTCCATGACCCTCGCCTCCGCCTCCATCCGGCTGGCCGACCAGCACCCCGTCGATTGGCTGCTCCCGTGACGTCCGCTCCCCCGCAGAGCCGCGGCCGCAGACGCGCCGCCCCCGCCCGGCGTCCGGCCCCCAAGTCCCGCGCCCGCGCGGGCCGTACGCCCACCGTGCTCCAGATGGAGGCCGTCGAGTGCGGCGCCGCCTGTCTCGCGATGGTCCTCGGCCACTACGGCCGGCACGTCCCGCTGGAGGAGCTGCGCATCGCCTGCGGGGTCTCCCGCGACGGCTCGCGCGCCAGCAACCTGCTGAAGGCCGCCCGCAGTTACGGCCTGACCGCCAAGGGCATGCAGATGGATCTGGCCGCCCTCGCCGAGGTGCGCGCCCCGGCCATCCTGTTCTGGGAATTCAACCACTACGTCGTCTACGACGGCATGGGCCGCCGCCTCGGCCGGCGCGGCATCCACATCAACGATCCTGCCAAGGGCCGCCGTTTCGTGCCGCTGGACGAGTTCGACGGCAGCTTCACCGGCGTCGTCCTGGTGCTGGAGCCCGGCCCGGACTTCACGCGGGGCGGGCGCAGGCCGGGTGTGCTCGGCGCGCTGCCGGCCCGGCTGCGCGGCACCGCGGGCACCCTGCCCGCCGCGGTGCTGGCCAGCCTGCTGCTGGTCGCGGTCGGCGCGGCCGTACCCGCGCTCAGCCGCACCTACATCGACACGTACCTGATCGGCGGCCAGACCTCGCTGCTGGGCGTGCTGTTCACCTCGATGGCCGCCTGTGTGCTGCTCACGCTGGTCCTGACCTGGCTCCAGCAGGCCAATCTGCTGCACGGCCGGATCATCTCCTCCACCCTGACCAGCGCCCGCTTCCTGCGCCATCTGCTGCGGCTGCCGGTGACGTTCTTCGCCCAGCGCTCCCCCGCCGACCTGGTGCAGCGCCTCCAGTCCAACGACCAGGTGGCGGAGACCCTGGCCCGCGACCTGGCGGCGGCCGGTGTGGACGCGATCGTGGTCGTGCTGTACGCGGTGCTGCTGTACACCTACGACCCGCAGCTGACGTTCCTCGGCATCGGCGTGGCCCTGCTGAACCTCGCCGCCATGCGGCTGGTCGGGCGGCTGCGCGCGACGCGCACGGCCAAGCTGCGCGCGGACACCGCCCGGCTGACCAACACGGCCTACACCGGGCTCCAGTTGATCGAGACGATGAAGTCGACCGGCGGCGAGGACGGGTACTTCCGCAAGTGGGCCGGGCAGCACGCCGCCACGCTGGAGGAGCAGCAGCGGCTCGGGGTGCCGAGTGCCTGGCTCGGGATCGTCGCGCCGACGCTGGCCACGTTCAACAGCGCGCTGATCCTGTGGATCGGCGGTCTGCGCGCCGTCGAGGGGCATATCTCGGTGGGTCTGCTGGTGGCCTTCCAGGCGCTGGTCACCCGCTTCACCGCGCCGCTGACCCGGCTCAACGGGGTGGCGGGCCGCATCCAGGACTTCACCGCCGACGTGGCCCGCCTGAAGGACGTGGAGAACTTCCAGCCCGATCCGCTCTACGCGCGGGCCGCGGCCGGCGGCGAGACGCGCCGGCTGCGCGGCCAGGTGGAGCTGGAGAACGTCACGTTCGGCTACAGCCCGCTGGACAAGCCGCTGCTGACCGGCTTCGACCTGACCGTGGGGCCCGGTCAGCAGGTGGCGCTGGTGGGCGGCTCGGGCAGCGGCAAGTCCACAGTGTCCAGGCTGATCTCGGGACTGTACGCGCCGTGGGACGGGGTGATCCGCATCGACGGGCGGCGCCTGGAGGACATCCCGCGCGGGGCGCTCGCCGCCTCCGTCTCCTTCGTGGACCAGGAGGTGTTCCTCTTCGAGGGTTCGGTCCGCGACAACGTCGCCCTGTGGGACCCGTCGATCCCGGACGAGGCGGTCGTCGAGGCGCTGAAGGACGCGGCCCTGTACGAGGTGGTGGCGCGGCGGCCCGGCGGCATCCACGGGAAGGTCGAGCAGGACGGCCGCAACTTCTCCGGTGGGCAGCGCCAACGCCTCGAGATCGCACGGGCGTTGGTGCGCGGGCCCAGCATCCTGGTGCTGGACGAGGTGACCAGCGCGCTGGACGCGCAGACCGAGCTGGTGGTGATGGACAACCTGCGCCGGCGCGGCTGCGCCTGTGTGGTGATCGCGCACCGGCTGAGCACGGTCCGCGACAGCGACGAGATCGTCGTGCTCCAGCACGGCACGGTGGTCGAACGCGGGCGGCACGCGGAGCTGGTGGCACGCGGCGGCGCGTACGCGGCGCTGGTCAGGGAGCGTTGATGACGTCTGTGCGGCAGGAGTACGACGGCGACCTGGTGCTCGGGGCGCTGGGCGGGCTCGGCAGCCGGGTCGACTGCGCCGGGTTCACCCGCCTCGACCTGGAGGGCCCCCAGGTGCTGTGGCTGGTGGCGGCCGGCGCCCTGGACCTGTTCGCGGTGGACGCCGGACAGCAGGGCCAGTGGCACCACCTGGGCCGGCTGGAAGCGGGCGCGCTGCTGCTCGGCCCGGTCGCCGGCCCCCGGCACACCCTGGTGGCCCGCCCGGTGCGGGACTGCGTGGTGCACCGGGTGAACCTGCGCGAGCTGTACCAGCAGGCGGGTACCGAGACCTGGTCGTACGACGAGTACGGGCAGCCGCAGTACGTGCCGCCCGCGTCCAGCCCGCTGGAGTACGCCCTCGCGCTCGGCGTCGGCCGCGGACTGTCCGTCCTCTTCCAGGCGCCGCTGGCCGAGGAGCGGCCCGAAGCCCTAGCGGACGACGACGTGTTCTGGATGCAGGTGCCCCCCGGCAGCGTCCGGTACGGCTCCCTGTACGGCGCTCAGGCCGCCGCCGATCTGCTGGTGGACCCGGCCCTGTGGCAGTCGCTGGTCGACCAGCAGTACCGGCTGCTGACCGCGCTGGACCGCTGGATCGAGCAGCTGGAGCGCGGCCACGAGACGCGCACGGCCGCCGGGATCAAGGCGGGCGAGGCGGCGGGCGTCCAGGCGGACCGCACCCTGCTGGCCTCGATCGGCCGCCGCCCGCGGCGCCCGGCGACGGCCGCCGACGCCGACGCCACCTACGCGGCCTGCGCGCTGGTCGCCCGCGCGGCCGGGATCACGCTCGCCGAGCCCGCGCGCGGCGGCACCGGGAGCGAGCGACTCGACCCGGTCGAGCGGGTGGCGCTGGCCTCGCGGGTGCGCACCCGCGCGGTCCGTCTCGAAGGCCGCTGGTGGCGGGAGAACGTGGGCCCGCTGGTGGGACGGCGGGCGCTGTCCGGGGCGCCGGTCGCCCTGCTGTGGCGGCGCGGCGGCTACGCGGCCGTCCACCCCGGCACCGGCCGGGAGACCCCCGTCGGCAAGGGGAACGCCGACGAGTTCGAACCGCGCGCGGTGATGTTCTACCGGCCGCTGCCCGACCGGGCGCTCTCCCCGCTCGGCCTGCTCCGGTTCACGCTCGGCGGCGCCCGCGGCGATCTGCTCGCCCTGCTGCTCGCGGGCCTGGTGACGGTGGCGATCGGCGCGCTGGTGCCCATCGCCACCGGCAAGGTGCTCGGCGAGTACGTGCCGAGGGCCGAGACGGGCCTGATCGTCCAGGTGTGCCTGGCGGTGATGGTGAGCGGGGTGGTGTCGGCGGCGTTCACATTGCTGGAGAACCTGTCGATCCTGCGCCTGGAGGGGCGGATCGAGGCGGCGCTGCAACCGGCCGTCTGGGACCGGCTGCTGCGGCTGCCCACCCGGTTCTTCACCCAGCGCTCCACCGGCGAACTCGCCAGTGCGGCCATGGGGATCAGCGCGATGCGCCGGATGCTGGCGGGGGTCGGGCCGGTGGTCGCCCAGTCGGTGACGGTCGGCGCGATGAACCTCGGTCTGCTGCTGTGGTACAGCGTGCCGATGGCGCTCGCGGCGATCGGCATGCTGGCCGTCATCGCGGTGGTGTTCCTGGGGCTCGGACTGTGGCAGGTGCGCTGGCAGCGGCGCCTGACGGCGCTCGGCAACCGGCTGAACAACCAGGCGTTCCAGACCCTGCGGGGGCTGCCCAAGCTGCGGGTGGCGGCCGCCGAGAACTACGCGTACGCCGCCTGGGCGCGGGAGTTCGCGCGCAGCCGGGAGCTCCAGCAGAAGGCCGGGCGGATCAAGAACCTCACCACCGTGCTCGGCGCGGTGTATCTGCCGGTGTGCTCGCTGCTGATGTTCATGCTGCTCGCGGGACCGGCGAGGGGCACGCTGTCGGCGGCGGACTTCCTCACCTTCAGCACCTCGGTGACGATGGTGCTGACCTCGGTCACCCAGCTGACCGGGGCGCTGGTGTCGGCGGTGGCCGCGCTGCCGCTGTTCGAGGAGATCCGGCCGGTCCTGGAGGCCGCCCCGGAGGTCCGCTCCGCGAGCACTCTGCCGGGTCCGCTGTCCGGCGCGCTGGAGGCCCGCAAGCTGTCCTTCCGGTACTCCGAGGACGGCCCGCTCGTCCTGGACGACGTGTCCTTCGCGGTCCGGCCGGGCGAGTTCGTCGCGGTGGTCGGCCCCAGCGGCTGCGGCAAGTCCACGCTGCTGCGGCTGCTGATCGGCTTCGACCGGCCGCTGTCCGGCAGCGTCCTGTACGACGGCCAGGACCTCGCCGCCCTCGACCAGTCGGCGGTGCGCCGCCAGTGCGGGGTGGTCCTCCAGCACGCCCAGCCGTTCACCGGGTCCCTCCTGGACGTCATCTGCGGCGCCGAGCCGTACACCCCCGAGGAGGCGATGGCGGCGGCGGAGATGGCGGGGCTCGCGGAGGACATCGCACGGATGCCGATGGGCCTGCACACCATCGTCTCCGGCAGCGGCTCGGTCTCCGGCGGGCAGCGCCAGCGGCTGATGATCGCCCAGGCGCTGATCCGCCGCCCCCGCATCCTCTTCTTCGACGAGGCGACCAGCGCGCTCGACAACGACACCCAGCGCGTCGTCATCGACAGCACCCGCAAGCTGAACGCCACCCGTGTCGTCATCGCCCACCGGCTGTCCACGGTGCTGGACGCGGACCGGGTGATCGTGATGGAGGACGGCCGTGTGGTCGAACAGGGCAGCCCCGCCGACCTGCTCGCGGACCCCACGGGCCGCCTGCACGAACTGGTCCGACGGCAACTGGCCTAACCCTCCTCATCTTCTCCCCCGTGTTCTCCCCCGTGGTGGATCGGCATCCAGTGGTGCTCGCAGAACCAGCGGCCGAACAGGGCGCCGCCGTAGATGACGAAGCCGACGCCGATCAGCCAGGACTCCAGGACGAGGACGGTGCCGACCGCGCCGTAGCTCAGGGCGTTGGTGACGATGAGGGGCGTGAAGACGAGGTAGGAGAAGGCGCGCAGCCCGGCGAGGCCCACCATGGTGGCCAGCGCGCCCGGCAGCAGTTGCCGCCAGCGGACCTGGTCACCCAGCAGGAAGTGCTGCCCCCACCAGAAGAACAGCACACCGCTGAGCCCGGACAGCAGGATCCGCTGGGAGCCGTGCAGCGCCGCCTTGGTCGCCACCTCCTGGTAGAGGTACGCCGTCAGCACGATGAGCCAGGTGGCCTGCCGCCACACCCGGTGCCAGGGCCCGGCGGCCAGGCCCCAGATGCGTTCGTAGGCGTTCTGCACGCTGCCCCCGAAGGACACGCCGAACACCGCGAGCAGTACGGCGCTCCAGGCGCTGGTGGTGCCGATGACGTGGAGCGGGGGGCTGATCACGTCCGTGACCACGCGCGCCGACGGTCCGGACAGCCCCATCCCGTCGGTCAGCCAGGAGGCGAACCCGCCCTGCACCAGCGGGTCGGCGGCGGCGACCACGATCAGCAGCGGGGCCAGCGTCACCAGCGCGAGGGTGGCGAAGCCCATCGCCCGGTGCATCAGCTCCAGCTCCCGGCCGTGCTCGAACAGGGCCTGGACGCGGATCCACCGCCAAGCGCGGTGCAGGCCGCGCCGCAACCGACTCACGGCACCTCCTGTACGCACCGCCACGCGCGTGCGGGTCCGGCAGGAACGCGCGCCTGGCTTCACTGTGGCACGGTCCGGGCGTCCCGCCACCGAGGAGAGGGCCAGTCGGGTCCGGCGACGCGCCGCGACACGGCCCCCGGTTGGCCCGTGAGACCGGCTCCGCCCCGCAGAATCGGTCCCCGTGTGTGCATCTGCCGAGGTGTCCCGGCGGCGCCGGACGCTGATCCTGAGCGCGAGCATGGGGGCCGGCCACGACACGGTCGCCGCCGAACTGGCGCGCCGCGCCGCGGGTTACGGCCATGAGCCGTACGTCGTCGACGTGCTGGCGCTGCTGCCCCGCGGACTCGGGGCGGGGCTGCGCGGCTGGTACCAGGCGGTGGTCCGGCACGCGCCCTGGGTGTACGCCGGGATCTACGACGCGTTCCTGCGCGGTGAAGGCGGCACCCGGCCGAGCGGGGTGCCGCTGGCGCGGCTCGCCGGGGAGCGGCTGCTCGCCCTCGTGGACCGGGTGGAGGCGGACGTGGTGGTGTCGGTCTTCCATCTGGCCGCCCAGCTGACCGGGCATCTGCGGGCCCGGCGGCGGCTGCGGGTGCCGAGCGCGGTCTACCTGGTCGACTTCGCCGTGCACCGGCAGTGGCTGCATCCGGGCAACGACCGCTACCTGTGCGTGACGGAGGCGGCTGCCCGCGAGGTGCGGCGGCGCCTGGGGGTGCCGGCCGCACCGACCGGTCCCGCCGTGGCACCGGGGTTCCTGGCGCCGGCTCCGGGCGCGGCGCACTGGCGGGAGCGGTTCGCCGGGCACGCGCCGGGGCGTGCGCCGGTGCTGCTGTCGGCGGGCGCCTGGGGTGCCGCGTCCCGGCCGGACGCGACCGCCGTGCTGCTCGCCGGCGCCGGATACCTGCCGGTGGTGCTGTGCGGCCGCAACCGGCGGCTGTACGAGCGGGTCGGCCGCCTTCCCGGTGTGCTCGCCCTCGACTGGGTCGCGGACATGCCCGGACTGTTCGGCGCGTCCCACGCCCTGCTGGACAACGCGGCCGGGCAGACCGCCGTGCAGGCCCTCGCGGCGGGCCTGCCGGTCATCGGCTACCGGCCCCTGCCGGGCCACGGTCTGGAGGGCGTCCGCCGGATGGCCGAACTCGGCCTGTCGGACCTCGCCCCGGACCCGTCCGCGCTGCTCAAGGCCCTGGCGGAGGTTCCGTCGGCCGCCCCGGAGAGGGCGGCGCGGGCCCGCGCCCTGTTCCGGTCGGACCCGATGGCGGCGGTGGCGCGACTCGCCGATGCCGCAGCTCCGCCGGCTTCCTGAGCGGCGGCTCCCCCGCGGGGCCGCCGCTCAGCCGATCCCGTGCCCTCCCAGCGGCCCCACCGTCAGCCCCGCCTCCCGGCAGTCCCGGACGATGCCGGGCAGGGCGTCGAGCGCGGAGCGCCAGCAGCCGGGCGCGGACTGCCGGTCCGAGTCGTGCAGCAGGATCGTGCCGCCGCCCCGCAACTGCGCGGTGACCAGGGCGTGGACCGACTCCGCGGTGGCGTCCGCGCACCAGTCCTTGCCCCAGGCCGACCACAGCACCGGCCGCAGCCCGGCCTGCCGAGCGGCCAGCCAGCGGGGCGTGGTGAGGATGCCGTAGGGCGGCCGGTACCAGCGGGGGCGCCGGCCGGTGAGGTCGTGCACGGCGCGGGCGGTGCGGGCGACGCCCACCCGTTCGCCGGCGAGGGCGGGGCGCCAGGGCCGGTCGTGGCTCCAGCCGTGCACCGCCAGCTCGTGCCCGCGCCGGGCGGTCTCCGCGACCAGCGCGGGGTGGCGCACCGCGTGTTCGCCGAGCACGAAGAAGGTGGCGCGCACGCCGAGCGCGTCCAGGGCGTCCAGGAAGCGGGGCGTGGCGACCGGGTCGGGTCCGTCGTCGAAGGTCAGGGCGACATGGTGGCGCGCTCCGGTGCCGGCGAGCCGGGGGAACAGCGGCAGCCGTACGGCCGGGAGCCAGGTGGCGGCCGGCCCGATATGGGCGCCCGCGAGCCCGAGCGGCAGCAGGACGGCGGCCGTCCGCAGGGTGCGCGCGGACGGGGCGGGCGCCCGCCACGCGGTCGGGCGCTCACTCACGGCGCGTTCCGGTCCGGGCGTCGTCCGCCTCGGCGGGCGTGTCCCAGCCCCGCAGCACGGAGGGCGCGTTGGCCAGCCCGACGCTGCCGGCGCCGATCAGCGCGATGCCGATGAGTTCCGGGATGATCCGCAGCCCGAGCTGCACGGACTCCGCGAACAGCGCCCAGCCGAGCGCCACGCTGGTGAGCGCGTCGCCCAGGGTGAGCGCGGGCTGGGAGGCGGCCAGTGAGCCGGCGCCGAGGGCGCTCTGGAGCAGCAGGAAGGCGACGAGGCCGACGGCGGCGGTGGCGTACGGCGACCAGTGGGAGAACATCGCTGCGGGTCCCAGCCGCAGCCGTCCCACGGTCTCCTTGAGCAGCGCCGCGGTGGTCGCGAAGGACACGGCGGAGCCGAGGCCCAGCAGCGCCGCGCGGGCGGGCCCCCGTACCGTGCGGGCGGCCAGCACCAGCAGCACGACGACACAGCAGGCCACCCCGCCCGCCATCAGCCACGCGCGGGAGGTGGCGTCGTCGCGGCCCGGTCGCGGCGCGGCCGACAGCAGGAAGACGGCCAGCCCCACGGCGAGCGCGGCGAACGCCAGCCAGGTGCGGCGGTCGGGGCGGCGGCGGAAGACGAGGCCGCCCACGATCAGCGTGAACAGCAGCTCGGTGGCGAGCAGCGGCTGCACCAGGGACAGGCTGCCGACGGCCAGCGCCCACGCCTGCATGAGGGCCGACAGCATCAGCAGGCCGACACCGGCCAGCCAGTCCGGGCGCCGCAGCAGCCGGCGCAGCCCCCGCAAAAGCGCGCCCGCGCCGCCGGGCTCCGCCGGGGCGTCCACCGCCGCGGCCCGGCGCTGGAGCACCGAGGAGGCGGCGTTCGCCAGCGCCGAGCACAGGGCCAGGGCGACCGTGAGCGCGAGCACCGGCGTTCACCCGAAGCGGGCGGCGAGCCGCCGGTAGAGCCCCGGCGCGGTGCCGCGCACACGGGCGGGCAGCCGCAGCCAGCCCGGCACGTACACCTCGTCGGTGCCGCGCCGTACGGCGGTGAGCACGGCGTCGGCGACCCGCTCGGGCGGCACCGGGCGGGGCCAGGAGCGCCCGTAGGGGGCGCCGCGCCGGTCGAAGAAGGGGGTGTCCACCACGCCGGGGACCACATGGGTGACGCCGACGCCGGTGCCGCGCAGTTCGTAGCGCAACGCGTCGGCGAACACGGCGACGGCGGCCTTGACCGCGGAGTAGACGGCCTCGCCGCGCACGCCCACGCTGCCCGCGACGGAGCCGAGCAGCACGATCCGCCCGGAGCCGGCCGCGACCATGTGCGGGACCAGGCCGCGCACGAGGTGCAGGGTGGCCAGCAGATCGGTGCCGACCAACTCGTCGATGCGGGCGTGGGGCATACCGGTGAAATCGCCGGCCCAGCCGACGCCGGCGCCCGCCACGACCAGGTCCACGTGGCCCAGGTGGCCGAGGGCGGCCTCGGTCACCCGGCGGTCGGCGCCGGGCCTGCCGAGGTCGGCGGCGACGGTCAGGGCCGACATCCCGGCGGCCACCTGCTCCAGGCGGGTGAGGTCGCGGCCGTTGAGCACCAGCCGCCAGCCCCCCTCGGCGGCCAGCCGGCGGGCCACGGCGGCGCCGATACCGGAGGAGGCGCCGGTCACCAGGGCGGTGGCGGGGGGCGTCCGCTGGTCGGCGGGCCCGGCGCCGACAACCGCCGCCGGGCCGGACTCCGTCACCGGGCGAGCACGGTTCGACGGACCTGCGGGGGACGGGGCGTGGGACATGGTGGCGACCTCACTGCGACGGCTTTCGGGGTCCGCGAGCTCATGGGCCGAACCTTCGCGGTGTATCCAGGGCGCCACACCCGCGATCTGCGCGCACGTGGAAGCGGCGCGGACGGGGGCGGTGGGCCGGCCCTCGCCGGCTTCAGCGAAACGTTGCCGTTTCGCTGGAGCTGGTCTAGGCTCGATGCGTACGAAACCGTTTCGTTTATGTAAACCGTACGACTCGCACGTGAACGACTTCCCTGGAGTGGTTCCCCATGTCCCAGAAAACCCTGTCCGACGCGCCCCGCACGGGGGCCGGGGCGGCAGCACCGGACGACGCCTCGCCCCGGCGGTGGTGGATCCTCGCGGTCATCGCCGTCGCCCAGCTGATGGTGGTCCTCGATGCCACGATCGTGAATATCGCCCTGCCCTCCGCCCAGCGCGACCTGGGCTTCTCCGACGGCAACCGGCAGTGGATCGTCACCGCCTACGCGCTGGCCTTCGCCTCGCTGCTGCTGCTCGGCGGCCGCATCGCCGACCTGTTCGGCCGCAAGCCCGCCTTCCTCGTCGGCGTGGTCGGCTTCGCCGGAGCCTCCGCACTCGGCGGCGCCGCGAACGGCTTCGCCATGCTGGTCACCGCCCGCGCCCTCCAGGGCGCTTTCGGCGCGCTCCTCGCCCCGGCCGCGCTGTCGCTGCTCAACACCACCTTCACCGAGGCCCGCGAGCGGGCCCGCGCGTTCAGCGTCTACGGCGCGATCGCCGGCGCCGGCGGCGCGGTCGGCCTGCTGCTGGGCGGGCTGCTCACCGATGCCCTGGACTGGCGCTGGACGCTGTACGTGAACGTGGCCATCGCGGTCATCGCCTTCGCGGGCGGCTGGATCCTGCTCGGCAACCACCGCGACGCGGGCCACGCCAAGCTGGACGTGCCGGGCACCGTCCTGGTCGCCGCCGGACTCTTCTCCGTGGTCTACGGCTTCTCCAACGCCGAGACCCACCACTGGAACTCCCCGCTGACCTGGGGTTTCCTGCTCGCCGGCGCCCTGCTGCTCACCGCGTTCGGCTGGTGGCAGACCCGCGCCGCGCACCCGCTGCTGCCGCTGCGGATCCTGCTGGACCGCGACCGGGCGGCCTCCTTCGTCTCGGTGCTGATCACCGGTGCGGGCATGTTCGGCGTGTTCCTCTTCCTCACCTACTACCTCCAGCTCAACCTCGGCTTCAGCCCCACCAGGACCGGTGTCGCGTTCCTGCCGATGGTCGGCGCGCTGATGGTGGCCGCGCAGCTGGGCACCACGCTCCTGGTGCCGCGCCTCGGCCCGAAGGCGGTCATCCCGCTGGGCTTCGCCATCGCGATGGCCGGCATGGCCTGGCTGACCGGTATCGGCCTCGGCTCGCACTACAGCGGCGCCGTGCTGCCGCAGCTGATCGTGACCGGCCTCGGCCTCGGCCTGGTGATGCCGCCCGCCATGCAGCTGGCCACCGGCGGGGTCGCCGCCGAGGACGCGGGCGTGGCCTCCGCGAGCGTCAACGCCATGCAGCAGGTGGGCGGCTCGGTCGGCACCGCCCTGCTCAACACCCTCGCGACCAGCGCCGCCACGCACTACCTGAGCGGCCGTGACGCCACCAGCAAGCTGGTCCAGGCGCAGGCCACGATCGAGAGCTACACCACCGCGTTCTGGTGGTCGGCGGGCTTCTTCGCCGCGGGCACGGTCCTCGCCTTCCTGCTCTACCGGCGCGGCGTGCCGCGGCAGGAGGCGGGCGCGGCGCCGGTCGTCCACATGTGAGACCGGCCGGCCCGGCAGAGCCGCCGAGGGCCCGCCCGATCCGGTCCGGGGAGGGGCCGCCGTCCGCAGGGAGACGGCGGCCCCTCCCCCGTGCCCGGCCAGGCCGGGACCCAGGCGTGATCCCGGCGGGTCCGGGTACCGGGAGCGGGTCAGGACGCCCCTTAAGGGGACGACCACCTACGGGAAGGAGACGCCATGTCCGGCGGGGACGAGCACGGCAAGCGGCCCGAGACGGCGCTGGAGGAAGTGGTGCACGAGGCCGAGGAGGCCGAGCTGCGCGGCGAGAAGGGCCGGGGCGGCGGCGAGGCGGGGGACGCCATCTCCCCGAACACCGGCGCCCAGGAGCAGTCGAGCGGCGACCGCACGACACCCGGACGGCACCACTGACCTGCCCGGATCCGGGTACCTGGCCACCATGAACCCACGAGGACCCGAGCTGCCGCCCGCACGGGGGCCACTGTCCGCGGCGCTCATCGCCCATCTGAGCCGCACCGGACCGCTCCCCGACCCCGCCGACTGCGGGGACCCGTACGCCGACGACCCGCAGCTCGCCCTGTACCTCTGCTACGAGCTGCACTACCGCGGCTTCGCGGGCGTGCCCGCCGAGGCCGAGTGGGATCCGGACCTGCTGCGGGTGCGCGCCGCGCTGGAGCGGCGCTTCCTGGCCGCGCTGCGCGCCGACACACCGGGACACGAGAGCCTGGACGACGCGCTCGGCGCGCTCCTGGTGGAACCCGCCGAGGGCACGGGCGTCACCCATTTCCTGTGTGCCGAGGGCGAATCGTGGCACCTGCGCGAGTACGCGGCGCTGCGCTCCCTGTACCACCTGAAGGAGGCCGACCCGCACGCCTGGGTGCTGCCCCGGCTGTGGGGCCGGGCGAAGGCGGCGATGGCCGCGGTGGAGTACGACGAGTTCGGCGGCGGCCGGGCCGAGCGGGTGCACGCGCGGCTGTTCGCGGAGCTGATGCGGGACCTGGGCCTGGACACCGCGTACGGCCGCTACCTGGACGCGGCGCCCGCCGAGATGCTGGCCGTCGTCAACCTGATGTCCCTGTTCGGTCTGCACCGAGCCCTGCGCGGCGCCCTCGTCGGCCACTTCGCGGAGGTGGAGATCACCTCCTCCCCCGGCTCCCGGCGGCTCGCGGAGGCGCTGCGCCGCACCGGCGCCGGGCCGGCCGCGCAGTTCTTCTACGACGAGCACGTGGAGGCGGACGCCGTGCACGAGCAGGTGGTCCGGCACGAGGTGATCGGCGGACTGCTGGAGGAGGAACCGGAGTTGGCGGCGGACATCGCCTTCGGCATCGACGCGACCGAGTACCTGGAGGGCCGGCTCGCCCGGCGGCTGCTCGGCGACTGGCGCGCGGGCCGCTCGGCGCTGCGCGTCCCCCTTGAGCAGCCGAGCGCCGCGTGAACCATATTTCCGTAATGTACGGGTACTCGCGGAACGTGATCGCTTTGCTGCTTCCGGGCGTCTACGCCCCACAGGATGACACCGCACTGCTGGCCGAGGCCCTGCGCGAGGAGACGCTCCGGGCCGGGGCGCGGGTGCTCGACGTGGGCACCGGGAGCGGCGCTCTGGCGCTCGCGGCGGCCCGGCGGGGCGCCGAGGTGACCGCGGTGGACGTGTCCCGGCGGGCGGTGTGGACGGCCCGGCTGAACGCGCTGCTGTTCCGGCTGCCGGTGCGGATCCGGCGCGGCGACCTCTTCGCCCCCGCGCACGGGCAGTCGTACGACCTGATCCTCGCCAACCCGCCCTACGTCCCGGCTCCGCACGGCGGGCGCGGGCCGCGCGGCCGGTCCCGTGCCTGGGACGCGGGCCACGACGGGCGGCTGCTGCTGGACCGGATCTGCCGGGGCGCCCCCCGGCTGCTGGCGCCGCGGGGCGTGGTGCTGATCGTGCAGTCCGCGCTGAGCGATCCCGATCGCACACTGGAACTGCTGCGCGAGGCCGGTCTGAAGGCGGCGGTGGTGCGGCGGCGCTGGATCGCGCTCGGCCCTGTGCTGCGCTCGCGGGAGGAGTGGCTGCGCCGGCGCGGGCTGCTCGCACCGCACGAGAAGACGGAGGAGCTGGTGGTGATCCGTGCCGAACGAATCCGCTGACCGCGACCGCGAGTCCGGGCGGGCCCGCCGGATCACCGTGCAGCGGCGGGGGCCGCTGCTCGTGGAGGGTCCGGTCGAGGTCGAACTGGAGGACGGTACGACGGTGTCCTCCGACCGTTTCCGTGTCGCTCTGTGCACCTGCCGGCGCAGTCGCCGCTACCCGTGGTGCGACACCAGTCACCGGCGCAAGGCCTGAGCACCGTTCGTTTTTCGCCGCTCCCCGGTAGGCCCCCCACGGGCCTGTCCGGGGAGCGGCTCTGTGTGCCGGCGATCCGGCGGGCGACCCCACTTCGCCCGGCGGTCCGGCGCGAGATCGCGGGTTCCCCGTTCCGAGAGGTCCGCACTCCCCAGTCACGGTCCTGATCCGGTGTGTACGGAGACCCTGCGATCCCGGTCCTCGGGCAGCTCCCGCTAGAACGCGAAGAGGCTGCCGCCGACGGCGTCCCGCTCACAGGAGTTGCCGAACGTGCGCTCGTAGGAGACCCGCTTTCCCTGCCACACGCCCTCGGCGGTGACGACCACGGGGTCGTACAGCTTGTTGCACCAGACGCCCTCGCGGGCCTTGAGGGCCGTGAAATCACCGCCCACTCCACGCAGTTCGGCGCACGCCTCGGCGGCGGCCGGGTGGGTTCCGGAGGCTGACGGGGCGCAGGTGAGGGTGACGGCGCGTTCCGGGGTCGCGGTGGCCGCGTCGCCGCCGTGGCCGATGGTCAGCACCAGCGCCGAGGGGGCGTAGAGCGAGGCCGGGGCGGCGTCCGGGGCGGCGACGGCGGCCCCGGTCAGGGGTCCGCAGACGGCGACGGCCGTGAGGCCGAGGGCCGCTGCCCAGCGCGCGGTGTTCCGCATGGTGTGCATCCTTCCGCTCGAACTAGACGGGTGCCGGTTCCGTTTCCGGTGGGACGTCGGACCGGCGAGCGCCACTCTGCCGAGTCCCCGCCGGAAACACACATCGACCCCACAGGTTTCGGTAACATTTCGTGTTGAAGCAGTGGCGTGAAGTCACGGAATTCGAACGCCGGAGGCCTGGAACTGGGCGGTGGCGGCCCTGCGGAAGTCGTCAATTGGCTGAAAATCAGCGGTTATTTAATCGTCCGGAAACATTCCGACACGGCCGCCCGGAGCCCCCTTCATGACTCCTTGTGTTCACCCGGTGATCACCACGGAGCGATGGCACGAGGGCGCGCACGGCGCCGGGGGCGAGGACGGCTGAGGACGAACGGGCCGGACCGTGACGGGAGATGGCCGGGCCCGGACGCCGACTGCCGCCGCCGGGCCCGGCGTTCAGATCTGCCAGGAGCGGAGCCGGTCCGCGGCGCCGTACACGTCCGTCTTGCCGGAGATCAGGTCGCGGGCGAGGTCCACCAGCGCGCCGTACGGCGGGTCGATGCCGGCGCCGCTGACGAACATGTAGGCGACCGCGGTGGCGCAGGCGAAGCGGGCGTTGGCCGCGGGCAGCGGCTTGAGCAGGGCCAGGGTGTGCAGCAGGGCGGCGGCCCGCCAGGCGGGGTCGGAGTCCACGCCGAGCCGGGGCGGATCGACCCGGTGCCGGGCGACGGCGGCCACCAGCGCGGAGAAGTCGTCCACCGCGGGCTGCTCGGGCAGGACCTCTTCATGCCGCTGGAGCAGCCACGGGACATCGATGTGGATGACGGGCGGCATCACTCAGGCGGCCTGGCCCCGTGCGGGCGGCTCGTCCTCGGGGAACGCGGCGGCGAACTCCTCGGCGTGCGCGGTGAAGAAGCTGCGGAACGCCGCGGCGCCCTCCTTCAGCGCCCGGTGCCGGGCGATGTCGGCGGCGGCGGCCTCGCGGACGAGGGCCTTCATCGACGTACCGCGCTCCTTGGCGATCTGCCGCAGGTCCTCTAGTTCCCGGTCACTGAACTCCACGTTGAGAGCTGGCATGGCCAAACCGTACCGCTCGGGTACTCACCCGTAAATATCCGCAGGTCACCTCGCATCCCGTGCGGTACCGGCCGGGGCCCGGCGTCCGCCGGGGTGCGGGAAGCACTAGGCTGGGGTCGCGAGGGGTGCCACCTGTCGACTGTGAGTGTGCGCTTGGGAGCGGCGACGATGAGCCGGGTCTATCCGTTCGACGAGGCGGCGACGGCCCGAGCTGTCATCGATGACGACGGAACACTGATCGAGTGGAACGAGGGCGCGCGGCGCCTGCTCGGCCACCGGGCCGACGCGGTGGTGGGCCGCCCCGCGGCGAGCCTGCTCACCGGGCCCGCGCCCGTCCTGCCGCGCGGCTCCCGCTGGCACGGCATGCTCGCCGTACGCCACCTCGACGGCCACAGCGTCGACGTATGGCTGCTCGCCCGGCACCGCCCGGCCGCCGACGGCGCGGGGAGCCGGTGGGTCCTGGTCGCCCCGGTGCGCCGTACCGGGCCGCCCGCCGCGGACGATCCGCTGGGCGAGGCGGGTCTGGTGCAGTCGCCGTGCGCGACCGCGGTGTACGACGAGGAGCTGCGGCTGCTCCGGATGAACGACGCCATGGCCGAGGTCTCCGGGCTGCCGGAGGACCACGCGCGGGGCCTGCGCTTCACGGAGCTGGTCGACGGGCCGGAGAGCGAGGAGCTGGCGCGGGGCATGCGCGAGGTGCTGGACACCGGCCGGCCGCTGGACGTGCAGACGTTCATGCGGGCGGGCGGCGAGAGCCGGGCGCACGCGTGGCTCGCCCGGATGGCGCCGGTGAAGGACCGCGCGGGCCGGGTGCGGGGCGTGTGCCTGGCGGCGCACGACGTCAGCGACAACCACCGGGCGCGGCAGCGGCTCCAGCTGGTCAACGAGGCGAGCGTGCGCATCGGCACCACCCTCGACGTCACCCGCACGGCACAGGAGCTGGCCGACATGTGCGTGCCGGCGCTCGCCGACTTCGTCACCGTCGACCTGCTGGACCCCGAGGAGTACGGCGGTGAGCCCCCGGCCCGCGTCGCCACCCCGGTGACGCTGCGCCGGGCCGCCCACCGCTCCGTCCTCGATGGAGTGCCGGAAGCGGTGATGCAGGCGGGGCAGACCGAACGCTATCCGGGCGGCTCCCCGCAGGCGGACTCGCTGACCGCGGGACACACCATCATCGCCTCGAAGTCCGCGGGCGACACGCATCCCTGGATGAACTGGAACAGCGCCCGCACCCGGCAGGTGCGGGCCTTCGGCATCCACTCCACGATGTCGGTCCCGGTGCGGGCCCGCGGGCTCACCCTGGGGGTCGCGGTCTTCGTACGGCACCGGCATCCGGACGGCTTCGACTCCGACGACCGGCTGCTGGCCGAGGAGATCACCACCCGCGCCGCCGTCTGCATCGACAACGCCCGGCGCTACTCGCGGGAGCGGGAGACCGCCCTCGCCCTGCAACGCAGCCTGCTGCCCCGCACCTTGCCGCGCACGGCGGCGCTGGAGGCGTCCTCCCGGTATCTGCCGGCGGCGCGGGCGGGGGTGGGCGGTGACTGGTTCGACGTGATCCAGCTGTCGGGGCTGCGGGTCGCGATGGTCGTCGGGGACGTGGTCGGGCACGGCATCCAGGCCTCGGCCACCATGGGGCGGCTGCGCACCGCCGTACGCACCCTCGCGGACATCGACCTCGCGCCGGACGAACTGCTCACGCACCTGGACGACCTGGTGGTGCGGCTCGCCGAGGAGGCGGGCGGCGACGGCGGCACCGGCGAGGTCGGCGCGACCTGTCTGTACGCGGTCTACGACCCGGTGTCGCGCCGCTGCACGCTGGCCCGCGCCGGGCATCCGCCGCCCGTGCTGCTGCCGCCCGGCGGCAGCCCGCACGAGCTGGAGCTGCCCGCGGGGCCGCCGCTGGGCCTGGGCGGGCTGCCGTTCGAGTCCGCCGAGGTGGAGCTGGCGGAGGGCACCGTGATCGCGCTGTACACGGACGGTCTGGTCACGTCGCGGGAGCGGGACGGGGACGCCGGGCGCGCGCTGTTGTTCCAGGCGCTGAGCGCGGGCGCCGGTTCGCTGGACGTCTCCTGCGACCGCGTCCTGCGCACCCTGCTGCCGGCCGGCGGCGCCGCCGACGACGTGGCGCTGCTGCTCGCCCGCACCCAGGGCCTGCCCGCCTCCCGCGTGGCGACCTGGGACATCCCGGCGGACCCGGCGCTGGTCGCGCCGATCCGCAAGCAGGTGGTGGAGCAGCTGGACACCTGGGGGCTCGGCGAGGCCGCGTTCACCACGGAGCTGGTCGTCAGCGAGCTGGTCACCAACGCGATCCGCTACGGCGCCCATCCGATCCGGCTCCGGCTGATCCATGACGCGGCCACGCTGATCTGCGAGGTCTCGGACGCCAATCCGACCGCCCCGCACCTGCGCCGGGCCAAGACGTTCGACGAGGGCGGCCGGGGGCTGCTGCTGGTCGCCCAGCTCACCCAGCGCTGGGGCAGCCGGCACACCACCGACGGCAAGACGATCTGGGCCGAGCTGCCGCTGTTCGAGGAGGAGCGCTAGGGCCTTTCTTCCGGATCAGGTTCCGGAAGAAGGGGCCTGGACGCCGTCACAGGCCGGTGAGCCAGGGCCGTACCTGCTTGCGGGCCTCGTGCAGGCGGGACTTGAAGGTGCCGAGCGGGATGCCCGCGCGTTCGGCGGCCTCGGCGTAGTCCAGCTGGCAGATGTCCCGGTAGACCAGCGGCGCGACCAGCTGCGGATGTTCCCGCTCCAGCCGCTCCAGCGCCTCCAGCAGGTCCACCCGTGAGCCGGCGATGACGCTGGTGGTGCGCGGGTCGACGGCGTGCGCCGGCTCGATGGCGGCGGGCTGCTCGGCGGCCCGCCGCTTCAGCTCGCGGTACTTCTGCCGGCAGCAGTTGGCGACCACGGTGTACAGCCAGGTGCCGAAGCGGCTGCGGCCCTCGAACGTGCCGATGTGCCGGGCCACTTGGAGCAGCACGTCCTGTGCGGCCTCCTCGGCATCCTCCCTGCAGGGCAGGAAGCGTCCGCAGCGGCGTACGACGTCGGGCCGCAGCTCGGTCAGCAGCCGCTCCAGGGCCGCCGGGTCCCCGGCGGCGGCATACCGGGCGAGCTCCTCCACCGGCGCCTCGTCCCGCACGTCACAGCCCCCTTCGAGTCGATCTCAGGGCAGGCATGATAGTCGTATGCACTCCCTGGAGCGGATCGGCCGCTACCGCCTCGAACGGCCGCTGGGCACCGGCGCCTTCGCCACCGTGTGGCTCGCCCACGACCCGGAGCTCCAGGCACCGGTGGCCGTGAAGGTGCTCGCCGAGAACTGGTCGCACCGGCTGGACGTCCGGGACCGCTTCCTGTCCGAGGCGCGGCTGCTGCGCCGGGCCGGCTCCAGCCGGGTGGTGCAGGTCTACGACATCGGTGAACTCCCGGACGGCAGGCCGTACTTCGTGATGGAGTACGCCGACGGCGGCACCCTCGCCGGTCTGCTGCGGAACGGCCCGCTGCCGGTGCCCGAGGCACTGGCGCTGACGGCGCAGGCGGCGCGGGCCGCCGCCGCGCTGCACGAGGCGGGGATCGTGCACCGCGACATCAAGCCGACCAACGTGCTGCTGCACACCGCCCCGGACGGCACCCGGCGGGTGCTGCTGGCCGACCTGGGGCTCGCCAAGAGCCTGGCGCAGGGCTCGGTGCTCACCCTGGCGGCGGGCTCGGCGGGCTACCGGCCGCCGGAGCAGGCGGAGCCGGGCGCGGGCATCGACGAGCGGGCCGACGTCTACAGTCTGGGCGCGGTCGGCTACGAGCTGGTCACCGGCAGCGTGCCGGGGCCGCCCGGCAAGGTGGTGCCGCCCGCGCGGCTGCGGCCGGACCTCGGCGACGAGGTGGCGCGGGCGCTGCTGCGGGCGCTGGAGCCGGACCGGGCGCGGCGCTGGCCGGGCGCGCGGGAGTTCGCGGCGGAGCTGGACCGGCTGGCGGCGGCGCCGCGGCGGGAGCGGCGGTGGCTCGACCGGGTCCGCGGCCGGCTGAACGCGGTGACGCTGTCCGTGGCCGCGCTGGCCGCGGCCGTGGTGGCGGCCGTTGCGGTGACCGTGCTGCCGCACCACGGCGGGGCCCCGGAGCAGCCGCGGGTGGCGGACGCGAGCGGCAGGGTGAGCGTGCGGGTGCCGGCGGCCTGGGACCGCGAGCTGCGCGACGGCGGCTGGAACCCGCGGGCGCTGGGTCTGGGCGCGGGGGACGAGCCCGGCCTGGTGGTGGCCGACGACCTGGCCCGCTGGCCCGATCCGGCAGCCCCGGTCGACGGTGTGTTCGTCGGGGTCAGCGCGCACGGCGATGTCACCGCACGAGTGAGGGCGCTCACGCACACCGGCTGTCACTACACCGGCAGCCACGCCTTCCGCGGCCCCGACTGGCACGGCCTGGTGCGGGCCTGGAGCGGCTGTCCGGACGGTGGTTCGATCACCGAGTCCGCGCTCGTCCCGGCGGGCGGCGCCACCGAGCCGCAGGTGTACATGCAGCTACGCCAGCGGGGTGACGGCGACGCCACCGATGGCGTACTGCGCTCTCTGCGGGTGCGCTGAGGGGTGAGGAGAGGGTCGGGCCGGGTCCGAAGCGGGAAAAGGAATCCCCGTGTTCCGAACTTTTCCCACGGTCCGTGCATCGGAGTGGGGTGACGGCGCACTCGGCACCGTAGGCACGCGTCCGTCGCGTGCCCCGACCAACCAGGAGTGTTGAGCGACATGGTGTACACCCCCCGGTCCGCGCGGCGCGGAGCCCTGTTCGCGGGCTCGGTCGCCGTGCTGGGCCTGCTGACCGCCTGCGGCAACGGCCAGACCGTGCACAGCAGTGCCCCCATGACGTCCTCGGGTACGGCGGCGCCCGCGACCGCCGGCTCCTCACCGGCGGCCACCGGCACCACGACCGCGTCCTCCCCCGGCACCTCCGCGCCCACCGGCGCCCCCTCGTCGGCGGCGACGCGGGCGTCCGACACCTCGGGCGGCGGCCGGACCGCCGCGGCGAGCACCCGCTGCCACACCTCCGAACTGCGCGCCTCGGTGGGCCGCAACGATCCGGGCGCCGGGCAGGAGAACTTCCCCGTGGTGCTCACCAACACTTCGGGCCGCACCTGCACGGTGCGGGGCTTCCCCGGCGCGGCCTTCGTGAGCGCCTCCGGCGGACAGCTCGGCCCCAACCCCGGACGGGAGTCGGGCTCGTCGAAGACGGTCACCCTCAGGCCCGGCCAGAGCGCGTGGGCCGGGCTGACCTTCTCCAATCCGGGGGTCAGCGGCGCGAAGACGGCCCGGCCGGCGGCGCTGCTGATCACCCCGCCGGATGAACGCGACCATCTGAAGGTGACGTGGACGGGCGGCGAGGTCCCCGTCTCCGGCAACTCCTCGGCCGTCTTCCTGACCGTGCTGAGCCCCGGCACCGCGCCCTGACGCCGTCCGCCCCGGCCGTCGCCGTACGGCCGGGGCGTCCGCTCTCACGTGCGGGTGTTTTCATGGACGGGACAGCCTGACCACATCCGGAAGGACGCGCCCTGAACAGCCCGCTCGCCGAAGCACTCGCCGCCGTACTGCTCGTCGCGGTGCTCGTCTTCGCCGTCGTACGCCCCTTCGGGTGGCCGGAGGCGGTGATGGCGGTCCCGGCCGCGGGGATCGCGATCGGCACCGGCGCCATCTCCCTCGACCACGCCCGCGCCGAGGCCGAGCAGCTCGGCCCGGTGGTCGGCTTCCTCGCGGCGGTGCTCGTGCTCGCCCATTTCTGCGCCGTGGAGGGCCTGTTCCGGGCCTGCGGGGCGTGGATGGCCCGCTGGGCGGCGGGCCGCCCGGTGCGCTTGCTGACGGCGGTGTTCGTGCTCGCCTCCGCGATCACCGCCGCACTCAGTCTGGACGCCACGATCGTGCTGCTCACCCCGGTGGTGTTCGCCACTGCCGCGCGCACCGGCGTACGCCCCAAGCCGCATGTGTACGCCTGCACGCATCTGTCGAACACGGCGTCGCTGCTGCTGCCGGTGTCCAATCTGACGAACCTGCTGGCCTTCGCGGCGAGCGGGCTGAGCTTCACCCGGTTCGCGGCGCTGATGGCGCTGCCGTGGCTGGCGGCGATCGGCGTCGAGTACCTGGTGTTCCGGCGGTTCTTCGCCGGTGACCTCGCGGCGGCGGCTCCGGCGGGCCGGGACACGGGCGAGCCGCCGGTCTTCCCCCGGTTCGCGCTGGTGACCGTCGCCTGCACGCTGGCCGGGTTCGTGGTGGCCTCGGCCTTCGGTGTGGAGCCCGCCTGGGTGGCGGCGGCCGGGGCGCTGGTGCTGGCCGGGCGGGCGCTGCTGCGCCGCGAGGCGACCCCGCTCGCGGTGGTGCGGGCGGCGGCCCCGGCGTTCCTCGCGTTCGTCCTCGCGCTGGGCATCGTGGTGCGGGCGGTGGTGGACAACGGGCTCGCGGATGTGCTCGGGCACGTGGTGCCGGGCGGCACCGGGCTGCCCGCGCTGCTGGGGACCGCCGCGCTGGCCGCCGTCCTCGCGAACGTCGTCAACAACCTGCCCGCCGTCCTCGTCCTGCTGCCGCTCGCGGCCCCGGCCGGTCCCGGTGCGGTGCTCGCGGTGCTGCTCGGGGTGAACATCGGCCCGAACCTGACCTACGCCGGGTCGCTGGCCACGCTGCTGTGGCGGCGGATCGTGCACCAGCACGAGCACGGCGTGAACCTCGGCGAGTTCACCCGGCTGGGTCTGCTCGCCGTGCCGTCCTCCCTCGCGGTCGCGGTGGTGGCACTGTGGGGGTCGCTGCACGTTTTCTGACGGGAGGCCGATCCGATGCGGGTGATCGCCTGGCTGGTCGAGGGCACCTGGCCCGCCTGCGTGGACGCCGTGCGCACCCATGCGCCGGAGTCCGCCGAGGTGGTGCTGCTGCACGTGAGCGGGCCCGATGTGCCCGGCGTGGCGCACGGCGCGTTCGCGGGGCTGCTGGGCCGGGGGCACCGGGAGCGCGATCCAGGTGTCCTGGTGGAGGAGTTGGGCAATTCCTCGGCGGCCGAACTGCTGGCGGCGGCGGCCGAGCGGCTCGGCCGGCCCTGTGTGCGCGAGGAGCGGGCGGGCCGGGTCGAACGGGAGGTGGTGGCTGCCGCGGAGAGCGCCGATCTGCTGGTGCTGGCGCGCGACGGGGACCGCTCCCGGCTCGGGCCGCGCAGCCTCGGCCCGGCGGTCCGCTTCGCCGTCGACCACGCCCCCTGCCCGGTCCTGCTGGTCTGGCCCGAACCGGCGCCGGGCCTCGCGACGATCCCGCCTCCGCCGCCGCACCACCCCTGAGAACGACCGCTCCGCTGCGGGAGTCGCCGGGCGCGGGGCCGGGCGGCACGGGGTTTCGCGCCGCCCGGCCCACCGTCCGGTCCTTCGCGGCGCTCAGTGACCGCTGATCGCCCGCGGTGTGTACGGCCGCTCCAGCTCCTCGATCTCCTCGTCGCTGAGGGTGAGTTCGACGGCGGCGACCGCGTCCTCGATGTGCCGGGGCTTGCCGGCGCCGACGATCGGGGCGGTCACGGTGCTCTGGTGGAGCAGCCAGGCGAGGGCCACCTGGGCGCGCGGCACCCCGCGTTCACCGGCGATCCGGGTGACGGCCGCCACGATCTCGCGGTCGCCCTCCTGGTACAGCTTGCTGCCGAAGTCGTCGTGCTCGCTGCGCTCGGTGACGGTGCCCCAGTCGCGGGTGAGCCGGCCCCGCGCGAGCGGGCTCCACGGCAGCACGCCCACGCCCTGGTCGGCGCAGAGCGGCAGCATCTCCCGCTCCTCCTCGCGGTAGAGCAGGTTGTAGTGGTCCTGCATGGAGACGAACCTCGTCCAGCCGTGCCGCTCCGCCGTGTACTGGGCCTTGGCGAACTCCCACGCGTACATCGAACTCGCTCCGATGTAGCGGGCCTTGCCCGCCTTGACCACATCGTGCAGTGCCTCCATCGTCTCCTCGACGGGCGTGGCGTGGTCGAAGCGGTGGATCTGGTAGAGGTCGACGTAGTCGGTGCCGAGGCGGCGCAGGCTGTGGTCGATCTCGGTCATGATCGCCTTGCGGGACAGCCCGGCGCCGTTGGGGCCGGGCCGCATCCGGCCGTGCACCTTGGTGGCCAGCACGATCTCGTCGCGGTGCGCGAAGTCCTTGAGCGCCCGGCCGACGATCTCCTCGCTGGTGCCGTCGGAGTAGACGTTGGCGGTGTCGAAGAAGGTGATGCCCGCCTCCAGCGCCTGCCGGATCAGCGGACGGGCGGCCTCCTCGTCCAGGGTCCACGCGTGGTTGCCGCGCTCGGGCACCCCGTAGGTCATGCAGCCCAGACAGACACGCGACACGTCCAGGCCCGTCGAACCGAGCTTCACATACTGCATCGTTGCTGCTCCTGCCTTCGGGACGGGTGATCACCACCGAGCCTACGACCTGGCCGGGCACCGGCTTGACTGTCCGAGCGCGTCAACGCTTTGATCCTGGCATGTTCCGCGCCGCACCATTCGTCGTCCTGGCCGTCACCGTCTCCCTGCTGACGGGCTGCGCCGCCACCGGAGGGGATGACGGCGCGCAGCCGCCCTCGGTGCGGCTGCCGCCCCGGCACGCGGGGTTCGACTACCAGATCGGCGGCGCCTACCCCCCGCCGTCCGGCGTCCGCATCGTCAGCCGCGACCGGTCCGACTCCCCCGCGCCGGGCCTGTACAACATCTGCTACGTCAACGCCTTCCAGGCCCAGCCCGCCGAACGCGCCTCCTGGCCCCGCGACCTGCTGCTGCGGGACAAGCACGGCAAGGTGGTCATGGACACGGACTGGAACGAGGCGCTGCTCGACATCGGCACCCCGGCCAAGCGCGAGCGGGTGGCGCGGCGGGTGGACTCCTGGATCGACGGCTGCGCGCGCAAGGGCTTCGACGCCGTGGAGCCGGACAACTACGACAGCTACACCCGCTCCCGCGGACTGCTCACCGCCTCGGACGCGACCGCGTTCATCGCCCTGCTCGCCCGGCACGCGCACGACCGGCACCTGGCCATCGCGCAGAAGAACACCTCCGAACTCGCCGACCGGCGGGGCCGCGCCGGACTGGACTTCGCGGTGACGGAGGAGTGCGGGCAGTACGACGAGTGCGGGGTGTACGCGAAGGCGTTCGGGGACCGGGTGGTGGACATCGAGTACACGGCGTCCGGACTGCGCAAGGCCCTGGCCGGCTGGGGCAAGCGGCTGAGCATCGTCCGCCGCGACCGCGACGTCTCCACACCGGGCACCGCGGGGTACGTACGGGCGGTGCGCTAGAGGCCGCCGGGGCGGAAGGGTTGCTGCCCCCAGGTGACCGTTCGGCGTGGGAGGCGACGGGCGGTCGTACCGTCGGACGATCCTCATGGGCAGGCGACCGGCGACCGGCCGGTCACGACCGCCTCCTGGGAGGAACGCGGTGCCGACTCGTCCGACCACCCTGAGAGCACTGGCCGGGGCGGCGCTGCTGCCCGTGGCCCTCGTCACCCCGGCCTGGGGCCACCCGGCCGCGGCCCCCGTCCCGAAGGCCGAGGATCCGGCCACCCTGTGCGCGGTCGCCGGGACGCTGCGCGGCGACCACGGGGAGTACGCGCTGGTCAACCTGTGCGCGGGCAGCGGCACCCCCCAGTTCGCCGTCTCCGCCCCGGCGTCCTGCGGCCGCGCCGGCACCCGCGCCCGCTACAGCTGCCGCACCAACGGCAGCTGGACCGCCAAGCGCTCCGGGAAGACCCTGGCCGGCGGCATGCTGCCCGGTTCGGGCGACTATCCGGGGCCCGGTACGTACGACATCACGGCCACCGTGCGGGTACGGTCCGCGCCCTCCGGGGTGGACCTCACGGGCGAGGTGCGGGCCACCCTGACGCTCACCGCCCCCAAGGCGCCGCCCACGCACGCCATCACCGTCGACCGGACGACGCTGCGCCGCGGCACCACGACCACGCTGACCTACACGGTGCGCCGGGACAGCGCGGAGGGCGACGGCAGCGCCCGGTTCGGGCTGATCGGCGAGGCGGGCAGCGGCGTGCGGATCGCCACCGCCGACGCTCGGTGCGTCAACCCGCTGGTCGGAAAGTACCCGGCGAAGACCCGGCTGCCGTACTCCCTGGACTGTGCGCTGACCGAGCTCCAGCCCGGTCACCCGGAGCAGGTGCGGGTCCGGATCAGCGTCGGCGCCACCTGCTCCACGGTGGTCTCCAAGCTGGGCTACTGGATGCCGGACGGCCAGGCGCTGTACACCGGCGGCATGCTGGAGGGGCCCAAGCTGACCTGCTCCTAGGAGCGCTCCAGCAGGTCCAGGGCGCTCGTCCAGGGGAACGCCGGGCGGCGCCCGCCGGGGTCCGGCTCGCCGGTGTACCGGGCCCCGAAGCGCACCCCCATGCCGCGCAGCCGTTCCAGGCTGTCCCGGTAGGCGGGGTGGGCGGCCAGCGCGTCGGCCACACAGGGCAGTACGGCGATGGGCACGCCGAGGCCCGCGGTCTCGCACAGGGTGCTGACGGCGAGGGTGTCGGCGATGCCCGCCGCCCACTTGTTGACGGTGTTGAAGGTGGCGGGCGCGACCACCACGGCGTCCGCCGCCGGGAACGGCCGCGGGTCGGCCGGGCTCCGCCACGCGGACCGCACGGTCCTGCCGGTGAGGGCCCGGACGGCCCCGGCGTCGAAGAAACCGCCCATCGCGACCGGCGTGGCGATGACCCCGGCATCCCAGCCCCGCTCCTGCGCGGCGGCGATCAACTCCCCGACCCCCGCGGCGACACCGGCCGCGCAGACGACGACGTACAGGAACGGCTTCCCGGTTGCCCCGGCGTGTTCGGTCACCCGGAGAGCGTATCGACCGCAGACCGCGCACGGCCGTGCTTGCGGGGTCTCGTCGTGCCGGTCGTCAGATCCGGGCGGACAGGCGGCGCAGATGGCGGTCCAGGCTGTGCTGGAGGGCCGCGGTGTGCTCGAAGAGGTAGAAGTGCCCACCGGGGAACTCGGTCGCGCCGAGGAAGTCGGCCGAGTGGTCCGCCCAGGCGGCCATGGCGCCGGGTGCCACGATGGGGTCGGCGGTGCCGCAGTAGGCCGCGACCGGGCAGGGCGCCGGTTCGCCGTCCTCGCGCAGGCTGCCCGCGGCCAGGAAGTCGGCGCGCAGCGCGGGCATGATCGAGGCGAGGGTGGCCGGGTCGAGCGTCGCACCCTCCGGCATCAGCCCCAACTGGCCGACCCGGTCGAGGAGTTCGGCGTCCGACATGGTGGCGACCCGGTCCAGTTCGGCGGCCGGTTCCAGAGCCGGGGCCCAGGCCGAGGCGGCGAGGAGCGCGGGGGCCGGCAGTCCGTTCCACACGGCGGCCACGGACAGCCGGTAGGCGAGCAGTGCCCCGAAGCTGTGGCCGAACAGAAGATAGGGCCTGCCGTCCAGTTCGGCCTCGAAGACCTCCAGGAGCGCGTCCAGCAGCGGGGCCAGGTCGGCGAACGGCTCCTCGCCCAACCTCTCCTGCCGACCGGGCAGTTGCAGGGTGCGCACGTCCATCGTGGAGGGCAGGGTGGCGGCCCACGCCTGGTAGGCCGGGGCGGTGCCGCCGGCGTGCGGGAACAGGAACACCTGGTGGTCGGCGTGGGGATCGGCCCCGGCGGTGGTGAACCAGCGGGCACGCCGGGTGCTGCCGGTGGCGCTCATGTGCTCTCCTGATCTGTCTGGCGGGCCGTGGACACGAGGACGTCCGCGATCTCCCGCAGGTGTGTCTCCGGCCGCAGCGATCCGATGCGCAGCAGGATGTGCCGGGCGCCCGCCCGCACGTAGTCCGCGAGGCGCTGGGCGCAGTGCTCGCTGGGACCCCAGGCATAGGCGCGCAGGGCCGACATCTGCTCCAGGGCGCGCCCGTAGCAGTGTTCGAGGTAGTCGTCCAGCTCGACCCTGGCGCGCCGCTCGTCCGGGCCGACCGTGACCGTCAGGTACAGGGCCGGGGTCACCGCGCCGGCCCGGCGTCCCGCGCGCCGGCAGAGGTCCTCCAGGCGGCGCCGGGCACCGGCGTAGGACTCGGCCGAGGTGCGGGAGGACAGCCAGCCGTCGTAGAGCCGGGCCGCCCGTTCGAGCGCGCGGGCGCTGTCGGCGCCGGTGGCGAGCCACAGCGGGGGCCCGTCGGGGGCGGCCGGGCAGATCAGCCGGTCCAGGCCCTCCGCCTGCCAGTGCCGGCCCGAGAAGTGGTTGGGCGCGCCGGGCCGGGTACTGCTCCAGGCCGTCCGCCACAGGGCGGTGACCTCGTCGAGGGTGCCGGCCCGGACGGCCGCCGGGTCGCCCGCGCCGGCCGGTTCCCCGTCGGTGTCCGGCACCGGGAAGCCGGACCCGACCCCGAGGACGAGCCGGCCGGAGCTGACGTGGTCCAGGCTGCTGACCATGCTCGCGGCGGTGAGCGGGTGCCGCAGCGCCGGCGCCATGGCCGCGGTGCCCAGCAGTACCCGGCGGGTCACCGCGCCCACCGCGGACAGCACCACCAGGGGGTCGAGCCGCGGGCGCGCGGTGAGCGAGTCGCCGGTCCACAGGGAGTCGAAGCCGAGCTGCTCGGCGCGCCGTGCGAAGTCCAGCAGGGAGGAGGCGCTGTGCTCGCCGAGGATCGCCTGCTCGCGGGTCGGCAACAGGACCCCCACGCGCAGCGGCTCACGGACGGCCCCCATCGGGCACCTCTTTCTCTGGTCGCGGTCGGCGGTACCCGCGATCCAAGCAACCGCACCTGACAGGTTCCTGATCGTGTGATGAAAGAGAGCGCGGCGATGGGAAATCCGCCCGTTCGGTATCTTAACCGGCCGTGGCTGGGCTCGATAATCGGCAGCCTGGCGTAAGGAACGCGCAATCCAGATGTCCATTTTGAACCCATTCACCCCTACATCACCGGCAGAAATCAGCATTGTTGCATTGGACACGCACTGGCTTGGAAGTGACGGCATCTCCTTGTCGATACTTGCGGTTGCGAAGATTACTGGAGTCAATTAAAGGAACCGCGTACGGCACGGCAGGAGGACAAAGTGATCAGCTATTCGCAGTTCGAGGACACACATCCGAACAACGAACAGAGACTGCCTTCCCGGCCTTCGGAGCACAGCGAAGTCCAGACCCGTCCGATGTGCGCGTTCCTCGGCCCCCTGGAGGTGCGCACCGGCGGCCGTACGCACACCGTCGGCGGCAACCGGCAACGCACCCTGCTGGCGGCGCTGCTGGTGAGCCCCGGCCGGCCGCTGGCCGCCGAGCAGCTGTACACCGAGCTGTGGGGGGAGAACCCCCCGCCCACCTTCGAGAACTCGCTCCAGGCCCACGTCTACCGGTTACGCCGGACCCTCCAGCAACTGGCGGGACCGGACGGGCGGGCGCCCGAGCTGCTCACGCGCTCGTCGGGGTACGTGCTGGAGCTGGGCGGCGAGGAGACGGACGCGGCGGCCTTCCGGCGGCTGGTCGGCCAGGCCCGCACCTGCGCCCGGCACGCCCCCGAGCAGGCACACCGCCTGCTCGGCGAGGCGCTGGCACTGTGGCGCGGCGCGCCCTTCCAGGACGTCGCCCAGGGGCCCATGTCGCAGAGCGTGGCGCTGGCGCTGGAGGAGGAGCAGCTGTGCGCGGTGGAGGACAAGCTGTGGCTGGAGATCCAGCTGGCGGACCCGGTGCACAGCATCAGTGAGCTCAAGCGCATGCGCACCATCCACCCCTGGCGGGAGCGGCTGACGGAGATGCTCATGCTGGCCCTGTACCGGACCGGGCGGCAGGCCGAGGCGGTGGAGACCTACAACAGCACGCGGCACCGGCTGGCGAGCGAGCTGGGCATGGAGCCCTCGCTCAAGCTGCGCCAGCGGCTCCAGCAGATCCTCAACCAGGCACCCTCGCTGGACGCCGCCGTACCCGCCTAGCGGCGGCGCCCGAGCGCCGCGGTACCGACGCGACGAGGCTGCGGCAGTACGCCCGGAAAACCGCCGGGGGCGTGCTGCCGCAGCCTCGTTCCGCATTCCCCCGGTGGTCGGATCCGGGAAGTCGGCGCCGCGTCAGCTCCGTGTCAGCGCGCCGCGCCAGACTATTCCCCGCGCATACCCCGCACAGAAAGCCGACAGAAGACCGGAGAGCGCTGTCAAAGCCTTTCCAGGTGCCTTCCTTTCCCGAGTCGGCGAGGGTTACTTTTCTGCATCCTTTTCTATTGCAATTCCTTCGAGCAAATTTTCTTGCCGGTTCATCAGTCATTCTTCAGCCGTCGATCAGCGCACCTGGTCAGGGTGGAGCGCGGAAGAGGCACTACGAAGGGGATGACTATGGACGAGGACTTCGAGATCGTCATCATCGGCGCCGGGATGTCGGGCCTCGGCATGGCCGCCCGTCTCAAGGAGGCCGGCCGGCAGGCGTTCACGGTGCTGGAGAAGGCCGCCTCGATCGGCGGGACCTGGCGCGACAACACGTATCCCGGCGCGGCCTGCGACGTGCAGTCCCATCTGTACTGGTACTCCTTCGGCGAACAGCCCGACTGGAGCCGCACCTACGCCGGGCAGCCGGAGATCCTGCACAACCTCGAACGGTTCGCCGAGAGCCAGGGCCTGACGGAGCACATCCGCTGCGGCACCGAGGTCACCCACGCCACCTGGTCCGACGAGGAGGGCCGGTGGCTGCTGCGCACCGCCCGCGGCGAACAGGTGCGGGCCCGTGTGCTGATCACCGCGTGGGGCCAGCTCAACCTGCCGGCCTGGGCGGGCATCGAGGGGGCGGAGCGCTTCACCGGCACCCAGGTGCACACGGCCCGCTGGCCCGAGGACCTGGACCTGACGGGCAAGCGGGTCGCCTGCATCGGCAGCGCGGCCAGCGCCGTCCAGCTGGTGCCCGCCATCGCCGCGGACACCGAGCGGCTGACGGTGTTCCAGCGGTCCGCCAACTACCTGCTGCCGCGGCAGGACCAGGCGCTGAGCGACGACGAGCGTGCCGAACTGCTCGCCCGGCCGGACCGCTACGCCGCGCTGCGCGAGGGCCTCTACCGCGAGCGCGACGGCTGGGCCGTCGGCCTGCGCGACGACGGCAACCCGGTGCGCGACGAGTTCCTGCGGGTGGCGCGGGAGCACCTGGCCGCGCAGGTCGCCGACGAGCGGCTGCGCGACCGGCTCACCCCCGACTACGCCTTCGGCTGCAAGCGGGTGCTGATCAGCGACGACTACTACCCGGCGGTCTCCCGCGAGAACGTCGACCTGGTCTGCGAGCCGATCACGCGGATCGAGCCGGAGGGCATCAGGACCGCGGACGGACGGCTGCACGAGGTCGACGTGATCGTGCACGCCACCGGCTTCCAGCCGCTCGACCGCACCGGCGGGGCGGAGATCGTCGGCCGGAACCTGCTGACGCTGCGCGAGGCGTGGAAGGAGGGCCCGGAGGCGTATCTCGGCGTGTCGGTCAGCGGCTTCCCCAACATGTTCATGCTGTACGGCCCGAACACCAACCTGGGCCACCACTCGATCCTGTTCATGGTGGAGTGTCAGATCGACTACGTCCTCAAGGCGCTCGGCTCCCTCGACGGCGACCCGGCGCGCACCCTGGACGTCGCGCCCGAGGTGCAGCGGCGCTACAACGAGGAGCTCCAGCGGGACCTCGCGGGCACCGCCTTCGCCGCCGGCTGCGGAAGCTGGTACAAGACGGGCGACGGGCGTGTGGTCAACAACTGGCCCGCCAGCATCGAGGCGTACCGGGAGCGCACCGCCGTCTTCGAGCCGCGGGACTACACCCGCTAGACGCCTCCCGTTCCGCTCCCGGCGGGACCGGACGGGGCTCCGGGCGGCACCGCGGCCGCGTCGCGCTCGGCGTTCCCGAGCGGCGGCAACGCCCCGGTGCCGCACGGCGTTCACGGCCGCCGCACGCCGGTGTCGCCGGTGTCGCCGGTGTCGCCGGTGTCGCCGGTCCGGCCGCGTTCCCCGCCTCGGGCGACCTCCCCTCGTTCCGCTTCCGGGAAGGAAACAGACCATGGCCTACGACATCGACCCCGAACTCGCCGCCGCGCTGGCCGCCCTGCCCAAGGCCCCGAACGGCGCCCTGCTGGACCTCTCCGACATCCCCGCGTGCCGCGCGCGGGTGGCGGCGGCCGAGGAGTGGCTTCCCGCGCCGGACGCGGACCCGCGCGTCAAGACCGAGACGCTGCACCTCGCGCGCGCGGACGGGAGCCTGCTCGACGTGCTGCTGTTCCACCCCGGCGACGCCGGCCGGGCCCGGCCGGCGCTGGTGTATTTCCACGCCGGCGGACAGGTCCTCGGCAGCGCCCACGACCGCACCGCCCGCGCGTACGCCGCCGACCTGGCCCTGCGGCTCGACGTCGTACTGGCCGCGGTCGACTACCGGCTGGCGCCGGGCACCCCGGCACCGGGCGCGGCCGAGGACGGCCACCTGGCGTACACGTATCTCGCCGCGCACGCCGCCGGGCACGGGATCGACCCGGACCGGATCGGGCTCGCGGGGGCCAGCGGCGGCGGGGCGGTCGCCACGGCCACCGCGCTCATGGTCCGCGACCGCGGTGAGCGCCGCCCGCGGCTGCTGTCGCTCAACTACCCGATGCTGGACGACCGCAACGAGACCCCGTCCAGCCACGAGATCGTGGACCTCGGCGTGTGGGACCGCCGGGAGAACCTGTACGCCTGGGCCGCGGTGCTGGGTGAGCGGGCGGGAGCGCCGGACGTGCACCCGTACTGCGCTCCCGGCCGCGCCACGGATGTCGCCGGTCTGCCGGACACCTTCATCGCCGTCGCCCAGCTCGACGTCTTCCGCGACGAGAACATCGCCTTCGCGCAGCGCCTGATCGCCGCCGGCGTCCCGGTCGACCTGCACGTCTACGCCCACGCCTACCACTCGTGGGACGTGTTCGCCCCCCAGTCGGCCCTCACCCGGACCTTCGAACAGACCTGGCACGCCTACCTGCGCCGCCACCTCCACGGCTGACCCTGGTCCGCACCTTCCCGCACGCCTTCCGCCCCGGACGGAGTCCCGTCCGGGGCGGAAGGCGTCCGGGCGCACAGCGACCGGGTCACCGGCGCCGGCCCGCCCCCTCGGCAAGGGGGCGGGCCGGCGTCGTACGGGAGGGGTCGCGATCAGTCCCGCGCGGTGGCGAGTTCGTCGCGTACCGCCCGGCGCAGCACTTTGCCGCTGGGGTTGCGGGGCAGGGCGTCGGCGAAGTCGTACGACGTGGGCATCTTGAAGTCGGCCAGCCGGCCGCGCAGGAAGAGGTGCAGGTCCCTGGGTCCCGCCTGCCGGCCCGGTTCCAGGACCACCCGTGCGTGCACGGACTCGCCCCAGCGCTCGTGCGGCAGGCCCACCACGGCGGCTCCGGCCACGGCGGGGTGCTGGGCGAGGGCGTCCTCGATCTCCTTCGGGTACACGTTCTCGCCCGCGACGATGATCATGTCGTTGACGCGGTCGCGGACGTAGAGGTAGCCGTCCTCGTCGAGGTAGCCTGCGTCCCCCATGTGCACCCAGCCGTCCACCACGGTGCGCTCGGTGGCCTCGGGCAGCCGCCAGTAGCCGAGCATCCGGGCGGGGGTGCGGACGCAGACCTCGCCGACCTGCCCGGCGGGAAGCACCCGGCCCTCGGGGTCCTCGATGCGCACCTCGATCCCCGGATAGGGGCGGCCCGCCGCGCGCAGCCGCGGACTGCCGGGGACGTGGTCGGCGGGCGGCAGGCAGACGGCGAAGTTGCCGGTCTCGCTGCTGCCGTAGATCTGGAGGAAGTCGCAGTCCATGATGTCGATCGCCCGGCTCAGCAGGTCCTCGCCGATCGGCGAGCCGCCGTAGACGAGCTTGCGCAGCGAGCCGAGGGCGCCCCTGGCGGCGGCCGGTTCGAGAAGCATCAGCTCCAGCATGGCGGGCGCCACGATGCCGGTGGTGACCTTCTCCTCCTCGATCACGCGCACCGCGTCGGAGCTGATGAAGGCGGGCAGCGAGACCACGGTGGCACCGGCGTTGAACGCCTGCATCGCGTAGGAGAGGCCCCCGATGTGGAAGCCCGGCAGACCGATCAGGCTGCGGTCGCCGGGCTTCCAGTCGAGCCAGTCGAGGCCGTTGTCGTCCATCGCCTCGGCGACGTTGAAGAAGCTACGGTGCGGCAGGACGACGCCCTTGGGCAGCCCGCTGGTGCCGCTGGTGTAGATCTGTACGACGGGGGTCTCGCCGTCCGCCGGTGCCTGCTCCCCGGTGGCGGACACCGCGTCCTTGCGGGCGGCCAGGGACTCGGCACCCGCCGCGTCGGCGTCCAGGCACAGCAGGGTGCGCAGCGTGGGCAGCCCCTCGCGGACCTCGGTGGCCACCCGCAGGTGCTCCTCGTCCACGAGCAGCACCTCGGTGGTGGAGTCCCGCAGGATGTGGTCCACCTCCTGCGGGGTCAGCCGCCAGTTGACGGGGACCAGGACCGCGCCCGTCCGTGCGCAGGCGAAGGCCAGCTCCCAGTACTCGACGGCCTCCTTGCCGAGGTAGCCCACCCGCGAGCCGGGTACGACCCCGGCCGCGCGCAGCACCTCGGCCGTGCGCGCGCTCTCCCGGTCCAGCTCCCGGTAGGTGAGCGCCCGTCCGGCGCACAGGACGGCCGGCTGATCGGGCCGGAGGTCGGCCTGGAGGGCGATCACTTCCCCCAGGGTGCGCGGTCGCGTCGCTGTGGTCATCGGTGTGCTCCCGTTCCCGCCTCGTGCTCCGGCGCCCGGGCACCGGACAGCAGTTCGTCGATGTATGCGCTGAGCAGGTCCACGCCGGGCCGGTCGAAGGTGACCGACGCGGGCAGGGTGATCCGGAAGGCCGCCTCCAGCGCGTTGCGGATCTCGACCGCGTTGAGCGAGTCCATGCCCAGGGCGGCCAGTTCGGCGTCGGGCTCGATGTCGTCGGCCGACTCGAAGCGCAGGACGTCCGCGAGCCGGGCCCGCACGATCGCGTTGATCCCGGCCGAACGGGCGGCCCCCGGCGCCTCGGACAGGGCGTCGACACCGGTCGGCACGCCGTCCGCGGGGCCGTCCGGGACCAGCTCCGCGAACAGCGCGCTCGGCGCCCTGCGGGCGACGAAGCGCTTCCAGTCGCAGCGGCCCATGAGGACCTGGGCGCGTCCGGCGTCCAGCAGCGCGGGCAGCGCGTCGGTGGCCTCGTCCTCCTCCAGGAGCGTGATGCCCTGGCCCTCCCAGCTGCGCACCAGGGAGGAGCTGAGCTGCCGGCCCGGCTCCCGCGGCGCCCACGGGCCCCAGTTGACGGCGGTGGCGGGCAGTCCGGCACCGGCGCGCTGGGCCATCAGATGGTCGAGGAAGGCGGCGCCCGCGCCGGCGCCGGTCTGGGTGGCGGCGCCGAACAGGGCACCGGCCGTGGAGCAGCCGAGGAAGAAGTCCAGCTCGGGCAGGCCGGCGGTGGCCTCGTGCAGCAGCCAGGCGCCGTAGACCTTCGCCTGGAAGGTGGCGTCCAGGTTCTCCCAGGTCTGCTGGGCCAGCGGCAGGTCCCGCGCGGCCTCCTGGGCGGCGTGCACGACACCGCCCACCGGGGGCGCGGTGGCGGCGAGCCCGGCCAGGACGCGGGTCACGTCCGGCGCGGAGCCGAGGTCGCAGGCATGGACCTGGACCGTGACGCCGTCGCCGAAGTCCGGGGCGGGGCCGCCGGTGCGGCTCAGCAGGGCCAGATGGCGGGCGCCGAGGGCGACGAGGCGGCGGGCGAGGGCCCGTCCGACCATGCCCGTGGCACCGGCCACCACATAGGTGCGGTCGGAACGGACCGTGAGGGGGCGGGAGTCGGCGGGCACGGGGTCGGCCGTGCGCAGCCGTCGTACCCAGCGCCCGCCGTCGCGGTGGACGATCTCCAGTTCGCTCTCCCCGGCGGCCGACCACTCCCCCACCAGACCGGGGCCGCCGTCGCCTCCGGGCTCCAGGTCGACCAGGGTCACCCGGTAGCCGGGGAACTCCGCGCCCAGGGCGCGGCCGAAGCCCCACAGGGTGGCCGCGGCGGCCGGTTCGGTGCTCTTGTCGCCGGGCAGGTGCTGTGCGCCCTCGGTGACCAGCCACAGCCGCTGGCCCCGGCCGAAGCCCGAGGCGGCCAGGGTCTCCAGCACCGCAAGGAGATCGCGGTAGTTGGCCTCGGACTCGGCGCGCAGCCGCGCCGCGCCCGGCTCCGCGCCGGTGTGGGCGCGCCACAGCCAGCACACGTCGGTGGGCGGCTCGCTGGCCAGCGCCCCGGCGAGGTCCGCGTGACCGGGTACGACGTCGAGGGTGACGCCCTGCGCGGCGGCCGCCTCGGCGAGCCCGCGCGGCAGCCGGTCCGTGTCCCCGGCGACGAGGACCCGCCGGCCTTCCCGGCGGGTGTCCGGCAGGATCTGGGGTACCCAGTGCTGCTCGTAGAACAGGCCGGCGTTCGCGCCCTGTTCCGTGCCGGTCCGCTCCGCCTGCCAGGCGGCCTCGGCGGCGCGGCGCTGCGGGGTGGGCAGCCAGTACCGCTTGCCGTCGAAGGGGTACGACGGCAGCGGGATCCGGCGGCTCGGGGCGCCCTCGTGGTAGCCGGTCCAGGAGACGGGCACGCCCGCCTCGTACGCCTTGGCCAGGGAGCGGCGGATCATGTCGCCGTCGCGGTCGTCGCGGAAGGTGCTGCTCAGCCAGACGTGGTCGGCGTCGACGGCCGAGGTCCTGGCCAGCGCGGTGAGCGCGCCGGACGGGCCGATCTCCACGAAGACGTGCCGCCCGCGCTGGTCCACCGCCTGGACACCGGCCTCGAACTGAACCGGTTCGAGCAGGTGCCTGATCCAGTACTCCGGGTCCGCCATCTGCCGGCCGCGGGCCACGCGTCCGGTCACATTGGACACCAGGGCCATGCCCGGTGTGCGGAACTCGACGCCCCCGAGCACCTCGCGGAACTCGTCCACGATCCGGGCCATCAGCGGCGAGTGGTACGGCACGGCGCCCTTCAACGGGGTGAATTTCACTCCGCGTTCGGCCAGCCTGCGGCCCGCGTCCGCCAGCGACTCGCTGCCGCCGGTGAGCAGGCACTGGCCGGGGCCGTTGACGGCGCCGATGGTGAGATCCGGGTAGTCCTCGACCAGCGGGGCGATCTCGGCGGCGGGCGCGCCGACCGCGGCCATGCCGCCGTCGCTGCGCACCGCCTCGCTCAGCCGGCCGCGGGCGGCCACCAGCCGGGCGCCGTCCTCCAGGGAGAACAGTCCGGCGACGGCGGCGGCGGCGAACTCGCCCAGGCTGTGGCCCATCAGCACCGAGGGGCGCACGCCCCAGGACAGCCAGAGCCGGGCCATGGCGTATTCGAGGCTGAACAACGCGGGCTGGAGGTAACGGGGTTCGTGGATGCGCTCGGGGCGCGCGCACTCACCGCGGATCAGCGCGCCGAGGGGGACACCGAGCAGCGGGGTGAGGATGGCGTCGCACTCGTCCAGCGCGGCGCGGAAGGCCGGGTACTGCCGGTAGAGCGCGGCGCCCATGCCGGGGTACTGGGTGCCGGTGCCGGAGAAGAGGAACGCCACCTTCGGGGCGCTTGCCGAGCCGCCGCCGCGGGTACTGCCCGCGGCCAGGGACTCCACCCGCCGGCCCAGGGCCCGTACGGCGTCGGCCCGGTCGCCCACCACCTCGGCGATCCGGTAACGGAAGTGCGCGCGGCCCGTGTTGGAGGTGCGGCACAGGTCCGCGAGCGGGGTCTCGGGGTGGCGCTCCAGGTGGTCGAGATAGCGTTCGGCGAGCCGGCGCAGCGAGGCGCGGCTCTTGGCGGACAGGGTGAGCACGGCGCTCGGGCGGGCGTCGGCGGGGGCTTCCCCGGCGGGCGCGGGCGGTGCCTCCTCCAGGATGACGGAGGCGATGGTGCCCGTCACCCCGAACCCGTTGACCATCGCGCGGCCGGGGCCGGACCCGGGCCAGGGGCGGCACTCGGTCGGCACGGCGACGGGGGCCTCGTCCCAGGCGATGCGCCGGGAGGGAGTGACGAGGTTCAGGTGCGGGAAGACCGTGCGCTCCCGCAGCTGGAGCACCGCCTTGATGAGCGAGCCGGCCCCGGCCGCGCCCTCCATGTGCCCGATGTTGGTCTTCAACGAGCCCACCAGCAACGGCCGTTCCTTGTTGTGGGACTTCGCGAACACGTCGCTGATGGCGTCCATCTCGGTGGGGTCGCCGAGCGCCGTGCCCGTGCCGTGGGCCTCGACGTAGTGGATGTCGCCGGGGGTGAGGCGGCAGCGGGCCAGCGCGGAGCGCATGACCTGCTCCTGGGCGGCGCCGTTGGGGGCCACGAGGCCCGCGCTCTCACCGTCCTGGCCGACCGCGGAGCCCCGGATCAGGGCGTGCACGGTGTCGCCGTCGCGCAGCGCGTCGGAGAGCCGCTTGAGGACCAGCACTCCGCAGCCCTCGGCGCGGGCGTAGCCGTCGGCCCGTTCGTCGAAGGTCTTGCACTGCGCGTCGGCGGACAGCACCCCGCCCAGCTTCAGGATGGTGTGGTTCTGCGCGTTGTGGATGACGTTGACGCCGCCGCTGAGCGCGATCGAGCATTCGCCGCCGCGCAGGGCCTGCACGGCGAGATGGGTGGCCGTCAGCGACGAGGAGCAGGTGGTGTCGACGGTCATGCACGGTCCGCGCAGCCCGAGGAAGAACGACATCCGGCCCGAGACGGCGCTGTGGCTCAGTCCGGGCGCGAGGTAGCCGTCGAGGTCGGCGGGGGCGAGGTCGGTGGACTCGAAGATGTAGTCGAGGGTGGTGACGCCCATGAACACGCCGGTGACGCCGTGCCGCAGCGAGGTGGGGTCGATGCCCGCGTGCTCCAGCGCCTCCCAGGCGGTCTGCAGGGCCAGCCGCTGCTGGGGGTCGATGTAGGGGGCTTCCTTGGGGGAGATCGAGAAGAAGGCGGCGTCGAAGCGGTCGACGTCGCGGACGAAACCGCCGCGCGGCCGGTCGCCGTCCGCCGTGTCGTCCGGGGCCATCTGGCGGCGCTCCCCGGCCGGCAGCGGCCCGATGCCCGAGCGGCCCTCGCGCAGGAAGTCGGCGAAGGTGTCGACGTCGTCGTTCCCGCCCGGAATACGCAGCCCCATGCCCACGATGGCGATGGGTTCGTATTTCTCGCGTTCCAGCGCGGCGAGCGCTTCCGCACTGGCGGCGAGCGCTTCCTCTTTGCGCCGCAGTTCGGCGCGTACGGCGGCCAGCTCGGCCGCCTCGGGATTCGATGTGTCCGACATTTATTCCCTCCGGTCAGGAAAAAGATCAGGCGCAAAGATGGTCGATCAACTGACCGGCGGTCGGATGGCCGAAAAGGGCGGCCGTCGAAATCTCCCGCCCCAGTTTCCGCTCCAGCGAAAGCTTCACCTCGCTCAGCCGCAGCGAGGTGAGTCCCAGGTCGAAGAAGCCCACGTCCAGGGCGAACTCCTCACGGTCGGTCATGAAAAGAGCGCTCTTGAACTCCGCCACCACCAGGTCCTCGATGAGTTCCCGGCGCTCGTGCTCCGGCAGGTGATCGAGCTCCTCCACGGCGGGAAAATCATGCGACATCCACGTCACCGCCTCTCTACGAATCGACTGCTTCAGAGCAACCGAACCAGCCCTTCCTGATAGTGAACTGATAGCCGGCTGATGATAGCGGCCGACCGGTTTACGCCCATCCTGTCGGTGCTATGTTTCCGGCATGGAAGAAAATGAATTCGATCTGATCGGTGAATTAGACAGGACTCTGAAGCCGCTCGGCCTGTCGCGTGACGACGCCGTCAGCGAACTCGTCGTGCGCGGACGGGATCCGCTGGTGCCGTCGACCATCCGGCTGGGCTCGGCCATGGGCATCGCCCTGCTGTCCGCCGCCGTCGGCGCGGCGCAGATCTGGCAGCGCGCGACGGGCCGCCCGCAGCGCCTCGGGCTTGACCTCGCCCAGGCGGTGCACCAGCTCACGCCCTATCTCGGCGGCGGCAACACGCTGAACGGCTACGGCTCCAACATGGGCAGCGTGCTCGGGCTCGGCGGTGGTCTCGCCCCCGCGCTGTGGGACCTCTACCGCACGGCGGACGACCGCTGGGCCATCCCGATCGCCTGCTATCCGAGCACCCGCGACGCCTTCCTCGACATGCTCGGCACGGCGCACACCCGCGAGCACATCGGCGCCGCCGTCGCGAACCGGGTCTCCTGGGACCTGGAGGAGGAGGCGGCCGCCCGCGGCGTGCCCCTCGCGATCGTGCGCAGCCGGGAGGAGTTCCTCGCCCATCCGCAGGGCCAGGCCGTGCTGGACGAGCCACTGGTGGCCGTCGAGCGCGTGGGCGACGCCCCGCCGCGTCCGCTGCCGGCCGGCGCCCAGCCGCTGTCCGGCCTGCGCTCCCTCCAGTTCACCCACGTCTTCGCGGGCACCGCGGCCGGCCGGGTCCTCGCCGAGCAGGGCGCGGACGTGCTGCACGTGTGCGAACCGAACGCCTTCGACCACGACCTGTGCTGGAACGAGACCGGTGTCGGTCTGCGCTCGGCCCGGCTCGCCCTGGGCCCCGGCGCCGACGGCCGGCGCACCTTCGAGGAACTGCTGCGCACCGCGGACGTGTTCGTGCACAACCACCGGGCCGCCAAGATGGCCCGGCTGGGGCTCGGCCCCGAGGAGTGCGCCGAGCTCTCCCCCGGTCTCATCCATGTCTCCGTGCGCGCCTACGGCCACAGCGGCCCCTGGCAGGAGCGGGGCGGTTTCGACCAGCACGCGCAGGCTCTGACCGGGGTCAACTGGAGCGAACGGCAGGACGGGCGTCCGCAGTTGCCGCCCGGCCGCATGCTCAACGACTACCTGGCCGCCTATCTCGTCGCCGCCGGGGTCATGAGCGCGGTCCTGCGCCGCGCCGACGAGGGCGGCAGCTACCGGGTCCGGGTCTCCCTGGCCGGCGTCTCCAACTGGGCCTACCAACTGGGCACGTTCACACGCGAGCAGGCCGAGCGGCTGCTGCCCGAGGCACCGCTGCCGGCACCCCGGCGCCTCACCCGGACGACCCCGCTCGGCGAACTCTCCCTGGTGGCACCGCCGGTGACGCTGAGCGAAACGCCGCCCGCCTGGCGCGGCCCGCTGCTGGTCCCCCGCGGCTCGTCGCAGCCCCGCTGGCTCGACGACCGCACGTCCTGACACCCACCGCGCGGCCCGCCCCGGCCCTTCCCGCCCCAAGGAGAGACCTGATGGCCCGGATCCCCTGCCTCGACACCGAGGCCCTGCCCGAATCCCTGCGCTCGCTCAGTCAGGGGCGCGTCATCAACGTGTACCGGACGCTCGGGCACGCACCCCGGTCGGTCACGCAGATCGCCCGGCTGGGCGCCGCGCTGTTCGCCGACGCCAGCCTCGACGCGGTCGACCGCGAACTGCTCATCCTCACCTACGGCACCGTCTTCGAGGCCGAGTACGAGTGGGCGCAGCACGTGCCCATCTCACGGGCCGCGGGTGTCACGGACGACCAGCGCGCGGCCCTGCGCGCCCGCCGCTACGACGCCGACGTCTTCACCCCGGCCCAGCGGGCGCTGGTGAGCTTCGCCGCCGCGGCAGCCGCCTCGCCGGTCGTGGACGACGCCCGGTACGCGGCCGTCAGCGCCCACTACTCCGAGGAGCAGATCGTCGAGACCCTGGTCCTCGCGGGCTTCTACTTCCTGCTGGCGCGTGTCTGCACGGTCCTGGACGTCGAGATCGACGCGGCGGAGAGTGACGAACTGGTACGGATGGCGCAGAGCATGCACGCCAAGTGAGTCGCCGGAACGGGCCGGTCGCGGCGATCCGGGCAGGCCGGGGCCCAGCTCGCCGCCCCGGCCGGCCGGAGCGGCAGCCACACCACCGGGCCGCCGTTCCCCGGACCACCGGCGGCTCCGGCATGGCCGGTCCGGCGCGAGGTGCCCCGGTCGCTACGGCGCGAGGCGCCCCGGTCGGTACGACGGCCGGTCCGGGGACGCCGCCGCTCTGCTCGCGCGGCTCACCGGCCGCTCGAGGCGCGCGGTGCCGGACCCCGCGCGCCCGGCATGATCCGAACGAGAGGCTCTACTCCGCCTGTGCCTCCGCCGGGGCGGTGTCCGTCACGGTGATCGCGCTCACCGGGCACGCACGGGCCGCCTCGCGGACGTTCGGATCGCCCGCGCCGTCCTCGCGGCCGGGGATCAGCATGCTGAACCCGTCGTCGTCCTGGGTGAACACGCCCGGTGCGGTCAGCGCGCACTGGCCGGCGCCGATACAGACGTCCTTGTCGATCTCGATGTGCATGAGCTGAGCCTCTTACCAGGTCACGGGGAGTTCCAGCATCCCCTGGATCGTGTCGCCGGGTTTGAACGGGATCTCCTCGGCGGGTGCCGCCAGTTTCAGGCCCGGCAGCCGGGCGAGCAGCGTGCCGAGGGCGATCTCCAGCTCCGCGCGGGCCAGGTTCTGGCCCAGGCACTGGTGGATGCCGAAGCCGAACGCCACGTGGTGCCGGGTGGGCCGGTGGAAGTCCAGGACGTCGGGGTCCGCGTACTGGCCCGGATCCCGGTTGATCACCGAGGTCGAGAAGAAGACGCCCTCGCCGGCCCGGATGGTGGTGCCCCCGATCTCGATGTCCTCCAGTGCCACCCGCGCCAGCCCGTCGGCGATGGACAGCATCCGCATCAGCTCCTCGACGGCCGCGGGCAGCAGCGCCGGATCGGCGCGCAGCTCGGCCAGCCGGCCGGGGTTCTGGAGCAGTGTGAAGGTGCCGAGGGAGATCATGTTGGCGGTGGTCTCATGGCCCGCGACCAGCAGGATCACCGCGAGCGAGACGAGGTCGGCGCGCTCCAGGGTGCCCTGGGCGAGCTGCTGGTGGACGAGGTCGTCGAGGACGCCGTCGCCGGGCTCGCTCTGGCGGGCCTTGGCGTCGACGAGGCCGCCGAGATACTCCTCCAGCCGGTCGCGGGCGCCCTGGCTGTCCTCGGCGGTGGGGCCGCGCAGCAGCCGTCGGGACTGCTCCTCGAAGAACTCGTGGTCGGCGTAGGGCACACCGAGCAGATCGCAGATCACCATCGACGGCACGGGCAGCGCGAAGGCGGAGACCAGCTCGGCGGGCGGGCCCTGTTCGATCATGGCGTCCAGCAGCCCGTCCACGATCCGCTGGATGCCGGGCCGCAGCCCGCCGGCGCGTTTGAGGGTGAACGACGGGATCATCATCCGCCGCTGCCGCTGGTGCTCGGGGTCGTCCTGGCCGAGCAGGGCCACCCGGCGGTCGCGGACCCCCTCGAAGCGGGGGGAGACCGAAGGGAACTCGGCGCGGCGCCGGTCGCTGGACAGCCGGGGGTCGGCGAGCAGGGCGCGGGCGATGGCGTGGCCGGTGACCATCCAGACCTCGCGGCCGTCGTACAGGGTGACGCGGGCCAGGGGCCGCTGCTCGCGCAGCGGCGCGTATCCGGTCGGCGGGTGGTAGGGACAGGTGCGGTCCTGCGGGAAGGCGACGGGGTCGGCCGGGGTCGCCGGGCCGGTGATGTCCGTCAGTTCCGTCATGGAAAGACCTCGCAGACGAAGAGGTGCAGCGTGCCGATCTTCATTAGATGCCTCAGGCACCTATGGGTCGATGGCAAGTTCGGCCACTTCAAGGATCCCCCCGATCCGTCCGGATCGCGAAGGTACGGAGGTCCGTTTCCGGCCAGACGGCGCAACCGCCGCTCAGCGCGTCCCGGCGCTCCCCTACGGGGCGAAGGCGCGGGCCACGGCGAGGCTGTCCTCGTACACGTGGTGGCGCACCACGAAGCCGTCGCGGACGGTGAGGTGCAGGGCGAACCGGGCGGTGTAGGAGCGGCCGGTCGGTGCGGCCGTCTGCCGTATGACGCCGAGGACGACCGCGTCCTCGCCGTCGGTCAGGACGCGTTCCACGGCGGTGTCCGCCTTCTCCGGGACGTGGTGGGCGGCCAGCTCCCGGAAGTGGTCGGCGGCGTCGGCGCGGGTGGCGCGGTGCCGGATCCACGGGGTCTGCGGGCGGCCGTGCTCCTCCTCCGGCCAGTTCAGCCGCCAGTCGCAGTCCTCGGCGTACAGCTCGGCGATCCGCTCCGGGGCGCCCGCGCCGATCCTGGCGAGCAGTTCACGGACCGTGGCGCGGGTGGCGGCGGCGGGGTCGTACGTCATGGCGGGCGCTCCCTGGAGTCGGTGCCGGTCTCGGACGGAGCCCACTGTGCCAAGGGCGGTGAGGGTGACGCGATGACCTCCGGGGTAATGATCGCTGCGGTGCGGGGAAGCACCGTACGGACGAGGCATGCGGGCGCCGGCACCGAGAACCGGTGCGCGCGCATGCGCGGGAACGACGAAGGGGACGGATCCATGCCTCTCGATGGTGAGTACGAGCCGAGCCCGGAGCAGTGGGTGCGCGATCAGGTGGAGTTGTACGAGAGTTCCGGCGGGACCAAGGGGAACACCCTGCGGGACACGGGGCTGCCGGTCATCATCCTGACGACCCGCGGCGCGAAAAGCGGGAAGATCCGCAAGACGCCGCTGATGCGGGTGGCGCACGACGGCAGGTACGCGGTGGTCGCCTCGCAGGGCGGCGCGCCCAAGCATCCGGTGTGGTATTTCAACATCAAGGCCGATCCGCACGTCGAGCTCCAGGACGGCCCGGTCAAACAGGACATGCGGGCGCGTGAGGTCACCGGAGCCGAGAAGGCCGAGTGGTGGGAGCGGGCGGTCGCCGCGTTCCCGCCGTACGCGGAGTACCAGCGCAAGACCGACCGGGAGATCCCGGTGTTCGTGCTGGAGCCGGTCGAGGGCAGCTGACCGGTCCGCCCGGCCCCGCCCGCCGGAGAATTCCCCGCCCGGAAGGTGTGAACCGCCTTCCGGGCGGGCAGTCGTGGCGTCAGGCCCCGCCGCGTTCCCCCGTCGCGGCGGGGCTCTGTCGTGCCTCGCCGTCGCGGCCGTCGGTGACGTCGAGGAAGATCTGGTCGGCGGCCGGGAACATCGCGGCCAGCGAGCGCTTGACGCGGTCGGCGACCTCCTCGACGCGTTCGCTGTCCAGGCCCGGCGCGAGGTCGATGCGGGCGGCCACCAGGGTGGAGTCGAGGCCCAGTTTCATGGTGAACAGCGCCTCCACGCTGTCGATCTCCGGCTGCGCCCGCAGCAGCGCGCGGATACGGCCGCTCAGCTCCGGGTCGGCGGACTGCCCGATGAGCTGGTCGCGGGCCTCGCGGCCCAGCCGGTAGGCGACGTAGACCAGCAGGACCCCGATGGCGAGCGAGGCGGACGCCTCCCAGGCGACCTGCCCGGTGACCAGGTGCAGGGCCATCCCGGCGATCGCCAGCAGCACGCCGAGCACGGCCGTGCCGTCCTCGGCGACCACCGTGCGCAGCGCCGGATCGCGCAGCGCCGCCCGGCCGCCCCGGCGGCGCACCTGGTGCAGCGCCCGCAGCAGCGAGCCGCCCTCGGCGAGCAGCGCCACGCCCAGCACGATCAGGCCCGCCACATAGCCGCGGCTCGTCTCCTGTGTGCCTTCGCGCAGCGCCTCGACGCCCTGGAAGAAGGAGAAGCAGCCGCCCATCACGAAGATCCCGACGGCGGCGAGCAGGGACCAGAAGAAGCGCTCCTTGCCGTAGCCGAAGGGATGCCGTGCGTCGGCGGGGCGGCGGCTGCGCCGCAGGGCGGCCAGCAGGAACACCTCGTTGAAGGCGTCGGCGACCGAGTGCGCGGCCTCCGACAGCAGCGCGGGTGAGCCCGAGAGGGCACCGCCGGCGGCCTTGGCGGCGGCGATCAGCAGATTGGCGCCGAGGGCGACGAGGACGGTGACGCGGGTACGGCGGTCGGTGGCCCGTGTGCGCCGGGCGCGGGCCTTCAGACGGCTCTCGGTGGGCCCGTCGGCGGGGGTGGTGGCCGCCGGGGCGGCCTGGTGCTCCTGTCGCTTCGATGATGTTCCGCTCACGGGGCCCGACTGCCCGGAGGCGGGGGAATCACACCGTGCGGGCGCCCGGAAACGGGGAAGTCGGTGCTGCGACGGAGAAGTCGGTGCGCCGGGGCCCGGCGGCGAGCTTTCGGGGCCCGGCGGCGAGGAGGAGACATGGGCGGTGACGGCAACCGCGCCTACGGCCACCGGACGTTCAGCCGGTCGCGCAGCCATTTCCGGGACCGGATCACGGCGGACGGGCGGGACGGCTGGCCGGTGGCGGCGGGGCGCTACCGGCTGGTGGTGTCGCGCGCATGCCCCTGGGCGAGCCGGGCGGTGATCTCCCGCCGGCTGCTGGGGCTGGAGAAGGCGCTGCCGATGGCGGTCGCCGACCCGATCCAGGACGACCGCAGCTGGCGGTTCACCCTGGACCCGGACGGCCGGGACCCGGTGCTCGGCATCCGCTACCTCAGCGAGGCGTACGACCGCCGGGAGACCGGCTATCCGGGCGGCGTGAGCGTGCCCGCCGTGGTGGACGTGGAGAGCGGGAAGCTGGTGACCAACGACTACCAGCAGCTCACCCTGGACCTCGCCACCGAGTGGACGGACCTGCACCGCGAGGGCGCCCCCGCCCTGTATCCGGCGGCCCGGCGGGACGAGATCGACACGGTGATGGCCGAGGTGTACGAGGACGTCAACAACGGCGTGTACCGGGCCGGGTTCGCCACCCACCAGAAGGAGTACGAGGAGGCGTGCGCGGGCGTCTTCCGGCGGCTGGAAACGATCGCCGAACGGCTGGCCGGACAGCGGTATCTGGTCGGTGACACCCTCACGGAAGCGGACATCCGGCTGTTCACCACGCTGGTCCGGTTCGACCCCGTCTACCACGGCCACTTCAAGTGCAACCGCTGGAAGCTGGCGGAGGACCCGGTGTTGTGGGCGTACGCCCGCGACCTGTTCCAGACGCCGGGGTTCGGGGACACGGTCGACTTCGACCACATCAAGCGGCACTACTACCAGGTGCACAGCGGGATCAACCCGACCGGCATCGTGCCGCTCGGCCCGGATCTCGCGTCCTGGCTGAGTCCGCACCACCGCGAGGAGCTGGGCGGCCGCCCGTTCGGCGACGGGACGCCGCCGGGCCCAGTGCCGCCGGGCGAAGAGGTGGCGCCCGCGGGCCGCGCGGTATGAGAACGCACTGACGAGGAAGGAGTCACCCATGTCCAAGTCGAAGAAGAACAAGCTCCCCTTCGTCTACCAGCCGATCGGTTTCGTGCTCAGCTGGGCGAGCGGCGCGGTCGCCAGCCTCGCGTTCAAGCAGGCGTGGAAGGCGATACGGCACGAGGACGACGCACCCAGCGCCCTGGACGAGGACCGCCGGATGCGCGACATCCTGCTGGCCGCCGCCATCCAGGGCGCGATCTTCGCGGTGGTGCGCAGCGCCGTGGACCGCACCGGCGCCAAGGCCATCGCCCGCTCCACGGGGGTGTGGCCGGTGGCCGAGGACACGGACAAGGACAAGCACAGCGGGGAAGGCAAGGCGGCGAAGGGCGGCAAGCGCGGTCGGCGCTGACGGCGCCGCCCCGGCCGGTCTCAGTCCGCGGGCAGCCAGCGGCCGTCGCGCATGAGGTCCCGGCCGGGCAGTTCGTTCGCCTCGCGCCAGGCCTGGATCCGCTCGGGGACGACCCGGAAGTACAGACAGCGGGTGGCGAGCCGCCGGGGGTCGAAGCCGGTCTTGCCGGCGAAGACCTCGGCGTCCTCCTCCGGCAGCTCCTCCGGCGTCACCGCCTGCACGCTGCCGTCCACGAGGACGACGTCACGGGTCGACCCGATGCCGAGCCGGACCCGGCCGCTGTCGACGAGGTTGCGGCCGGTGGGGCTGTCGGCCGCGGTGGCGAGCAGCAGCAGGGCGCCGTCCCAGACGAAGGACAGCGGCACCAGGTGGGGCGCGCCGCCGTCGGGGCCGGCCGTGGCCACCCAGGCGTCCTCGTCGTGGTCCAGTCGGTGCAGGGTGTCCTTCTTGCGCTGCTCGGCGGTGCGGGCGGGGGGCGGGGTCATCGTGGTCGGCCTCCTGTGCGTGCGCTCCGGGACGCGGATGCGCTCCAGTGTGGCGGCCGGGGCCGGGCGTACGCACGCGGTGCGACGGCGCGTCCCCGCAGGGCGCCCGGACGAGCCCGGACCCGCGCCCCGGCCGCGGTCGGTACCCGGCGCCGGTCCGCCGCCGGGCACGCCGAGGCGGACTGGGGGATCATGAGTCTGTGACTACCATGCGAGCCATCGGCCAGGACGTCCTCGGCGGTCCCGAGGTGCTGCGGGAAGTACGGCTGGAACGGCCCGAGCCGCGGCCGAACGAGGTGCTGGTCCGGGTGCGCGCCGCCGGTGTGAACCCCACCGACTGGAAGCACCGGGCCACCGGCGGGTTCCTCGGCGAGCCCCCGTTCGTGCTCGGCTGGGACGTCTCCGGGGAGGTCGCCGGGACCGGGGTCGGCGTGGCCGAGTTCCGGCCCGGCGACGAGGTGTTCGGCATGCTGCCCTATCCCTTCGGGCACGGCTCGCACGCCGAGTACGTGATCGCCCCCGCCCGCGCCCTGTGGCACAAACCGGCCTCGGTCGACCACACCCAGGCGGGCGCGCTGCCGCTGGTGTCGCTGACCGCCTGGCAGGCGCTGACCGAGCGGGCCGGCGTACGGCAGGGTCAGCGGGTGCTGATCCACGCGGCGGCGGGCGGGGTCGGCCATGTGGCCGTGCAGATCGCCAAGGCGCACGGCGCGCACGTGACCGGCACGGCGAGCGCGGCCAAGCACGGCTTCCTACGCGAGATCGGCGTGGACGAGCCGGTCGACTACCGCTCCACCGATATCACCCAGGCGGTCCGGGACATGGACGTCGTCCTGGGCACCATCGGCGGCGAGACGGCCCTGCACTCCCTGCGGGTGCTGCGGCCCGGCGGCATCCTGGTGTCGACCCTGCCGACGGGCTCCCGCGAACTGTACGACGAGGCCGAGCGGCTCGGCGTACGGGCGGTACGGATGCTGGTGGACGCCGACCGGGGCGGAATGCGGTCGATCGCGGAACTGGTGGAGTCGGGGAAGCTCAGGGCGACGATCGCCGGGACGTACCCGCTGGCCGACGCCGCGAAGGCGCACGAACAGGGGGAGACCGGGCGCACCACGGGGAAGCTGGTGCTGCTGGTCGACTGAACGACCCGCGGACACGCGCCAAATCCGAAGACATATGTCAATCGAACATGCTCAAATTCCTTCCATCGTGGGTAACTTGACGGTCGGAGATCCGACGTCCGGGCGCGGGTGGGAGGTGATGCCGAGGTGCGACGGGAACCCGTGTCCCTCACCCGGCATCTGCGCGTGTACACATACCGGGCGCACACCGTCCTGGAGTTCCGGGGCGAGATCGACCTCGTCGCGGCGGCGGAGATCGGCCCGCTCCTGGACCGGATCACCGGTCGGCCCGGCGGCCGGATCGTGCTCGATCTGCGGCCGGTGGAGTTCTTCGACTGCTCGGGGCTGCGCCTGCTCTACCGGGCGCGGGCCCGAGTCCTCGGGAGCGGCGGGCAGTTGCACCTGGTGTGCGCCCACCCGCTGACCCTGCGGGTGCTGCGGGTGACGGGCCTGTCCCGGTTGCTGCCGCCGCACGCCACGGCGGACGCGGCCCTGGCGGCGGCCGGGACCGCCGCCGGCCCGCGGTGACGGGCGGCTCTCCGGGAGCGGCTCTGCCGCGCTCGTGCTACTGGCCCGTTCCGCAGCGGTAGAGCGTCCGGTCGGTCCGTCCGGGTGCCCCGGACGCGGCGGGGGCGTCCGTGCCGCCGTAGGCCGAGGCCGGAACCCTGGCGCAGGTGGCCGCCACCCAGTCGGTGATCCGGGTCGCCATGGTCGGCCCGGCGGCCGTGTTCCCGGTCCCGGCGGCGAGGGGGCCGAGACCGGCGGGGCCGCCCGCGAGCACGTACCGCACCTGCCCGGTGGCCACCAGCCGCTGGAAGTCGCCCTCGGCCGGGAAGGGCACCTTGCCGCTGAACCCGCCGAGCGGCAGGACGTCGGCGCCGGCCGCCAGGATGTAGGGGGACGCCGCGTTCCAGCTGGTGGTGGCGAACACGTAGCGGGCGCCGCCCTGGTGGGCGCGGGTGTAGGCGAGGAGGCGGCGCTCGTCGGGGGTCAGGGTGCCGTCGGAGGCGATACCGGCCCGCGCGGCGAAGCCGGGGACGGCGCTCGTACGGCCGGCGGCGGGCGCACCGGCGGCCTGCGGCCCCGAACTGCCCCTGCCGCGCTGCCGGTCGGGGGTGGTCGGGCCCACCGAGCCCATGCCCGAGGTGCCGTACGCCGGGTCGAAGACCTGCAGCGCCCAGGCGCTCGGCGCGAGCAGCACGGCCGCCAGGGAGGCGGCGAGGCCGGCGAGCGCCAACCGGCCCCCGGTGCGCGGCCGTTCGGGCCGGGTGAGGGCCAGCAGGACGACGGCGGTGCAGCCGAGCGCGCCGACGGCGGGCGCCAGCCACGGCAGGAAGGAGGCGGCGAACCGTTCGGCGAGGCAGGCGCTCCACACCGTGGTCGCCGCCACCGCGCCGGGCAGGGCCCAGGCGCGCCGGCCCCCGGAGCGGTGGGCGCGCCACAGCAGCACCGTGCCGGCGCCGGTGAGGGCGGCGAGCGGCACCGCGATCACGCCCATGTAGTAGGTGTGCGGGCCGACGCTGCCGGCGCTGAACACCAGGAAGTACGTGGCGAGCCAGGTGCCCCACAGCAGGAACCCGGCGCGCGACGCGTCGGTGCGCGGCCGCCCCCGCCGCCACAGCAGACCGCAGGCGACGGCCAGGGCGGCGAACGGGTAGAACCAGCCGGTCTGGGCGGCGAGGGTGGTCCCGAACATCTTCGCCCAGCCGTTCTCCCCGCCGCCGAAGCCGCCCGCCGCGGCCAGGGACGAGGCACCGGCGCCGGCCCCCGCGCCCCGCCGCCCGGACGCCCCCTGCGCCTGCGCGCCCCGCCTTCCGGACACACCCTGCGCTCCCGCGCCCTGCCGCCCGGTTGTCCGGCGCGGGTCCGCCGTGCCGGGTACGGCCCCCGGCCCGGCCGCGCCCCGCACCCCGGTGCCCCGGTGGCCGCCGCCCTGGGTCGCGCTCACGCTCCCGGTGGAGGCCGCGCTGATGCCGAGCGAGCCGAAGCGGTTCAGGAAGTTGTAGCCGACGACCATGCTGAACGCGGAGTTGTTGGTGGTGCCGTCGACGTACGGGCGGTCCTTGGCCGGTACGAGGGTCACCGCGAGCATCCAGGAGGCCGAGACGGCGGTCGTCACCAGGGCGGCCAGGCCGAGGTGGGCGATCCTGCGGCGCAGCGCGAGCGGGGCGGAGACCAGGTACACCAGGGCGAGTGCGGGCAGCACGGCCCATGCCTCCAGCATCTTGGCCTGGAAGGCGGCGCCCACCCAGAACCCGGCCAGCAGCAGCGGGCGCAGCCGGCCCGCGTGCGCGGCACGCTGGGTGGCCTCGGCGGCCAGCAGCAGGCACAGGGTGAACGCCGGGTCCTCCACCGAGGTGCGGAACAGGCCGACCGCGACCGGGGTCACCAGGAACGCGGCGGCGGCGAGCAGCGCCGCGTGCGTCCCGGCCCAGCGGCGCACCAGTCGGTACAGCACCAGCAGGCTCGCCACGCCCTCCAGGACCTGGGGCAGCGTCAGGGTCCAGGGGTGGAAGCCGAGGAGGCGCGCGGACAGGGCCTGCGGCCACAGGAATCCCGGTGCTTTGTCGAGCGTGATGGAATTCGCGGGGTCGAAAGAACCGTAGAAGAACGCCTTCCAGCTGCCCGTCATGCTGCGGGCCGCGTCGGCGTAGAAGGTGTGGTACTGGCTGTGCGTGATGCCCCAGGAATAGAGCACGGCGGCGAGCACGGTGAGGATCAGCAGGGCCGGACGGGCGTACGGGGGCTCGCCCACCGGGGCTTTCCATGGTGCGCGGCGGCCGGCGCCGGGGGCGGCGGCCGTGTCGAGAACGTTCGTTGCCATGCCCGGAAGTCTTGGCCACGCCGCGTGCCCGGCACGCCGTGCGGGGCCCTCTTCAAGGAAACTCTCATCGCGAACAGAGCAATTCTTTGATCGCACGATACGGAATTTGCTCCGGTAAAGCGGAGTCATTACCCGCGGCGCGCCGAGCGCCCGTCAGCCGCCGAGCACCCCCGGCAGGGCCAGCGCCGCCAGCAGGGTCGTGCCCAGCAGCAGCCAGGCGACGTAGTCGCCGACGTGCCCGGACTGGAGGCGACGCAGGGGGATGACCACCGCGGGGACGGCCGGGCGGTGCCGGCGGGTGACGGCGGCGGTGGCGAGGGCCACGGCGAGGGCGGCGGAGACCAGGCCGAGCAGCACGCCGTGCAGGGTCCAGGCGGCCGAGGCGTGGGCGCCGCCCGAGCCCGCCTCGTTGACCGAACGGGCCACGAGGTCGCCGAAGCCGGGGACGGTGCCCACGGCGAGCGCCGCGGCGAGGAGCACGGCCGAGACCGTCGTCATCGTGTCGGGGATCCGGCCGAGCAGGCCGGACGACTCGGGCTGCTCCGCCGAACCGCTGGTCTCGTACGCGTCGGTGTCCTCGGGCGGCGGTCCCAGGCCGAGGAACACCCGTGCGGCGACCCGCAGCACCGCGCCCGCCGTGACCGCGGACGCGAGCACGTACACCACCGTCAGCGGCCCCCCGACCGCCTCCTCGCTGACCGCCTTGCCGAGCCCGGTGCCGAAGGGCGGCAGCCCCGCGAGGGCGAGCCCGCCGAGGGCGAACAGGACGCCGGTCGCCCGCAGTTGGCGCGCCCGGCCGTGCAGCTCGTGCTCGTCCACGCTGCCGAACCGGTCGAGCAGCGCGCCCGCGCAGGCGAACAGGGCGGCCTTCGCCCCGGCGTGCCCGAGGATGTACAGCGCGGCGCCGTCGTCGCCCTCGGGGGTGAGGACGCCGACGGCCACCAGGAACAGGCCGGTGTGCGCGATCGTGGAGAAGGCGAGCAGCCGTTTGATGTGCCGCTGGTACCAGCACATGACGGCGCCGATCACGGCGGTCAGGACGCCGAGGGTGACCAGAGCGCGGGTCAGATCGGCGGCCGGGATGCCGCCGGGGCCGGCGAAGACGGTGCCGTAGACGCGCCAGACGCCGTACACGCCGAGTTCGACCATCACCCCGGACAGCAGCATGCACACCGGGGTCGGGGCGACCGCGTGGGCGTCGGGGAGCCAGAAGTGGAACGGCACGGTGGCCGCCTTCACCAGCAGGCCGGTCAGCACCAGCACGAACGCGGCGAGCACCAGCGCGTCGGGGCCGCCGTGCCCGCCGGTGCTCTCCAGGCCGCGGCCGATCTTCGCCATCGACAGCTCGCCGGTCCTCGCGTACAGCAGGCCGATGCCGGTCAGCATGGCGTACGCGCCGAGCGAGTTGACGACGCCGAAGGTCAGCGCGCCCTGCACGGCCTTGGCCTCGTCGATGCGGAAGCCGGTCAGCGCGTACGCCACCACGCTCATCAGCTCGAAGAACACGAAGGCGTTGAACAGGTCGCCGGCGAGGGCGAATCCGCACATGGCGCCCTGGAAGACCAGCATCAGCGCGGGGAACGAGCCGGCGTGGCCGCGCGGCGGCTCGTCGAAGTAGCGCCAGGAGTAGGCGAGCGCGGCGAGAGTGAGCAGCGAGACCAGGGACGCCATGCCGAGCGAGGGGCCGTCCCCGATCACTTCGATGCCGACGCTCTCCCCGCCGACGGGCAGCCAGCCGCCGACCCATTCGACCATCGGAGGCGAGGAGTCAAGCAGCAGGACGAGGGCGAGCACGGCCGTCGCGGCGCAGACGGCGAGGCCGGTCAGCTCGGCGGCGGGGCGCGGCAGCCGGCGTCCGGCGGCGGCCAGCAGGGCGGCCCCGAGCAGCGGCACCGCGACGAGGAGCGGGAGCAGGTGGTGCATCAGCCGCGCAGCTCCCGCAGTTCGTCGGGGTCGAGGGTGCCGTGCCGTTTGACGATCTGGAGTACCAGGGCGAGCAGCAGCGCGGTGACGGTGGCGCCGACCACGATGTCGGTGAGGGTGAGGGCCTGCACCACCGGGTCGACCAGCGGCCGGGAGCCGGGCTTGATGTCCGAGAAAACGGGCGCGGTGCCGCCGGACCGGTAGCCGACGGCCAGCAGCAGGATGTAGGTGGACACCTGGCACACCGAGAGGCAGCCGACGGCATGGATCAGATTGCGGCTGGTGGCGAGGCCGTAGCAGCCCGTCAGGAAGACATAGGCGGCGACCAGGTACGGCAGGACCTGCATCAGGGCGCTCATCCCGCGTTCTCCTCCTCGATCTCGACGGCCTGGTCGAGGAAGTTGGCGAGCAGGACGACGACCGCGCTCGCCACCTCCATGCCGACGGCCGCGTTCAGCAGCGGGACGGTGCCGCCGGAGGACAGCGTGTTGAACGTGCCGTAAGGCAGCAGTGTGTTGGCGAGGAACGCGGTCCCGGCCAGCACTCCGGCGAGGCCCAGCACCAGATAGGCGCAGACGCACAGGGCGTCGGTGGCCTCGAAGACGGCGAGCGGGCGGACGCGTTCGAGGGCGCGGTAGTCGGCGCCCAGGTACAGCAGGTGCAGGGCGGTCGCGGCGACCACGCCGCCCTGGAAGCCGCCGCCGGGGCTGAGCTGGCCGTGGGCGATGACGTAGAGACCGCAGACCAGGGCGACGGGGACGACGAGGAGGGCGTAGCGCCGTACCGGCCGGGCCACTTCGGCGGGCTCGGGCCGCTCGCGGTGCTCGTCGCGGGCCTGGCGCAGCAGCACCACGCAGCCGAGGACGGCGGCGAACAGGATGCTCATCTCGCCGAGGGTGTCGTAGGCGCGCTGGTCGAAGTTGACGGAGGCGATGGTGTTGGCGGTGTGCCGGGCGAGGGAGGCGCGCACGGCGCGGGTGCCGTAGGGGTGCGAGCGGCCGCCGAATCCGGGCAGGTCGAGGCAGGCTGCGGTGAGCAGGGCGGCGAGGCCCGCGCCGCCCGCGGCCAGCAGCCACAGCCGCAGCCGCGGGGTCACCGCGCACCGTCCCGGTCCCGGCCGCGGCGCCGGATCTTGCGCACCGACAGCATGATCAGCAGCGGGGTGAGGGCGGCCCCGACGGCGAGCTGGGACAGACCGACGTCGGGCGCCTGGAGCACGGTGAACAGCACGGCGAGCAGGACCCCGAGCACGGACAGCACCAGCGCCTGCCGGGAGGGGTCGCGCTGGGCGACGGCGGCGGTCGCGGCGGCGGCGACGAGGAACAGGGCCACGAGGATCAGGGCATCGGTCATACGGCGCCTCCGGTGCGCGGCAGCGGCGTCGCCGCGCACCCCCTGCCGCCGTCCCGCGCCGGGTCAGCCACCCCGCACCCCCCGGAAGGCGCCCGACAGGGCGCGGGAGGCGATGAGGTTGCCGCCGATCAGCAGCGCCCCGATCACCAGCAGCTTCACCATGGCCCGGCCGGGCCCGGTGGCCGCGCACACCGCGATCACCACCACGGCGCCCACGGCGGCCACCGCGTAGGTGAGGCCCCAGGCGCTCGGCCGCTGCCCCTCCAGCTCCTCGTGCAGCAGCCGGGCGAACACCAGGGTGCCGACGGGACCGAGGAGAGCGAGCAGCAGGGCGAGGTCGACGTAGGCGGGCCGGGCGTACCCCTGGGCGAGCAGCAGCAGGGCCGGGCAGAGGGCGGCGGTGGTGAGGTTCTGGGCGACGACACGGCGGGCGGTCGGGCCGGTGGTCACGCCCCACAGGGCGGCCGCCCCTCCCCCGCCGAGTTCGACGGTCGCCGCGAGGATCCAGCCGTTCACCGCCAGCTCACCGCCCGCCGGCCGGCCCGTGCCAGCAGCGCGCCGACGGCGGCGACGCTCGCCCCCACGATCCGCTCCAGGGTGTCGACGGTGGTGATCAGCACCAGCCAGAGCAGGGCCAACGCGCCCCACCACAGCAGGAGTTCACCGGCGGCGCGGAGGACCGCGCGGGGCGCCGTACGCCGCATCCACCGCCTCCTCGTCCCGTCCCGTTCAGGGCTGTTTCCCGGTTCGCGGCGGTGTGTCCGCCTCACCGTTCGCTGCATCCAAGCACCGCCGGTCCCCTTGCGGGGCGGCGGCACGCGGGTCCGCGGGCGGAGTGCCCCGGAGGCGTGAACGGAAACCGGCGAGGGCGCGTCTCCTCAACAGCAGGTCCGTACCAGCCTCTTGACGCCCACTTATCTCACTCCTTAAATCAAGAGGCATCACTGAATCCGAACGCCTTCCGAACGCCTTCCGAATGCCTCCCGCAGCCTGCCGAAGGCCCCCCACCGATCGGAGAGCCATGGCCTCCCCCCGCCTGCTCCGCAGATGCCTGTTCGCCGCCCTGTCCGCCGCGCTGGTCGGCGCGGCAGCCGTCGGCCCCGCGCACGCGCACCCCGCCGACCGGATGGTCCCCGCCGCGACCGTGACCACCTTCTCCGACAACTTCGACGGGCCCGCGGGCTCGCCGGTCGACTCCTCGAAGTGGACCCAGGAGACGGGCGACAACGTCAACAACCACGAGCGGGAGTACTACACCTCGGGCACGAACAACGCGGCACTGGACGGCCAGGGCCATCTGGTGATCACGGCGAAGAAGGAGAACCCGGCCGGATACCAGTGCTGGTACGGCACGTGCCAGTACACCTCGGCGCGGCTGAACACGGCCGGGAAGTTCAACGCCCAGTACGGGCACGTCGAGGCGCGGATGAAGATCCCGCGGGGGCAGGGCATGTGGCCCGCGTTCTGGATGCTCGGCACGCCGGTGAACTGGCCCGACTCGGGCGAGATCGACGTGATGGAGAACGTCGGCTTCGAGCCGTCCACCGTGCACGGCACCATCCACGGGCCCGGCTACTCCGGCTCGGGCGGCATCGGCGCCGCCTACACCCTGCCGAACGGCCAGGCCTTCGCGGACGGCTTCCACACCTTCGCCGTGGACTGGGCGCCGAACTCGATCACCTGGTCGGTGGACGGGACCGTCTACGAGCGGCGCACTCCGGCCGACCTGGGCGGCAAGACCTGGGTGTACAACGACCGGCCGTTCTTCCTGATCCTGAACCTCGCGGTCGGCGGCTACTGGCCCGGCGACCCGGACAGCAGCACCCAGTTCCCGGCACAGCTGGTGGTGGACTCGGTCTCCGTCACGACCAGCGACAGCGCGGCGGGGCTGCCGATCCGGGGGCTGGCCGGCAAGTGCGTGGACGTGGCCGGCGCGAACTCCGCGAACGGCACCCCGGTCCAGCTCTACGACTGCAACGGCACGGCCGCCCAGTCCTGGACGGTCGGCTCGGACGGCACGATACGGGCGCTCGGCAAGTGCCTCGACGTGACGAGCCAGGGCACGGCGGACGGCTCGACCGTCCAGCTGTGGGACTGCACCGGCGGCGCCAACCAGAAGTGGACCGTCACGGGTGCGCACGACATCGTCAACCCGCAGGCCGACAAGTGTCTCGACGCCACCGGAAACAACTCGGCCAACGGGACCCGGCTGCAGATCTGGACCTGCACGGGCGGCGCCAACCAGAAGTGGACGGTCGGCTGAGCCGACGGCTCAGTGCAGCGTCCAGGTGTACTTGTCGCCGCCGACCCAGCGGACCACGTCCGGATCGTCGAGGTCGTGGATGGTGATCCCGTAGGCGGCGGCGACCTCCAGCACATCGGTGACGTTCCTGGCCGCACCGATCACCTCGCCGTCGATCTCCATGATCCGGAAGGGCGGCTCGCCCGGCTTCCCCGGACACACGCCCAGCACCATGATGCGCGGCTGGGAAATGTAGGGGGCTGCTTGTTCGGTCATGCAAATCAGGTTAGGACGGAACGTCCGCGCGTGGTCGGTCGCGCGCTTCCCCGTGCCCCCGCACGGCAGCGGTGTGAGCCTTGGTCGTATGGAACCCGTCGCCGCCCTGGAGCGGATCGCCTTCCTGCTGGAGCGGGCGCTGGCCCCCGGCTACCGGGTACGGGCGTTTCGCACGGCCGCCCGCGCGGTGGACGCCCTCGCGCCCGGCGAGGTGGCCGCACGGGCGGCGGACGGAACCCTGGAGGCCCTGAAGGGGGTCGGGCCGAAGACGGCGCAGGTGGTGCGGGAGGCGCTGGACGGCCAGGTGCCGGGGTATCTGCGCAAGCTGGAGGCGGAGCAGGAGGGCGCCGCCCGTGAGGGGCCTGGAGCCGCGCTCCGGGCGCTGCTGCGGGGGGACTGCCACACCCACTCGGACTGGTCCGACGGGGGCAGCCCGATCGAGGAGATGGGGCGGGCGGCAGCCGAGCTCGGCCACGAGTGGACCGTCCTCACCGACCATTCGCCCCGGCTGACCGTGGCCCGCGGCCTGTCCCCCGAGCGGCTGCGCGAGCAGCTGGACGCCGTCGCGGAGCTGAACGCGCGCTGGGCGCCGTTCCGGCTGCTCACCGGGATCGAGTGCGACATCCTCGACGACGGCTCCCTGGACCAGGAACCGGAGCTGCTGGAACGGCTCGACCTGGTCGTGGTGTCCGTGCACTCCAAGCTGCGGATGGACGCCCGCGCCATGACCCGCCGCATGGTGGCCGCCGTACGCGATCCGCACGCCGACGTCCTCGGGCACTGCACCGGGCGCCTGGTCACCGGCCGGGGCCGCCCGGAGTCGCAGTTCGACGCGGACGAGGTGTTCGCCGCCTGCGCCGAGTCCGGCACCGCGGTGGAGATCAACAGCCGCCCGGAACGGCTGGACCCGCCCCGCCGGCTGCTGCGCCGGGCCGTGGCCGCGGGCACCCTCTTCGCCATCGACACCGACGCGCACGCGCCCGGTCAGCTGGACTGGCAGATCCTGGGCTGCGCCCGCGCCGAGGAGTGCGGGGTGCCGGCCGAGCGGGTGGTCACCACCTGGTCCGCGGACGAGCTGCTGGAATGGACGCGCGAGGGGCGGGTGCCGACGCGCGTGGCGGGCGCCTGACGTGGTACCCGGAGCGGGAGCGCACGAGTGAGAGAGAGGCCCGGATGGAGCAGCGTGCCGCCGTCTTCGACGTCGACGGAACCCTCGTCGACACCAATCATCTGCACGTCGTCACCTGGTGGGAGGCGTTCCGGCAGGCCGGCCACCCGGTGCCCATGCACGCCGTGCACCGGGCCGTCGGCCTGGGCTCCTCGGACCTGATCGCGCACCTGCTGGGCGAGGACCGCGACCCGGAGCAGGACGCGCAGCTCAGCGCGGCGCACAAGGCGCTGTACGGGCAGTACTTCGACCGGCTCCCCGCCCTGCCGGGCGCCGGTGAGCTGCTGCGACGGCTGCACCGGGACGGCTGGACGGTGGTCCTCGCCACCTCCGCGAGCGGTCCGGAGCTGGGCGCGCTGCGCCGGGCGATCGACGCGGACGACGCGATCAAGGCCACCGCGAGCAGCGACGACGTGCAGGAGGGCAAGCCCGCCCCTGAGCCGGTGGAGCACGCGCTGGAGCTGGCCGGGGTGCCGGCCGAGCGGGCGGTGTTCGTCGGGGACACGGTGTGGGACATGCAGGCGGGCACGAAGGCCGGGGTGCGCTGCCTGGGCGTGCTGTGCGGCGGGATCCCGCGGGCCGATCTGACAGAGGCCGGCGCGGAGGCCGTCTACGCGGACCCCGCCGACCTGCTCGCCCGCCTCGGCGAGACCCCGCTGGGCTGAGCGTTGCGGGTGTGGCGCAGGTCACGGGCGGGGGTGGAACAGGGGACGCCGTTCGGCCGTTGAACCAGCCGTGGGTACGGACGGGACAGTGTCCCCGGGCCTCACCTTTTGCCCACAGGGACGATCGTTCGGCTGAAGCCCTGTGGAGCCTTTCGCCGAGAGGCGACCGCCGTCCGCACCCACTCCCAAGCCGCCCCGGCCGTGAATCCCCCCGTCACGGCCGGGGCTTCCTCATGTGCACAGGGTTGGTGCCCGTGGTGATGAAGCTGTGCGGACAAAGTAGGTAATACAAGGCATCGGCCTGGCCGAACAGGAGACCCGTTCGACGTCATCCGGTCACGGCAGTGGCCGGCCACTCTCGGACGACCGAGCGCCTGAAGGGATTCCCCTCATGGCCAACGTCAACGTCGCGCTGCACGTACAGGTCGAGGCCAGGCCCGGCAAGGAGGAAGAGGTCGCCGCCTTTCTCCGTGGGGGCCTCGCCATCGTGCAGGAGGAGCCCGGCACCGTCGCCTGGTTCGCCGTACGCCTGAGCCCGTCCACCTTCGCCATCTTCGACGCCTTCCCCCACGACGACGCACGCCAGGCCCACCTCGCCGGCCGCCTCGGCAGCGCCCTGACGGAACGAGCCGGTGAACTGTTCGCCCGACCGCCTTCCGTCGAGCGACTCGACGTCCTCGCCCACAAACTCCCCTGAAGACCAGACCGCCTTCTCCGCGCACGGCGCGTCTGCCTTCTTCGCGCAGAGGCGGGGTGGGCCTGCCGTGCGCATCGGGGCACGCGAGGTTCGGCCTGGTAGGCGGAGGCGTGCAGGGTCGGAATACACCAGGCTGTGGGTGCACGACTGCGTACTCACAGCAGAAGAGACCTTGCAGTGACCATCAAGACGGAGTCCGTGTCTCTGGACGATGCCCGGCGAGCAGAACCACGCACCATGACCAACGGACTGCACTGCGCGGTCGCCGCCTCGCCTCTTGGCCCAGCATTCGTACTGGCCTGCGCAACGCCGGCGCCGAGGTCGTCGCCGGGGAGATCGTGATCGTCCGCCGGCTGATCTCCAGCCGCAGCCCGCAGGACCTCCCCGCCTTCTGCAAGGCGATCAGAACGCTTCGCCGCCGCCCTGCAACCCGCCTGATCAGGAGGAGTCCCAAGCCACCGAAATGACATCCGGCACTCCCACGGCCGAGTCCCGTGGTTCAGCAGAGGAGACCGTCATGGCAAGCAGCAACCGCGCCGTCACCTTCCAGAACCCGAAAGACATGCGCGTCGAGTCCCTCGACTTCCCCAAGCTCCAGATGCCGAACGGGAAAAAGGCCCCGCACGGAGTCATCCTCAGAATCGTCGCGACCAACATCTGCGGCAGCGACCTGCACATCTACCGCGGGTCCTTCCCGGTGCCCCAGGGCATGGTGATGGGGCACGAGATGACCGGGGAAGTCATCGAGCTCGGCCCCGACGTCGAATTCCTCAGTGAGGGCGACCTCGTCTCCGTCCCCTTCAACGTCGCCTGCGGCCGATGCCGCAACTGCAGGGCGCGCCGGACCGACGTCTGCGAGACCACAAACCCCAAGGTGGCCTGCGGAGCGTACGGCTTCAACCTGGGCGACTGGACCGGCGGCCAGGCCGAGTACCTGTTCGTCCCGTACGCCGACTTCCAGCTCCTCAAATTCCCGGACCGGGACCAGGCCATGGCGAAGATCCGTGACCTGGCGCTGCTCTCGGACATCCTGCCCACCGCGTTCCACGGTCTCATGGAGGCCGGTGCCAAGCCGGGCTCGACCGTGTACCTCGCCGGCGCAGGCCCGGTCGGCCGCTGCGGCGCAGCAGCGGCGCGCCTTCTCGGGGCGTCCTGCATCATCGTCGGCGACTACCACAAGGACCGCCTGGAGCTCGTGAAGAAGAACGGCTGCGAGACGATCGACCTGAGCCAGGACGCGGCGCTCACCGACCAGATCGAGGCCATCCTGGGCGAACCCATGGTCGACTGCGCAGTCGACTATGTCGGTTCCGAGGCGCACGGCATCGGCCGCGAGTCCGAGGACATGGACCCGGCCTACGCCCTCAACCAGGTGATCGACGCCACCCGCGCGGGCGGAGCTACCGGAGTCATCGGCGTCTACGGCCCCGACCCGCTCGCGAAGTCGAAGGCCGAGCAAGAGGGAACGTACCCGATCGACTTCGGCAAGGCCTGGATCAAGTCGCCGCGGATCGCCGCCGGGCAGGCACCGATCATGCGCTACAACCGCGAGCTGATGATGGCGATCCTCTGGGACCGCATGCCCTACTTGAGCGCCATGCTCAACACGAAGGTGATCAGCCTCGACGACGCCCCGGACGCCTACGCGACCTTCGACACGGGAGTGGCCGAGAAGTTCATCATCGACCCCCACAGCCTCGTTCCGGCCTGAGGCCCGCGCTCCGAGAAACAGTGCCCAGAGCACTTCCGAACAGCACACCTCACTAGCCGCCGATGCCCGCCGCGGCCAGCATCCGGCAGATCCCGGTGGCGGCCGCCGTCGCTCCGGCCGCGCCGAGGAACTCGCGCAGGTCCGCGGTGAGCCGTCGGGCGTGGGTGAAGAACAGGCCGTGGCCGGCGTTCTCGTACACCTTCAGGGCGGCGCCCGGCATCAGCCGGGCCAGCCGCTCACCCGTATGGGCCAGGGGCGCGGAGGTGTCATGGGTGCCGTGCACGACGAGCGCGGGCACGTCCACGGCGGGCAGCTCGGCGGTGAGGTCGAGGCCGGTCACGACGGACCGCACCCCGGTGGCCGCGCGGGGTGTGGCCACCAGGCAGCGGTCGACGAGATGACGGACGTAGGCGTCCGAGACCTCGTTGCCCGCGCTGGAAACGGCGAAGAACGCGTCCGCGAAATGGGTGAACCAGGCCGGCCGGTCGCGCCGGAAGAACTCCTCGTCGGCGCGGGCGAGGGCCGGGTCCACGCCGTCGGGCAGCCCAGGCGAGCGCATGATGCCCGGCGCGACCCCGCAGACCAGCGCGATCCGGGCCACCCGGTCCGAGCCGTGCCGGGTCAGGCAGCGCACCACCTCCGCGGTGCCGACGGAGTGCCCGATCAGGGTGGCCGCGCGCAGGTCGAGATGGTCGAGCAGCCCCTGGAGGTCGTCGGCGAGGGTGTCGAGGTCGTACCCCGACCAGACGTCGTCCGAGCGTCCGTGGCCGCGCCGGTCCAGCCCCACGCAGCGGTAACCGGCCTCCGCGAGCGGCAGCATCTGGTGCTCCCACATCTCGTGGCCCAAGTAGGCGCTCGCGACGAAGACGGCGACCGCGCCGGAGGCGGGACCGTGGTCGACGTAGTGCAGCCGGGTGCCGTCGACGGGGCTCTCGTAGTACGGCATGGGGTCCTCCTCGAAGATGGCGCACGAGCGGCGGCGGACGCGTGGGGCCGTGCTCCGCCGATGATCCCGATCCTGCCCGCGGCGGGCCGCGGGGTCGATTACCCGGCACGTCAAGCACGTGTGTCCGGGTGCCCGGCCCGCGTGTGCCACCCGGTCGGCCGGGTACCCGGCCGGTCGTCGCGGCCATCGGCCCGAGAGCGGAAGGAGACCGAGGTGAGCAGCTCAGCGGGGAGCACGGTGGTGGTCACGGGCGCCACCGGCAATGTCGGCACGAGCGTGGTGCGCCTGCTCTCCCGAGATCCCGCGATCGCCTCGGTCCGGGGTCTCGCGCGGCGGATGCCGGAGTGGTCGCCGCCCGGCACCGAGTGGTCCACCGTGGATCTGGCGTCGGAGGGCACGGACCTCGCGGAACGGTTCGCGGGCGCGGACGCGGTGGTCCATCTGGCGTGGGCGTTCCAGCCGACGCACGATCCGGCGACCACCTGGCGGACCAATGTGCTCGGCAGCATCCGGGTGTTCGAGGCGGTCGCCGCGGCGCGGGTGCCGGTGCTGGTGCACGCCTCGTCCGTGGGGGCGTACTCGCCGGGCCCCAAGGACCGCGCGGTGGACGAGACCTGGCCGACGCACGGCTGGCCGGACGCCGCGTACTGCCGGGAGAAGGCGTACCTTGAGCGCACCCTGGACGTGTTCGAGCGCGACCACCCCGAGGTGCGGGTGGTGCGGATGCGGCCGGCGTTCCTGTTCAAGCGCGAGTCGGCGAGCGAGCAGCGCCGGATCTTCGGCGGCCGGTTCCTGCCCGGCCCGCTGGCCCGGCCCGAACTGCTGCCGTTCCTGCCGGACATACCCGGTCTGCGCGTCCAGGCGCTGCACACCGAGGACGCCGCCGAGGCCTACCGGCTCGCGGTGCGCTCGGCGACGGCGCGCGGCGCCTACAACCTCGCCGCCGATCCGCCGCTCGACGCCGCCGTCCTCGGCGAACTGCTCGGCGCGCGCCCGGTACGGCTGCCGCGGACGGCCGCCCGCTCGGCCATCGCCGCGGCCTGGAACCTGCATCTGCTGCCGGCCTCCCCGCACCTGTTCGACGCGGTGCTGCGGCTGCCGCTGATGGACTGCACGCGCGCGCACGAGGAACTCGGCTGGCGGCCCCGGTGGACGTCGACCGAGGTTTTGGAGGAGTTCCTGGAGGGACTCCAGCGGGGCAGCGGCCTCGGCACCGCGCCGATGCGGGGCCGCAAGGTGGGCTGACCTGCGTCAACGTCCGACCGCACGGCACCAGGGGAGGAAGGCGGAGACATCATGGCCGTACAGCGCGCACAGGAGCCCGGCGGGGCACCGGAGCCGGATCCGGTCCCCCGTGACATGCCCGACCAGCTGGCCCGGTCCGACGACCCCTGGGACCTGCCCGCGGACCGCCCGGCGGGCCGCCCGGCGAGCGGGAAGCCGGGCGAGTCCCCGGACGACGAGGAGGCAGCCGGGGAAGGCGGCGGGGAGGGCCTGCCCGACACGGACGAGGCAGGCAGCGGCCCACGGGGCGCGCCCCGCACCGGCACCGTCCACCCCGAACATCCGGGCCCGGACGAGTCACCTGCCTGAACGCCCGAGTCCCTCGCGCGGTCGACCTCCCTTGCGCGCGTCCGGCACGGCGGGCGAGGATGGTCGATCATGCCCACCACGTCCTTGCGCATCCCCACCCCCGACGGCGTCGCCGACGCGTTCGCCGCCTTTCCCGACGACGGCCGGCCCCACCCTGCGGTCCTGATCTACCCCGGACACGGACGCCTTCGACCCGGCCGCCTTCCGGCGCCACTGGGACCGGCTGCTTCCCCTCCTCGGGCGCGCCCTGCCCCAGAACTGACGCCCAGCCGACGGATCCTGACGGGCCGTCAAGCGCCCGGAGTCCGCTCCCGCAGGGCCGTCCGCCAGGCGGGGAGCGGGCTCTCGGGGGCCGGGGCGGGGCGGTGGCCGCCGCTGGTGAAGAAGTCGGCCAGCGGGAGGATCGCGGCGCCGACGGTCACGGCGTCCGGTCCGAGGCGGCCGAGTTCGATGGCGACCTTGTCGGCGGGGTGGCGCAGGGCGTACGTCGCCGCGTGCCGGCGCACGGCGGGCAGGAACCGGGTGCCGAGCTGGAGCCCGGCCCAGCCGCCGACGATGATCCGCTCGGGCTGGAAGAGGTTGATCAGGTCGGACAGGCCCGCCCCCAGGTACTCGGCGGTCTCCTCCAGGACGGCCAGCGCCACCGGGTCCGCCGTGCCGCCCGCCACCGGGTAGGCGGCCGCGAGCATGGCGGTGAGCGCGGTCTCCTCGTCGGCCCCGGCCGGCGGCTGCCCGCCCGCCTCGCGCCAACGGGCGAGCAGTGACTCGGCGCCCGCGTACGCCTCCAGGCAGCCCGGAGCTCCGCAGCGGCAGCGCCGCCCGCGCACCCGTACCGTCAGATGGCCCCACTCGACGGCCCGCCCGCGCTCCACCTCGGGGGTCACCAGACAGGCGCCGACACCGGAGCCGAACAGCACGACGACGGCGTTGCGGGCGCCCCGGCCCGCGCCGAACCACATCTCGGCCTGGCCCAGCGTCTTGGCCCCGTTGTCGATGAAGTACCGCACCGTCTCCGGCAGTTCGGAGGCCGACCGGAGCAGCCGCTCCAGCGGGACCGCGTCCCAGCCGATGGTCTGCCCGTGCACGACGGCGCCCCGGTCGGCGGTGTGCTCGACGATGCCGGGGACGCCGACGCCGATGCCCAGCAGCCGTTCGGGTACGGCGCCCTGCGCCTCCAGCACCTCGGCGACGCCGTCGCGGATGTGTCCGGCGATGACGTCGGCGTCGTAGCGCTGGGGGGTCAGCGGGCGTTCGGTGCGGGCCAGTTCGGTCAGGGCCAGGTCGAACAGCTCGACGCGGACGCGGGTTTCGCCGACGTCGACGCCGATCATCTGTCCGCTGTCCGGGGCGACACGCAGCAGGGTGCGGGGGCGGCCGCCGTCGGAGTCGACGCTGCCGGCCTCCTCGACCAGTCCGTCGGCGACCAGGTCGGCGACGACATTGCTGACCGAGCCGGAGCTGAGACCGGTGGCCGGGCCCAGCTCGAAGCGGCTCAACGGGCCGTCGAAGTAGAGCCGCTGCAGCACGGCGGTGCGGTTGCCCCGCCGAAGGTCACGTACCGTGCGCCCGTTCCGCCCCGCCATACGGCTCCTTTCACGAACCATGCCCGACCTGCAACATACTCCTTCGGGCGACCGGAACGCGACTTTCCACCAACCCTTAGTTCATGCTGTGAGCTAAGCAAGGGGCGGGTGTGCCGGATCTTCCCGGGTGCTGGAGGTGACGGCGGCCGGTGCGGGCGGCCCCGGCGCGCGGGGCACGCGCCGGGAGCCCGGCCGGAAAATCCGTTGGCCCGCCCTTCCCGAAGGTACTTAGGCTGACCGGGGGCCTCCTTCCTGGGCCCGGTACACGCACGACGAAGGATTTTCCATGAAACCGCTCACCGAGCAGGACATCCGCGGCTCTTTCGTGAACTGCTCGAAGGGCGAGGCCAAGCGGCTGGCCGTGCCGCGGGACCTGGCGGAACGGCCGTGGGAGGACCTGGACTTTCTCGGCTGGCGGGATCCGGGCGCGCCCGACCGCAGCTATCTGGTCACCGAGCGGGCGGACCGGCTCGTCGGCGTCGCCCTGCGCTTCCCCTCCTCCCAGCGCGGCTTCCTGCACCGCAGCATGTGCTCCTTGTGCCTGACCACCCATCGCGGCGGCGGGGTGTCCCTGATGACCGCGCGCAAGGCGGGCACGGCGGGCCGCGAGGGCAACTCGGTCGGCCTGTACATGTGCACGGACCTGGCGTGCTCGCTGTACCTGCGCGGCAAGAAGGCCCCCGCCGGCGGCATGCGGTTCGAGGAGAGCCTGACCCTCCAGGAGCAGATCGCCCGCACGGCCGGCAACCTGTCCGCGTTCCTCGACAAGCTGTACGGCTGACTCCCCGGTCCCCCGGCCGGATGGCCCAACCTCTCACCCCGCTCGAACAGCCACGTTCGACGCAGCCGGGGAAGGGGAACAGGCCAAGGGATGCACGAGGTACGCAAGGGGTTCGAGGGACTGCTGACGCTGGCGAAGCGCCGCCGGGAGCCGGTGGTCGTCCAGACGCTGCGGTCGGCCGCGGCGGCGACGGTCGCCTATGTCATCGCGCTCCGGCTCAGTCCCGAGCCGGCCCCGCTGACCGCTCCCCTGACCGCGCTGCTGGTGGTCCAGGTGACGTTCTACGCCACCCTCACCAACGGCATCCGCCGGGTGAACGCGGTGGTGGCCGGCGTCCTGGTGGCCATCGCCTTCAGTGTGCTGGTGGGCCTGACCTGGTGGAGCCTCGCGCTGCTGATCGTGGCCTCGCTGGCCGTCGGCCATCTGGTGCGGGTGGACGAGTACGTCGCCGAGGTGGCGATCAGCGCGATGCTGGTACTCGGGGTGACCACCGTCGGGTTCACCGCGTGGGCGCGGATCGTGGAGACGCTGATCGGGGCGGTCGTCGGCACCGCCTGCAATCTCCTGCTGCCGCCGCCCGTGTGGGTGGACAAGGCGGGGAGGTCGATCGAGGACCTGGCGCGCCGGGCACGGCAGTTGATGCTGCGGATGGGCGAGGAGGCCGCGGACCGCATCCCCTGGGAGCGGGCGGCCGAGCGGCTGCACGAGGCGCGCCGACTGGACCAGTACATCGCCGAGGTGGATGCCTCGCTGCGGCAGGCCGAGGACAGTCTGCGGCTCAACCCGCGGGTCAAGGAAGGGCTGCTGCACCGGGTGGTGCTGCGCACCGGCCTGGACACGCTGGAGATCTGCACGGTGGTGCTGCGGGTGCTGGCCCGTTCCTTCACCGATCTGGCGAAGGCCCGCGAGTCCGACTATCTGTTCCCGCCCGGCGTCGGGGCGACCGTGGAGGAGCTGCTGTCGCAGATCGGCGACGCGGTGGTCAGTTTCGCGGTGCTGGTGACCGCCCATCTGAGCGCGGACGCCGAGTCGGCGGAGTCCCGGCTGACGGCCGAGCTGCACATCGCGGCCGGCACCCGCGACCGGCTGGCCGAGCAGTTGCGGGAGGAGATCCGCGCCGACTGGGCGAACTGGCAGCTGCTGGGCGCCGTACTGACCGAGGCGACCCGGATCATCGACGAGCTGGACACCGAGCACCGCACCCACCGTCTGCTGGAGGAGCTGGACCGGGTCTCGCGCGAGCAGCGGGCCAAGCTGCCCCGGATAACGCGGCTGCGCGAACGGCTCGGGGTGCAGGAGGAGCTGTGGCGCCGTACGGGGTTCGGTGACCGCACGCGGTGAGCGGCAGCGGTCCGGTGCCGGGCTTGCCGCGCGGGCCCGGCTCGGGCGAGGGTGGCCGTGGACGACCGGGACGACCCGAGGTGGGCGCATGAACACGCGGACAGGGGCGGGTGGCCGATTGAACCGGCGCAGGTTCCTCGGGATGGGCGCGGGCGCGGCCGCCGCGGTGGCCGGGCCGGCACCGGCAGCCCCGCCCCCGGACCCCGCGCCGGTTCATCGACCCGCCGACCGCTCCGACGGGCCACGCCCGCTGTACCTGGGCACCTACACCTCCGTGCCCGGCGGCGGCACCGGCATCGGGCTCGCCTCGTACGACCCGGAGTCGGGCCGGATCACCGGCTCCGGGACGCTCACCGGGGTCCCCGACCCGTCGTACCTCGCCGTCCACCCGGACGGCCGGACGCTGTACGCGGTCGACGAGCGCGAGGACGGCGGGGTGACGGCCGTACGCCTCGCCGACCGGCGCGTGCTCGGTACGCGGAGCACCGGCGGCGCGGGTCCCTGCCATCTGTCGGTGCATCCGTCCGGGCGGTGGCTGCTCAGCGCGAACTACACCTCGGGCAGTGTCGCCGTGCATCCGATCGACGCCTCGGGCGCCCCGGGCGAGCGCACCGACCTGGTCACGCACACCTCCCCGGCGCCGGGCCCCGGCCAGGACGGGCCGCACGCGCACCAGTTCCGCACCGGTCCGGACGGCCGCCATCTGCTCGCGGTGGACCTCGGCACCGACACCGTCTACACCTACCGGCTCGACCCCGCGAGGGGCACGCTCACCGAGGTGGGCCAGGCGCACACCCGGCCGGGCGCGGGGCCGCGCCATCTGACCTTCCATCCGGGCGGGCGGCACGCCTATCTGGTCAACGAGGTGGACGACACGGTCGTCGTCTGCGGGTACGACCCCGCCACCGGCCGGCTGGCGATCGGCGAGCCGCAGTCCACGGGCGCCACCGGGGATGTCGTCAACTACCCGGCGCAACTGCTGGTCACGGCGGACGGCCGGTACGCCTTCCTCGCCAACCGCGGCCACAACAGCCTGGCCCGGTACGCGGTCGAGGCCGAGGGGGCCCGGCTGCGGCTGCTCGGCACGGTGCCGGTGGGCGGGGACTTCCCGCGGCAGATCGCCTTCTCCCCGGACGGCCGGCTGCTGTTCGCGGCGAACCAGCGCTCCGGCACGGTCACCGTCTTCCATGTCGACGCCGGCCGCGGTGAACTGCGCCCGGCGGGCATGCCGTTCGCCTCACCCGTCGCCGTCTGCGCGCTGCCGCTGTAGCGTCCGGGGGCACCCGGCGGCGCTCGCCTGCGCCAGCAGCGCGTGCACCCGCTCGGTGAGCTGACCGAGGTCGTCGGCGGGCGTGTGGAAGGGCAGGCGTACGTCGCCGTGGGCGCGGGTGCGTTCGATGCGCAGGGTCAGCCCGTGCCGGTCGACGGCGAGGGGCAGCACCCGGACCGCGGCGTGCAGGCTCTCCGGGCGCACCAGCCGGGTGAGCCGCTCGACGGCGTCCGGGTGGGCCTCGGCGAGATGGGTGAGCAGCCCGGCCTCGGCGGTGGCCAGCGGGTCGGGGCGGGCGGCGGCGAACTCGTCCGGGTCGACGAGTACGGCGCCGCAGGAGCGCCGCAGCACCACCCGGTCGGGGTGGAGGCGCAGGGCGCCGGCGGCGGGGGTGAGCCGGCCGGCCAGCCAGAGGCGGGCCCGGATCCGGTCGCGCACGGCCACGGGGGCCACGTCGGCGAACTCCAGCACCGCGCGGGTGTCCTGGCGCGGGGCGCAGAGGGCGACCGCGTGCAGCGCGCTGTCCTCGGGCACCGTCAGGAGGACCGCGCCCCCGTCGGTCACGGTGTGCGCGCCGACGTACTCCTCGCGGGCGCCGCCCGCGGTCACCGCGCACGACCACGCGGCGGCGAGCACCGAGCGCGCCCGTTCAGCCGCGCCGGGGGCGGCCGTCCATGTCTGCGTGTCACCCACGTCCCGAGACCTCCTTAGGTAAGCCTTGCCTAACTTATCGGAGATCGGGGCGCGCGCCAACCACGCGTACCGCGGGGAGGTGTCCGGTGGCGGACGGAAAGCGGGATCCGGCCTCAGGCGATGGCGCCGAGCAGTGCCCGTGCGCACAGGTCGCGCACCTGCTCCCGGCCCGGTTCGCCGTCGCGCAGCCACTCCAGGCAGACGGCGGTGGTGAAGGCGAGCCAGCCGCGCACGGCCAGGCGCAGGTGCGGGGCGCGCTCGAAGGCGGGCCCGAACTCGGGGTCGGCCGCGAGGGCGGCGAGGATCTGCCTCTCCTGCGCGGCCAGGGCCCGCTGGTAGACCCGGCGCACGGCCTGGTCGCCGGCGGCGTCCGCGCGGTGGAAGGCACGGAAGCCGTGGGCGTGGGCCTGCACGTAGCCGAGGTAGACGTCGAGCCCCGCGGTCAGCTGCTCGCGCGCCGGCACGCCCGGCTCGGCCGCCGTCATGCGCAGCATCCGCTCGCTCTCGCGCTCCACGACCGCTGCGAAGAAGTCCCGCTTGGTCGGGAAGTAGTGGTAGAGCAGCCCGCGCGAGACTCCGGCGAGATCGGCGACCTGCTCGATCCACACCTCGTCGTACGGACTCTCCGAGAACAGCCGCGCGCCGACCGTCAGCAGCTGCTCACGGCGTTCTCCGGTGCTGAGGCGGCGCCGGGCGCGCTCCCCCTGGTTCGCGGGCATGGCGTCACTTTACTTGACGCCGATTCAACAAGCGGCCCACACTGAAACCGTTGTTGAATCCACGTACAACAGGCGCGCGCCGCGCGGTCGACGGCCCGCCGGGGCAAGGGAGATCGGCATCATGGCGCAGACGACGGAGCGGGCGCGGGCCACGGACGGGGCCGGGGGCGCGCCGCTGCCGAAGGGCTTCCGCAGCGCCGAGCTGGGATGGCCGGAACTGGCCCGCATCCCGCATCCGCCGCGCCGGCTGCCGCTGCTCGGCGATGTGCTGGGCATCGACCGGCGCAGGCCCGTGCAGGACTTGATGCGGTTCGCGCGCGAGCTGGGGCCCGTCTTCCGGCACCGCGTCCTCGACAAGGAGATCGTCATGGTGTGGGGGGCGGGTCCGGCCGCCGATCTCGCCGACGAGTCCCGGTTCGCCAAGCATGTGGGGCTGGGCGTGGCCAACCTCCGGCCGATCGGCGGGGACGGGCTGTTCACCGCGTACAACCACGAGCCCAACTGGCAGCTGGCGCACGACGTGCTGGCGCCCGGATTCAGCCGGGACGCGATGGCGGGCTACCACTCGATGATGCTGGCGGTCGCCGGGCGGCTGACCGACCGCTGGGACCGGGAACTGGCCGCGGGGCGCGCGGTGGACGTGCCCGGTGACATGACCAAGCTGACCCTGGAGACGATCGCGCGGACGGGGTTCGGCCACGACTTCGGCTCCTTCGAGCGGAACCGGCCGCACCCCTTCGTCTCCGCGATGATCGGCACGCTGACCTACGCGCAGCGGCTCAACGCCGTGCCGAAACCGCTGGTCCCGCTCCTGCTGCGCGACGCCGCCCGGCGCAACGCGGCCGACATCGCCTACCTGAACCGCACGGTCGACGCCCTGGTCGAGGAGCGGCGCGCGTCGGGCGGCGGTGCGGGCGACCTGCTGGACCGGATGCTGGCCACGGAGCACCCGTCGACCGGTGCGCGGCTGTCCGCGCAGAACGTCCGCCGGCAGGTCATCACCTTCCTGATCGCCGGGCACGAGACCACCTCGGGCGCGCTCTCCTTCGCCCTGTACTACCTCGCCCGGCACCCGGAGATCGCCGCGAGGGCACGCGCCGAGGTGGACCGGGTCTGGGGCGGCACCGGGCAACCCGCCTACGAGCAGGTGGCCAAGCTGCGCTATGTGCGCCGGGTACTCGACGAGTCGCTGCGGCTGTGGCCGACCGCGCCCGCGTTCGCCCGCGAGGCCCGCCGGGACACCGTGCTCGCCGGGGACCATCCGATGCTCCGGGGCGCGTGGGCCCTGGTCCTCACGCCCATGCTGCACCGCGATCCCTCGGTGTGGGGCGAGAACGCGGAGGACTTCGACCCGGACCGCTTCACCCCCGAGGCGGTCCGCGCCCGCGCCCCGCACACCTTCAAGCCCTTCGGCACCGGGCTGCGCGCCTGCATCGGCCGCCAGTTCGCCCTGCACGAGGCCACCCTCGTCCTCGCCCTCCTGCTCCGCCGCTACGACCTGCACGCCGACCCGGCGTACCGGCTGACGGTGACCGAGCGGCTGACCCTGATGCCGGAGGACTTCCGGCTGCGGCTGTCGCGCCGGGCGACTGCGGTGCGGGCGCCGGAGGGGACACGGGAGGACGGCGGGGCTCCTGGAGCGGGCGGTTGCCCGGCGCGGGAGGAGGGCCAGGCTCCCGGAGGTGGCTGCCCGGCGCGTGCGGGTGAGGGCCGGGCAGGCGAGGAGGACCGGCAGCGGAGCTGAGCGCGGGGACGCGTCGTTTCCACGGCGGCCCGCCCGCGCCCCTCACGCCCAGTGCGCGGGCCGGCTCAGCGTCCCCGGCAGCCGCGTTCCCCGGTTCCCCCGAGCCGCGTTCACCTGCGGCTGGGTGAGGAAGAAGGCGCCGGTCAGGTCGGCGTCGGAGAGATCGGCGTCGCGCAGGTCGGCGCCGATCATGTCCGCGTCCCGCAGATCCGCGCCGGTGAGGTCGGCGGCGATGAGGTACGCGCCGCGGAGGGTCGCCGCGCGCAGGTCGGCGCCCCGGAGCCGGGCGCCCATCAGGTCCGCGCCCCTGCGGTCCTTGCCCTTCCCGCCCTTCGCCCCCTTGCCGCCGGCCGCCGCGGCCCGGACCAGCTCGCTGGTGCGCAGCAGGAGGACGTTGATCTCCGCGCGGTGCGCGGCGACGTCCAGCGCGGCCAGTTCCCCGGCGGGCAGCAGGGTGAGGCGCTCGGTCTCCTCCAGCGCCCCGCGCAGCTCGGGACGGACGGGCCGGGCGGCGGGCAGGGACAGCGCCTCGGTCAGGTACCAGAGCAGTTCGTGCAGCTGTCGTACGACGGGGAACGCCTCGAACATCCGGCGGGCCTGGTCCTTCGGCACCGTACGCCAGTCCTGGCCGTCGAAGGTGTGGCGCGAGACCTTCTGGCCCGCGCCGAAGCAGTCGTAGACCGTGCAGCCGGTGAAGCCCTCGTCCCGCAGCCGGGCGTGGATGCCGCAGCGGTGGTCGGCGGCGAGATGGAGGCAGGGCGTGCCCGCGGGCTTGTCGAGGGCGAAGTCGGCGGACGCGGCGAAGGGCAGGGCGACACAGCACAGCCCGAAGCAGCTCCCGCAGTCCCCGCGCAACTCCCTCAGTCCGGCTGTCTGATCTGGCATGAACACAGCCTACCTGCGCCGACCAGCCGGAATCCCGGCCCGCCGGACCGGAGGTTGCGGGCCCCGCCGCACGGGGGTTACCTGGAAGTACCGGCGGTGAAGCGCGCGCATGGGGGTCCGGTACGCACCGGGGGCCCAGGGGCGGCGCCCGCTCCCCCGGCATCGGCTTCGCCGCCGTCATCCAGCGTTCCACGCGGAGGTGACCAAGGTGAAAGCCGTCGTCTACGAAAAGCCGTTCAGCGTGGCGGTGCGAGACGTCGATGATCCGCGGATCGAGCATCCCAACGATGTGCTCGTCCGCGTCACGTCGACCGCGATCTGCGGTTCCGACCTGCATATGTACGAGGGCCGCACGGCGGCCGAGCCGGGCATCGTCTTCGGCCACGAGAACCTCGGGGTGATCGAGGAGGTCGGCAGCGGTGTCAGCTCGCTGTCCGTGGGCGACCGCGTCGTGATGCCGTTCAATGTGGCCTGCGGATTCTGCAAGAACTGCCTCGCCGGCGAGACCGGCTTCTGTCTGACGGTGAACCCCGGCTTCGCCGGCGGCGCCTACGGATACGTGGCCATGGGCCCGTACGAGGGCGGTCAGGCCGAGCATCTGCGGGTGCCCTTCGCCGACTTCAACTGTCTGAAACTGCCGCCGGGCGAGCAGTTCGAGACCGATTTCGTGCTGCTCGCCGACATCTTCCCGACCGGCTACCACGGCTGTGAGCTGGCCCAGGTGTCCCCCGGTGAGAGCGTGGCCGTCTACGGCGCCGGCCCGGTGGGTCTGATGGCCGCCTACTCGGCGCTGCTGCGCAGCGCGTCCAAGGTGTTCGTGGTGGACCGGGTGCCCGAGCGGCTGGCCAAGGCCGAGGAGATCGGGGCCATCCCCGTCGACTTCACCAAGGGCGACCCGGCCGAGCAGATCAGGGCGCAGACGAACGGGGAAGGCACGGACAAGGGCGTGGACGCCGTCGGCTACCAGGCCCAGGCGCACGACGACACCAGCCACGAGGAGCCCGCCATCGTCCTCAACGCGCTGGTGATGACGGTCCGGGCGACCGGCAGGCTCGGTGTGCCGGGGCTGTACGTGCCGTCCGATCCGGGCGGCCCCGACGAGCACGCCAAGCACGGCCAGCTTCTGGTCTCGATCGGCAAGATGTTCGAGAAGGGCCAGAAGATGGGCACCGGACAGTGCAACGTCAAGCGGTACAACCGCCAGCTGCGCGATCTGATCATCGCCGGGCGGGCCAAGCCCAGTTTCGTGGTCTCCCATGAACTGCCGCTGGACCAGGCGCCGCAGGCGTACGAGAAGTTCGACAAGCGGATCGAGGGCTATACGAAGGTCGTCCTGCATCCGGGCCACGCGCTCGCCGCGTGAGGCCGTGGGGTCCGGGCGCCCTCGCCGGGTGCCCGGACCCGCTGTGTCACACCTCGTCCCGGACCAGCGCGAGGAGCCGGTCCAGCACCCTGGGCGCGCCGCTGCGCAGCCCGTCGTGCTCGTACTCGTCGGTGACCCAGGTGCGCAGCCCGCGGACGGCGGCGGCCGTGCGCAGCGCGTGCGCGGTGTCGACGTACATGTCGTCGTGGTAGACGGCCGCGGCGACCGGGACCTCGTTGGCGGCGAGGCGGTCGCGGTCGTACAGCGGGGTCCAGTCGGTGCGGGCGGCGAGGAGTTCCGCGGTCTCGCGCAGTGGGCGCAGCGCGGGGTCGGTGTCGAACATCCAGGGGTGGATGGTCTCGCCGGTGAACAGCAGCGGTTCGTCGCCCGCGAGCGTCTTCGCGGCGTCGAACCGGGGGAACTCGGCGCGGACGCGTTCGGCGGCCCAGGCGGTGGGGCGGGCGTCCTGGCCGTAGATCGACTCGTGGACGAGGGCGTAGAGGGGATGGCCCGCGAACGACAGGAGGTGCTGCACCTGCTCCTGGAAGGCGTCCGCCAGTTCGTGTCCGGCCGGGGTGCGGACGAAGGCGTCCTCCAGGAGGTGGTGCAGGCGGTGGCTGCCGTCGCCGCTGCCGAGCATCAGGCCGAGGGACTGGAAGGCCTCGACGGTGAGGCGGTAGCCGTTGGGCAGCACCACGTCGTGGGTGAGCAGGTGCTCGGCGATGCGGCGGGCCCGCTCGACGTCCTGCGGGTACCGGGCGTAGTGCGCGCCGACCTTGCGTTCGACGCGGGGGTAGGCGGCGCGGTAGACGTCGTCGGCGTGCGCGTCGAGGTCGGGCAGTCCGCCGGTGATCAGGGCGGTGTCCAGGCCCTCGGGGGCGAGGGAGAGGTACGACACCGTGCAGAAGCCGCCGAAGCTCTGGCCGAGCACGGTCCAGGGGGCGCCGCCGGTGACCTCGGGGCGGATGGCCTCGCAGTCGCGCACGATGGAGTCGGCGCGGAAGTGGGTGAGGTAGTCGGCCTGCTCGGCCGGGCCGCCGCGCAGCGGGAGCGTCTGCCGGGTGGCGGGGGTGGACCGGCCGGTGCCGCGCTGGTCGAGCAGCAGCACCCGGTACTCGTCGAGCGCCCGGTCGAGCCATGCCTGCCGCCCGACGAAACGATGCGCCCCGAAGCCCGGACCGCCCTGCAGGTACAGCAGCCAGGGCAGCTCCTCGCCCGCCTTGCTCCCGGCGACCACCTCACGCGCGTACAGCTCGATGCTCTCGCCGCCGGGGTCGGCGTGGTCGAGGGGCACGGTGAACCGGCGATCGGTCAGAACGACACCGGGCTGGCGGTAGCTGCTGCTCAACGGGTCTCCCGGAAGGGGATGGGGCGGACGGACGGACCAAGTTCAGCACACGGCCGGGGGGACCGGGAGAAGGGGTGACGGCGGCCGGCCCGCTACGGCGCCGGGGCGCGCGCCACACCCCTGGGGTGCGGGTCCGCGCCCCTGCCCCGGAGGCGATTAGGCTGCATCGCGCCCCCGCGATCGATCCCGAGGAGCCGCGATGCGTGTCGCCCTGTTCCTGACGTGTGTCAATGACACGCTCTATCCGGAGACCGGGAAGGCCGTGGTGAAGCTGCTCACGAGGCTGGGGGTCGAGGTCGATTTCCCGATGGGGCAGACGTGTTGCGGGCAGGCGCACTACAACACCGGGTACCGGCACGAGGCGGAGCCGCTGGCGCGCCGGTTCGCGGAGGTGTTCGGCCCGTACGAGGCGGTCGTGACGCCCTCCGGGTCGTGCGGGGCGATGGTGCGGGAGCTGTATCCCCGGATGGCGGACCGGGCCAGGGCCGAGGGGCGCGGGGACTCGCTCGCGCGGACCGTCGCGCCGGTGGTGCCGAAGACGTACGAGCTGACGGAGTTCCTCGTGGACGTGCTGGGTGTGACGGACGTGGGCGCCTGGTATCCGCACACGGTCACCTACCATCCGACCTGCCACGGCCTGCGGAGCCTGGGCCTCGGGGACCGGCCCCGCCGGCTGCTGGAGGCCGTCGGGGGGCTGGACCTGGTGGAGCTGCCGGGAGCGGACGAGTGCTGCGGGTTCGGCGGGACCTTCGCGGTGAAGAACGCCGCGGTGTCGGCGGCGATGGGCACGGACAAGGTGCGCAACGCCGAGTCGACCGGCGCCGAGGTGCTGTGCGCGGCCGACAACTCCTGTCTGATGCACATCGGCGGCACCATGACCCGGCTCCGCGCGGGCATCCGGCCCGTCCACCTCGCGGAGATCCTGGCGAGCACCAAGGAGGACCCGGCGCTATGAGCGGAACGTTCGTCGGCATGCCGGCCTTTCCCGAGGCTGCGCGCGCCGCCGTGGACAACCCGACCCTGCGCGGGAATCTGCGGCACGCCACCCACACCATCCGCGCCAAACGGGCCGCCGCGGTCGCGGAACTGGCCGACTGGGCCGAACTGCGCGAGGCGGGCCGCCGGATCAAGGACCACACGCTGCGCCATCTCGACCGGTATCTGGAGCAGTTGGAGGCGTCGGTGACCGCCGCCGGCGGCACGGTGCACTGGGCCGCCGACGCCGGGGAGGCCAACCGGATCGTGGCCGCACTGGTCAAGGAGACCGGCGAGTCGGAGGCCGTCAAGGTCAAGTCGATGGCCACGCAGGAGATCGGGCTCAACGAGGCGCTGGCGGCCGAGGGCATCCGCGCCTACGAGACCGATCTCGCCGAACTGATCGTGCAGTTGGGCAGGGACCGCCCCTCGCACATCCTCGTCCCGGCCATCCACCGCAACCGCGGCGAGATCCGGGAGATCTTCACCCACGAGATGGCCGCCTGGGGCCGCCCCGCACCCGAGGACCTGACCGAGGCACCCGCCGACCTCGCCGAGGCCGCCCGGCTGCATCTGCGGGAGAAGTTCCTGCGGGCCAGGGTCGGCATCTCCGGCGCCAACTTCATGGTCGCCGAGACCGGCACCCTGGTCGTGGTGGAATCCGAGGGCAACGGGCGGATGTGCCTGACCCTGCCCGAGACGCTGATCTCGGTCGTCGGCATCGAGAAGATCGTGCCCACCTGGCGCGACCTGGAGGTCTTTCTCCAGACCCTGCCCCGCTCCTCCACCGCCGAGCGGATGAACCCCTACACGTCGATGTGGACCGGCACCACCGACGAGGACGGCCCGCGCGCCTTCCACCTGGTGCTGCTCGACAACGGCCGCACCGACGCCCTCGCCGACCAGGTCGGCCGCCAGGCCCTGCGCTGCATCCGCTGCTCCGCCTGCCTGAACGTCTGCCCCGTCTACGAGCGGGCCGGCGGACACGCCTACGGCTCCGTCTACCCCGGCCCCATCGGCGCCATCCTCACCCCCCAGCTGCGGGGCACCGCGAGCGAGATCGACGCCTCCCTGCCGTACGCGTCGAGCCTGTGCGGCGCCTGCTACGAGGTGTGCCCGGTCGCCATCGACATCCCCGAGGTGCTGGTGCATCTGCGCGAACGGGTCGTCGAGGGCGGCCCCGCGGTGCGGGACGGCAACAAGGTGGTGCTGCGCCCGGCCAGGGGCCACGGAGCCGAGCGGGCCGCGATGCGGGCGGCGGCCTGGGCGTTCGGGCACCCGCGGGCCCTGCGCACCGGCCAGCGGCTCGCCGCCCGCTCCCGCCGGCTGCACCCCCGTACCCTGCCGGGCCCCGGCCGGGCCTGGTCCGGCACCCGTGATCTGCCAAAGCTGCCCGCGGAGCCGTTCCGCGACTGGTGGCAGCGCACGCGCGGCGGAAAGGACGCCAAGTGAACAGCAGGGAGCGGATCCTGGGCCGGGTGCGGCGCGCCCTCGCCGACGTCCCCGCGGACGAGCGGCCGTACGAGGAGGCCGTGCCCCGGCCCTATCTGCGCGAGCACGGGCGGCGGACGGTCGAGGAGATGGTCGATCTGCTGGCCGAGAACCTCGCGGACTACCGGGCGATCGTGCACCGCACCGGCGCGCAGGAGCTGCCGGACCTGGTCGCCAGGCTGCTCGCCGCGCGCGGCTCGCGGGAGGTGCTGGTGCCCGCGGGGCTGCCGCCTCGGTGGCTGGCCGCCACGGACGCGGAGCGGGTCGCGGACCGGTCCGGGGACACCCCGCAGCGGCTCGACCGGGTCGGCAGCGTGGTGACGGGCTGTGCCGTGGCGATCGCCGAGACCGGCACCCTCGTCCTCGACGGCTCCCCCGACCAGGGCCGCCGCCGCATCTCGCTCGTCCCGGACCATCACATCTGCGTGGTCAAGGTCCCCGAGCAGGTGGTGGCCTCCGTGCCGGGGGCCCTCGAACGCCTCGACCCCACCCGCCCGTTGACCTGGATCTCCGGCCCCTCGGCCACCAGCGACATCGAGCTGGACCGGGTGGAGGGCGTGCACGGACCGCGGACGCTGGAAGTGATCCTGCTGGACGGCTGAACACGCGGACGGCGGCCGCCGATCGCCGCGCGGGGTACCGGCGGCGCCGTTAGCGTGGAGGGCATGATCCGGTTCGAGCACGTCACCAAGCGCTACCCGGACGGTACGACGGCCGTGGACGACCTCTCCTTCGAGGTCGCCGAGGGCGAGCTGGTGACGCTGGTCGGCCCCTCGGGCTGCGGCAAGACGACGACCATGATGATGGTGAACCGGCTGATCGAGCCGACCTCCGGGCGGATCAGCGTCGCCGGCGAGGACATCTCCGGGGTCGATCCGGTGCGGCTGCGCCGCCGCATCGGGTACGTCATCCAGCAGGTGGGGCTCTTCCCGCACCGCACCGTGCTGGACAACACCGCGACCGTGCCCGCGTTGCTCGGCTGGAAGCGGGCGAAGGCGCGGGCCAGGGCAGCCGAGCTGCTGGACCTGGTGGGTCTGGACCCGAAGACGTACGGACCGCGCTATCCCGAGCAGTTGTCCGGCGGGCAGCGCCAGCGGGTCGGCGTGGCGCGGGCGCTGGCGGCGGACCCGCCGGTGCTGCTGATGGACGAGCCGTTCGGCGCGGTCGACCCGGTGGTGCGCGAGCAGTTGCAGGACGAGTTCCTGCGGATGCAGGCGGCGGTCCGCAAGACGGTGCTGCTGGTCACCCATGACATCGAGGAGGCCGTCCGGCTCGGCGACCGGATCGCCGTGTACGGGCAGGGCCGTATCGAACAGTTCGACACGCCGGGGGCGGTGCTGGGGGCGCCCGCCACGCCGTACGTCGCCTCGTTCGTGGGCGCGGACCGGGGGCTGAAGCGGCTCTCGGTGACCGCGATCGAGCCGGACGATCTCCAGCAGCCGCCGGTGGCCCGCCTGGACGAGCACGCCGGACGGGCGCGGGAGCGGCTGCGGGCCCAGGGCGCGCGCTGGGCGGTGGTCCTGGACGCGGGGGGCGATCTGCACGGCTGGGTCGGGGTCGAGGACCTCGCGGCGGGTGGCACGGTCGGGGAGCACGCCCATCGGATGACCGCGTGGGTGCCGGTCGGGGCACCGCTGAAGCAGGCGTTCGGGATGATGCTCCAGTACGACGCCGGGTGGGTCGCGGTCCTCGACGGGGCACGCTTCCTCGGGGTGCTGACCCCGGCCAAGCTGCACGAGGCGCTGCGCCGCTCGGTGGACGCGGACGCGCGGGGCGTGGCGCGCGGAGAGGTGCCCTTCGACTCCGTCTCGGACGCGTGAAGGCGGCGTCCTACGTGAGCAGGCCCTTGTCCCTGAGGTAGGAGCGGGCCACGTCGGCGGGGAGCCTGCGCCAGCTGTCGACCTGTTCGTTCAGGTCGGCAAGGTCCCGCGTGGTGAGGACGGCGTTGAGGCGGCCGAGGGCTCTGGTGACCCCGGCGCCGCCCGCGCGGGCACGGTTGACGACCGGGACCACGTAGTCGGCGTTCTGGAGGTGCCGGTCGTCGGTGAGCAGGACCAGGCCGAACTGGTCGAGGGTGGCGTCCGTGGTGGTCGTCAGCACCATCTGGTCCCGGCCCTGCTGCACCGCCCGCTTGGCCGGAGTGGTGCCGACGCCCTTGGGGTCGACGCCGGTGACGTCGATGCCGTACACCGTGCGCAGACCCGGCGCGCAGTACGGGCGTTGCACGCATTCGTCGCCCGCCGCGAGCCGTACCCGCAGTCCCGACGCGCCGAGGTCGCTGAGCGTTCCGAGATGGTGGGCGCGGGCGTAGTCGGCGCTCACCGCGAAGGCGTTCTGGTCGACGGCGCGGCCCGGTGGCAGGACGGTCAGTCCGCGGGGGGCGGCGAGCGCGCGCAGGGCGGTCATCGTCGCGGCGAGGTCGGGTGAGCCGACCGGTGGCGCGTCGGCGCCGTGCACCTTGGCGTTCAGCCAGTCCGCGAAGGTGGCCGCGAACTCGGGCACCACGTCGATCTGGCCGGACTCCAGGGCCGGTTCGTACAGCTCCCGGTTGGAGACGGTGAGGATCGAGGTCCGGTACCCGGCCGAGTCCAGCAGCTGGGCGTACATCTGGGCGAGCACATCGCTCTCGGTGAAGCCGGCCGAGCCGACGGTGAGGTGGTGGCTGTCGCCGGGCGGCGCGGTGACCCGGCCGCGGTTCTCCAGGGAGGGGCCGGTGGCGCAGCCGGTGAGGACGAGGAGCACGGACAGGAGCGGGAGCAGCCGGCGGACGCGTCTCATCGGCCGCCCCTCGCCCGCGCGGGACCGAGCCGTTCGGCGATCTCGAAGCAGCCCTCCACGAGGAGTGCGAACACGGCGACCAGCAGGGCGCCCGCGACCACCTGGGGTGTGCTGGCGAGGTTGAACCCCGCGGTGATGATCCGGCCGAGCCCGCCGCCGCCCGCGAGTGCCGCGATGGTGGCGGTGGCGACGAGTTGTACGGCCGCGATCCGCACCCCGTTGAGCAGCAGGGGGAGCGAAAGGGGCAGTTCCACGTGAAACATCAGCTGTCGGCCGGTCATACCCATGCCTCGGGCCGCCTGGACGACTCCGCGGTCGACCTCGCGCATCCCGACGTAGGCGTTGGTGAGCAGCGGTGGCACCGCGAACAGCACCAGGGCGACGACGGTGGGGCCCTCCCCCCAGTTGCCGACCGGGGTGAGCAGCAGCAGGACCAGCACGGCGAAGGTGGGCACGGCCCGGCCGGCGTTGGAGATGTTCACTGCGAGCGCCCCGCCCCGGCCGAGGTGGCCGAGGACCAGGGCGACGGGCAGGGCGATCAGACAGCTCAGGACGAGGCAGACGGCGGTGAGGGCGAGGTGCTGGAGCAGCCGGTGCCACACGCCGTTCTCCCCGGACCAGTGCGCGGGGTCGGCGAACCAGTGCCAGGTGGCGGTGAGGGTGCTCATGGGCGGCTCGCTCCCGGCCGGGCGGTGGTCATGGGCGCGCCGCCCTCGTCCACGGCGTGATCAGCCGCTGCACGCCCAGCAGCAGCAGGTCCGCCGCGATGGCGATCAGCACGCAGAGCACGGAGGCGGTGAGCACCTGGGCCTTGAAGTAGGTGTTCATGCCCGCGTAGATGAGGTTCCCGAGGCCCCCGAAGCCGACGATCGCGCCGACGGTGACCAGGGAGACCGCAGAGACGGTGGCGATGCGCAGCCCGGCCATGGCGGCGGGCAGGGCGAGGGGCAGTTCGACGGTGAGCAGCAGGCGGACGGGACCGTAGCCGAGACCGCGCGCCGCCTGCCGGGTCTCCTCCGGGACCGCGCGCAGGCCCGCGAGGAGATTGCGGACCAGCAGGGTGAGCGAGTACAGCACCAGACCGGCGACGACGAGGGTCGCGGAGAGGCCGTAGAGGGGCAGAAGCAGGGAGAACATCGCGAGGGACGGGATGGTGTAGAGGATCGTCGTGAGGGCGAGCACCGGTCCGGCCGCCCAGCCCCAGCGGCGGGCCAGCACGGCGAGTGGCACCGCGATGACCAGGCCGATCAGGATCGACAGAGCGGTCAGCTGGAGGTGCTGGACGATCGCATCGAGCAGGATGCTCCGGCGGCTGCTCAGATAGGCGCCGCAGATCCACTCGTTGCGGGCGAGGCAGTCGTCCGGGGCCGCGGTCACGGGTCCATTGGACCGGTGGGCGGGGCGGTGCGCGCGCGGTGGGGGGCCGTACGGGGGGAAAGACGTCGGGCGGGCCGGGGCCGGTCCGGTCCGGGATCCATGCGTGACAGCGGCGCTGAACAAGCGCTTAGATAGATGAGCTTGGGCAGTTTCCGGACGCTGCTCCCGATCCCGCCGGAGGACCCCGTTGTTCACGTCCGTCGACGACGTCTCCGCCCGCCTCGCCGAGACCGGCTACCTCGCCTCCCCCGCCGTCGCCACCACCGTCTTCCTCGCGGCCCGGCTCGGCAAGCCGCTGCTGGTGGAGGGGCCCGCCGGGGTCGGCAAGACCGAGCTGGCCAAGGCCGTCGCCCAAGTGGCGGGCGCCCGGCTGGTCCGGCTCCAGTGCTACGAGGGCGTGGACGAGTCCCGCGCCCTGTACGAGTGGAACCACGCCAAGCAGCTGCTGCGCATCAGCGCGGGCCGGGACGAGAGCTGGGACGAGACCCGGACCGACATCTTCAGCGAGGAGTTCCTGCTCCCGCGCCCGCTGCTGACCGCGATCCGCGGCGACGAGCCGACGGTCCTTTTGATCGACGAGACCGACAAGGCCGACGTCGAGATGGAGGGCCTGCTCCTGGAGGTGCTCAGCGACTTCCAGATCACGGTGCCGGAGCTGGGCACGGTCACCGCGACCCGCCGCCCGTTCGTCGTGCTCACCTCCAACGCGGGCCGGGAGCTGTCCGAGGCGCTGCGCCGCCGCTGCCTGTTCCTGCACATCGGCTTCCCCGAGGAGGAGCTGGAGCGGCGGATCGTACGGCTGAGGGTGCCGGGCCTGCCCGAGGCGCTGGCGGAGTCGGTCGTACGGGTGGTCGCGGCCCTGCGCGCGATGGACCTGCGCAAGGCGCCGTCCGTCGCCGAGACCGTCGACTGGGCGCGCACCCTGCTGGCGCTGGGCGCGGACACCCTGGACGAGGCGGTCGTACGGGCCAGTCTCGGGGTGATCCTCAAGCACCAGGACGACATCCAGAAGGCGGCGGCCAAGCTCGACCTGGACGCGCTGTGAGCGACCCCGCCGAGCGGATCACCCGGCTGGTCGGGGCACTGCGGGCGCACGGGCTGCGGATCGGCACGGGCGAGACGGTGGACGCCGCCCGCGCGGCCGAGGCGCTGGGGCTGGCGGACCGGGAGCTGCTGCGCGAGGGGCTGGCCGCGACCCTGCTGCACGGCGCGGGCCAGCGCGCCGTGTTCGACCCGGTCTTCGACCTCTACTTCCCGCGCGGCGTGGGCGCTCCGGACGCCGGACCCGGCGACCGCGAGAGCCTGCGCGACCGGCTGGCCGAGGCGCTGGCGGCCGACGACCGCGCGCTGCTGGCCCGATTGGCGGCGCAGGCGGTCGACGGATTCGGCGGATACGGGAGTTCACCGGGATCGGACGGCTGGTCGGCGTACCAGACCCTCGAACGGCTGCGCCCGCAGACCTTGCTGGCGCGGGTGCGGGCCGGGGTACGGGCCGGTGCGGGCGACGGCGGCCACTTCGCCGACCGGCTGCTGGACGACGAGATCCGGCGGCGTATCGAGGAGTTCCGGCGGCTGGTCGGCGCGGAGGCGCGGCGCCGGGTCGCCGAGCGGCGCGGGCCGGACGAGATCGCGCGGCGCGGGGTGCGCCCGACGGCCGACCGCGTGGACTTCCTGTTCGCCGGCCGGGACCAACTGGCCGAGCTGCGCCGGGCGGTTCAGCCGCTGGCCCGCAAGCTGGCCACCCGGCTCGCCGCGCGCCGCCGCCGGGCCGCGCGCGGCACGATCGACCTGCGGCGGACCCTGCGCGCCTCGCTGTCCACGGGCGGTGTCCCGATGCGGCCGGTGCTGCGCCGGCGCCGCCCGGTCCGGCCCGAACTGGTCCTGCTCTGCGATGTGTCCGGCTCTGTTTCGGGCTTCTCGGACTTCACGATGCTGCTGGTGCAGGCGCTGCACGACCAGTTCAGCAAGGTGCGGGTGTTCGCCTTCGTCAACCGGCTCGACGAGGTGACCGGCCTGCTCGACCACGGCCGCGCCGACCCCGAGGGCCTCGGCGCCCGCATCCGCGAGGAGGCCACGCTCACCGGCTGGCACGGCAGCAGCGACTACGGCATGGCGCTGGGCGAGTTCGCCGAGCGGTACGGCGCCGCGGTCGGCCCGCGCACCACGGTGTTCGTCCTCGGCGATGCCCGCACCAACCAGAGCGACCCGAACCTGTCCGCGGTCCGCGAGATCGCCCGGCGGGCCCGGCGCGTGTACTGGCTGAACCCCGAACCGGCCGACCAGTGGGGCACCGGGGACTCGGTGGCACCGGCGTACGCGGAACTGGTCGAGATGCACGAGTGCCGTACGGCGCGGCAGCTCGCGGAGCTGGTGGGGCGGCTGTTGCCGGTGTGAGGGCGGGGCGAGGGCGGGGCGAGGGCGGGGCGAGGGCGGGGCGAGGGCGGGGTGAGGGCGCGGTGTTCGTCGTACTGTCGTCCCTACCGCTGTCACCGCTGTCACCACTGTCACCGCCGTCACCGCCGTCACCGCACCGAGGGCTCCCGCCCTCCTCCTCCGAGGATTCGCCCAATGACGCACTCGCCCGTGCCGCTCGGCACCTTTCCCACCCCGCTCGAACCGGCGCCCCGGCTGGCCGCGGCGCTGGGGCTCGGCCCAGAGGACCTGTGGGTCAAGCGGGACGACCTCACCGGGCTGGGCGGGGGCGGCAACAAGATCCGCAAGCTGGAGTGGACGGTGGGCAAGGCGCTCGCCGAGGGCGCGGACACACTGGTGACCACGGGTGCCGCACAGAGCAACCACGCCCGGCTGACCGCCGCCGCGGCCGCCCGGCTGGGTCTCGGCGTCGTCCTGGTGCTGCGCGGCGCCCCCGGTGCCTCCCGCTCCGGGAACCTCGCGCTCGACGGGCTGTTCGGGGCCCGGCTCGCCTGGGCGGGCGACGTGGACCAGGCCGGTCTGGACGCGGCCGCGGCCGAGGTGTGCGCCCGGCTGCGCGCGGACGGGAGGCGCCCCGCGCTGATCCCGTTCGGCGGGTCCGGGCCGCTGGGCGCGCGGGGCTATGTGCGCTGCGGCGAGGAACTCCGCGCCCAGCTGCCCGAGTTGCGCACCGCGGTGGTCGCGCTCGGCTCGGGCGGCACCATGGCGGGCCTGGTCGCCGCCCTCGGCACCGGCGCCGTCCTCGGCGTCGACGTCGGCGCGCTCGCCGACCCGGCCGCCGCGGTGGCCGAGTTCGCGACGCCGCTCACCTCGGAGGCGGTCACGGCGCGGCGGCTGCGGGTACGGCGGGACCAGGTCGGCGCGGGGTACGCGGCGCTGACGGAACCGGTGGCCGAGGCGCTGCGGCTGGCGGCGCGCACCGAGGGGATCGTGCTGGACCCGACGTACACGGGGCGGGCCCTGGCCGGGCTGCGGGCGGCGGTGCGCGACGGCGAGGTGCGCCCCGGTGAGAAGACGGTGTTCGTGCATACCGGCGGGCTGCCGGGGCTGTTCGGGCATACGGCGGCGGTGGCGGCCGCGGAGGAGGGGGCGGGGGTGTACTGAGGGCGGTGAGGGGCGTCCGGAAAATTTCTCGGACCGCACCCGCAACCTCGACCGGGGTCGGACGTCTGTCCGGGTGGAGGCCTCCACTTCGTCCAGTTGTCCGACCTGAATCCCCGAAGGAACCCATGTCCGCACACCGTGTCCCCCGCCCGAGCCGCATCCGCGCCTTGCGCGCCGCCCTGGGGGTCTCCGCGCTCGGCGCGGCACTCGCCGTGACCGGCACCATCACCGCGCAGGCCGCGCAGTCCGACCACCACGCCGCGACGCGGCCCGACACCCACGGCGCGGATCACCCCGGCGCCGCGGCGAAGCCGACGCCGGTGCCGTCGGTCCCCGGCAAGGCGACTCCGACGCCCGTGCCCTCGGTCCCCGGCGGCAAGGCGACCCCGAGGCCGGTGCCCTCCGTCCCCGGCGGCAAGGCGACCCCGACCCCGGTGCCCTCCGTCCCCGGCGGTAACGCGACCCCGAGGCCCGTACCGTCGGTCCCGAACGGGTCGGCGAGCCCGACGCCCGCCACGCCGCACCACGGCAAGGCCGTTCCGGCGCCGGCCCCGGCGCGGCGCTGAAACAGGGGCGCGGTGCGGGGAGCCGTCGTACGGCGGTTCCCCGCACCCGGCCTCGGGAGATCCATGACGACAGCCACACCACCGGCGGCTCCGCCCTGGGAGCGGACCGGCACGACCCGGTTCCCCTCGCTCCGGCGGAGGTTCGCCCGCCTCCTCGCCCGCGTCCACGGGGACACGGACACCGTGTCCGGGCCGCACCGCCCGGCCGGGGGCACTGCCACGCCCGAACATCCGCCGGTGATCGAGGAGTTGTACCACCACCGCCGACTTCCGCTGGTGCGCCTGGCGGTGCTGCTGGTGGACGATCTGCCGACGGCCGAGGACGTCGTCCAGGACGCGTTCACCGCCCTGCTGCGCCGGCACGGCCGCCGGCTCGCCGCACTGGACGACCCGGAGGCGTACCTGAGGACCAGTGTGGTCAACGCGGCCCGCTCGGTGCTGCGGCGGCGCAGGACCGTACGGGCGCACACCCCCGCGCCGGAGGGACACGCTCCCGCACCGGAGGAGGACGTCCTCATCCACGAGGACCACCGGGAGGTGCTGGCGGCACTGCGCACCCTGACCCGGCGCCAGCGGGAGGTCCTGGTGCTGCGCTACTGGTCGCATCTGACGGAGGCCGAGATCGCGGCGACGCTCGGTCTGTCGAGAGGGGCCGTCAAGTCCACGGCCAGCCGGGCCCTGGACGCGCTCGGCCGGCGTCTGGAGGGTCTGCGATGAACGACCTCACCGTCGGGGGATCCGCCCCGGAACCCGTCGAGGCACGGCTGCGCGCCGCCCTGGCCGCCCGCGCGAACGCCGTCGGCCCGGCCGATCTGCGCCCGCTGCGCCCGCCGGTCGACGCGCTGAAGGCACCCCTGCTGTCACGCGGGACCGTGTGGGGGCTGCTGGCCCTGGCGGCGGTGGCGGCCCTTGTCTTCTTCGCGCTCCACGGCACCGGGACCCGCCCGGCGGAGCCGGCCGGACCCCCGAGCCCGACCGTGCACACGCCCTCACCGGCATCGCGCTACGCGTCCCCCGTCCCGGTGCCCCGCCCGTCGTCGCCGGGGGCCGGGCGATGAGGAGGCGAGCGGGCGGGACGGTGGTGAATCGCACCCGTCCGCGCTCCCCGGTCCGCCACCCGTACCGCTAAGTTGGGCCGCATGAGCAACCTTGACCGCGCGCCCGTACCCGCCGTCTGCGGTGGCCGTGGCTTCGTCGTCGCCGAACCGGTGCGCGAACTGCTGAGCCCCCGCCAGGTCAGGCTGGGGGAATCGACCGAGGTACGCAGGCTGCTGCCGAACCTCGGCCGCCGCATGATCGGCGCGTGGGCCTTCGTCGACCACTACGGCCCGGACGACATCGCCGACGAGCCCGGCATGCAGGTCCCACCGCATCCGCACATCGGACTCCAGACGGTCAGCTGGCTGCACGAGGGCGAGGTGCTGCACCGCGACTCCACGGGCAGTCTCCAGACGATCCGGCCCCGGCAGCTGGGGCTGATGACCGCGGGGCGCGCGATCAGCCACTCCGAGGAGAGCCCCCGCCCGCACGCCCGCCTCCTGCACGGCGCCCAGCTGTGGGTGGCGCTGCCCGACGCGCACCGGCACACGGACCCGCGGTTCGAGTTCCACGCCGAGCTGCCCACGGTCACCGCGCCCGGCCTGACCGCCACGGTGCTCCTCGGGGACCTCGACGGCGCCGTCTCCCCCGGCACCGCCTACACCCCGATCGTCGGCGCCGACCTCGCACTCCGCCGGGGCGCGGACGTCCGGCTGCCCGTGGACCCCGACTTCGAGTACGGCGTCCTCGCGATGTCCGGGGAGGTCCACGTGGACGGCGTACCGGTACTGCCCGGCTCGATGCTCTACCTCGGCTGCGGCCGCTCCGAACTCCCCCTGCGCGCCGAGTCCGACGCCGGCCTCATGCTGCTGGGCGGCGAGCCCTTCGCCGAGGAGCTCATCATGTGGTGGAACTTCGTCGCCCGCACCCAGTCCGAGATCGAACAGGCCCGCGAGGACTGGGCGAAGGGGGTTCGTTTCGGCGAGGTGAAGGGCTACGACGGGGCTCCGCTGCACGCACCGCAGCTGCCGCCGGTGCCGCTGAAGCCCCGCGGAAGGGTGCGCTGACCTGGGGGTTTGGCTGTTCTCGGACGTTCGAGCCAGCACCGCGATCTCCCCGTGCCGGTGGGGGCCGCTGTCTTACCCGGTCCTCTTCTCCTTGCCGAGGTGGGACCAGTTGTGCGTGGTGGCCGGTGGGCCGGCGATGGCGGTGAGCCGGAGTTTGGTCTCGTCCTCACTGCCGGGCACGGCGGTCATGATGACGATCTTGAGCTCGGAGTCGCCGTCGGTCAGGACGTCGCAGTCCACCGTGACCGGGCCCACCGACGGGTGGTCGATCGTCTTGTGGTCTTCGCGGTGCGCAGCCACCTCTCCGGTCGCCCACAGCTCGGCGAACCTCCTGTTGCCCGCGTTCAGATCGCGGATCAGCGCGGCCAGGCGGCTGTCCTGGGGGAAGCGGCCGGTGGCGCGGCGCAGGTCGGAGACGACGGCGGCGTCGGTCGCGTCGCGGTCCGTCTCGGTCACCGGCCACAGCGCGAGGCGGGCGGGGCCGGCGTCCACCGGGAACCTGTCGCGGGCGAAGTTACGCAGCCGCGGTGGCGAGGCGGAGGGATCGCCCAGAAGGGCGGCCCACCCGCGGTTCCACCACACCAGCTGCCAGTCGGCCGCGAACACGGCAACCGCCACGTCCCCGAGCCGGGCAAGCACCCGTCGCAGGCCGGGCGGGAGATGGTCGGAGATCGTACCGTCCACCGGCGGTACGAGCTGGGCCAGCCGGTACAGGTGGTCCCGCTCGGCGGTGGACAGCTGCAGGGCGCGCGCCAGGGACGCCACCACCGACGCCGAGGGTGTCGTGGCCCGCCCCTGTTCGAGGCGCACGATGTAGTCGACCGACACCCCGGCCAGGTCGGCCAGTTCCTCGCGCCGCAGCCCGGCAGCCCGGCGCCCGCGGGCCACCGGCAGCCCGGCGGCCGAGGGGGGCAGCCGGTCCCGCCACGTGCGGATCATCACGCCCAGTCCGGTTCCGGTTGTCGCCGACATGAACTCCATCCTCCCGCATCCCCGGTCGTGCACGGGGGCACGAGGGTGGTACTGCTCCTCCTACCGTCGAAGCGTCCCTGGTCCGCCTCCCTCGTCGGGATCATCATCGAACGCATGACCATCACCTTCATCACCGGAGCCAACAAGGGACTCGGCCGCGAGACCGCCCGCCGCCTGATCGAGTGCGGCCACACCGTGCTCGTCGGAGCCCGCAACCGCGAACAGGGCGAGGAGGCCGCCGCTGCGCTCGGCGCACGCTACGTCCCCATCGACGTGACGGACGACGCGTCCGTGGCCGCCGCAGCCGCAGATGTCGCCGAACACGAGGGCAGGATCGACGTCCTGATCAACAACGCCGGTGTGCACGGCCCCGTCGGCGATCCCAGCGACCTCACCGCCGCCGACGCCCGCGCCGTCCTCGACGTCAACGTCATCGGCGTCATCCGCACCACCACCGCGTTCCTGCCGCTACTGCGCCGCTCGGACGACCCTGTGATCGTCAACGTCAGCAGCGGCATGGGCTCCCTCGCCCTCACCCACGACCCCGCCCGGCCCGAGTCGCACGTCGTCGCGCCGCTGTACACCTCCTCGAAGGCGGCGCTGACGATGCTGACCACGCAGTACGCCAAGGGGCTCAAGGGCATCCGCGTCAACGCTGCCGATCCCGGCTACACCGCGACCGACCTCAACGGTCACAGCGGCCCCCAAACCGTCACCGAGGGCACGGACGCGATCGTCGCTCTTGCCACCGAGGGACCCGGCGCCGGCAGCGGACGCTTCGTCTCCCGCCATGGCGAGATGGCCTGGTCCTGACACCGGCCGAGGTCCGGGTCAGCGGGCCGGTCGGCCGTCCCCGCACTCGGCCCGGTGCGGTCGCCGGAGACTCCCGCCTCCGACACGGCGATCAGGGCAGACCCACGTCATGGTGCTAGCCGTCATCAGTCACTGGTATCGGGGCTTGTTGCAACGAAGGTCGCGGAAGAACGCGGCGATGTCGTCGGCGAGCAAGGCCGGTTCCTCGTGTGCGGCGAAGTGTCCGCCGCGGGGCATACGGGTGTAGCGCGTGAGGTGGTAGGTGCGCTCGGCCCAGCTCCGGGGCGGTTGGGCGAGGTCGGCCGGGAACAGGGCGAGGGCGGTGGGGACCTCGACCCGCCGCACACGCCGGGTGAGCTGGTGCGCGTACTCGTAGTACGCGCGGAAGGACGTGGAGATCGTGCCGGTGAACCAGTAGAGCGATGCCTGGGTGAGAAGGAAGTCGGGCGAGGTGGGCCTTCTCCTGGGGGGTGAGCGAGGCCGGGTCGCCGGCCGGGGCGGCCGCGGCGAGCAGGTGGATGCCGACGACGGCCTCGGGGTGGGCCTCGGCGAGCCGTGAGGTGACGCCGGCGCCCAGGTCTCCGCCGTGGGCCGCGTAGCGTCGGAAGCCCAAGTGTTCGTGCATCAGCCGGTGCCAGAGGTCATGGGTCTGTTCGGCGTCGGTGAGGGCGGGGCGCTGTGGCGAGAAGGTGAAGCCGGGCAGGGAGGGGACGATGACGGTGAAGGGTCGCGGGCGTCTCCTCCGTGGCGGGAGGGGGCGGCGAGTCGTTCGGCGAGCGCGGTGAGTTCCATGACGGTGCTCGGCCAGCCGTGGGTGAGCACGATCGGCAGGGCGTCGGGGTGTTCGGCGTCGTAACGCAGGTAGTGCACTGGTGTGCCGTCGATGTCGGCGAAATGGGAGGGCAGTGCGTTGAGGGCGGCTTCGTGGCTGCGCCACGTGTAGTCGGTGGCCCAGTACGTGACGAGGCGGCGGAGTTCGGCTGCGTCGGTACCCGCCTGCCAGCCGTCGACCGGCCAGGGCTCGGGCCAGCGGGTGGCGCGCAGCCGGGTGCGGAGGTCTTCCAGGTCGGCGTCGGTGACCTGGATGACGGGTGTGCTGGTCGGCACGGTGTGCTCCTTCATGTGCGTGATGTGCGGGGGTACGGCGGCGGTGCCGTTCGCTTTCTCGTACGTGATGTGCGGGAGCGGTCCTCCCGGCGCCCGCAGGGGCGGGGGCGGGGACGACGACCGCGTTCAGGGCCGGCGCGGTTGGGTGTTCATCGGTGCTGGAGCGTCGACGCGACGGCGTCTGTGCCGATCGCCTCCTCCCGTGCGACCCGCGGGGTGACCCTCAGGGCGCCTGCGAGAGGGAGGGACGCGGCCGTGACGGCGACTACCACCAGCAACGCCGGTGCGAGGGCGGTCCGGTCGGCGAGGGCGCCGAGCAGCGGCGGGCCGCAGACGAAGCCGCAGTACCCGATCGAGGTGATCACGCCGACCCGGACGGCCGCCTGGGCGAGGCCGTCCGAACCGGCGCCCAGGCCGAGGGGAAATCCGAGTGCCGCGCCCGCTCCCCACAGCAGCGCTCCCGCAAACCCGTCCAGAGGCCGGGCCCGGCCGCGAACAGGACCACCCCGAGGCAGGCGGCCGACGCAGACGCGCGCAGTGCTCCGGCCCGGCCCGGGCGGCCGACGACCAATGGTCCGAGCCAGCGGCCGAGGGCGACCGTGCGTATGTCGCGCCATGCGCGTGGCCCGTGCTCGACACCCTCGGTGGGCGACGCGGCCGTGCCTTTCGCGGAGGGCGGCAACCTCCCGCCGCGCCCACGGCCGTCGCACACACCCGCACGCCCCTCCACCGGGAGGAGTGGTCACCGGTGGAGGGGCGTGTGCGGCGCGTCGTCCGTGTGGGCCGGTGTCAGTAGCCGACCGCGACCTCCATCCACTGGGGGCTGTCCATCGAGGTGTAGGCGGCCTGGCCCGCCACGTCGTCGTAGGGGAAGCCGTACGCCAGGTGATCGATCGCGTGGTCGTGCCAGTACTTGGCGTACCAGTTGGCCGGGTCGCCGCCGTAGAACTTCGACGGGTCCTGCTGCTGCGCGGCCGGCAGGTTGGCGGTGTGCCGGTTGAGCGCGGCGCACAGGGCCGCGTTCGAGGCCAGCGAGCCCGCGCAGCCGAAGATGTTCGAGGTGGGCTCGTTCACGCCGACCGAATTGGCGTACGCCGTGAAGTAGCCGGCGTTCGCGCCGCCCGCCCTGAAGCTCGGGTCGCTGCCGGGGGCGATGATCCGGTACGGCGCCTGGGTCTGGGCCAGGACCTTGAACTGCTGCGGCACGGAGTTCTGGAAGTTCTGGAACACCTGGTCCCGGCTCATGGTGAACAGGTCCTGGCTGTCGCCCAGTTGAACGTCCTGTCCGCTGTGCGAGTGCAGCCGGATGGCCAGGGGCAGGCCCCACGCGTCGACCCGCGTGGTGTTGCCGCTGAACGAGGCCGTGCCCGTGGTGAATTCGATGAAGTCGTAGTACTGGCCGTTCGGGGAGCCGACGTAGAAGTACATGCGCTGGGCGGGGGCGGCGACGATGTCGACGTAGGGCTGCTCGGCGATGGAGTGCTCCTGGCCGTTGTAGCTCCAGTAGACCTGGCTGTCCGGGTAGGCGCCGCCGGTCCGGTTGAGCACCTTCACCTTCATCACGGCCGAGGACGGCGGGATGTCGTCGGTGGTGCCCCAGAAGTCGTCCGGGGGCGTGCTGCCGCCGGAGCCGCCGTAGACCTGGAACTCCCAGAGGGAGTAGCCGTACGCAGTGGCGCGCTGGGTGGCGTACATCCGGACGTACCGTCCCGTGCCGCTCACGTTCAGGTTCTGTACGCCGCCGGTGCCGGCGCTGGTCGAGTAGACGGTGGTCCAGGGGCCCCCGGCGTCCGTGGCCGTCTGGAGGGTGAACGCCTTGGCGTAGGCGGCCTCCCATTTCAGGGTGACCTGGGTGAGGGGCTGGACCGAGCCGAGGTCCACCATGATCCACTGCGGGTCGGCGAACGCGCTGGACCAGCGGGTCTGGTCGTTGCCGTCCACCGCCTGCGCGGCGCCGAAGGAGGCGTTCTCGGTGGAGGAAGCGGTGGCGGGTCTGCCCTGGGAGAGCAGGGTGCCCGCGGCGCGGGCGGGGCTCTGGGAGGTGACGGTGAGTCCGAGCGCCGCGACGAGCGCGATCAGCAGCGCGAGGACGAGGTGGGGCCGGGAGCGGAGCCGTTCCGGCGCGAGACGTGGTGGGGCGGAGCTGACGGGCATGGGCGCACTCCTCGAACGGGTGGGGACCGTGCTGGAGATCGAACCGTGACGCGGCCTGAGAGCGCTCTCGGGTGAGGGTGATGGTGGCAAGCTCCCCGGAGCCAGTCAATGGGTTGTTCACAAATGGACGCCTCCATAGGGGAATTCGTTCGGTTCCCGAAGGCCGGCAGGCAGGCGCGGGTCCCGCATCGACCGTGGAGCAGCGCTCCGGAGAGCCGTGAGGGGCGTCAGGGGCGCGCCGGGGGGACGCTTCCGGTCCGTGGCCGTGTCCGCGTGCGGCGCACCAACTCGTCGGCTGCTTCCGGCCATTGGGGGTACCGGAAGTCGAAGCCGGCCCCCGTCAGCCGGCCGGGGACGACACGGCGACTCTTCAGCAGGAGTTCGGTGTCCGAGCGCAGGGCGAACGCGCCGAGCCCGGCCATCCACCGGGTCGCCGGGAGACCCACCGGCACGCCCCACGCGGAGCGCAGCGCACGCATGAACGCCCGCTGCGGCAGGGGATGAGGGGCCGCCAGGTTCACCGGTCCGGTGATGTCCTCACGCGCCATCAGGAACTCCACGGCGCGCACGAAGTCGTGTTCGTGGATCCACGACACGTACTGCGCCCCGCCGCCGACCGGTCCGCCGAGGCCCAGCCGGGCCAGGCCCAGCAGGACGGCGAAGACTCCGCCGGGGTCCGGGCTCATCACCATGGCCGAGCGCAGCGCGACTTTGCGGGTGGCCGGCGTCTCGGCCTGCTGCTGGGCCCGCTCCCAGGACTCGGCGATCTCGACGCTGTACGCCCAGTAGTCCGGCACACCCGTCTCGCGGCCGCCGATCACGCCGGTGGCCTCGTCGTTGGGGGCGTCGAAGCGGTGCGCGTACACCGTGGCGGTGCTCATCTGGAGCCAGACGCGGGGCGGCCGGGCCGCGGCCGCGATCGCGGCGCCCACGGCTCGGGTGGAGTCGACCCGCGAGTCCATCATCTCCCGCAGATTCGCCGCCGTGTAGCGGCAACTGACGCTCCGACCGGCCAGGTTGACGACGACATCGCTGCCGTCGACGGCCGCGGTCCACGGCCCCGAGCTCTTGCCGTCCCACGCGATCTCACCCTCGCCCCGGGGACGTCTGGTGAGCACCACGACCTCGTGGCCGGCGGCGCCGAGCGCACGCTTCAGGATGGTGCCGACCTGTCCGGTGCCACCGGGAATCACGATCTTCACGGCTCCCCTTCCCTCGTCTCCCCCGACTCGGGGTGAGCTTAGCCCAGCGAGTTGAACGTGTTCAAAAGCTGGGCGGCGTGTGAGCTGGAGCACACCTCCGCAAGCCTTCCGATCAAGCCGTCGGAGGCGTACGTTCCGGTTTACCTCGCGATGGCGCCCACGCGGCGTCGGCCCGTCGAGCCTGGGACGGCGGGCCAGCGGGGGCCAAACCGCCCGGAGCAGCCGTGCCCCGCGCGGAGCCCGAGCGCGTCGCCCGCTTCTGGTGCGAGGTGCTGGGCTACGTCGTGCCGCCGCCCCCGGAGGGATTCGCCACCTGGGCCGAGTTCGACCGCTCGCTGCCGGCCGAACGGCAGGGCGCGGCCTTCGCCTGCGGTGACCCTTCAGGGGTCGGACCGGAGTGCGCCCGGCTGGTCGCACTCGGTGCGGTGCGTGTGCAGTTGCTGCGTGCCGACGGCTTCAACGAGTCGTGCCTCGTGATGCAGGACGTCGAGGGCAACGAGTTCTGCCTCGACTGAGCATGCCGTGGGCGGCCCGGCGGTCAGGCGGACCGGCTGGGTGCCGCCCGCGATGCCGGACGCCGCTCCGTCTCCGGTTCCGGTCAGGCCAGTTGGCCGGCCGGGTCGATCAGGCCGAGGCGGAGGTGTTCGACGTGGTAGATGGCCTGGTCGATCAGTTCCGCGACGTGGTTGTCGTAGAGCGAGTACACGATCGAGCGGCCTTTGCGGGTGCCCACCACGAGGCCGAGGTTGCGCAGCAGGCGCAGTTGGTGGGAGCAGGCGGACTGTTCCATGCCCACCTCGGCGGCCAACTCGGTCGCGGGCAGCGGACCTTCGCGCAGCCGGGCGAGGATCAGCAGCCGTGAGGGAGTCGCCAGCGCCTGGAGGGTGGTGGCGACTTTGGCGGCGCTGGTTGCGTCCAGGCGGCCGCGCGGGACGCGATCTGCCTGCGGTGCGGCTCCATGACCCATGAGCCCATCGTACGGCACCGCTGATGAACACATGAATGTCTCTTCATTCGTTCCTGCTACGGTGGTGGGACTGCCGGGACGGTGTTCCCGCCCCGGTCCCTCCCCCGCTCACCGTGAAGGACTCCGCGTCCATGTCTTCCGCTCTCCTCCGCGAAGCGCCGCCCGGCGTCGCACGCGAGACCGCCGCGCCCGGCCGCCGTACCCGCGTCCTCGCCCTGCCCGAAGCCCGCTGGGCGGCCGCGGCCCTGCTGCTGTTCCTCGTCGCGCTGCCGCCGTACCTCGCCGGGGCACCGGCCTGGGCGTGGGGCCCGCTGTTCGCGGCCGTCTACGCGGCCGGCGGCTGGGAGCCGGGCTGGGCCGGGCTCCAGGCGCTGCGGGACAAGACCCTGGACGTGGATCTGCTGATGGTGGTGGCCGCGCTCGGGGCCGCCGCGATCGGGCAGGTCCTGGACGGCGCACTGCTGATCGTCATCTTCGCGACCTCCGGCGCGCTGGAGGCGGTCGCCACCGCCCGCACCGCGGACTCCGTGCGGGGTCTGCTCGATCTGGCCCCGGCCACGGCCACCCGGCTCCGCGACGGCGGCGGCGGCGAGGAGGCGGTGCCGACGGACCGGCTCTCGGTGGGCGACGTGATCCTCGTACGGCCCGGCGAACGGGTCGGCGCCGACGGCCGGGTGCTGGACGGGGTCAGCGAGGTGGACCAGGCGACGATCACCGGTGAGCCGCTTCCGGTGGCGAAGGGGCCCGGCGACGAGGTGTTCGCCGGGACCTTGAACGGCACCGGCGCGCTGCGGGTCGAGGTCGAGCGGGACCCGGCGGACTCGGTGATCGCCCGGATCGTGGCCATGGTGGAGGAGGCGTCCGGGACCAAGGCGCCGACCCAGCTGTTCATCGAGAAGGTGGAACAGCGGTACTCGATCGGGATGGTGGCCGCCACCGTCGCGTTGTTCGTGCTTCCCCTGCTTTTCGGTGCCGAACTCCGGCCGACCCTGCTGCGGGCCATGACCTTCATGATCGTGGCCTCGCCCTGTGCGGTGGTGCTGGCCACCATGCCGCCGCTGCTCTCGGCCATCGCCAACGCCGGCCGCCATGGCGTGCTGGTGAAGTCGGCCGTCGTCATGGAGCGGCTCGGCCAGGTGGACGCGGTCGCCCTGGACAAGACCGGCACGCTGACCGAGGGCACCCCGCGGGTGACGGACGTCCGCCCGCTCGCCGGTTCCGGGCTGACGGAGGACCAGGTCCTGCGGCTGGCGGCGGCGGCCGAGCACCCCAGTGAGCATCCGCTGGCCCGTGCCGTCGTGGACGCGGCCCGCGCCCGCGGGCTGGACATTCCGCCGGCGACGGACTTCGGTTCCGCGCCCGGCACCGGGGTGACGGCCACCGTCGAGGGCAGGCCGGTCGCGGTCGGCAGCCCCGCCCGGCTCCTCGACGGCGGTCTGCCGCACCCGGCGAGCGCGCTCGCGGCGCGGTGGGAGAACGAGGGCCGTACGGCCGTACTGGTCACCGTCGGCGGAACCCCGGCGGGGGTGCTGGGCATCGCCGACCGGCTGCGCGCGGACGCGGCCGCCACCGTCGGCGCGCTGACCGCCCTCACCGAGTCCGCGCCGCTCCTGGTCACCGGGGACAATCCGCGCGCCGCCGCCCGCCTGGCCGGGGAGGTCGGCATCACGGACGTACGCGCCGGTCTCCTCCCGCAGGACAAGGTAGCCGCCGTGCGGGATCTGGCGCGGGCCGGACGGAGGGTCCTGGTGGTCGGCGACGGGGTCAACGACGCTCCCGCCCTCGCCGCCGCGCACACCGGCATCGCGCTGGGCCGGGCCGGGTCCGACCTCGCGCTGGAGACCGCCGACGCGGTGATCCTCCGCGACGAACTCGCCACCGTCCCCGCCGTCGTACGGCTCTCCCGCCAGGCCCGGCGCCTGGTGGTGCAGAACCTGGTCATCGCCGCGGTGTTCATCACCGGGCTGGTCGTCTGGAACCTCGTCGGCACCCTGCCGCTGCCGCTCGGCGTGGCCGGGCACGAGGGGTCCACCGTCATCGTCGGCCTGAACGGCCTGCGCCTGCTGGCGGACGGCGCGTGGCGCCGGGCGCGGACGGGGAGCGGGCTCTGAGGGCGTGGTCACGGCGGCGACCGCCGCGGCTCAGGAGACGCGCAGGGCCAGTACGGCGACGTCGTCGTTCTGGACGTCGCTCATCCGGATGAGGAGTTCGTCGCAGAAGACGGCCAGTGGCTCGCGGGCGAGCGCCGCCGCGTGCTGGCGCAGCCGGGTCAGGCCGCGGCCGATGTCCTCGCCGGGGCGTTCGACGAGGCCGTCGGTGTACAGCAGCAGGGTGGCGCCGGGCGGCAGGGTGATGGTCGCCGTCTCGCGGCCGAGCGCGGGATCGACCCCGAGGATGGGGGCGTGTCCCTCCTCCAGCAGCAGCGTGTGGCCGTCGGGCTGGGCCAGCAGGGGCGGGAGGTGGCCGGCGTTGGTCCAGGTGAGGCGCCACGGGCCGGTGCCGGGTGTTTCGAGGCGCGCGATGACGGCCGTGACCAGCTCGATGGCGGTCAGCCCCTGCATCACCTTGTCCAGGCGGCACATGATGCCGGCCGGATCGTCGCCGCCGCTGTCGTAGGCGAGCGCGCGCAGCATGTTGCGCAGTTGCCCCATGCGGACGGCGGCGGCCAGGTCGTGGCCGACCACGTCTCCGATGGCGAGGACGACCGAGCCGTCGGGCAGCGGGAAGGCGTCGTACCAGTCGCCGCCGACCTCGGCCCGTTCGCGGGCGGCCAGGTAGCGGGTGGCGAGCTGGAGGTGGTCCAGGCCGGTCAGGTCGGGCAGGAGGGAGAGCTGGAGCTGTTCGGCGGTGTGCTCCTGGAGGGCGTACAGCCGGGCGTTGTCCAGGGCGAGGCCCGCGCGGTGGCCGAGGTCGGCGGCGAGCGCCTGCTCCTGCTCGTCGAACGCCGGGGCGCCCGCGCGGCGGACGAAGGTGAGGGCGCCCAGTTCCTGCCGCCGTACGCGCAGGGGCACGATCAGCGCGCTCTGGGCGCCGAGTGCCCGGTACAGGGCCCACTGGGCGGCGCGCAGCGGGTCGGCCGGGTCGGGTTCGCCGAAGTCGGTGACCAGGACGGGACCGGCGCCGCGCAGTACCTTCGCCAGCGCGCAGGCCGAGTCGTCCGGGCCAGGCAGGAGACCGCCGGACAGGACGCGCAGTGCCCGGTCGGTGTCCCGGTCGGTGACCGTGAGCCGCCGTACTCCTTCTCCCTCGACGACGTCCACGACGCAGGCGTCGGCCAGCTGCGGCACGACCAGCCGGGCGAGTCTGCCCAGCGACTCCTCCGCGTCCAGTCCGGAGGCCAGTGCGCGGCTCACGTCCGCGAGCAGCCGCAGCCGGGCCGCGGCGACCTCGGGCGGCAGCGCTTCGGACGACGCTGCCGCGGCCGGCGTCGGCTCTCGTCTCATGACGCTCCTCCGGGCGTCCCCCTGGGGCGGCGGGCCGCCCGGCCGGCAGGGGGTGGGTGACCTCGGCTCCCGTCCGTACGGGTGCGGGCCGGTCCGCACCGGGCAGGGCTCTCTGAGCCGGATGATCGCACACCGTGACCGAGTCTCCCCTCACGGTGGGTCCGTCAGCGCGGCGCGGGCCGTGGGGTGCCGGCGGCGTCGCCGCCATACGCACCGGTGCCCCGCCGGGGCGGCGCGCGATCCACCCCGGTGGACCAGGCCGTGCCCGCACACCGTGTGAACCGGTTTCGCGACCCCTGAGCGGCGCGGGTCAGCGGGGGACGGGGGCGCGGCCGGGGTGGGACGGGTCGAGGGTGAAGAGGGTGCCGTCGGAGGCCGCGAGGACCAGGGCGCCCTTGTCGAACCACACGGTGGGCAGCAGCCCGCTGTCCAGGACCTCCGCGCGGGCCGAGGACTCCCACAGCAGGGTGCCGCGAGCCGCGTCGAGCGCGGCCACCCGGCCGCTGCCGCCGGCCAGGTACACGGTGCGTCCGCTCGGGTCCACCGACACCTGGCCCGGCGTCTCCAGGGTCGTGTGGCTCTGCCACAGCCTGGCCCCGGTCACCGGTGAGACGGCGGTGACCATGCCGCTGGAGGTGGCGAAGTAGAGCGTGCCGCGGGCCAGGGCCGGGACGCCTCCCCGGTAGCGCTCGGGCAGCGGTGTCAGCGTCCGCCTGCCGGTGCGCGGGTCGACCCGCACGATGCGGGTGTAGACCAGGTCGGGGCTGTCGGGCACCGGGTTGCCGGCCGATTCCACGAACACCAGCTGTCCGTCCAGGACGCCGATGAAGCTCCGCTGCTGGGCGGGCGAGACCAGGGTGCGCGCGGACCCGTCGGCGGGATCGACCACGAGGAACCTCGTGGTGTGCGAGCCTTCCGCGCGGGCGATGCACTCCACGTAGGGTCGGTCGTCGGCGGCGAGCGGGTAGCAGTCGTAGCCGGCGGGTACCGGGATCCGCCCGCGCACCGTTCCGTCGCGCGCCGAGCGGACGGTCACCGCGCTGCCGTCGCCCTCCTGTGTCATCGTCACCCCGGCGGCGTAGCCCGAGCCCAGGCTGTCCGTGCGCACCGGGTGCGACCAGAGCCGTGTGCCGCTCGCGGTGTCGAGAGCGAGGACGGACTGCGACTGTCCGGTGCCGCCCGAGCCGGTGACCGTCGACTCCACGAGCACCACGCCCGCGTACGTGCCGAGGATGTTCGTGACGTACCGGTCGGCCGGGAGGCCGGCGGGTGCGATGCCGGAGCGCCAGAGGGTGCGTCCGGTGGTGGCGTCGATCCGTTCCGGGAGCAGGGCGCTGCCGCCGCAGTAGAGGGCACCGGCGTCCGGTACGCAGGCCGGAGCCCGGTTGCCGTCGTATGCGGGCGCCTTCCGGACGCCCTGCTCGGCGTCGGCGGACGCGGTCGTCTGCCACGGCCTCCAGCCGGGCGGGAGGGGCGTCCAGCGTGCCGCGGCAGCGGAGTTCGCCCGCGCCGTGCCGCCGCCGTCGCCCCCGTCGCCCGGCGGGTCGAGCAGCAGATATCCGGTCAGGGCGGCGGCCAGCACACCGGACACGACAAGCAGCGCGCGCGGGCCGCGCCGTCGGGGGTGGCGCTCGGCGGTGGTCTCGGCGCCGGTGAGGGCCTCGGCGGCGGGTCGCGCGGAGGGCAGCCGCAGGGTCATCGTCTCCGGCTCGCCGGGCGACGGCTCCGGCAGGGCCTTCGCGAACTCCCGTGCCAGTACGTCCGGTTCGGGCCGGTCGGCGGGCTCCTTGGCCAGGCAGCGCTCCAGGACCGCGCGCACCGATCCGGTCACACCGTCGAGGACGGGCTCGTCGTGGACGACCCGGTAGCCGGTGAGGTAGGGGCTGTCGGCGTCGAAGGGGCCGCGTCCGGTGACGCACCACACGAGCAGCGCGCCGAGCGAGAAGACGTCGGAGGCGGGGCCGACCGTGCGGGCGTCGGTGAACTGCTCCGGGGACATGAACGGCGGGGTGCCGGCCCGGTCTCGGTGAGGGTGTGGTGGCTCTCCACGGCGCGGGAGATGCCGAAGTCGATGACGCGGGGGCCGTCGGCGGCCATCAGGACGTTGGCCGGTTTCAGGTCGCGGTGCACCACCCCGGCCCGGTGGATGTCCCGCAGCGCCTCCACCAGGCCGAGCGCCAGCGGCCGCAACTCGGTGACGCGCAGGGGGCCTTGGTCGCGGACGCGGGTGGCGAGGGACTGGCCGGGCACGTACTGGGTGGCCATCCAGGGCGACTCCGCCTCCGGGTCGGCATCCACCACGGCCGCCGTGAAGGCGCCGCTCACCCGGCGGGCGGCCTCGACCTCCTGCCGGAACCGGGCCCGGAAGACGGGGTTCTGGGCGTATTCGGCGTGGACGAGCTTGACGGCGACCTCGCGCCCGGAGCGCGACCTGCCCCGGTAGACCCTGCCCATGCCGCCGGCGCCGAGCCGGTCGGTCAGCTTGTAGCCGCCCACGGACCTCGGGTCGTCCTTGTGCAGCGGCACGCGCCCCTCCCCTGGCCTTTCAGCAGTTCCCGCCGCCAGAATACGGAACGCGCGGCGCCGCCGGCCGGGCGGCGGGCGCTCGTCCCCCGAAGGCGCCGATCAGGGGCCCCTGCGGGGTGTCGTACCGCTTCTGTGCGGCCGTGCTGCGTTCCCTGGAGGCGGGCGTCCTCCCGGACGTGTCCTCGGGCCCCGGACCGACCGGCCCGGCAGCCCGGCCACGAAAGCGTCGAAAGGTGTTCCGCGTGTCCGCACAGAGCGCTGCCCCCGCGTCCCGTCCCCTGACCGCGCTGGTCACCGGCGCCACCTCCGGCATCGGCCGGGCGATCGCCCGGCGGCTGGCCGCGGACGGGATGTCCGTCGTGGTCGTGGGCCGCAACGCCGAGCGCGGTGCCGAGGTCGTGGCGGAGATCGCCGCGGCCGGGGGCCGGGCCCGGTTCGTCGCGGCCGATCTCACCGAACCGGACGCGGCGGACCGGCTGGCGGCCGAGGTGGGCGAGATCGATGTCCTGATCAACAACGCCGGGGTCGCGAACCTGGCCCCGACCGAGGAGATGACGCCGGCCGACTACGACGCCATGTTCGCCGGAAATGTGCGCGCGCCCTTCTTCCTGGTCGCCGCCTTCGCGCCCGCGATGGCCGCGAAGGGCGCGGGCACGGTGATCAGCATCGGCAGCATCGCCGGAAGCATCGGCCTGGCCAACGCCGCGGCCTACGGCGCCACGAAGGCGGCCCTGGCCTCGCTGACCCAGAGCTGGACGGCCGAGTACAGCGCTCGCGGCGTCCGCTTCAACAACGTGGCTCCGGGCCCGGTCTACACCCGGCCCGAGGCGCGCGAGATGTTCGACGCGCTGGGCGCGACCACCGCGATGAAGCGCGCCGCCGAACCCTCCGAGGTCGCCGAGGTGGTCGCCTTCCTGGCCTCGCCGAAGGCCAGCTACGTCGCCGGTACCACCATCGCCGTCGACGGCGGCCGCACCGCGATCTGAGACGGCGCCGGTGCGTTCCCCGTACCCGGCGGCCGTACCCCGCGCAGCGCCGGGCCCGCGGGGTACGGCCGGAGCGTCAGGCGGTTCCGGTACGGGCCGTCCCCGCGTCGTCGGCGGGACGTACGCCCGCCTTGTCGACCACGGCGTGGGCGAGTTCGGCCGTGCTGGACAGCAGGGTGCCGGCCTTGCCGTACGAGGTGTTCCTCGTCAGGTAGCTGCGGGAGCCGAGGAAGGAGTAGTCCTCGGTGTCGAAGACCCACTCGGTGCGCACGCCGTAGCGCTTGTCGTCGCGGACGATGCCGAGGCCCTGCCGGCCGATGGCGTCCCGCGCCCGCGGGGACCGGTCGACGCCGGGGATCCTCGCGGCGGCCTGGTAGAGGGCGGCGGCCGTGCGGGGCGGCATCACTCCGCCGAGCAGGCCACCGATCTGCTCGAACACCGCCTGGTCGCGTTCCCGTCCGGCGGCCGCGGGCGTCTTGGCGTACAGGTAGGCGAGCAGCTTGTCCGGGTCGGTGGGCAGGGAGGCGAGCCAGCGGTACGTGGGCCGGCTCAGACCGGCCGGGGTGCCCTTGGTGTCGCCCAGTTCGGCGTTGATGGGCAGGGTCTCGCCGTCGGTGCGGATCAGGCCGAGCCGGTGCAGCGGGCCGGGCCGCTGGGCCATCCAAGTCTCGCGGTCCGTCAGCGGGCCCACGACGGCCTTGCCGCTGGTCACATCGGCCCCGCGGACCTTCTCGCGGGTGTAGACGTACTGGTCGTCGCGCACGGTGGGCGCCCCGCGGTCCGCCGCGGCGTCGGAGATGCGGTGCAGCAGAGCGGCGGCGGGCCGCATGTCCCCGGCAGCGTGCCGTGCCGCGTCGCCGGGGCCGCCCAGGACGGCACCGGCGGTCAGCGCACCGGCCAGGGCCAGCGCGGCCGCCGGAGCGAGGAGCGCGGGCCGCAGCAGGGGCCGGGCGCGCCGGAGGGGCGGCGCGGCGGGGGTGCCGTCGGGCGGCGCGGCGGGCGTGCCGGTGGCGGATTCGGCCTGGTGGCGGTCGATGTGTCGCATGAGCAGATCCTTGTGACGAAGATGCCGCTCGCGCGGAAGGTCCCAGTCGGCCGGGGCCGGCAGCAGACGGGCGATCTCGTCGCGGTCGTCGTGCCGCCGACCGGAAGCGTGACGGTCGTTCATGTGAGTTCCTCCCGCACGGGCAGGGCCGCGATCGCGGCCACACTGGTCACCTCTCCGCGGCGGACCCGCGGTTCCCGGTCCTGCGCGGTGTTCTCGTCCGCGAACCGGGCGAGCTTCTTGCGGGCACGGGAGAGCCGGGACCGCACGGTGCCGACCGCGATCCCCAGGGCTTCGGCCGTCTGCTGGTAGTCCAGTCCAGACCACACGCACAGGGCGAGGACCTCGCGCTCCTGCCGCCGCAGCCGGCCCAGCGCCGCGTGCACGGCCTGGAGCCGGCGCGCGTCGTCGATGCGCCCGGCCGTCCGGGCGGCGAAGTCCTCCACCTCTCGGGGCGGCACCTGGCGGGCCAGGAACATCTGCCGGCGCCGGGTGCTCCGGCGCGCGTTGTCCGCCTTGTGGGTGGCGATGCCCAGCAGCCAGGGCAGCAGCGAGCCGCCGTCCTCCTCAAGGCGCGCCCGCGCGTGCCAGGCGGTCAGAAACGTCTCTGACATGACCTCTTCGGCGGTCGACCAGTCACCGGTGAGCCGCAGGCCGTGGTTGTACACGGGCCGCGCGAACTCCTCGTACAGCTGGGCGAACGCCTCGCGATCCCCCTCGCGTACGCGGCGGCGGATGTCGTTCTCTGACTTGTTCACACTCACTTCTGTCCGCACGCCGCGGAGGGTTCCTGTGCCGTAGGTCACGCCCGGCGCGCCGCTCCGGGCGACCGGGGGCGCGTACGGCTCCCAGGGTCAGCGCCGTGCCGCTCCCGTGCTGCTGCGCACCACCAGTTGCGTCGCCAGTTCGATGTGCGGGCTCTCCAGGGTCTCGCCCTGGATCAGGCGGAGCAGGGTGCGGACCGCGACCTGGCCCATCTCGTCCAGGGGCTGGCGGACCGTGGTCAGGGGCGGTGGGGACCACTGGACCTGGGGCAGGTCGTCGAAGCCGACCACGCTGAGGTCGTCCGGGATGCGCAGGCCGTGCTGGCGGGCGGCCTCGTAGACGCCGAGGGCCATCTGGTCGCTGGAGGCGAAGATCGCGGTCGGCGGGTCGGCGAGGGTGATCAGTTCCGTGCCGGCGGTGAAGCCGGCCTCGTGGGAGAAGTCGCCGGGGCGGATGAGCCGGTCGTCGATCTCCACGCCGGCGGATTCCAGGGCGGCCCGGTACCCGTCCAGGCGGGCCCGGCTGCACAGCAGCGTGGAGGGGCCGGTGATGACGCCGATGCGCCGGTGCCCGAGCAGGAGCAGATGCTCGACGGCGCTGCGGCCGCCGGCCCAGTTCATGGCGCCGATCGTCGGGATGCCGAAGGTGGGCACACCGGCCGGGTCGATGATGACGGTGGGCACGCCCAGGCGCCGCAGCTCGGCATGCAGTTCGGGGGCGAGGTCCGAGGTGACCAGGATGACGCCGTCGGAGGCCCGCGCCCGCAGGTTGACCAGCCACTGCTGGGCCGAGGTGCTGCGGTGGTGCACCGCGGAGACCACGGTGCCCAGGCCCGCGGCGTGGGCCACGTCCTCCACGCCGCGCAGGATCTCCACGGCCCAGGGGCTGTCGAGGTCGTTGAAGACCAGGTCGATCAGTTCCGCCCGGCCGGCTCCCTGGGCGGCGCGCCGCCGGTAGCCGTGGTGGGCCAGCAGGTCCTCGACCCGGCGGCGGGTCGAAGGGGACACGTCGGCACGTCCGTTGAGCACTCGGGAGACCGTCGGCAGGGACACGCCCGCCTCCCGCGCGATGTCCGCGATGGTGACGCGGCCCGCGCCCTGTGCTGCCATCCCTGCCTCCTCGCCTGCGGCCCTCAGCATAGGCAATCGCCGATCGCGGGCCCCACGCGCCGTCTTCCGGACCGTCACATGGCCAATACCCGTACGGCGTCAGCCTGTTGGTGCCGCAGGGGTTGACGGGCCGACGGTCCGTCCCTAACGTTTCGCGACAACTTCCGGAAACTTTCCGGAAACAGTATCGGGCCCTTCCGGTGCCCCTCCTCATCCCAGGGCCCGTCCACCGCACGGTGAACGGCGTGCGGCGGGCGGTTCGGAAGCGGCAGTACGCACACCCCGACGACGAAGGGGCTTCCCGTCCCATGGAGAGCGGCATGGACTCCGCGCGGCGCAGGGCCGCCCGCACCCGGCCCACCGATCCTGGGTCGTACCCCACCACCTCGCACGGGCCCGGTACGTTCCCGTCGGCGGGTCACCGGCGTCCGGCCCGCCCGCCTCGACCGCACCGTCACGCTCCGCACGACCGGCCCTGTCGCGGTGTCGGCGTACCTTCGGCGGCCGGGCCCCCACCGTGGCCCCGGCCCGCGCGACTCCGGTCCGCGCCGAGCGGACCGACCCGTGCCTCCGGGACCGTGGCACGCGGCCCCGGTTTCTCCACGAGCCTTCCTGAGGAGGAAGCATGCACATGGAGGACAAGCCCACCGTCCACCCGATCAGCCGCAGGAATCTCCTCGCCGGGGCGGGGGCCGGCGCCCTGGCGCTGGCCGCCTCCGGGCTGCTGCTGCCGGGGACCGCGCAGGCGGCCACGACCATCACCACCAACCAGACGGGCACCAACAACGGCTACTGGTACTCGTTCTGGACCAACGGCGGCGGTTCGGTCTCGATGAACCTGGGCTCCGGGGGCAACTACAGCACCTCGTGGACCAACTGCGGCAACTTCACCTGCGGCAAGGGCTGGAGCACCGGCAGCCGCCGCACCGTGAACTACTCGGGCAGCTTCAACCCGTCCGGCAACGGCTACCTGTCGCTCTACGGCTGGACCACCAACCCGCTGGTCGAGTACTACATCCTGGAGAGCTGGGGCACCTACCGGCCCACGGGCACGTACAAGGGCAGCGTCACCAGTGACGGCGGCACGTACGACATCTACGAGACGCTGCAGGTCAACCAGCCGTCCATCATCGGCACCGCGACGTTCAACCAGTACTGGAGCGTGCGGCAGTCCAAGCGGGTGGGCGGCAGCATCACCACGGGCAACCACTTCGACGCGTGGGCGAGCCACGGGATGAACCTGGGCGCCTTCAACTACATGATCCTGTCGACCGAGGGCTACCAGAGCAGCGGCAACTCCAACATCACGGTCGGCTGAGCGGAGCACCCGCGCAGAAGGGGGAGGGCCGGGGCGCCCCGGCCCTCCCCCGGTCAGGCGGCCTCGGCGGCGAGGACCCGGCGCACGGCGAGCGTCGCCGAGTGGACGGCGGCCTCGCTGCTGGGGCGCAGGGCCAGCCAGTCCCCGGCGTAGTCGACACGGCGCAGGGGGCGATCGAGGAAGGCGCGGCGCAGGCGCAGCGCGGCGGGCGACGCCTCCGGCAGGCCGTGCGGCCAGCGCGCCACGAAGGCCGTGTGTGTCGCCCCGGTCAGGCCCGGCAGGTACCGCTCGGCGTGCGCGCCCAGTTCGGAGACGATCTCGTCGTCGGTGCGGCCCAGCAGCCGCGACGACGCGTACGGTGAGGCGAACAGGCTGACCAGACCGCGTCCCGGCGGTACCCGGCCGGGTGCCTTGACGTGGTCGAGGATGGCCCCGGCGAACACCGGGTCCTCCACGGCGGGCACTTGCAGGCCGTAGGAAGGTCGGCGGGTCGGGCTCGCGAGGGGCCGGTCGAGCAGGCAGGACACCTTGAGCATCGGGCAGTAGGTGCTGGCGGCCAGGTAGGGGCGCTCGTCGGCCGGGAGGTCGGTGTGCAGCGCGAGCGCCACGGGCGCGGGTACGGCGAGGACGACGTGCCCGGCGGTCACCGTCGTGCCGTCGGCGAGGTCGAGGCGTGCGGTACGCGGGCCCGGCTTGACGGCGACGGCGGCGGTGCCGGTGACGACGTCCAGCCGGTCGGCCAGTGCCCTGGCCAGGGTGTCCATGCCGTCCCGGTAGGCCACCCAGCGCTCTCCGGCACCGCCGACGGCGAGCAGCAGCACGGCCATCGGACCGATCGCCGACCGCTCGGGCCGCCAGCCGAAGAAGGTGCCGGACATCGGCTGCAACAGGCGTTCGTACAGGTCGCGATGGTGTCGGCGGGCGTACTCCGCGACGGTCAGGTCGCCGAACGGCGTCGCCTCCGGGTGCTCGGGGTCGAAGCGTCCGCGGTGGCGCAGGAGCGTCGCGGTGAAGCGCAGCCAGGACAGCCGGCCGCGCCAGGACATGCCGGCGCCGGTCAGCAGGCCCGCCGGATGGCCGAAGTCGGGCCGGACCCGGCCGTCGCGCCAGATCGCCATCCGGCCGCCCACCGGGACGACGGCACCGGCGGGCAGACCGGCGGCCCGGATCAGCCGCCAGGTGGCGTCGTAGCCGCGGGTGGCGATCTGCTCCGCGCCCTCGTCCAGGACGTAACCCTCGTGGCGGCGCGCGGCCATTCGCCCGCCGACCCGGCGGGCCGCCTCGAACACGCGCACCGATCTGCCGGTGGCCGCCAGGTGGAAGGCGGTGGCCAGGCCCGCGATCCCGGCTCCGACCACGGCGACGTCGACGTCCGTGTCGGCCATCGGCGGTTCCTCTCTCATCTCCAGGTGTACACGTGTCCGGCTCGGGTCAACTCGTGCCCGCCCGGAGCAGGTTGGCCGCGACCAGGGCGGCGACCAGGATCCGGTGCGCCCGGATGCCGAGCAGCCGGCCGCGCAGCACGTCGCCGCGCACCATGCCGACCGTGAACTGCGCGGTGCGGGCCGCCGTCACGGGCAGGAGTACCAGCGGGAACCACCAGGGTGCGATCCCGAGGACGGCCGCCGTGGCGATCACCGCCGTCTCGAGGGCGGAGAGCGCGCCGACGAGGACGGCGTTGCCGCGGCGGGACAGGAGGCAGGCGGCGGTGGGGCGGCCCACCGCGCGGTCCCCGGCGATGTCGTTCGTGTTCGAGTACACGCCGAAGAGGAGGGGTCCGAGCCCGAACAGGAAGGCCTCCACGGCGGCGAACGCGGTGGCCCGTCCGGTGAGCAGGCCGTACAGCGGCAGCACGAAGGCCCAGCCGACGGCGGCGAGGAAGACCTCCTGGAGCCCGTGGTAGCCGAGCCGCAGGCCCCAGGAGTACTGCGGGACGAGGAGACCGGCGGCTGCGACGGCGAGCACCGCCCACAGCGGCCGGTGGGGCGCGAACGCCAGCGCGGCCGTCCAGCACAGGACGCCGGCGGCGAGGGCGGCGCGGGCGAAGCGGAGGGCGTCCGCCTCGGTGAGGGCGCCGGCGAGGAGCGGTTTGCGGGCGAGCCGGCGCACCGCCGCGTCCGTGCCGTAGTTCGCGGCATCGCTGCCGTCCCGGTACCCGGTGATGTCGTCGTACGCGACCGCGGCGCCCACCAGGCACAACTCGCCGAGCAGGAAGGCCGCGAGGGTCGCGCAGGCCGGGGTGTGGAGGATGCGGGCGCCGGTCAGCGGCGGCAGCGAGGCCACGACGAGCAGGCTGAGGTAGTAGTCGACCATCCCGAGCTTGGCCAGCCGGAGATACGCGGCCAGGCGGGTGCGCGGGCGCCGCAGGGGGCGGAAGGCGAGAGGGTGCGGCGGGTCCGCGGGGGCGTGTCCCACGCCGGGTCCGGCGACCGCGACGGCCGACGTGGGGGCAGAGGGCTCCACCGAAGCTCCTGACGTGCTGGAATGCGGGTGACTGCGGGGAGGCGGAGGAGGAGCCGCAGGACCACGCTTTGCGGCTCCTCGGTTCACGGCGTCACGTGAACTTGACGTCCACCTTGTACACACCGGGGCGCTCGGCGGTGACGGTGGCGTCGCCCCGCGCGCCGTTGTACTCGCCGGTTCCACCCTCGACCACGGCCTTGAAGCGGTACGGGTAGTCCATCGGGTTGGCGTCGATCACGGCCTGGGTGCTCAGGTTGAGCTCGTCACCGTTGTTGAAGACGACGTACGCGCCGCAGTCGGCGTCCATCCTCGTCGGGCCCTCGACGCCGTCGATGCCGCAGGTGTCGAAGGTCCGGCCGATCACCCGGCCCGCGGAGTCGAACACCGGACCGTTCCCGGCGAAACCGCCACCCAGGGTGGGCGTCTGCGGGATGGAGGTGTTCCTCGTGTAGTCGATGGTGAAGCTCAGCGGCGCGGGCACCGCCGCCAGGGCCGGTGCCGCACCGGCGACGCCGAGCGCGCCGACGAGGGACGCGGTGGCGGCGGCGGAGGCGATGCGCCTGCCCAGAGCAACTTTCTGCATGAACTCTCCTTGGACATCTCGGGCCCGTTGCCCGACGACCAGGCACAGTTGACCACAGTTCGCAGTTGCTTGATCACCATAAGTGACGGAGTGTCGGGAATGATGTGCGGTTATCGCGGCGGGGTGGTGTCGAAGGCGACGAAGCGCAGTTCGGAGGTGTAGCGCCGGCCCAGGTCGTCGGTGAGCCAACTCTGTTCGGGGGTCGGGAGCATCTCGGTGAGCGTGACGGTGGCGGCGGGGTCCTTGCGGGCCAGCCGGCGCAGGGCCTTGGCGAGGATCGTGACGTAGACGGGGCTGTCGAAGTCGACGTAGAAGGGGCGGGACTCGGCCGGGGAGACCACGAAGACGTAGCGGGGCAGGCCCAGTCGGGCGCGCCAGCGGCGGGCCGCCACGAAGCGGCGGGCCTCGTCCTTCTCGTCGGCGAACGGCGCGTGCGCGGCCGGCAGGCGCCAGGTCTCGCGGGCGACCACCATGCGGTCGAGCGTGACACGGGGGGTGTGCCCGGCCTGCGGCAGGAGCTGGAAGAGGTCCATCGACAAGGTGGTCAGGACGTGCGAGAAGACGTCCAGGGCGGGGAATTCGGAACCGTCCGGGAGGCGGACGAGGAGCTCGCCGGCCCGGTTGTGCACGGTCGCGTCGGCGCTGCGGACCGTCCGGGCGGGGTCCGCGGTGAAGTCGGCGAGGGCGACTTCGCGGTCCTGCGGCCGTACGAGGGTGTGGCGGACGCGGGCCGAGAGGCGGGCGCGGTGCTCCTTGGGGATCAGGGGCAGCAGGCGGGGGGCGGGGTGGTCGCGGTCGGTCAGGTCGAGGAGTTGGGCGATGTCCGGGTGCTGGTGGGTGAAGAGGGAGGCGCCCAACGTGTTCGCGGCCAGGTGGAGTTCGCCCAGGACCAGGGTGAAGTCGCCGCGCTCGATCGCCTGTGTGCTCTCGGCCGCGATCAGGACGTCGGGGCTGAGGTAGCGGGCCGCCGTCCAGCCGTCGCCACCGGAGGCGAACCGCTCCCGGACGGCGGTCTCGATGTCGGCCGTCGCCGCGGTCACCTGCCGGGCGCCCTCCGGTACCGCCAGGATCTGCTGCCAGCGGGCGGCGAACTCGCTTTGCAGAGCGGTGGCCTTGGCGCGGGCGGCGCCGTGCAGCACCGGGAGGCAGGCGAACCAGAAGGAGGCGAGGTCGACCGGGCCTTCGGCGGCCAGGCGGTCGTGGACGCGGCGGGTCTCCTCCCGGACGGTGGCGGCGAGTTCGGCGGTGAGCCAGGCGGCGCTGTCCATCAACAGCCGTAGCGGGCGCAGCGCGCTCAGCATCGCGGGACCGAGGCGGGCCGTGGCGGAGCGGCGGGTGTCGGAGTAGACGAGGGAGCGGCAGGGCGCGGTCGAGGCGGACTTCTCCCGTACGGCGGCGGTGGCCGTGAGTTCGGTGAAGTCGCCTTCGAGCGCGGTGAGGGCCTGGACGAGGTCCTCCACGCCGGTGGCCGCCGCCACGTCGGCGCGGCCCCGCTCCAGCCGGTCCAGGGCCGCCAGTGCGCGGCGGCGGGGTCCGGGTGCGCCGACGGTCTCCAGCCAGGCACGCAGGGCGCGGTCGGGATGGGTGCCGGCGGGGACCTCCAGGCGCCAGACCACCCAGCGGCGGGCGACCAGGTCGGCCAGCACGGCGGGGACGTCGACGTCCGGGAGTGCGGCGGCGAGGGACCGGGCCGGGCGGACGCCGTCGCAGCGGGCGAGCACGGCCGCCGTCTGGGCGGACACGGTGATCGGGCGGCGGCCCGGCACGCGGACGCGGTCGCCGTCCAGCCCGAGGAAGGGCACACGGCGGGGGGCGATCCACTCGCGCAGCGCGGGATCGGCGTCCAGCGTTGCGGCGAGGGCGTCGATCCCCCAACTCGCCCAGTACACGGAGGATTCGGCGATCAGCCCGGTTCCGGGGTCCACGGCGACGGCCCGAGTGCCGGGGTCCCAGCGGCCCCAGCCGACCGGTCCGAAGAAGCCGATGGTGTCGTTCTTCACGCAGAACCGCTGCCAGTAGTGCGCGACCAGCTCCTCGCGCTGGCGCGGCATGCTGCTGCGGCCCTCCGCCGTCGGTGTCCAGCGCAGGAAGGGGGCGATCCCGGAGGTGAGCACCGGGCGGTTCTGCCAGGCCACCGCCTCCTGGAAGGCCGGCGTCCGGGCGATGTCCTGCAAGGTGTGCGCGGTCTCCACGGCGGCCTCGGTGAAGAGGCGGGCGAAGCCGGTCCACTCGGGGCCCGCCGGCGGCTCCTCGGCGCCGAACTTGTCGGCGGCCTCGGCCAGTCCGGGCGGGGCGAGGCGCAGCACGCCATCGGCGGGAAAGCCCGCCCCGCGCAGGGCGAACTGCTCCCACAGCCGCCAGCGGCCGAGGGACGGCACGAGTTCTTCGGTCATGGCACGGCTCTCCTTGGCGAGCGCGGGTGGGCGGGCGGCGGGGCGGCGGAGAGCGGTCAGACGGTGCCGTAGTCGGCCGCGACGACCTCGGCCAGTTCCAGGGGCGTCGGGTAGGCGAAGACCAGGGAGACCGGGACGTCGGCGCCGACGATCTCCTGGAGCCGACCGGTGATCTGGAAGGCGGTGAGCGAGTCGCCGCCGGCCTCGTAGAAGTCGGTCTCGGCGGTGAGGTCGGGCAGGCGCAGCACGTCCCGGAAGATGTCGACCAGCAGGTCGGCGGTGACGACGGGGGCGGCGGTGGCGGTGGCGGCGTCGGGGGTCATGGCGTGGGCTCCTTCGTTTCCGTGCGGGTGAGGGTGTCGGTGTGGCCGGACGGGTGGATACGCAGCCGGGCGGGGGTGTTGCCGCCCGAGACGATGGCCACGGCGCGTTCGCGGCGACCGGCGCGCAGGGCGCCGGCCAGGGCGACGGCTCCGCTGGGTTCGGCATCGACGCCGAGGCGGTGCAGCAGGGCGGTGGCGGCGAGGATCTCCGCGTCGCCGACGGCGATCCATTCGTCGGCGCGGTCCCGGATGATCGGGTAGGGCACGGTTCCGGGGCTCTGGCCGCGCAGGCCGTCCGCGACGGTGGCGCAGGGCGGCAGGCGCAGGGGGCGGCCGGCGGCCAGGGAGCGGGCGTAGCGCGGGGTGAGGGCGGGTTCGACGCCGACCACGCGGACCGGGTGCTCGGCGGCGGCGAGGCACAGGCCGGCGAGGAGTCCGCCGCCGCCGGTGGGGACGTAGACCGTCTCCGTGTCGGGGGCGGCGGCGAGGAGTTCGAGGCCGACGGTGCCCTGTCCGGCGACGACCAGGGGGTGGTCGGAGGAGGGTACGAGGACGGCGCCCTGCTCGGCCGCGAGGGCGCGGGCGCGTTCCTCCCGTTCCGCCACTCCCCCGCCCACCTCGACGGTCTCGGCGCCGAGCGCGCGGATGGCGGCCGCCTTCGAGGGCAGCGCGCCCGCCGCGAGGACGACGGTGAGCCGGATGCCGAGGGTGCGGGCCAGCCGGGCCAGGGCGATGCCGTGGTTGCCGGAGGAACCGGTGACGACCCGGCCGGCGCCCAGCGCGAGGACGGCGTTGGCGGCGCCCCGCATCTTGAACGAGCCGCCGAGCTGGAGGTGTTCGGCCTTCAGCAGCAGCCCCGTCCCGTGTGCCGCGGTCACCGGGCCGGGCAGGAGCGGGGTACGGACGACGTACGGCGCGATACGGGAGGCGGCGGCGAGGAGGTCGGACCTGCCCAGGGCCCCGGCGGCGGTCTGGGCAGGTATCCGGCCGGTCCCGGTCGTGCGCGTAGCGGCTCGGTGTGCGGGCACGCTCGCACCGGCTCCGGCCGTGCTCCTCGCGATTCCGGCGCCCGCCGTGGCCGCACCGGCTCCGGTCGCCGTCGTATCCGTACGGGTCCCCAGTACGGTCGTACCGGTCCCGGCCCCCAGCCGTGTGGTGGTCATACCGGCCTCCCGCCCGCCAGCGCCCGGCGGTCGGCCTTGCCGCCGCGGGTCGTCGGCAGCGTCTCCAGACGTACGAAGCGGCGCGGCATCAGGTGCGGGGGCAAGGTGCGGGAGAGGTGGCGGCGCAGGGTGGCGTCCGTCGTGTCCGACAGGGCGCCGGTGACGTGGGCGAGCAGGTGGACGCGGCCCAGGTCGTCGGTGTGCGAGGTGACCACCGCGCCGGTGACGCCCGGATGGGAGAGCAGGGCGCCCTCGATCTCGGCGGGATCGACGCGGTAGCCGCGGATCTTGAGCTGGCGGTCGGTGCGGCCGGCGTAGTGCAGGCCGCCGGGTCCCCAGTAGCCGAGGTCGCCGGTGCGGTAGAGGCGGGCGCCGGGCGGCCCGAGGGGGTCGGGGACGAACGCGGCGGCGGTGCGGGCGGGTTGGCCGCGATAGCCGCGGGTCACTCCGGTGCCGCCGACGCAGACCTCGCCGACCGTGCCGTCGGGGACCGGGGCGAGGGAGGCGTCCAGGACGCGGACGACGGTGCCCGGACGGGGTGTGCCGACGAGGTCGGTGGTGGGATCGGGGGTGGCGGGCACATGGTGCCGGGTGGTGGTCATGGTGCACTCGGTGGGGCCGTACTGGTTGACGAGCCGGCCGGGTACGAGGCTCCGGCCGCCCGCGGCGAGGAAGGGCCGCAGGGACTCGCCGCTGGAGGCGACCAGGGCGACCCCCGCGAGCGGCTCGGCCAGGTCGGTCTGGCCGCCCAGGTGGGTGAGGAAGGACGGGGTGACGCTGAGCAGGGCGGTCACCCCGTGGTCGCGGACGGTGGCCGCGAACTCCGCGGGGCGCAGCAGCCGGGCGCGGTCCGCGATCACCAGCCGGGCGCCGGCGAGCAGCGGTGCGAAGGTGTCCCGGATGGAGGCGTCGTAGCCGAGTGGTGCCATCTGGAGGGCCACGGTGTCCGGGCCGAGGCCGAACGCCGCCGCGGTGTCGCGGAGATAGGCGTCGAGGGCGGCGTGTTCGACGAGTACGGCGCTGGGTTCGCCGGTGCTGCCGGAGGTGTGGCTGACGTAGGCGAGGGCCCGTGGGTCGGCGCCCGTGTCCGGGAGCGGGCCGTCCGGGGGCGGCTGCTCCTGGTCCAACAGGACGGTGGGTGCGCCCGGTTCGAGTGCCGGGGCGCGGTGCGAGTGGGTGAGCAGCAGCCGGGCGCCGGCGCTGCGGACGAAGGCCGCGAGTCGGTCGCGGGGCTGGCTCACGTCCAGGCTGAGGAAGGCGGCGCCGCAGCGCAGCACGGCGGCCATGGCGGCGACCGCGTCCGGACCGTGCTCGACGGCCACGGCGCAGACGGTCTCGGGGCGGACGCCGCGGGCGCGCAGCAGGCGGGCGATCTCCTCGACGCGGGCGGCCAGTCGGGCGTACGTCACCTCGCCGGCCGGGGTGGCGAGGGCGACCCGTGCGGGGTGGCGCAGGGCGTGCGCGGCGATGTCGTCGGCGACCGTGCGCATCAGCTTTCTCCCGCACCGGTGACGGTCGTGTCGACGGCCACGAACCGGAGTTCGGAGGTGTAGCGGCGGCCCTCGTCGTCGGTGAGCCAGGCCTGCTCGGGGGTGGGCAGCATCTCGCTGACCTTGAGCCGGGCACCGGGGTCCTTGCGGGCGAGCCTGCGGGCCGCCTTGGCGAGGATGGTGAGGTACACGGGGCTGTCGAAGTCGACGTAGAACGGCCGGGGTTCGGTCGGCGAGACCACGAACACGAACCGGGGCAGCTCGTGCCGCCGCTGCCAGTGCCGGGCCTTCACGAACCGGGCGGCCTCCGCCTTCTCGTCGGCGAAGTCCATGTCGGATACCGGTAGTTGCCAGGTCTCGCGGGCCACGGTCATCCGGCCGAGGGTGATGCGCGGAGTGTGGTCGCCCTCGGGGCGCAGAGTGAAGCGGTCCATGACGCGCTGGGTGAGGGTGTTGGCGTAGGCGTCGAGCACGTCGTACGCGGTGCCGTCGGGCAGGACCGCGGTGAGCCGGCCGGCCCGGTCCTCGATGCGGACGTCGGCGCTGAGCACGGTCCGCGGGCGGTGCGGGTCGCCGGTCTGGTCGACCAGGGCCACGTAGTGGTCCTCGGGCCGGTCCAGGGAGGGCCGGCTGCGGGTGGACCACTTCAGGGGCAGCTCCTTGGGCAGCATGGGCAGCAGGCGCGGGCCGGGGAAGTCGCGGGTGGTCTCGGCGAGCAGCTCGTCGCGGTCGGGGTGCTGGTACACGAACAGGGAGGCGCCCATGGTGTTCAGCGCGCAGTGCATCTCGCCGAGGACGAGGTCCACGTCACCGCGGGCGAGGGCGGCCTCGTCGTCCGCGACGACCAGGACGTCGGGGCTGATGTAGCGGGCGAGCGACCAGCCGTCGCCGGGCTCCTCGAACTCCCGGCGTACCCGTTCGGCCAGCTCGGCGGTGGCCAGCCGGACCCGGCGGACGCCCTCGGGCAGCTCCAGGACGCGGGCCCACTTGGCGCGCAGTTCGGCCTGGACCGCGTCGATGAGGTCGCCCGCGTCGGGGTGCGGGGAGGGCAGGGTGTGCAGCCACAGGGTGCCCAGGTCGACCGGGGCGCCGTCGGCGCTCAACCGCTCGTACACGGTGCGCAGCTTGGCGCGGACGGCCTCGGCGAAGCGGTTCGTCATCCAGCGGGCGGCGGTCAGGCACAGCTGCAGGGGTTCGAGGTGGGCCAGCAGGGCGGCGCCGGTGGTGGCGGTGGCCGCGCGCCGGGCGTCGGAGTACACCAGACCCCGGCACGGCGCGGTGCGTTCGCCCTTGGCGCGCTGGGCCTCGCTGTCGGTCAGGGCGGCGAAGTCGGCCTCCAGCGCGGCGATCGCGGCGGTCAGCGCGGCGGCGTCGGTGCCGGCCGCGCGCACGGCGTCCCGGCCGCGCTCCAGTACGGCGAGCCGTGCCAACGCCCGCTCGCGCGGCGCCCGTTCGGGGACGCGTTCCAGGATGTCGCGCAGGGCGCGGTCGGGGTGGGTGGCGGCGGGGACGTCCAGTCGCCACTGCACCCAGCGGCGGGACGTCAACTCCCGGACGGCATCGGTGACCTCGTCCTCGGACAGGCCCAGTTCGGCGGCGATGGACGGCAGGTGGCGGGTGCCGTCGCAGCGTTCCAGTACGGCGCGTTCGCGGGCACCGGCCTGGCGGGCGGGCCGGCCGGGGACCTGGACCGCGCCGTCCGCGCAGCGCACGAACGACACCCGGCGCGGCGGGATCCAGCGCATCAGCGCGCTGTCCGCGGCGAGCACCTTCGCCAGGGCGTCGATCGCCCAGCCGGAGAAGTACACCTCACGGGCCGCGAGGAAGCCGTCGCCGGGGCTCACGGCGACGCCGCCCCGGCCGGTCGGGTCCCAGCGGCCCCAGCCGACCGGGCCGAAGAAGCCGATGGTGTCGTTCTTCACGCAGAACCGCTGCCAGTAGTGCGCGACCAGCTCCTCACGCTGCCGGGGCATGCTGCTGCGGCCCTCCGCCGTCGGTGTCCAGCGCAGGAACGGGGCGATGCCGGTGCGCAGGACGGCGGGGTTCTGCCAGGCGAGCGCCGCCTGGAAGCGGGGCTGGGCGGCGATCTCCTGGAGGTTGCGCGCGGTGTCGACGGCGGCCGTCGCGAGGTCCGCGGCGAAGGCTTCCCACTCCGGTCCGGACAGCTCGGCGCCGGGCGCGAACTTGTCGGCGGCCTCGGCGAGCGAGGGTGGGGCGAGGCGCAGCACGCCGTCGGCGGGGAAGCCGGGGCCGCGGAGCGCGAACTGCTCCCACAGCCGCCAGCCTCCGCCCGGCAGCAGGACAGGTGCGTGCTCGTCCGACATCGCGTGCTCCTTCCGAAACGGGGTGCGCGGGCAATCGCGTGGGCCGGGGTTTCCGGGGTGCCGGGCGGCCCGCGACCGGAGAGCACGGTCCCGCGCCGGGGCCATGGCCCACCAGGGAAGATCCGGCAGCAACGGGTGCCACCGCTGCGGCGCGTTCGTCCCTGACCCGGCGGGGCGGGGGCCGGGCACTCTTGCGTCGCCGGACCCTGATCCGCGGCCGGCCCATCACCCGGGAGGTTCACCGTGACGCAACCCGATTCCGCGAACGGCACCGGCGGCGAGGACGTGTACCTCGTGGTGCGCAACGACGAGGAGCAGTATTCGATCTGGCGGGCGGACCGGGAGCTGCCGGCCGGCTGGTACCGGGAGGGCCGTGAGGGCAGCCGGCAGGAGTGCCTGGACCACATCGACGCGGTCTGGACGGACATGCGCCCGCTGAGTCTGCGCCGCCGGCTCGCCGGGGCCGATGTCTGAGGCCCGGCCGGCCCTGCTGCCGGCCGGGCCGGCCAACGCACCGCCGACGGCGCGGACTTCCGGTACACCACCGGCTGCCGCGGCCTCCGGCACACCGCCGACGACGGGGGCTTCCCGTACGTCCTCAGCTGCCGGCGCGTCCGGTGCATCACCGACTACGGGGGCTTTCCCCGCACCGCCGACGCCCGGAGCCTCCGGCACGCCACCGGCGACGAGGACTCCCCGCACACCATCGGCCGCGGGGGCTTCCCGTACATCACCGGCCGCCGGGGCTTCCCCCACACCACCGACGCTCGGGGCTTCCGGCATGCCCGCGGCAGCGACCGCTTCCCGTGCGCCGTCGACGGCGGGGGTTCCCCGGCACCCCCTGCCAGCCGGGGTGACCGGCGTCCCCGTGCCGTCCGGGCGGACCGGCGTACCCATGCCGTCCGGGCCGGCCCGGCGGACCGGCGTGCCCCGGTCGGCCCCGGCTCCCGGCCCCCTGTGCCCCGCCCGGCTCGAACTGCCCGGTGCGCCGTATCCGCCGTACGCCGTCGGCCGCCGAGCGCTGCGCGGACCGCTGGAGCTGTATCTGGCCGAGGTCGGCGGCCAGGACGACCGATCGCTGCTGCGTGCCCAGGAGTTGCTGGACGCGCAGGAGCGGGCGCGGGCCCGTGCGTTCCGGCGGCCCCGCGACCGGGACGCGTATGTGATCGCGCATGCGACGCTGCGCGCCCTGCTCAGCCCCCTGCTGGGAGTCCCGGCGGACGAGCTGCCGCTGATGCGGGAGCCGTGCGCGGGGTGCGGGGGCCCGCACGGGCGGCCCGCGCTGCGCGCCTCGGGGGTGCACTTCTCCCTGTCGCACAGCGGGGACCTGGTGCTGGTGGCGCTCGCCGGCGCACCGGTCGGGGTCGATGTGGAGGGCGTGGCCACCGTGGAGGCGGTGTGCAGCGCGCAGTGCGCGCTGCACCCGGCGGAGGTCGCGGAGCTGGCCCTGCTCCCGGCGCACGAGCGGCAGGCGGCGTTCACCCGGACCTGGGTGCGCAAGGAGGCGTACCTCAAGGGGCTGGGGACGGGGCTGGTGCGCGCTCCGGCCCTGGACCACGTCGGCACCGGGCCGCGGCCGGTGCCGCCCGCCCCGGACTGGACCCTGCGGGACGTCCTCGTCCCGGCGGGGTACGCGGCGGCCGTGGCACTGCGGCGGGAGTGAGAGCGCGCCGAGGGCGGCGCGCGCGAAGACGGCGGGGACCGGTCCGAAGACCGGTCCCCGCCGCGTTGTCCGCGTCTTCCCCGCGGACGCCCGCCTTCACGACTTCCCCACGTCCGGAGCACGTTCCCCGCGCTACGATCACCGCGTGACCGCCCCGGAACCCACCATCGTCGCCACCTCCGGAGGACACCGCGCCGCCGCACGCACTCGGGTGGTCTTCGACGCCCTGGTCCGGCACGCGGTCGACCTCGCCGGTGTGCACGGCAGGCGACCGCGCATCCTGTACGTCGGCACCGCGATCGGGGACGCCGAACACGTCGCCGCGCGGATGGCGGAGGCGGCACGGGTGGCCGGCTTCGACCTGACGCCCCTGCACCTGTTCCCCATGCCGAACGTCGAGGACGTCGAGGGCACGGTGCTGGACCACGACGTGGTCTGGGTGATGGGCGGTTCGGTGGCCAACCTGCTCGCCGTGTGGCGGGTGCACGGCCTGGACGCGGTGATGCGCCGGGCCTGGCGGGCGGGGGTGGTCCTCGCCGGGGTGAGCGCGGGTTCCATCTGCTGGTTCGAGGGCGGCGCGACGGACTCCTTCTGCCCCGAACTGCGGCCGGTGACCGATGCGTTGGGGCTGCTGCCGTACGGCAACGGGGTGCACTACGACTCCGATCCGGGCCGGCGTCCGCTGATCCACCGGCTGGTCGCCGATGGCACCCTGCCGACGGCGCACTGCACCGACGACGGGGTGGGCCTGGTCTACCGGGGCACCGAACTGGTCGAGGCGGTGGCGGAGTTGCCGGGCAAGGGCGCGTACGTGGTGCGCCGGGAGGGCGGGCGGGCCGTGGAGGAGCGCATCACGCCACGGCTGCTGCCGGATCCCGGCGCGTGAGGGCCCGCGGGCCGGTGTCCGCCGCATCTCAGATCAGCCCGTGGCGCACCGCGCGCGCCACCGCGTGGGCCCGGTTGCGGGCGCCGAGCCGGGCCATGACCTCGTAGACGACGTTCTTCACGGTGTGCTCGGAGCAGCGCAGCAGTTGCGCGATGCCCGCGTTGCCGTGGCCCTCCGCCATGAGCCGCAGCACGGACATCTGACGTGCCGTCAGTGCTGGGGGCCGGTCCTCGTGCAAGGTGCGGGAGCCGGGCTCGGAGCCGGTGGTCAGCAGGTGGGACAGTTCCGGGTAGGGGATGCTCGGGTGCGGCGCCCCGGCGCGGCGGACGGCCGCCGTGAGGCTCTCCTCGGTGAGATCCGCCCTGCGCAGCACCACGGCCCCGGCGCGCAGCGCCTCCAGCAGCCCGGCGCGGCCCACCGTGTCGCACACGAGCAGCAGCGGACCGCTCGACGGGGTTCTGCGCAGGGCCCGTTCGGCGTCGTCGGTGACGAGGACGGTGACGGCTCCGGGCTGCCCGTGGCCGATCGCGCAGTCGAGGCCGGCGCGGCGGCCGAGGGCGCGCACGCGGTCCGCGCCCGGCGCGGGCAGGATGCGCAGGGGCAGGATGGTGGCGGTTCCGCCGGGTGCGGCGGTCAGGGTGGCGGTCACAGCAGGCCCGCCCGCAGCGCGTAGGCGACCGCGTGGGCGCGGTTGCGCAGCCGGAACCGCTGGGTGATGTCGTGCACGACGGTGGTCACGGTGCGTGGGGAGTAGGCGAGTTGCTGGGCGATCTCCGCCGTCTCGTGTCCGTCGGCGACCAGGCGCAGCACCGAGCGTTCGCGGTCGGAGAGCGATCCGCCGGCCCAGCCCCGCTCGGCCTTTCCGGACTGGTCGAGGACCTGGTCGAGCAGATCGGTGGGGACGGTGCAGTCGTCCCGTGCGGCGGCGAGCACCGCGTGGGCCAGGCGGGAGGCGTCCGCCTCGCGGCGCAGCAGCAGTCCCCGTGCGCCGGCGGCGAGGGCGTGCAGGGCGTCTCCGGAGGCGAGCGCGCCGGCCACCAGGACGACGGCGGGACGCGTGCGGTGGGCGCGGGTGGTGCGCACCATGTCGAGTTCGGCCGGCCCGAGCCGGTCCACGGTGAGCACGGCGACCCGTGCGTCGGCCGGCTCGCACACCGCGAGTTCCGGGCAGGCGAGCAGGGTACTGCGGGTGCCGGCCTCCAGGACCGGGTCGAGGGCGACCACGCCGACGGGTACGGGAACTCCCATCTTCTGCTCCTTGCAAGGTCGTTCGCCCGGTGGTGAGCACCGCGGGCGGCCTGTGGGGTACGACGCCCACCCTGCCGCCGTGGCCGGGGGCGGGCATCGGTAGTCGGTCCCCACCTTTCCGGTGCGGGCCCGCTACGGGGCGGTGGGGGCCGCCCCCCGTAAGGGTCTGCGTGACGTCTGCGGGTGGGGGGCGCAGGGGTCGGGGTCGTACGGGCCTGAAGGTGGTCGCAGGGGCCGGGAGGTGGTCCCGGGGGCCCGTGGACGGCGGTCGTACGGGTTCTGGGTAGTACGGCGCCGACCTGCGGTTTCCCCATGCGCGCGGGCGCGCGCCCCCGCCCCTGGGGAGGGGCCGGGGAGAATATGGGGGTCACTTCCCCATGTGGGGGTCGGCCCCGCTCTGGCACCTTCGGTGACGTGACTGAGACCGCCAGCCTCCCGGCTCCCCCGAGCGCCGGCCTGCCGCTCGCCTGGTGGGCCCCGGCGCTGTCCCTCGCGGAGCGCCTCGCCGCCCCCGGCCGACCGGCCGCGCCCGCCGACCCCGGCACCACCGTGCGCGCCCCCTGGGCCGCCGGGGACGCGGAGGGCTTCGCGCTGCGGCTGGCGCACCTCGGGGTGGACGGCGCCCAAGCGGCGGCCCTCGCGGCGGAGCCCGCCGAACGGCTCGCGGCCCGCGCCGCCAAGCCCCGCTGGGCGCGGTACGCGGAGACGGCCCTGGACGCCGCCCCCGAGCTCCCGGAGGAGCCGGCCGCCGACGGCACGGGCGCCGAGGTCTTCGCCCATGTCGTGCGGCCGCTCGTCATTCCGGCGGCCGAGCGCCTCGCCGCGCTGCTGCCGGGTGTGCCCGACGCCGAACGGGGCGTCTGGCAGCGTGAGTTCGGGGCCTGGCTGACGTCGCAGCTGGTGCGGCCGGCCGCGCGTACCCTGGTACGGGAACTCGCCGGGGCGCGGCGCGCGGGGCGGCTTGAGGGGGCGACGCCGCAGGAGCGGTTCGCGTCCTTCGTCGCCGCCGCGGGCACCCGGCGGGGTCTCGGGGAACTGTTCGACACCTATCCGGTGCTGGCCCGGATGCTCGGGCAGACCGCGCTGGACGCGCTGGACGCGGCGGCCGAACTGGCGGCCCGCTTCCAGGCCGACCGGGGCGAGCTGGTCGGCACGCTCCTCGACGACCGCGATCCGGGGGCGCTCGTCCGCGTCGAACTCGGCCTCGGCGACGCCCATCAGGGCAACCGGTCGGTGGCCGTGCTGCGCTTCGCGGACGGTGCCCGCGTGGTGTACAAGCCGCGACCGCTCGGCCAGCACGCCCTGCTGGACGAGCTGGCGGCCTGGCTGGACACCAAGGTCCCCGATCTCGCGCTGCGCACCGCGCGCACGGTGCGCCGGGAGGGCTACGGCTGGCTGGAGTTCGTCGCCCACCGCTGGTGCCGGTCGGTGACCGAGACCGACGCCTTCTACCGCCGCCAGGGCGTGCTGCTCGCGCTGCTCTACGCGGTGGACGGCGCCGACATGCACTACGAGAACGTCATCGCCTGCGGCGACCAGCCGGTCCTGGTGGACGCGGAGACGCTGCTGCACACCGGGCTCGGGCAGGCCATGACGGCCGGCGCCGACCCGGCGGCGGACGCCCTGCACACCTCCGTGCACCGCACTTGCCTGCTGCCCCACCTGCTGATCGGCGAGCACGGCGCGCTGGACATCTCCGCGCTGGGCCGCTCCACCGACGGCACCTTCCCCAGCGAGGGGCTGCACTGGGTGGACAGCGGCCGGGACACCATGCGTGCCGTACGGGGGCCGCTGCTCAGCCCGGCCGGGCAGAACCAGCCGGTGCCGGACGGCCGCCCGCTGGACGGCGCGGACCACCGGGCCGCCCTGCTCGACGGCTTCCGCACCGCGTACGCGGCCATCGCGGCACACGGTGGCGAACTCACCGGAGAGGACGGCCCGCTGGCGGTGGGTGCCGATGCCCCGGCGCGGCTGATCGCCCGTGCCACCCGGCTGTACGCGACCCTGCTGGAGGAGTCCACGCATCCGGCGCTGCTCGGTGACGCGCTCGCCCGCGACGGGGTGTTCGCGGTGCTGTGGACCGAGTCCGCGCATGACCCGGCGCGCTCCCGGCTCATCGAGCACGAGACGGCGGACCTGTGGCGCGGCGACATCCCCCTGTTCACCCATCGGCCGTCCGGCACAGGGGTCCGGGCGGCCGACGGGACCTGCCTGGCGGACGTGCTGCCGGAGGCGAGTCTGGCCGCGGTGCGCAAGAAGATCGCTCGGATGGACGAGATCGACTGCCGCGACCAGGAGTGGATCGTCTCGGCGACCCTGGCCGCGCGGAGCGCCTGCGATCCGGCGGACCGGCCGAGGTCGGCGCTCGCCGTCGCACCCGTACCGGCCGTCGTGCCCGACGCCTCCCGGCTGCTGGCCGCCGTGTGCGGGATCGCCGACGACATCGCCGCCCGTGCGGTCCGTGACGGCGGTCGCGCCAACTGGCTCGGTCTGGAACGGGTTTCGGGCCCGCACTGGGCGGTGCTGCCGATGGGCGCCGGGCTCGCGCAGGGCTACTGCGGGGTCGCGCTGTTCCTCGCCCACACCGGCGCGCTGACCGGGGCCGACCGGTACACCGCGCTGGCGCGGGAGGCGGTACGGCCGCTGCCCGCCCTGCTGACGGCCCTGGCCGCCGATCCCGAACTGGGCGCGGCGGCGGGCCCCGGCGCCTACGACGGTCTCGGCGGCATCTGCTACGCCCTGGTCCGGTTGTCGGCCCTGCTGGGCGAGGAGCCGGCGCGGTGCCTGCCGGACGCGCTCACCGCGCTCGGCCACGCGGCGGCCGGCTGCACCGAACCGGGTCTGGCCGGCGGTACGGCCGGGGCGCTGGCCGCCGCCGTCGCCGTACACGAGGCGACCGGGGCGCCGGGCGCGCTGGAACTGGCGGACGCCCTGGCGGACCGGCTGTGCCGGACGGCGGTGCCCGTGGCGGATGCCGGACTCGCGCACACCGGTCTCACGGGCACCGGTCCCACCAGCACCCCGGTCGCCGGATTCGCGGACGCCGGATTCGCGGACGGCGCCGCCGGGATCGGCTGGGCGCTGCTGCGGTACGCCGCCGTGCGGCCGGCGCGGTCCGCCGCGCACGCGAGCGCGGGCCGGGCCCTGCTCGACGGCGCGGTCCGGCGGGCGCGGACCGCCTCGGACCCGGATCCGTCGTGGGCCCGCGGGCTCGCCGGAGTGGCGGCCGCCGCCGCGCTCACTGGATTCCCCTCCCCCGCGCCGGAGTTCTCGCTCCGGCTGCGGGACGCGGAGGTCGGCCCCGACCTCAGCCTCGGCCAGGGTGCCCTCGGGATGCTGGACGCCCTCGCCGTCCTGGCCGAACGGGGCGACGCCCCCGCCGCCGAAGCACTCACCCTCCGCACCGGCCAGGCGCTCGCGCTCGTCGAGGCGCAGGGCCACCGCTGCGCCACCCCCGACCACGTTCCCTCCCCCGGCCTGCTGACCGGTCTCTCCGGCATCGGCTACGGACTGCTCCGCCTGGCCCACCCCGGCACCGTGCCGTCCGCCCTGCTCCTGGCCCACCCCGGCCGGTAGGGCAACCGACCACCGCACCTCCTCCGCCACCGCGCCCACCCGCGCGGGATCACCCGAAGGGGATCACCTCATGGACAAGAACCTCGCCGCCGCCACCGACCTCACCGCCACCGCCGCCGACACCGCCGAGGCCGCCGCCGACGAACAGGACGCGGCGGGCGGCATCACCCTCAAGGGCCGCAACCGGGCCTGCGCCCGCGCGCGGGTGCTGGCCGGGATGGTCCTCACCAGCGGCCTGGTCATCACGCTGAGCACCATCGACACCTCGGTCTCCGCCCCCCGGTAGGCGACCGCCGGCCGCCACCGGCGTGATGGCGCGGACCCGCCCCGCGGGTCCGCGCCGCCGTGTGTCCAAGCGGAGCGATCCGGTCCGGATGGGGCGACCTGCCCCAGGTGGCGATATTCCGATTATCATCAGCGTTCATGCGTTCCCATGCGCCTTCCCTGATCGGGCGGGGTCCTCAACTCCACCTGCTCGAACGCGCCTTGACCGGCGCTCAACAGGGACGCGGCGGTGTGGTCTTCCTGGTCGGCGAGGCCGGGGTCGGCAAGTCACGGCTCGCGGCCGAGGCCGTGGGCGGCGCGCTCGACGCCGGGATGCGGGTGCTGCGCGGCCGCAGCAGCACCACGGGCCCGGCGGTGCCGTTCCGGCCGCTGACCGAGGCGCTGATGTCCCTGTTCCGCGGCGGCGCGTCCATGGACGACCTGGCCCTGGGCCCGTACCGGCCGGTGCTCGGACGGCTGATACCCGACTGGGACACCGGAGAGCGCGAGAGCAGCTCCATGGTCATCCTGGGCGAGGCGGTGCTGCGGCTGCTCATCGCGGCCGGGCGCGGACAGGGGCAACTGCTGCTCCTGGAGGACCTGCACGACGCCGACCCGGAGACGCTCGGCGTCCTCGAATACCTCGTGGACAACCTGGAGTACACACCCGTCCTGCTGCTCGCCACCGTACGCACCGACTTCAGCGACGCCCTGGACCTGGCCCAGTCCGCGCGCCGGCGCGGTGCCGCCACCCTGCTGGAGATCCCGCCGCTGACCCGCGGGCAGGCGGACGAGATGATCGCGGCCCAACTGGGCGCGGCGGACCCGCGGGAGGTGCCCCAGCCGGTGCTCCAGCGGCTGTGGGAGGACAGTTCCGGCAGCCCGTACCTGGTCGAGGAGCTGCTCCAGACCATGATCGGCGCGGGCACCCTGGTGCAGGGCCCGGACGGCTGGCGGGCGGTCGGGGACCTGCGCAGCGACGTCTCCTCGACGCTGGCGCGGGACATCCTGCGCCGCATCGAGCGGCTCGGCGCGCAGGGCCTGACCCTGCTGTCGGCGGCCGCCGTGCTCGGCCGGCGCTTCCCGCTGACCGTGCTCCAGCGGATGAGCGGCGTGGACGACCGCGCGCTGCTCAGCCATCTGCACGCGGGCGTCGCGGCCCGTCTGGTGATCCCCGACGAACCCGCCCCCGACTGGTACTCCTTCCGGCACTCGCTGACCGTGGAGGCCCTGTTCACGCAGATGACGCCGGGACAGCGGGCCGAGCTCGCGCGCCGGGGCGCGGAGGCGGTCGAGGAGCTGCACCCCGAGCTGAGCGGCGACTGGTGCGCGCTGGCGGCGGGGCTGCGCAGCGAGGCCGGGGACCGGGGCGCGGCCGGGCTGCTGTTCGCGGACGCGGGCGGCCGGGCCCTGGCCGCCGGTGCGCTGGGCTCCGCCGTGACCCTGCTCAGCCGGGCCGAGACGCTGCTGGCCGAGGCCGGTGACGCCCAGGGCCGGGCCGCGGTCCTGGAGAACCTGCTGCCCGCGCTCGCCGAGGCCGGGGACTTCGCGCGCGCCTTCGAACTGGCCGAGGATCTCCATCTACTGGGCGGCTCGGGGCTCAGTCCGGCCCGGCTCACCACGCTGCACGCGCGGCTGGCCAAGGTCGCCCACACGGCCGGGCGGTGGAGCGACGGCAACCGGCAGGTGGCCCGCGCTCGTGAGGTGCTGGCGGGCACGCCGGACGAGATGACCGCCGCCACCGTCGACGTGACGGCCGCCTACCTCGCCCTGGACACACCGGGTCCGGACCGCACCCAGCACGCGGAGAAGCTGGCCCGCTCGGCCGCCGACACCGCCGAACGCCACGGGATGCCGGTGGTCGCCTGCCAGGCGCAGGAGTTGCTCGCCACGGTGGCCCGCGAGCGGGACCCGGAGGAGTCCGAGGCGATGCTCGGCCAGGCCCTCGCCACCGCGGAACGCCACCGGCTGCCCTTGCAGCGGATGTACGCGGCCACCCGGCTGGCGGGCAACGCCTGGCTCGCCGACGGCGACGCCGCGGGCCTGCTGGCGGCGCGCGAGGAGGCGCTGCGGCTCGGCTCGGTCAACATCGTGCACACCGTCGACGGCATCCTCGTACTCGACGCGGTGCTGCGCGGCGACTACGGCACCGCGCGCGCCACCGCCGCCGAGTGCCTGGCCGTCGTACGGCGGCTGCGGCTCGCGCCCGCGGTGCGGTACGTCCTGATGGCGCAGGCCGTGCTGGCGGCGCACCATGCCGACCGGGCCGGGATGGAGGCGGCGCTGGCCGCGTTCGCGCAGTGGGACGGGGCCGGTTCGCAGGAGGAGCCGCTGAGCCATGGGCTGGCCCGTGCCTTCTGCGCGCTGCTGGAGGAGGACCGGGAGCTGGCCCGCGCGGACCTGGGCACGGTGCTGGCGCTGGAGGCGGACAACCCCTCGACCTACCATCTCAGCGGCACCCACGGCCTGGTGCTGCTGCTGGACGTGCTCGCCGGGCGCGCGGACCGCGCCCGGCATGTGGAGATCACCGCCACCGCGATGGCCCGGATGCGCTGGAACCGGCACTTCGTGCTGCTCGCGGAGGCCGTGCTGCTGGGCCGGGAGGGCGCCGGGGACCGGGCGGTGCGCGCGGTGGAGGCGGCGCGGACAGTGGCGGAGCCGTATCCGCTGGCCCGGCATCTCGGGCTGCGGCTGGTCGCGGACGCGGCGCACCGGGACGGCTGGGGCGATCCGGTGGCCTGGCTGCGGCAGGCGGAGGACTACTTCCACGAGCGGGACATCCCGGCCGTGGCGGGTGCCTGCCGGGCGGGGCTGCGCCGGCTCGGCGCCCCGGTGCGCCAGCACCGCACCGGGAGCAGCGGCATCCCGGACCGGTTGCGCGCGCAGGGCGTCACGGTCCGGGAGTTCGAGGTGTTCCGGCTGCTCGCGGAGCGGCTGTCCAACAAGGACATCGCCGACCGGCTGTTCATCTCCCCGCGTACGGCGGAGAAGCACATCGCCAGCCTGATCACGAAGACGGGGGCGGCCAACCGTGCGGATCTGTGCGCGCGTTCGGCCGCCCTGCGCGATTCCTAGGGGCGTTGTTCGAAAGCGGCCTAGCGCATCTCGCGCACCGCGCGGGACCCGAGCACCGCGAGTCCCGTCACGGCGAGGACCGCGGCGACCGCTCCGAACAGGGCGAGCGCGCCGGTCCGGGCGAGCGCGCCGCACACGATGAGCGACAGCGGGGCGGCGGCGTAGCCGAGGACCATGTCGACGGAGATGACCCGGCTGAGCACGTCACCGGGGATGTTGCGCTGGATCCAGCTCAGCCCGAACACCCCCTGGAAGCCGATGGCGAAGCCCATGGCCAGCACGGTCGCGACGACCGCCGGGGTGCTGTGCACCAGGCCGAGGACCGCCATCCCGGCGCCCAGCCAGCCGGCCAGTGCGGCCACCAGCAGCCCGACGCGGGGGCGGCCCCCCAGGGCGCCGCCGGCCAGCGTGCCGAGCATCGCGCCGCCGGCCAGCGAGCCGTTGAGCACGCCCAGGGTCGCCGAGCCGCCGCGGAGCACCTGGTCGGCGAGGGTGGCGAACCCGACCGTGAAGGGCCCGGCATAGCAGAAGTTGACGGCGGTGTCGAGGACGACGACGGTCCGCAGCCGCGGGTCGCGCAGGGTGAAGGCGACGCCCTCGCGGATCCGGGCGCCGAGGGACGGCTGGCGTTCGGTTTCCCCGCCGGTGGCGGACTCCGGGCCGTCCTCCCGCGCGGCGCCGGTGCGCGGCCGGGTGGCGATCCGGGACACGCACCAGCCGCACAGCGCGAAGCAGACGGCGTCGACCACGAACGCGACCGGCGCGCGGGTCAGCGCGATGACCACACCGCCGACCGCCGGTCCGACGACGGCCGCGGTGCGCGAACCGGCGCCGAGGAGCGCGTTGGCCGGGGTGAGCAGGTCCTTGTCCACCACACAGGGCAGGATGGACACGCGGGCCGGCTGGAAGAAGGCGTCCACCGCGCCGAACGCGGCGGCCACCGCGCACAGCATCCAGACCGTCAAGTGCCCGGTCAGTCCGGCCAGTCCGACGCCGGCCATCAGGACGGCGCGGGTCCAGCTGGAGGCGATCATCAGGGTGCGGGTGGACCAGGAGTCGCCGAGGGTGCCGCCGACCAGGGTGAGCAGGGCGCGGGGTACGGCCTGGAAGGCGAGGACGTAGCCGAGGGTGAGGGTGGAGCCGGTCAGGCCGAGGGTGATCCAGGAGAACGCGACGACGCTGAAGCCGTCGCCGAGCAGGGACAACGACTGTCCCAGCCACAGGAGTCGGAAGGGCCGCTGCCGGGCGGGGGCCCACAGCCGGGGACCGGTGCCGGCGAGGGTGGTGGCCATGAGGTGCCTTTCGGAGTGCGGACGCTCGCGGCGGTCCGGTCAGTAGCGGACGGGCAGCGCGGTGAGGCTGCGGTTGAGCAGGGACGGCTGCCAGGTGAGTGCGCCGGGGTCGGCGAGGGTGAGGTCCGGGTGGTCGCGGACCAGCGTCCCGACGGCGGCGACCGCCACCAGCCGGGCCAGCGCGGCGCCGATGCAGAAGTGGGCGCCGAAGCCGAAGCCGAGGTGGGTGGCGCCGGTGCGGCGGACGTCGAACCGGCCGGGGTCGGGGAAGCGGGCGGGGTCGCGGTTGGCAGCGGCGGTCACCAGGAAGATCCGGTCGCCCGCCCGCAGGGTGTGGCCGTCCAGCTCCAGATCGCGCACGGCGGCGCGGATCGACATCTTGGAGGGGCCGTCCAGGCGCAGCGCCTCCTCCACCGCGCCCTGCGCGAGTGCGGGCTCCGCACGTACGGCGGCGAGTTGGCCGGGGTGCGTGTGCAGGGCGAGGACGGTGTTGGCGATCAGGTTGCTGGTGGTCTCCCCGCCGGCGAACGCCATCTGGGTGAGCATCCCGACGAACTCCTCCTCGGTGACCGACTCCCCCACCCGGCCCTCCTTCAGCACCTGGCTGATCAGGTCGTCGGCGGGCTCGGCGCGCCGCCTGGCGACCAGTTCCGCGAGGTAGTCCTCCAGGCTCACCAGCGCCTGGAGACAGGCCCGGTACTCGCTCTCCTCCTGGGCGGTGCCGAGCACGAGGTCGGCGACGCGGGCGTTCCAGTACCAGAAGGCGGCGGCGTCGGTGCGGGGGATGCCGAGCCAGCGGGCGAACACCAGGGCGGGCAGCGGCTTGGCCACGTCGGCCATCAGGTCGCCGGTGCGGCCGGGGACGGCTTTGCGGGCGAGGACGGCGCGGGTGGCCTTCTCGGTGAAGGTCCGGTAGCGGGCCACCGCCCGCGCTGCGAAAGCCTCCTGGAAGACCTGGCGCAGCCTGCGGTGCTGCGGCGGGTCGTTGAACACCATCCAGCGGGACAGGATCCGGAAGGCCCGTTCGGCGTCCTCGCGGGCGCCCTGCGGTACGGCGTCCATCAGGGGCCGCACCCGGTCGGCCGAGACGGCGGGGTCGCGCAGGCAGCGCATCACCTGGTCGTAGCCGGTGACCAGCCAGGCGTGGTGCATCGGGCTCCAGTGCACGGGGGCGTGCGCGCGCAGGGCGTCGAGGTGCCCGTAGGGGTCGGCGATCATGTCCGGGGACAGGAGGTAGCGCTCGGCGAAGGGCGCACCGGTCCGGACGGGTTGCGGGGCGCCGGCCCGCGCCGGGGCCGCCGTGGGCGTCCCGGCCGACGTGGTCGCCGGGGTCATCGGGGCCGTGTGCGTCGTCGGGGCCGCCGTCGTCATCGGTTCTCCCCCTCCTGGATCGCGACGAGGATGTCCGCGATGCCCGCGACCCTCGGCTCGGCCATCATCGACATGTGGTCGCCCTCGCTGATGTGCACGGTGAGCCCGTCGCCGGCCACCTCGCGCCAGCGGGCGAGGTAGGTGTCGTAGTCGACGTCCAGGCCCGGCATGGTGCGTCCGCGGGGCAGCCCGGCGGCCTCGCTGCCGACCACGAGGTGGATGTAACCGGGGTAGGGGCGGACCTCGTACCCGGCCAGGGCGGCGAGCAGCGAGTGCCACACCTCGATGGGCGCGTTCTCCACGAGGGCGGCCTCGGCGGGGCTCATGCCCGCGCCCAGCAGGGTGGCGGTGAGTTCGGCGGTGGCCCGGTCGCGTTCCGGGCCGGGCGGCAGCTGCCGGATCAGATCGCGCCGGCGCCAGGCGGTGCGCAGGTCGTCGGTGACGCCGTTCAGGCGGGCGCGGGCGGCGGGGTTGGGCAGGTACGGCTCGATCAGGACGAGCGGGGCCACCGGCTGGCCGGCCCGGTGCAGCTGGGTGGCCATCTCCAGGGCGATGTTGGCACCCATGGACCAGCCGAGGAGAGCGTGCGGGGCCGGCCCGCCGGTGGGCTCGGCGGCCCGGTCGGTGATCTCCGTGACGTAGTTGGCGGCGATCCCGGTGACAGTGCTCGGGTCCACCCCGCCGAGCAGTCCGCGCGCCTGGAAGGCGTGCACGGGCCGGCCGGGCGGCAGGGCGCGGGCGAGCGGTACGAACCAGGCGGCGCTGCCGCCCGTGGGGTGCACGCACCACAGCGGCTCCCCGGTGCCCTCGCGCAGCCGCACCTCGGAGGTGACGGCGGCCGGCAGGTCCGCGCCCGCGGCGCGGGTGGCGTGCTCGGCGAGCTGGGCGAGGGTGGGGTGCTCGATCAGGTCGCCGACGGACACCGTCAGACCGCGCGCGGCGGCCATCAGGGAGACCCGCACGGTGGACAGGGAGCTGCCCCCGATGCGGAAGAAGTCGTCGTGGACCCCGATGCGGGCGAGCCCGAGGACCTCCCGCCAGATCTCGGCCAGGACCTTCTCCGCCGCCGTGGCCGGGGCGACGTACTCGGTGTCGCTCTGGTCGAGTTCGGCGGGCGGCAGCGGCAGCGCCCGTTTGTCGATCTTGCCGCTGCGGTTGACGGGCAGTTCGCCGAGGAGCACGAACCGGGCGGGGATCATGTACGCGGAGAGCGAGGCGCGCAGGGCGCGGCGCAGGTCCTCGGGCGCGGGCCGGGCGCCGGCGCGCGGGACGAGGTAGGCGACGAGGGCCGGTTCGCCGCCGGGCAGGTCGGTGCGGTGCAGGACGACGGCCTGTTGGACCTCGGGGAGCCCGCGCAGCGCGTGTTCGATCTCGCCGAGTTCGATGCGGAAGCCGCGCAGCTTGACCTGTGAGTCGCGGCGGCCGAGCCATTCCACCAAGCCGTCGGGCCGGTGGGTGCCGAGGTCGCCGGTGCGGCACAGCCGCTCGCCGGGCAGCCCGTAGGGGTCGGGGACGTAGGTGGCGGCGGTGAGTCCGGGGCGGCCGAGGTAGCCGCGGCCCACCGCCTGCCCGCCGAGGTAGATCTCGCCGGGGACGCCGGCCGGGACGGGCTGGAGGTCGTCGTCGAGGACGTGGATGCGGGTGTTGCGGATCGGGGTGCCGATGGGCGGCTGCCCCTGGCCCGGTGTCAGTTCGGCGGCGACGGACCACACGGAAGTCTCGGTGAGGCCGTAGACGTTGTGGAAGCGGCGCCCGCGCGACCAGGTGTCGGCGAGTCCGGCCGGGCAGGACTCCCCGGCGACCTGGAGGACCCGCAGCTCGGGGAAGCCGTCCTCGCCGAGCACCGCGAGGGCGCTGGGCGGCAGCATGGCGCAGCTGACACGGGCCTCGCGCAGGGTGCGGGCGAGGTCGGGGCCGGGGCGCAGGTCCTCCTTGGGCGCGGTGATCAGGCGGCCGCCGTTGGCGAGGGACCAGGTGAGTTCCAGGATCGAGGCGTCGAATCCGAAGGAGGCGAACTGGAGCACCCGGTCCTCGGGGGTGGGGCGCACCAGGTCGCGCTGGCCTTCGAGCATGTTGGACAGTCCGCGGTGCGGGAGGGCGACGCCCTTGGGGGTGCCGGTGGAGCCGGAGGTGTAGATGATGTAGGCGAGGGTGTCGGCGTCGGGCTCCCGGCCCGGCACGGGCCCCACGGGCGCGGCGGGGGCGTCCAGGTGGAGCACGGGGCCGTCGAAGGGCACGGTGCCGTGCAGGGCTCGCTGGGTCAGCAGGACCCGCATGCCGCTGTCGTCGGCCATGAACTTCAGCCGCTCGGAGGGGTGTTGCGGGTCGAGCGGCAGGAAGGCGCCCCCGGAGCGCAGCACCCCGACGGCGGCGCGCACCAGGTCCGGGCCGCGCTCGGCGCAGATACCGACGACCGTCTCCGGGCCGACTCCCAGCATCCGCAGCCGCCGCGCCAACTGCTCCGCCTGCTCGTGGAGTTCGCCGTACGACAGATGCTGTCCGCGGTGCTCGACGGCGACCGCGTCCGGGGTGCGGGCCGCGTGCCCCGCGATGTGCTCGTGCAGCATCAGCGGCGAGGACGGGATCTCGGGTCCGCGCGCCCAGACGTCGAGGGCGGTGGCGCGGGCCGCGCCGGTGAGCGCGGGCCGGGCTACCCGCGCGTCCGGCGCCGCGACCATGGCCTCCAGTTGGGCGCAGTACACGTCGGCCAGTTGCTCGGCCGTGGCGGGGGCGACGAACTCCGGGTCGACGTCGAGGGTGAAGGCGTTGACGCTGGCGTTGACCAGCAGCGGGAACATGGTCCGGGCGATCTCCAGGGAGCCGTCCCAGGAGTCGTGCGACAGCCGGTGGAAGTTGACGTAGTTGAAGACCGCGTCCGTCAGGTTCGGTTCGGTGGGCCGCAGTTGGGCGATGCGGACCAGGGGCACCCTGCGGTGCGGCAGCATCTCCTGCTCGGCCGCGAACACGTCCCGCAGGTAACCGCGCCAGCTGCCGCGCGGGCGGGCGACGCCGAACGGCACGGTGTTCAGGAACAGTCCGCGCATCCGGTCGGCGCCGGGTATCTCGGGCCGTCCGTTGGTGACCAGGCCGATGCTGTGCCCGAGGGCGCTGTCGTCGCGGTCGGCGAACAGGCTCATGGTGTGGTGGAAGGCGGTGAGCAGGACGGTCCGGCGCGGCACCCCGGCGTCCCTGGCCAGCTTGCCGATGCGTGCGGCGAGGTGGGCGTAGGAGCGCCGGACCTCGTGCACCGGCTGCCGCTCCGGGTCCGCGCCGCCGCGCACCCGCCGGCGGAAGGTCACCGGGCGCAGGTCGGCGAGGGTGTCGCGCCAGTACGCCAGGGACTCCTCGCTGTCCAGGGCGGCCCGTTCCAGGGCCACGTACTCGGCGAAGGCGGGAGCCTGCGGGGGCAGCGGCGTGGTGCCGTGGGCGACGGCCTCCCGGTGCAGAGCGAGCAGGTCGGCGACGAGCGAGGTGAGGCTCCAGCCGTCCAGTACGACATGGCAGTCGGTGAGCACGAGCCGCAGATCGTGGTCGGTGATGTGGTGCAGATGGATGCGGACCAGGGGTGCGGCGGCCAGGTCGAAGCGCCGCTCGAACTCCTCCCGCACGAACTCCTCCAGCCGCGCCCGCTGCCGGGCGCGGGGCAGGCCGCGCAGATCGGTGTAGCCGACCCGCAGCCGGGCGGTGCGGTGGACCAGTTGGAGGGGTTCGCGGTAGGTGACGAGGTCGACGGAGCTGCGCAGGATGGGGTGTCCGGCGACCACCGCGTCCACGGCCGCCTGGAACGCGTCGAGGTCGAAGCCCTCGGGGGTGCTGATCTTCAGGTCGGTGACGTTGTGGTAGGCGCCGCGCCGGGGGTCGGCGAGCATCTCGTGCAGCATGCCGGCCTGGAGCATGGTCAGCGGGTAGGCGTCCGCCAGGCCGTCGGGCAGGCGGCCCGCGTCGGCGGGGTCGAGCTGCGAGAACGGGGCGACGGGGTCGGGTGCGTCGACGGCGTCGGTGACGAGGGCGGCGAGGTCGGCGAGGGTGCGGGCGCGGAAGACATCGGCGACGGAGAAGCCGAGCCCGGCGAGCCGGCCGAGACCGACCAGGCGCAGCGCCAGGATCGAATCGCCGCCCAGGTCGAAGAAGTTGTCGCCGCGGCCGACGTGTTCGGCGCCGAGCACCTGGCTCCACACCCCGGCCAGCGCCCGTTCCACCGGGCCCTCGGGCGGCACATGGGTGCCCGGTCCGGCCGCGGCGGGGGCGACGGCGGTCAGCGCGGCGCGGTCCACCTTGCCGTTGGCGGTCAGCGGCAGCCGCTCGTGCCGGACGAACAGCGCGGGGACCATGTAGTCGGGCAGGGTGAGCCGCAGCCCCTCGCGCAGCGCGGGCGCGTCGAGCGGGCGGGCCTCCGGGGTGACGACGTGGGCGACCAGCCGGGCCGTGCCGCCGTCCCGGCGGGCGACCACCGCGGCGTCGGCGACGCCCGGCAGGGCGCGCAGCGCGGTCTCGATCTCGCCGGGTTCGATGCGGTAGCCGCGGATCTTCACCTGGTGGTCGGCGCGGCCGATGTACGCCAACTCGCCGTCGGGCAGCACCCGTACGAGGTCGCCGGTGCGGTACATCCGGGCGCCGGGTGCGCCGAAGGGGTCGTCCGGGAAGCGTTCGGCGGTCAGCTCCGGCCGGTTGCGGTAGCCGCGGGCCACGCCGCCGCCGCACACGTACAGCTCGCCGACGCTGCCGGGGGGCACGAGCCGGCCCCCGGCGTCGAGGACGTACCCGTGCTGGCCGGTGAGCGGGCGGCCGATCGGCGAGCGGACGGCACCGTGCACGTCCGCCTCGGTGATGGCGCGGAAGGTGACGTGCACCGTGGTCTCGGTGATGCCGTACATGTTCACCAGGGCGGGCTTGTCGCCCGGAGCGGTGAACCAGTCGCCGTAGTCACGGACGTCGAACGCGTCGCCGCCGAATACGACGGTACGCAGCGGGAGTTCGGCGAAGCCGACGCCGGTGTCCGCGAGGTGGGCGCGCAGGCCCTTGAAGGCGGCCGGGGTCTGGTTGAGGACGGTGACGCCCTCCTCGCGCAGCACCCGGTGCACGGCCGCCGGGTCGCGCACCTCGTCGGCGCCGAGGACGACCACGCGTCCGCCGCTGGTCAGCGGCGCCCACAGCTCCCAGACCGAGAAGTCGAAGGCGGGTGAGTGCATCAGTGTCCACACGTCGTGCGGGCCGAAGTCGAAGTGGTGGTCGGCGGCGGCCAGCAGCCAGGCCAGGTTGGCGTGGGTGACCTCGACGCCCTTGGGGCGGCCGGTGGAGCCGGAGGTGTAGATGACGTAGGCGAGATCGGCGGGCGCGGGGAGGATGTCGGGGCTCTCCGCCTCGGCACTCTCCTCGTCAAGGAGCATGACGCTGACCGGGAGTCGGTCCACGGCGCCGCGGGTCGCGGTGTCGGTGACGATCCACTCGATGCCGGAGTCGGTGACGGTGAACTCGCGGCGGGCCTTCGGGTGGGAGGGGTCGAGCGGGAGGTAGGCGGCGCCGGCCCGCCAGACGGCGAGCAGGGCGACGGCCAGGTCGGGGGTGCGGTCGAGGCAGACGCCGACCAGGGAGCCGGGGGTGACCCCGGCGGCGCGCAGCCGTCGGGCCAAGTGGGAGGCGCGGGCGTCGAGTCCGGCGTAGGTCAGGGTGTGGGAGGTGTCCGCTCCGGGTCGGCCGGGGGCCGGGGAGCCGGTGCCGCGCACCGCGATCGCCTCCGGTGCCCGGCGGATGTGCTCGGCGAGCCGGTCGGGGGCGGTGCGGGGGGTGGTCCGGGGCTCGTTGCCGGTGTTCGCGGGCCCGTGGGGGCCGAGCAGGTGGGCGCGTTCGGCGGGGGTCAGCGGGTCGATGGCGCTGAGCGGGGTGTCCGGGGTGGCGCAGAACGCCTCCAGCAGGTTCACGGTGTGCCGGGCGAGGGCCGCGATGGAGGCGGCGTCGTACAGGTCGGGCCGGTAGGCGAACGACAGTTCGGTGCGGCCGTCGCTCTCGCGCAGGTCGAGGGTCAGGTCGAACTTGGCGGTGGTCAGGTCGATCCGGTACGGCGCCCCGGTGGCCGCGCCGAGGTCGAACGCGGAGCCGCCGGTGTCGGTGTGCGTGTAGAGGACCTGCACGAGCGGGTTGCGGGCGAGGTCGCGCTCGGGGCTCAGCGCCTCCACGACCCGCTCGAACGGCAGCGACTGGTGGGAGAACGCCTCCAGGACCCGCTCGCGGGTGCGGGCGAGCAGCGCGGCCGGGGTGGGGTCGTCGGTGAAGTCGCCGCGCAGCACGAGGGTGTTGACGAAGAACCCGACGAGCTGTTCGGTCTCGGCCCGCTCCCGGTTGGCCACGACGGTACCGACGGCGATGTCCTGCTGCCCGCTGTGGAAGGCCAGCGCGGCCTGGAAGGCGGCCAGCACCGTCATGTACGTCGTCGTGCCCGCGTGTCGGCCGAGCGCGGCGAGGGCGCCGGTCAGCGCGGGCGGCAGGGTGAGGGTGTGGGCCTCGCCGCGGCCGCCGGGGGTGTCGCGGCGGGGGTGGTCGGTGGGCAGCTCCAGCGGGGTGAGCCCGGCCAGCCGGGTGCGCCAGTGGTCGAGCGCGGCGGACTGGTCGGCGGCCCGCTGCCAGATCGCGTAGTCCGTGTAGTCCAGCGGGAGTTCGGGCAGTTCGGCGGGGCGGTTGCGGGTCCTCGCCCGGTACAGCTCGGTCAGGTCGCGGACGATCAGGCCGAGGGACCAGCCGTCGGAGACGATGTGGTGCATGCCGAGGACCAGCACATGGTCGTCGTCGCCGGCGCGGACGAGGGTGGCGCGGAAGGCGGGTTCCCGGCCGAGGTCGAAGGGGCGCAGGGCGGCGGCGTGCACAGTGGCGGCGAGTCCTCGCTCCGGGTCCGCGCCGGCCGGGCCGGTGGCGTCCACCACGTCCAGGCAGCCGGGGTCGGGGGGCAGGATCCGCTGGTACGGCACGCCCTCATGCTCGGGGAAGACCGCCCGCAGCTGCTCGTGCCGGGCCGTGAGGTCGGTGACGGCGGCGCGCAGCGCGGGCAGGTCCAGGGGGCCGGTGAACCGCCAGGCGGCGGGCAGCAGATAGGTGGCGGCGCCGGGGTCGAGGCGGTCCAGGAAGTACAGGCGCTGCTGGGCGGGCGACAGCGGGATGCGGTCGGGGCGCGGGCTGACGCGGACCGGGCCGTCGTCGCGGGCGCCGGTCAGTCCGCTCAGCCGCCGCTCCAGCAGGCGCCGGGCGGCCGGGGAGAGTCCGGCGGAGGGACCGGCGGGTCCGGGGCGTACGTCGGATGTGGTCATGAGGGCACTCCTCAACTCATGGGGAAGAAGGCGGTGTCGGGGCGGGTGGCCCTCAGAAGTCGGCGGTGAGGGAGAGGTCGATCTCGTCGTCGCTCATCTGCGAGATCAGTTCCAGCAGCCGGTGCTCCACCTCGGCGGCGAGGCGCGCGACCGTGGGGTGCTCGAACAGGTCCCGTACCTGGAGCGGGCAGTCGAACGCGGTGCGCAGCCGGGAGGCGACCGCGACGGCGCGCAGGGAGTGGCCGCCCAGGGCGAAGAAGTCGTCGTGGACGCCGACCCGCGGCAGGTCCAGCACCTCGCACCAGATCTGGGCGACGACCGTCTCGGCCGGGGTGCGCGGTGCCACGAAGGCGCCCGACTCGGGTGCGGCGGGCTCGGGCAGGGCGGCGGTGTCCAGTTTGCCCTGCACCGTCAGCGGCAGCGCGTCGAGCCGGACGAACGCCGAGGGCACCAGGTAGTGCGGCAGCCGGGCCCGGCAGTGCGTCTGGAGGACTTCCTCGGACAGCCCGTCGCCGACGACATAGGCCACCAGGGCGGGCTCGCCGCGCAGGGGGCGTACGAGGACCGCCGCGCCGCGCACTCCGGGGTGCCGGCGCAGCACCGCCTCGGCTTCCCCGGGCTCGACGCGGAACCCGCGGATCTTCACCTGGTCGTCGTTGCGGCCGAGGAACTCCATGTCGCCGGAGGGCAGCCGGCGTACGACATCCCCCGTGCGGTAGAGCCGCCCGCCTGCTCGCCCGAACGGGTCGGGCTCGAACCGCTCGGCGGTCAGCGCCGGCCGCCCCAGGTACCCGCGCGCCAATTCGCTTCCGCCGACGAGGAGTTCGCCGGGCACGCCCTCGGGGACGAGTTCGCCCAGGGCGTCGACCACATAGGCACGACGACCGCCCAGGGGCCGGCCGATCGGCACCCGTGCGCCGCCGGCGCCGTGGACGGTGTGCGCGGTGGCCGAGATGACCGACTCCGTGGGCCCGTAGGTGTTGAGCACGGGCACGTGCGGCAGATGTCCGAACCACCGCTCCAGCGGGTCGGCGGGCAGCGCCTCCCCGCCGGTCACCAGCAGCCGCAGCGAGGCGAGCCGGGGCGCGAGCCGGTCCAGCTGGGCGACGAGTTCCGCCCAGTAGGACGGGGTGAGCTCCATGACGGTGACCCGCTCGGCCGCGACCCGTGCGGCCAGTTCCTCCGGGGCCCAGATCTCGTCCGGGCGCACGATCACCGTGGCGCCGGTGCTCAGGGCGGGCAGGATCTGCTCCAGCGAGGCGTCGAAGGAGGTGGACGCGAAGGTGAGCACCCGGTCTCCGGCGGTGAGCGCGTACCGCTCGCTGGCGGCGGCCACATGGGCGTCCAGGGCGTGGTGTTCGACTCCGACGGCCTTGGGGCGGCCGGTGGAGCCCGAGGTGAAGATGACGTACGCCAGCTCGCTCGGGTCGGGCGTGTACCGCGGTCCGTCGGGCAGCGGCCGTACGTCCTCGACGGCTACGGCCGTCACCCCGAGCGCGGTGACCTGCTCGCCGGTGTGTGCGTCGGCGACCACATGCCGGACCTGGGCTTCCTGGAGCATGTACCGGAGCCGGTCCTCGGGCAGCCGGGCGTCGAGCGGGACGTAGACACCGCCAGCCCGCCAGACGGCGAGCATCGCGGCCACGGACCAGACGCCCCGCCCGACGCACACCCCGACCCGGTCGCCGGGGGCGACTCCCCCGGTGACGAGGTGCGCCGCCAACCCGCCTGTGAGGTCTTCCAGTCGGGCATAGTCGAGGCTCGTTCCCTCGCACACCACGGCGGGGTCCGCGGGGCGGCCGGCCACCCGGAACGCCGGTGCGGCCGGCACCTCGCGGCCCGCCGTCGCCACCAGCAGCTCGCGCTCCCCCGCGGACAGCAGCGGCGCCGCGTCGACGCGGAGGTCCGGGTCCGCGAGGACGGCTTCCAGCAGCCTTCCGACATGCCGGGCGAAGCGGCTGGCGGTGGCCGGTTCGAACAGGTCGGCGGAGTACTCGACATTGAGGGCGAACCCGCCGGGACGCACCACGAAGGTGGCCGTCAGATCGAACTTCGCCGATCCCCAGGGGAGTCGGAAGCCGCTCGTGTCGAGCCCCGGCAGCCCGGAGCCGCCGGTGGACGCGTCCTGGACGTCCACCATCACCTGGAACAGCGGATTGCGGGACAGGTCGCGGGCGGGGCGCAGCCGCTCCACGACCTGTTCGAACGGCACCTCCTGGTGGTCGAAGGCGCCCAGCACCACCTCGCGCACCCGGTCCACCAGACCGGCGAAGGTGGGCCGCCCGGACAGATCCGTGCGCAGCACCACGGTGTTGACGAAGAAGCCGATCAGCGGCTCCAACTCCAGACGGCCGCGCCCGGCGACGGGGGTGCCCACCGGGACGTCGGTCTGCCCGGACCAGCGGGCCAGCACGGCCTGGGCGGCGGCCAGCAGCACCATGAACCGGGTGGCGCCGCGCTCACGGGCGAAGGCGTCCACCCGGTGCACCAGCCCGGCGGGCAGATCGATCTCGACGGCACCGCCCCGCCCGGTGAACGCGGCCGGTCGGGGCCGGTCGGCCGGCAGCTCCAGCACGGGCGTCTGCGCCAGCGTCTCCTCCCAGTAGGCGAGTTGCGGCTCCAGCCCGCCGCTGTCGGCGCGTTCGCGCTGCCACACGGCGAAGTCGCCGTACTGGACGGGCAGCGGCGGAAGGTGGGCCGCCCGTCCCGCCCGCCGGGCCGCGTAGTGGTGGGCCAGCTCGTCCAGCAGGACGCCCTTGGACCAGCCGTCGGTGACGGCGTGGTGCAGGGCGAGCAGCACCACGTGGTCGTCGTCGGCGAGCTCCCACACCCCGGCCCGCAGCAGCGGTGGCCGGTCGAGTTCGAAGCGGCGCGTGGCCAGGGCCGCGGCCCGCCGCCGTACGGCCTCCAGGCGGGCCTCCTCGTCCGGGGCCTCGGGCGCCGCCTCCCAGTGCAGGGGCACGGCCACCGGGTCGCACACCCGCTGCACGGGGCGGCCGTCGGACTCGGTCAGCGCCGTGCGCAGGACCTCGTGCCGGGCCACCAGATCGTCCAACGCCTGCTGCCAGGCGGCGCGTTCGAGTCCGCCGCGTACCCGCAGGCAGTACCACAGCAGGTAGGAGTCGCCGCGGTCGGAGGTGCGGTCCAGGAACCACAGGCGCTCCTGCGCGAAGGACAGGGGCAGCGGGCGGGTACGGTCGACGGGCACCAACTCGGCCGTTCCGGAGGCGCGGGCGCCGGCCACGCACGGGGCGAAGCCGCGCACGGTCGGGTGCTCGAAGACGGTCCGCAACTCGATGTCCCGGCCGAGGCGCCCGGCGATCCTGGAGACCGCCATGGTGGCGAGCAGGGAGTGCCCGCCCAGGTCGAAGAAGCTGTCGTCGATGCCGATCCGTTCCAGGCCGAGCACATCGGCCCACACCTCGGCGACGATCCGCTCGGTCTCGTCGCGGGGCGCGGCGAAGGCGGCGTCGCCGGCCGGACGGCCGCGGTCGGGATCGGGCAGGGCGGCGCGGTCGAGCTTGCCGGAGACGCCGACCGGGAGGGCGTCCAGGATGACGAAGTCGGAGGGGACGGCGTAGTGCGGCAGTGAGCGGGCGCACCAGGCCCGCAGCTCCGCCCGGCCGGGCGCCTCGGGTGCGTCCGGGGCGGGCACGACATAGCCGGTCAGGGACTGTCCGGTGGCACGGTCGGGCCGGACGGCGGCCGCGGCGACCTGCGGGCAGGCCCGCAACACGGCCTCTACTTCGCCGAGTTCGATACGGAAGCCCCGGATCTTGACCTGGTCGTCGCGGCGGCCGGCGAACTCCAGCTCGCCCCCCGGCGTCCAGCGCACCAGGTCGCCGGTGCGGTAGAGACGGCCGCCGGGCGGGCCGTACGGGTCGGGCACGAAGCGTTCGGCGGTCAGCGCGGGCCGGTTGAGATAGCCGCGCGCCAACTCGGTCCCGCCGATGAGCAGTTCGCCGGAGACTCCGACGGGCACCGGCTCGTCGTCCGCGTCCACCACGTACACGCTCCGGTCGCCGAGCGGGCAGCCGATGGGCACGCTGTCGGCGGGCGGTTCGTCCGCGTCGTAGGTGGTGGCGGTGACGGTGGTCTCGGTGGGCCCGTAGGCGTTGCAGACCCGCACCCAGGGCACGGCGGCCCGCCAGACGGCCAGGGTGTCCGGCGGGACCGCCTCGCCGCCGAGGACCAGCAGCCGCAGCGGGGCGAGGGCTGCGGCGAGTCGCCGGTCGAGGGAGAGGGCCAGCTCGGACCAGTAGGTGGGCGGCACGTTGACCACGGTCAGCTCGTACCGCTGGACGATCTCCGGTACCCGTGTGGGCAGCCAGGGCTCCTCGGGGCGCATGACGACGGTGGCGCCGCAGGTGAGGGCGGGCAGCACCTGGTCCAGGGAGGCGTCGAAGGAGAAGGAGGCGAAGGCCAGCACCCGGTCGGCGGCGGTGATGCCGAGCCGCTGCCGGGCGGCGGCCACGTGCGAGGCGAGCGCGGCGTGTTCGACGCCGACCGCCTTGGGGCGTCCGGTGGATCCGGACGTAAAGATGACATGGGCGAGTTGGCGGTGGTCGGGCCGGTGGCGGGGCCCGTCGGGGGTCGGGTGGACGGCGGTGACATCGACGGCGACGGGGGCGAGCGGGGCGGCGACGGGGGCCGTCGCCGGTGCGGTGACGACGCAGGCGAGCCGGGCCTCCTCCGCCATGAACGCGAGGCGCTGCGCGGGGAGTTCGGGGTCGAGCGGCACGTACACCCCGCCGGCCCGCCAGATCCCCTCGATGGCGGCGACCGACCACAGTCCGCGGCGCAGGACGACGCCGACCGGGCTGCCCGCGGTGACGCCGGCGGCACCGAGCGCGGCGGCGAGTCCGCCCGCCATGGCGTCCAGCTGGGCGTATGTGGCGCTGTCGTCGCCGCAGCGCAGCGCGATCGCCTCGGGCCGCCCGGCGAAGGCGACCGGTGCCGCGGGTGCCGCGGGCCGGTCCGGGGCATGGTGCCATGCGCTTTGCGGCCGCACGGGCGCACCGGGCCCGACCGGCAGGGCACGCGCCAACTCGGCGACGGGCGTGCCGGGTTCGGCGAGGGCGGCCCGCAGCAGCGCGACGTACGCCTGCGCGAAGGCGCGCATCGTGGCGGCGTCGAAGAGTGCGGTGGCGTACTGGAGGATGGCGGCGATGCTGCCGTCCGTGCGCAGGGTCAGGTCCAGGAAGACGTCCAGCGGGGTCTCGGTCAGCGGTGGCTCGACCAGCGCCACCTCCAGGTCCGCCATCCGCACCGGCCGGATCGGGGAGTTGAGCAGGGTGAACGACGCCTGGGCGAGGGGGTGCCGGGACAGGTCGCGGGACCCGCCGAGCGCGCCGACCACCAGATCGAAGGGCGCCTCGGCATGCGAGAGGTCGGCCGGCACCCGCCGCCGTACCCGCTCCAGCAGCGCGTCGAAGCCGGGCCGCCCGGACAGGTCCGTGCGCAGCACGACGGTGTTCACCAGCGGGCCGATCAGCTCGGCGGCGCCGCGCTGGGCCCGGTCCGCGAGGGTGCTGCACACGGCGACGTCGGTACGGCCCGACCAGTGGCCGAGCAGCGCCTGGTAGGCGGTGAGCAGCACCGTGTACCGGGTGGTGCGCCGGGATCGGGCCAACTCGTCCACAGCGGTGACGAGTTCGGCGGGCAGATCGAAGCGGACGACATCTCCGGCGCCGTCCCAGAGCCGGGGGCGCGGCCGGTCGGTGGGCAGCTCCAGCGGGGTCAGCCCGGTCAGCCGGTCCCGCCAGTACCCGAGCAGCCGCTCCAGGCGGGCGCCGGAGAGCCGTTCGGCCTGCGTGCGGGCGAGTTCGGCGTACTGCACGGCGGCCGGTGGGACCTGCTCCCCCCGGTATCCGGCGGCCAGTTCGGCCAGCAGCACGCCCCAGGACCAGCCGTCCACGGCGATGTGGTGGACCTCGACGAGCAGCAGATGCTCGTCGTCCGCGACGCGGGCGAGCGTGGCGCGGACCGGGTGCTCGGCGGCGAGGTCGACGGGGCGGCCCAGGCAGCGGGCGTACAGGTCGGCGGGGCCGTCCGCGGTGATCCGGTGCAGCGTGAAGGGGGCGGGGGCGTCCACGACGGGTACCGGCTCCCCGTCGACGGCGGTGAACCGCGTCCGCAGCACCTCGTGCCGGGCCACGATGCCGCCCAGCGACCGCTCCAGCCGGCCGGCGTCGAGGCGCCCGCGCAACCGCAGCACCAGCGGCAGCATCGACCCGCTGGAGGACCCCGCCAGCTGGTCCATGAACCACAGCCGGCGCTGCGTGAAGGATGCCGTGCGGGTGTCCACGTCGTTCGGCGCCCCCGCAGGGGCCGGAGCTGTTGTCACTGTCGCCTCCCAGCCGTCTTTTCCCAGCAGCCTGCCGCCGCGCGCCTTCGCTCCCCAGGGAAGAAGACGCAGCGGTGCGAGCAGAGTCGACTGCGGTTCCGGGGAAGGGGGTCGGGAGACGAGCAACCTCACGGGTGGCCGGCCGCGCGTGCCGTCCCGCGGTGCGGTGGAAGGCGGGCGCGTCGCTCGACGACGTGGACGGTCTGCCCGCATACGGAACGGGGCACGGGATGACCGCCGGTGCCGCACGGGGGGGCGGAGGCCGAGCTGGTACAACCATGGTGACGGCGCCCGGTCTCCGGGGCCCGCCTGCTCTCCGTCTTCCGCGCACCCAGGAGCCCGCCGTGTCCGTACCGGACGCCCGCACCGTCACCAGCCGCGAACGCTCGGCCAAGCCCCCCGTCCCGCACGCCGCCCTCGGCGTGGGCGCGATCGTCCTCGGCGAGCAGGGCGTCCTCCTCGGCCGCCACCACCGCGGCACCCTCGAACTGCCGGGCGGCACCGTGGAGGCCGGGGAGTGCCTGGAGGAGACCGTCGTACGGGAACTCGCCGAGGAGACCGGGCTGCTCGTGCGGACCGAGGACGTCAGGCTGCTGGGCACGCTGGTCGACCACGCCGGGGACGTCGTACGGGTCACCGTCGGCGCCCTCGTCACCGCGTGGCGGGGCGAACCGGCCACCCAGCCGGACGAGCGGGTCGGCGACTGGGCCTGGTACCCCCTGGACCGGCTGCCCGACGGCCTGTTCGTGTGCAGCGCCCAGATCCTCACCGCGTGGCGCCCCGAACTGCCCCTCGCGCACACGCCGGCGCACTTCACCCCGTACGCCTAGAGACACGGTTCCGGATACCGGGAACCAAGGAGAGGGCGGCGCCGCCGTGTCGACGGACGCGGCGCTCGCCCTCGCCGTACGTCCCCTACAGGGCCTTCTCCAGCCGCTCCGCCATCAGCTTCACGAAGCGCGCCGGTTCCTTCGGCTGGCCGCCCTCCGCGAGGACCGCGAGACCGTACAGCAGCTCGGCGGTCTCGGCGAGTCCGGTGCCGTCGCCGCGCTCCGTGTACGCCTCGTTGAGGCCCTTGACCAGCGCGTGGCCGGGGTTGAGTTCGAGGATGCGCTTGGCCCGCGGGACCTCCTGGCCCATGGCGCGGTACATGTTCTCCAGGGCCGGGGTCAGGTCGTGCGCGTCGGAGACGATGCAGGCCGGGGAGACGGTGAGCCGCGAGGACAGCCGTACCTCCTTGATGTCGTCCTCCAGCCGCTTGCCCATCCACTCCAGCAGACCGGCGTACGCCTCGTTCCGCTTCTCCCGCTCCTCGTCGGCGCCGGTCTCCTCGTCCTTCGGGTCGAGGTCGAACTCGCCCTTGGCGACGGAGCGCAGCTTCTTGCCCTCGTACTCGCCGACCGCGTCGACCCACACCTCGTCCACGGCGTCGGTGAGCAGCAGCACCTCGATGCCCCGGTCGCGGAACGCTTCCATGTGCGGGGAGTTCTCGATGGCCTGGCGGGATTCGCCGGTCAGGTAGTAGATGTCCTCCTGGCCGTCCTTCATCCGCTCCACGTACTGCTTCAGCGTGGTCGGCTCGCTCTCGTGGTGCGTGCTCGCGAACGAGGCGACGGCGAGCAGCGCCTCGCGGTTCTCCGCGTCGGTGACCAGGCCCTCCTTGAGGACGGTGCCGAACTCCCGCCAGAACGTGGCGTACCGCTCCGACTCCTCGCCCATCAGGTCCTTGACGGTGGAGATGACCTTCTTCGTCAGGCGGCGGCGCATCATCTCGATGTGCCGGTCCTGCTGGAGGATCTCGCGGGAGACGTTGAGCGAGAGGTCCGCCGCGTCGACCACACCCTTGACGAAGCGGAGGTACGGCGGCAGCAGCGCCTCGCAGTCGTCCATGATGAACACCCGCTTGACGTACAGCTGCACGCCCCGCCGGAAGTCCCGCGTGAACAGGTCGTGGGGCGCGTGCTCCGGGAGAAAGAGCAGCGCCTGGTACTCGAAGGTGCCCTCCGCCTGGAGCCGGATGGTCTCCAGCGGGTCGCGCCAGTCGTGGCCGATGTGCTTGTAGAGCTCGTGGTACTCCTCGTCGGACACCTGGTCGCGCGGCCGCGCCCACAGCGCCTTCATGGAGTTGAGGGTCTCGGGCGTCTGCTCGGCGTCGTCGCCCGCGCCCTCGGGCTTCATCCTGATCGGCCAGGTGATGAAGTCCGAGTACCGCTTGACGATCTCCCTGACCTTCCACGGAGAGGCGTAGTCGTGAAGCTGGTTCTCCGGGTCGGCGGGCTTGAGGTGCAGGGTGACGGAGGTCCCCTGCGGCGCGTCCTCGACCGCCGTCAGGGTGTACGTCCCCTCGCCGCGCGAGGTCCAGCGGGTGCCCTGGCTCTCGCCGGCCCGCCGGGTCACCAGCGTCACCTCGTCGGCCACCATGAACCCGGAGTAGAAGCCGACGCCGAACTGGCCGATGAGGCCCTCCTCGCCGGCCGCGTCCTTGGACTCGCGCAGCTCGCGCAGGAATTCGGCGGTGCCGGAGTTGGCGATGGTGCCGATGAGCTGCCCGACCTCGTCGTACGACATACCGATGCCGTTGTCCCGCACGGTCAGGGTGCGGGCCTCCTTGTCGATGTCCAACTCGATGTGCAGGTCGGACACATCGACGTCGAGCGCGTCGTCCCGCAGCTTCTCCAGGCGCAGCTTGTCCAGCGCGTCGGAAGCATTGGAGATGAGTTCGCGCAGAAAGACATCCTTGTTCGAGTACACGGAGTGGATCATCAGCTGGAGCAGCTGACGCGCCTCCACCTGAAACTCAAACGTCTGCGTCGACATGTTCGCGGATACCTCACAGGTCCTGTCGTCGGAACTGGCGGCAGCCACTGTAAAACACCACGTCACGGCGGGGGGCCACATCAGGCCCAGAGGGACTGGGCGAGGGCCGCGCCCAGGAAGGCGGCGCCGAGCCCGGCGACGACACTCGCGACGACGTTGGCGGCGGCGAAGAAGCGCGCGCCCTCCTCGGCGAGCCGCAGCGTCTCGTAGGAGAACGTGGAGTACGTGGTCAGCGCCCCGCACAGCCCGGTGCCGAGCAGCAGCTGGAGGTTCGAGGACATCCCACCGGCGACGACCGCCCCGGTGACCAGGCCGAGGACGAGGCTGCCGACGACGTTGACGGTGAAGGTGCCCCAGGGGAAGACGGTGTCGTGCCTGGACTGCACGGTGCGGTCGGTCAGATAGCGCAGCGGCGCGCCGACGGCGGCTCCGGCGATGACCAGCAGCCAGTTCACGGACTCTCCTTGTCTTCGATGTCCTCGATGTCCTCGATGCCGGTGCGGCACAGGATCTCGCAGTGGTCGATGGTCACCAGGCCGTCCCCGACGAGTTCGTCGAGCTGGGGCAGGAAGCCCCGGACGCGTTCCTCGGTGTCGACGATGACGACGGCCACCGGGAGGTCCTCGCCGAGGGACAGCAGCCGGGCGGTGTGGATCAGGGAGGCCGCCCCGAATCCCTCCACGCCCCGGAACACGCTGGCGCCGGCCAGTCCGGCCCGGTGGGCCCGGTGCACGATCTCCGTGAAGAGGGGCTTGTGGTGCCACATGTCGTCCTCGCCGACGAGGACCGTGAGCCGGACGCCGGGAACGGTGGTTGCGGTCATGATGCCCTCCACTCGATGACGCGCCGGGTGAGGTGCGCGGTGGTCCAGACGGCCGCGAGGGCGCCGAGCGCGGTCGCGGCGAGGTCGAGCAGGCCGGTGGTGGCCCGGCCGGTGCCCGTCAGGCGCTCGATGTCCACGGTGTAGGTGGAGAAGGTGGTGAACCCGCCGAGCACCCCGGTGCCGAAGAAGGGTCTGATCAGGCGGTGCCCGGCCCCGATCTCGGTGATGACGGCCATGAAGACGCCGATGACGGCGCAGCCGGCGACGTTCACCCAGAACGTGGTCCACGGGAAGGCGCCGGACGCGGTCGGCCACAGCAGGGCAGCGGCGTAGCGGGCGCAGGCCCCGAGGGCACCGCCGGCGGCGACGGCCGCGAGAACCGGTCCCTGCGCGCGCCACGGCACGCGCCGACGGGCCGGCGGGGGCTGGGCAAGGATGCGTTCGGTGGATGCGTTCAGCGTGGTCCGCTCTGCCACATGGGCCTCCTCGTCACCGGGCGCCCACGCGTACCGGGGCGCACTTCGTCGTCAGGAGGGACCATTGGCGGCGTCATCGCCGCGGTTGGGTACGGCGGGACCCACCACCGTGCGGCGACCGAAGCCGTGCCGCGCGACCAGGATAGCGGACCCGTGATCCAGGGCGGACCGTGATCCGGGCGGACCCGCGACCGCAGCCCGCTGGCCGCCGATGCCGATACCGTGCGGGATCTCGCCGGGCCGCACGCTGTTCTTCAACCTGTCGCACGCGGGGCACGACCTGTGAGCCCGGCGGTCGGGTGCGTGCGGTGCTCGGCGCCGCGCGGCCACAGCACCTCGACGTCGACGCCGTGGCTGCGGGCGTAGGCCACCAAGTGGGCGGTGGCGTCACGGCCGTTGGAGGGCGAGCCGTCCCAGACGGCCAGCAGCCGCGCGCAGGAGCGGACCAGGGCCTCGTCGGCGCCGATGCAGGAGGCGCGGTCGCCGGGGTCGTACTCCACCAGGCGCACCAGCTGCGACAGCAGCAGCAGTTCGCCGGCCGCCTCGCGGTCCGGCTCGGTGACGCGGGCGGGCACGCCCCCGAGGGACGGCAGCACCGTCACCAGGGCGAGGCCCGCCCCGCGCGCGGCCCGGCCGAACACCACGGGCAGGCCCTTGCCGGCCCGGACCACTCCGGCGCGGCCGGTGCGCGCGCGGTCGGCCAGCCGGGAGCGCAGCTCCTCCTCCAGGAGGGCCAGCGTCGGCACGGTGAGATCCGGATGTCCGACGACGGCGATCACTGCCGGCCTGCCCTTCTGCGCATGCGCTGATCATCGTCGTGCGCGGGTGCCGGGCACAGGGCCTGTCGGCAGGGATCGCGGGCCCGGACGGCCCATGGACAGGGGCGCCCGCGCGGCACGGCCGGGACCTGCCGGATTCGTCCGCTTCGTGGCCCCCGAACGATCTGTGCGGTAATTTGAGACGTGGATCACACCCACCACGGGGGCAGGCGCATCCGTGGTGATCAGGGGAGGTTCCGGTTGACCCCGGCACAGCTGCGGGCGTTCTCGGCGACCGTCCGGCTCGGCTCCGTGAAGGCAGCGGCGGCGGACCTCGCGGTGAGCGAGGCCGCCGTCTCGCTGCACATCGCCCATCTGCGCCGGGAACTCGGCGACAAGCTGTTCACCCGCACCGGCAGCGGGCTGGCGTTCACTCCGGGCGGGCTGCGGCTCGCCAGCCGGGCGGCGCAGATGCTGGGCCTCCAGGACCAGACCGTGCTGGAGGTGCAGCAGGCCGGGGCCGGGCGGCGGCTGCTGCGCGTCGCCACGTCGAGCCTGTTCGCCGAGTACGCGGCGCCCGGCCTGATCGAACTGTTCGCGGGGCGGGCCGACGATCTCGACGTCGAGCTGAGCGTGCACGATCCGCAGCGCTTCCCGCTGCTGCTGACCGAGCGGGCGGTGGACGTGGCCATCGGGCCCCGGCCCGCCACCGTGGACGCCTCGATGAGTTGCACGCACTTCCTCAACTACCAGATGATCGCGGTCGTCGGCGCCGCTCATCCCCTGGCCTCCCGCACCGCCCCGGCCCAGCTGGCGGAGCTGCGTGAGCAGACCTGGCTGCTCGGGCCCTCCGCGGTGGGGCGCGCCGGGATAGTGCCGTCGGTGCTGCGGCGGCTCCAGATTCCCGAGGAGCACCAGCGGATCTTCCAGAGCCACACCGCGGCGGTGGACGAGGCCAAGCACGGCACCGGGGTGGCACTGGCGGTGACGTTCGCCGTCGGCAAGGACCTCGCCGACGGGGACCTCCGGCAGATCGGCGGGCCCCAGCTGCCCGCGCGCGGCTCCTGGAACCTCCTCGCCCTCGGCGACCGCGAGGCCCCGCCGGCCGCCGCCGAACTCCGCCGCTTCGTCACCACCCCCCGCGCCACCCAGGCCATGCTCCGCGGCGCCGGTGTCACGGCGGGCCGGTTCCGCCCGGCGATCCATGTGACGCTGTGGAGCTGAGGGGCCCAGGTGACCTGGTGAGGGATGCAGGTCTCCGGCCGTGCCCGCGCGGTCCCGTCAGCCGGGCGACTTCCGGGGGGACGCGGAGGAGGGAGGCGAAGGTGTCCGCCGCAAGGAGCAGGTCGATGTACGGCAGCGCGGCGATCATCGTCGTGGTGCGCGGGAGGTAACCCGGCGCGCCCGCGCGGGGGTTGAGCCAGACGACCGTATGAGCGCGGCGGCGCAGCCGGGCCATGGCGGCGGCGAGGCGTGCGGGCGGATCGCCGTCCCAGCCGTCGGAGGCGATCAGGACGACCGCGCCGCGCAGCGCGCCCCCGTGGTGGGAGGCGAGCAGGGTCTCCAGGCAGTGCGCGATCCGGGTGCCGCCGAACCGGTCGGCGACCCGCCGCGACGCCTCCTCGAAGGCCGTCTCGGCGGAGTGGTGCGCGAGGACGTCGGTGAGCCGGGTCAGCGAGGTGGCGAAGGCGAACACCTCGGCCCGCGTGGTCAGGGTGAGCGCCCGCATCAGATGCAGGTAGGCCACCGCCTGCGCCTGCATGGAGCGGCTCACGTCGCACAGGACCACCACCCGGCGGGGCCGGTCGAGGGGGCCCGCACGGACGAGTCGTACCGGTTCCCAGCCGGTACGACGAGAGAGGGCCACCGTCTCCCGGATCGCCACCCTGGGCCCGCCCGGACGCCGCGCGTACCGGCGGGAGCGGCGGGTCGGCCACTGCCGCAGCCCCGTCTCCAGCCACTGCCCGAGCAGCGCCGCCTCCCGCTCCCCCAGCCGCTCGAACGGTGTGTCCACGGCGCCGGCCAGCTCGGTCGGCAGCCGCTGCGGCAGGGGCGGTGCGTGCTCCTCGCTCGGCCCGGCCGCCCCCGCCACCGGCGGCAGCGTCACCCACGGCAGCCCCGTGTCCGCGGCCGGATCGCCGCACGCGCCCGCGGGCAGCGGGGCGCGCACCTCGTCCCCGGCCTGCCGCGCGAGGCTGCGTGGGGTGCGGCGGGCGTGCGGGTCGAGGGAGAGGACGGCTTCACCGAACACCGCGGCGAAGACCTCGTCGAAGCGGGCCAGGTACGGCTGGTCGCGGACCAGGGTGACGCGGGCCGTCCAGTACAGGGCGGTCCGGGTGGTGGGCCAGGACGCGGCCAGCGCGGCGACGAAGTCCCGCGCGGCGGTCAGCCCCACGGGCACGCCCCGGCCCCGCAGCCGGTCGGCGAGCGCCACGGCGAACGCGGCCCGGTCGACGGCGGGCAGGAACGGCCCGGCCGGCATCATCGCGCCGGGCTCCGGTTCCGCTGCACCGCCCAGTAGGTCACCGCACCGCCGACGACCGCGCCGACGGCCACCGGGACCAGCCGCCTGGAGACCGACCTCCCGGCGTACCGCATCAGGTCCAGGGGCTCGTTCTCCCGCGCGGGCTGCTGCTGCGGCCGGGGCACGGCGGCGGCCTCGGACCGCGGGGACGGCGAGGGCCGTACGGCCCCGGCGGCGGCCGGTTCCGTGGCAGCCCGCTCGGCGGCGGACGGCTTTACGGCGCCCGGCTCGGCGGTGGCTGGCTCCGAAGCGCTCGGCTGGGCGCTGGACGGCTCCGAAGCGGTCGGCTCGGCGGTGGCCGCGGGCGAGGGCGCGGAGGTGGGCGGGGCCGCCGCCGGGGGCTGCGCGGTGGCCTGCGTCGCCCCCGGTGCAGCCGCCGGTTCCGCCGCCTCCGGCTTGTGCAGCAGTTGCTCCTCCACGTTCGCCATGAACTGCGCGAACAGCTTCTCGGAGATCTCCTTGATCATGCCGCTGCCGAACTGGGCGAGCTTCCCGCTGATGTTCAGGTCGGTGCTGACGCTGACCGCCGTGCCCGTCCCGTCGGGCCGCAGCCGGGCGTGCACGAGCGCGGAGGCGTTCCCCTGGCCGCGGACGTCCTTGCCGGAGGCGCTGATGACCGCGCTGTGGGTGGCCTCGTCCTGCTCGGTGAAGCGCGCCGTGCCCTGGAACTGGCTGATCACCGGCCCGACCTTCACCTTCACCTTGCCGCGGTAGACATCGCCGTCGACCCCGGTGAGCTGGGCGCCGGGCATACACGGGGCGAGGCTCTCCAGATCGGTGAGCGCCCGCCAGGCCCGGTCCAGGGGCGCGTCCACCCGGAACTCGTTGTCGATCTTCATGGCTTACGGTCTCCTCGCTTCTTCGGGGTAGCCGAGTTCGCCGAGGGCCCCGGTGACGGCCGTACGGTCGTCGGGGCTCTTGGCGACCGCGCTGAGGGTGCTGATCACATCACGGCGGGCCAGCCGGGACACGCGCAGCGCGGCCAGGGCGGAGACCCAGTCGATGGCCTCCGCCAGGCCGGGCGCCTTGTCCAGGTCCAGCGCGCGGACCTTGCCGATGAACGCGGTGGCGGACGCGATCAGCGGTTCGTTCGCGGCCGGCACCGAGCGGCGCAGGATCTCTGCCGCGCGCTCGGGGCCGGGATAGTCGATCCAGTGGTAGAGGCAGCGGCGGCGCAGCGCGTCGTGGAGTTCGCGGCTGCGGTTGGAGGTGAGGACCACCACCGGGGGCCGGGCGGCGGCGAAGGTGCCCAGCTCCGGGATGGTGATGCTCCACTCCCCCAGGAACTCGAACAGCAGCGCCTCGAATTCGTCGTCCGCGCGGTCGATCTCGTCGATCAGCAGTACCGGCGGCAGCGGCCCCTGATGGCGTACGGCGCGCAGCAGCGGCCGGTCCAGCAGGAACTCCTCGGTGAACAGGTCGGCGTCGGCCAGGTGCTGCCCGCGCGCCTCGGTGAGCCGCACGGCGAGCAGCTGGCGCTGGTAGTTCCACTCGTACAGCGCCTCGCCGGCCGTCAGCCCCTCGTAGCACTGGACGCGGATCAGCGGGGTGGCGAGGGCCTCGGCGAGCGACTTGGCGGCGCTGGTCTTGCCGACGCCCGGCTCGCCCTCCAGGAGCAGCGGGCGGTCGAGGACGGTGGCCAGGTAGAGGGCGGTGGCGGTGCCCTCGTCCACGAGGTGGCCGACTTCGGCGAGGCGGCGCCGTACGTCCTCGGCGTCCCGGAAGAGTCCGCTCACGCGTCAACCCACCAGCCCCGCCGCGCAGCGGTCCCGGCAGCCGGTGCCGCAGAACCAGAACTCCTTGTCCCCGGCGGCGAGATGAGGAGTACCGGCGGTGACGGTCACCGTCATCCCGCACACCGGGTCGACGACCTGGGCCGGCTGTTCTGGCAGTGCGGTCGGCGGGGGCGCGTGGCGCGCGCGTACGGACTCCACCACCTCGGCCAGGATGGCCAGCGCCACCTCGGGCGCCGTGCGGGCGCCGATGTCGAGGCCGGCCGGGGTGTGGATACGGGCTCGCTCCGCCGCGCCGAGGCCGAGTTCGTCCAGCAGGGCGGCGCCCCGGCGGCGGCTGGCGACCAGGGCGATGTGCGGCACGTCGGCGTCCAGGGCGGCGCGCAGCGCCTCCGCGTCGCCGCGCCCCTGCGCGGCCACGATCACCGCGCCGGTGTGCCCGGCGGGCGGCCCCTCGGGCAGGGAGCGCGCGGTGGCGTACCCGAGGACGTCGGCGAGGGCGATGAAGGCTTCCGCGATCGGGGTGGTGCCGACGACCTCGATCAGGGGCGGCGGGAGCACCGGTTCCAGGAAGATCTCCAGCGCGCCGCCGGACAGGCAGGGGTTGACCACGACCTTCGCGCCGGGGGTGTCCGGGAAGGCCGCCTCGCCCGCCGGCAGCACCCGCAGCAGCAGCGGCCCGCCGCCGTTGAGGGCGCCCAGTGCCGCCGTTCGCACCGAGCCCTCGGCGCACATCCCGCCGACGAAGCCGTCGATCGTGCCGTCGCCGTACACGATCGCCTCGTCGCCCGGATGCGCGGACGCGGGCGCCTGGGCGCGCACCACGCGGGCGTGCACGAACGGCACGCGCCGCCGGGCCAGTTCGAGCGCACGCGCGCTCACCGTCTCGGGCACCCCGGTCACCTCCTCGACTCCCGTCACCGTCTGCTGTTCCTCCTGTCCTCCCGTGCGCCGCGCCGCCCGTCAGATCGGCGGGAGGGGCCGGCCCTGCATCGCCTCCCAGACCCGCGAGGGGGTCAGCGGCATGTCGGCGTGCCGGATCCCGAACGGGGCCAGCGCGTCGACCACCGCGTTGACGATCGCCGGCGGGGAGCCGACGGTCGCGGACTCGCCCACGCCCTTGGCGCCGATCGGGTGGTGCGGGGACGGCGTGACCGTGAACCCGGTCTCCCAGTCCGGTACTTCGAGGGCCGTGGGGATGAGGTAGTCCATCAGGGAGCCGCTGAGGCAGTTGCCGTCCTCGTCGAAGGCGATCATCTCCATCAGCGCCATGCCGACACCGTCGGTGAGCCCGCCGTGCACCTGTCCCTCGATGATCATCGGATTGATGCGGGTGCCGCAGTCGTCGACCGCCACGAACCGCCGTACCGTCACCTTCGCGGTGCCCGGATCGATGTCGACCACGCAGATGTAGGCGCCGTGCGGATAGGTGAGGTTCTCCGGGTTGTAGCAGATCTGCGCCTCCAGACCGCCCTCGACGCCCTCGGGCAGGTCGCCCGCGCCGTGCGCCCGCATCGCGATGTCCTGGATGGTCACCGAGGCGTCCGGGTCGCCGGCCACCCTGAAGGAGCCCTTCTCCCATTCCAGGTCGGCGACCGAGACCTCCAGCATGCCGGAGGCGATCAGCCGTGCCTTGTCGCGGACCTTGCGGGCGACCAGCGCGGCGGCCGCGCCCGAGACCGGGGTGGAGCGGCTGCCGTACGTGCCGAGGCCGAACGGGGTCTGGTCGGTGTCGCCGTGCACGACCTCGACGTCCTGCGGCGGGATCCCTAGTTCCTCGGCGACGATCTGCGCGAACGTCGTCTCGTGGCCCTGCCCCTGGGACTGCACCGACAGCCGCACGACGGCCTTCCCGGTGGGGTGGACCCGCAGTTCGCAGCCGTCGGCCATGCCGAGGCCCAGGATGTCCATGTCCTTGCGGGGCCCGGCGCCGACCGCCTCGGTGAAGAAGGACACCCCGATGCCCATGAGCTCGCCGCGGGCCCGCTTCTCGGCCTGCTCGGCGCGCAACTCGTCGTATCCGGCGAGCCTTTTGGCCAGCTCCATGGTCGGGGCGTAGTTCCCGGAGTCGTACACCCAGCCGGTCTTGGTGCGGTACGGGAACTGCTCGGGGCGGATGAAGTTCTTCATCCGCAGCTCGATCGGGTCCATCCGGAGTTCGGCGGCGAGGCAGTCGACGATCCGTTCGACCAGGTAGACCGCCTCGGTGATGCGGAAGGAGCAGGCGTACGCCACCCCGCCGGGCGCCTTGTTGGTGTAGACCGCCGTCATCTTGCAGTAGGCGGCATCCAGGTCGTAGCTGCCGGTGAAGACGCCGAAGAAGCCGGCCGGGTACTTCACGGGCGCGGCGACGCCGTTGAACGCGCCGTGGTCGGCGAGGACGTGGGTGCGGATGGCGAGGATCCTGCCCTCGCGGGTGGCCGCGATCTCGCCGCGCATGAGGTAGTCGCGGGCGAAGCCGGTGCTGATCAGGTTCTCGGCGCGGTCCTCCACCCACTTCACCGGCTTGCCGGTGAGCAGCGAGCCGACGATCGCGCACACGTAGCCCGGATAGATCGGCACCTTGTTGCCGAAGCCGCCGCCGATGTCCGGGGAGACCACGCGGATCTTGTGCTCGGGCAGTCCGGCGACGATCGCGTACAGGGTGCGGTGGGCGTGCGGTGCCTGCGTGGTGGACCACAGGGTGAGCTTGCCGTCGACCGCGTCGTAGTCGGCGACCGCGCCGCAGGTCTCCATGGGTGCCGGGTGCACCCTCGGGTAGACGATGTCCTGCGAGACGACCACGTCCGCGCGCCGGAACACCTCGTCGGTGGCGGCCGCGTCGCCGGTCTCCCAGTCGAAGACGTGGTTGTCGCTCTTGCCCTCCAGGTCGTCGCGGATGACCGGAGCGTCGGGCGAGAGGGCGGTGCGTACGTCGATCACCGCGTCCAGCGGTTCGTACGCGACGTCGATCAGTTCAAGGGCGTCGCGTGCCGCGTACCGGTCCTCGGCGACGACGAAGGCGACCTCCTGGCCCTGGAAGCGGACCTTGTCGGTGGCGAGGACGGCCTGCACGTCGTTCGACAGGGTCGGCATCCAGGCCAGGCCCTTCTCGGCGAGCATCGCTCCGGTGACCACCAGGCGGACCTTGGGGTGGGCCTCGGCGAGGGTGGTGTCGACGGAGACGATGCGGGCGTGGGCGAGCGGGGAGCGCAGGACGGCGAGGTGCAGCATGCCGGGCAGCTGGAGGTCGTCCACGTAGCGGCCCCGGCCGCGGACGAAGCGGGGGTCCTCCTTGCGCAGCATCCGGCCGTGGCCGTTGGGCTTGCGGTCGTTGTCGACGAAGGCGGTGCGGCGGCCGTTGCCGGCGACGGTGGTCATGGGGCGCTCCCCGAGGTCGGCGCGGCGCAGGGTCCGGGGCCGCCGGCCGGTGCGGTGGTCCGCTCGGGCTCCTCGACGGTGGTGCGGGTGCCGGCCTGTTCGGCGGCGGCCCAGCGGATCGAGCGGACGATGGTGGCGTAGCCGGTGCAGCGGCAGATCTGGCCCGAGATGGCCTCGCGGATCTCCTCGTCGCAGGGGTCCGGGTTGCGGTCGAGCAGGGCGCGCGCGGTCATCATCATGCCGGGGGTGCAGAAGCCGCACTGGAGTCCGTGGCATTCCATGAACCCGCGCTGGACCGGGTCGAGTTCGCCGTCCTGCTCCAGTCCCTCGACGGTGCGTACCTCGTGGCCGCCCGCCATCGCGGCCAGTACCGTGCAGGACTTGACGGGTTCGCCGTCCAGCCAGACCACGCAGGTGCCGCAGTTGCTGGTGTCGCAGCCCCAGTGGGTGCCGGTCAGCCGGAGGTGGTCGCGCAGGAAGTGCACCAGCAGCAGCCGCCCCTCGATCTCCCGTGTGACCTCTTCGCCGTTGACGGTCATGGTGACCTGCACGGTCACACCTCCTGTCCGTTGATCCGGGCCACGGCACGGCGCAGGACGCGCATCGTCAGCTCGCGGGCCAGATGCCGCTTGTACTCGGCGCTGCCGCGGCGGTCGGTGACCGGGGAGCAGGACTCGGCGGCGATGTCCCCGGCCCGCGCCCACAGTTCCCCCGCGGGCGGCCGGCCGCGCAGGGCGCCGGCGATTCCGCGGATGCCCGCGGTGTCGGGTCCGACGGCGGCGAGGCCGACGCGGGCGTCGGCGATCAGCCCGCTCCCGTCCAGCCAGAGGGCCGCGCCCGCGGAGACCACCGCCCAGTCCCCGGCGCGCCGCTCGACCTTCTCGTAGGCGCTGGATCCGCGCGGGCGGACCGGGAAGCGGACCTCGGTGAGGATCTCCGCGTCGCCGACCGCGGTCTCGTACGGGCCCTGGTGGAACTCCTCCATGGGGACCACCCGCTCGCCGTCCATGCCGCGGATCACACAGGAGGCGTCCAGCGTGGTGCACACCGCCGACAGGTCCTCGGAGGGGTCCGCCTGGCACAGGGAGCCGCCCAGCGTGCCCCGGTTGCGCACCACCGGGTCGGCGATCACCCGTTCGGCGTCGCGGAAGATCGGGAAGGCGGCGGCGAGTTCGGCGGACTCCAGCAGTTCGCGGTGCCGGGTCATCGCGCCAATGCGGATCAGTCCGGGTTCGACGCGGATGTAGCCCAGCTCGTCGTGCAGGTCGTTGATATCGATCAGGTACTCGAAGTTGGCCAGCCTGAGTTTCATCATCGGGATGAGGCTGTGCCCGCCGGCCACCAGCCGGGCGGTGTCGCCGAGCCGGTCCAGGAGCGTGACCGCCTCGTCCACCGTGCCCACGCGCTGGTACTCGAACGGAGCGGGAACCTGCATACCGCACTCCCCCTCCCGCCCGGCGGGCGGCCGGGCGTGTCGGGCGCCGTTGTCCAAAGATCATTGCGCCTCCGTCCGGGCGGGGTGTCAATCGCTGCTTAAGCCTTTGCTTAACTTGCCCTGCCACGCGGGGCGCGGTCACTTGAGCGAAGACTTAAGCTGCCGTTGACATGCGGCCGGCGGCATGCGCGTGATCCGGACGCCGGGCGGGTGACAACGGCCGTCACGGGGTGTGGGCCGGGGCCGGGCACCAGGGCCGGGGCCGCCTTTCGGCCTGTACAGAGGCCCGGACGGGTATGCGGTGGCTGTGGCGGTCGTGGACGCCGCCGAAGGAGGCACACGGATGCGGGACATCGCTCAGGGCCTCTCCTCCTGGAGTGCGGCGGGCAAGCGGTTCGCGGTGGCGACGGTCGTACGGACCTGGAAGTCGGCGCCCCGCCAGGCCGGCTCGTCGCTGGCGGTCGCCGAGGACGGCGAGGTGATCGGGAGCGTCTCCGGCGGCTGCGTCGAGGGCGCGGTGTACGAGTTGGCGCGCGAGGTCCTGGAGAGCGGCAGGGCCGCCCTGGTGACCTACGGCGTCAGCGACGACGACGCGCTGGCGGTCGGCCTGACCTGCGGCGGGATCATCGAGATCCTGGTGCGGCCGGCGGGCGCGGGCCGCTTTCCGGGGCTGCCGGACGTGCTGGAGGCGATCGGCGCGGGACGGCCGGTCGCGGTGGTGTCGCCGCTGCCGGCCGAGGGCGGCGGCGCGGAGCCGGAACCCGCGGCCGCGCCCGCCGGCCAGCTGATCGTCACGCCGTCGGATGCGCGGGGCACACTCGGTGACGCCCGCCTCGACGCCGCGGTGGCCGAGCGGGCGCAGGGGCTGCTGGCGCAGGGCGGTACCGGGGTGGTGCGGGTCGGGCGCGCGGGTGAGGAGCGGCGCGACGACGTCGCCGTGTTCGTGGAGTCCTTCGCGCCGCCGCCGCGGCTGCTGGTGTTCGGCGCCATCGACTTCGCGTCCGCAGTGGCCCGGATCGGCAAGTTCCTCGGCTATCACGTCACCGTCTGCGACGCCCGCCCGGTGTTCGCCACCCGCCGCCGCTTCCCGGACGCGGACGAGCTGGTGGTGGACTGGCCGCACCGGTATCTGGAGTCGGCCGAGGTGGACGGCAACACGGTGATCTGCGTCCTCACCCACGACCCGAAGTTCGACGTGCCGCTGCTCCGGCGGGCGCTGCGCACGCCCGCCCGCTACATCGGCGCGATGGGCAGCCGCCGCACCCACGAGGACCGGCTGCGGCGGCTGCGCGAGGAGGGCATGAGCGAGGCGGAGCTGTCCCGGCTGTCCTCACCCATCGGACTCGACCTGGGTGCCCGCACGCCGGAGGAGACGGCGGTGGCCATCATGGCGGAGGTCATCGCCCTGCGGTGGGGCGGCACGGGGCGACGGCTGGGGGAGACGACACCGCTGCCGATCCATCGCTGACACGGGTCGCCACCGGCGGCCCACAGGAGCCACGAGGACTCTCGCAGGCCGCCGACGCCAGGAGGCCGGGCTCCCGAGGCCGAGGCCGGCAGGGACTGGTCCCGGAGCCCGGCATCAGCCGGATCCGGGACACCGGGGCGGCCCCACGCCATCGGCTGCGGCCAGGGGCCCGAGGTCGGCATCGGTCGCCATGGCCGGGGGGCCGAGGCGGCATCGGTGGCCGCGGCCGGGAGTCCGAAGCCAGCATCAGTCACCGTGGCCGGGGGTCCAAGGCGGCACCGCTCGCCGTGGCCGGGGGTCCAAGGCCGACATCACCCGCCACGGCCGAGACTCCGAAGCGGCACCGGTCACCGTGGCCGGGAGTCCGAGGCTGGTATCAGCCACCGTGGCCGGGGAGCCGAGGCGGCACCGCTCACCGTGACCGGGAGCCCGAAGCCGACACGGATCGCCATGACCGAGACTCCGAAGCCGACACCACCCGCCGTGGCCGGGAGTCCGAAGCCGACACCACCCGCCGTGGCCGGGAGTCCGAGTCCGCACCAGTCTTGGCGGGAGTCCGAGGCCGGCACCGGCCGCAGCCGGGCCCGAAGCCGGCACCGGCCGCGGCCGGGCCCCGGGCCGCCGTCGGCTGGAGCGGGGTCTCCGCTCAGCCGGGGAAGACCATCTCGTCGCGGCCGAGGCCCGCGAAGACGCCCGAGACGCGGCGGGCGACATCCGCGGCCGTCAGCCCGACACGGGCCAGGACCCGGCCGCGTTCGGCGTGCTCGAGGAACTCGGCGGGGACACCGAAGTCCCGTACGGGAACGTCCACCTCGGCATCGCGCAGGGCCTGCGCGACGGCGGCGCCGACACCGCCGGCCCGCACCCCGTCCTCGACGGTGACGACGAGCCGGTGCCGGGCGGCGATGCCGGGCAGGGCCGCGTTCACCGGCTTGATCCAGCGCGGGTCGAGGACGGTCGCGCAGATGCCCTGTTCGGCGAGCCGGTCGGCGACCTCCAGGCACATCGGGGCGAGCGCGCCGACGGAGACGACGAGGACATCGGCGCCCTCCTCGGCGGAGCCCCGGAGCACGTCCATGCCGGCGATCGTGCCGACGGCGGCCACCTCGGGGCCGACCGTGCCCTTGGAGTAGCGCACCACCGTGGGCCCGTCCGCCACCTCGACGGCCTCGCGCATCTGGACCCGCAACTGCGTCGCGTCGCGCGGTGCGGCGATCCGCAGGCCCGGCACGACCTGGAGGACGGCCATGTCCCACATGCCGTTGTGCGAGGCGCCGTCGTCGCCGGTGATGCCCGCGCGGTCCAGCATGAAGGTCACCGCGCAGCGGTGCAGCGCCACGTCCATCAGGAGCTGGTCGAAGCAGCGGTTGAGGAAGGTCGCGTAGACGGCGACGACCGGGTGCAGCCCGGCGGTGGCGAGGCCGGCCGCGGAGGCGGCGGCGTGCTGCTCGGCGATGCCGACGTCGAAGAAGCGGTCGGGGAAGCGCTCGGCGAAGGGGGCGAGGCCGGTGGAGCCGCGCATCGCCGCGGTGATCGCCACGATGTCCTCGCGCTCGGCGCCGAGCCGGACCAGTTCCTCGCCGAAGACGCCGGTCCAGTCCTTGCCGGCGACGGTGACCGGCTTGCCGGTGTCCGGGTCGATCACCTTGACCTGGTGGAAGCGCTCGTCGGACTCCTCGGCGAAGCTGTAGCCGCGGCCCTTCTCGGTGATGCAGTGCACGATGACCGGGCCGCCGAACCGCTTGGCGCGGGCCAGCGCCGACTCCAGCGCCTCGATGTCGTGGCCGTCGATCGGGCCGACGTACTTCAGGCCCAGGTCCTCGAACATGCCCTGCGGGGCGATGAAGTCCTTCAGGCCCTTCTTCGCGCCGTGCAGCGCGTCGTAGACCGAGCGGCCGACGATCGGGGTGCGGTCGAGGACGGCCTTGGTGCGCTCCAGGAACTGCTCGTAGCCGTCCGTCGTCCGCAGGGCCGCCAGGTGGCTGGCGAGGCCGCCGATGGTGGGGTTGTACGAGTGGCCGTTGTCGTTGACCACGATGACCAGGGGGAGGGTCTTGTCGGCGGCGATGTTGTTCAGCGCCTCCCAGGTCATGCCGCCGGTGAGCGCGCCGTCCCCGACCACCGCGACGACGGAGCGGTCGCGCCGGCCGGTCAGGCGGTCGGCCTTGGCGATGCCGTCGGCCCAGCTCAGGGCGGCGGAGGCGTGCTGGTTCTCCACGATGTCGTGCGGCGACTCGGCGCGGCTGGGATACCCCGACAGGCCGCCCTCCTTGCGGAGCCTGGAGAAGTCCTGGCGGCCGGTCAGCAGCTTGTGCACATAGGTCTGGTGGCCGACGTCGAAGACGATGCGGTCCTTCGGGGACTCGAAGACCCGGTGCAGCGCGATGGTCAGCTCGACGACGCCGAGGTTCGGGCCCAGGTGCCCCCCGGTGCGGGAGACGGCGCTGACGAGGAACTCGCGGATCTCCCCCGCCAGCGCCCCGAGTTCACCGGCGTCGAGCTTCTTCAGGTCCTGCGGGCCGTGGATCGTCTCCAGAACGCCCATACGTCATTCTCCTTCGGCGCTGCGGACGGGGAAGCGGACAGGGAACACGAAGGTGAAAGGCTATCAATTCGCCCTGATTCAGGAGATCCCCCTCGTGTGAGTCGCCCCACGGCTACCGGCGGGGGAACGGAAGGCGGATGGTGGAATATTCAACTACTGGGCGCCGTTAGATCCGCCGGAACCGCCGAAGGAGGTCACCAGTGGAGACCACGTACGAGGACCAGTACGACCAGTACTACGACCACGGCACCGCCGCCGAGCGCTGGGAGCGTGCCCAGGCGTTCTTCGCGGCCAAGGACTACGCGGGCGCGGCGCGCGTGCTGGCCGCCCTGGCGGAGGAAGTGCCGGAGCAGACCGGGCCCCGGCTGCTGCTGGCCCGCGCCTACTATCACTCCGCGCAGCTGCGGCGGGCCGAGGACCAGCTGCGGCTGATCGTGGAGCGCGACCCGGTGGAGCACTACGCCCGGCTGATGCTGGGCCGCACCCTCCAACGGCAGGCGCGGCACGAGGAGGCGGAGCAGCACCTGCGCATCGCCGCCGCGCTGGCGGGCGACTTCCCGCAGCACTGAGGCGCCCTGCCACGGCCCGGAGGCGACTCGCCGCCCCGCTGCGCGGCATGCCCCGGCACCGGCCCGCGCGCCTCGTCCCCGAGCGGGCCACCGTGGCATCCTGGCGCGATGGCACCCGACCGTGATCACGCGCCGCTCGCCGAACGGGTCGAGGAACTCCTCGCCGCCGGCGGCCCCCTGCCCATCGTCGCCGCCGGCCGGCCGGTGCTGCGCCGCCCCACCGAGCCGTACGACGGCCAGCTCGGCCCCGCCCTGCTGGCCCGCTTCGTCGAGGCGCTGCGCCTGACCATGCACGCCGCGCCGGGCGTGGGCCTCGCCGCGCCCCAGGTCGGCGTGGAACTGCGGATCGCGGTCCTGGAGGACCCGGCGCCGGTGCCGGAGGAGATCGCCGCGGTCCGGGGGCGGCGCCCGCAGCCCTTCCGGGTGCTGGTCAACCCCGTGTACGAACCCGTCGGCACCGCGCGCGCCGCGTTCTTCGAGGGCTGCCTGAGCGTGCCCGGCTGGCAGGCGGTGGTCGCCCGGCACGCCGAGGTGCGGCTGCGCGCCGAGGACGAGCGGGGACGCCCGGTGGACGAGGTGTTCACCGGGTGGCCCGCCCGTATCGTGCAGCACGAGACGGACCACCTCGACGGCACGCTCTACCTCGACCGCGCCGAGCCGCGCTCGCTGTCCACCAACGAGGCGGTCGCCGCCCTGTGGTCCCAGCCGACCCCGGCCACGGCGGCGACCGCCCTCGGCTTCGAACTGCCGTAAGGCTTCCGTCAGTTGTCCCGGTACGCCTCCAGCAGCCGCAGCCACACCTCGCTGAGCGTCGGGTACGACGGGACCACGTGCCACAGGCGGCTGACCGGGACGTGGCCCGCGACGGCGATCGTGGCCGAGTGGATGAGTTCGCCGACGCCGGGGCCGACGAAGGTGACGCCCCGCAGGACCTCCTCCTCCAGGTCCACGACCATGCGGGCGCGGCCCTTGTAGCCGTCGCCGTACAGGGCCGCCCCGGCGACGGAGGAGAACTCGACGTCCACCGCGCGGACCCGGTATCCGGCCTCCTCCGCCTCGGCGAGGGAGAGGCCGACCGCGGCGGCCTCCGGGTCGGTGAACACGACCTGGGGCACGGCCCCGTGGTCGGCGGTGGCCGCGTGCGGACCCCAGGGGCTGTCGAGCAGCGGGGTGCCGGCCGCGCGGGCGCCGATGGCCGCGCCCGCGATCCGGGCCTGGTACTTGCCCTGGTGGGTGAGGAGCGCGCGGTGGTTGACGTCACCGGCGGCGTACAGCCAGTCGGTCCCGGTGACCCGGAGGGTGTCGTCGACCTCCAGCCAGGAGCCGGGTTCCAGGCCGACGGTGTCGAGGCCGATGTCGTCGGTCTGGGGGACGCGGCCGGTGGCGAAGAGGATCTCGTCGGCCTCGAACCGCTCACCCGTACGAGTGGCGGCCACGACGGTGCCGTCCTCCCGCGTGACGGACGTGACGGAGACCCCGGTGCGCACGTCCACGCCGGCCTCGGTGAGCGCCTCGGCGACCAGTTCCCCGGCGAACGGCTCCATCCGGCCGAGCAGGCCCTTGCCGCGCACCAGCAGGGTGACCCGGCTGCCGAGCGCCGCCCAGGCGGTGGCCATCTCGGCGGCGACGACACCGCCGCCGACGACGATCAGCCGGCCGGGTGCCGTGTCCGCGCTGGTGGCCTCGCGGCTGGTCCACGGTCGCGCCTCGGCGAGTCCCGGCAGATCGGGCAGCTGGGCGCGGGTGCCGGTGCAGACGACGACCGCGTGCCGGGCGGTGAGGGTGGTGACGCCGCCGTCGGACACGGTGACCGTGACCCTGCGCGGGCCCGCGAGGCGGCCGTGGCCGCGGTAGAGGTCGGCGCCGATGCCCTCCAGCCAGTCCACCTGCCCGTCGTCCTGCCAGTGCGAAGTGAAGTCGTCGCGGCGCTTCAGTACGGCCGGGGCGTCGAGGGGGCCCTGGACCGCCGCGGCGAGGCCGGGCAGCCGGCGGGCGTCCGCACGGGCGATGACCGGCCTGAGCAGCGCCTTGCTGGGCATACACGCCCAGTAGGAGCACTCGCCGCCGACCAGTTCGCTCTCCACGATCGCGGTGGTGAGGCCGGCCGCTCGGGTGCGGTCGGCGACGTTCTCCCCCACGGGCCCGGCCCCGAGCACCACGACGTCGTACGCGATGGTTTCCGATTCCGTCGTTTCCGTCATGGGGTCAGTCTGGTGGGTGGTGTGCGCTGTGGCCACATGGGTACGAGCGCGCACACGGGCGCCCGGCCGCGCGAGGGCCCTGCGGTGCGCGTGCGCCGTGCCCGCACCGGCGGGGACACTGCCCGGAATAGCCGGTCCGACGGCCGTGTTTGCGCCATCGGCACACCCCACACCAGGAAGAGGGAACCAGGCCATGAGCAGCACCGTGGAGCTGACCAAGGACAACTTCGACCAGACGGTCACGGAGAACGACTTCGTACTCATCGACTTCTGGGCGTCCTGGTGCGGGCCGTGCCGGCAGTTCGCGCCGGTGTACGAGAAGGCCGCCGAGGACAACCCGGACCTGGTGTTCGGCAAGGTGGACACCGAGGCCCAGCCGGAGCTGGCGCAGTCCTTCGGCATCCAGTCGATCCCGACGCTGATGATCGTGCGGGACCGGGTGGCCGTGTTCGCCCAGCCGGGTGCGCTGCCCGAGGCGGCCCTGACGGACGTCATCGGCCAGGCGCGCGGGCTGGACATGGACGAGGTCCGCAAGAGCATCGCGGACCGGGAGAGCCAGGCGGAGTAGCGGTGCCGGGGGTGGCGGGCCGGGTTCAGGTGGACTCGCGGCGTACGACCGAGGAGCCCAGGACCCGGTGCACCTCCGGTTCGCCGCCCGGATCGCGGACCGCGCGGTCGACCAGGGCCGCGAGGTCCAGACCCGAGGGCAGTTCGATGCGCACGGTGCTCAGCCGGGGTCGCAGCAGCCGGCCGAGCATCAGGTCGTCGGCACCGATCACGGCCACGTCCTCGGGGATGCGCCGCCCCGCGTCCTGGAGGGCGCGCATCAGCAGCATGGCGTACTCGTCGTTGTAGGCGAACACCGCGTCCACATCGGGCCAGTGGTCCACGAGTTCGGCGGCGGCCCGCTCCGTGTAGGCGAGCGGTACGGCGGTGACGCTCGCCCCGGTGCCGCGCAGCGCCCGGCGGGCGCCGGCGAGCCGGGGCCCCGAACAGGCCTCCAGGCCCGGTTCCCGAGGCACGACGACCCCGATCCGCCGTCTGCCGCGCTCGTACAGGTGGGCCGCCGCGCAGCGGCCCACGGCGTCATGGTCCATCAGCAGGGCGTGCGCGCCCTCGACGCGTTCGGGACCGAGGGTGACGACCGCGCGGACGCCGGAGCGTTTGAGGAGGGCCACGCCCTGCGGTCCGAGCCCGGTGCCGGGCACCAGGACGGCCACGGGCCGCAACTCCGCCCAGGCGCGGGCGGCTTCGTCGCCCTGGAGGCCGACGGAGCCGTACTGGACGACGGTGTAGTCGAGCCGCCCCAGGGCGCTGTGGACGTCGTTGAGGAACGCGCTGTACAGAGGTCCGACCGGGACCGCCGGGGCCGGCATGAGGACCAGACGGCTGCGGCCGGCGCGCAGGCTGCGGGCGGCGGCGTGGGGGACGTACCCGAGTTCCCGCGCGGCCTCGTGGACGCGCCGCCGCGTGGGTTCGCTGATCCGCACGGCGTCGGTGTTGTTGAGGACGTAGGACACGGTCGCGCGCGAGACGCCGGCCAGGCGGGCCACATCGGCACTCGTGGGAGTGTTCGGTATCTGCACCATGACAGACCGCATCCTGGCAGAGCGGTCCGGGGACGTGGCGGGCGGGGGACCGTGGTTCGTGTTTTGACCAACTCGCTTGCTCAGTAGGGCCGTTCGGCAAACCGGACAGGGCCGTCCGCCCCTTGCGGGAGGGCGGGCAAGGTCAGGCAGGCGGCTCGGTGCCCGTCACCCGTGCGACCAGGTCCACCCAGGCCGCCTCCAGACGGGCCATGGGCAGCCCGCGCTGCCGGGTCAGATGGTGGATGAGGGCCGGGTCGAGCGAGGCCAGCAGGGTGTGGGCGAGCAGTTCGCAGTCCGCGTCCGGCACGATCTGGCGCAGCAGCATGACGACGTGGGTGCGCAGCGCCTGCGTCGCGGGGTGGGAGAAGCGGCGGCAGGCCTCCGGCTGGGCGGCGAGCTGCAGTTCCAGTTGCTCGGCCGAGCGGTAGAGCACCGCGATGCCGAACGCCCGCAGCCGCTCCAGGGGCGGGGCGCCGGGACCGAGCGGCGGGGGGCCGCCGAGGAAGTCGGCCTGGAGCTGCCGGCCCGAGTGGTCGAGCAGCGCCGTCAGCAGCCCGGTGCGGTCGCCGAAGCGCCGGAAGACCGTGCCCTTGCCGACCTTGGCCGCCGCGGCGACGGCCTCCATGGTGACGCCGGCCACGCCGTGCTCCGCGATCAGCCGGGCGGCGGCCTCCAGCAGCCGGGCGCGGTTGCGGGCCGCGTCGGCGCGCAGACAGGGTTCCTCGGGAGCGGTGCCGAGCTCCAGCAGGGGTGGCGCGTCGGAGGGCTCCTGCGGCGTGGGGAAGGGCTGCGGCGCGCTGGACATGAAGACAGCGTAAAGCACCGGGAACAGAACTGGACCCCGGTCCGTTTAGGGTGATAGAAATTTAAACGGACCTTGGTCCGGATCGTAACGGCGATGTTTCAGCCCCTGGAGTCTTCCCATGTCTGTTCGTATCCTCGCGCTCGTCGGCAGCCTGCGTGCCGGTTCGCACAACCGTCAGCTGGCCGAGGCGGCCGCCAAGCTCGCCCCCGAGGGCGCCGAGGTCGTGATCTTCGAGGGCCTGGCCGACGTGCCCTTCTACAACGAGGACGTCGACGTCGAGGGCAGCGTCCCGGCCGCCGCCGCGGCGCTGCGCGAGGCCGCTCAGGGCGCCGACGCGTTCCTGCTGTTCTCGCCCGAGTACAACGGCACCATGCCGGCCGTCCTGAAGAACGCCATCGACTGGCTGTCCCGCCCGTACGGCGCAGGCGCCTTCGGCGGCAAGCCCGTCGCCGTGATCGGCACCGCCTTCGGCCAGTACGGCGGCGTGTGGGCCCAGGACGACACCCGCAAGGCCGCCGGTATCGCCGGTGGCAAGGTCGTCGAGGACATCAAGCTCTCGATCCCCGGCTCGGTGACCCGCTTCGCCGAGACCCACCCGGCCGACGACGCCGAGGTCGCCGCCCAGCTGACCGAGGTCGTGGCGCGCCTGCACAGCACCGCGACGCAGGCCGCGGCCGCCTGAGCCGGCCCCCGCACCACCCGTAGGGACCGGAACCGAGCGGCTTCCGGTCCCTACGGGCCTTTCGAGCCCTGCGAGCGCGCAGGAGCCGCACCTTCCGCCTGCGCGGTACTGCTGGTGCGCGGCATCGCGGGTATGCGGACGATGGCCGTACGGCCGTGATCGCGTCAGCCCGTCCGAGGAGGAAGCCGTGTCCCTGGTCCCGCCGCCGTTCGACCCGGAGCTGGCCGCGTGCCTGGAGTCGCTCGGGGACGCGGCCGCGCCCGGCTTCCGGCTGGAGGATCTCGGCGCCGTCCGGCGCGGCACCTGTCTGGCGGCACCGGACCTCACCCTGGGCGGCGCCTTCGAGGTGAGCGAGCACGCCGTGCCGGGACCGCCGGGCGCCCCCGGAGTCCCGCTGCTGGTCTGCCGCCCGGCGGGTACGACGGCCCCGCTGCCGGTGCTCTACCACGTACACGGCGGCGGCATGATGGCCGGCACCGACCGGGCCGGGGTGGAAATCCCCCTGAGCTGGGCGCGGGAGCTGGGCGCGGTGGTGGTGTCGGTGGACTACCGGCTCGCTCCCGAACACCCGCACCCGGCGCCGGTCGAGGACGTCTACGCGGGACTCGTCTGGACCGCCGCGCACACGGCGGAGATCGGCGGTGCCCCGCGACGCGTCGTCCTCACGGGGGCCAGCGCGGGCGGCGGACTCGCGGCGGCCGCGGCGCTGCTCGCCCGCGACCGGCAAGGACCCGTTCTCCTCGGCCAGTTGCTGATGAGCCCGATGCTGGACGACCGCAACGACACCGTCTCCAGCCACCAGATGGCGGGACTCGGCCTGTGGGACCGCAGCGCCAACGAGACCGCCTGGACGGCCCTGCTGGGCGCGCGCCGGGGCGGCCCGGACGTCTCCCCGTACGCCGCCCCGGCCCGCGCCGCCGATCTGTCCGCACTGCCGCCCGCGTACCTCGACGTCGGCTCGGCGGAGACCTTCCGGGACGAGACCGTCACCTACGCCTCCCGCCTCTGGCAGGCCGGTGCGGCGGCCGAACTCCACGTCTGGCCCGGCGCGTTCCACGGCTTCGAGGCGCTCGCCCCCAATGCGGCCCTGTCCCGGACGGCACACGCCGCCCGACTCGACTGGCTCCGGCGGCTGTTGGCACGCTGAGCCGCGGACCGCGCAGGCAGAAACTCCCCCAGCCCCGCCTGTTGGCGCCACTGTTCGGCAGACCCTTGGACATGACCGGCTCCAGGTCGGCTATGGTCGCGATCGCCTGTGCGACAAGGGGAGTTGGCATGATCGACCCGGACGAATACGAGGCGACGGCCGCGAAGGCCGGCCTGGGAGAAATGGTCGCGGTGCACCCGCGGTACCGACCGGTGACGCTGGCGATGCAGGCGTGGATCGGCGGTGCGGCCCTGGCCATCGGCATGGGCGCCGGTGTGGCCGCCGGCACGTGGTGGCCCTTGGCGGCTGCCCTCGTCGTGGCGATAGCGGCCGGGATCGCGTACGGGCGCCTGGCACCGGTCCAGGGCCTGCAGGCCGTGCTGGTGTATCAGGGCGGTCTGCTCCTCGCCGCCCAGGCCGGGCCCGATCGCACCATCCGCTGGGACGACATCCGGGCCACCGAATACACCCCGGAGAGCTACCGGGACGAGCGACTGGGTGCCGCCCAGACCCGGACCACCCGCACCTACGAGCGGGGCACGATCTGGATCGCGGCGGCCGCCGGGCCGATCACTCTGCTGCACGTGCGGCGCATGGCCCGGCTGTTCGAAGAGATCGACGACCGGATCATTCCGGCCATCCAGGTCGACCTCGAGGAGACGCTGCGTACCGAGGGGAGCGTGCGGTTCGATCGGGGTCGGCTCACCGTCACGCCCGCCGGGCTGGTGCACACGCCGCCGTACGGACAGGGCGGGGAGTTCGCGTGGTCGCAGGTACGGTCCGTGAAGGCGTCGGGCCACGGCGAGCTGGAGATCAAGGTGGCGGGCCAAGCTCCGATCCGGCTCGGGCTGTTGAACGCACGGGCGGCCGTGGAATTCATCGAGGATCTGCGCGCGGCGGGCGGCAGCGGCCGGCCCTGAGAGCAGAGGCCGGAGCCACCGCCCGTGAACCGCTCGCGGAAGAAGAACCCGCCCGAGTCCTGGCCCCTGCCCGGCTTCCGCGGCGCGGCACTAGGGTTCCCCCGTGAGCACGTTTACCGACACCGATGAGAACGTCCCCGGCCGTAACGGCCCGCACGCGACCACCGCGGCGGACCCGCGCGAGGTCGGCCGGGTGCGCACCGAGTACTCCCCGGCCCACGACGGCGACCCGGACCCCGGAGAGATCGTGTGGACCTGGGTCCCGTTCGAGGAGGACGACGGCCGGGGCAAGGACCGCCCGGTGCTGGTCGTCGCCCGCGAGGCGGCGGGCACCTTCCTGGCGGTGCAGCTCTCCAGCAAGCGGCACGACGGCGACCGCGAGTGGGTGGCCATCGGCAGCGGTCCCTGGGACCGCTCGGGCCGGGACTCCTGGGTGGACGTGGACCGGGTGCTGCGCCTGCACGAGGACGGCATGCGCCGCGAGGCCTGCGCCCTGGACCGGATGCGCTTCAACCTGGTCCGGCAGCGGCTGCACGAGCGGTACGGCTGGACCTGACGGCCGGCGGCGGGGCGGGGCGCCAGGACGACCGGGGCCGGTCCACCGGCCCCGGACATCGGGGCGCGGCACCGGCGGCCTCCGTCCCGCAAGGGCCGCCCCGCCTCACTCACACCCCGACGCGCGCGAACGCCCGTACGAATGCCGCCCGTACCGTCGCGCCGGGCGTGCGGTCCAGGACGGCGAACACCACCTGCTCGAAGGTCCGCTCGAAGCGGCCACCGGCGCCGAGCAGGTCGCGGAAGGCGGCGGCGACCTGCGCCGGATCGTTCTGGAAGACGCCGCAGCCCCAGGCGCCCAGCACCAACCGCCGGTATCCATGGGCCGCGGCGGTCTCCAGGACCCGCTCGGCGCGGGTCGCGAGGGCGGCCGGGATCGCGGCGGCGCGGTCGGGGGCCGTACGCCGCAGGACGCCCGCGTTCGGGGCGGCGGCGGTCAGGAAGCCCACACGGTAGGGCTCGGCGAGGAGCCGTCCGCGGTCGTCGCGGAAGACGGGGACGCCGGGGCTGTGGATCACCCGGTCGGAGTAGAGCGGGTCCCGGTCGGCGCGATGGTGGTCGTAGAACTCCCGGACCCGCAGCAGGCAGGTGTACAGCGCGGAGGCGCGGCACAGGGCCTCTTCCTGGGCCTGGGCGCCGTTCAGGTAGCCACCGCCCGGATTTCTCGCCGAGGCGAAGTCCAGGACGGCGACCGGGGCGCCACACAGCCGGCGGGCGGCCTCCGTGCTGCTCTCGCCGGTCACCTCGACGGCCGTGTCCAGGCCGGGTGCCGGCGGCACCGGGACCGGGCCGGGGCCGTACATCCGGGTGCCGGTCCGGGCGGCGGCTATCGCGTCCGCGAGGGACACCTCCGTGCCGCCCGGCGCCCGGTAGCGGCCCGCGGCGACGATCTGTTCCGTCTCCGCGGCGATCCCGCGCAGGCGCGCGCTCATGGCGCCACCCCCGTGGACGCCATGACCACGGCCCGCGCGGTCTCCCCCGTTGTGCTCACGCGGTCATCCTGAGTGATGCTGGTGGGGCGGTGCAATGGAATTTCCCGGCCCCGGAACCGGCCCCGCAACCGGTCCCGGTACCACCCGGAACCGCCCGGCACCTGCCGCGGACGCGTGCGAACACGCGCGAACGCGACGGTGACGTGTCGGAGACGTCCGGGAGGGCACTCTTGTGCGATGCGGCACGAGGGTTTTGGCTGGGACGAGTGACTGCCCGGCCCACCGGACGCCGGGCCGAAGACATGGTGGAATCTCAGGAGGATCCCGACATGTCCGATGCGACAGACGAGGGTGGCGACTGTACGGAGCGCCGTACGGCCGTCACCGAGGCCGAGGTGGAGGCCCTGGTCCAGGGCATCTGCTTCAAGACCGGGCCACCGCGCACCCTCGGTGTGGAGCTGGAGTGGCTCGTCCAGGACCGGGACCTGCCCCAGCGTCCCGTGCCACCCGAACGGCTCCGCGCGGCCTACGCCGCCGTGCGCGCCGTACCCCTCGGTTCGGCGCTCACCGTCGAACCCGGCGGCCAGCTGGAGCTGAGCTCGCCGCCGGCCGCCTGTCTGACGGAGTGCGTCGGCACCGTCTCCGCCGACCTCGCGGCCGTCCGTGCCGTTCTCGACGGGCACGGGCTCGTGCTCGCCGGCCTCGGCCACGACCCCTTCCGCCTCCCCGACAGGTTCCTGCGCGAGCCGCGCTACGACGCGATGGAGACCTGCCTGGACCGCGCCGGACCGGCCGGCCGGCACATGATGCGCGCCTCCGCCTCCGTGCAGGTCTGCGTGGACGCGGGCCACGAGGAGCCGGGCCCGCTGGGGTACGGGCGGCGCTGGTGGCTGGCGCACCAGCTGGGCGCGGTCCTGGTCGCCGCGTTCGCCAACTCCCCGCTGATCGGCCGGCTCCCCACCGGCTGGCTGTCCACCCGGCAACTGATGTGGGCGGAGATCGGCGCGGGCCGGGCGGGCGCGCCCCCGCTGGACGAGGAGCCGCGCGCGGCGTGGGCCCGGCACGTGCTGGACTCCCCGGTGATGTGCGTGCGCCGGGACGGCGGCCCCTGGGAGGTACCCGAGCGGCTGACCTTCCGGGAGTGGACGCGCGGACACGGGCCCCGGCCGCCCACCCGGTCGGATCTCGACTACCACCTCACCACCCTCTTCCCTCCGGTGAGGCCGCGCGGCCATCTGGAACTGCGGATGATCGACGCGCAGCCGGGCGACGACGGCTGGATCGTGCCGCTCGCGGTGACGGCGGCGCTGTTCGACGATCCCCAGGCGGCCGAGACCGCCTACCGGTTGGTGAAGCCGCTGGCCGAGCGGGCGCTGAACCGGCCGGCCCCGCACAACCCGCTGTGGTCCGACGCGGCACGGCTCGGGCTCGCCGACCCGGAGCTGCGGGAGGTGGCCGCCGCCTGTTTCGCGGCGGCGCTCGACGCGCTGCCCCGGCTCGGCGCCGGCACCGAGGTGACGGGTGCCGTGGCGGGGTACCTGGAGCGCTATGTCGCCCGTGGCCGCTGCCCGGCCGACGATCTGCTGGACGCACCCCCCGGCACCGGGAGCGGCCCCGCCGCCCATGGCAGGAAGGACATCCCCTCATGACCGCCGCCAAGGCCGACACCACGGCCGCGGAGCCGGACACCGAGGCCCTGCGCGAGCGCGCGCTGGCCTCGCTCACCACCGCCCGCGACCGCACCACCTCGCTCACCACGTGCGTGGACGAACCCGAACTGACCGCGCAGCATTCGCCGTTGATGTCCCCGCTGGTGTGGGACCTCGCGCACATCGGCAACCAGGAGGAGCTGTGGCTGCTGCGGGCGGTCGGCGGGCGGGAGGCGCTCCGCCCGGAGATCGACGGCCTGTACGACGCCTTCGAGCATCCGCGCGCGGAACGGCCCTCGCTGCCGCTGCTGCCACCCGCGGAGGCCCGGCACTATGTGGCCGAGGTGCGCGGGCGGGTGCTGGACGTGCTGGAGTCCGCGGATCTGCGAGGCACCCGGCTGACCGAGGCCGGCTTCGCCTTCGGGATGATCGCACAGCACGAACAGCAGCACGACGAAACGATGCTGATCACCCATCAGCTGCGGACCGGCCCGCCGGTCCTGACCGCGCCGGACCCGGAGCCCGGCCCGCCGTTCACGGGTCCGGCCGAAGTCCTCGTGCCCGGCGGCCCGTTCACCATGGGCACCTCCGATGAGCCGTGGGCGCTGGACAACGAACGCCCGGCGCACCCGCGTCAGGTGGCACCGTTCTGGATCGACACCATCCCGGTGACGAACGCTGCGTACCAGGCGTTCATCGAGGACGGCGGTTACGACACCGAGCGCTGGTGGGCGCCGCAGGGCTGGGCGCACATCCGGCGGCACGGCATCGCGGCGCCGCTGTTCTGGCACCGGGAGGGCGACCGCTGGCTGCGCCGCCGCTTCGGCACCACGGAGGTGGTGCCGCCGGACGAGCCGGTGCTGCACGTGTCCTGGTACGAGGCGGACGCCTACGCCCGCTGGGCCGGGCGCCGGCTGCCCACCGAGGCGGAGTGGGAGAAGGCCGCCCGGCACGACCCCGCCACCGGCCGCTCCCGGCGCTACCCCTGGGGCGACGCCGACCCGGCGCCGGAGCACGCCAACCTCGGCCAGCGGCACCTGGGCCCCGCACCGGCCGGGAGCTATCCGGCGGGCGAATCGCCGCTCGGAGTAAGGCAGTTGATCGGTGACGTGTGGGAGTGGACGGCGAGCGACTTCCTGCCGTATCCGGGATTCCGGGCGTTCCCGTACAAGCAGTACTCGGAGGTGTTCTTCGGCCCCGAGTACAAGGTGCTGCGCGGCGGTTCGTTCGCCGTGGACCCGGTGGCCTGCCGGGGCACCTTCCGCAACTGGGACTATCCGATCCGGCGGCAGATCTTCTCCGGGTTCCGAACCGCCCGCTCGGAGTCCGACTGATGTGCCGCCACCTTGCCTATACCGGCCCCGAGTTGCCGCTCGGGCAGTTGCTGACGGAGCCCCCGCACAGCCTGTTCCGGCAGTCGTGGGCGCCGCGGCGGCAGCGGTACGGCACGGTCAACGCCGACGGTTTCGGGGTGGGCTGGTACGCGCCCGGCGACCCCGAGCCCGCCCGGTACCGGCGGGCCGGGCCGATCTGGGCGGACCTGTCCTTCACCGACCTGGTCCGGGTGGTGCGCTCCGGCGCGGTGCTCGCCGCCGTGCGGGACGCCACCCTCGCGGGGGCGGACGCGGAGGCCGCGGCGGCGCCGTTCGCCGCGGGGCGCTGGCTGTTCAGCCACAACGGGGCGGTCGCGGGCTGGCCGGACGCGGCGGCGCCCCTGGTGGCCGCGCTGCCCCCGGTCGACCTGCTGTCGCTGCCCGCCCGCACCGACTCGGCGTTCGTCTGGGCCCTGGTGCTGCACCGGCTGCGCACCGGTGCCGCCCCGGACCTGGCCCTCGCGGAGACGGCGCGCGAGGTCGCGCGGGCGGCCCCCGCCTCGCGGCTGAACCTGCTGCTGACGGACGGCACCACCATCGCCGCCACCGCCTGGGGCGACAGCCTCTGGTACCGCACGGAGCCCGGCCGCGGCACGGTCGTCGCCTCCGAGCCCTACGACGACGACCCGCTGTGGCGGGAGGTCCCCGACCGCACCGTGCTCACCGCGGACAGCACCGGTGTGCTGCTCGCCCCGGCGGCGGGACCGGCCGCCGTACCATCGAAGGAGCCCTGCACGTGAGCCCTCTGCATGTCACCCGCACCCTCCCCGAGGACGCGACGGAGGCCGCGCTGCGCGCCGATGTCGAGCGCGGCCTGACCGACGACCCCAAGTGGCTGCCGCCGAAGTGGTTCTACGACGCGCGGGGCAGCGAACTCTTCGACAAGATCACCGAGTTGCCCGAGTACTACCCGACCCGCGCCGAGCGGGAGATCCTGGTCGCCCGGTCCGGTGAGATCGCCGCCGCTAGCGGAGCGCGGACACTGATCGAGCTGGGCTCGGGCTCCTCGGAGAAGACCCGCTACCTGCTCGACGCGCTCACCTCGCTCGCCGCGTACGTCCCGGTGGACGTCAGCGAGAGCGCCCTCGTCCAGGCAGGGCGGGCGCTCGTCGCGGAGCGCCCGGACCTGGAGGTGCACGCGCTGATCGCCGACTTCACCGCGCCGCTCGAGCTGCCCGCGACGCCGGGCCCGCGGCTGGTGGCGTTCCTCGGCGGCACCATCGGCAATCTGCTGCCCGCCGAACGCGCCGCGTTCCTGGCCTCGGTGCGCGCCCTGCTCGAACCCGGCGACGGGCTGCTGCTCGGCACCGATCTGGTCAAGCACGAGCAGGTGCTGGTGCGGGCGTACGACGACGCGGCCGGGGTGACGGCCGCGTTCGACAAGAACGTGCTGAACGTCGTCAACCGCGAACTGGGCGCCGACTTCGACCCGGACGCCTTCGAGCACGTGGCCGTGTGGGATGCCCGCCGGGAGTGGATCGAGATGCGGCTGCGCGCGCGCAGCGCGCAGACCGTGAAGGTGCCCGCGCTGGACCTCGCGGTCGAGTTCGCGGCGGGCGAGGAGCTGCGCACCGAGGTGTCGGCGAAGTTCCGCAAGGACGGCGTGAGCCGGGAACTCGCCGTCGCCGGACTCGACTTGGCCCACTGGTGGACCGACGCGGAGGACCGGTTCGCGCTGTCGCTGAGCGTGGCGCGGTGAACGGCTCAGACGTCCGGGGTGAGTTCCTCGGTGATCCTCTGTGACGCCCGGCGGGCCTCCGTCGCCGGGTCGGCCCCGTTCAGCACCCTGGTCATGTACTGCTTGATCGGGTTGTCGGCCTCCACGTCCGCCCACTGAGGCGTGTTGGGGGTCGCCCTGCCGTGCGCCGCGCCCGCGGCCATGGCGGCGACCCCCTGCTCGCCGGAGACGGCGGCGGCCAGCGTGGTCTTGTTCGGCACGTAGTTCATGGTGCGGGCCAGTTCCGTGTCCCACTTGGCGCCGGTGAGCGCCCCGACGACGGCGGTCGCCGCGAACTGGTCCTTGGTGTTCTGCGGGATGACGAGGTCGGACCCGCCGGTGAACACGGCACCGGGCCGGGCCGCGGTCGGTCCCGGTACCGGGAAGTAGCCCAGTTTTCCCTTCAGTTGCGGGTTCCGCCGCACGATGTCCTGCGCGAGTCCCGGTACGGCGACGATCTGCGCCACCTTGCCGCGCGCGAACACCCCGGCCTGCGGCGGGTGTTCCTCGTCGGCGCCCTTGGGCCCGTCGCCCAGCGACTGGAGCCGCCGGTAGAAGTCCATGCCGCGCAGTGCGGCGGGGGAATCCAGAGCGCCCTTCCAGTCGTAGTCGTCGACCTTGCGGGCGAGGTCGCCGCCCTCGTCCCAGATGAATCCGGAGAGTGTGTACCAGTCCTGTCCGGCGAGGTAGATGCCCTGGTCCGGGCCGGAGTCGAGCTTCTCGGTGTCGGCGAGCCATTCGGCGCGGGTGCGCGGCGGGCGGGCGATGCCGGCCTGGGCGAACAGGTCCTTGCGGTAGATGACGACGCGGTTGGCGGCGTACCAGGGGATGCCGTACTGCGAGTTGCCGTCCTTGCCGGGTTCGGCGAGACCGGGCAGCCACTTGTCCTTGCCCCAGTCGCGCATCGACTCCAGGGTCAGGTCGGCGAGCCGGCCGCCGTCGGCGTACAGCGGCACCTGGGTGTTGCCGACCTCGATCACGTCCGGGGCGTCGCCGGAGGTCTGCGCGAGCGCCTTGCGGACCTTCGCCACGATGCCGGTCCAGTCCTGGATCCGGATGTCCAGGCGCAGGTCCGGGTGGGTGTCCTCGAAGTCCTTGGTGAAGCGGTCGAGGAAGTCCGCCGAGGCACTGTCCTTCATCAGCCAGACGGTGACGGTCTCACGCTGATGGGCGCCGGGGAGCATCCCGCAGCCGCTGACGAGGCAGCCGGTGACACAGCTGAGGGCGAGCAGACGACGTCTCACGAGGGGTCCTGTTCTGTCTGGCATGGCGGATGCGCACAGGGATGGGAGCCCGACGTGGGGGGACGAGCACGCGTGCTCGTACGGGTGTGGCTGGATTTTGGTATGGACCAATGCCGAGGTCAAGGGCTGCTACGCGGAGTGACGACTGCTACGCCGTGCGGAGCGGGCCGGGATGGGGCACCGTGGACTACGGCGTGTCCCCCGGCCCAAGGAGCCCCCGATGACGAACCACACCTACCGGGTCACCGAGATCGTCGGCACTTCGCACGAGGGTCTCGACCAGGCCATCCGCAACGGCATCACGCGGGCCGGCCAGACCCTGCGCAACCTGGACTGGTTCGAGGTGACGCAGGTCCGCGGCCAGATCGAGGACGGCCGGATCGAGCACTACCAGGTGGGCCTGAAGGTGGGCTTCCGCATCGAGGACGGCGACTGACCGCACCACCTCAGGTGCGTCCCTCCTTCTCCTGGGCCTCCCGCAGCACCGCGGACTCCTCGGCCCAGCCGGCCCGCACCACGGTGAACCCGGCGCGCTCGGCGTCGTCGCAGACCACCGCGTCGTCGTCCACGAGGAAGCGCACCTCGCGGTCCCGTGCGAGCCGGCGCAGGGTCGCGAGCTTGGTGGACCGGGCCGGCCTGCGGTCCTCGTCGCCCCGCATGTACAGGTCCCCTTCGGGCAGTTCGTGCGCGGCGAGCCAGTCCAGGGTGTCGCGGCGGTAGCGCTCCGGGCGGCCGGTCAGGTAGACGATCTCGCAGTCCCGCGCGCTCTCGCGGGCCAGCCCGACACCCTCGGCGAGGGGCGGGTCCGCGGGCGCGGCGGCGAAGAACCCGTCCCAGTCCTTGGGCCGCCGCTGGAGGAAGTGCTGCCGGTGGGCGGTGTCCGCCAGGGTGTTGTCGAGGTCGAACACGGCGATCGGCCGGGCGCTGTTGTCGCTCACGGCAGAACCTTAGCCACCCGCGGGAATCCGCGGGCCGCCAGTGCGTTGAACCCTGCGTGCGCAGTTCAGTGATCTCCCGGACCAGGTTCTCCGTCCTCGACCGCTCCCGCGTCCGCCAGGGCCACCCGCCCGCCGAGGCGCTGCGGGACACCGTGGCGCTGGCCGGGGAGGCGGAGGCGCTCGGCTACCACCGGTTCTGGGTGTCCGAGCACCACGGGGTGCCCGGTGTCGCCGGTTCCGCGCCGACGGTGCTGGCCGCCGCCGTGGCGGCCGCCACCCGGACGATCCGGGTGGGCACCGGCGGGGTCATGCTGCCCAATCACCGGCCGTTCGTCGTCGCCGAGCAGTTCGGGGTGCTGGAGTCGCTGTTTCCGGGGCGGATCGACATGGGCCTCGGGCGTTCGGTGGGCTTCACGGACGGGGTGCGCCGGGCGCTCGGCCGGGACAAGGAGGACGCGGCGGACTTCGGCGCCCAGCTCGGCGAACTGCTCGACTGGTTCTCCGGGCCGTCCCCCGCGGGGGTGCGCGCCCGGCCCGCGGACGGCCTGCGGGTACCGCCGTTCGTGCTGGCCCTGGGCGAGGGCGCGCAGATCGCGGCGCGGGCCGGGCTGCCCCTGGTCATCGGGGACCTGCGCGACCGGGACCGGCTGCTGCGCGGTGTCGAGCGCTACCGCGCCGCCTTCCGCCCCTCACCCTGGGCCGCCGACCCCTACGTGGTGGTCTCCGGGGCGGTCGCCGTCGCCCGGACCGAGGAGGCGGCGCGGCGGCTGCTGGTCCCGGAGGCGTGGTCGATGGCGTACGCGCGCACGCACGGCACCTTCCCGCCGCTCGCCCCGGCCGGGGAGATCGAGGCCCGTGTGCTGAGCGCGCGGGAGCGGCAGGCGTACGACGCCCAGCTCGCCGGTCAGCTCGCGGGCACGCCGGACCAGGTCGCGGACGAGCTGGAAGCGGTACTGAAGGAGACCGGCGCGGCCGAGGTCCTGGTCACGACCAGCGGCTTCGACCGTACGGCACTGCTGGACTCCTACCGCCTGCTGGCCACACTGTTCGCCCCCTGACCACCCGCACGGCCCCGAGATGCGAGCCGGGCCCGTGCCGGTGACCCTGGGAGGGCAAGGACGCAAGCGAGGAGGAGGACCGCCATGTCCTTCATGGACAAGCTCAAGGGCATGATCAAGGGCCACGAAAGCCAGGCCGACAAGGGCATCGACAAGGGCGGCGACTACATCGACCATCGCACCGGCAACAAGTACCAGAAGCAGGTCGACACCGCCCAGGACAAGGCGCGGGACGAGTTCGGCACCCGGCAGGATCCGGGCGGCCCTCCGCGGTCCTAGTACGCGGGGGCGGATAAGGTGTGTCTTCCATGCACCCCAGCCCCCATGATCCCTATGTCCGCGTCCGCGGCGCCCGTGAGCACAATCTCCAGGGCGTCGACGTGGACGTCCCGCGTGACGTACTGGCCGTGTTCACCGGCGTGTCCGGCTCGGGGAAGTCGTCCCTGGCGTTCGGCACGATCTACGCCGAGGCGCAGCGCCGTTACTTCGAGTCGGTCGCGCCGTACGCGCGTCGGCTGATCCACCAGGTCGGCGCGCCCAAGGTCGGTGAGATCACCGGGCTGCCGCCCGCGGTCTCGCTCCAGCAGCGCCGGGCGGCACCCAGCTCGCGCTCCTCGGTGGGCACGGTCACCAATCTCTCCAACTCCCTGCGCATGCTGTTCTCGCGTGCCGGGGAGTATCCGCCGGGCGCGGAGCGCCTGGATTCCGACGCGTTCTCGCCGAACACGGCGGCGGGCGCCTGCCCGCGGTGCCACGGTCTGGGGCAGGTGCACGACACCAGCGAGGAGTTGCTGGTGCCGGATCCCTCGCTGTCGGTGCGCGAGGGCGCGATCGCCGCGTGGCCGGGCGCCTGGCAGGGCAAGAACCTGCGGGACATCCTGGACGCGCTCGGCTACGACGTGGACCGGCCCTGGCGGGAACTGCCCGCCGGACAGCGGCACTGGATCCTGTTCACGGACGAGCAGCCGGTCGTCACGGTGCATCCGGTACGGGACGCGGACCGGATCCAACGCCCCTACCAGGGCACGTACATGAGCGCCCGCCGGTATGTGCTCAAGACGTTCTCGGACACCAAGTCGCCGGCCCTGCGCGCCAAGGCGGAGCGCTTTCTGACCAGCGCGCCCTGCCCGGAGTGCGGGGGCGGCCGACTGCGGCCCGAGGCGCTGGCGGTGACCTTCGGCGGGCGCACCATCGCCGAGCTCGCGGCGCTGCCCCTGACCGACCTCGCCGGGCTGCTGGACGGCGGCACCGGGGCGGCCCGCGTCCTCACGGAGGACCTGAAGTCCCGGATCGCCCCGGTGGTCGAACTCGGCCTCGGCTACGTGAGCCTGGACCGTGCGACACCCACCCTCTCCACGGGCGAGCTGCAACGGCTGCGTCTGGCCACGCAGTTGCGGTCGGGGCTGTTCGGTGTGGTGTACGTGCTGGACGAGCCGTCCGCGGGACTGCACCCGGCGGACACGGAGGCGCTGCTCGGCGTGCTGGCCAGGCTGAAGGCGGCGGGAAACTCGGTGTTCGTGGTGGAGCACCATCTGGAGGTGGTGCGCGGCGCCGACTGGCTGGTGGACGTGGGTCCGGGCGCGGGCGAACACGGGGGGCGGGTGCTGTACAGCGGGCCGCCGGCCGAGCTGGCGTCGGTCGAGGAGTCGGCGACGGCCGCGTTCCTCTTCGACGAGGCGCCGGGACCGCCGCGTGAAGTCCGTGAGCCGCGCGGCTGGTTGAAGGTCGGCCCGGTGAGCAGGCACAACCTGCGGGAGGTGACGGCGGCGTTCCCGCTGGGCGCGTTCACCGCCGTCACCGGGGTCTCCGGGTCCGGAAAGTCCACGCTGATCGGGGAGTTGACGCAGGAGCTGGCGGGCGTCGACCGGCTGGTACGGGTCGACCAGAAGCCGATCGGCCGTACCCCGCGCTCCAACCTGGCCACGTACACCGGGCTGTTCGACGTCGTACGGAAGATCTTCGCGGCGACCGACGAGGCGCACCGCCGTGGGTACGGCGTCGGGCGGTTCTCCTTCAATGTCGCCGGGGGCCGCTGCGAGACCTGCCAGGGCGAGGGGTTCGTCAGCGTCGAACTGCTGTTCCTGCCGAGCACGTACGCGCCCTGCCCGGACTGCGGCGGCGCCCGCTACAACCCCGAGACGCTCCAGGTGGCGTACCGGGGGCGGAACATCGCCGAGGTGCTGGACCTGACGGTGGAGGCGGCGGCCGGGTTCTTCGCGGACGTCCCGGCCGCCGCCCGCAGCCTGGGCACGCTGCTCGACGTGGGCCTCGGTTATCTGCGCCTCGGCCAGCCCGCGACCGAGCTGTCCGGCGGTGAGGCCCAGCGGATCAAGCTGGCGAGCGAACTCCAGCGTGGCCGCCGCGGTCACACTCTGTACCTGCTGGACGAGCCGACCACCGGATTGCACCCGGCCGACGTGGAGGTCCTGATGGACCGGCTGCACGGACTGGTCGACGCCGGGCACACGGTCGTCGTGGTCGAGCACGACATGACGGTGGTCGCGGGTGCCGACTGGGTCATCGACCTCGGGCCGGGCGGCGGCGACCAGGGCGGCCGTATCGTCGCCGCGGGGCCGCCGCAGCTGGTGGCCCGCACGGAGGGCAGCGCGACGGCGCCGTACCTGGCCCGGATGATGCCCTAGGGGGCGCTCCCTCCGGGTCGTACCCTGCTGGCCGGGTCATCCCGGACCGGACCATCCCCACCGGTCAAACCCCTCCGGATCATCCCTCCCACCGGCGGCCGGCGAGGTCTGCGGTGGTCGTGGGCCAGGGCCGCGTGGGTCCAGGTGGGGGCGGGGGTGAGCGGCTGGGCCGCGGTGGCGAGGGCCCGCCGGTCGGGGTGGGTGTGCGGAGGGATCAGCGGGCGCACCTCGGCCTCGGCGACCAGGCCGCGGGTGCGCGCCACCCGCCACAGGGAGGCGAGCAGGGTGTCCTCCCCGACGAAGGCCGCGGCGGTGCCCGTACCCCCGTCCCGGAGCCGGTACCGCAGGCAGACCGGCTGCACGGGCACGCCCGCGTCCAGCGCCGCCTGGAAGACGGCCCGGTGGAAGCCGCCGTGGGCGCGCCCGCACCAGGTGCTGCCCTCCGGGAAGGCGGCCACGGCGGAGCCGGCGCGCAGGACGCCGGCGATCACCGCCACCGTGCCGGGCAGGGCTCGCAGCCGGTCGCGTTCGATGAACAGCGTGCCGCCCCGCGCGGCCAGCGCGCCCGCCAGCGGCCAGCGCCGTATCTCCGTCTTGCCGAGCATCCTGGCCGGCCGTACGGCGGCCAGCAGCGGGATGTCCAGCCACGACACATGGTTGGCGACCAGCAGCAGCCCACCGCCCGGTGCGGCCGGGCCGGTGATGCGGGCCCGTACCCCGATGGCCCGTACGAGGGCCCGGCACCAGCGCCCGATCCACCCGGCCGGGATCCGCCGGCCGAACGGGGACAGTGCGCTCCCGGCGAGCAGCAGGGCGGCGACGGCGGCCAGCCGCAGCACGGCCCGCGGTACGGCGACGGTGGCGGGCGCCGGTTCCACACAGGCGTCCGGGGTGCAGGGCGCGGTGGGCAGCCAGACGCTCATCAGGCCGGCACGAGGGAGAGGAAGTGCCGCAGGTAGCGCGGGTTGATCCGGCGCATCGACAGCAGCACGTACAGGTCGGCGACCCCGAAGTCCGGGTCGTGCGCGGGCTCCCCGCACACCCAGGCGCCCAGGCGCAGGTAGCCGCGGAGCAGGGCGGGCAGTTCGGTGCGCCCGGCGGGGGGCTCGGGGTTCGGCGTCCAGGGTGCGAGCGGTCGTACCCGGAACTCCTCGGGCGCCAGGTGTCTGGCGCGCACCCGGTCCCAGGTGGCGGTGGCGAGGGTGCCCCCGTCGGCGAGCGGTATCGAGCAGCAGCCGGCCAGCCACTCGTGGCCGCGGTCGGTCATGTAGCGGGCTATGCCGGCCCAGATCAGGCCGATGACCGTGCCGTCGCGGTGGTCGGGGTGCACACAGGAGCGGCCGACCTCGACCAGGCCGGACCGGATCGGGTCGAGCGCGTCGATGGTGAACTCGCCCTCGGAGTACAGGCGTCCGGCCGCCGCGGCCCGCTCGGGCGGCAGCAGCCGGTAGGTGCCGACGGCCTGTCCGGTCGCGGTGTCGCGGACCAGCAGGTGGTCGCAGTGGGCGTCGAAGGCGTCGATGTCGTGGCCCGGCCTCGGGGTGGCGAGTGCGGCGCCCATCTCCCCGGCGAAGACGTCGTGCCGCAGCCGCTGCGCGGCCCGCACGTCGTCCTCGTCGCGGGCGAGCGCGACGGTGTAGCGGACGGGTGCCAACGGCCCCGGAGGACGGTCGAGGGTGGGAACGCCGGTCATGGCTCTCTCCTGGTCACGGGGCCGGTTCGGCGGCAGCGGCGGCGGGCGGGTGGTCCGCGGCCCGCCGTTCCTGTTCTTCCGACGCCGGTTGGCCGGCGCGTGACGGATGCCGGGAGAGCGGATGTGGGGATGCTGAACGGCCGGGAACGGAGACGGGGCCGGGTGAGCACCAGCTCCCGGCCCCGCCCGCCCGCCTTCGCCGGCGAACGGTCTGTGACGTGCCCCGCGGGGGCGCGGGGCACTGCGCGAGCGGCCACCGCGGCGCGGCACTCCGGCACGGCGCCGCGGCGTCCCTGTGCGGTGGCTACCGCTTGCCCGCCTTCCGGGTGGCCCGCAGCCACTCCCGGTTCATGCCGGTGATGGACATCAGCGGAATGCCCTTGGGGCAGGCGGTGGCGCACTCCCCGGTCAGCGTGCAGCCGCCGAAGCCTTCGTCGTCCATCTGCGCCACCATGTTCAGGACCCGCGTCTCCCGCTCGGGCGCGCCCTGCGGCAGCACGTTCAGGTGGTTGATCTTGGCCGAAGTGAACAGCATCGCCGCGCCGTTGGGGCACGCCGCCACGCAGGCCCCGCAGCCGATGCACTCGGCGTGCTCGAACGCGAAGTCGGCGTCCGCCTTCGGCACCGGCGTGGCATGCGCCTCGGGCGCGGACCCGGTCGGCGCGGTGACGTAGCCGCCGGCCTGGATGATCCGGTCGAAGGCGGACCGGTCGACCACCAGGTCCTTGATCACCGGGAACGCGGCGGCCCGCCACGGCTCGATGTCGATGGTGTCGCCGTCCTCGAAGGACCGCATGTGCAGTTGGCAGGTGGTGGTCCGTTCGGGCCCGTGTGCGTCGCCGTTGATCACCAGGGAGCAGGCGCCGCAGATGCCCTCGCGGCAGTCGTGGTCGAAGGCGACCGGGTCCTCGCCGGACAGGATGAGCTGCTCGTTGAGGACGTCCAGCATCTCCAGGAAGGACATGTCGGGCGAGATACCGTCCACCACGTACGTGGACATCGTGCCGTCGGCGTCGGCGTTCTGCTGCCGCCAGACGCGCAGGGTGAGCTTCATGCGTAGCTCCGCTGAGTGGGGTGGACGTACTCGAAGACCAGGTCTTCCTTGTGCAGGACGGGGGCGGAGCCCGTACCGGCGAACTCCCAGGCGGCCGCGTAGGCGAACTCCTCGTCCCGGCGGGCGGCTTCGCCGTCCGGGGTCTGGGACTCCTCGCGGAAGTGGCCGCCGCAGGACTCGGCGCGATGCAGCGCGTCGAGGCACATGAGTTCGGCGAGTTCCAGGTAGTCGACGATGCGGTTGGCCTTCTCCAGGGACTGGTTGAACTCCTCGCCGGTGCCGGGGACCTTGATGCGCCGCCAGAACTCCTCCCGGATCTGCGGGATGCGTTCCAGGGCCTTGCGCAGGCCCTCGTCGCTGCGGGCCATGCCGCAGAACTCCCACATGACTTCGCCCAGTTCGCGGTGGAAGGAGTCCGGGGTGCGGTCCCCGCCGACGGCGAGCAGCAGGTTGAGCCGGTCCTCGGTCTCCGCCAAAGCCTCTTGTACGACAGGGTGTTCGGGGGTGACCGGGTCCTGGCGGGGGTTGCGGGCCAGGTAGTCGTTGATGGTGGCCGGGAGCACGAAGTAGCCGTCGGCGAGGCCCTGCATCAGGGCGGAGGCGCCGAGGCGGTTCGCGCCGTGGTCGGAGAAGTTGGCCTCGCCGATGGCGAACAGGCCGGGGATGGTGGTCTGGAGGTCGTAGTCGACCCACAGTCCGCCCATCGTGTAGTGCACGGCGGGGTAGATGCGCATCGGCACCTCGTACGGATCCTCGTCGGTGATCCGCTGGTACATGTCGAAGAGGTTGCCGTACTTGGCTTCCACGGCCGCCCGGCCCATCCGCCGGATCGCGTCGGCGAAGTCCAGGTAGACGCCCTGGCCGCCGGGGCCGACGCCCCGGCCCTCGTCGCAGACGTTCTTGGCGGCGCGGGAGGCGATGTCGCGCGGGACCAGGTTGCCGAAGGAGGGGTAGATGCGCTCCAGGTAGTAGTCGCGCTCCTCCTCGGGGATCCGGTTCGGCGGACGGTCGTCGCCCTTGGCCTTGGGCACCCAGATCCGGCCGTCGTTGCGCAGCGACTCGCTCATCAGGGTGAGCTTGGACTGGTGCTCGCCGGTGCGCGGGATGCACGTCGGGTGGATCTGGGTGAAGCAGGGGTTGGCGAAGTAGGCGCCGCGCCGGTGCGCCCGCCAGATCGCGGTCGCGTTGGAGTTCATGGCGTTGGTCGACAGGTAGAAGACGTTGCCGTAGCCGCCGGAGGCGAGCACCACCGCGTCCGCGAAGTACGTGTCGATACGGCCGGTGATCAGGTCGCGGGCCACGATGCCGCGCGCCCGCCCGGCCACGACGATCAGGTCCAGCATCTCGGTGCGCGGGTGCATCTCCACGTTGCCCGCGGCGATCTGCCGGCTGAGGGCCTGGTAGGCGCCGAGCAGCAGTTGCTGGCCCGTCTGGCCACGGGCGTAGAAGGTGCGGGAGACCTGGACGCCGCCGAAGGAGCGGGTGTCGAGCAGGCCGCCGTACTCGCGGGCGAAGGGCACGCCCTGCGCCACGCACTGGTCGATGATCTGCACCGAGATCTGTGCCAGGCGGGCGACGTTGGACTCGCGGGCGCGGAAGTCGCCGCCCTTGACGGTGTCGTAGAACAGCCGGTGGACCGAGTCGCCGTCGTTGCGGTAGTTCTTCGCGGCGTTGATGCCGCCCTGCGCGGCGATGGAGTGGGCGCGGCGCGGGGAGTCCTGGTAGCAGAACTGGACGACGTGGTAGCCCTGTTCGGCCAGGGTGGCGCCCGCGGAGCCGCCGGCGAGGCCGGTGCCGACCACGATGACCGTGTGCTTGCGCCGGTTGGCGGGGTTGACCAGCTTGGCCTCGAAGCGGCGGGTGTCCCAGCGCTCGTGGATCGGGCCGGAGGGGGCCTTGGTGTCGGCGACGGGTTCGCCGGTCGTGTAGTTCACGTAGTCGGTCATCTCAGCTCACCACTCCGGTCATGACGCCCACGGGTACGGCGATGAAGCCGGCCGTGAGCAGCAGCGCGAGGACGTCGGCGGCGGTCTTCAGGGCGCGGTCGCGGGCGCGGCTGCCGACGCCGAGGGTCTGGGCGGCGCTCCAGAAGCCGTGCCGGATGTGCAGGCCGAGCGCGAGCATCGCGACGATGTAGATCACGTCGCCGTACCAGGTGGAGAAGGTGTCCACGACGTTCTGGTACGGGTGGCCGGGCTGGAAGCCGCCGGAGTGCACGGTGCCGGTGGTCAGGTCCAGGATGTGCCAGACGATGAACAGGCCGAGGATGATCCCGCCCCAGCGCATGGTGCGGGTGGCGTAGCTCGCTCGGGGCCTGGAGTGGACGTACTTGCTGGGCCGCGCCCTGATGTCGCGGCGACTGAGCTGGTACGCGGAGGTGGCGTGGGCGACCACGGCGACGACCAGGACGACCCGGATGAGCCAGAGCGTCCACTCGTAGTGCATGAAGGGTTCGCCGATGGTGCGCAGCCAGTGGGCGTAGTGGTTGTACTCGCCCGCCCCGAAGTAGATCTTCAGGTTTCCGATCATGTGCGCCACCAGGTAGAGCAGCATGATCAGACCGCTGACGGCCATCACCGTCTTCTTGCCGACGGAGGAGTCCCACATCGTGCGCGCCATGGACGGCCGTCGGTCCGTCCGCGTTGCCAGAGCCATGGAACAGCACGCTAGGGCCGAAGGTCCCGATCGGTCCAAGACATGCTATGGCTCGTTTCCATAGGCTGAGGCTATCGTGGCTGTATGCAGCTCCAGCAGCTCCAGTATTTCGTGGCCGTCGCCGAGACCCGGCACTTCACCCATGCCGCCGAGCTGGTGCACGTGGCCCAGCCGTCGCTGTCGCAGCAGATCAAGGCGCTGGAGCGGGAGCTGGGCGCGGATCTGTTCCTGCGCGCGCGGGGCAACATCACGCTCACCGACGCGGGCGAGGCGCTGCTGCCGCTGGCCCGGCGGATCCTCGCGGACGCGGACACCGCGCGGCAGGAGGTGCAGGAGCTGGTGCAGCTACGACGCGGCCGGGTGCGGCTCGGTGCGACGCCGAGCCTGTGCACGGGCCTGCTGCCGGACGTGCTGCGCGCCTTCCACGATCGCTATCCGGGCATCCGGCTGATGATCGAGGAGGGCGGCTCCCACGACCTGGTGCGGGAGCTGGCCCGCGGTGCGCTGGACCTCGCGCTGATCGTGCTGCCGCTGCCGACGCCGTCGCCCGCGCTGACCACGCGGGAGGTGCTGCGCGAGGACCTGGTCGTCGTCTCCTCCCCGGACGCGCCGGCGCCCGGCCGGGGCGGGCGGGTCGTGCACATCGCGGATCTGGAGCGGGAGCGTCTGGTGATGTTCCGGCACGGCTACGACCTGCGGGAGCTGACCGTCGCCGCGTGCCGCTCCGCCGGTTTCGAGCCGGAGTTCGCGGTCGAGGGGGGCGAGATGGACGCGGTGCTGGGATTCGTGCGGGCGGGACTCGGGGTGGCGGTGGTGCCGCGGATGGTGGCGACGCGGGTGGGGCTGGGGCTGCGGGTCACCCCGCTCGCACGGCCGGGGCTCGACCGGGTGATCGCGCTGGCGCACCGCAGCGACGTGGCGCCGCCGCGGGCCGCGCGGGAGCTGCAGCGGATGCTGGTCGAGCGGTGAGGGCGTGCGGTGCGGGAGGGCGCCTGCCCCTCTAGCGCCCTTGCCGGGTGCGGGTGGCGCTGTGGCTCGGCGCGCGGCTCCCCACGCCCTGGTGGGGCTGCGCCCCCACCACACTGCGCCCCCACCACACCCCCGCGATCACCCCTTCGCGTCCGCCAACGCCAGATCATGCAGCCGCTCCGGCGGGCCCGGCCGCGCGTAGTACCAGCCCTGGGCCGTGTCGCAGCCCAGGACGCGGAGTTGTTCGGCCTGGGCGCCGGTTTCCACGCCCTCGACGGTGACGGCGAGGTCGAGGCTGTGGGCGAGGGTGACGATGCCCTCGACGATCTTCAGGTCCACGGGATCGGCGGGGAACTGCTGCATGCCCTGGGTGAAGGAGCGGTCCAGTTTGAGGACGCTCACCGGGAGGCGGCGCAGGTTGGCCAGGTTGGAGTAGCCGGTGCCGAAGTCGTCCAGAGCGATGTCCACGCCCATCTCGGCGAGTCTGCGCAGGGGTTTGAGCAGATCGTCGTCCGCGCCGATGAGCGCGGACTCCGTGACCTCCAGGCACAGCGCGTCGGGGGTGACGCCCGCGCGTTCGAGGATGTCCACCGTGTCCTGGACCAGGCCGGGGTGGCTGAGCTGGCACGGCGACAGGTTGACGTTGATCCGCAGCGGCCCGGCGTCCTGGCCGCCGTGCCGCTCCCGCCAGGCGCGGGCCTGCCGGATCGACTCCTCCAGGACCCAGCGGCCGAGCGGCACGATCAGCCCGGTGTGCTCGGCGAGCGGGATGAAGCGGTCCGGGCCGAGCACGCCGTGCTGCGGGTGCAGCCAGCGCACCAGCGCCTCGGCGCCGCGCACACTGCCGTCGCCGAGATGCACCAGCGGCTGGTACTCGATGAAGAACTCGCCGCGCTCCAGGGCCGCGGGCAGGGCCGTGGTCAGGCCGTGCCGGGTGATGGCGCGGGCGTCCGCCTCCGGGTCGGCCAGCTCGAAGCGGTTGCCGCCCGCCGACTTGGCCCGGTACATGGTGATGTCCGCGCTGCGCAGCACCTCGGCGGCCGTGCGTTCGCCCGCCGGGCCCTCCACGATGCCGAGGCTGCCCCGCACCAGCAGGTCCCGGCCGTCGATGCTGATCGGGGTGACCAGCGCGCTCATGATGCGCTCGGCCAGCTCGTCCACGGTGCGCTCGGTGCCGGGTCCGGTGGTCAGCGCCACGAACTCGTCGCCGCCGAGCCGGGCGACCATCTCACCGGGCGCGGTCGCACAGGACTGGAGGCGGTCGGCGACCTCCACCAGGAGCCGGTCGCCGGCCGCGTGGCCGAGGCTGTCGTTGATCGTCTTGAAGCCGTCCAGGTCGAGGTAGCACAGCCCGAAGCGCTGGCCGTCCCCGGCGGCGAGGACCTTCTCCAACCGCTCGAAGAACAGCGTGCGGTTGGGCAGGCCGGTGAGCGCGTCGTGCGTCGCCTCGTACCGCAGCCGCAGATTGAGCAGCCGGCGCTCGGTGGTGTCCTCCATGAGCGCGAGCTGGTACTGCGGTTCGCCGTCGGCGTCGCGCAGCAGGGAGACCGTCAGATTGGTCCACAGCACCGTGCCGTCGGGCCGGTTGAAGGCCTTCTCCAGGTGGTAGTGCTCGCGATCGCCGCGGACCAGTTCGTCGTAGAGCCGCCAGGTCTGCGGGGCGTCGTCGGGGTGCGTCCAGTCCTGCACCCGGCGCCCGCGCATCGACTGCTGGGTGAGCCCGAACATGCGCAGCAGCGCCTCGTTGACCTGGAGGACGTGGCCGTCGAGGTCGGCGATGCCGATCCCTATGGCGGCGCCTTCGAAGACCGCGCGGAACCTGGCCTCGCTCGCGTGCAGCGCCTGCGCCACCACGCCCTGGGCGCGCAACGCGGCCTGGGCGATGGCCTCTTGCTCGGCGAGGGTACGGCGGCGCAGCGCGTGCGCGTAGCCCGCGGCCATCGCGTGCTGCAACCGCGAGGAACGCATGCGCAGTTCGTCCTGCGGGCCGTCCCCGCCGCAGTAGAGCACCAGGTAGGCGTCCACGCAGTCCAGCGTGCGCGCGAGCGCCTCGGGGTCGGTGCAGTGCGCCTCGACCAGGGCGGCGCCCACCGCCTTCGCCGCCTCCGCGTCGAAGCTGCGGGCCCGCAGCAGTTCGCTCAACCGGCGCGCGTGCGGCAGGAGTTGTTCCTCGAACTCGGCGCGGGTGAGCGACGTCGAGGTCACCGGGTACAGCGCCCGGCTCCAGATCGTCGTCAGCCGGCGCAGTCTGCCCTCCGGGCCGTCCGGTTCCGCGTTCACGCCGTACGCCCCACGCCGGCGTATCCGGCGAAGGCGAACGGATCCTCGTCCTCCGGCGCGGATTCCGGGCGCCAGAGCGGCATCGGCACCAGTCCGGGTTCCACCATGTCGTACCCCTCGAAGAACCGCGCGACCTCGTCGCGCGAGCGCATGATCAGCGGGTTGCGAATGTCCTTGTATACGTCCACCGCGCCCTCGGCCCGCTCCGCGGACACGGGGATTCCCTCGTACGAGGCATGGGTGAGGATCAGCATGCTGCCGGGCGCGAGCGCCTCGCGCAGCTCGGCAACCGCACCGTAGGGGTCGTCCGCGTCTTCCACGAAATGCAGTATGGCAACGAGGAGGAGGGCGACTGGCCGATTCAGGTCGATCAGCCGCTCGACTTCCGGGCTGGCGAGGATCTCCTGCGGCTTGCGCAGATCCGCCGCGGCCACGTCCGCGTGCTCGTTGTCCGCGAGCACGGCCTGGCTGTGCGCGACGGCGACCGGGTCGTGGTCGACGTACACGACATGCGCGCCGGGGACGGCGGCCTGGGCCACCTCGTGGACATTGCCGTACGTCGGGATGCCGGAGCCGATGTCCAGGAACTGCGTGATGCCCTCCCGGCCGGCGAAGCGTACGGCCCGGCGCAGGAAAGCCCGGTTGGCCTGCATCGTCTTGGGCAGCCCCGGAATGAAGTCCATGGCCTTGCGGGCGGCCTGCCGGTCGACCTCGAAGTTGTGCGAACCGCCCAGGTAGTAGTCGTAGATGCGCGAGACGCTCGGCACCGAGATGTCGATGCTGCGTGGGGCCCAGGCGGGACGCTCCATTATCGCTCCAAGGCGGGGATGTGGACGTAGGCGATCCGGTGTTCGAGCTGAGGCTACTGATCGCCCGCCAAAGGAGCGACCTGAACCGGAAATCGACCATCCGTTCCCGGTCACTGCCTGCGGGAAGTGCCCAACCGACCCCGTTCGGTGATCCTTTGGGGCCGCGGATCGCGTCGACCGCCGTCCACCGCGCACCGTCGGGACGAGTGACATGCCAAGGGGCCGTTCATTTGACGGCACGGTGGCGCCGGTGGCGCCCTCGCGCGGTCCACGGGTCGAACGGCAGTGCCTTTTCGGCCAAATCGGACTCATCCGATCGTCAAACCGCCGATCGGCTTTATCCCTCCTTCGGACCAATACCGCCCCAGTCCGGGTTCCGGCCGCTCCGCGCAGCCCATGATTTGCGGGTGCATGGACTCCACGTGACCCGACGCGCGCCCGCTCCACGGGTGTTGGCCCTGCTCGCGCTGGCCTGCGCGCTGACGGGCTGCCCGGTCGGCCACGCGTCGGCCGACGCCTGCGCGTACGCCTCCACGGGGCCGGGCGGCACGGTGGCGGTGGCCTCGGCGGGCGATGTCTCGGTTTCGGTCTCGGGGGGTGGCACGCCGGCCTTCACGGGCGGTGCCTACGCCTTCCAGAGCGGCACGCAGGGGGCGTTCGCCGCCGCCGGACCGGGCTCCGCCGACGGTTCCCCGGCCCCGGCGGACGGCGCCTCGGTCACCGCGGGGGGCGTCTCGGTGACCCTCTCCGGCGGCCGTCACCACTGGCCCGCTCCCCCGCGCCACCACCGGCCGCCGCACCGGCACTGCCCACCGCCGCCGCCCCCGCCGACGTGCCCGCCCACCCCGCCGCCGACACCGCCCCCGAGCCCCACACCCACCCCTACACCCACGCCGACGCCGACCCCGACTCCACCGCCTGCGCCCAGGCCGCGGCCCACGCCGAAGCCCGCGCCGCCGGTCCGCGCGCCCCGGCCGGCGCCCACCCCCACTCCCCCGCCCGCGCCGAAGCCCGTACCGGCACCGAAGCCCGCGGCGAAGCCGAAACCCGCGCCGCGGCCGGCCCTGGCACCGGTGAGCTTCCCGGCGTACCACCCGCATCCGGCCACCCGGCCCGCACCGGGCCACACGGCGCCCGTCACCTACGTCCTGCTCATCGCCGTACCCGCGATCGTCGCCGTCGTGGCCCTGCGCCCGCGCTGACCCGCCGGGTCGCTCACCTCTGGAGGTAAACCGTTGTCGGATTGGCTTGTTCTCGTCCTCGGGATGCTCGGGGCCTGTGTCGTGGTGGTCCTCGTGACCTTCGTACGGCACCGGCGGGCACCCGAGGACGAGGACCCCAGCGAGACCCCGGACGTCATCGAGTACATGACGATGTGGATCGGCGTCGTCTACGCGATCGTTCTGGGCCTGGCCATCGCGGGCGTGTGGGAGGCGCGTGACTCGGCCCAGAACTACGCGCAGTCCGAGGCACAGGCGCTGCACGAGATCTCCGAGCGGGTGCGGGTCTACCCGCCCCAGACACGGGACCTCATCCGGGCCGATGTCAACTCCTATGTCAGCTATGTCGTGCACACCGAGTGGCACACGATGGCGCACCAGGAGCGCGTCACCGACCACGGGGCCGCGCTGCTCCAGAAGGTCCGGGCGGACGTCACCGACTACCAGCCGAAGAACGACTTCGAGGCTCAGACGTACCAGCCGCTGCTGGACCAGATGGCCGCCGCGGACCAGGCGCGCAACGCGCGCGCGGACTCCACGGGCGCCACCATGCCGTCCGTGGTGTGGTGGGGGCTGCTCACCGGTGCGGTGATCACCGTCGGCATGGTGTTCGCGCTCCAGATCCGGCGCACCAGGCGGGAGTTGATCCTGGCCGGGCTGTTCTCCGCGACCATCGCCTTCATGCTGTTCCTGATCTGGGACCTGGACGCCCCCTACAGCCGGGGCATCGCGGTGACTGCGGAACCGTTCCTGAATCTGTTTCCGGGCATCACGGGCTGAGCGGTCCGGACAGCCGGCTGCTTCGCGTGTGCAGCCCCGGACCGGCGGCCCGCGCACAGTGGCCGCCGGTCCGGGCGTTCTCCGGGTTCTCCCGTCCGGGTCTCGCCCTACGGGTTCGCGAGGCTCAGGCGCGCCGCTCGCCCCTGCGGCGCAGCCAGTAGGCTCCGCAGCCGATCAGGGCCACGCCGACCAGGCCGCCGCCGATGGCCATGTCGGCGGTCGTCGCGCCGCTCGTCCTGCTGCCGCCGAGCCCGCCGTTGACCCCGCCGATCACCGTGAAGGCACGGGGCCGGTCGATGGTGCGGCCGTCGCAGTGCACGGAGAGGTCGTACCGGCCCGCGCGGGTGTTGCGGTTGACGTAGACGACACCGCGCGCGGTGTCGTCGCGGAACGGCGTCAGCGGGGCGGTGCGGAAGGCGCGGGAAGCCATCTCGCCACCGCGCCGGCAGCCCTGCACGGTGACCGTCAGCCGGCCCCCGGCCGCGACCACGCTCGGGGAGACGACGATGCCGCGCAGCCCGTTGTCACCGCCGGGCCCGTTGCCGCCGGGTCCGAAGTCGTCGCCCCGGCCGAAGTCGTCCCCTCTGCCGAAGTCGTCGCCCCTGCCGTTGCTGCTGATCCGGCCGTTGCCGCTGATGGTGCCGTTGAAGTGGCCCTCGAAACGGCCGTTCCCGCTGAAGCCGCCGTTTCCGCCGGCATTCCCGTTGCCGTTCCCGAAGTTGCCGTTCCCGTTCCCGAAGTCCCCTCCTCTGTTCCCGCCCCCGTTCCCGTTCCCGACGTTCCCTCCTCTGTTGCCGCCCCCGTTCCCGTTCCCGAAGTTGCCGCCCCCGCCGCCCCCGCCGCCCCCGCCGCCTCCGCCACCATTGCCGAAGTTCCCGCCTCCGCCGCCCCCACCGCCGATACCGGGGTTCCCGCCCCCGCCGCCCCCGCCACCGATTCCGGCATTCCCTCCCACGCCGCCGATTCCGACGGTGCCGTTCCCGAAGTTGCCGACGCCGGTGCCCGGTCCGACGATGGTGCCCGAGCCGGTGCCCGTGCCTCCCGTGCTGCCGGCCCCGTTGCCCATGCCGTCCGCGACGGCCACGGGAGCGGCGAGCCCGAGCACGGCCAGCGCGGTGCACGCGGCCGCCAGGGCGCGTTGGTTTCGCATGTGATCCTCCGCGGAAGGCACCCCGGGGCCCGTCCCCGGTCGATCGGCGAGAAAGCACCTCCCAGCTAAGACCCTCGGGTGAACGGAACACGCCCGCATGTCGAGAATGCTCCGTCCTGGTGATGCAACACTCCGAACGACAACCTGACAATCCGATATAGCCGCAGGTCACGGACCGTCAGAAAATTCCTGGGAACGGCAACTCGGATGGCGCACCACGGGGGTGCGGGGCCACCCGTTCGCCACTCGGCCCGTCGCCGCTCGTGCGTGCGGGACTTAGCTTTTTCCCATGCGCAACGCAGCGGACGACCGACGGTTCGAGAGGGGACGGCGCATGTCCGCGCCCCGGCTGTACCAGCCGCCCCGGCTCGCCGAGGAGGACGAGGACGACGCCGAACGACGGCGGCGGCGCGCCCCCTGGGGCGTGATGGCGCTGCTGCTGCTCTCCGGGCTGGCCCTCATCCGCAACGGTTCGGGCGAGTTCGACGTCGGTCCGCCGCAGCCCGCCTCGGCGGCGGCCCCGGACACCCGCGCCCCGCAGAGCCCGCTGCCCACCGCGCCCGTGCCGCTGACGTTCTCCGCGGCGGACCGGGTGCGCATCCCGGCGATCCATGTGGACGCGCCGGTCACGCCCGTGGGCCTCGACCCGACCGGCGCGGTGAGCGCGCCGCCGCCCGAAGACCCGGATCTGGCGGGCTGGTTCACCGGCGCGGTCTCCCCCGGCGAGAAGGGCACCTCGGTCATCGTCGGCCATGTCGACAACCAGCAGGGGCCCGCCGTGTTCTACGGCCTCGGGGCCCTGAAGAAGGGCAACCGCGTCGAGGTCCTGCGCAAGGACGGCAGGACGGCGGTGTTCGAGGTCTACGGCGTCGAGGTCTTCTCCAAGGCCCAGTTCCCCGGCGACCGGGTGTACGGCTCCAAGGGCGCTCCGGAGCTGCGGGTGATCACCTGCGGGGGCGGTTTCTCCAAGCAGAACGGCTACGACGGCAATGTCGTCGTCTTCGCCCGCCTGGTCGCGGTCGCCTGAACCACCGCGGCCCGGCGGGCGGTCGGGCGGGGTTCAGACGCGCCGGTTCGGCACCGTGAGGCGGTATCCGTTGTCGAGCAGATAGGGCAGCCATTCCTGGATGGCCTCCACGGTCTGCGAACGGTCGCCCCCGGCGTCGTGCGAGAGGATCACCACGCCCGGCGCGGCGCCGCTCTCCACCCGGTCGATGATGACGTCGGTGCCGGGCGTGTCCCAGTCGGTGGTGTCGATCGTCCAGGCCATCGGCTCCATGCCCATCTCGGCGCCGAGCTGGAAGGCGGCCTTGTTCCAGGCACCGTAGGGGGCACGGAACCATTGCGGCAGCTCGCCGTAGGTCTTCTCGATGACGTGGCTGGTGCGTTCCATCTCGGACTTGATCTCCGAGCGGTCGAGAGTGGTCAGCAGGGGGTGCGTCCAGGTGTGATTGCCGACGACATGGCCCTCCTCCGCCATCCGGGCCACCAGGTGCGGGTTGGCCTCGACGCATTCGCCGCACAGGAAGAACATCGCGCGTACGCCGTGCTTGGCGAGGGTGTCCAGGATGTGCGGGGTGTAATCGGGGTTGGGGCCGTCGTCGAAGGTCAGCATCATCTGCCGGCCGCGTTCGGAGATCCGGAAAATCGGTTCGGTGCGCACCTTCAGCTTGCGCGGCGCGCTGCGCGGCGGGCCGCCCCCGGTGAGCGGCCGGAGCCGGAAGGCGGAGGACTTCAGGGGCGCCTGACGGGCCTGGGGGCCGGGGGCGGGCGCGAGGGCGGGGGCGGCGGCCTGTACGGCCTCCTCGCCGTCCTGCGCCACGACGAGTCCCGCCGTTCCGGCGGCGCCCAGTGCGGCGGCACCGGCGAGGAGCAGACGACGGCGTGTGAACAACTGATCTTTCTGCATGACTCATCAGTCGCCCCACAAGGCGTCGGCGCACCGCAACGGCGCGGGGTGCGGGCGGTATTTCCACCCGGTCGGACCAGCGGGGGCACTTCCGTGGAACCTCCCGGCGGCGGCTCCGGCGGCCCATCGGCCGGCCCGGCAACGGACAGGGCGGCACGCCGAGTTGGCGCGGCGGCCCCGCCCACCCCGGCGCCGGCGGCCGGGGCGCGGACGGCCGGGTACGGATCCGGGGCTCAGCGGTGGCGCACCAGCGGGAACGGCAGGGTCTCCCGGATCGGGAGGCCGGTGAGGAACATGACGAGCCGGTCGACGCCGAGGCCGAGGCCGCCGGTCGGGGGCATCGCGTAGTCGAGGGCCCGGAGGAAGTCCTCGTCCAGCTCCATGGCCTCCGGGTCCCCGCCGGCCGCCCGCAGCGACTGCTCGGTGAGCCTGCGGCGTTGTTCGACCGGGTCGGTCAACTCGGAGTAGGCGGTGCCCAGTTCCATGCCGAAGGCGACGAGGTCCCAGCGTTCGGCGAGCCGGGGGTCGGCGCGGTGCTGCCGGGTCAGCGGGGAGACGGCGGTCGGGAAGTCCTTGTAGAAGGTGGGCATTCGGGTGCGCGCCTCGACCAGCCGCTCGTACATCTCCAGGACGACGTCGGCGGGTTCGTCGTCCGCCGTGTACGGCACCGAGGCGCGGTCGCACAGCCGGTGCAGGCGCAGCAGTTCGGTGCCGGGGCCGATCTCCTCGCCGAGGGCCTCGGACAGGGCGCCGTACACGGTCTTCACCGGCCAGCGCCCGGAGATGTCGTACTCCTCGGTGCCTCTGCGGGCCACCGGGGCGCCGTGGGCGGCGACGGCGGCGCCCTGGATCAGTTCGCGGGCGAGGTCGAGCATCACGTCGTAGTCGGCGTACGCCTGGTACGCCTCCAGCATGGTGAACTCGGGGTTGTGCTTGGGCGAGGCGCCCTCGTTGCGGAAGGTGCGGCCGAGTTCGAAGACCTTCTCCAGGCCGCCGACGCACAGGCGCTTGAGGTACAGCTCGGGGGCGATGCGCAGATACAGGTCGAGGTCGTAGGCGTTGCTGTGGGTGGTGAAGGGGCGGGCGTTGGCCCCGCCGTGGATCTGCTGGAGCACCGGGGTCTCGACCTCGACGTAGCCGCGGCTCAGCAGCCCCTGGCGCAGGGCTCCCACGGCGGCGGAGCGGGCGCGCAGCACGGCGCGGGCGGCGGGCCGGGTGACCAGGTCGAGGTGGCGCAGCCGGACCCTGGCCTCGGGGTCGGTCAGGCCCCGGCGCTTGTCGGGCAGCGGGCGCAGGCACTTGCCGGTGAGCTGCCAGGCGGTGGCGAAGACGGTGGGCTCGCCCCGGTCGCTGAGGCCGCTCTCACCGGTGACGGTGATGTGGTCGCCGATGTCGGCGTCGGCGGTGAAGCGGCGCAGCGCGGGGCCGCAGCGGTCGCGGGTGAGGGCGATCTGGTGGTCGCCGGACCAGTCGCGCAGCACGGCGAAGACGATGCCGCCGAGGTTTCGGACCAGCATGATCCGCCCGGCGACGGTGACCTGCTCGCCGGGCGGGACGTCGGCGAGGGCGTGGGTCGGCGGGCGGACGCCGACGGGGTAGGGGTCGGTGCCCTCGGCGCGCAGCCGGTCCAGCGTCCGGCGGCGGACGCGGACCTGGTCGGGCAGGCCCGCGTCCGGGGCGGCGGGCGCGGCGGGGGCGGTCGCGGGCGCGAGCTGCGGGGCCGGGGACGCAGGCGGCGGGCCGCTCGCGCGGTGCCCCTTCCCCCACAGGGTGCGCAGGGACGGTACGGAGACGAAGCCCTCGGCGATGCCGGAGGCCAGGCCGATACGGGCGAGGGAGGCGGTCTCGCCGTAGCAGATGAAGCGCGGGTACCACTCGGGGTGGTACTTGGCGTTGGAGCGGTACAGGGCCTCCAGCTGCCACCAGCGGGAGAAGAACAGCAGCAGCCGGCGCCACAGCCGCAGGACGGGCCCGGCGCCGATACGGGCGCCCTCCTCGAAGACCGAGCGGAAGACGGCGAAGTTCAGGGAGATCCTGCGGATACCCAGCTTGGGTGCGACGGCGCACAGTTCGGCGACCATGAACTCCACCACGCCGTTGGGCGCGGCGCGGTCGCGGCGCATCAGGTCCAGGGAGACGCCGTCGGTGCCCCAGGGCACGAAGGAGAGCAGCGCGAGGAGCCTGCGGTCCTCGCCGCAGGCCTCGACGAGCAGGCAGTCGCCGTCGGCGGGGTCGCCGAGCCGGTCCAGGGCCATGGAGAAGCCGCGCTCGGTCTCGGTGTCGCGCCAGGCGTCCGCCTTGTCGACGATCTCCTCCATCTCCCGTTCGCCGAGCGAGGCGTGGCGGCGGACGCGGCAGGTGGCGCCGGTGCGGCGGACCCGGTGCACGGCCTGCCGGGTGACCCGCATGTCCCGGCCGTCCAGGTCGAACCCGGCGACGTGCAGGATCGCCTCGTCGCCGAGTTGGAGGGCGCCGAGCCCGGCGCGGGCGTAGGCGCGGGCGCCGTCCTCCGAGGCGCCCATCACGGCGGGCGCCCAGGCGTAGCGGCGGGCCAGGTCCAGCCAGGCGGCGATGGCGTGCGGCCAGGCCTCCGGGTCGCCGACCGGATCGCCGCTGGCCAGGCACACCCCGGCCTCGACGCGGTAGGTGACGGCGGCCTTGCCGCTGGGCGAGAAGACGACGGCCTTGTCGCGGCGGGTGGCGAAGTAGCCGAGCGAGTCGCGGTCGCCGTACGCCTTGAGCAGGGCGCGGATGCGGGCCTCCTCGTCGCCGTGCAGGGCGGCCTCCAGGCGCTGCGAACGGAACAGCGCGGCGGCGGCGTTGAGCAGGGCGAGGGCGCCGAGCAGACCGAGCACGAAGGTGACCTCGCGGGGCGGGCGCCCGGAGAAGGAGCTGCTGGAGACCAGGCCGCCGCAGACCCGGTCGGCGGCCCAGGCCAGGTGCTCGTCGGCCGGCAGGGTGCCCGGAAACAGCAGGACCAGGCCCCAGCCGAGCAGGATGGCCACGGCGAGCCCGGCGAGCAGGACGGCGAGGGCCCGCCACACGGCGCCGCGGCGGGAGGCGGCGTAGAACTCGCGGCGGGCGGCGAGCAGCAGGACCAGCAGCAGGCCGCACAGGATCAGGGAGGGCAGCGATTGGGCGTACAGGCCGAGGGCGAGGCCGAGCGCGTCGGTGAGGACGAGCAGGCCCAGATAGACGACGACCAGCCACCAGGCGATCCTCTTGCGGGCGGCGGTGGCCCCGGCCAGCAGGAACAGGAAGACCGCGTAGGCGAGGTTGGCGCTGATGGGGACCAGCAGCAGGTCGATGCCCCGGACGAGCGGACGCAGCGCCCGCCGCAACGGCTCGATCAGGGCGATCGCCGCGCACAGCAGTCCCAGCCCGGCGAACAGTCCTCCGAAGGCCTCGGGCATCCATCCAAGCCGCCCACCGCCGTCCGGGGGGTGCGCCCCCGTACCGTCCCTGCGCGCGGCGGGCTCCGCGGTGGCGGTCATGGTTCCGACTGTAGGGAGGGGAGCGGGGGGTGCGCGCGTCGAGCCGCGGTCCCCACGCGTCCTGCCGGTCCACAGGAAGCGGCCGTTCCGATAGCCTCGGGGGGTGACGGAGCAGCACGAAGAGTACGCCCAGCAGTTCGAGCGGGGCACGGACGGCCCGAAGGTGATCCTGGTCGGGGTGGACGGCTCCGACTCCTCGATGCGGGCCGCCGCGTACGCCGGCGGCCTGGCGCGGCGGCAGCACGCGCTGCTCGCGGTGGTGTACGTGCAGCCGGTGCTGGCGGCCGGGGCGGCGCTCGGGGCGCCGGTGATGGAGACCGCCGACGAGATCGCCGAGGATCTGGTGACGCAGATCCGGGAGGCGGCCGAGCGGGTCCGCGGGATATTCGAGGTGCGCTGGGAGTTCCACACCTTCCGCGGCGACCCCTACGCCGGACTGGTGAAGGCCGCCGAGCAGCTGAAGGCGGACGCCGTGGTGGTGGGCGCCTCGGAGCAGGCCGGGCACCGGATCATCGGGTCGGTGGCGGTGCGGCTGGTGAAGGCGGGACGCTGGCCGGTGACGGTCGTTCCGTAGCCTCGCGCGGCTCGCGCAGGAGCAGCAGCGGGGTGGCGAGCAGCAGGATGCCGGCGGCGGCGATGGCGGTGCGCGGGCCGGTGAGGCTCGCCAGCACCCCCCACAGGGCGGTCAGCGCGGCCGTGGTGGCCTTGCCGGAGACCGACCAGGCGGACAGGGTGCGGGCGACCCGGTCGTCGGGGGTGCGCTCCAGGCGGCGGGTGGCGTACACCGGGCTGTAGACGGCCGAGCAGGTGATCACCCCGAATTCCAGGACCATCACCAGCAGCAGACCGGGCGGTCCGGGCCGGACGAAGGCCAGCCCCACGGGCCAGACGACGCGCAGGGCGCTCGCGGCGCGCAGCACGGCCTGCTGTCCGTATCTGGCGACCAGGGGGCGCGCCAGTCGTGCGCCGAGGAGCCCGCCGAGGCAGGGCACGGCGAAGGCGAGGCCGTACTGCCAGGGGGTGAAGCCGAGCGGGCCGAGCATCAGGACGGCCAGCTGGGGTGCGGCGACCATGATCAGGGCGTTGGCGGCGAGGTTGTTCAGGAACAGGGGCCGCAGGGCGGGGCTGGTGAGGATGTGCCGCCAGCCCTCGACGAGATCGGCGGCGCGCAGCCTTCCGGTGCCGGCGCGTGCGGGGCGCGGCTCGCCGTCGCCGACGGCGCGCAGGCCGAGGGCGGACAGCAGGAAGCTCACGGCGTTCGCCAGGACGGTCGTCACGGGTCCGAACAGGCCGATCGCGGCGCCGCCCAGCGGCGGTCCGAGGACGAGGGCGGTCCAGTTCGTGGACTCGAACCGGGCGTTCGCGGTGAGCAGCCGGCCGGCGGGCAGGAGCGTCTTGAGGAAGGCACCCGAGGCAGCGTTGAAGGTGATGTCGGCGGCGGCGACGATCACGGAGACGGCGAGCAGCTGGCCGAGGCCGAGTCCGCCGAGGGCGTAGGCGGCGGGGAGGGTCAGCAGCGCGGCGCAGCGGACGAGATCCATGGTGATCATCACCGGCCGCTTGCGCCGGAACTCCACCCAGGGGCCGAGCGGCACCGCCAGTACGGCGCCCACGGCGGGCCCGGTCGCGGCGAGCAGGGCCACCTCGGCGGGCCCGGCGTGCAGCGCGATGACGGCGATCACCGAGAACGCGTCGAAGGCGAGATAGGTGCCGAGCGCGCTCACCGTGTACGCGGCCCACAGCCACCCGAACCGCCGACCCAGCTTCATGCACAACCTCCCGTTGACCGGGGGACATGAAAACCACCAGGTGGGCCGCGTAGCAAACAACCGCGGCGATGCACGTCACAACCAGAGGTTGTACGGCGTCGGGCGGTGGCTACGATGACGGGGTGGACCTCAAGGCCGTACGCACCTTCGTCGCCGTGGCCGACACCGGGCAGTTCCAGGAGGCGTCGGCCGTCCTCGGCATCACCCAGCAGGCCGTGTCCAAGCGGATCGCGGCGCTGGAGAAGGAGCTGGGGGTACGGCTGTTCGCGCGGACGGCGCGCGGGGCGCGGCCGACCATCGACGGGCAGGCGTTCCTGCCGCACGCCCGTAAGCTGCTGCTGGCCGAGGAGCGTGCCGCGGCCTCGGTGCGTCCTGGCCGGCGGGCGCTGCGCGTCGACGTGGTCGGGGCCCGGCTCGGCCCGGCGGGACTGCTGCGCGATTTCCACCGGGCGCATCCGGAGACGGCCCTGGACGTGGTCACCCTGTTCGACGCGGACACGGCCGTGGCCGCCGTCCGCGCGGGCACCATCGACGCGACCTTCCGCGCGGTCGGCACCCGGCTGCCCGAGGGGTTGCGGGCGGCGCGGGTCTTCGACGAGCCGGTGCAGCTGCTGACCGGCCCGCGGCATCCGCTCGCCGGGGCCCGCTCGGTGACCCCGGCGCGGCTGGCGGGGCACCGGATCTGGATGCCGGGCCTGGTGGCCGGCACCGAGTGGGCCGCCTATTACGCGGCGCTGGCCGCAGAGTTCGGGCTCAGCATCGACTCGGTGGGCCCCGACTTCGGCTCGGAGGCGCTGCTCGACACCATCGCGGACTCCGCGTCGCTGGCCACCCTGGTCGCCGAGGGCATCCGGCTGGTCTGGCCGCAGGGCCACGATCTGCGGCGGATCCCGCTCACCGACCCGACGCCGGTCTATCCGCACTCCCTGGTGTGGCAGGCGGCGAACGCGCATCCGGGGCTCGCGGCGCTGCGCGCCCATCTCGCCGAGCGGCCGCTCACCCGCCCGTCCTCGCGTGCGTGGACCCCGGCCTGGGCCGTGCGTGGCGCCTTCCCAGCACGGCGCCCCTGAGCCATCATGATCCGCCGTCAGCCGTTTGCCGTCGGCGAAGAGGTGAGGCGTATGGCAAGACTCCGCGCGGGTGAGGGCATTCTCCGCCGCAAACCCATCGAGCACATCGAGGACACGGAGGTCGGCGAGGGGCCCCGGCTGGAGCGGTCCCTCGGGCTGTGGCAGCTCACCGCGATCGGCGTCGGCGGCATCATCGGCGCCGGGATCTTCACCCTCGCCGGTACGGTCGCCAACGGCACGGCCGGGCCCGCGGTGCTGGTGTCCTTCCTGATCGCGGGGGCGGCGAGCGCGTGCGCGGCGCTGTCGTACGCCGAGTTCGCGGGGCTGATCCCGAAGGCGGGCTCGGCGTACACCTACGGCTACGCGGTGCTCGGCGAGTTCGCGGGCTGGTTCATCGGCTGGGACCTGCTCCTGGAGTACACGGCGATCGTGGCGGTGGTCGCGATCGGCATCTCCGGCTACTTCGGCTTCCTGGTCGAACAGATGGGCGCGAAGCTGCCGCACTGGATGATGGGCGCGCCCGGCACCGGCGCCGGGCACCGGGTGGACCTGTTCGCGGTGCTGCTGTGCCTGCTGATCGCCTGGCTGCTCAACCTCGGCATCCGCAGCGCGGCCCGCTTCGAGACGATCGTGGTCGCGGTGAAGGTGCTGGTGGTGCTGCTGGTCATCGGGGTGGGTGTGTTCCACATCGACAAGGCGAACTACCACCCGTTCTTCCCCTACGGGATCGGCGGCGCCTTCACGGGCGCGGCCACGGTGTTCTTCGCGGTGTTCGGCTACGACGCGATGTCGACGGCCGCCGAGGAGTCGAAGGACGCGCAGCGGCACATGCCGAGGGCGATCATCTACTCGCTGATCATCGCCATGGTGCTGTACGTGGCGGCCTGCCTGGTGCTGACCGGCATGCAGAACTACAAGGACATCGACAAGGAGAGCGGGTTCAGCACGGCGTTCAAGTCGGTGGGCCTCGACGCTCTCGCGGACGTGATCGCGGTGGGCGCCATCATCGGCATCCTCACCGTGATGTTCACGTTCATGCTGGGCGTGACCCGTGTGTGGTTCTCGATGTCGCGGGACGGACTGCTGCCCCGCTGGTTCGCCAAAACGCATCCGACGCGGCACGTGCCGACCCGGGTGACCTGGATCGTCGGGGCGGCCTCCGCGCTCATCGCCGGGTTCCTGCCGATCGGCGAGGCCGCCGAGCTGACCAACATCGGGATCCTGCTGGCGTTCGTGGTGGTCTGCGTGGCGGTGATCGTGCTGCGCAGGCGGCGCCCGGACCTGCCGCGCGCCTTCCGCACGCCGTGGGTGCCGTTCGTGCCCGCGCTGGGTGTCGTCTTCTCGGTCTGGCTGATCACCTTCCTCCAGTGGCAGACCTGGGTGCGGTTCGCGGTGTGGTTCGCGCTCGGCTGCCTGGTCTACTTCACCTACTCCTACAAGCGTTCGGCGCTGGCCGAGCGGCCCACCGGCTGATCACTCCCCCATGACCAGGCCGTCGTTCGCGGCGCCCCGGCTGAGCACCACCTCCCGGATCCGGTCGCGGACCCCGGCGAGGTCGGCCCCGCCGGCGACGGCCCGGTCCACGTCGACGACGCGTCCGGCGTCGAGGTCGTACATCTGCGGCACGAACTCGGCCCGCGTCACCCGCCAGCGCTCGCCGGGGCGCGCGGGCGGGGCGAAGGTGAAGCGGGCGAGGGTGGACTCGTTGCCGCGCGGGTCGCGGGAGCCGTCGCCGCCGTCCAGTTCACCGGAGATCTGGTCGCCGAGGCCGTAGACCACCCAGGTGCCGTTGACCTTCTCGTACGGCTGCGGGACATGGGTGTGGGAGCCGAGGATCAGGTCGATGTCCGGGCGCCGGCCATCGGCGGAGGCGGTCAGCCTGCGGGCGAGGTCGGTCTGGTCCTCGGTGGGGGCGTCGTCGCCGCCCGCGCCCCAGTGCAGGGAGACGACGACCACGTCGGCGCCGGCCTTGCGGGCGGCGCGGGCGTCGGCGGTGATCCGGCCGGCGTCGACCGGCGCGAGCGCCCAGGGCTGCCCGTCCGGCAGCGGCTGTTCGGTGCCGAGGGTGTACGACAGCTGCGCGACCTCGGCGGAACCGGCCCAGTACAGGGCCGGGCGCCGGGACTCGTCCGCGCTGCGGGCGGTGCCGGTATGCCTGAGTCCGGCCGCGTCCAGGGTGTCCAGAGTTCCCCGGATGCCGTCGGCGCCGTTGTCCAGGGCGTGTTCGGAGGCGGTGGCGCAGCCGTCGTAGCCGGTCAGGGCGAGGTCCTGGGCGAGCTGCGGCGGGAACAGCGGGGCCGCTCCGCCGGCGCCGTCCTCCAGGTGGCACAGCGCCAGATCCGCGCCGTGCACGAGGGGTTCGACGCCAAAGAGCATGGGCCGGAAGTCGTAACCGCCGCCAGAGGCGTCCGAGGAGGCGCGTTCGAGGACGGCCGGGTGGGTGAGGATGTCGCCGGTGGCGACGAGGGTGAAGCCGCGCGCCGCGGGCGGCCCGGCGGCGCCGCCGCGGACGGGGTCCTCGCGGACCTGCTGGGCGCAGGCGGCCGCCGCCGTGAGGACGGCGGTCAGGGCCAGGGCCACCTGGTGTCTGCGTCCGATCATCGGCTCACCCCTCGGGATCTGCGTCGGTACGTCAGTACGGCTGTCGTATTTACCGACCTTGCCGTGACGGGCCTATGGGTATGAAGCCGACTCTCCGTCCAAACGGTGCGGGTCCTCTCATTGACCCATCCGGTGCACCCGACGGGTCACCGGTGCGGCCGGATCGCCCTCCCGCGCGGGCGGCTGTGAAGACTCTCACGCCCCGCCACCGTGACGCGCTGGTCCTCGCGTACACCCGCGGGGCCGGTGGGGCACGAGCGGCGCGCGGCCTGGCCATTCCGGCCGGTACCGTGAGGTCTCCGGGCGTACGACGCGCTCCGCGCCCCCGGCCGAGAGCCGCCGGATGACGCGGCCGACCTGGATCGAAACCGAGGGCCAGGTCAAACCTCGGCAAAGCGCCTTGCTGTGGGCCTCGTTGGGCAATGGGCTGTCCTCATCCGTGTTCCGGGCGAGGGCGGGTCACCGGGGATCGGGCGACCGTACGCACCGGAGGAAGGGCAGGAAGGAAATGCCGCACACAGGTCACGAGGGCACCGACGGCGCGGACGGCGTCGGCGGTGGTGAACTGGTCGTCCCCATGGCGTGGTTGTACGCCGAGTACATCGCCGACGAGCTGCTGCGCACCGGCGATCTGATGCCGCCGACGTCCTTCGAGTTCCGGGCGGGCCGGGACGCGCTGGCGCTGACCGTCTTCCTGTCCGACAGCGAGGGGGAACTGTCCGGCATCCGGGTGATCTCCCAGCTGGACAACTGGCTGTCGCTGACCGCCTGCGACCATCCGTGGCAGGACTGGGTACGCGCCCGCATGGCCGACCTGACCGCGCGGGCCGCCGGTGTTCCGTCACCCGATCTGGCCCTCGCCCAGGATGCCTGGCGCTGGCTGGAGGAGACCGAACTGCTGGCCACCGACCTGGACGCGGTACCGGGCCGCATCGCGCCGTCCGAGGAGGAGGACGGCCCGAAGGTGTGGACCCCGGCGTGGCAACTGGGTCTTCCGCTCGGCCACTTGGCGATCCATCTGTTCTGAGGCCGGGGGCGCGGCCGCTGCTTTCGGGACCGGCCGCCCGGCCCCTCACTTCAGCAGGCGGGACAGTCTGCGGTCCGCGAGGGGCTTGCCGCCGGTCTGGCAGGTGGGGCAGTACTGAAGCGAGGAGTCGCTGAAGGAGACCTCGCGGATGGTGTCGCCGCAGACCGGGCAGGGTTCGCCGGTGCGGCCATGGACGCGCAGGCCACTCTTCTTCTCGGACTTCAGGCGCCCCGCCGCCACGCCCCGCGACCGCTCGACCGCCTCGGTCAGCGTGCCGCGCAGCGCCTCGTACAGGTGGTGGGTCTCCTCCGGGGTGAGGGAGGCGGCGAGCTTGAAGGGGGACATCTTCGCCGCGTGCAGGATCTCGTCGCTGTAGGCGTTGCCGACGCCCGCGATCAGGGACTGGTCCCGCAGGGCGCCCTTGAGCTGCCGTCGCTCGCCCTTGAGAAGCGCGGCGAAGCGTGCCTCGTCGAAGTCGGCGGCCAGCGGGTCGGGGCCGAGGCGGGCGATGCCGGGCACCTGCGCCGGATCGCGGACCACGTACACCGCGAGGCGCTTTTGCGTGCCGGCCTCGGTGAGGTCGAAGCCCTCGCCGGTCTCCAGCGCCACCCGCAGCGCGAGCGGGCCCTTGCCCGGCTTGGGCGGCCCGTCCGGCAGCCGGTCCCTCCACTGGAGCCAGCCGCCGCGCGCCAGATGCGTCACCAGGTGCAGCCCGCCGTCCGCCGCGAGGTCGAGGAACTTGCCGTGCCTGCGCACGCCGGTGAAGCGGGCGCCTTCGAGGGCGGTGACGGGAGGGTCGTACGTCTTCAGCACGCTGACGGCGACCGGCAGCACCCGCGCCACCCGCAGGCCCACCAGGTGCTCGGTGAGGAAATCGGTCAGCGCTTCCACCTCGGGCAGTTCCGGCATACGTCCAGAGTGCCACCCGGCACCGACAGCGCCCCCCGGCTCACCCGTGCGGCCCGCACCCACGCCGGTCCGTGCCCGCTCAGCCGCCGTCCAGCCGGAACTCGCACCACACCGCCTTGCCGCCGCCGCGCGCCTCCACGCCCCAGTCGTCGGCCAGCATGTCCACCAGCAGCAGGCCCCGCCCGGACACCACCTCCTCCCCCGCGTCCCGGCGCCGGGGCAGGGCGCTGGAGGAGTCCTCCACCTCGATCCGCAGCCGGCGCCCGGCACCGACGAGGGACCGCAGGGTGACGATCGCCGCGCCCTCGGTGTGCACCAGGACATTGGTCATCAGCTCGTCGGCGGCCAGCTCGATCTCGTCGGCACGCTCGCCCGCGCCCCACGCCCGCACCGCCGCGCGGATCATGTGCCGCGCCTGGACGAGGGCCTCCGGATCACCGGGCGCCACATGCTGCTGGAGCCGGCCGCAGGCCCGCGCGGTCTCCGGCTCCCGGCGGCGCAGCAGGAGCAGGGCCACGTCGTCCTCGCCGCCGCGCTCCTCGGCCATCCGGATCAGCCGGTCGGCGAGGTCGTCCACGTCCTCGGGGGCGCCGCAGACCTGATCCACGAGACCGCGCATGCCGTCGTCCAGATCGGCGCCGGGCTGCTCGACCAGGCCGTCGGTGCACAGCAACAGGGTGTCGCCCGGATCGAGTTCGAGGGTGGAGACGGGATACTCCAGGTCGCCGAACTCGGCCGAGAGCCCGAGTGGCAGGCCGCCCTCCACCTGGACGCGCCGGCAGCCTCCGGGTTCGCGCAGCAGCGGGTCGATGTGCCCGGCCCGCACCATCTGCATCACCCCCGTGGACAGGTCGGCCTCGGCGTACAGGCAGGTGGCGAAGCGGTCGGTGTCCAGTTCGTGCAGGAAGACCGAGGCGCGGGCCATCACGGCGGCCGGGGTGTGCCCCTCGGCGGCGTAGGCGCGCAGCACGATCCGCAGCTGGCCCATCACGGCCGCCGCGTGGGTGTCATGGCCCTGGACGTCGCCGATCACCGCGCCGACCCGGCCGCCGGGCAGCGGGATCACGTCGTACCAGTCGCCGCCGATGTCCCGGCCGAGTGCGGCCGAACGGTAGCGCACGGCGATGTCGGCACCCGGCACGCTGGGGATGGTGCGCGGCAGCATGGCCTGCTGGAGTCCCTGGGCCAGGTCCTTCTGCTGCTCGTAGAACATCGCCCGCTGGAGGCTCTGCGCGATGCTGCCGCCGAGCGCGACGAGGACGCCGCGCTCCTCGTCGGAGAAGCCGCGCCGGTCGCTGTAGAGCAGGCCCATCGCGCCGATCGGGCGGCCCTGGGCGATGAGCGGCAGATAGGCGGCCGAGGCGATGTCCAGATGGGTGATCTGCGCCCACAGGAGCGGATACTCCTCGGCGAACTCCTCCGGCGTCTCCACGAACCTCGGGCTCAGCGTCCGCACCACCTCGCTCATGGGGTACGGCTCGTCGATCCGGTTCACCTGGCTGGCGGGTACGAAGCTGCCGGGCGGCGCCTCCGCGACGAGCCGGATGCGGCCGGCCTCCACCAGGGCCATCACGAAGCTGGCCGCGCCCAGGCGGCGGATGCCGTGGGTGTCCTTGAGCACGTCGATGACGTCCTGCACGGTGCGGGCGTGGGCGAGGGCCGCGGAGACGACCTGGACGATGTTGGTCTGCTGCCGGAAGGCCAGCTCCTGCGCCGCGCGCATGCCGCGGGAGGTGCTGTCGGCGAGTTCCTCGGTGGCGTCGCGCACGAGGCCGACGACCCGGCGGGGCCGGCCGGAGTCGTCGCGGTGGATGTAGCCCTGGGCGTGGGTCCAGCGGGGGGTGCCGTCGCGGCAGCGGATGCGGAAGTACGCGCCGAAGTTCTCGCCGCCGTCCTTGATGACCCGGGCCACCAGCGCGTCGAGCCGGGCCGCCTCGGTCCGGGACATCCGCAGGACCAGGGATTCGGGGCGTCCGTCGAACTCCTCGGGCAGCAGGTCGAACACCTTGTGCGCCCGGGCGTCCAGGTGGAGCAGGCCCTTGTCCAGGTCCCAGTCGAAGGTGCCCATGTGGTTGAGCGCCAGGATCGGGTCCGGCTGGGCGGGCCAGTCCTCCGGGAGTGACAGGGCACTCGCTCCCCGATCAGCCATGGAGCCACCTTGCCAGGATTCGCCGGATTCTTCGACCGGTCGGGACCACGGCCCGCCCCCGGTCAGCCGCCGAGCATGTCGACGGGGGCGGGGGCGGCTTGGTCGGCGGTACGGCGGGCCGCGGGGGTGTCCGTGACGTCGGGCGCGCCGATCTCGTCGGGGGCCTGGGGCGCGGGGGGCGCGACGAGCAGGGGCGGGTCCCAGAGGGACGCGTCGGGGGGCTGGGCGAGGGGGTCGCGGAGGGAGGGGGCGGTGGAGGGGGTGGGCATGGGAGGTGAGGCGGTGGGGGCCGAGGAGTCCGGCGGGGCCGCGGGGAGCACGGCCCGGGGCGCGGAGGAGGCGGGGACGGCCGTGCTCCGGTCGGGGGCCGCGGTCGTGCCGCGCGCACTGGCCGTCCGGGTGCTGTGGGCGGACGTGGCCGGGGCGCTGGACACGGCGGCCGCGCGGGTGCCGCGCGTGGCCGCGCGGGGCGTGCGGGACGCGTCGGCGGTCCGGGTCCCGGTCCCACGCGGTGCACCGGACGCATCCGCCGTCCGAGGCCCGGCCCCGGCCGCACGCGGAGAGGCGGACACGGGGGCCGTACGGGTGCCGTGGACGGCCGCACCGGGAGCACTGGACGCGGCGGCCACCCCGGTCCGGCCCACGGCCGTACCCGGAGCCGCGGACGCCCCGAGCCTCCCGGACCCGCGCCCGCCCGTACCCGGCGTACCCGAGGTCGCGGGCGCGGCGGACACCCTGTGGCCCTCGGTGGAAGTGCCCGCAGTGGTGGGTGGATCGGCTGCCCGGTTGCCGGTCCCGGTCCTCGCGTCGGGCGCCGGGGGCGCCCCTCCGTCCGGCACGTGTGCCCCGTGTTCGGCGGTGGCGGGGTGCGGGCCGGCGTCCGGTTTGTCGCCGGGGTGGGCGGCCGTGCTCCGTTGCGCGGTCCGTGGGCCGCGCTCCCGCTGTCCCGTGCCGGTCCCGTCGGCGCGCGTACGACGGTCGTCCGCCCGGTCCCCGTGTCCTGCCTCCCGCCCGTCGTCGCGCCCCCGCCGCGGTGCCGCACGCCCGGTGTCGATGAGCGCTCCCCCGATCTGGCCCGTCGCCGTGCCCGACTGGCTTGCCCGTGGGCTGGGGCCCCCGGTGTCCGGCCGGGGCGAGGGCGGCAGGCCGGCGTGTCCCGGATCGGGGGGCGAGGTGGCGGAGACGGGCGGCGGGGCCACAAGGCGGTCGCGGCGGACGTCGGGCCCGATCCGGCGCTGGATCCAGGTGTTCGTCCCGGCGTCCAGCAGAGTGAGGCTGGACATCGCCCGCGGCGCCGGGGTCACCACGATGACCTGCGCCGGCCGGTAGCCCGACCAGCCGGTGCCGCGCGCGCCGACCCCGCCGCGGGCCTCCTCGGGCGGGCGCAGCGGGTTGCCGCAGGCGCACCGCACCCGCGGCACGCCCCGGTTGTCGACCAGCACCGCGGTGCCGGCCTGGAGCACGGCCTGGTACCCGTTCGTCCGCCCGTCGCGGTAGCCGTAGGTGGTGACGCGGGTGTCGGCGCGCAGCAGGACCGGCGTCAGGGAGCGCAGATAGCCGGGCAGATCCGTCCGGGGGGCATCGGCCACACGGGCGAACGCCTCCCCGCGGGCGGGGTCCCCGGTCAGCCCGCCGATCTGCCGTTCGACATCGCAGTCGGCGACGCGGACCCGGCCGCCGTACAGGCCGGGGATGCCGCCGGACAGGACGCGGGCCGCCGACAGGGGGGCCACGGCGAGACCCGCGGGCGGCGCGCTGACGTCGGCGGTGCGCACGGTGCCGGACGGCCGGGGCGTGCCGATGCCCGTGCGGCCGGTCGCCGTGGAGGCGGTGAAGGGGCTGGGTCCCTGCTCGGCGGCGGGCTGGAGGAAGACCTCCTCGCCCAGTTGGGCTTCTTTGACGGCGGCGCCCGCACACCCGGTGAGGAGCAGCGCCACCGACAGCAGCACGCAGGCCATGACCATGGATCCGGTGGGTATGCGCACCGTGCACTCCGCATCACTGTGGGTGAATTATCCCTATTATTTGCGTTGCCCCCGTTTCGCTGGCAACTCGGGGGGATCGGCACGAGGGAGACGAGCGGTCGTGGACTGGTTCACCGCACCCGACTACTGGCTGAGCCGGCTGGTCCTCCAGCGGGCGCTGGCCGCCGTGTACCTCGTGGCGTTCCTCGCGGCCGCCCTCCAGTTCCGGGCGCTGCTGGGCGAGCGCGGCATGCTGCCGATCCCGCGTTACCTGGCGCGGGTCCGCTTCCGGCGGGCGCCGAGCCTGTTCCAGCTGCACTACTCCGACCGGTTCTTCTCGGCCATGGCGTGGACGGGGTGCGCGGTCTCGGTGGCGCTGCTCGCCGGGGCGGACGCGCTGCTGCCGCTGTGGGCGGCGATCGTGCTGTGGCTGGTGCCGTGGGCGCTGTACCTGTCGATCGTGAACGTGGGCCAGAGCTGGTACGCGTTCGGCTGGGAGTCGCTGTTGCTGGAGACCGGTTTCCTCGCCGCCTTCCTCGGCAACGACGAGGTGGCGCCGCCGGTGCTGGTGCTGTTCCTGCTGCGCTGGATCCTGTTCCGGGTGGAGTTCGGCGCCGGGCTGATCAAGCTGCGCGGCGACGCGTGCTGGCGCAAGCTGACCTGCCTCTACTACCACCACGAGACCCAGCCGATGCCGGGCCCGCTGAGCTGGTTCTTCCACCATCTGCCCAAGCCGCTGCACCGGGTGGAGGTCGCCGCCAACCATGTCACCCAACTCGTGGTGCCGTTCCTGCTGTTCACCCCGCAGCCGATCGCCTCGGCGGCCGCCGCGCTGATGATCGTGACCCAGCTGTGGTTGGTGCTCTCCGGCAACTTCTCCTGGCTGAACTGGATCACCATCGTGCTGGCGGTCTCCGCGCTGCGGCTCCCGGCGGCGGCGCCGTCCCTGCCGTCGGCGCCCCTGTGGTACGAGATCGCGGTGTTCGCGCTGGCCGCGCTGCTGCTGTTCCTCAGCTACCGCCCGGTGGTGAACATGGTCTCCCGGCGCCAGGTGATGAACCGCTCCTTCGATCCGCTCCATCTGGTCAACACCTACGGCGCGTTCGGCAGTGTCAGCCGGGTGCGCTACGAGGTGGTCGTGGAGGGCACCTTGGACGAGGTGGCGCGGGAGGACTCGGACTGGCGGGAGTACGAGTTCAAGGGGAAGCCGGGACAACCCCGCCGCTGGCCGCGCCAGTTCGCGCCGTACCATCTGCGCCTGGACTGGCTGATGTGGTTCGCCGCGCTGTCGCCCGCGTACGCCGGGGAGTGGTTCGGCGGCCTGGTGGAACGCCTCCTGGAGAACGACCGCGCCACCCTGCGCCTGCTGCGCCGCTCCCCCTTCCCGCCCGAGACCCCGCCCCGCTACGTGCGCGCCCGCCTCTTCCGCTACCGCTACACCAGCTGGCGGGAGCTGCGGGAGACGGGGGCGTGCTGGGACCGGACGTTCGTGCGCGAGTACCTGCCGCCGACCCGGCTGGCGGCGTCGGCGAAGAGTTGAGGGGAAGCCGGCCGTCAGGGTGGGCCGGGCCCGGCCGACGGCCGCCGGACCCTCGACGTAGCGGGCTCGGCGGGGCACAGTTCTCCCTGCCCCTTGTGCGTACCGGCGAGTAGCCGACGAGTGACCGAAGGAGTGCCGTGGGGAACTGGGCCGGGCGGAGCGCCGCCGACATAGCCGCCGCCGTGCGGGAGAAGCGGGTGACGCCACGGGAGGTGGTGGCGGAGCACCTGGCGCGGATCGAGCGGTACGACGGGCGGATCGAGGCGTTCCGCACCGTCCGGGCGCGAGCGGCGCTCGCCGAGGCGGACGAGGTGGGCTCGCGCGCCGAGTCGGGCGGACTGCCGCTCGCGGGCGTGCCGGTGGCGGTGAAGGACAACCTCGCGGTGCGCGGTGAGGCCCACCGCGACGGCTCCACCGCGACCCCGGACGCCCCGGCGGCCGAGGACCATGTCACGGTGGCGCGGCTGCGGGCGGCGGGCGCGGTGGTCGTGGGCCTGACGAACGTGCCCGAACTGTGCGTCTTCGGCACCACCGAGGGTCCGTACGGCGCCTCGCGCAACCCCTGGGACACCACGCGCACGGCGGGCGGTTCCTCCGGGGGCAGCGCCGCCGCCGTGGCCGCGGGGTTCGTGCCGCTCGCGCTCGGCAACGACGGCATGGGCTCGCTGCGCATCCCGGCGGCCAACTGCGGCCTGGTCACCCTGAAGCCGGGGTCCGGGGTGGTGCCGGCGGGGATCGGCAACGGGGACTGGTTCGGCATGTCGGAGAACGGCCCGCTGGCCACCACCGTCGGGGATCTGCGGCTGATGCTGGGCGTCCTGGCCGGCCGGGGCTTCGCGCCCGCCGCCGAGCCCGCGCGGCACACGATCGCCGTGGCCCTGCGCAATCCGCTGCCCGTGGCGGGCGTCGGCCGGCCGTATGCGGGCGCGGTCCGGCTGGCGGCGGGGGCGCTGGCGCGGGCGGGCCACCGGGTGCGCCGGGCGGAACCGCCGTACCCCCTGACGATGGGTGTGAGCGCGCTCAAGCACTGGACGGCGGGTACGGCGGTGGACGCCGAGGGCCTGGACGCGGCGCGGCTGGCCCGGCGCACCCGTGTGCACGCGGCGATCGGACGGCGCTTCGTCGGGCCGGTCCGCACCGGCGCCGAACGGGAGCGGCTGCGGGCCCGGCTGACCCCCTTCCTCACCGAGCACGACGTGCTGCTCACCCCCGCGCTGGCCCGCCGCTCCCCCGCCGCCGGGCCCTGGCACGAACGCGGCTGGCTGCGCAACGTCCTCGCCAACGCGGCGTACTCGCCCTTCACCCCGCCCTGGAACCTGACCGGCTGGCCCGCGATGTCCGTTCCCGTCGGCACCCTCCCCTCGGGCGCCCCCGCCGCCGTGCAGCTGGTGGGCCGGCCCGGCACGGAGGCCGTGCTGCTGGAACTGGCGGAGGAACTGGAGCGCTCGCTCCCCTGGCGCCGTACGGCACCGCTGGGCGCCTGACGCACCACGGCGGTGCCCGGCGCGGGCACCGCCGTCCGCTCTCGGGAGCGGGGGTCAGTCCACGCTCGGCAGGATGTGGGGTTCGGCGAGGTCCTCCTCGTAGCCCGCGAGGCGGATGGGGGCGGAGCGGGCCCACACGTCGAGGCTGCCGAGTTCTCCGGGCCGGCGGCCCGGACGCTCCGGGTACTCTTCGGGGCGTTGCTCGCGTTTCGTCTTCTCCGGTGTCACCGCGCACTCCTTATGTGTCGGGTCACCCTCGGGGCGTACCGGACAATCTGCGCTCCGGCGCTCGCCGCCCGCTCGGGTCTGGATGGAAGGCCAGTTCGGGCGCGGTGGCGCCGGTACTTCGAATGGAGCGGGCCGATGATCGCCGGCACGCCCCGAACGGGACGAAACGGGTGTGGGTAGGGCCCCTTTTCGCTGTCCGTCCACTCCAGATTAACCAAATGAGCGGACTGCCGCTCGATAGGTAGTGCAAACAAGGGGTAACTATCGCGTTTCGATGAGCAACCCAACACCGTCCAATATGCAGCTATACATAACAAACCGCCTCGCGGAGACGCCGGTCGACAGCCGGTGGATATCACCCGTTCGGTCTATGCCGCGCAGGCCACGGCGCAGTTCAGATGCCGTTGGCCGGGCCGCAAGCTCCCCATGGTCTGCTTGGCGCCCGACACGGCCCGGACGGGGAAGGACGGACGCATGGAGCTGCGCAGCGTCGAGGAGCTGATGGACCTGCTGCACGCCGCGCGGCCCCAGCACGCGCTGCGGACCGCCGCACTGCTGCGCCGCGGCCGCCCGGCCGACAAGGAACTCCAGGTGGCGGGGCTGGTCCAGGGGATCGGACCGCTGCTCGCGCCGGGCGACGAGGCGGACGCGGCCCACCGCGCCGCCGCGGCGGTGCGGCCGCTGCTCTGGGAACGGGTGTACCGGCTGGTGCGCGGGGACGCGGACGCCGGGGACGACGGCCCGCGGCTGCGCCTGGCCCGTGAGGAGGGCCGCGCCGCGGGCTTCGACGCCGGGGTGCTGGAGGACTGGCGCACGGTCCTGGAACTGGTCGCCGCCCGCCACTGCCGGCTCGACGCGGTCGACTGACCTGCGGGGCGGGCCCCGGAGGTCAGCGCGGGACGCGGGTCACCACTTGCCGGGCGCGTAGTCCTTGAGGAAGACGCCGTACACGTCGTCGCCCTCCTCGCCGCGCACGATCGGGTCGTAGACGCGGGCCGCGCCGTCGACCAGGTCGAGGGGCGCGTGAAAGCCTGCCTCGGCCAGGCGCAGCTTGTCGTAGTGCGGGCGCTCGTCGGTGATCCAGCCGGTGTCCACGGAGGTCATCAGGATGCCGTCGGTGTCGAACATCTCCTGGGCGCTGGTCCGCGTCACCATGTTCATGGCCGCCTTCGCCGCGTTGGTGTTCGGGTGCCCGGCGCCCTTGTAACCGCGGCTGAACACCCCTTCCATCGCCGAGACGTTGACGACGTACGACCGTCCGCGCGCCGCCTTGCGGGCCGCGTCGGCCATCGCCGGGCGGAGCTTGCTGATCAGGATGAAGGGCGCCGTGTAGTTGCACAGCTGGGTCTCCAGCAGCTCCACCGGGGAGATCTGCTCGATGGACTGCACCCAGGTGTTGGTGTCCACGACGTCCGGGACGAGGCCGCCCGCGTCGATCGCGGTGCCGTCCAGGTGCCGGGCGACACTGGCGTTGCCCGCGACCAGCGCGAGGTCGGCGACCTGCTGCGCGTCCAGGCCCGGCCGCGCCTCCAGCGCGCCGGCGCCGGTGGGCAGCGCGGCGATGCCGTCCACGGCACCGGAGTTGAAGGCGCCGATCACCTCGTGGGCGGGCAGCTCACCGGCGGGCAGCGGAGCGCTCTCGCCCTCGACCAGCGCGGCGTACGCCGAGGGCAGCCGGCGCACCGTCTGCGTCGCGTTGTTGATCAGGATGTCGAGCGGGCCCGCCTCGGCGACCCGCTCGGCCAGGGCCACCGCCTGCGCCGGGTCGCGCAGGTCGATGCCGACGACCTCCAGGCGGTGCAGCCAGTCCGCGGAGTCCTCCATCGCCTTGAAGCGGCGGATGGCGTCCTTGGGGAACCGGGTGGTGATGGTCGTGTGCGCGCCGTCCCGCAGCAGCCGCAGCGCGATGTACATGCCGATCTTGGCGCGGCCGCCGGTGAGCAGGGCGCGCTTGCCGGTGAGGTCGGCGCGGGCGTCCCGCTTGGCCCGGTTCAGGGCGGCGCACTGGGGGCAGAGCTGGTGGTAGAAGTAGTCGACCTCGACGTAGCGGCTCTTGCAGGTGTAGCAGGAGCGCGGGCGCTGGAGTATGCCCGCAATACGGCCGGGCTCGACCTTCGAGGAGGGCAGGATGCCCTCGGTCTCGTCGTCGATGCGCTCGGCGGAACCGGTGGCCGTGGCCTCGGTGACCGCCCGGTCGTGCGCGGTCTTGGCGGCCCGGCGCTCCTGGCGGCGGCGCTGCTTGACCGTCCGGTAGATGTGCGAGGTGGCCCGGCGCACCCGGATCGCGTCGGGGTGGTCGACATCGATGGTGTCGAGCTCCTCCAGCACGCTGAGGCAGACGGCCAGGCGCTCGGGATCGATCCCCGGACCGTGGACGACCTCTTCCGCGGCCATGGGTTCGGTGGCCCTGGGGCCGTCTTCTGTCACCGTCATCGCGCTGCCGTTTCCCTGATCCCGCGCAGCGCTCCGATTCGCGCCACCTTTCGAACGCGGAATTTTACGGAGCGGCGGCCCCGTGAGCCAAACCCGAGTGGATCACGTACGGCCCGCCGTGACCCCGGATGCCCCACGGGTACCGCCAGTCCCATGAAAACGGCTCCCGCGCCGTGACGGTCAGCACACGCAGGCCGCCAGCAGCGCCGCCACCTCCGCCGACACCGCGTGCGCGAACCGGTCGAGGTCCGGGACCGCCGCCGCGTCCGCGACCAGGCCGTAGTGCACCCGCCCGCGGTACGTCGAGATCGCGACCGCCAGCGACTGGCCGGGCGCGAGCGGGGCCAGCGGATAGACCTCGGTCAGCTGGTGGCCGCCGAGCCGCAGCCCTACGCCGGGCAGCGGCACGCTGGTGACCAGGATGTCGAACCACAGCCGCGCGGCCTGCCCGACGAGCGGTCCGCCGAGCCGGTGGCCCAGCGCGGGCACATGGTCGGCGAGCAGTGCGACCGCGCCGGCGCCCCGGTCGGGGCCCGCGTCCTTGTTGCGGACCATCGCGGTGCGCACGGCGGCGAGCCGGCCGAGCGGATCGGGCTCGTCCACGGGGAGCCGTATCAGATAGCCGGAGAGCCGGTTGCCGGGTGGCTGGGCGGTGCGCGGGCGGCGCCGGGAGACGGGGATCAGGGCGCGCGGCGCGACCCCCGTGCTGCCGTCCCCGCGTTCGTCGAGCCAGCGGCGCAGCGCCCCGGCGACGACCGCGATGAGGACGTCGTTGACGGTGCCGCCGGCCGTCTTGCGCACCCGGTGCACATCGTCGATGTCCAGGACGACACCGGCGGTGCGGCGGGTACCGCTGGGCGGGGAGGCGAGCGCGGTGCTGGGGCGCATCCGCAGGGTGGACAGGGCGAGCGAGGCGCCGATGTCCAGGGCCCGGCCCACCTCCGAGAAGGCGCCCCTGACCAGGCCGGGGAGCAGTCCGGGCAGCTCGCGTACGTCCGGCAGGGCGCTGCGGGGCGGCTCGGCGGGGCGCGGCGGCCGCTCGGGCATGTCCATCGGGTCGAGGACGCCCGCGGCGAGCTTGAGCGCGCGCAGCCCGTCGGCGAGGGCGTGGTGGAACTTGAACAGCACGGCGAAGGAGACTCCGTCCTCGCCGGGCAGCACATGCGCCTCCCAGGGCGGCCGGTCGCGCTCCAGCGGACGCTCCATCAGCCGTCCGGCGGCCGCGTGGAAGTCGCCGGTCGGGGCGTGCAGCCGTACGTGGTTCAGCGGGTCGAAGTCCGGGTCCGCCTCGCGGGCGGCGCCGCCGAAGGCGAGCGGTCCCCAGACGTCGCGGATGCGCAGGCGGAGTCCGGGGACGGCGGCGGCGCGGGCCGCGAGCAGGTCGGCGGCGTGGGCGCCGGCGGTGGGCGAGTGCGCGGCGAAGACACCGAGCGCGCCCAGGTGCATCGGGTGCCGGTCGGACTCGATGTTCCAGAAGGCCAGGTCGAGGGGAGCGAGCAGATCGGAGGTCACGGGCTTGCCTCGCGCGTCTCGGCGGAAGGGAACCTCAGTCAATCCCCGTGGGCCGATTACGGTCAAGTTCGATCGATATACGCTCAGTTAACAAAGGATAAAGTCCCGCCCCGCCGAACGGGGCGGGACTCAGGAGACAGCTGAGGTCACTTCAGTACCGGGGGTGCCGCCTGGGCCGACGTACCCCACCCTGACGGGCGCGGGCCGACCGTGAACGCCAGCGAGCGCAGGGAGCGCAGCGCACGCGTCGTCAGATACGTCCGCCCATGGGCTCTGCCGTCGACGCGCACGCCCTGCACATAGCGGTCGGCGGCCGAGGTGCCCGGCGCGGTGACGGTCAGTGCCCCGGCCGGCCAGTAGCGGCGGTCCAGGGCGAGGTCGACGCGGTCGAAGACCGGCGTGGACAGGCCCCAGGTGTCGTAGCCGGGCTGGATCGGGAACAGCCCGATGGACGACAGCACGTTCCAGGCGGACATGGTGCCGAGGTCGTCGTTGCCGGTCATGCCGGTGGGGCCGTCGGTGAACAGGGTCAGGGCCGCGTGCACGACGTCGGTGGTCTTCCAGGGCTGACCGGTGGCGAGGTAGGTGTAGGGCGCGATGAGGTCGGGCTCGTTCATCGGGTTGTAGACGGCCGCGTTGTAGTAGGCGTACGCGTCGCCGTGCACCCACACCTCGCGGGCCGTGCGAGCCGGGTCGGCGAGCAGCCGGTCGTAGGCGAAGAAGGAGTCGAGCCGGGCGTTGGCGGCGCGCTTGCCGCCGATCAGCCGGACCATGCCGGCCAGGTCCTGCGGGACCAGCCACTGGTACTGCCAGGCCGTGCCCTCGTGGAAGCCGGTGCCGAGCGCCGGGTCGGGGGAGCCGGTGAACGCGCCGGAGAAGTCGCGGGCCCGGAAGAAGCCGGTCGAGGGGTCGAAGATGGTCCGGTAGTCGCGCGAGCGGGCCGCGTACCGGGCGGCGTCCGCGTCATGTCCGAGCCCACGGGCCATCTGGGCGAGCATGGCGTCCGCGAGGGCGTACTCCAGGGTGACGGAGGCGCCGTGGTGGTAGTCGGAGTCGCCCATCTTGGCGAGCGGCCGGTCCTTGTCGAACGGGGCGAAGCCGTTCTTGATGTACTCGGCGTTGGCCTCCCGCCCGATGCCCGGATTGGCGGCGGGCGGCACTCCGTCCGCGTTCTTGCGCAGCGCCCGGTAGGCCCGCTCCTCGAACCCCTTCAGCAGGCCCATCTGGTAGGCGGTGGTCAGGAACGGGGTGACCGGGTCGCCGCTCATCACGTTCGTCTCGACCGGCCCGTAGCCCCACTTGGGCAGCCAGCCGCCGTCCTCGTCGATCGCCACCACCGAGCGGGCCATGTCCCGCGCCTCGCGCGGCGCGAGCAGGGCGAGCAGCTGGGCCTGGGTGCGGTAGGTGTCCCACAGCGACCAGTTCTGGTAGTACGTGAACCCGCGCGCCCGGTGGACCCGCCGGTCCCAGCCGAAGTAGCGGCCGTCGGCGTCGCCGCCGATGTTGGGCGCGAGGAAGGACCGGTACAGCGAGGAGTAGAACGTACGGCGCAGGGTGTCGCCGCCGCCGCGCACCCGCACCGCCGCGAGGCGCGCCTCCCACCGCTCGCGGGCCGCCCGGCGCACTGCGTCGAACGACCGGCCGCCCTCGGCCCGCAGATTGCCCGCCGCGCCGGCCGGGCCGACGTACGACAGCGCGGTGGTCGCCTCGACCGTACGGTTCCCGGTGGTGTCGAAGCGCACGTAGGCGCCGCCGCGTCCGCTGCGCGAGCCCGCGGTGACGGTGGCGCCGTCCCAGGTGCCGTAGGCGGTGAAGGGCCGGCTGAAACGGGTGATCGTGTAGACCGTGTAGGGACCGGTGTCCCGGCAGAAGCCGTGCCCGGTGATCTCGGTGCGCACGGTGCGGTCGTCCAGGATCTCCACCTTGCTGCCGCTGGTCTTGTGCAGCGACTGGGCCGCGTTCAGCAGGACGTTGGCCTTGGTGGTGGCGGGGAAGGTGTAGCGCTGCACCCCGGTGCGGGCGGAGGCGGTCAGTTCGGCGCGGATGCCGGAGGCGAGGCCGACGCGGTAGTAGCCGGGGCTCGCCGCCTCGTCGGCGTGCGAGAACGCGGTCGCGTACGCGGCGTCGTCGGTACGTGTGATCTCGCCGGTGGTGGGCAGTACCGGCAGGTCGCCGCCGATCCGGCAGCCCACGCCCGACAGGTGGACCAGTGAGAAGCCGCGGATCCGGCTCTGGGTGTAGTCGTAACCGGTGTTGTGCCCGGTGTCGGGCGAGAACTGCACCATGCCGAAGGGCACGGCGGCGCCGGGGAAGGTGTTGCCCTCGTCCTGGCTCCCGATGAAGGGGTTCACCAGGTCGGTGAGGTGGCCGTCGGTCCGCTCGGCGGCTCCCGCGGCGGGGGTGGCGATCAGCGCGGACGCTGCCATCACCCAGGCCAGGCACAGCCGTGTGCGCCGGGTCCCTCTCATGTCGGATGACCTCCGGAGGTTCGACATCGTTGCCTGCATCGTGGCGGGCGAATGCCGGGAAACCGGGCATTGCGCGACGGGAGGGGGTAAACGCGTCGCGGGAGAGGGTGATTTGACGGTGCGTGAGGAACGCGGGCGCGGCGGGGCCGGTGCCCCGGTGCGGGTGTCTCAGCGAGCGGACTCTTCTCCCTTGTCGCGTACGGCAGTTGGGGAGCACGGTGCGGCCGGAGGCTGGGGGAAGCAGCAGTCGCCGCACACGCCGCCGCCGGGGACTCGGTAGTACAGGCAGCAACTGCGGCGGCGGAACGCGGTGCCGCTGCGGGTGCCGGTGGCCCCCAGCAGGGGGTGGCCGAAGAGTTCACCGGTGAGCGCGCGGGTGCGGGCCACCGCGTCGGTACGGCCGCGGGCGCGGGCCCAGCGCTCCAGTTCCCGTGCGGCTCCGGCGAGCGCGGAGCCCGCGTTGCCCCGCAGCAGCCCGGCCGCGATCCCGTAATGGTCTCTCAGGGTCTTTCCCAGGGGCTCCAGATGGCCGTCCAGCACGGCGCCGGCGAGCGCGCCCGCGTCGCCGGGCCCCGGCCGGACCTCGGTGAGCCACAGGTCGTCGGGCGCGGACGCCTCGATGTCCCAGCGCAGCAGGCTCGGGCGCAGGTCGGGCAGCCGGCCGTACAGGACGGCGCAGCCGAGCGCGACCGACCAGAGCCGGGCGGCCAGGCCCTGCTGGGCGAGGGAGGCGGCGACGCGGGGCTCGGGGGTGCGCAGGCGGCGGCCGACGAGGGCCACGCGCGCGGTCAGGGGGCCGCCGGGGCCGTCCGGCGCGTAGGCCGCCGCGAGGGTCGGCAGCCCGGAGGGGTCCCCCTCAGGGACCGTGCGCAGGGCGAAGAAGGGACCCGGCGGGCGCAGGGCGGCGAGTTCGGGGTCGAGGTCCACGAGGACACTCGTACCAGGCCGGTTCGCGCCCCGGACGGCCGGGGCGCCCCTCGGGGTAACCCACCTCAGGGATGATCATCGCACCGGTGTACTCCATCGGTAGTAGGACGCATCGCGTGCTCAGGGACGACGACGGAAACGGCGCGGGCGGGCAGAGTGTGAACCATGGAAGCCGACCGTAGGCAGCGCCGGGCCCGCGCCCTGTGCCGCAGGCACAGGAGACGCAGATGAGCGGGAGACACCGATGAGCGGAAGACGCCGGTGAGCGCTCTCGCGGTGTCCGTGCTGCTGTCGCTCGTCTCCGCGCTGGGCTACGCGGGCGGCGCGATCGTGCAGGAGCGGGTCGCCCTGTCCTCCCCCGGCAGCGCGTATCTGCCGCTGCGCAGGCCCGGTTGGTGGGGCGCGCTCGCGCTCAACGGCCTCGGCGGACTGCTGCACGTGGTGGCGCTGGCCTGCGGACCGCTGAGCATCGTCCAGCCGCTCGGCGCACTGACCATCGTCTTCGCCCTGCCGCTGGCCGCGCTGTGCGTCGGCCGCCGGGCCGGGGCGACCGCCTGGCGGGGTGCCGTGATGGCCACCGTCGGGCTCGCGGGGCTGCTGTCCGTGGTCGGCTCCGCCCACGACCACGCGCTCGACGCCCCGCAGCGGCTGGCCGCCGCGGTGGTCACGGGCGGCGCGGTGGGGGCGTTGATGTGCGCGGGCCGGGCGGCCCACCGGCACCCCGCGGTGCGCAGCGTGCTGCTCGCCGCGGCCTCCGGCATCGCGTTCGGCATGTCCTCGGTGTTCACCAAGTCCGCCGCGGTCGGCTGGGACGGCGGCCTCGGCTCCTCCGGCACGCTGTTCTCGCTGGCGCTGATCGCCGTCTTCTCGGCCGCCGGCGTCCTGCTCTCCCAGGCCTCCTACGGGGGCGGTGGCCTGGCCGCGCCGCTCGCCACCCTGACCGTCGTCAACCCGGTGCTGGCCGCCGCGATCGGCATCCTCCTGTTCGGCGAGACCTTCCGCCACGGCACGACGGGCACCCTGCTCGCCCTGGGCTGCGGGGTGCTGGCGGCGGGCGGGCTGATCATGCTGACGACGGAGCGGATGGAGGCGACGGGGACGGGGACGGCGGCGGCTCCGGAGCCGCCGGTCGCCGGCACGGTGACCGCCCCGGTACCGCACCAGCGGCTCGGCGGCGAGGACGTACCGGGCGCCGCGGACGGGGACGTACGGGGCCGCTCCGACGCGGAGGGACCGCTCGTCGAACCGGACCTGAGGGAGACGATCCACCACCGGAGGCGGCCGCGGGTCAGATCCTGACGCCGTGGGCCCGCAGATAGCCGAGCGGGTCGACATCCGTGCCGAAACCGGGCCCCGTGCGCACCTCGAAGTGCAGATGGGGGCCGGTGACATTGCCGGTGGCCCCGGAGCGGGCGATGCGCCCGCCGGCGGCGACATGCTGACCGATCCGCACGGAGATGGCCGACAGGTGGCCGTACTGGGTGTAGTACCCGTCGGCGTGCCGGAGCACCACCTGGTAGCCGTACGAGCCGCCCCAGCCCGCCGCCACCACCTCCCCTGCCTCGGCCGCGTGCACGGCGGTGCCGGTCGGCACGAGGAAGTCGACGCCGGTGTGGTAGCCCTTCGACCAGGAGGAGCCGGCCGCGCGGTAGCCGGTGCCGATGGCCGCGTGGACGGGGGCGACGACCCCGTGAGCAATCGTCCCGGTCTCGGTGTTCTTGACGCTCTCGCCGTTCTTGGTGCTCGTGGTGGTCTTGGTCCGGTGGTGGACCTTCGGCTTCGCCGGGTGGGAAACCGGCTTCCCTCTACCGGAGTTGGCGGGTCCGGCGGGCGCCTTCGCGGGGTGCAGGGCGAGCCGCTCGCCCGGCAGGATCAGGTCCGGGTCGTCGCCGACGGTGGCGCGGTTGCCCGCGTAGAGCGCGTGCCAGCCGCCCCGGACGTGGTGCTCGGCGGCGATGCCCGAGAGGGTGTCGCCTTGGACCACCGTGTACATCGTGGTCCGGCCGGCCCGTGACTGGGGAGTGGTCTGCGGGCGCACGTCACGGGCGGGGGCGTCGAGCGCCGTTCCGGGGTCGGCGTCGCGGGTGCCGTCCCGGAGACCCGCGCGGGAGCCGGTCTCGGTGCCGCTGTGGGAACCGGTCTCGGTGCGGGTGTGGGGGCCGGTGTGAGTGGTCGCCCCGCTGGGGGTTCCCGCGGCCGTTCCCGCGGCGATCAACGGGAGCGCGAGGCCCGCGCCACCCGCCGTGACCGTGAGCGAGGCGCGGTTGATCCTGTTCGGCTGATACCGGCGGTGCCGGCCGCTTAGGGCCATGCGCGAGGTCCCCTCATGCGTCAGGAGGGGCAAAGCTATGCGCCGCGAACACGCCATGACAAGACGGCGTTTCGGCCGTCGGAGAACGTCAACCAGCCATGATCGGGCGGCTGTTGGCCCACCGCCCGGCGGGGCGGCCCGGCCGGGTTCCGCTCCCCGGAACCGAGGATGGCGAGTCTGATGTGCGCTCGCCCAGGGGTCAGGTCAGGATGGGCGGGGACCCGTACCCGACGGGGGACGTACTCACCAGGCGATCAGGGAGCAGGCGGTATGAGCACTTCAGCGCAGATCGGCGTCACCGGCCTCGCGGTCATGGGCCGCAATCTCGCCCGGAACTTCGCGCGCAACGGCTACACGGTCGCGTTGCACAACCGCACGGCGTCGCGGACACGGGATCTGGTGAAGGAGTTCGGGCAGGAGGGCGACTTCATCCCGACCGAGAGCGCCGAGGAGTTCGTGGCCGCCCTGGAACGCCCGCGCCGCCTGATGATCATGGTCAAGGCCGGTGACCCCACGGACGCGGTGATCAAGGAGTTCGCGCCGCTCCTGGAGCCCGGCGACATGATCATCGACGGCGGCAACGCGCACTTCGCGGACACCCGGCGCCGGGAACGCGAGCTGCGCGAGCAGGGCATCCACTTCGTCGGAACCGGCATCTCCGGCGGCGAGGAGGGCGCGCTGCACGGGCCGAGCATCATGCCGGGCGGCTCGAAGGAGTCCTACGCCTCGCTCGGCCCGATGCTGGAGAAGATCTCCGCGAAGGCCAAGGACGGCGCGCCCTGCGTGACCCATGTGGGGGCGGACGGCGCCGGGCACTTCGTGAAGATGGTGCACAACGGCATCGAGTACGCCGACATGCAGCTCATCGGCGAGGCGTACCAGTTGCTGCGGGACGTGGCCGGCTACGCGCCGGCGGAGATCGCGGACATCTTCCGCACCTGGAACACCGGGCGGCTCGACTCGTACCTGATCGAGATCACCGCCGAGGTGCTGTCCCATGTGGACGCGGCGACCGGCAAGCCGTTCGTGGACGTGGTGGTGGACCAGGCCGAGCAGAAGGGCACCGGCCGCTGGACCGTCCAGATCGCGCTGGACCTCGGGGTACCGGTCTCCGGCATCGCGGAGGCCGTCTTCGCCCGCTCCCTGTCCGGCCACGCCGCGCTGCGGGCGGCCTCCCGCCACCTCGCCGGTCCGCAGCCGGCGCCGCTGAGCGGGGCGGAGGCGGCGGCCTTCGCGGACCGGGTGGAACAGGCGCTGTACGCCTCCAAGATCGTCTCGTACACGCAGGGCTTCCACGAGATCGCGGCGGGCGGCGAGGAGTACGGCTGGGACATCGACCAGGGCGCCGTCTCCGCGATCTGGCGCGCCGGCTGCATCATCCGGGCGGCGTTCCTCGACCGGATCCGCGCCGCGTACGACGCCCGTCCCGACCTGCCGAGCCTGCTGTCCGACGACACGTTCGCCCGCGAGATCGCGGCGGCCCAGGACGACTGGCGCGAGGTGCTGGCCACGGCGGTCCGGCAGGGGGTCCCGACGCCGGGCTTCGCGGCGGCGCTGTCCTACTACGACGGACTGCGCGCCCCGCGGCTGCCCGCGGCCCTCACACAGGGGCAGCGGGACTTCTTCGGGGCGCACACGTATCGGAGGGTGGACCGGGAGGGGTCGTTCCACACGCTGTGGGGCGGGGATCGGAGCGAGGTTTCCGCGTAGGGAGTCCGCCGGGGGGCGGAGACCTCTGAGGCCGTACGGACCTGTGAGGCCGTAGGGACGTGTGAGGCCGTAGGGGGCGGGGCGGCTGGTCGCGCAGTCCTCCGCCCCCTTGGCACGCATTTTGGGCGGCGGGCCTTGTCAGGTGGTCAGGGGTGGGCCCGGTTCGGGGCTTGGTACGGGTTCAGGGCCCGGCGGGATCGGGGAGGGGGAGGGCTCCGGAGGGCCGGGGGCCGGTGGGGTCGGGCCGGGGCCCGGCGGCTGAGGGGTCGGCTGCGGGCCCGGACCGGGCGGTTGCGGAGTCGGCGCCGGCTCAGGGCCGGGGCCGGGTTCCGGGGGTGGCACCGGGGTGGGGTACGGGTCCGGGGTCGGCGTGGGACCGGGGGCCGGTGGGGCGGGGTCGGGGTGCGGGTTGGTCATCGCGTTCTCCGCGCAGTCGTCGATGTCACTGGACGTCGCCTCTGGACTACTCCCCCGCCTACCCGACCACCGCGAGGCCACTCACCCGAAGACGCCGGCCGAGCGGGCCGACCGGGTTCAGCGGGGTTCAGGCCGGCACGGACCGCGGGCTGCGCCGCTGCTCGGTACCGGGGACCGGCTCGGCCGGATCGGCACCGAGGGCCACGATCCGGTTGTCGGCGTCGACATGCACCACCCGCGGCGTCAGCTCCCGCGCCTCGGCATCGCTGACCTGCGCATAACTGATGATGATCACCAGGTCACCAGGGTGCACGAGATGAGCGGCCGCCCCGTTGATCCCGACGACGCCCGATCCCCGCTCCCCCTCGATGACGTACGTCTCCAGCCGGGCACCATTCGTGATGTCCACGATGTGCACAAGCTCCCCGGGCAGCAGATCCGCCGCCTCAAGCAACTCCGCATCGATCGTCACCGATCCCACGTAGTGCAGGTCGGCCTGGGTGACGGTGGCACGGTGGATCTTGGACTTGAACATGGTGCGCAGCATGTCGGACTCCCGTAAGACGGCTCCCTGCCTGCTTTGTGCAGGTCAAGGGCTGTTTCCACACCTTACAACGAGTCGCATGTCCGGGGAGCGTCCCCCAGCAGCCGCTTCCGCCTCCCTCTTTGCAGATCCACATGGCGAAGGAAGGAAATGCGTCCTCAACCCCGCCACAGCAGCCTGCCAGCTCCGCGGAACCATGGATGATCCCCGAGCGACGCGAATTCGACCGCCCTAAACCGATCATCAGCAACCACGAGCGAGGGGCCACGCATACGTGAACAGCATCCCTACGGACGCCTTCGAGGAGGCCGAGACGCTGGCGCGGCCACGGTCCTAAGCATGCCGCGGCAGTCTTGGCACATGCCCTGACAAGCACCGGAAGACACCCGGCTCAGAGCAACACTGCTGTTGCGCGACATGCGATTGACGACTCACCTCAACCGAAACGCCCTGGAGATATGCCCAGGACGAGCTTCTCCAGTGCCTCCTGGGCCGGGCCGAACGTCGCCACCCAGGTCTCGATCAGATAGATCTCGCCGGTCTCGTCGATACCGAGAAAGAAACGGCCCTCGTCGAACTCACCGATGGGAAAGATGTCCCGCCCGACCGTCGAGCTCCAGTCTGCGAATCGATCCTCCTCGCCCACCGCGAGTTCGGGATCAAAGTTGAAGGGCGCCCTTGCGCAGGTGAGGCCCGGCCCGCTGATCTGTACGTCCAAGCCTCCGAACTCAGTCAAGAAGCGTTCGGCGGCCTCATGCATCCGGACCAGCCCAGTTGCCTCCAGCATCTCGCGCCACCGCTGAACCGGGACGCGCCGCCCCGGCTGCCATCCGGCCGCACGCAGCGTCTCCTCAACCTCACCGGCATCCCGCCGAGCCGCCGCCTCCGCCTCAACCCATGCCTGATCCACGGGTACGTTCTCGGGCCAGCCCGGCCGCCACTGAGCCAGCCACTGGTCGAAGTCCTCGCGCAAGAACTGGCGCTCTACGGGCTTGAGTCGCACCTGCGGCCGATCATCGGCCCACCAGACCTCGAACTCGGCCACGGTCCCTACCGCGGGCCAGCGCTCCGCGGCGGACGGAAAGCGGGTCAGCCGCTGCCGGACGAAGAGCACCGTCTCCCGCGGGGCGACTAGATCCGTGGCATCCGCGTCCGGCGCTCGCCGCCCTTCGCAACCCGCAACCCCGAGCCCTGGAAACCCGGCAGCGCCCAGGGCGTCGCCGTGCGCGTCGGCCCGTTCACCGAGCACGCACATCAGGCCCGGCGACGACCCGGTTTCATCCTGCTGCGCCTCGGCCCGTACACCCAGACCTGCACGCCCAGCAGGACCACGACCGGATCACCGCCAGGCTGGACGGGCGCGAGACCATCGCGAGCGCCGGGCGGCCAGTGCTGTCAAGGCGGCCAAGAGCGTCAGGCACAGCCAGGCGAAAGTGTCGCCGATGCGGTCGTAGAGCGTGGTGGTGCCGTGGGTCGGGATGTAGGCGACCATGGTCTGGCGGCCGTCGGCGGTGAAGTAGTCCGCCGTGGCGAGGACGTGGCCCTGGTCGTCGTAGGCGGCGGAGACGCCCTCGGCGTCCTGGCGGACCAGGGCGTAGCCGGACTCGACGGCGCGCAGAGCCGCCTTGGCGGTGTGCGGGGCGCCGAATTCGCGCCAGTCGTGGGAGGGGACGAGCATGATGTCGGCGCGGACCCGCATCATGGCGGGGAAGTCGGCGTCGTAGCAGATGACGTTCGCCAGCCGGCCGTACGGGGTCTTCACGACGGGGACGCGGCCGTCGCCTGGCGTGTACTTCTCGGAGCCCGGGATGGGGTGCGCCTTCTGGAAGGTCCACAGCACCTTGCCCTGCGGGTCGATGAGGATCGCCTCGTTGCGGCCGTACGCGGGTGCGGTGGCGGTGTGGACGCGGACGCCGATCTCCAGGTAAATGCCCGAGCGGCGGGCCTCGGCCTGTGCGGCGGCCACGGTGGCGGCCTCATGTGACTCCTGGGTGCGGACGGCCTCCTCGGGCCAGACGACGATCTTCGCCCCGGCGGCGGCCTCGCGCCGGGTGGCGGTCAGCAGGTCGTCCTCGACGGCCGTCATCGCGGGCTGCACCTGTGCGGCGGGGGCGGTGGCGACGCCGGCCGGGGTGTCGGCGTACCGGCTCAGTACCGTCTTGAGGTGCTGCGTCACGGCCGGGGTGGGGCTCACGCCCGCGATGCGTACGGTCAGGCTCGTGGGCGGGGCGAGCGCGAGCCGGACGCCGCCGGCGGCGAGGACGAGGGCCGGCAGGAGGGCTGCGTACAGCAGGCCGGCGCGCCACGAAGGGCGTTCCCGGCGTTCCCAGATTCCGTTGACCGCGGCGGCGGCGTATCCGATCAGGAACCCGATCCCCCATGGGCCCGTCACCGAGACGAGTTGGAGAAGAGGCAGGTCGCCGTGCTGGGTGACGGCCAAGGAGCCGTAGGCCGTGCCGAACGGGGAGACTACGGTGATCAGGTACTCGGTGGCCGCCACACCGGCGGGGAAGGCCAGGGCGGCGAGCGCGGGGTGCAGGCGGCCCACCAGGAGCCGGTCGGCCAGGTACGGCAGCGTCTGCAGGGCGGCGAGCGCGGTGGCGCCCGCGACGACCACGGAGTTGAAGCCGATCTTCGACTCCTGTACCCAGAAGACGGCCGCGGCGGCATGCGCCGCCCAGAGCCACAGCGGCCCTGACCAGGCGCGGCCAAGTCGTGCGAACCGCAGCAGGAGCACGGGGTAGAGCCAGGCCGCCGCCGCGATGTCCCACCGGCCGCCCACCGCGAACAGCATCGCCCCCGCGCCGAGAACCAGCAGGCTGTACTGCCGTGTCAGGTGATTCTTCAGTATCGGATGATTCTTCACAGGGGACGACGCTAGGGAGAGGGGGTGTCAGCACGCCTCGGCCGATGTGGCGAATTCCGTTCGCGGGCGCGGAACTTTCGGTGCCCGACCGGAGGATGATCCGCCGCCCTCCCGGGTCGTCTAGCCTGACCGACCAAGATGCTCACTGACTTGAAGGCCGCGCCACGAGCCGCGCGGCGCTGGATCGCCTGCCGACCGCGGGCCGCGGACGCCGCGCTCGGCGCTGGGCTGACGTTGTTCAACGTGGCCACCGTGGTACACCGCGCCCCGGAACCCGCCGCCTGGGGCGTGGCCCTGTGGGGGGCGCAGACCGTGCCCCTGCTGTGGCGGCGGACGCATCCGTGCCTCGCGCTGGCGGCGATGACCTGTCTGTACGCGGTCTTCCAGGCGACCTCCCCGATCGCCGGGAAGGTGCCGGGCCCGTTCCTGCTCATGCTCGGCGTGTACGCCCTGGCCGGACACGACCGTGCCCGCGTGAGCCTGCCGGGGGCGGTGCTGTGCCTCGTCTCGGCGCTCACCGCCGATGCCCTCACAGGGCACTGGCAGCAGCCGCCGAGCCTCGGTTCGCTGGAGCCGATCAGCGCCACGACGTTCGTCTTCTTCTTCGGTCTGGCCTGGACGTTGGGGTACGGCAGACGCAGGATCGGGGCCGACGCCGAGCGGCTGCGCGATCTCAACCGGCGGCTGGCCGCCGAGCAGGAGCGCAACGCCCTCCAGGCGGTGGCCGCCGAACGATCCCGCATCGCCCGTGACCTGCACGACGTGGTGGCCCACCATGTGAGCGCCATCGCCGTGCAGGCGCGGGCCGCCGAGGACGTCCTGGCCACTGGGCCGCTCCCCGACACGGCGGTGGTGGAGGGCGTCGGACTCATCGCGCGGAGCGCCGACACCGCGCTCGTCGAGATGCGGCGACTGCTCGGGCTGCTGTCCTTCCGTGACCAGTGGCTCGCACCCGAACCGTCCCTCGACCACCTCGGCCCGCTCCTGGACACGGCCACCGCGGTGGGCTGCCGGGTGACGAGCCGGGTGGAGCCGGGGGCGGAGAGCGCGCCGTCCCCGGGGATGCGGGTGTCGGCCTACCGGATCGTCCAGGAGGCGCTGACGAATGTCGTCAAGCATGCCGGTCCCGTGGGCGTCCACGTCACCGTGCGCGGGGACGCCTCCCGGCTCACCGTCGAGGTGGTGAACGGTCCGGCCGCCCCGGGTCACCAGCCCGTGCCCGGCAGCGGGCGCGGGCTGGTGGGCATGCGGGAACGCGTGGCGGCGTTCGACGGCGAGCTGACGGCCGGGGTGTGCGAGGGCGGCGGCTGGCGGCTGTACGCCGTCCTGCGGGCGCGGGCGCCGCGAGCCGCTGAGGTGGCCGTATGACGGTACGGGTGCTCGTGGCCGACGACCAAGAGATGGTACGGACCGCGCTGCGGCTGGTCATCGACCGCCGCGAGGGGCTGATGGTCGTCGGCGAGGCGGGCGACGGGGAGCAGGCGGTCGCCCAGGCGGCCGAACTGCGGCCCGACGTCGTGCTGATGGATATCCGCATGCCCGGCACGACCGGTGTGGAGGCCACCCGGCGCATCACCGGCTGCTGGCCCGGGCCGGGGCCGGCCCCGCGGGTCCTGGTCCTCACCACGTTTGACCTGGACGAGTACGTGCATGCCGCGCTGCGGGCGGGCGCCGCCGGGTTCCTGCTGAAGAACAGCCCGCCCGACCGGCTGGCCGAGGCCGTACGTGCGGTCGCTGCCGGAGAGGCCGTGCTCGCCCCGGACGTCACCCGCCGCCTGATCGAGACGGTCACCGCCCTGCCCGCCGGACTGCTGCCCGGGCCGCCCCCGGCCGCCCGGCCGGACCGGACGGAGCTGTCGCGCCTGCTGACCGCCCGCGAACTGGAGGTCCTGGTACTGATCGGGCGTGGTCTGTCCAACGCGCGGATCGCCGCCGCCCTGGGCCTGAGCGAGGCCACCGTGAAAAGCCGCGTCAACCGCATCCTCACCCGCCTCGGCCTGGAGAACCGGGTGCAGGCGGCGCTACTCGTCCACGGAGACGGTCAGGCTCCGCTCGTCGGCCGGGACGGTGAGTGATCAATCTGTGTGGACCAGCCGCCTCTCCGGCTCGATGCAGTTGCCCAGGGAGTGGTCAACGGTCAATCCTGGCCGCAATTACCCGGCCCACGCCTGCGGCTGCGAGTGGGAAGAGACCTAGTGGGGCCCGGCCGGATACGGTCGGGCCCCACTCACCTCGCGCGCGCGGCGCGTTCCTTGCGCCGGGTGTGTCCGCTCTACCAGCGGTACCAGCGGCCCTTGCGACCGCCGCTGTCCGCGGTGCGGACGACGAAGCCGAGCAGCCACACGACGAGCACGATCACCGCGATCCACCACAGCGCCTTCAGTGCGAAACCCGCACCGAAGAGGATCAGAGCCAGCAGAAGAACCAGAAGCAGGGGAACCATCGTTATCAACCTCCTGGCCACCCTGTGCCCTCACCTCAGGTCGACATGCCCACCTAGCGGGAGTTACATCGACGCCGGACGGGGCATATTCGCTGGCTCACGCGCCATGCGACCTTCCCCGCCCCCACGCACCTCGGCGCCGCCCCGTCAGCGCCGACCGCCCCGCCCCGCGTCGGCGGCCCACCCTCTCGCACGCAAGACACCGAGTCGGCGGGTTGAGCCGCACGCCACGGCCCGTGCGTTCGTGCTCGGGTTGCTTTCCGGCGTCGAGCGGAAGAACTGCTGGCGGCGGGCCGAGCAGGCCGGCCACGCCCAGCACCTCGGTGCCGACAACGACGTGCTGATCGTCGGCTCCACCTGCCCGACACGTCCTGGTCGCGGGACGCCGAGCGCCGCACCCGTGCCGTAATACCCGACCAAGTGGAGTTCGCGACCAAGCCCACGCTGACAGGGCAGATGATCGCGGCCGCGCTACTACGACTGGGCCTGGATCGAGATCAGCACCGACGGCCACCGGCACCTGCTGTTCCGCCGCCACCCGAGCAGCGGCGAACTCGCCTTCTACCTGTGCTGGTACCCAAAGCGGACGCTGCTGTCAGAGCTGCTCGTCCGCCACTGGACCGCCTGCACCGGCACATCACCCTGGCCATGCTCGCCCTGGGGACCGCCGCAGCGGAATCCTGGATGTGGATGAGGAACATCGCTTCAGCCGTGATCTCATCGTCCGCCATTCCTCATGCGAGCCACGCGGACTCCTTGTGACGAATGCGCGGGGAGACGTCCGAGTGGCCCGCGACAGTTGACGTGCCGGTCGTGCCGGGAACGGCCGAGTGCCCCAGGTGGCGGTGTACGAAGTGGATGGCCATCGCGCCCTCGCCGGCCGCGGAGGCCACCCGTTTCACCGAGCCGCTGCGGACGTCCCCGACCGCGAAGACGCCGGGCAGGCTGGCCTCCAGGGTCATGCACGAGCGCCCGCGGCCGTGCCACACCTCGGGGGAGGCGCAGGCTTCCTGGGCCTCCGGCCCGGTGAGGACGAAGCCGCGGGAGTCGAGGGCGATGGTGCCGGCGAGCCAATCGGTGTGGGGCTCGGCTCCGGTGAAGACGAACAGGCTCCGCACCGCGAGCCGGCGGTGCCCGCCCGTGCGGTTGTCGACCACGTCGAGCTCCTCCAGCACTTCCCGGCCGATGACCTCGGTGACCTCGGTGTGCAGCATGACCTCCACCCGCGGATGGCGCTCTACCTGGTCGACCAGGTAGCGGGACATGTTGGCCTCGAGGCCGGCTCCACGGACCAGCAGGTACACCTTCGGCGCGTACCCGGCGAGGAACAGGACCGCCTGGCCCGCCGAGTTGCCTCCGCCGACGACGGCCACCGGGTCGGTGCGGCACTGCTGGGCCTCGTAGACGGTCGCCGAGTAGTGCACGCTCGTCCCCTCCAGGCGTTCGATGCCGGGCACCTGGAGTCGGCGGTAGCGGGCGCCCGTGGCCAGGACGACGGCGCGGGCGGCGATCTCGCTGCCGTCGGCGAACGCCACCACGTAGTGGTCCTCGTCCTTGGCATGGAGGCCGGTCGCCTCCAGCGGAAGGCTGATCCCGGCGCCGAACTTCTCGGCCTGGAGCACGGCGCGTTCGGTGAGTTCGGCGCCGGAGATGCCGGAGGGGAAGCCGAGCAGATTCTCGATGCGGGACGACGTGCCGGCCTGGCCGCCGGTGGCCATCGCCTCCACCACCGTGGTGCTCAGGCCCTCGGAGGCGGCGTACACCGCGGCGGCGAGGCCGGCGGGTCCGGAGCCCACGATCAGGACATCGTCGTGACGGTTTCCGGCGGGCAGTGACGGCAGGCCGATGAGCCGGGCCAGTTCCGCGTTGCTGGGGTTGCGCAGCAGTGTGGCTTCCCGCCAGATGACGAGTGGTGTCTCCGCCGGGCCGACGCCGAAGCGGCGCAGCAGTTCCTCTGCCTCCTTGTCGGTCTCCAGGTCGATCCAGCGGTGCGGCAGCCGGTTGCGGACCGCGAACTCGCGCAGCCGTCTGGTGTCGGGCGAGTAGCGTGAGCCGATGATGCGGAAGCCGGCGCCCTGTCCGACGAGCAGCGCGCGACGGCACAGACAGGCGCGCAGTACGACGTCCCCGATGCCGGAGTCCCGGGACACCAGGTGGCGCAACTGGTCCAAGGAGACCACGAGGACCTCGCCGGGCTCCCTGGCGACAGCGGTGTAGAAGGCCACTTGTCCGTACAGCAGCCCGAGTTCGCCGATGAAGCGACCGGGGCCGTGGACGCGCAGCACGTGTTCCTCGGGAGTGCCGTGGTCCTCGACGACGGCGACGGTACCGCTGAGGACGACGTAGAACGTCTCGCAGCGCTCCCCCTCCCGGATCAGCACGTCATTGGGAGCCATGGTCCGGCGTTGCCCGTGCTCCGCCAGCCGTGCTATCTGGTCCTCCGTGAGGCGCGGATACGCGCCGTAGATGTCCGGGGTCTCCCAGGAGGCGGCCTCGTCCGACTTCTCCGGCACCGGTTCTCCGCCCGGCGGCGGCTGGTCGCCGGACATCAGACGAACGCCTCGTGAACGTAGCACCAGCGCCATTCCTCGCCGGGCTGGAAGGACTGCACGATCGGATGGTCGACGGCAGCCGCGTGCTTGCGCGCGTGCTTGTTCGGCGAGGAGTCGCAGCAGCCGACGTGCCCGCAGGTCAGGCAGAGCCTCAGATGGACCCACGGGGAGCCGAGCATCAGGCACTCCTGACACCCTTCCGGGGTCAGCGGCTGGACCGGCCGGACAAGCGCGAGGTGGGGGTCTGCGTGCAGGGTCATCCGGATCACCCTTTCCGGGCGCTGATCGACTGTTCCACCCACCGGCGCAGAGCGGGGGCGGGGGCCGCTCCCGCCTGCCGGGCGACCGTCTCGCCCCGGTCGAGGATCAGCAGCGTCGGTACGGCCTGGACCTCGAAACGCTGCGACAGTCGCGGGTTCTTGTCGACGTCGACCTTGACGAGTTTGATGCGGCCGGCGAGATCGGTGGCGACCTTCTCCAGCGCGGGGCTGACCATGCGGCAGGGGCCGCACCAGGTCGCCCACAGGTCGACCACGACAGGGACGCCGGCCCGCTCGGCGACCTCGGTGAAGTCGTCGTCGCCCGCGTCCACCATCCACGGTAGGGGGTGCTTGCAGTGGCCGCACTTGGGGTGGCCCTCCGCGGCCACGGGCACCCGGTTGGTGCGCCCGCAGTGGGGGCACCTGACGGTCGTCGCCTGTATCGTGCTCATGCCGCCCGCGCTCCCCTCACGTCCTCGGGCTGGTCGTAGGTGACCACCAGCTCTCCGTGTTCGGCGTCGACGCGGACCGTCGCACCGTCCTGGACGTCACCGCGCAGCAGGGCGCGCCCGACCATCGTCTCGACCTCGTGGGAGATGTAGCGGCGCAGCGGCCGGGCCCCGTACACCGGGTCGTAGCCCTGGTGGGCGATCAACTCCCGCGCCTTTTCGGTGAGTTCGACAGTGATGCGGCGTTCGGCGAGCCGCCGGCGCAGCTCGTCGAACTGCAGCTCCACGATCCGCTCGATCTGCCGCTCGCCGAGCGGCTTGAACAGCACGATGTCGTCGACGCGGTTGAGGAACTCGGGGCGGAAGTGCCCGCGCAGCTCGCCCATCACCAGGGCGCGGGCGTCCGGCTTGATCTCGCCCTCGGCGGTGGCGCCGTCGAGGAGGTGCTCGGAGCCGATGTTCGACGTCATGATGATCACCGTGTTGCGGAAGTCGACGGTGCGGCCCTGGGCATCGGTGATGCGGCCGTCGTCGAGGATCTGCAGCAGGGTGTTGAAGACATCGGTGTGCGCCTTCTCGATCTCGTCGAACAGCACGACGGAGTACGGCTTGCGGCGTACGGCCTCGGTGAGCTGGCCGCCTTCCTCGTAGCCGACGTATCCGGGTGGTGCGCCCATGAGCCGGCTGACGGTGTGCCGCTCCTGGTACTCGCTCATGTCGAGGCGGACCATGTTCTCCTCGGAGTCGAACAGGGCCGCGGCGAGCGTCTTGGCCAACTCCGTCTTCCCGACACCGGTGGGGCCGAGGAAGATGAACGAGCCGATGGGGCGGCGCGGGTCGCGGATGCCGGAACGGGCGCGGATGACGGCGTCGGCGACGAGCTTGACGGCCTCGTCCTGGCCGATGACGCGCTCGCGCAGGATCTCGTCGAGGCGCAGCAGCTTCTCGCGTTCGCCCTCCTGGAGACGGGCGACGGGGATGCCGGTCCAGGCGGCGACGATCTCGGCGATCTCCTCCTCGGTGACGACCTCGCGCAGCAGCCGGTTCTGCCCTTGTTTGGCGGCCAGTTGCTCCTCCTCGGCCTTCAGCCGGCGCTCCAGGTCCTGGAGGCGGCCGTAGCGGAGTTCCGCAGCGCGGTTGAGGTCGTAGGCGCGTTCGGCCTCCTCCGCCTCGTGACGGACCTGCTCCAGTTCCTGGCGCAGTTCCTGCACGCGGCGGATGGCCTGCCGTTCGGCCTCCCACTGGGCGTGTTTGGCGTCGGCCTCGCCGCGCAGGTCGGCCAGCTCCTTGCGCAGTTCCTCCAGGCGGGCTCTGCTCGCGTCGTCGGTCTCCTTGGACAGGGCCGCCTCCTCGATCTCCAGACGGGTGACGCGGCGGGTGATCTCGTCCAGTTCGGCGGGCATCGAGTCGATCTCGGTACGCAGCCGGGCGCATGCCTCGTCGACGAGGTCGATGGCCTTGTCGGGCAGGAACCGGTCGGTGATGTAGCGGTGGCTGAGGGTGGCCGCGGAGACCAGTGCGGTGTCCTGGATCTTCACGCCGTGGAAAACCTCCAGGCGTTCGCGCAGTCCGCGCAGGATGGAGATGGTGTCCTCCACACTCGGCTCGTCGACCAGCACCTGCTGGAAGCGGCGTTCGAGGGCGGCGTCCTTCTCGATGTGCTTGCGGTACTCGTCGAGGGTGGTGGCCCCGATCATGTGGAGTTCGCCGCGGGCGAGCATCGGCTTGAGCATGTTGCCCGCGTCCATGGCCCCTTCGGCGGCGCCCGCGCCGACGACGGTGTGGAGTTCGTCGACGAACAGCAGGATGCGTCCCTGGGCGGCCTTCACCTCGGACAGCACGGCCTTGAGGCGCTCCTCGAATTCGCCGCGGTACTTGGCGCCGGCGACCAGGGAACCCATGTCGAGGGCGAACACCGTCTTGTCGCGCAGTCCTTCGGGCACGTCGCCGCGGACGATGCGCTGGGCGAGACCCTCGACGATGGCGGTCTTGCCGACGCCGGGGTCGCCGATGAGGACGGGGTTGTTCTTGGTCTTGCGGCTGAGGATCTGGGTGACGCGGCGGATCTCCGCATCCCGGCCGATGACCGGGTCGAGCCGCCCGGACCGAGCCTCGAGGACGAGATCACGGCCGTACTTCTCCAGCGCCTCATAGGCCACTTCGGGGTTGGCGGAGGTGACCCGCTGGTTGCCGCGGACCCGGGTGAGCGCGCTCAGGAAGGAATCCCGGTTCACGCCGTGCTCCTTGAGCAGGCGTCCGGCGGCGGTCGCCGAGCCCTCCTCGGCCAGGGCGAGCAGGAGGTGCTCCACGGACACGTACTCGTCCTTGAGGCGTCCGGCCTCCTGTTCGGCGGCATCGAGCAGGCGGGACAGGCGCTGGGTGACGAAGACCTGGCCGGGTGCCGCGCCCGGACCGGTGACCTTCGGGCGGCGGGAGAGTTCCTCGCGCACGGCCGCGCGCAGCTCCTTGGGTTCGGTGCCTGCCTGTTGCAGCAACCGGGGGATCAGACCGTCCTCCTGATCGAGGAGCGCGAGCAGCAGGTGTTCCCCGTCGACCTCGGTCTGCCCCATGCGGACGGCCGCGGTCTGGGCCTCCTGGAGGGCTTCCTGGGACTTCTGGGTGAGACGGTTCATGTCCATGGGGGTGTTTCACTCCTCGTGCCGGCGCGGCGCAGGGCGGCTTCGAGCATGCTGATGCGGTCCAGCAGGTCGAGCACCAGGCCGATGGATGCGTAGTTGAGGCACAGCCCGGTGCGCAGCCGCTGGACGCGGGCGAGGGCGGCCGGTGCCGTGGCTTCGAACACCAGCCCTCCGAAGGCGTCGCGCTCGGCCTCGACCAGCCCCAGGGCGACGAACCGGCGGACGAGGTCGGGATGGACCCCGGACCGGCGGGCCACGGTCTGCAGGGAGAGCCTGGGCACCGGCACGATCGCGTACCGGACGTGTGCCGGCGCGGGGGCTGTCGGCTGGGACACCTGGCGCGCCCCGGCGCGTGGGTCACTCATCGGGTCCTCCTGGGGTCGAACGAGGAGACGGCGGCGAGCTCCTCGAAGAGTGCGCGCTCCCGGTCGCCGAGCCGGGGCGGCACCATGATCCGGAGCTCGGCGTAGAGATTGCCGTTCGTGCCGCGCGGGTTGGGCATGCCCTCACCGCGCAGCCGCAGCCGCCGGCCGCTGGACGAGCCCGCGGGCACGCCGACCTTCGCCGCCGCCCCGCTCGGCGTCGGCACCGCAACCGTCGCGCCCAGCGCGGCCTCCCAGGGGGTGACCGGAAGCTGTACGTGCACGTCCCGGCCGTCGAGGCGGAACCGGGGATGCGGCTGGATCCGCACCCGCAGGTACAGGTCCCCCGCGGGGGCGTCACCGTTGCCCCGGCCGCCCTCGCCCGCCAGCCGGATACGCTGCCCGTCGGTGACACCCGGTGGCACGTCGACCTCGTACCGCCGCGGCTGCCCGGCGGGACCGGCGAGCGTGACGGTGCGATGGCCGCCGCGGTAGGCCTCCTCGACGGTGAGCGGCAGTTCGGCCTCCTGGTCCGCTCCGGGGACACGCACCCGTCCGGCGCCCCCGAAGATCGAGCCGAACAGGTCGTCGACGTCGACGCCCTGCGCGCCGAAGCCGCTGGTGGTGTACCGGCCCCGCGGGCCGCCCCCGGTGGACCAGCGGAAGCCGCCACCGGGGCCCGCGCCGGCACCGACCCGTTCCTCCCAGTCCTCGGGGACCTTCCGGAAGTCCTCGCCGAAGCGGTCGTATCGGGCCCGCTGGTCGGGGTCGGACAGGACGCTGAATGCCTCGTTGATCTCCTTGAACCGCTCCTCCGCCGCGGGGTCCTTGTTGACGTCCGGGTGGTACCTGCGGGCCAGCTTGCGGTAGGCCTGCTGGATCTCGTCCTTGTCGGCGTCCCGCCGGACCCCGAGAACCTCGTAGAAGTCGCGTGCCATGGCCGCTCACTCCCGCTTGGCGACGGTCACGGCGGCCGGCCGCAGCTGCCGCTCGGCCTCGCCGTAGCCGGGGCGCAGCACCTGCGCCACGGTGTTCGGTTCGGCGTCGGGGTCCTGGACCACGCCGACGACCTCGTGCCGGGAGGGGTCGAACGGGACGCCGGTCTCGGCATCCCGCTTGTAGCCCAGGCGTTCAAGGATGGACACGGCCTGGTCGCGCACGGCGCGAACGCCCTCGACGATCGGCCCGGAGTCGGAGCCCGCGTGGTTCAGGGCCAGCTCGAGGTTGTCGACGACGGGGAGGAAGGCCGCGGCCGTGCGGGCGCGTTCGAGCGCGCGCTCCCGGCCCAGTTCCCTTGCGTGTCGCTTGCGCAGGTTGTCCAGGTCGGCGAGGGCACGCCGCCAGCGGTCCTCGACTTCCTTCAGCGCGGCCGCGTACTCGCCTTCGGCCCCGGTCGGACCGGTGGCCGCGTCGGGGCCAGGTTCGGGCTCCGTGGCGGGCGGCGCGGGCTCGGGCAGGTGGCCCTGCGGCGGTTGTGCGGCGCCTTCGGGCGGTAGGCCGGACGACCGGTCGTGGGGAGGGGTCGGCATGGCGGGCACCTCAGCCCTTGTCGAACTCGGCGTCGATCACGTCTTCGTCGGCGCCGGCTCCGCCCTGCCCGGAGCCGTCCGGCCCGGTGGTGTCCGACGGGCCGCTCGCCGCCCCGGCGTCGCCCTGGTGGGCGGCGAGCCCGGCGTAGACCTGCTGGAGTTCGGAGATCAGCGGCCTGGTCTTGTCCACCGCGGCCTCGTTCTTGACCGCGTCGCGTGCCTCGGCCACCAGCATCTCGGCGCGTGCCTTCTCGTGCGCGGGCGCGGCGTCGGCCAGTTCGTTCAGGCGCTTCTCGACCTGGTAGGCGACTGCGTCGAGTTCGTTGCGGGCGTCGACGGCCTCGCGGAGCGCCTGGTCCTCGCCCCGGTTGCTCTCGGCTTCCTGGACCATGCGGTCGACCTCGCTCCGGTCCAGGTTGGAGCTCTCGCTGATGGTGATGCCCTGTTCCTTGCCGGTGTCCTTGTCGCGTGCGCTGACGTTGAGGATGCCGTTGGCGTCGATGTCGAAGGTGACCTCGATCTGCGGTTCGCCCCGCGGCGCCGGCCGGATGTCGGTGAGCTGGAACCGGCCGAGGACCCGGTTGTCGGCGGCCCGTTCGCGCTCGCCCTGGAGGACGACGATGTCGACGGCCGGCTGGTTGTCCTCGGCGGTGGAGAAGGTCTCGCTGCGGCGCACCGGGATGGTGGTGTTCCGCTCGATGATCTTCGTCATGACTCCGCCGCGCGTCTCCACGCCCAGGGACAGGGGGGTGACGTCGAGCAGCAGGACGTCCTTGACCTCGCCCTTGAGGACCCCCGCCTGGATCGCGGCGCCCATGGCCACGACCTCGTCGGGGTTGACGCTCATGTTGGGTTCCTTGCCGCCGGTCAGCCTCCGCACCAGGGCCTGGACGGCGGGGATGCGGGTGGAGCCGCCGACGAGGATGACCTCGTCGATGTCGCTCTCGCCGACCTTGGCGTCGGCCATGGCCTGCTGGACGGGACCGAGGCAGCGCTCCACGAGGTCGCCGGTGATCTGCTCGAACGTGGACCGCATGATCGAGTCGGTGAGATGCTTGGGCCCGGAGGCGTCGGCGGTGATGAACGGCAGACTGACCTGGGTCTGGGTGACGGAGCTCAGCTCGGTCTTGGCCTTCTCCGCCGCCTCGAACAGGCGTTGCAGCGCCTGCGGGTCCTTGCGCAGGTCGATGCCGTTCTCCTTCTGGAAGTCGTCCGCGAGGTGGTCGACCAGCCGGCGGTCGAAGTCGTCGCCGCCCAGATGGCTGTCACCCGCCGTGGAACGCACCTCCACCACGCCGTCGCCGACATCGAGGATGCTCACGTCGAAGGTGCCGCCGCCCAGGTCGAAGACGAGCACCGTCTCGTGCTGCTTCTTGTCCATGCCGTAGGCGAGGGCGGCGGCCGTCGGCTCGTTGATGATCCGCAGCACTTCCAGTCCCGCGATCCGTCCGGCGTCACGGGTCGCGGTGCGCTGGGCGTCGTTGAAGTAGGCGGGCACCGTGACGACCGCCTCCGTGACCCGTTCCCCCAGCTGCTTGGAGGCGTCGTCGGCGAGTTTGCGCAACACCAGTGCACTGATCTCCTCGGGCGCGTACAGCTTGTCCCGCACCTTGAAGCGGGCCTCGCCGTTCTCGCCCGGAACGACGTCGTAGGCGACGGCCTTGGCCTCGTCGGGGATCTCGTCGAAGTGCCGGCCGATGAACCGCTTGGCCGAGTAGATGGTGCCCTTGGGATTGAGGATCGCCTGGCGGCGTGCCAGCTGGCCCACCAGGCGCTCGCCGGTGTCGGTGAAGGCCACGACGGATGGTGTCGTGCGGTTGCCCTCGCTGTTGGGTACGACGGACGGCTCCCCGCCCTCCCACACGGCGATCACCGAGTTGGTGGTGCCCAGGTCGATGCCCACTGCCTTGGCCATGACGAACTCCTTCCGCGGTGGTCGACGTCCGTCGGCGACCGTTCATCCTCCGGGCCGTGTCCCGCCCGGCTTCCAGACGCGTTCAGCTGGCGGGGCCACTGCGGAGGCGGCCGCCCCTTGCGAGCGGACCGACGCGAAGTCCGGGGGCCCCTCGGTCATGGCCTCTCCTTCCGCGGACGGACCGCCGAGCGGTCCCGACAGGCCTAGAGTGGCTGTTCACCCGGTCGCCCCGCCTGCGCCCAGCGGGTCGAAATGTGGCACCGCCGGTCGGTCTGCGAGGACAGGAGGCGGGACGGCGAGCCGGCTCGCGGCTCGCGGTGATACCCCGATACCTCAGGGGTCGGTGGGCGTGGCGACATTCGACGCGGCCGCGCGGCGCCCAGGACCGGAGGCCGCGCCCGAGCGAACCGCTCCACGACGGCGGCGCGGAAGGCAGGCAGGTCGGAGGGGCTGCGGCTGATGACCAACTGCCCGTCGACGACCACCTCCTGATCGGCGACGACCTCCGCGCCGGCGTTGCGCAGATCGGTGCGGATGCTGGGCCAGGACGTCAGGCGGCGCCCGCGCATGCACCGGGGCGCGACTGCTACAGCAGCCGCTCGAACACCGCGGTCACGCCCTCCCAGTGGCTGGTCTGCGGGTTCTTGACATCCGGGTACACGATTTTGAACGTCTCGGCGAGGGCGACGCTGAGACCGCCGATGACCTCGGGGTAGCGGTCTTCGGTCTCCTGGGTGGGTGTCCTGTCGAGTGGAGGATGCGCGGCGAGCTGTTCCAGGATCGGCTTCAGCTCGATCTCCTCGTCGAGCCGCCGGAACCGGTGAATGCTCTCCTGCAGGCCCTTGGTGATCGGCAGGTCCCACGGTTCGACGGAATCCCGGCCGTTGGCCTTGGCCGACGCCTGGCCGACGACCAGGAGGTCGTAGAGCTTGGCGTCGACGAAGTCGCCGTACCGCTTCAGGTCGTTCTTGTCCACGTCGAGGCCCGCGGCGGCGCGGAAGAACCTCTCGAACTTCGACACACCCATCACGGCCATGCCTCTCGCCTCCTCACCGGGAACCGGACGGCGTCGTTCGCTCCCGCAGGCGCCGCCCTCGGCTGCTACCGGTCGAGATTCGCAGAGCCCGCCTGCAAAGCGCCTCCGCACCCCGGGCCCAAAGAGAGCACCCCCTCCTGCCCTGGCAGCACAGCGAGAGCGGGCGCGTCGTCCTGGCGGCTCCTTCAGAGCATCTCCAGGGGCGTGGGCCCGTCGGGTGGCGGGAACGCCTCGTCGAGGGCGTCGAGCGCCTCGGTGGGAAGGCGGAGGTCTAGCGCGCCGCGGTTCTCCCGCACGTGGTCGGTTGATCCGGAACGCGGGATCGCGGCCGGCCCCTGTCGCAGCACCCAGGCGAGTGCCACCTGGGTCGGCGTCGCTCCGAGGTCACGGGCCACGGCATCCAGGGCCCCGGCCTTCAGGAGCCGCCCCTGCTCGATCGGGGAGTAGGCCATGACCGCCACCCCGGCCTCGCGGCACCAGGGGAGCAGATCCCACTCGGTGCCGCGCCGGGAGAGGTTGTACAGCACCTGGTCGACGGCCACGGCGTCGCCGCCGGGGAGAGCGGTCAGCTCGGCCATGCCGGCCGCGTCCAGATTGCTCACGCCCCAGTAGCGGATCTTCTCCGCCTCCATCAGGTCGGCGAATCCCGCGAGGGTCTCCTCCAGTGGCCACCGGCCCCGCCAGTGCAGGAGGTACAGGTCCAGCCGTTCCGTGCGGAGCCGCCGCAGGCTGCGCTCGCAGGCGGCGACGGTGCCCTTCCGGTCGGCGTGGCCGGGCAGCACCTTGCTGACGAGGAAGACCTCTTCCCGGCGTCCCCGGAGGGCCTCGCCGACGAGTTCCTCGGCTGCGCCGTCGCCGTACATCTCCGCCGTGTCGACGACGGTCATGCCCAGGTCCACGCCCAGCCGCAGCGCGGCGATCTCCTGTTCTCGCCGGGCCGGGTCCTCCCCCAGGTACCAGGTGCCCTGTCCGAGCGCCGCGATCTCCTCACCGGAGGGGAGTGCGATCGTTCTGGTCGATTCCGCAGCCATTTCGGGCCTCCCGTCCGCCGCGATCCGCGTCACGCGGCCCGCATCGGGTGCCCGCCTCCGCGCCTCCCAGACCAGTGGTGTCGGATGCGCCGCGGAGCGGTCAGGAGCGGCGGGCGGACCGCGCCGGGAGTTCGCCGGGACCGGGTGTGCGATCACGCAGGGCGACGGCGACCGACAGGACGGCGCCGCAGGAGAGGACCGCCGCGAAGCCGATCATCGCGGTCTGCACGGCGAAATGCCGCAGGGCGATGCTGAACAGGACGGAGGGAAGGCCCATTCCCAGGTACGCGACGACGAAGAACACGGCGAGGACTCCCGCGCGCGAGGCGGGCTCGGCGACCGAGACGGCACGTTCGACGCCTCCCTTGAACAGCAGCCCGGAGCCGGCTCCCGAGAGGGACACGGCGACCAGGTAGAGCCAGAGCGCCGGGTGGTAGAGGGAGACGGCGCACAGGACCAGGCCGACCGGGAAGACCACTGCCCCCACGGCCAGGACTCGGGGCAGCGGGAGGCGGCCCAGCACCAGCTGGGCGGCCGCCGCGGAACCGAACATGAGGAAGGCCGCCAGGCCGACCACGAGGTGCGAGTCGGTGTGCAGGGTGCCGTGGAGCACGCTCGCCCCGAGGGAGGAGATCAGGCCGAGGATCGCGAAGGCGAAGGCGCCCAGCGCGCCGGCCGCGCCGAACGTCCGCCCGCCACCGGGCCGCAGGACGAACCTGCTCGGCGGTTCGGCCGCGGGCAGCTCCCGGTCCACGGTCTCCGGGGTGGACAGCACCAGGGCCAGGCACACCGCCATGGCGAGAACGAAGATCACCTGAGCGGTGATCAGAGGCGTGGGAAGCCACTCCGCGACGGCTCCGGCGACCAGGGGCCCGGAGGCCAGGCCGCCGAGGTTGGCGGCGGTCGCCACGATGCCGGGCAGCACCGACCCCGCCCGCTCCGGACGTGCCTCGTGGTGGAGGTCGTGCAGGTACGTCGTCGCGGTCGAGGCCATCAGGCCCAGTGCGGCACCGTTCAGGATCCTGCCCGCTATCAGCCCCGGCAGGTCCCGCCACACCATCAGGACGACCGCCGCGAGGATACCGACGAGCAGCGCCGGGACGATGATGCGCCGCCGGCCGAGCCGGTCCGACAGGTGTCCCAGCCCCAGGAAGGCGACCGCCGCGCCGACGACCATCGAGGCGTACGCCACCGTGACCGTGGTCGCGCCGAAGTGGTCCCGAGCCTCGTACAGCGGCCACAGCGGGGTCGGCGCGGTGCCGAAGGCCATCAGCACGGTGAAGGCCACCGCCACGAACCAGAAGCCGGTCGCATGCGAGGCACGGCGCCGGCCGGGGGCGCGGGGCGGCAGGCCGGCGGGTGCGGGTGCCGGGGTGGGGTGGGTCGGATCGCCAGGAGCGTCGATGGCGGGACGGCTCAGCGGTGTCGGTACGGCAGGCAGGGGTACCCCTCCTCAGGCGAAAGTGGATGGCGCTTTCCATACTCCTCACCAGGCAGGATCAGCGCCAACGAATGTTTTTGCTGAGCTCCAGCAATGTGAGTGATACTTACCTGGTGGAGCTACGTCAGCTGGAGCACTTCCTCGCGGTCGCCGAGGAGCTGAGTTTCACGCGTGCCGCCCGTCGGCTGCACGTGGTGCAGTCGGGGGTGTCCGCAGCGATCCGCTCCCTGGAGCGCGAGCTCGGCTGCGCGCTGTTCGAGCGCACGTCGCAGCAGGTCCGGCTCACCGGGGCGGGCGCCGCGCTGCTGCCGGAGGCTCGGGCCACCCTGAACGCCGCCCAGGCCGCCCAGGACGCCGTGCGCGCCGCGCAGGACACGCTGCGCGGCACGGTGAACGTGGGCGCGATGGCCTCGGTCGAGGTGGTGGACCTGCCCGCGCTCCTCGGGCAATTGCACGCGCGGCATCCGGCGATCGACGTCCGGCTGCGGCTGGCGACGTCCGGCTCGGCGGGACTGGCGCACGCACTGCTCGGCGGGGACCTCGACGTGGCCTTCCTGTCGCTGCCCGAACGCAAGCCCGCCGGGATCGACGCACGGGAGCTGGCCACCGTGCCGCTCGTCCTGGTGGTGAACGCCGCCCATCCGCTCGCGCGGCGGGGAAGGGTGGCGCTCGCGGACCTCGCCGGGGAGCCCTTCGTGGACTTCCCGCCGGGCTACGGCAACCGCGAGGTGGTCGACCGGGCGTTCGCGGCCGCGGGCGTCGTACGCCGGGTGGCCCTGGAAGTGCCCGACATCGACATGGGAGCGGCCCTGGTCCGGCACGGTCTGGGCATCGCCTTCCTGCCCGCGTTCGCCGTCGCCCGGACCCCCGGCCTGCACGTCCTGCACATCGACGGCGCCGAGCTCCGCTGGAGGATGCATCTCGGCACGTCGTCGACCCGGCGGCCCAGCTCGGCTCTGCGCGCGATGCTCGAACTGGTCGACCTCCACGTCATCGCCTTGTGACCGGGCCGCCGGCGAGGACGAGGCCGTGGCACGCGTCCCGGTGGCGGCAGTTCCCCGTCAGCCGAGTTTGCGTCGCAGTTGCAGGCCGTACAGCAGAAGAAGCGAGGGGGCGATCAGGACGACCGCGACGCAGGACACCAGGATCAGCACCCACAAGGTGGCCGTGGGGGCCGCCGCCTGATGAATCGTCAGGTGGGTACCCAGGAGGTACGGGTACTGGGCCACTCCCCATCCCCCGACGACGGTGGCGATCGCGACGGCCGCCAGGGTGCGCACGAGGGGAAGGCCGCCCCTGCGCAACAGGAGCAGCGCGGCCAGGCCGCACAGGCCCGAGACGGCCAGGAGCGGTGCACCCACCGTGCTGAGCTGGTGGAACAGGCGCGGGGAGTCCGCACGCAGGACGAACACGCCCACGAGCGCCACCAGTCCGGCAACGATGCCCGCCCCGAGGGCCCGGTGGCTGAACGCCCTTTCCAGGGAGGTGTCCGCGCGGTGCCGGGCCTGTCCGGTGAGGAACACGGCGGCGAGATAGGCGCAGACGGTGACCGCGAGGACGCCGCCGAGGACGGAGGTCGGGTTGAGCCAGCTGGACAGCGCATCGCCGTGGCCGGCCGAGGGGACGCGCCCCGAGGCGATCCCGCCCGCGACGGTGCCGAAGAAGAACGGGGTCAGCACCGACGAACAGGCGAAGGCGACACCGCTGACCAGCTCTGCCCGCCCTCGGGCCAGCGCGTGCCGGAAGGCGAAGCCCGAGCCCCTGGCCACGATCCCCAGCGCCGCCAGGCCCAGCGGGATGTACAGGGTGGTGGTCATGGCGGTGAACGCTTGGGGGAAGGCCGTCCAGATGGTGACGAAGCAGAAGATCAGCCATGTGTGGTTGGCCTCCCACACCGGGCTGATGGAGACATTGATCAGCTCCCTCACGGGTCGTCCCCGCGCGGCGCCGCCGGCTGCCAGATCCCAGAAGCCGGCCCCGTAGTCGGCGCCGCCGAAGAGGGCGTAGGCGATGACTCCGATGAACAGGACCACGGCGACGAAATCGCTCATGCCTCGTCTCCTCCGCGGGGGTGCCCATCCGCCGTCCGCGCCGGCCGGGGGCCGTACGGGACCACGACGGCCTCCGTGCCCTCCTCCGACCAGCGGCGGCGCAAGGTTCGCAGGACGTACAGGGCGCCGACGGCGACGCACGCGTAGATCACGAGGACCGTGGCGAACAGGGGCCACAGGTTCCCCTGCGTGGCGACGGCGTTCTCCGTCAGCAGGAGTCCCACGACGGTCCAGGGCTGGCGGCCGACCTCGGTCACCACCCAGCCGCTCTCCAGGGAGACGAGCGCGACCAGCCCGGAGACCGCGGAGCTTCGCAGGAACCAGCGGTTGGTCGGCACCTCGCGCCGCCGCCACCACAGCCAGGCGAACCAGATCGCCAGCAGGAGCAGGAGCGATCCGGTCGCGACCATGACGTCGAAGGCGAGGTGCACGATACTGACGACCGAGTCGGTGGGGCGTACCGGCGCGGGGATCGCGTCGAAGCCCTTGATCGTGGTCGACGGGGTGAAACCGGCGAGGACGGAGGCCACGTCGGGAAGACGGAGGCCGTAGCGCACCTTGCCGTCGACAAAGACGCCGCCGAGGACCTCCGCGACGTGGTCACCGGTGGTCGGCAGGAGTTCGATGGCGGAGAACTTCGCCGGCTCCCTGTCGTACACCTGGCGGGCGATCGTGTCCCCGACGAGGAACTGCAGCGGCATGGCGAGGGCGGCGACCGTGAACGGGACGGCGAACCCCAGCCGGTGGTGGCGGTCCCGGCGCCCCTTGAGCAGGCCCCACGCGTACACGCCCGCGACCATGAACCCCGCGACGATGTACGCCGCGAGGAGCATGTGCACCATCTCCCACCAGAAGGCGCCGTTGAAGAAGACTCGGGACGGCACGACGCCCACCACACGCCCGTTCCGCACCGCGATTCCGGCGGGCTGGTTCATCCAGCTGTTGGCCGCGATGACGGAGGCCGTGCCGCCGACGCCCGCCAGGGTGACCACGACGCCGGTGAAGAAGTGCGGCCACGGGGGCAGCCTCTTCCAGCCGTAGATGTAGATGGCCACGAAGATTGCCTCGAGGAAGAAGAAGAGACCCTCGACGGCGAACGGAAATCCGAAGGCCGGCCCGTACTTGCCCATGAGTCCGGGCCAGAGCAGCCCCAGCTCGAACGTCAGCACGGTGCCGGACACGGCACCCACCGCGAACAGCACGGCGGCCACCTTGGACCATCGCTGCGCGAGGACCAGCGCCTGCTGATCGCCGCGGCGCAGCGCCCGGTAGTGGCAGACCAGCATCATGAAGGTGAAGGCGACGCCGAAGGGCACCAGGATGATGTGGAAGCCCAGGGTGAACGCCATCTGCTCACGCGCGGGGAGCAGTTGTGGCGGGTCGGCGGCTGTTGACAGGGCAGACAGCACCATCGATTCTCTTTCTGGCTCCGACGGCGGCGGACGATACTCACGCCGCGCGGCGCCGCCGGGTCGTGGTTCTCCCCCGCCTTTTCGAGGCTTCTGTCCGTGTCATGCGAATGGTTCACGGCCTTTACCTGGAATGAGGGCGGGGGAATTCCGAGAATGCTTTGCCTTTCGCGCTCGATGCTAAACGGCCATTCCGCGACACGCCCGCACCCCAGCGGGCGGCGGTTTCGCCGGTTCCTTCTCCAGGGCCCTGTCGTCGGCGTCGAGTGTCCCGGCTGTCAGCTGTCCAGTTCCTCCTCGACTGGCGGTTTCGGAACCTCGCGCAGGTGCTGGGACTGTCCCGGCCTGCCGCCCTCGTGGGCCTGCTCGGCCCGCTGAGCCGGGCTGAGCCCCAGGTCGGAGGCGGGGTCCACACGGACCGACCGGGCCCTCCTCGCGGTTGGCGTACTGCTCGGCCGGGATGCCGCGCAGCGCCTTGACGACATCCGGCGCGGCGCCCGACCGGCTCGCCGCGTCGATCAGCCTGTCCTTGTCGGCGGGGAAGCCGGGGACTCCGCATCCCCGGCTGCTGTCTTGCAGCAGGGGCATCAGCCGGGGCCGCCCAGCACGATCTTCCACACTCGGGTCGCCACTTGGAGGTTCAGCCGGTCCTCGACGTTCGCAAGGTCGTTGCCGCTGACGTCGCGGATGCGCTGCAGCCGGTAGCGCAGCGTGCTGCGGTGGATGGCGAGGGATTCCGCGGTCTCGTCGTAGTTGCCGCCGCAGTCGAAGTACCGGGACAGTGTCTCCACCAAGGTCGTGTGGTGCCGGGAGTCGTAATCGATGAGCTGTCCGAGCCACTCCTGTACGAACGTCTCCAGTTCCCCGTAGTCGTTGCCGGGTCCCAGAATGCGGTACAGGCCGAGTTCGTCGTAGAACGTCGTGCCGTAGTGCTCGCGGGAGTGGCGGCGCACGTCCAGGGCGCGCTGCGCCTCCCGGTAGTGGTGGGGGATGTCGTTCAAGGAGTCGGAAAGGGCGCTCACACCGATCGTCCCGGACCGCGTGCCGGTCTCCCGGACGAGCGCCTCGTACAGCGCGCGGGCGTGCGGCCGGTCGTCGGCGACCAGGACGACGTGGTCGGAGCGCCGGGTCAGCAGCGAGCGCATGCCCACGGCGGAGGCCGCCCGCCCCACGGTCCGTGCGAAGGAATCGTCGGCGGTCCGGTTCGACCACTGCACCACGACGACGTAGTGGCCGCGGTGCAGGTCGTATCCGGCTGCCTCGGACCGGGCGTAGGCGCTCGCCTCGTCCGTCCCCGCCAGGAGGTCGTCCACCAGCTCGCGGTGCAGCCTCAGCTCCACTTCGGCGAGATCGCGCAGGTGCGTCAGCTCGGGGGCGAGTGACGCGGCGGCGTGTTCCAGCGCGAGCACGGTGTGCTCGTCGGCCTCGTCCCGTGCGTCGACCAGGGCCAGCAGGCCCAGGATCTCGCCGTGCGGGCGGATCAGGGTGATCAGCCGGTCCCTTATCCGCACCGGACCGGCCTGACGGGCGACGGTGTGCAGCATCTCGTCCTGGCGCACGGGGTCCGGTTCGGGATAGGGGACGGGACGGCCGGGGCCGGTCCAGGACCTCAGCCGGCCGAAGCGGTCCTCGACCAGCGCGGGAAGTCCGGTGAGCCCGTGCAGGGCGCGGGTGACGGCCTCCTCACCGCCACCCGAGGCGGCGACGCCGGCGATGAACGCGTGAACGGCCCGCTCGAAGCCCAGCTCAGTCGCCACGGAGATCAGCTGCCGCTGGAGGGCTGCGCGTTCCTCCCTGAGTCGGTGCAGTTCCCGCGCGTCCTCGCGTCGGCGGCGCTGTGCGAAAGCGAGCGACAGTGCGGCGGCCGTGTGCCGGACGAACGTGGCGAGCAGGGATCGCTCGGCCTCGGTGGGCCGGGAGCGGGACGTCACCACGAGGTAGCCGTGGAGTCCCTCGAATCCCCGCAGCCCCAGGGCCTGCCCCCAGGGCCTGCCGGGTACGGTCACGTTGCCGTCCCGCCCGGCCAGCTCCCGCACCCTCCGGCTCACGGCCAGGGCAGGCATCCGCCCGTCCCTCGGACTGGGGACCAGGTCGCCGCCCACATTGAGGTATCCGGCCTCGGCACTGTACGGACCCGCGGCGGCCACGTGGTCCATGGCCAGGCGCAGGATCTCGGCTTCGTCCGTGGTGCCGGACAGAGCGTGGCAGAGCGCGGACAGTTCGTGGAGGGCATGGTCGGCTGGGGTGCGCGGGGGCGGGCGGGGCCCTCCGCGCGCGGCCGTGGGGTGCCGCCCGGCGCTGCCGCGCACAAGGCCGCCCCTCCGGTAGAAGGAGCGTCGGCAGAAGTAGCGGTGGTGCGGGCTGTGCACCCGACGGCCGGCCATGGGACCACTCCGTCCCTCGAAGCCTCCAGAGAAGCGAGCGGCATATCGCGTACCCGCTCACGGGCCGGCCTACCGGAGATGTGCGGACCCTTTCTCTCGCTGCTCGCGAGGGGACTGGACCGGTACATTCCTGACCCGCCGGACGCGGCCCGCAGCTGCTCGGGGCGCGCGAACCCGCTTCTGTCGTCAGGGGCGCGCGAGCCGTGCCGCGAGATACGGTGCGGTGGCGCTGCGCCGGGCCCTCGCCACCTTGGCCGGCGTGCCCGCCGCGACCACCCGCCCGCCCGCGTCGCCGCCGCCCGGACCGAGGTCGACGACCCAGTCGGCGGTGGCGATCGTGTCCAGGTCGTGCTCGACGAGGACGACCGTGTTGCCGGCGTCGACGAGCCGGTGCAGCTGTCGCAGCAGCAGCGCGATGTCCGAGGGGTGCAGCCCGGCCGTCGGCTCGTCGAGCAGGTAGAGCGCGTGCCCGCGGCGGGCTCGTTGCAGTTCGGTGGCCAGTTTGATGCGCTGCGCCTCACCGCCGCTGAGTTCCGTCGCGGGCTGGCCGAGCCGCAGGTACCCCAGTCCCACCTCGCGCAACGTCTCCAGGCTGCGGGATGCGGCCGGGACGGCGGACAGGAACTCGGCGGCGGCGTCGACGGACAGCGCCAGTACGTCCGCGATGTTCTTGCCGCGGTGGGTGACTTCCAGGGTCTCGGCGTTGTACCGGGCGCCTTCGCAGGTCGGGCACGGTGCGTAGGTGCCGGGCAGGAACAGCAGTTCCACCGCGACGAATCCTTCGCCCTGGCAGGTCTCGCACCGCCCTTCGGGCACGTTGAAGGAGAACCGCCCAGCGGAGTAGCCGCGCGCCCTGGCCTCGTCCGTCGCCGCGTACAGCTTGCGGACCACGTCGAACATGCCCGTGTACGTGGCCAGGTTGGACCGGGGGGTCCGGCCGATGGGGCGTTGGTCGACCCGGACCAGCCGGTCGAACGACTCGACCCCCGAAGCGTCCCGGACGTCGACCTCCAGCCGCGCTTCGTCGGGTTCCTCGGGTACGAGTCCGAGGTGACCGCGGACGACCTCGGCGAGCACCTGCGTCACCAGCGTCGACTTTCCGGAACCGGACACGCCCGTCACCGCCGTCAGCACGCACAGCGGTACGTCGACGGACACGTCGTGCAGGTTGTGGCGGGAGACGCCGCGAAGGTGCAGCCAGCCGTGCGGGGTGCGCGGGTCGTGATCGAGCGGCCGGGCGCGCCCGAACAGGTAATGGCTGGTGGCCGACTCCCCCACCCGCTCAAGACCGGCGACCGGGCCGCTGTACAGCACGCGTCCACCGCCCTCGCCCGCACCGGGACCGATGTCGACCACCCAGTCGGCCCGCCGTACGACGTCCATGTCGTGCTCCACGACGAACAGTGAGTTGCCCGCCGCCTTGAGGCGGTCCAGCACGTCCAGCAGCGGTTCCGCGTCGGCCGGGTGCAGGCCCGCGGAGGGTTCGTCCAGGACGTAGACGACGCCGAACAGCCCCGAGCGCAGTTGGGTGGCGATCCGCAGGCGCTGCGCCTCGCCCGGCGACAGGGTCGTCGAGCGGCGTCCGAGGCTGAGATAGCCGAGGCCCAGATCGAGCAGCACGTCGATCCGCGCGACCAGATCGCCGCAGATCCGGACGGCGACCTCGGTCGTCTCCCCGGATCGGGCGGTCGCCGTGGCGGCGTCGGCCTCGGAACGCCCCGCGACGGGCCGCAGCAGCGCCACGACCTCGGTGAGCGGCATCGCGTTGATCTCGGCGATGGAACGTCCGGCGAAGGTCACGGCGAGCGCCTCGGGCCGCAGTCCGCTGCCGTGGCAGGCGGGGCAGGGCACACTCCTGACGAACCGGAGCGCCCGTTCGCGCATCTTCTCGCTCTTGGAATCGGCGAGGACGTGCATGACGTGCTTGCGGGCGCTCCAGAACTTGCCCTGGTAGCCGTAGTCGACGCGGCCCTCCTCCGGCTCGATGTACACGGAGGGCTGCTCGTCCGTGTACAGCAGCCAGTCCCGGTCCTTCTTCCTGAGCCTGCGCCAGGGTCGGTCGATGTCGATCCCCAGGCCGCTCACGACACTGCGCAGGTTGGCGCCCTGCCAGGCGCCGGGCCATGCGGCGATCGCCCCCTCGCGGACACTCAGCGAGGGATCGGGGACGAGCAGGTCCTCGGCGACGTCGTGCACGACCCCCAGTCCGTGGCATTCCGGGCAGGCGCCGGCCGCGGTGTTGGGGGAGAACGACTCGGCTTCCAGCCGTGCGGTGCCGGGCGGATAGGTTCCGGCGCGGGAGTACAGCATGCGCAGCAGATTCGACAGCGTGGTGATGGTGCCGACCGTCGAGCGCGAGCTGGGCGACCCACGTCGTTGCTGGAGGGCCACGGCCGGTGGCAGTCCGGTGATGTCCTGCACGTGCGGTGCGCCGACCTGGTGCAACAGTCTTCGGGCGTACGGTGCCACGGACTCGAAGTAGCGCCGCTGGGCCTCCGCGTAGAGCGTGCCGAACGCGAGTGAGGATTTGCCCGAACCGGAGACGCCGGTGAAGGCGACCATCGCGTCCCGCGGGACATCGACGTCGACGTTCCGCAGGTTGTTCTCACCGGCGCCCCGGACATGCACGAAGGAGTCGGTCGCGTCCTTGTTCACCTTTCCCGAGTACCCGATCGCGCCGAGAACCGCGCGACGGGCGCCGTCGCCGGGTGTTGGCGGCGCGGGTGTCGCGCAGGCTGTCCAGCAGGAGGAAGTCGTGGACCATGCCGGCCACGCGCACCGAGGTGACGTCGACTCCGGCCTCGCGCAACCTGTTGGCGTACTGCTCGCCCTCGTCACGCAGCACGTCGACCTCGTCGGTGATGACGAGAGTGGGGGGCGGTCCCCGGAGCAGTTCCAGAGGTGCCTGGAGCGGAGAGGCGTGCACTTCGGCCCGCTGGGCGGGGTCGGTGCTCCTTGTTCATCAGCGCGAACACCGTCGACATGCAGCCGCCGACCGACTCTCCGGTGACGGCGGCGCGCGAGGCGGGGAAGACACCCGCGGCGTTCGCGCCGACGGTGAGTTCACGGAAGAGGCGGTCGTGGGTCTTGTCGTCGCCGAAGACCCAGCCGGCGCCATGGATGAAGAACAGCACCGGCAGCGCCCCGGTCGCGCCGGCCGGACGGACCCGCCGCTGCCGGTGGCGATGGCTCCCCTGATGCGACTCCCCGGCTCCATCGTCAGCGCACCCACCCCAGCCCGCAACCGCCGCACCCGGCCTCGCCGCGCAGGAGGGGCGACGCCGTACCCACGCTGGACGTCGGCCACTTCGCCACGGGGCCGCCGCGGCGCGTCACACGTGCACCGGAATACCCGCCCCGCCGGTGTCCGTTGCGAGGGCATGACTGTCGGAGTAGCACTCAGCGCCCGTGATGCGCACAACGAGGTCGACGCCGGCGTGCGGCTGGCGCAGGAGGCCGCGGCCGCCGGGCTGCGGTCCGTCTGGTTCGGCCAGACCTTCGGCGTGGACTCGCCCCAGCTCGCCGCGATCGTCGGGCGCGAGGTGCCCGGACTCCAGGTGGGCACCTCCGCGATCCCCGTCTTCGGCCGGCACCCCCTGGTCGTCTCCAGCCAGGCCCAGACCGCCCAGGCCGCGACGCACGGCCGCTACCACCTGGGGCTGGCCCTCGGCACCAAGCTGCTGACGGAGACCGGCTTCGGCCTGCCCTTCGCCCGCCCCATCGGTCTGCTGCGCGAATTCCTCACCGCACTGCGGCAGTTGACACAGACCGGCACGGCCGACTTCCACGGTGAGCTGCTCACCGCCACCACCCCGGTCCCGGCCCGCGTCGCGGGCGCGGAGGACGGCGTCCCCCTGCTGGTCGCCGCGATGGGGCCGCAGGCGCTGCGGGTCAGCGGTGAGCTGGCGGACGGGATCCTGCCGTATCTGGCGGGGCCGCGCGCCCTGGCCGAGCACATCGTCCCCGCCCTGACCGCCGCGGCCGAGGCCGCCGGCCGGCCGGCGCCCAGGGTGGTGGCCCTGGTGCCCGGCGTGGTCACCGACGACGTGGCCGGGGTGCGGGCGAAGCTGACCGACAGCCTCGCCTTCTACGAGCAGATCCCGTCCTACGCACGGATCATCGAGCTCTCCGGCGGCCGGCGGGCCGCCGACGTGGCCGTGGTCGGTGACGAGAAGACCGTCGCGGCCGAGGTGCGGCGCTACCGTGACGCCGGGGCCACCGAGGTGGTGTTCACGACCACCGAGCTCGCGGGAGAGGCGGACCGCCGCCGCACCTGGGCCCTCCTCGGCGAACTGGCCGGCTGAGCGAGCCCGCTCGGCCGATCCCCCCAGTTGACGCCAATCACCGGCTCGAACCGTGGGAAACGCGCTTCGGTGGGTATCCGCAGCCGCGACCGGGACAAGGCGCCGTCGGCGCCCCCGGTGGCGAGAGGAGACACAGTGGCCGCCGACGCGAACTCCGTGAGGATGACGGGAAAGGTCCAGGGCCGGGACATCACCCTGGAGGGAGGGCTGTCGAAGGAGGAGATCCGCGGCCGGCTGTGGTGGTGGCGGACGTCCGGGCCCGAGAGCGCCGGGGCGCGGGGGGACGGTGGTCACGAGTACGACGATTCCCAGGGGGACGTGATCGCCACGCTGGGCGGGTATTACCGGATCCCCCGCGATCCCCACAGACAGGAGGCTGAGGAACTGGTGGAGTTGGTGTACGCGGAACTCAACCCGTCCGACTGACCTGCCCGTTGCGCCTGCCCCCTCACACCTGCCCCCCTTGTCGCCGTACGGCCCCGGATGCATGGGCGGCGGCGGCGCGGGCAACCGGTGATCACGTCTCGACGGAGCGAGAAGGAGATCACCGTGCGCAAGGGACAGTGGATCACAGGCGGCGCGCGCGAGAAGCTGGCCGAGGCCTTCGCCGGGGAGTACCGGCAGGGGCGGTCGATCCGTGCCATAGCCGAGGAGCACGGCCGCTCGTACGGCTTCGTGCACCGCCTGCTCGGTGAGGCGGGCGTGCCGCTGCGGGCCCGTGGCGGCGATGTGCGCACCGGCGCCGGCCGGTCGGACCGGTGACGTACGGACCGGTGACGTACGGACCACCGCGAGGCGTGAGGCATGCGCAGGCACGTCGGGGGCAGACGGGATGCCGGGGGGGGGAGTCGAGCCCCCTTCCGACTGTCATGTCAGGGAGGACGTCGCTGTGTTGCTGCCCGCGGAGAAGGAAGTGCGTGCGCTGCTGGCCCGGTTCGCCGAGGCCCGGTTCCGCCATGACCTCCAGCCGACCGGACATTCGAGCCGGGAGCTGGAGGACACCTCCTACACCCTGTGTGTGATGACCGGCACCCGGACGGTGGATGAGGCGCTCGCGGCGGCCGACGCGCTCCTGGAGCAGTTCCGCGCGGACCGCGGCGCCGCCGAGGTGTCGCGAGCCCTGGCCGCCTGACATACCGCGGAGGACCCCCGGCGATCCAGGGCACACGTACGTGTCCGATCTTCGTTCCCTGCCCGAAAGAGAGCCAGATGACCATACCGGTGCGCCCCGGACGGCCGATACGCGGAGAGCGGCGGTTCGATCTGCGGACGACCACCTGGTTCTTCGTCCTGCTCGCGGTCGTCCTCTGCCTCCTGGCACTCGTGGTGCGGCTCGCGGCCCATGTCGTGGAGCGCCGCCCGCTGTGGGCCGCCGCCCTGGCCGTGCTCGGCATCGCCGGGGTCCTGCTGTACCGGCCGGGACAGGTGAGGCTGTCCGCCCGCAGGGGCGCCCGGCGGGCCGCCCGCGCCCTGGAGGTGGGAGCCGAGGCGGCGTCCGGCAGCCTCGGCCCCCCGGCGGCGGACGGAACCGTCGTACCGGCGGCCGGGGGCGACGCGGAATTCAGTCGCGCGGACCTGCCGGGGACCACGATCGCCATGCCGGGTGGGAACGGCGAGGAGCCCACGGTCGTCCTCGACTCCCCCGACCTCTATGCCGAGTTGGACCCGGACGGTTTCGAGCAGGCCATCGCCGAGCTGTGCGTCCGGGAGGGCTGCCGCGAGGTGGAGGTGGTGGGCGGCGCCGGCGATCTGGGGGCGGACGTCCTCGCGGTCACGCCGGAGGGGCGGCGCGTGGTCATCCAGTGCAAGCAGTACGGCGACACGCACAAGGTGGGCTCGCAGGACATGCAGCGCTTCGGCGGCACCTGCTTCACCATCCACGAGGCCGATGTCGCGGCGCTCGTCACCACCGGCGAGTTCACCACTCCCGCCCTCGAATACGCGGCGCAGTGCGGGATCGTCTGCATGGACGGCCACGACCTCGACGCATGGCGCGCGGGCACCGGACCGGGCCCCTGGGATCTCTGTTAGTGCCGTGACGGCACAGGGCCGCCTAGCGGCACGGGTCCGGACAGGAGAGGGACAGCGCCGGAAAGGGCGACTCAGGACGCGGACGGCTCGATCTCTCCCGCGAAGACGATGATCTGGTCGATGAGGCTCCGCCGCAGATGGACGACGTCCGTCCCCGCCAGGTGGGGGCCTCCGTCCGGCGTGGTGAAGACCCACTGGTACCGGGCCCACTCGCCGGGCATGTCCACCCCCGAGCAGCGCACCATCGTGCCGGTCCCCGCCGGGTGGCGCCGGATGTCCAGCACGAACCGCTCGACCGCCGCGATTCCCTCGCTGCGGCCCAACGGCCCCCAGAAGACCACGTCCGAGGTCAGAGCCTGGGACAGCAGGGCGGTCACATAGCTGTCCTCCGAGGCGTTGAACGCGGAGATGAACGTGTCGATCGCGGAACGTGCAATCTCTTCCTGCATGCCCCAGTAATACCAGCCGTTTCGTGTGCGCTCGTCCCGCGAGCCGCCTTCCGTTCACGGTGAACCGCTTCCGGTCACAGCACGAGACCCGTCGGTGCGCGAAGTCGCGGCACGCTGAGCACGGTGGCGGACGAGGCCGGGGCCGAGGCCGGGGCCAAGGGTCAGCCGCCCAGGTGCCGTTGCAGCCAGTCCGCGGCGGCGCGGCGAAAGAGCCGGCGGTTGTCGGCGCGCAGGAACTCGTGTCCTTCCTCGCGCAGGACGAGGAGTTCGGCGGCCACACCCCGCTCGCGGGCCGCCCGTACGAACTGCTCCGACTCCGCGGGCGGCACATTGGTGTCGTGCTCCCCGTGCACCGCGAACACCGGTGCCCGCAGCGCGTCGACACGGCTCATCGGGGACAGCTCCCGCAGCAGTTCACGGTCGCGTTCGGGGTGGCCGTACTTGTGGGCCGCGGACTGGGCGAGCCAGGGTTCGGTGCCCTCGAAGAACGTCGTGAGGTCCGACATGCCGCACACCGCCACGCCGGTGCGGAAGAGGTCCGGATGCCAGACCAGCGAGGCGAACGTGAGGTAGCCGCCGTACGAGCGGCCCATCACCGCGAGGCGGGCCGGATCGGCCGGGCCGGCCAGCACCGCGTGGGCGGTGCAGTCCGCCACGTCGTCGAAGGCGGCGAACCGGCCCCTGCCGAGGTCCGCGTCGACGAACGACCTGCCGTAGCCGGAGGAGCCGCGCACATCGGGTGCGAAGATGTCCAGCCCCCGCCCGAGGATCTCGTGGTAGAGCGGATCGAGGACGGGGCGTTCCTGGTCCTCGGGACCGCCGTGCAGGTAGATGACGCAGGGGGCGGGCTCGCCGGGCGCGCGCCCCGGCGCCCTGTAGTACCAGCCGTTCAGCGGCAGCCCGTCGCGGGCGGTGGGACGCAGCGGTACGGGCCGTACGGGCGGGCGGCCCGGTGGTACGGCGTCCTCGTCGCGGGAGGACCACAGGGTGCGGACCGGTGTCGCGCCGTCGGGCAGCCACCAGATGCCGGGGCGGCGGCGGGACCCCGACAGCGCCAGCGCGAGGCGCGGGCCGGCGTCCGCGATGCGGGTGACCACCTCGTGGGGCAGCGGGACGTGCCGGGACGGCGGGCTGCTCCTCGTCTCCGGCCGGGCGGACGGGTCCGCGCTCCCGCCCGTACCCGTGTCGTCCTCTGCCCCCGCGTCCGTCTCCCGCTCCGTGTCCAGGATCTCGACGTCGCTCATGCCCCGGACGTTCCAGGCCAGCACGGCGGCGGTGCCGTCGCGGGTGTGGCGCAGCAGTTCCAGGTCGCTGCCCGCGCGCGCGGCGACGGTCGACCAGCGCAGCGGCCGCCCGTCCGGGTCGAGGTCGGCCACCAGCAGGACCGCGAACTCCCGGTAGGCGTTGCTGCGCAGCCGCAGCACGTCCGCTCGGGGGGAGAAGCTGCCGATCCAGGGGTCCCCGTCGGCCACCGGCATCACGCAGGTCGTCACATGGTCGGCGGTGCGCATGACGACCGCCTCGCGCCGGCCGCGGGGCCCCCGGCGCAGCAGCGCGAGCCTGCCGTCCCGGCTGATGTCGCACACGCGCAGCGTCGCCGCGTCCTGCACGGCGGCGATCAGGACGGGGGCGGCGACCGCGTCCGGGTCCACGAGGTAGGCCGAGAGGCCGTCGCCGAAGCCGGTGGCGGGGTGGCCGCCCCTGCCGCCCGGAGCGCCGGGTGTCGCGGTCTCCAGTGTGACGGCGGGTGCGGTCAGGGCCGGACTGCGGTCGGTGTGGGCGGCCGGGCCGAGCAGCCCGGTCTCCCCCGCCCGGCCCTGCCAGTGGTCCGGCAGCCGGCCGTCGGCAGGGCCGAGGACGGAGCCGGGGCCGGGCGGACCGGCGCCGCCCGTGGTGTCCCGAGCGGCCGGTGGAGGCGGGGCGGCGGGGGCGGTGGGGACCGCGACGGTGACCGTGACCGCCGAGCCGTCGTGCGCCCAGCAGCCCAGGTGGGCGGAGCTGCCGGGCTCGGCGCCGGCCAGGATCTGCCGGTCGCTGCCGTCGGGGCGGACGCACAGCACGCGGGTGTGCTCGCCGCCGCCGGGTGCCGTGGTGTAGGCGATCCAGCGGCCGTCGGGCGACCAGGAGACCTCCCGCACGGGGTCGGGACCGTCGTCGAGCAGTCGTACGGGCTCGCCGTCGACGGGACCCGTCCACAGCTGCGGTACGCCGCCCCGGTCGCAGATGAAGGCCAGCCGGGTGCCGGCCGGATCGGCCGAGGGGTACCAGCAGCCGTGCGCGATGAGCCGGGTCGCCGCGTCGCGGGGCCCGGAGGCGTCCGGCAGCGGGATGCGGGCGGGCGCGGGGAAGGCGCCGGTGCGGCCGTCGGATTCCGGCCGGGCCGGGGGCGCGTTCCCGTCCGGCAGCGCGGTCGGACGCGGGGCGGAAGGCCGCCCGGCCCCGGCCGTAGCCTCGCCGGACGGGCCTTCCGTGACGGGCTCGGCGGCCGGATTCCCCGCGGCCGCGCCCTCCACGACCCGATTCCCCGCGGCCGCGCTCTCCGCGGCCGGGTTCCGTGCGGTCCGGTGCCCTGCGGTCAGATTCCGTGCGTCTGCAGCCATATCTCCAGCAATGCCACTTGCCACAGCGCGTTCGCCCCGCGCTTGGTGCGGTGTCGGTCGGGGGCCGCCAGGAGCGCGGCGAGGTAGGAGTCCTGGAAGACGCCGCGCCGTTTCGCCTCGGGGGCGCTCAGCGCGTCGCGCACCTTTTCCAGCACGGGCCCGGCCATGTGGGTGATCGCCGGGACCGGGAAGTAGCCCTTGGGACGGTCCACCACCTCGGGCGGCAGGAGTTTGCGGCCGGCCTCCTTCAGAACGCCCTTGCCGCCGTCGGCCAGCTTCAGCTCCGGCGGGCACGCGGCCGCCAGTTCCACCAGTTCGTGGTCGAGGAACGGCACGCGGGCCTCCAGGCCCCAGTCCATGGTCATGTTGTCGACCCGCTTGACCGGGTCGTCCGGCAGCATCACATGCGTGTCCAGGCGCAGCGCGGCATCGAGCGCCGTCTCGGCCCCCGGCGCCGCCATGTGCTCCCGGACGAACCGGCCGGAGACGTCGTCCTTCGGCAGCATGTCCGGACGCAGTATGGCGGCGAGGTCCTGGTGCGGCCGGTCGAAGTAGGTCTCGGCGTAGCGCTGCGGCTCCTCCTCGCGGGGCGCGGAGGCGAGCCGCGGGTACCAGTGGTAGCCGGCGAAGACCTCGTCGGCGCCCTGCCCGCTCTGGACGACCTTGACGTGCCGGGAGACCTGCTCGGACAGCAGGTGGAAGGCGACCACGTCATGGCTCATCATGGGCTCGCTCATCGCCGCGACCGCCGCGTCCAGGGCCGACGGCACGTCCCGCGTGGGCACCACCAGCTGGTGGTGGTCGGTGGCGAACTCCCGCGCGACCAGGTCGGAGTACCGGAACTCGTCCCCTTCGTCACCGGCCTCCGCCTCGAACCCCACACTGAACGTCGCCAGGTCCCGCTGCCCCTCGTCGGCCAGCAGGGCCACGATCAGGCTGGAGTCCAGTCCCCCGGACAGCAGGACGCCGACCGGGACATCGGCGACCATGCGCCGCTGCACGGCGGTGCGCAGCGCGTCCAGCACCGCGTCCCGCCACTCGGCCGCGCCCATGCCGGTGTGCTCGGGGCGGCGCGTGTACGACGGCTGCCAGTAGCGGTGGTCCCGGTGGGTGCCGTCCGGCTCGACGACCCGCACGGTGGCCGGGGGGAGCTTGCGCACCCCGTTCAGCACGGTGCGGGGTGCGGCGACGGTCGCGTGCCAGCTGAGGTACTGGTGCAGGGCGGCCGGGTCCAGCGAGGTGTCGACGTCGCCGGCCGCGAGCAGGGCGGGCAGCGAGGAGGCGAAGCGCAGCCGGCCGGGGGTCCGCGCCAGGTACAGGGGCTTGATGCCGAGCCGGTCGCGGATCAGGATCAGCCGGCCGGTCCGGTGCTCGGCGATGGCGATCGCGAACATGCCGTGGAAGCGGTCGACGCAGGCGGTGCCCCACTGCCGGTAGGCGGCGAGCACGACCTCGGTGTCGGAGGTGGACCGGAACCGGTGGCCGAGGGCGGCCAGCTCGGCCCGCAGCTCCCGGTAGTTGTAGATGCAGCCGTTGAAGACGCCGGTGACCTCGTCCCCGGTGTCGGTCAGGGGCTGGGCCCCGCGCTCCGAGAGGTCGATGATCTTCAGTCGGCGGTGCCCGAGGGCCACGGCGCCGCGCGTCCAGATCCCCCGCCCGTCCGGGCCGCGGGGAGCGAGCCGGTCGCCCATCCGCTCGACGGCCGCGAGGTCGGGCCGCGTGCCGTCGAACCGCATCTCCCCGCTCAGGCCGCACATGCGCAACCACCTCCCCGCCGTGCGTACGGGTCGCGCGGGGAGCGCGGCGAGTGGGGCGAGTGCGAGTACGGCGGTGAGGTGTGCGGGAGGCCGCCCACCGGCATCGGGCCGGGACTGGTCGACACGGGAATGCTTCTCCTTCGCGACGAGAGGGTGTCCGGGTGGATCGGGGTCCTGCGTCTGCCGTTCTTGCCTGTGTCCTCCTCCTGCTGTCCTCTGCCGTCGTCTGCTGTCCTCTTTCGCTGCTCCGCGCCCCTTCGCTCCGCCCGCGCGCCTCTCGCTACGCGGCGGCCTGCGGCGGGGAGGCGACGCGGTGCGCGGGAGCCGCCCGCCGTGGGCGCGGGCGCTCCTCACCGCGGGTCTCCGCGATCGCCAGATCCGTGCAGGCCAGCAGGTCGTCCTGGTGTGCGGTACGGCGCAGACGGCGGGCGGCGCTGCCGTTCGCGAGTGCCCGTTCGGCGAGGTCCTGGACGGTGGCCCAGTCCCCGGCCGCCTCCAGCGCCGGGCGCACCCGGCGCAGCAGATCCCGCACGACGCGGGCCGCGGGCGCCTCGCGGCGGGTGGCGGGGTCGATCAGGGCGCCTTCCAGACCCGAGCGCGCGGCCCGCCACGACGCGGCGCGCAGCCACTCGTGCCGGCCCTGGCAACCCGGTGTGCCCGTCTCCGCCAGCCGCGCGCGGGCGTCGTTCACCAGGGCCCGGAAGAGGCCGGCGATCAGTACGACCGTCTCCGCGCGGGGACAGGCGTCGCAGATGCGCAGTTCGAGGGTCTGCTGGTGGGCGGAGGGCCGGATGTCGTTGTAGATCATTCCCGCGTCGCTGATGACGCCGGAGCCGACCAGGGCGCGCACGACCGCGTCGTACTGGGCGGCGTCGGCGAAGCAGCCCGGCGGGCCGGCGGTGGGCCAGCGCTGCCACACCATGGTCCGCCAGCTCGCGTACCCGGTGTCGGTGCCCGCCCAGAAGGGGGAACTGGCGGACAGGGCCAGCAGCGTGTGCAGCCAGGGCGCCACCTCGCACATGACGCGTACGGCCAGGTCCCGGTCGGGGATGTCGACGTGGACATGGGTCCCGCAGATCAGCTGCTCGTCGGCGACCAGGCGGTACTCGTCGACCATGTGGCGGTAGCGGCGCCCGGCGGTGGGGCGGGTGTCCGCCGCGCGGGCCAGCGGCACGGTACCGGCGGCCACGACGGCCAGTCCGTGCGCGCCCGCCGCGGCATCGAGCCGACGTCTCGCGCTGGTCACATCGTCGTACAGGTCGGCAAGGGACTCATGCACACCACTGTTCGTCTCGACGGCTGCCTGCTGCAACTCGGTCGTGAAGGTGTACTCGGGGAGGCCCTCCAGCACGGCGGCGGCTCGGGGCGCGAGCCGGCCCGTCTCCACTTCGACGATGTGGAACTCTTCTTCCACTCCGATACGAACGGTCACGCGCACTCCTTGGTGACGGGCGAACGCCGGCTGCCGCGCCCGGAAACCCTCCCGCCCCGGCCTACCCCCGGAGGCGAGCTGTGCTCCCCGACTTCCCACCAGACCCGGTGCTAAGCGTCCGCCACGCCTCGCCGGGGTCCGGCCCCGGACGCCGGGCGCTCCGCCGCTGGCCGGCCGCATGTGCCGCCGCGGCACCGCCGCGTTGCCCGTCCGGGCCGCCGACACTGCCCCTGCGTACCTGGCGCGGGCGCCTCCCCGCCGCGTATCCAGGAGAAGCTGATCATTTTCCGCTCCGGAGGAGACCCCTTGCACGATCACCAGGACGCCAAAGCCACCGGGATCGGCAAGGACCGTGTCTCTTCCCGCAGGACCGACCCCGCCCCCGCCGCCCAGCCCGGCGGACTGCTCGGGCTCCAGACCACGGTCGGCAACGCGGCGGTCGTGCACATGCTCCGCCGGGCCGACCGGTCGCCGGTGCAGCGGTCCGCCGTCCACGAGGTCCTGCGCTCGGGGGGCCGGCCGCTCGCCGAGGGGGTGCGGGCCGACATGGAGGCGCGGCTCGGCGCGGACTTCTCCGACGTGCGCGTCCACAGCGACGCCAGGGCCAGAGCGTCCGCGACCGCCATGGGGGCGCGTGCCTACACCTCGGGCAACCACATCGTCATCGGCGCGGGCGGCGGGGACGACCACACCCTCGCGCACGAACTCACGCATGTCATCCAGCAGCGCCAGGGGCCGGTCGCGGGTACGGAGACGGGCGACGGGCTGAAGGTGTCCGATCCCTCGGACCGCTTCGAACGGGAGGCGGAGGCGACCGCACGCCGTGTGATGCGCGGATCACCGGCCGGTACGGGGGCACGCGTACCGGCGGATGCCTCCGGGGCCGCATCGTCCGGAGCGGCACCGTCCGGGCGGCCCGCGGTCCAGCGTCTGCTGGTCCTCGGGGGCAAGGGCGAGGCGAAGGAGGCGGAGCCCGCGTTCGCCGACATCCGGGAGGGCCTGACGGACCCGGACCTGATCAGCGCCTGGGAGGACACGAAGCTCAAGCCCGCGATCATGAAGGTGCTCGACGAGTGGATCAAGGCTCCGAAGCAGTCCACGCCCCAGGCGACCGCGAAAAGCAAGCGCGGGCCGCGGGACGCTCTCGGGCGCTCCTACGCCACGATGGACGAGGCCGCCTCCGCCGTGCTGGACCGGGTCAACGCCCTGCCCGTCGCCGAGGTGGAGAAGGCGATCTCCGACGACGTGGCCGTCGACGCGAAGATCAAGGAGGTGCTGGCCGGATACGTCGCGGACAACCTCCGGCCGTGGCTCGCCGAGCAGCGCACGCAGGTGACGGCACTGGGCGACGCGCTCTCCAAGACCATCGCGGAGCTGGCGTCGGTACGGCGGCTCTACCTGCCGTACATCGACTTCGGCGAGAAGACCCTGGACTCGATCCTCGGCAACCCCGAGGCGCAGGGGTTCGCCACGCTCATCAGCGCCGTCCATGACATCGCCGAGATCCTTTACGGCATCAAGGAGCTCGAACAGTACGTCACGGTGTCCGCGGAACAGTTCAAGGGCTACGTGTTCAAGGACGAGGCGAAGCTCGCGGGCCCGCGGAACTCGCCCGCCTGGGCGCTGGACGGCGGGGCGGCCCAGGCGGGCGGGAGCATCGACGATCTGGAGCGGACCCCGGTCGCCCCCACGTTCCGGGGGGCCATGGCGACGCCGAACCAGCTCAACGACCAGGTGCGGACCGCCGGCCGGCTCGGCTACCCGGTGTCGCTCGGGCCGTCGCGGACCACGGGGAAGCTGATGAAGCTGGCCGACGCGACCGGCGCGGACCCGGCGGTCAAGGAGGCCATCGCCTACTCGCTGCTGGCCCTGTGGTACACGGACTACCGGCGCGATCTCACCGACATCCACCGCTACCACTTCGTGATGGACATGGCGGCCAACTTCGGTGTGGCCTACGACCCCCACCAGGCGCCGCGCAACCCGGCGACGGGCCAGGACTACTCCCAGCTGATCGCCGACACGCTCGACAGGTTCCGCAAGAACCACGAGGAGGAGTCGGCGCGGTACTGGAAGAAGACCGAGGAGCTGAAGCTCGCGCCGCCCGCGGTCCCCGGTCCGGTCAACGGGCCAGCGGCCTCCGCGGGTGAGCCGTCCGGCCGGGCGATGGCGGACGCGGGCCCGGCGTGGAAGACCGATCCGGTCGCACGGGCGGTCATGGCGGCCCTCAAGTCCGCCCCCAGCGAGTCCAAGTTCAGGATTCCGGGCCAGAAGCAGGACGTGATCGAGGCGCTGCGGGCCACGGCGGGGTTCAGGGAACTGGGGCTGACGGAAGAACGGTTCGACGCGGCGTTCGGCCTCCTGACGCTGAAGGAGCATGTGGGGAACAAGCCGCTGGTGCAGATCGACCGGATGGGGCTGGGACTCACCAACCCCGGCAAGACCGCGGTCAAGAAGGCGACGGATCTGTGAGGCCCGTGCCGTGACGGCCGGCCCGGCCCGGTGCCGACCGGGCCGGGCCGGGATCGACGGGAGCGGTCCCGTAGCGACCGGGCCGGGCTCGCACGACTCCGAGGCGCCCGGCGGACGGGCGTCTTACTCCGTCTCTCCGGCCACCCGTGTCAGATAGGTGTCGAAGAGGTCCGGCTTGTAGAGGAGTTCGCCGTACTCGACGGGTATCCGGTACCCGTTCACCTCGGCGGTCGGTGTGCCCGGCCCGACGTGCCCGTTGTAGTGACCGGCGGCGGCGAACGCCTTCTCGGCGGAGTTCACGAAGCCCCGGTACTTCATGGTGCGCACCGCGGTGTCGAAGGCGGGCCCCCGCAACCCCTGCACCCTGCCCGCCAGTTGCAGCAGCCGCGCGTCGGTGAAGCCGTCCACCTCCTCGGCGGGCTGGTTCTGGTAGAGGACGGCGTGGTACTCGGCGAACTTCCCCTGCTCCAGCGCCGCGCGCAGCGCGTTCACCGCCTTCTTCGACCCGCTCCCGCCCAGCCGCGGGTCCAGGAACGACGCCATGGTGTACTCGACCTTGACCTTGCGCCGCAGCACCCATCCGGTCAGGACCGTTCCGCCGCCCGTGGTCTCGAACTGTGCGCAGTACGGGCAGCGCGGGTCCTCGTAGAGGTGCACGGTCACCTGTGCTCGGGGGTCGCCCACCAGGATGTCCGCGCCGTTCGCCTCCGCCTTCTCGGGCACGTCGGCCAGCCCGGAGTAGTCCGCCTCGGCCTGGCTCTGCCCTCCGCCCCCGGTGCCGCTCCCGGTGGGCCGGCCCCCGCCGGCCTGGTGCCGGGGTCCGCATCCCGCCGCGGCCGCACCGAGTACGCCCGCCAGGACGACCGCCGCCAGCCGTCTGCTCCCGCGCTTCAACCGCATCATGCCCCCGGTGATCCCGAAAAGGGGAGAGTAAGCCATCTCCCGCGAGGCGGCGGCAGCGGGCCCGCCGGAGGACGGCGGCAGCGTGCCTCCCGTCGCCAACACGCATGCCTGGAGCGGGGTTCGGGGGGCATCCGGACAGCAGAAAGGAGGGCTGCCGGATGACGACTCCCCCCGCGCCCCCGCCCAGCCGCGTCCCCGGCTGGGCGAAGGCCGTGACCGCCTTCGTGCTGGTGCTCGCGCTGCTGTTCGCCGGCATCGCACTGGCCGTACTGCCGGGCGTCAAGGACCTGTTCGGCACACGGACCCACGACCGCTCCGGTCCCGCGCTCCTCAAGTCCCTCAACGACATGAGCCGTTACGACGCCGCCTCGGGCGACTTCCAGGTCGTCGTCGACCTGGAGAAGGACACCAAGTACCTGCCGTCCGCCCTGCGCGGCACCCGGACCCTGTACGTCGGCGCCGGCACCGTGGACGCCTACGTGGACCTCGGCGGGCTCGGCGACAAGGACGTGACGGTGAACGCGGACCGTACGTCGGCCACGCTGCGGCTCCCGCACGCACGACTGGGCAAGCCGGCCCTGGACGCCGACCACTCCTACGCCGTCTCCAAGCAGCGCGGACTGCTCGACCGGCTGGGCGACTTGTTCTCGGACAACCCGGACAGCGAGCACGCCGTGCAGAGGCTCGCCGTATCCCACATCGCCGAGGCCGCCAAGGCCAGCGGGCTGACCGCACGGGCCGAGAGCAACACCACGGACATGCTGGAGGGTCTGCTGCACTCCCTCGGGTTCAAGGAGGTGCACGTCTCCTACGGCTCCTGACCCGCCCCCGGCCCGCGCCCGGCCACCCGCCTGCCGCACCGCCACCCCCTCTTCCCCTCGGGGACGCCGACGACTGGAGGACCGAATGGCCCGCACCGCCCTGTTCTCACGCGCCGCCTCTTCCAGCCGCGCGCCCCGCACGAGTCCCCTCGCCCGGTTCGCCCGTCGCGGCCGGGGCACAGCGGGAGCGAAGGCCCGCGGGGGCGACGCCCGTGGGGCCGCCATGGCGAAGCGTGCCGGGGCGGCGACGCCAGCCCCCGTGCGCCGCCGGCACGTGCTTGCGCTGCCGGTACGGATCCTGGCGATGCTGGTCGCCTTCGTCCTCATGGTGGCCTTCGCCGTCGTACTGGCCAAGATCACCCTGGTGCCGTCCCCGGCTTCGGTCTCCCTCGCGCACAGCAACCTGCATCCCGGCCGCTCCATCAGGGCCTATCTGGACGAGCCCGGACTGCGGGACGCCGTCAAGCAGATCGGCGGCAACATCCTGCTCGGCGTTCCGTTCGGCGTCCTGGTGCCGGTGCTCGCGCCGGGTGCCCGAGGCATCTGGCGGGTGCTGGTGCTGACCGCCTCCGTGATGCTGCTGGTGGAACTGGCGCAGGGCGCCCTGGTCACCGGGCGGGCCTTCGACGTGGACGACGTCATCCTCAACACCTCCGGCGCGCTGATCGGTTACCTGCTGGTGGGCCGGCGGCTGGGGCGGGTGCACGCCCGGCGCGAGGGCGCCTGAGGCGGAAGCCGCACCGCCCCTCCCCCGGCCGGGACGCGCCGTCGCGAAGCGGTCTCCGCGGGCGTCAGAGCCGGGGCCGGAGCACGTCGTAGGCCCAGGACGCCAGGGTGGTGGGGGTGGTGCTGCGCACCGTGCGGGGCTGTTCCGGTACGAAGCCGTCGCGCAGCCCGGTCGACATGCCGATGACCGCTTCGACCTGGCCGTCGGGCATGCCGGAGGCGCGCAGCAGGTGCCGCATCGCGTCGTCGTCGACGCGTTCGACGCGCAGCGGGCGGCCGGTGGCGGCGGACACGATGGCGGCGGCCTGCGGCCAGGTGAGATCGGCCGGGCCGTGGACCGCCTGGACATGGCGGCCGGACCAGTGGGTCGTCAGCAGGCGCGCCACCGCGACCTCGGCGATATCGCGCGGCGCGACCCAGGCAAGGGGCTGGTCCAGCGGCAGGATCACCGGGATCGTGCCGGCCCGGATGGCGTCACGGAAGGCCGTCAGATTGCTGAAGAAGTAGCCGCAGCGCAGGTGGGTGACCGTGGCGCCGAGCGTGTCGAGGGCGGTCTCGGTGCCGGCGAGGCCGTCGATCTCACCGGCTCCGTGGCGCAGTTCGGCGCCGACGCTGCTCTGGAAGACGGTCCGCTCGATGCCGTTGGCCCGTACGGCGCTCACGACGCTCTCCGTGGCCGCCGCGTAGTCGGCGAGCGGGTCCGGGCCCGTCGTCGGGGGGTCGACCCAGAAGAGGGCGTCGGCCCCGGCGGTGGCCGCGACGACCGCGTCCGGGTCCCGCTGGTCGACCGCGACGGCGTCGACCTCGCGGCGCACCGCGGGTTCGAGCCGACCGGGGTCGCGGGCGAGGACCAGGGGCCGGAGCCCGGCCCGGATCAGCTGGGCGACGACGTGACGTCCGACGTTCCCGGTGGGCGTGGTGACCGCGATACGCATGGCCTGGCGTCCTTTCGTTGGCGGGCAACGCGACACTAGGCGGCAAACCGGACATCCCCTGTCACCTTTCCCGTGGTGGCGGGTCCTGCCGACGCGGCGGCGCGTCGGCGGCCTTCCCGTCGACCGGCCGGCGGCGGCTGGCCGGTAGTCGCCGTCACGTCCTGATCCGCGCGGCAGCCCTTGCTACCGTGATCACGCCCGTGGGTGTGCGTCACGGGCGGATCCACGCGACGCGGAGAGGGCGGAACGATGCGGCAGGCGACCACGAATCCGGCAGGAAAGGTCCGCATCACGACGCACAGGAATCCGCACTCTCCCCATGAACAAGCTGAATCTGGGCATCCTGGCCCATGTTGACGCCGGCAAGACCAGCCTCACCGAGCGCCTGCTGTACCGCGCCGGGGTGATCGACGAGCCCGGCAGCGTGGACGCCGGCACCACGCAGACCGACTCGCTGGAGCTGGAGCGGCAGCGCGGCATCACCATCCGGTCCGCCGTGGCCACGTTCACCCTGGACGATCTCAAGGTCAACCTCATCGACACACCGGGACACTCCGACTTCATCTCCGAGGTCGAGCGGGCGCTCGGGGTGCTCGACGGCGCCGTCCTGGTGGTGTCCGCCGTCGAGGGAGTCCAGCCGCAGACCCGCGTCCTGATGCGGACCCTGCGCAGGCTGGACATCCCCACGCTCGTCTTCGTCAACAAGATCGACCGGAGCGGCGCACGCCCCGGCGGGGTGCTGCGGGAGATCCGCGACCGGCTGTCCCCCGCCGCCGTGGCGCTGTCCGCCGTGACGGACCCCGGCACGCGGCAGGCCCGCGCGACCCCGCTCGGACCGGACACCGACCCGGAGTTCACGGCTCGCGTCGGTGAACTGCTCGCCGACCAGGACGACGCGTTCCTCGCCGCCTACCTGGACGAGGAACGCGTCCTGACCGAGAAGGACTACGCGGCGGAACTGGCCGCGCAGACCGCGCGCGGGCTGGTCCACCCGGTGTTCTTCGGCTCTGCGACGACCGGTGCGGGGCTTGACCAACTGGTGTCCGGTATCCGGGAATTGCTGCCGCCCGCCCCGGATTCGGCGGACGGACCGCCGCACGCCACGGTGTTCAAGGTGGACCGCGGCGCGCGCGGGGAGGCCGTGGCGTATCTGCGGCTGGTCTCCGGCACGCTGGGCGCCCGCGACTCGGTCACGCTGCGCCGCGTCGACCACACCGGCCGGGTCACCGAGCACTCCGGGCGGATCACCGCGCTACGGGTCTTCGAGTACGGCGCGGACACCCGCGAGACCCGAGCGAGCGCCGGGGACATCGCGCGGGCATGGGGGCTGAAGGACGTACGGGTCGGGGACCGGGCCGGGCACCCCGACGCTCTCCCGCCGCGCGCCTTCTTCGCCCCGCCCAGCCTGGAGACCGTGGTCAGGCCGGAACGCCCGGCGGACGCCGGGCGGCTGCACGCCGCGCTGCGCATGCTGGACGAGCAGGACCCCTCGATCGACCTGCGGCAGGACGAGGAGAACGCGGCCGGCGCGGTGGTGCGCCTGTACGGGGAGGTGCAGAAGGAGATCCTCGGCAGCACGCTCGCGCAGTCCTTCGGCGTACGGGTCCGCTTCGGCCCCACGCGCACGGTCTGCGTCGAGAAGCCCGTGGGACGGGGCGAGGCGCTGATCGAGCTGGACCCGCGCGCACACGTCTACTTCTGGGCGACCGTGGGCCTGCGTGTCGGCCCCGCCGAACCGGGCGCGGGCATCACCTTCCGCCGGGCGGTGGACCTGGGCTCGCTCCCGCTCGCCTTCCACAAGGCCATCGAGGAGGCGGTGCACACCACGCTGCGGCACGGTCTGTACGGCTGGCAGGTCACCGACTGCGCGGTCACCCTGACCCGCACCGGGTTCGCCAGCCCGGTCAGCGCGGCCGACGACTTCCGCAGGGCCACGCCGCTGGTGCTGATGGACGCCCTCCGGCAGGCCGGTACGCGGGTGCACGAACCGGTCAGCTCCTTCGAGCTGGAGGTTCCCGCCGCCCGGCTCAGCCAGGTGCTGGCGAAACTCGCGGAGCTGGGCGCGACTCCCGGCGTACCGGCGGCCGAGGGTGACGTCTTCCGGCTGGAGGGCACGATGCCGACCCGCCTCGTGCAGGGCTTGCGACAGCAGGTTCCCGCACTGACTCGGGGGGAGGGGGTGTTCCTCGCCGAGCACCGGGGCTACCGGCCCGCTGCCGGACGACCGCCCGTGCGCCCGCGGCCCGAGGGACCCGACCCGCTGAACCGGGACGAGTACATCCTGCGCGTGCTCAAACGGCTCTGAGACCACCGGTTCCGCTCGGTGGCGCCAACCCCGGCGGGCCCGGCGGGACTTGTCAGGACGCCGGGCCTCGCCGGTCCCGCAGCCGGCCGGCGAACGCCCGCGCGGCGGCCAGGTCCCCGGCGTCCGGCCGCTGCTTGTTGATGCCGCCGAGGAGCTTGAAGGGCGCCCATGTGTCGAACGCCCGGCAGGAGAAGCACCCGTCCACCTCGAAGCCCTTGCCTTCGAGGAGCCGGACCAGGGGGCGGGTGAACGGCATCAGCGGGAACTCGGGGAGCCCGCTGGTGGCGAACACGAACGCCCGGCCCCGCCCGGCGGGAAGCGCCCTGACGAAGTCGGTCAGCCGGGGGTGGAGCCTGCCGTGGAAGACGCCCGAGCCGAACCCCGCGAGGTCGGCGGCGGCCAGCTCCGCCGGGTCGGCCTGCTCGGGAGTGACGACCTTCGCGCCCAGCACCGGGGCCAGGATGTCGGCGACGCGACGCGTATTGCCGTGCGACACGGAGGCGCACACGATGACGGACTTCATCTTCAGGATCCCTTCTCTCGCTTCCGTAGCGAGGACAGGGCGGCGGGGCCCGGATGTGACATCTCCCGGACATGACGGCGGTCACACACCGGGGGACGTCGCGTGCGCGGTCACCGCTGATCACCGCACGTCCGCGGGCGAGGGGACTCAGTCCCACTCCCAGGCGATGCCGAGGATGCCGGGCCGTATCTGCTGTTCCACCAGGTGGACCGAGCCGTGGGCGTTGAGGGTCAGGCTGGTGCCCGCCTTGCGGGGGGCGGTTGCGGAGGGGCGGGTGAAGCGGCGGCAGTGGACGGGGAAGGCGGCGCGGTCGAAGCCGACCTGGAGCGCGTACTGGCCGCCGCCGTAGGTGAAGCCGCGCACGTACTCCTCGCTGGGCGCGCCGGTCCCGTCCTCGAAGCGGTACCCGAGGACGGCCGTCTCCCCGGCCCGCAGCCGTCCGTCGAAGAGGAGCTCGACCACCACCATGCCCGAGGCGCTGTCCCGCCGGGTCCGCCCGACCCGGCAGTTGACGAGCCCACGCACCCGGACCCGCTCGGTGTCGCAGCCCGCGTCGCCGAGGTGGATGGCGAGATAGCGGTCGACGCCGTCGCGGTGGGCCCGTACGACATGGTGCGAGTCCCGCGCGGCCAGCTCCCTGCGGGCGCCGATGTGCACGTGCTCGTAGTGGATCACGGTGTGCAGCCCGCCGTCCTGCGGCGCCGCGAGGCTCGCCAGCATCCCTTCGAGGGCGGCGGCGGGTTCGAGGAGGGCGCGGTACGGGCGGGCCGGGGGACGCTCGCCGTTGGCACGCGGTCCGATCAGGCGGGTGAGCGCGTGCGGGGGCAGCTCCAGGACCTCCTCCAGCACGGTGACCGCGCGCAGCGATTCCGGCCGGTCGGGCCGCCGTAAACCGCGCTGCCAGTAGCTGAGACTGCTCACACCGACCCGTATGCCCCGCTGCGCGAGCCGGTGCTGCACACGGTGCAGGGCCAGCCCGCGCGCGGCGAGAGCGGCCCGCAGGGCGTCGGCGAACGGGCCGGTGCGCAGGGCTTCGGCGAGTTCGGCCTCGGGGACGGAGCGAGCGGCGGGGCGGCGGGACGGGCCACTCGGGCGCGGGGTGACGCGGGGGTCGGTGCCTCGTGCTGCCATCGGGGTCTTCCCTCTCCCGCCCCCGTGCTCGTCTTCCCGTGAACGTTCACTTCCCCGTCCCGGCACGGGGTGCTGCCCGTGGGCCGCCACCTGCCGGTACCGCGGGGGCGTTCACAACCGTACGCGCGGAGTTTACTTCACCACCATCCGCTGGAGACGGCCGTTGACCGGGGCCTGACGGGCCATCAAGACTGCTGGGGCAGCGTCCGGACGCGCACCGCCACCCCCACTCCGACTGGGAGCACTGCCATGTCCACTTCCAACCGGGGCCGCATACGGCTGACCGACCGGAGCCGTATCCGGCTGGCTTCGCTGGCCCTTGCGGCCGTCGCCGCCCTGACGCCCGCACTCCTGCCGGCGGTCACCGCGCACGCCGTACCCGACTCCCTGCGACAGGCGGCGCCTCGGGCCGCCGCACACCCCGCGCTCGCCACCGCCAAGCGCCTGAACATCACCATGCAGGCGCAGCAGAACAGCAATTGGTGCTGGGCGGCGAGCGGCAACACCATCGCCTCGTGGTTCGGGCGCGGCTACAACCAGAACCAGTTCTGCGACGCCGCGTTCGGCCGCCCCCAGGGCAGCCCCTGCGGCAACTGGCAGGCGTCGCTCGGCAATGTGCAGGACGCCCTCGACTGGATGGGCATCAACCCCGGTACGTACGTGCGGGGTTATCTGCGCTACGCCACCGTGCAGAAGGAGATCGACGCCGGCCGCCCGGTCGAGACACGCATCGAGTGGAGCTCCGGGGGCGGTCACATGCATGTGCTCTACGGCTACGACGCCACCGCCGGCCAGGTCTACTGGGGCGACCCGTGGCCCTCCAACTCCCGCTACAACTGGGCCGATTACGACTACTACGTGGACAACGACTCGTTCACGTGGACGCATTCGCTCTACGGGATCGGAGCGTGACCCCGATGACCTCGACCCGCACGCGCACGGCCGCCGCCCTGCTCACCGCCGCCGCGGCCTTCGGCGCACTCACCCCCGCCTCCGCCCACGCGGCCTCCGGCCCGGCCGCCCTCCCGGCGCCCTTCACGGCCACGGCCACCGCCGAGGCGCGCGCGGCGGCGACGGCTCCCGCGACCCTCCGGACGCTCTCGCGCTTCTTCGCCCGCGGCGGCGCCGTCAGGCCGGCCGCGGCCCGCCCGCGCCTGGCCGGGCCGTCGGTGACCGTCTACTCCCTCACCGCCGGTTTCGTCGCCGGGGACCCCGGCGCTCCCGTCGCCGCCCCGCGGTTCGTCGCGAGCAAGGCGGTCTCCGCCGACGGCCAGGTCGCCTCCCTGTGGACCGTGCGGACGGCGAAGGGGTGGAAGGTCGTCAACATCGCGACCGGCGGCGACGAGACCGACTACGCCGGCAAGGCGCACGGCCGCGGAACCGTCTTCCAGGAGCCGCAGATCGACGCCTGGTACGTGGTGCGCGACGGCCGCGTCCTCCCGCTCGACCCCGACGCGCGCCACGCCGTGGGCGAGGCCGGGGTGTCCCTCGCCGCCTACCAGCACCTGGTCCACCGGAAATACGGCGACAAGCTCCCCGGCTCCGCCTACGACCGCACGGGCAAGGGCGGCGGCTACGACGGCACGTCCGCGCCCGCGCCCCGCACCCACGCTGCCACCAGCGCCGCCACTGCCACTGCCACCGGCTCAACGGCTCTCCTTGCGGCCACAGTTGCAGCGGCCGCCGCGGCCGTACTCGCGCTCTGCCTCCGCCTCCGCCACACCCGGCGCGCGCGACACGTCGCCGGGTGACCGCGCACCGGGGTCCCCGGCCGGAATCCCGGTAAGAGCGGGGACCGAGCGAAAGCGATCGCCGGGCCCGGCGCCCCCACAGCGGCAGGCTCGGCGTTTTGGCCACCGACGTTCCAGGTTCCGGCCCAGGGGCCGCAAGGGTCGATGCAACCCGCACGCTTCGGCGTGCCCTGAATCCCAGGGTTGCCGACACGACCGAAACACATGTGTTCGAAATCCCGGCAGGTTCGTTGACCCCGAGGAGCAGCCACGCACTCGCCGAGGGGGACACCTTGATTTTGATCAAAGCACCAGCACATACGGATGATCACGGTCGTCCCGGCGCGGTGGCTGCCCACGCCGGCGCTCCGGGGGGCGCCCTGTGAAGAGGTTCTTCGGACGCGTGCGGATGGCGGAGCCGGAGGTCTCCGACGCCGAGCGGGAGCTTTTCGGCGGTCCTCTGCGGTACGACTCGGGCTGGTCGGAACACGAGCGGGCCTGGCTCGATCTGACGATGATGTCGGCGCTGCGCTCCATGCCGCGGCTGGTCGGGGCGACCTTGCGGATGGCGTGGCAGGCGGACCGCCGCGCACTGCTCACGGTCGCCGTCAGCGAGATCGGTCAGGGCCTCGCCGCGGCCGTCGGGCTGCTCGCGGTCAACGCCGTCATGCACGCGCTGCTCGGCTCCGGCACCCCCGAGCAGCGGCTGCACGCCGTCCTGCCCGGACTGCTCGCCGCCGCCGGAGCCGCCGTCGTCAACTCGGGCCTGGCCGGATGGTCGACCTCGCGGGCGGGCCGGCTGGAGCCGCTGGTGGAGCGGATCGCCACGACCCAGTACCTGGCCGCCGCCGCGTCGGTCGAGCTTGAGGCCATCGAGGACCCGGAGTTCCGGCGGCTGATCGATGTCGCCCAGTACGGCGCGGGGTCCGCCCGCCGCATGATCAGCGCCTGTGTGGCCGCGCTGAACGGTGTCATCTCCCTGATCTCCACGGCCGGCGTGCTCACCATCCTCCACCCGGCCCTGCTGCCGCTGCTGGTCCTGATCGCGGCGCCGCGCGGCTGGGGCGCGATGCGGGTGGCGCAGGAGCGGTACGTGTCGGTGATGAGCTGGGTCGAGCACGTGCGGGCCAGCCGCCTGATCGGCAACCTGCTCACCGAGCGCAGCGCGGCGCAGGAGGTGCGCATCCACGCCGTCGGTCCGTTCCTGCTCAGCCGCTACGAGCGGATGGCCGAGAGCGCCGAGGCCGAGCAGGAGCGGCTGGCCACCGGCAAGGCCGTCACCGAGTGGGTGGCCGCCGCGCTGTCCGGTCTCGCCATGGCGGCGACGTACGCGGCCATGTTCTGGCTGATCATGAGCGGGCACATGAGTCTGGCCGTGGCGGGGACCGCCGTCATCGCCGTCCGGTCCGGCTCGGCGAGCCTGGGCACGCTGGTGATGAACGTCAACCAGTTGCACGAGGAGTCCCTCTACGTCCGCGACCACTCCCGGTTCCTGGCCGAGGCGGCCCGGCGCACCATCCCCAGCGGGGGCGATCCCGTCCCGGCACGGGTGCGGCAGGTCGTCCTGGAGAAGGTGAGCTACCGCTATCCCGACCGTGAGGCCCCCGCCCTGGACGGGGTGACCCTCACGCTGCCCATGGGCTCGGTGACCGCCGTGGTCGGCGAGAACGGCTCCGGCAAGAGCACGCTGATGAAGGTGCTGTCGGGCCTGCTGCTGCCGCAGAGCGGGACCGTGCGGTGGGGTGAGGCCGACATCGCCGCCCTGGACCGCTTCGAGGTCTTCGAGCGCGTCGCGCTGCTCACCCAGGACTTCCAGCGCTGGCCCGTGACGGCGGCGTTGAACATCCGGATCGGCCGGCCGGGCCGGGCGGCCGATCCTGAGGACCTTCAGCCGTCCGTCGACTACGCGGGCGCGGGACCGGTCGTCGCGAAGCTCCCCGACGGGCTGCGCAGCCTGCTGGCCCGGATGTTCCGCGGCGCGAGCGAACTGTCCGGCGGCGAGTGGCAGAAGATCGGCCTCGCCCGGACCCACTGGCGCAGTTCCACCTCGGACGCCGACGGCGTGCTCATCGTGGACGAGCCCACCTCCGCCCTCGACCCGGAGGCCGAGATCGCCGCGTTCGAGCGCATCCGCCGGCTCGCCGCGCCGAACCGGGCCGTCGTCCTGGTCACCCACCGCATGTCCGGGGTCCGCCACGCCGACCGCATCCACGTCCTGCACCACGGACGGCTCGTCGAGCACGGCAGCCACCACGAACTCATGGCCGCCCAGGGGCGCTACGCCGCGATGTTCGACGCGCAGGCCGCCCAGTACGCTCCCACCGCCGCCATTCCCCGCCCCGGCTCCCCCGCCGTCGCCGACCACGGGAAGCCGCTCTGACGGCGACCGCCGCTCACAGGTGAGGGCAGACAAGGAGGCCAGTCGGTGACCTCGTTTCAGGAGATATCCGCACGGCGTGAAGCAGCCGCGTCGGACGGGGAAGCGGAGAGCCGTCCCCACGTTCCCAGAGGCTCGCTCGCCCTGGACGCCTCGTCCGCCCTCGATGAGCGGAACCGGCAGCTCGCGCACGCCGGGATCGCCGGCGCCGAGGACCTCCTGGTCGCCCGCTGCTTCACCTTCGACGAGGGCTCCACGACGTCGTGCGCGCAGGCCGCCGCGGAGGTCCGTCAGGTCTCCACGCCCTGGCCGCCAGTCGCCGTTGACCGGGTGCCGAGGTGTCGGCCGGGGACTTCGGGGCACCGGCGGAATATGGATGCACGGTCATGGGCCCGGACATGGGCACCGCGCGGTCGCGGCCAGGTGCGCCGGGCCGCGGACGGCAAGGCGATGGCGGTGGCGGCCCGCTCCGGCTTCGCCGCCCGTGGGCTGATCCACGTCCTGGTGGGCGTCATCGCGCTGCGGATCGCCTTCGGCGGCGACGGAGGACGGCAGCAGGCCGACCGGGGCGGCGCCCTGGAGGAGCTGGCCCATCGGCCCTTCGGGGTGGCGCTGCTCTGGATCGTCGGCGCGGCGCTTGCCGGTATGGGGCTGTGGCGGCTGTCGGAGGCGGTGTTCGGCGGGGCCGGGCCAGAGGCGGGCAAGCCGTCGAAGCGCCTGGCGTCGCTGGGCCGGTGTGTCTTCTACGCCTTCCTGTCCTTCTCGGTGCTGGCCTACGCGGTCGGCAGCCGGGGCAGCGGCAGCGGGTCCTCGGACCGCAGCACACGGGATGTCACGGCCATGGCCCTGCGGTGGCCGGCCGGGCAGTGGCTCGTGGGCCTCGGAGGCGTGGCCGTGGTGATCATCGGACTGTGGATGTCGGTACGGGCGCTGCGCAGGAAGTTCCGCCGGCAGCTGCGGACCGACGCCATGTCCCCGCGGACCAGGCGGTTCACTGACTTCTTCGGCGTGGTCGGCGGCACCGCGCAGGGCGTCGTCTTCGCCGTGGCGGGCGGGTTCGCCGTCGTCGCGGCCGCCCGGCACCGCCCCGGCGAGGCGAAGGGCGTGGACGACACCCTGCGCTCCTTCCGTGATCTGCCGGCCGGCCCCTGGCTGCTGGCCCTCATCGCGCTGGGCTTGATGGCGTTCGGTGTCTTCTCGTGGTGCGCCGCGCGGTGGCAGCGGCTGTGACAGCGGGCGCCGGAGCCGCGCGGGGTCCGGCGCCCCCGGTGTCCGCGAGGGCGATCCGGACGGTGATCCGCTTGCCCGGCGGCTCGGGCCGTATCTCGTACGACTCGGCGACGGCCAGGACGATCTCCAGCCCGTGCTGACCCACCCGCCGGGGTTCGGCGGCCCGGACCACCGGGGGGACGGGAACGGAGTCCCGCACCGAAATCTCGATCCGGCCACCCGAGAAACGGCCATCCACGGTCCGACCACCCGTGATCCGCAGGTCCATCGCGATCGGCCCCGGAGCGTACTTGCAGGCGTTGGTGACCATTTCGCTGACGACGAGCCGGGTGAGGTCGAGGGCCCGCGCGGAGACCGCGATGCCGTGTTCGGTCCGGACGCGGCTCAGGAACCGTACCGCCTCCTGCCGTGCCGCGGCGATGCAACCGGGGTTCGAGTCGAACTCGGCGGTCGCGGACCGCGCTCGGGCGGCGGCGGGCCGGCCGCCGCAGATACGGGAGCCGGGCGCCGTGCGGATCGTGGGCGCTGCGTTCACCTGGCGGTCCCTACCCCGCGCGCCGGACTCCATGCCCCGGATCCACGCGGCGTTTCTCACCTCGCGGCGGCCCGCGCTCCGGTCCGCTGGCGAGCGAGCGCGATGCCCCCGGCGCCGATCGCACAGGCGATGCCCGCCACCAAGTACGCCAGGTGGTAGCCGCCGAGCCGGCTGCCGGTGGTCGCCGCGAGCAGGACCAGGGCGGCGACACCCGCGCTGGAGCCGATCTGCTGGGCCACGACATTGACCGCGCCGGCGACGGCGTGCTGGTTCGGGGGGACGTCGGTGAGGCCGGAGGTGGTCATGGCGGGGAAGTTCAGGCCCTGGCCGAAGCCGCTGATCACCAGGCCGGGCAGCACGTGCAGCAGGTAGTTCCCGTGCGCCGGTGTGGTGATCCACAGGGCCGTCCCCGCGCCGATCAGCAGGAGTCCGGTTGCCATCAGGGCGCGCGGGCCGTACCTGGCGAGCAGGCGTCCGGTGGCGAAGTTGGCGGTGAGGAAGACCGTCAGGGACATCGGGACCAGGGAGAGGCCGGATTCGACCGGGGAGTATCCCAGCATGCCCTGGAGATACAGCGGCGCGAAGAACACGATCGCGACCGACGCCGTGTACTGGAGGAACGCCGCCGCCGTGGCGAGCCGTACCGAGGGGATGCGGAAGAGAGCGAGGGGCAACAGCGGGTCCGGCGTGCGGTGTTCGTGGACGGCGAAGATCACCAGGAAGACCGCGGCCGCGGCGATGAGCGCCCAGGCCCACACGCCGCCCAGGCTCACGCCCACGACGAGGAGCGCGAGCCCGAGGGTGCCGGATATCGCGCCTGCCATGTCCAGCGGGACCCTGGTGCCCGCCCCGCCGGGCAGTCCGGACCGGGTGACCGCGAGCACCAGCGCGCCGAGCAGCACCGAGAACCACAGCACCGAGCGCCAGCCGAGGAATTCGGTCAGTACGCCGCCCAGCAGCATGCCGCCGCTGAAGCTGGCCGCGCCGACCGCCGCGTACACGCCCAGCGCCCGGCCCCGGCTCGGCCCCTCCGGGAACACCTCGGTCAGCAGGGCGAGCGCCGCCGGGCCCGACAGGGCCGCGCCGATGCCCTGGACCGCCCGAGCGCCGAGCAGCACCGCGCCGTCCGGCGCCAGCGCCCCGGCCAGCGCGGCCACCGTGAACAGCGCGACCCCGGCCTCGAAGACCCGGCGCCGGCCGAACACATCGGCCAGCCGGCCGCCCACCAGCAGGAATCCGGCGAAGGTGACGGAGTAGGCCGTCATGACCCACTGGAGCGTGGTGTCGCGCAGGTCGAAGCGTGCCCCGACGGACGGCAGGGCCGCGTTCAGTACGGCCATGCCGCTGAGGTCCAGGGCGAGCGCCCCGGCCAGCACCCCGAGGGCGAGGCCCGGCCGGTACGACAAGGCCCGGTCCTGTGCCGATGTGTTGAGCATGGCGGTGCTGCTCCCTCTCCCCCGCGGGACACGAACTCCCTAAGACGATCACCACGTCCCACTCAGGTCAATCGCGCGTATTCCAAGTGGCTTGAAACACGGCGCAGTTCATACGGTTCGCCAGCGCGCAAGCCGGCGAATCGGCCACACGGGAGCCAATTCTTGCCAGTGCGAGTTCCGGCCAGCAGGCACTCTTGCCCCACCCGTCACCGGATGGCAGGCTGACGTTCGCCGATCGGGTGAGCTCCTCGTCAGGCGGTCCGTCCGGGGTGAAGCGGACCGTGACTCCCGTCGGCAGTGGCCGTGCGGGCGGGGGGTTCCGCGTGCATGTCGCCATAGTCAACGCAACTGACCGTGAGCTGATTCTGTCGGGATGACTCAACGAGGGCGGTTCAGTGCAGTCATTGGGTTCTCGTCGGTTCCGCCGGTGTGTACGGGGCCGCACGATCCGTCGAGCGTGAGCCGCTAGCCGTCCGCCGACCACGGACGCACGATCGCTCGGACCTTCCTCCAACCCCTTTCCCTTCAAAGCCTGTTGGCTGATTTCGCGTGTGTGGTGACGCGTCGGGCGCGCGGCGCGGCTGAACGAACCTCTGTGTCCGTGAACCATCTCCCGCTTCCGGGCCGTCCGGCCCGTTCCATCCGCCTTGCCGAGGAGGCGACATGCCCCAAGAACGCGGGGCGCGCGATGTGCGCGCCGTCACAGACTTCCTGCTATCCCGCTTCGTGGAGCTGCTGGACGTCTCCAGGGACGCGGTGGACCGCTGGGCGCCGATGCACCAGTACGGCCTGGATTCGGCCAAGGCGGCGACGCTCGCCGCCTCCTTGTCGACGTTTCTCGGGCGGCCGGTTCCGGTCACCTGGATGTGGCAGTATCCGACCGTCGACGAGCTGAGCCGGGCGCTGGTCGAGGGCCCGCCCGCCGCACCGGAGGCCGCCGCCCCCGGCCGGGACCGCCGTGGCCCCTCGTACGAGCCGGTCGCGATCGTAGGCATCGGCTGCCGGTTCCCCGGTGGCCCTGATCCCACCTCGTTCTGGCGACTGCTGACCGATGGGCGGGACGCGGTCGGGCCGGTGCCGGCCGCGCGGCGCGGGCTGCTGGGCGACTCGGTGCGCTACGGCGGGTTCATCGACGGTATCGACCGGTTCGACCCGCTGTTCTTCGGCATCTCGCCCACGGAAGCCGTGCAGATGGACCCGCAGCAGCGGCTGATCCTGGAGCTGGCCTGGGAGGCGCTGGAGGACGCGGGTGTCCCGCCGCTCGGCCTGGTCGGCAGCGACACCGGCGTGTTCATGGCCTCCTGCTGGGGCGACTACGCGGCGCTCGCGCACTACCGGGGACCCGGCAGCCAGATCACCCCGCACACCGCGACCGGCATGCACGACGGCATCATCGCCAACCGGGTCTCCTACATCCTCGGGCTCCAGGGCCCGAGCATGGCCATCGACGCCGCCTGCGCCGGATCCCTGGTCTCGGTCCACCTCGGCTGCCAGTCCATCTGGATGGGTGAGAGCGAGCTGGTGCTGGCCGGTGGCGTGAACCTGAGCTTCGTCTCCGACTACTACACCGCCATGGACGCGATGGGCGCGCTCGCCCCGGACGGCCGCTGCAAGCCGTTCGACGCGCGCGCCGACGGCTACGTCCGCGGCGAGGGCGCCGGGGTCGTCGTACTCGCCCCGCTCAGCGTGGCCCTCGAACGCGAACTTCCCGTCTACTGCGTGATCAAGGGGAGTTCGGCCAACAACGACGGCCTGAGCAACGGCATGACCGCGCCGAGTCCCCAGGCGCAGGAGCTGATGCTGCGCACCGCGTACCGGCGGGCCGGGATCGCGCCGGCCCTCGTGGACTACATCGAGTGCCACGGCTCCGCGACGCCGCTGGGCGATCCGATCGAGGCGAACGCCATCGGCGCGGTCCTGGGCGGCGACCGGCCGGTGCCGCTGCGGCTGGGCTCCGTCAAGTCCAACGTCGGGCATCTGGAGGCGGCGGCCGGCATCGTCGGGCTGGTCAAACTGGCGCTCTCGATCCGCAACGGGGTGCTCCCGGCGAGCCTGCACTACGCCGCCCCGAACCCGCAGATCCTCTTCGAGGAGTACGGGCTCACCGTGCAGGACCGGCTGACGGCGTGGCCGCGCCGGTCCGACGCGCGCCGCGGGGGCGTCAGCTCGTTCGGGTTCGGCGGCGCGATCTGCCATGTCGCCGTCGAGGAGCTGCCGCGCCCCGAGGGCAGGCTGCTGCTGCTGGCCGGGGACTCTCCGGAGGCGCTGGCCGAACGGGCCCGTGCGCTGCGGGACGAGCAGGATCTGCGGGCGGTCTGCGGCCGGGCGCCCGGCGAGGGCAGGTTCCGGCTCGCCGCCGCCGCCCGCGACATGGCTGAACTCCGGTCGCAGTTGGACGCGTTCGCCGACGGTACGACGGCCGCCGGACTCAGCGCCGGTCAGGCGGGCGCGCGCAGGCCGCGGGTGGCGTTCCTCTTCTCCGGCAACGGCTCCCAGTGGGTGGGCATGGGGCGGCAGCTGCTCGCCGGGATGCCCGTGTTCCGGCGGTCCATGATGCGCTCCGACCGGCGCATGCGGGAGCTGCTGGGCTTCTCCCCGGTGGACCACCTCCTCGCCGCCGACGGACGCTTGGACGACATGGACGTCTTCCAGCCGCTGCTGTTCTGCATGCAGCTCGCGCTGGCCGACGCCTGGCGCTCCCTGGGTGTGGAGCCGGATGTCGTCGTGGGCCAGAGCGTCGGCGAGTTCGCCGCCTCGCACATCGCCGGGGCGCTCGACTTCGAGGACGCCTCGCGCCTCGCCGCCTGCCACGGCCGACTGCTCCAGCAGCTGGCCGTCGGCCGCGGCGAGGGCATCGTCGTCACGACCGACGCGGCATCCGTCCAGCCGTACCTGACCGGGCGGCTCACCGTCTCCGGGCACAACGGACCGGACGCCACGCTGGTCACCGGCACCCCGCAGGAGATCGACGCGCTCGTCCAGCGGCTGACCGGGGAGGGCGTCACGACCCATCGGGTGCGGATGGGCCACGCGCCCCACTCCCCCCTGGTCGACCACGTCCTCGCCCCGCTGCGTGCCGAACTCGACGGCCTGCGGCCCCGGACCACCCGCGTCCCGATGATCTCGACGGTCACCGGCGAGCGCGTCGACGGCGCCGAACTCGGGCCCGACTACTGGGCGGACAACCTGCGCCGCGAGATCCAGGTGGTGGGCGCCCTGACGACGTTGCGCGAGTACGACATCGACGCAGTGGTCGAACTCTCCCCGCACCCGCTCCTGCTCAAGTCCGCCTCGCAGCTCCTCGACGCGCTCACCCTGCCCTCGCTGCGGCGCGGCGCCGACGAGGCCCAGACCCTGCTGGGTTCCCTCGGCGCGCTGTACGCCGCCGGGCACCCCGTCACGCCGAGTCCGTTCCTCGCGGGAGACCGGGGACGGCACGCCGCACCGGTCCAGGGCGCCCCCGCGCCGACCTTCGCACCGGTCCACGGCGCCCCCGCCGGCGACGGCGCCCCGCGTCTCGTACCGGTCTCCGCGCACTCGCCGGCCGCGCTCGCCGACACCTGCCGGGCGCTGTCCAACCATGTCGAACGCGACGCGGACCTGCGGGTGACCGACCTCGCCTACACGCTCGCGACCCGGCGCACCCACCTCAACCACCGGGTGGCGCTGCTCGCCACCGGCCGTCAGGACGTGCTGGACGGGCTCGCGCACGTCGCCGCCGGCCGCCCGCACCCCGGAGTCCTCACCGGCACGGTGTCCGGCAACGCCGACCGCCGGGTGGCGCTGGTGTTCTCCGGCGGCGGGACCCAATGGGTGGGCATGGGACGGGAGTTGCTGCGCACGCACGCCGGGTTCCGCACCTGGATGCACGCCTGCGACACCGCCGTGCGCGCGGCCGGCGGCTGCTCGGTGCTCGAACAGCTCGACGCCCCGGAAGACGAGGCCCGGTTCGCGGAGATGGACTACCAGCAGCCGGTGCTGTTCGCCCTCCAGGTGTCGCTGGCGCAGGTCTGGCTGGGGCTCGGCATCCGACCGGCCGCCGTCGTCGGGCACAGCCTGGGCGAGGTCGCGGCCGCGTGTGTCGCGGGAGCGCTGTCGCTGGACGACGCCGCACGGGTCGTCGTGGCGCGGTCGCATCTGCTCGAACACAAGGCGGCCCCCGGTGCCATGATCTCGGTCGACCTGCCGGAGCGGGAGCTGCTGCCGTGGCTCGCGCCGTACACCGGGCACGCGGCCGTCGCCGTGGTCAACAGCCCGACCAGCGCGGCGGTTTCGGGCTCTGTCGAGGCGGTCCGCGCCCTGGAGGCGGACCTGCGGGCGGCCGGCGTCTCGACCAGGAACATCAGGGTCGAACGGCCGGTGCACAGCCCCGGCATGGACCCGCTGACCGGGCCGCTGCGTGAACTCCTCGACGGCATCACCCCGTCGGCCGGCGGCACCATCGACTTCCACTCCACGGCACTCGCCGGTGCGGTCAACCCGGTCCCGGACGCCGATTACTGGGTGCACAATCTCCGCGACCAGGTCCGGTTCGCCGAGACGATCGGCGCACTGGTCGAGGACGGCGTCGGCGTCTTCGTGGAGATCGGCCCGCACGAGACGCTGCGCGGCGCGGTCGAGGAGATCGCGCTGACCCGCGGCGCACGGGTGCACGCGGTCAACTCCCTGCGGCGCGGCGAGAGCGATGCGCGCTGTCTGCTGGAGGCGGCCGCCTCGCTGTACGTCCGGGGCGTGCCGATGAGTTTCGACGCGCTGTTCCCCGAGGATGCCGAGGTCGTTCAGACCCCGCTGGTGCAGTGGCAGAAGGAGAGCTACTGGCTGGACACCGCGCCGCGCGTCGATGCCGCCGTGCCCGCACCGGCCGTATCGGGCGTACCGGCTGCGGCCAGTGAGCCGGCCCGCCCGGCTGCCGCCATGGCGCCTGTGGCGGCCGGGCAGGACGGTACGAGCGTGCCGGGCAGGTCGGTGGAGGAGCTGGTCCTCGCCGAGATCGCCGAGGTGCTGGGCGTGCCGGAGGACCGGTTCGACGCGGGGGCGAGCCTGCGCGACTTCGGCCTCGACTCGATGCTGGCCATCCGGCTGGTCAACCGGGTGCAGTCGCTGTTCGGACAGCGGGTGTCGCCGGTGGTGTTCCTCGACGGGCGCACCATCTCCGAGATCGTGGGCCATCTCGGCGAGGTGGTCGGCGGGGCGGGTGCGGGGGCGGCGGCGGCCGGGACTTCGGCGGTCGCACCGGCTGCGCCCGCACAGGTCCCGCACGTGACGGCACCCCCCGTACAGGCCCCGCCCGCTCCGGCGCCGCCCACTCCGGTCCGGCCCGCCCAGCCCGCCCCCGCCCCACCCCGCATCCCTCTCGACACCCTCTCCGAACTGGACGCCGAGGAACTCCTGGACGAACTCGCCGGGCGCGGTCTCCTCGACCCCACCGACGCCCCCGCCCTCGATCAACTCCACGCCGAGGGGCTGGGGTTCCGGCTGGCTCCGGCGTCGCACGGGCAGGCCTCGCTGTGGTTCATGCAGCAGATCGCGCCGGACGCCGTGCCGTACAACTTCATGGTGGCCGCCCGTGTCCGCGCCGAGGTCGACGCGCCCGCGCTGGAGCGCGCCGTACAGGCGGTGATGCGGCGGCATCCCGCGCTGCGCACGATCTTCGCGGAGGCGGGCGGCAGCCCGTACCAGGTGATCCTCGACGAGCCGGAGTACGAGTTCCTCGTCGCGGACAGCACCCACCTGGACGACGAGCAGGCCCGCGAGGAACTCGCCGTGTACGGCCACATGCCGCTGGACCTGGACAACGGGCCGCTGGTGCGTGTCGTCCTGATGAGGCGCGGCCCCGCCGACCACTATCTCCTGGTCCTCGTCCACCACATCGCCTCGGACGCGGCCTCGGCCGACGTGATGATCCGCGAACTCCAGCAGTTCTACGAGGGGGTCGACCCAGCGAGCTGCGAACCGGTCGCCCCGTACACGGAGTTCGTGGAGTGGGAGCGGCAGTGGCTGGCCGGTCCGGCGGCCGACGCGGCGCTGGACTGGTGGTCGCGGCGGCTCGCCGACCCGCCCGCCCATCTCGACCTGTCCCCTGTGGAGCGCCCGCCCGGCGTCACCTACGAGGGCCGCGACCTCACCTTCCGCTGGAGCGCCGAAGAGAGCCGGACGCTGCGGGAGTTCGCGGTCCGCGAGGGGGTGTCGGTGAGCACCGTGGTGCTGGCCGGATTCTTCGCGACGCTCAACCGCGCGGCCGGCGTCGAGGACTCCGTGCTCGCCACCGCCATCGCCCAACGCGGCGAGCCCGGCTGGGAGTCCGCGATCGGCTACTACCTGAACACGGTGCTGGTGCGGGCGAAACCGGCCGGTGACCGCGGCTTCCGGGAGCTGCTGCGCGAGGTGCACGCGTTCTCGCTCGGCCTGCTGGAGCACATGAACTACCCGCTCGACCTGCTGGCGGCCGAGCTGAAGCCCCCGCGTGCCGAGGGTCGCTCACCGTGGTTCGACGTGGTCCTCAACTGGCTCTCCTCGGACGCCTTTCCGCGGTCCGTGAAGCTCTTTCACGGCATCGGCGACACCATCGCGCCGCAGGGCGCGCTGCCGCTGGAGCCGCTGCCGGTACGCAGGCACCTCGCCAAGTTCGACCTGGAGATCTCGATGGCCGAGATCGGCGGCGAGGTGGTCGGCCACGTCCAGTACAAACCGAGCTATCTGGAGAAGCGGACCGTGACGGCACTGCTCGCGCTCTACCGCACCGTGCTTTTCGACTCGATCGCCCATCCCGGACTGCCACTCGACGCCATCGCGCCGGCCGACCGCCCCAAGGAGACGGACCAGTGACCCAGACCCTGCACACCAGGTTCGTCGCCCAGGCCGAGCGGACCCCGGACGCCACCGCGGTCTACTCCGAGGCCGGCGTGCTGACCTACCGCGAACTGGACGTGAGATCACGGGAGTTGGCGGAACGGCTCGGCGCCGAGGGTGCGGGGCCCGGAGTCCCGGTCGGGGTCTGCGTCGAGCGCACACCCGACCTCGTGGTCGGCATCCTGGCCGTCCTGCGCGCCGGCTCCTGCTATGTGCCGCTGGACCCGAGGTACCCGGCCGAGCGGCTGGACCTCATGGTCCGCGACAGCGGCACGAACCTGCTGCTGACCACGCCCGCGTCCCGCGCGAGCTGCCCGGCGGGTCCGACCGTGGTCGTGCTGGACGCGGCCGTGACGACCGAGCCCGGTGACAAGCCCGTACCGGTCGTGCCCGAGGACACCGCCTACGTGATCTACACCTCGGGCTCCACCGGCCGGCCCAAGGGTGTGGCGGTCCGGCACGGCGGCTGCGCGGCCATGCTGTCCGCCTGGGACCGGGTACTCGGCGACCGGGACCTCGGCGGTGTCTCCGCGGCCAGCTCGATCTGCTTCGACATGTCCGTGATGGAGATCTTCCCCGCGCTGAGCCGGGGGGCCGCCCTCGTGCTCGTGGAGAGCACCGTCCACCTGCCGGAGAGCCCGTACGCGGACAAGGTCACCCTGCTGCACGCCATCCCGTCGGTGACGAACGCCCTCCTGGACGCGGGCGGGCTGCCGCCGAACCTGCGCACGGTCGTGTTCGGCGGCGAGCCCCTGCGCCGCAAGCTGGTGGACCGGGTGTACGCGGAGACCGGCGCCGAGGTCTTCAACGCCTACGGCCCCACCGAGGGGACCGTGTTCTGCACACTGGGTCCGGTGCCGAGGGACGGGACCGGCGAGCCCACGATCGGCGCGCCGGCGGAAGGTGCCCGGCTCTACGTGCTGGACGAGAACCGCGAGCCGGTGCCGGCGGGTGTCCCCGGTGAGCTGTACCTCGGCGGCGCGGGCGTCGCGCACGGCTATCTCAACCGGCCCGAGGCCACCGCCGAACGGTTTCTGCCGGACCCGTTCGCGGGCGACGGGCGCATGTACCGTACCGGCGATGTCGTCGTGGCGAGCGACAACGGCGAACTGGAGTTCGTCGGTCGAACAGACAACCAGGTCAAGGTGCGCGGCCACCGCATCGAGCTGGAGGAGGTCGAGGCCCGGCTGACCGGCTGCCCGGAGGTCCGGGAGGCCGCGGCCGTCGTACGGGGGCGCAGGCTGGTCGGCTACGTCGTGACCGGGGACGCGGCCGGGGGCGGTGGCGCCCGGCTGGACGCGGGGCTGCAGGCCGCCGTCACCGGCAAGCTCGCGGCCGAGCTGCCCGAGTACATGGTGCCGCAGGCGATCGTGGTCCTGGACGAGCTGCCGCTGACGCCGGGCGGGAAACTCGACCGTGCCGCGCTGCCCGAGCCGCCGGCCGCCGACGCCGGGCCCGTGACGGCCGCGGGCACGCCGACGGAGGTGGCGCTGGCGGAGATCTGGGGCCAGTTGCTCGGCCTGGAACCGGCGGGCATCGACGTCCGGGCCGCCTTCTACGACCTCGGCGGCGACTCGCTGCTGCTGGTACGGCTGGCCCGGCTGATGACCCGGCGCTTCGACCGCCGCGTCCGGGTGCCCGACCTCTTCCGCTTCCGCGACATCCACGCGCTGGGCCGGTGGCTCGACGAGGACGGCGACGCCGTCCCCGAGGTGGTGGAGTCGGCCCGCCGCCGCGCCGCCGTCCGCCGCGCCGCACTGCGCGGCCGTGCCTCCGCCACCGGCAACTGAGCGGTCCGCGCACCGGTAACCGAGCCTCTTTTCCACCCACTTGAGCAGGAGCCCCTCATGTCCGAACATCCCGAGCAGGACTACGATCCGGGCGACGTGGCCGTCATCGGCATCGCGTGCAAGGCGCCCGGTGCCCGCACCAAGGAACAGTTCTGGGACAACCTCCTGCACGGCAGGGAGTCCGTGCGGTTCCTGGAGAAGGACGAGATCAAGGTCGACGAGACCCTGATCAACAACCCGTACTACGTGCGGGCTTGCGGCACACTCGACGGGTACGACGCGTTCGACCCGTCGGTGTTCGGCATCAGCGACCGGATGGCGGCCGCGATGACCCCGGAGAACCGGCTGTTCGTGGAGAGCGCCTGGGAGGCGCTGGAGGACGGCGGGTACGACCCGGACCGGGTACCGGGCGAGGTGGGGATCTACGGCGCCAACAACCCCCAGACCGCGGCGCTTTACGGCACTCCACCGGACCGGGTGTCGGTCGGGCCCGAGGCGATCGAACACGGCCTGGCGTGGTCGCCGGACACCATGACGTCCAACGCGCTGTACTACATCGGGCTGACCGGCGAGGCCGTCACCGTCACCACCGCCTGCGCCGGCTTCCACTACGCGGTGCACCTGGCCTGCCAGTCGCTGCTGCTGGGCCAGACCGACATGGCGATCGCCGGCGGCGCGATGGTCCGGCTGCCGCACCCGCGCGGGCATCTGTGGGAGGAGGGCCGGATCCTGTCGCGGGACGGCCACTGCCGCCCCTTCGACGCGAACGGCACCGGCGCGGCGCTGTCCAGCGGGGTCGTCACCATGCTGCTCAAGCCGCTCGGCCAGGCCGTCGCCGACCGGGACCACGTCTACGCGGTGGTCAAGGGCTCGGCCATCAACAATAACGGGGTCAGCGCGATGGCCTACGGTCTGGCGCAGCCCGAGCGGCTCAGCGCGTGCATCGCGGCCGCCATGCAGGTCGGCGGCGTGACCCCGGACACCGTGTCGATGTACGAGGCCAACGGGCTCGGGCTGCCGATCACCGACCAGCTCGAAGTGCACGCCGTGAACATGGCGTTCGGCAAGCAGACCGGCACCTGCTCGATCGGCGGGGTCAAGGGCAACGTCGGGCACGGCGGGGTGGTGGCGGGCGGCTTCGGCACCATGAAGGCCGCGATGGCGCTGTACCACCGGACGCTGGTACCGACGATCAACCTGACGGACCCCGACCCGGAGATCGACTTCCCCAGCACTCCGTTCGTGCCGCAACTGGAGCCGGCGGACTGGGCACCGCGGGCCGGGGTCCGCCGGGCCGGGATCACCGCGATCGGTGGCGGCGGCTACAACGGGCACCTGGTGCTCGAAGAGGCCCCGGAGCTCGCCGGTCGTGCTCCCGAGGCCGTCGGCAGGCCGCGCCTCGCCACCCTGTCCGCGCTGGACGACGAGGCGCTGGCACGGCAGCGCGCCCGGCTGCGGGACCGGCTGCTGGCCGACCCCGGTCTGCGCCTCGACGACGTGTGCTTCAGCCTCAACCTGGGCCGCAGGGCGATGGACCGCCGGTGGGCGGCCGTGGTGCGCAGCCGCGAGGAGCTGATCGAGGCGCTGTCCGCCGGCTCCGCGGGCGGTCCGGCCGTCGCGACCGCTGCCGCGCCGCAGGTGGACGCGGAGTCCCTGCCGCGGGGCGAGGACGGGATCGTACCGGCTGCCCCGGACGACGACCGGGCGCTGTCCGCGCTCGCCGCCGCCTGGGTGAACGGCCACCGGGTGGACTTCGGCGCGCTCCACCAGGGAGAGGCGAGCCACCGCGTGCCGCTGCCCACCTACCCGTTCCGGCCGCGCCGGTTCTGGCGCACGGAATGGTGACCGTGGGCACCCCGGCAGCGGACACCGCGGGCACTCCGGCACCCGGCACCGTGGACTCCCCGGCACCGGACACCGTGGATCTGGGCGACCCGGACACCTTCGTGGAGCACGACCTCGACGGGTTCTGGCGCACCCTGCGGGACACCGCCCCGGTGCACTGGAACCCCCCGAGGGGCGGCCGTCGCGGGTTCTGGGTGCTCTCCCGCCACGACGACATCATGGCCGCCTACCGGGACGACCTGCATCTCACCTCCGAGCGCGGCAACGTGCTGGTCACGCTGCTGGGCGGCGGTGACGCGGGAGCCGGGCGGATGCTGGCCGTCACCGACGGGCACCGCCACAACGAGCTGCGCAAGATCCTCCAGCGGGTGCTCTCGCCGCGGGTGCTCGGCGAGGTCGCGGCGGCGGTGCGGGCCAACACCCGGCGGCTGATCCGCGAGGCGGTCGAGCGGGGCGGCTGCGACTTCGCCGAGGACATCGCCGGCCGGATCCCGATGACCACGATCTCCAGCCTGCTCGGCGTGCCCGAGCAGGACCGGGACTATCTGCTCACCCTGACCAAGGCGGCGCTGTCGGCCGACAGCGCGGACGCCGACGAGGTCGACTCGGAGATGGCCCGGAACGAGATCCTGCTGTACTTCATGGACATGGTCGAGGAGCGGCGGGCGGCGCCGGGCGACGACGTGATCAGCATGCTGGTGGCAAGCTCGATCGACGGGGTGCCGCTGTCCGACGAGGACATCGTGCTCAACTGCTACAGCCTGATCATCGGCGGCGACGAGACCAGCCGGCTGACGATGATCGACGGCGTGCGCACCCTCGCGCGGCGGCCCGGACAGTGGCGGCGGCTCAAGGACGGCGAGGTCGCCGTCGACACCGCGGTGGACGAGGTGCTGCGCTGGGCGTCCCCGACCCTGCACTTCGGCCGCACCGTGGTCCGCGAGACCGAGGTGCACGGGGTCCGGCTGCGGCCCGGCGAGATCGTCACGCTCTGGCACGCCTCCGGCAACCGGGACGAGCGGGTCTTCGACCGTCCCGGCGAGTTCGACCTCGGCCGCACCCCGAACAAGCACCTGGCCTTCGGCTACGGCCCGCACTTCTGCCTCGGCTCCTACCTGGCCAGGGTGGAGATTGCCGAACTGCTTCTGGCACTACGGGACTTCACCAGCGGCTTCGAGCAGACCGGCGAGGCGCTGCGCATCCGGTCGAACTTCCTGACCGGGTTCTCCACGCTGCCGGTGCGGTTTCGGCCCGACCCCCGCTCGATGAAGGAGGCGGCAACGAAGTGAACATCTACCTTTCGGGACAGGGGGCGTTCGCGGTGCAGGTCGCGGACGCCCTGGAGGAGGAAGGGCACCGGATCGCGGGCGTGGCCGCCCCCCGGCTGCGCAAGGGGCACAGCGACGAGGCGAGCGCGCTGTCCTGGGACCGGCTGCGGGCGTGGGCGTATCCGAGGGGCGTGCCCTGGACGGATTCGGCCGAGCTGCGCGCGCGGCATGTCCCGGACGGGGTGGACCTGATCGTCGCCGCGCACTCGCACGCCTTCATCGGCCGCCAGACGCGTGCCCGTGCCGCCGTCGCGGCCATCGGCTACCACCCCAGTCTGCTGCCGCTGCACCGCGGGCGGGACGCGATCCGGTGGACGATCCGCGACGGCGACAAGGTGACGGGCGGCAGCGTCTACCACCTCACCGAGCGCACCGACGGGGGCCCGATCGCCGCGCAGGAGCACCTGTTCGTGCCGCCGGGCTCGACCGCGGAGTCCCTGTGGCGCGAGCATCTCGCCCCGCTCGGCGTGCGGTTGCTGGTGCGAGTGGTCACCGATCTCGCCAAGGGCCGCCGCATCGAGGTCCCCCAGGACGAGAAGCTGGCGACCTGGGAGCCCGCGATGGGCGCGCCGCCGCTGTTCAAGCCCGAACTGATCGCGCTGCCGGGCTCGGAGACCGTCGACGGCAGCAGGTGGGCGCTCCACGCGCAGTGATCGGCGGACCGCCGCCCGCGTTGCCGACCGGTGACGATCCGGTCGCGGGCTGCCCGAGCGGGGGCCGGGGAGGAGACGGCGGCGACGAGGCGCGCGCCGGGGTCGAAGCGTCGGCCGGGAGCGGGCGAGGCCGGGGGCCGAGGACCGGACGAAGCCAACGGCCAGGAACCGGACGAAGCCAACGGCCGAGGACCCGGCGAAACCGGCGGCCAGGGCCCGGAACTGCGCGCTCGCCTTGGCCGTCGACACGTACGGCGACCGGCGGTGTTTCTGCGCGGTGCGCACGCGGACGGTTCGGGCGGCCGCGGGAAGTCAAGGGCGGGAAGCGCGTGTGCGGCGCTTCCCGCCTCGCCGTACACCGGCACCTCGGCCGCGATCCCCCGGCGTGTGCCGCCGCACCGCGGGGCACAGAGCCCGGCGGACGAGAGCCGACCCGGCCTCGAATCTGTCTCGAATCGGCATCCGGATGCCGGACGTGATCCACCACGCGCGCTCTGCGCCCCGTAGGGTGGCCGGTGCAGCTGGTTCGCCCCGTCCGCCAGGCGGGAGCGTCGCAAGAGGGAACCCGGTGGGAATCCGGGACTGCCCCGCAGCGGTGAGCGGGAACGACCGCCGTCATACGCACTGGACCCGGTGAACAGGGTCTGGGAAGCGACGGCCAGTAGGTGTCCTCGTGTCCTGAGGACGTGCCCGCGAGTCCGAAGACCTGCCATCTGCCCGTGCGCGGGACGTCCCGTGCGCGGACATCCCGGTGACCTCGAGGGCGGGTCGGCGAACATGACCGAGCGGACGGCCGCGCTGCCGTGCCGTACGGTCCGTCACCCCTTCGCGCTCTCGTCCCGCCGTCGGGATCTCAGGGATTCATCTCGCGAAGGAGATCTCCGTGACCACCGAGTCCGCGACCGCGGCAGCACGGGCCACCGTGTACGGCTACCCCCGCCAGGGGGCCGGCCGGGAACTGAAGAAGGCGATCGAAGGCTACTGGAAGGGCCGCGTCACCGCCGCCGAACTGCGCTCCACCGCAACCGGGTTGCGGGCCACCGCCTGGCGCCGGCTCGCCGCGGCCGGCCTGCACGAGGTGCCGACCGGCGACTTCTCGTACTACGACCACGTCCTGGACACCACCGTCATGGTCGGCGCGATCCCCGACCGGCACCGGGCGGCCGTCGCCGCCGACCCGCTGGACGGATACTTCGCGATGGCGCGCGGCACCCAGGAGGTGGCGCCGCTGGAGATGACCAAGTGGTTCGACACCAACTACCACTATCTGGTGCCCGAGTTGGGTCCGGACACGGTCTTCGCGGCCGACTCCGGCAAGCAGGTCGCCGAGCTGACCGAGGCCCTCGCCCTCGGGGCGGCGGCCCGTCCCGTCCTGGTGGGCCCGGTGACCTATCTGCTGCTGGCCAAGCCCGCGCCCGGCGTCCCCGCGGACTTCGAGCCGCTGACCCTGCTGGACCGGCTGCTGCCGGTGTACGCCGAGGTCCTCGCCGACCTGCGCGCGGCCGGCGCCGACTGGGTGCAGCTCGACGAGCCCGCCCTCGTACAGGACCGCACCCCGGCGGAGCTGAACGCCGCCGAGCGCGCCTACCGCGACCTCGGCGCCCTCACCGACCGGCCGAAGCTGCTGGTCGCGTCCTACTTCGACCGGCTCGGCGAGGCCCTTCCGGTGCTCGCGAAGGCGCCGGTGGAGGGCCTGGCCCTGGACTTCACCGGGGCCGCCGCGCGGAACCTGGACGCGCTGGCCGCCGTCGGCGGGCTGCCCGGCAAACGCCTGGTCGCGGGCGTCGTCGACGGCCGCAACATCTGGGTCGCCGACCTGGAGAAAGCCCTGGCCACCCTCGGCACCCTGCTCGGGCTCGCCGACCGGGTGGACGTCGCGGCCTCCTGCTCCCTGCTGCACGTCCCCCTCGACGCGACCGCCGAGCACGACATCGACCCGCAGATCCGGCGCTGGCTCGCCTTCGCCGAGCAGAAGACGGCGGAGCTCACGACCCTCGCCAAGGGGCTCACGCTCGGCACCGGCGCCATCGCCGCCGAGCTGTCCGCCAACCGGGCCGACCTCGCCGCACGGGCCTCCTCCCGCCTCACCCACGACCCGGCCGTGCGCGCCCGCGCGGCCGCCGTCACCGGGGCCGACGCCCGCCGCTCGCAGCCCTACGCCGAGCGCACCGCCGCCCAGCGGGCCCGGCTCGGGCTGCCCCTGCTGCCCACGACGACGATCGGATCGTTCCCGCAGACCGGTGAACTGCGCGCCGCCCGAGCCGACTTGAGGGCCGGGCGGATCGACACCGCCGGGTACGAGGAGCGCATCCGCGCCGAGATCCGCGAGGTGATCGGCTTCCAGGAGAAGGCGGGACTGGACGTCCTGGTGCACGGCGAGGCCGAGCGCAACGACATGGTGCAGTACTTCGCCGAACAGCTCACCGGCTACGTCGCCACCCGGCACGGCTGGGTCCAGTCGTACGGCACCAGGTACGTCCGGCCGCCGATCCTGGCCGGCGACATCTCGCGCCCCGAGCCGATGACGGTGCGCTGGACGTCGTACGCCCAGTCGCTCACCGACCGCCCGGTCAAGGGGATGCTCACCGGTCCGGTCACCATGCTCGCCTGGTCCTTCGTCCGCGACGACCAGCCCCTCGCCGACACCGCGCGGCAGGTGGCACTCGCCCTGCGGGACGAGGTGAACGACCTGGAGCGGGCGGGGACTTCGGTCATCCAGGTGGACGAGCCCGCGCTGCGCGAGACGCTGCCGCTGCGCGCCGCCGACCGGCCCGGATACCTGGACTGGGCGACCGAGGCGTTCCGGCTGAGCACCTGCGGGGTGCGCCCGGACACCCAGATCCACACCCACATGTGCTACGCGGAGTTCGGCGACATCGTGGGGGCCATCGACGATCTCGACGCCGATGTGATCAGCCTGGAGGCGGCCCGCTCCCGTATGCAGGTCGCCCGCGAGCTGGCCGCCCACGGCTATCCGCGCGAGGCCGGTCCCGGCGTCCACGACATCCACTCCCCGCGCGTCCCGAGCGCCGGGGAGGCAGCCGCCCTGCTGCGCACGGGGCTCAGGGCCATCCCGGCGGAGCGGCTGTGGGTCAACCCCGACTGCGGCCTGAAGACCCGCGGCTGGCCGGAGACCCGCGCCGCCCTGGAGAACCTGGTCGCCGCCGCGCGTACGGTCCGCGCGGAGCTGACCGGGGCCTGACCGTCCGCGGACCGTCCGCGGATCTCACGGTGCCGGGCGCACCTCGCGCCCGGCACCGGCGATCGCGCCCGCGTAGGGGATCTGTGGGCGGCGAGCGTGATCTGTCGGCGGTATGTCGGCGGGGGCTGCGAGCGTGGACGAGTCGGAGGTTGCTCCCCATGAGCACGCCACCTCGGAGCGCAAGGAGCCTGTCATCATGTCGTCCGCAACTCAGAGCCGTCCGTGGGACGTCCGCCGGCTGCCGTCCGCCGAGGGCAGGAACTTCCTGGTCACCGGAGGAAACGCCGGGATCGGCTACTTCACCGCGGAGCAGCTCGCCGGCACCGGCGCCCTCGTCGTCATCGGCAGCCGGGACCGCGCGAAAGGGGAGGCCGCCCTGGCCTCGATCCGTTCGCGCGTTCCCGGCGCGCGGGTGCGGCACCTCCGGCTGGATCTTGCCGATCTGTCGTCCCTGAGGACGGTCGCGGACCGGCTGGATCTCGGTCGTCTCGACGCGGTGGTCCACAACGCGGGGGTCGCGCTCGACGACCCGCCGCGCCGGGAGACCGGGGACGGCCACGAGCTGATGTTCGGCACCAACCACCTCGGCCACTTCGCGCTGACCCGGTGGCTCGCTCCACTGCTGTCCGCGGCGCGTGCGGCCCGTGTCGTGACGGTGGGAAGCTTCGCGGCGCGGTCCGAGCGACTCGACCTCGGCGATCTGCAGTCGGTCCGGGACTACCGGCCCAAGCGCACCTACGGCCGGTCGAAGCTGGCGCAGATGTCCTTCGGCTTCGAACTCGACCGCCGGCTGCGTGCCGTCGGCAGCACGATGCTCAGTGTGGTGGCCCACCCCGGCGGCGCGCTGGATTCCCTCACCCCGTCCCGCCCACCGGTCTGCGGGACGACCCCCGGCCGGCGGCTGCGCGCCCTGCCCTGCGCCCTCCTGGTGCAGGGCAAGGAGGCCGGGGCATGGCCCGTCGTCCGTGCCGTCCTCGACCCGGAGGTGGAGGGAGGGCAGCTGTGGGGGCCGCGGGTCTTCGGGCTGCGGGGCCTGCCGCGGTGCGAGCCGGTCCCGCCCCACATGGCCGACCCGGCCGTCGCGGCCCGGCTGTGGGCCGCCAGCGAGAAGCTGACCGGCACCACCGGCTGGTCCGGTCCGCTGCTCGGCGGGGGGAGGTGACGACTCACGTCATAGGTGCCACGAGCCCGAGTTCGCGGTCGCCGAGCGGGGCGAAGAAGCGCTCCACGCCGGCGTCGGCGACCTCGGCCAGGGTCGCCGGTGACCAGTGCGGCTCGCGGTCCTTGTCGATGATCCGGGCGCGGACGCCCTCCACCAGGTCGGGGCTCCTCAGCCCGGCGCAGGAGACGCGGTACTCCTGGTCGAGGACCTCCTCCAGGGAGCCGAGCCGCCGGGCGCGGCGGACGGCGGCCAGGGTGACCTTGAGGGCGGTGGGCGACCTGGCGAGCAGGGTCTCGGCCGTCTCCTTCGCCGCCGTGCCGCCGTGCGCGAACAGCCGCTCGACGATCTCCTCGACGGTGCCGGCGCCGTAGCAGGCGTCGATCCACTCCCGCTTCTCGGCCAACTCCCCGCTGGGAAAGGGTTGTTCGTGCCGGGCGAGGGCGTCGGGCACGGGCATCCGGGCGAGGTCGTCCAGCAGGGCGTCCAGGGCCGCGGACGGTACGTAGTGGTCGGCCAGTCCGCACAACAGGGCATCTCCGGCCCTGATCTGATCTCCCGTCAGAGCGAGGTGAGTGCCCAGCTCGCCGGGGGCGCGGGAGAGCAGGTAGGTGCCGCCGACGTCGGGGATGAAGCCGATCGCGGTCTCCGGCATGGCGATCCGCGAGCGCTCGGTGACGATCCGGACGCCGCCGTGCGCGGAGACGCCGACCCCGCCGCCCATCACGATGCCGTCCATGAGGGCGACGTACGGCTTGGGGTAGCGGGCGATACGGGCGTTGAGGTGGTACTCGTCGCGCCAGAACGCCTCCGAGGCGGTGCCGTCGCCGTACCGGGCGTCGTCGTGGATGGCGCGGATGTCGCCGCCCGCGCACAGTCCGCGCTCCCCGGCGCCGGTGATGACGACGGTCCGCACGGCGGGGTCGTCCGCCCAGCCGGTCAGCGCCGCGCCGATGCGGCGGACCATTTCATGGGTGAGGGCGTTGAGGGCCCCGGGCCGGTTGAGGGTGATGCGGGCGGCCTGGCCGGTGACGCCGAGGAGGACGGGTTCCTCCGTGCCGTTGCTCATCCGGGGACCTCCGTCAGGCCGCGGGCCACGATGACGCGCATGATCTCGTTGGTTCCTTCCAGGATCCGGTGGACGCGAGGGTCACCGACGATCCTCTCGATGCCGTACCCGGCGGGCCTCAGGAGTCCGCCGCCCGCCCCGGCGGCGTGAACGCGTACAGCCCGAGGATCTCCGGCAGCGGCGCCACGCCCGGCCCCCCGGCCCGCACCCAGTCGACGATGTCCTCGGTCGCGTCCGGATCGTTGACGAGCCCCAGCCACACCGGCCGGGCGCCGGCGGCGCGGCCGGCGGCGGAGGGCTGGACGACGATGACGTTGGCCTGGTCGCACACGTCGAGGCAGTCGGAGATCCGCACGGGCACCTCCGCCTCCAGCCGGGCGGTCTGCGCCGCGTGGTCGACGCCGGTCACCTTCGGGCTGCCGCAGCAGCAGTCACGGCACACGACGACTCGGCACGGGACCGTTGCGCCCACCTCTACCCCCCGGATCCCCGACTCGGACTTGATGATGATCATCTCATCGACTGGCGCGGTGACCAGCCCGGCGGCCCGAACACATACCCGACCCGGTCCCGCCATCGCACCGCGGCCCGGACGTCGCGCCAGGCGGCCGCGTACTCGTGGAAGGCCACCCGCACCAGGTTGTGCGTGCCGATGTTCTTCGTCAGCCCGTACACCACCCGCTCCCCCTCCGGCTCGAACGTGCGGAAGATCCGGTCCCAGACGATGAGGATGCCGCCGTAATTGCGGTCCAGGTACACCTGGTTGGAGCCGTGGTGGACGCGGTGGTGCGAGGGCGTGTTGAAGAACCACTCCACCGGGCGCCACAGCCTGTCCACCCGCTCGGTGTGCAGGAAGAACTGGTAGGCGAGGCTGACCGCCTGTTCGATCAGGATCATCCACGGCGGCACGCCGAGCAGCGCCAGCGGCAGCCAGAACGGCAGCCCGGTCATCGGCGTCCAGGTCTGGCGCAGCGCGGTGGACAGGTTGTAGTGGAGGCTGGAGTGGTGGACCACATGGCTCGCCCACAGCACCCGTACCCGGTGGTGGGCCCGGTGGTAGGCGTAGTAGGCCAGGTCGTCGCCGAAGAACAGCAGCAGCCAGGTCCAGCCGGACGACGGCGGCAGATGCCAGGGGGCGGCGGTGTACGCGGCGGCGTAGACCACGATCGTCGCGACCTTCCAGGGCACCGCGATGACCTGGCTGCCCGCGCCCATGGACATGCTGGTGACGGTGTCGCGCAGCTCGTAGCCATGCTCGTCGTCGTCCGGCAGGAAGCGGTACGACAGCGCCTCCACGGCCACCAGCAGCACGAACGCCGGGATCGCGTAGACCACGGCGGGGATCACCGGCGGGCCCCCTTCCGGGTGTGCGGCGCGGCGGACACGCCGCGCGAGAGCAGCTCGCGGGCCAGCCGCTCGGCCGCGCCGGCCTCGCGGGCCGTGATGTGCCCGGCCAGGCGCCGGTGGGCCTCGATGTCGAGGATCTCGCCCGCTCCGAGGTCGGCGGGCACTCCGGCGACCGGGATCATGCCGCCGACCAGGCTGTTGAAGGCCAGCAGATAGGCGATGTTCCCGGAGCCCTCCACGATCAGCCGCCACCAGGCGATATACGTCTCGTCCAGCTCGGCCAGGTCCGGCCCGGCCTGCGCGTGCGCCTCGACGGCCGCGGCGATCTCGGCGGCGGTCCGCGCGGAGCAGCGCAGCGCGCACAGCCGGGCGGCGTCGGCGCCGATGCACGCCCGCATCTCCAGGGCGTCACGGGCGATGTCCTGCACGCTGGGCCCGCTGTCGGCCGCCGCGATACCCACCGCGAGTTCCAGCCCGGCCGTGCGCCGCCAGTCCAGGACCCGCGTACGGCCGCCATGGCTGACCTCGACCAGCCGGGCCTGCTGGAGGCGTTTGACGGCCTCCCGTACGGCATGCCGGTTCACCCCGAACTCGGCCGCCAGTTCCCGCTCGGCGGTGAGCGCGCCGCCGGCCGGCAGCGCCCCGCCGAGAATCCTGTCGCGTAACAGAGCGAAAAGCTGGTCGGAGACCGCCTCGCGCCGTATGTGTCCCTCGGTCATGGCGATCAGGGTGGACGCGGTTCGTACAGTGGTCAACTGGTTGGACCAGTTTTTCCACGCCGATTCCCGCGGGGCCGCGGACCTGCCGGCTTTCCTCCGGACACGACAAGCAGCCGTTCGCGCCGGGGAGTTGGAGCGCGTCCCGCCGACCGCCGCCGGGTGGCCGTGCGCGCGCCGCGGTCTCGCTCCATGCTGGACACGAGGGGGTGGGTACGGCGGAGGAGGAAGTGGTTGCCATGCAGACCGTTGTCGACCTCACGCGCTGCCAGGGCTACGCACAGTGCGTGTTCCTCGCGCCGGACGTGTTCCGGCTGCACGGCGAGGAAGGGCTGCTGTACGCCCCGGCCGTCCCCGACGATCAAGTCGAACGGGTGCGCCAGGCCGCCGCGGCCTGTCCGGTACAGGCCATTCTCCTCGGGGAGGAGGTGAGCGGCGGTGCCCGATGACCTCACGGACGGCCGGATCGTCGTCGTGGGCGCCTCGCTGGCCGGTCTGCGGGCCGCGGAGGCGCTGCGCGACCAGGGTTTCACCGGCTCCCTGACAGTGGTCGGGGACGAACCCCACCCGCCGTACGACCGCCCGCCGCTGTCCAAGCAGGTGCTGCTCGGCGTCGCGCCCGCCGAGTCCACCGGGCTGCCGATGCGCCACGACCCCAAGGCCGAGTGGCTGCTCGGTGTAAGGGCCACGGGACTGGACACACTGGGCAAGCGGGTCCTGCTGGAGGGCGGCGAGTCACTGCCGTACGACCGGGTGCTGATCGCCACCGGCACCCGCGCCCGGCCCTGGCCGAAGCCGGAGGAAGCCGCACTGGACGGTGTGTTCACCGTGCGCACCCGCGAGGACGCCGCCGGGCTCGCCGCCCGGCTGGACGCGGGGCCCCGGCGGGTGCTGGTCATCGGCGGCGGCTTCACCGGCTCCGAGATCGCCTCGGCCTGCCGGGAACGCGGCCTGGAGGTCACGGTCACCGAACGCGGCCCCGCCCCCCTGGTCGGCGCGCTCGGCGGCACCCTGTCCAAGCTCGCGGCCGTGATGCAGCGCAACCACGGCGTGGACCTGCGCACCGGGGTGACGGTGACCAGGCTGCTCGGCGACAAGACCTTCACCGGCGTGGAGCTGTCCGACGGCAGCCGGGTGGACGCGGACGTGTGCGTGGTGGCGCTCGGCGCGGTGCGCAATGTGGAGTGGCTGGCGGAGTCCGGGCTCGCGGCGGGCCCGCGCGGGCTGGCCTGCGACGCCGGCTGCCGGGCCTTCACCATGTACGGCATCGTCACCGACGACGTCTTCGTGGCCGGCGACGTCTCCCGCTTCCCGCACCCCCTGTTCGGCTACCAGCTGCTGTCCCTGGAGCACTGGGGCAACGCGGTCGTCCAGGCCGAGGTCGCCGCCCACAACATGGTCAACCCCGGTCCGCTGCGCCGCCCGCACCTGGCGCTGCCGACGTTCTGGTCGACGCAGTTCGGGCTCAACATCAAGTCGGTGGGGGTGCCCACCTACTCCGACCACGTGGTCATCGCGCAGGGCTCGCTGGAGGCGCGCCGGCTCGCCATGGTCTACGGCTACCGGGGCCGGGTCACCGCCGCGGTCACCGTCGACATGGCCAAGTCGCTCGACTACTACCAGCACCTGATCGAGACCGGTGCGCCGTTCCCGCCCCCGGCGGGCGCGGCCGACCGGGCCCTCGCGGCCGAGGTCCCGGTGCCGTCCGACGTACCGGACCCGTCGGTGCTGTCCCACGGCCCGACGGTCGCGCTGACCGGCTATCTCCCGGACCGCCGGCTGACGGTCGTATGACCCCGGCGGCGATCCGCCGCCCCCACGCCCACTTCGAGGAGCCGCCATGGACTCCGGCACCCTGCTGGCCAGGATCACCGACTACGCCAGCCGCCCCGACCCCTACCCCCTGTACGCGGAGCTGCGCGAGGCCGGCGCCGTGGTGCCGCAGTCCGACGGCAGTCTGCTGGTCGGCGGCTACCACGAGGTCGCCGCGCTGCTGCACGATCCCCGGATGAGCGCCGACCCCCGCACCCGCGGCCTGGAGACCGCCAAGCCGCCGTTCCTGCGCCTGGACGACCCGGAGCACCACCGGCTGCGCACGCTGGCCATGCGGCCGTTCGGCCCGCCGCACACGCCGCACCGCGTGGACGGGATGCGCACCGAGATCGACAACATCACCAAGGAGCTGCTGGCGCCGTTCGAGTCCGGCGGCCAGGTCGACCTGGTGGACGAGTTCGCCTATCCGCTGCCGGTCACGGTGATCTGCCGGCTGCTCGGCGTGCCGCACGAGGACGAACCGCTGTTCCGGGCCTGGTCGGACACCCTGGTGGCGTCCGCCGACGTACGGCCGGACGCGAGCTCGGCACCGCGGGACGACGCCGAACGGGCCCGCCAGGAGATGGGCGGCTACCTGGTGGGCCTGGCCGAGCAGCGGCGCGACCGTCCGGGCGACGACCTCCTGTCCGCGTTCGTCAGTGAACCCGACCCCGAACTGCGGCTCACCCGCGAGGAACTGGCCGAAACGGCGGTGCTGTTGCTGATCGCCGGGCACGAGACCACCGTCAACCTCATCACCAACGGGGTGCTGACCCTGCTGCGCAACCCTGCGGAACTGGACCGGCTGCGCCGGGAACCCGAGCTGCTGCCGCGGGCGGTGGAGGAACTGCTGCGCTTCGAACCCCCGGTGCACATGCGCGAGCGCATCCCCCTCGCCGACTTCGACATCGCCGGCACCACGCTCCCGCGCGGCTCCTCCGTCTTCCTGGCCCTGGCCTCGGGCAACCGGGACCCGCGCCGCTTCACCGACCCCGACCGCTTCGACCCGGCCCGCCCCGACAACCAGCACCTCGGCTTCGGCTCCGGTGTCCACCTCTGCTACGGCGCCCCGCTCGCCCGCCTGGAGGCCCAGTCCGCACTCGCCGCGCTGCTCCCCCGGCTGGCCACGGCGGAACTCGTCGAGGACCCGCCGCCGTACCGGCAGAACGCGATGCTGCGGGGGCCGCGGCACCTCACGCTGCGGCTCTGACCGGCACGGCTGCGGCTCTGACCGGCACGACCCGGATTTCCGGCGTGGTCAGCGGGGGTCCGGGGCCGTCAGCCGGGTGCGCACGAGCGCCGCGATCTCGGTGAACCGGTCCGAGAGGTAGAAGTGGCCGCCCGGAAAGACCTCCAGGTCGAAGGCGCCGGTGGTGTGGCCGCGCCAGGCGTGCGCCTCCCGAGGGCTGACGCGGGGGTCCGCGTCGCCGGTGAGGGCGGTGATGGGGGCGGTGACGACGGTGGAGGGCGTGGCGCGGTAGGTCTCGATGGCCGTGTAGTCGCTGCGCAGGGCAGGGAGGACCATGCGCAGGATCTCCTCGTCGTCCAGCAGCCGGTCGTCCGTGCCGCTGAGCCGGCGCAGTTCGGCGATGAGGCCGTCGTCGTCCTGCCGGTGCACGTTCTCGCCCGCGGCGGCGGACGGGGCGCGGCGCCCGGAGGCGAAGAGGTGGACGGGGCCCTCGCCGTCGCGTTCGAAGCGGCGGGCGACCTCGAAGGCGACGATCGCGCCCATGCTGTGCCCGAAGAACGTCAACGGGCGGTCGGCGTACGGCTGGAGCGCCTCGTGGGCGCGGTCGGCCAGTTCCGCGATGGTCTCGATGCCCTTCTCCGCGTGCCGGTCCTGCCGCCCCGGATACTGGACCGCGACCACGTCGGCCGCGTCGCGCAGGGCGGCGGAGAGCGGGAAGTAGAAGGTCGCCGAGCCGCCTGCGTGCGGGAAGCACACCAGCCGGCCGGTGTCCTGCGGCGCGGGGTGGAAGCGGCGCACCCACGGGTCGCCGGTCGGGCAGGCTGTCGTCACGGAGTGCTCCAAGGGCCGGGGACGAAGGGGGGCGCAGGTGCCTCGCCGGTCGGGACGGGGCCCCGGCGAGCCCGGTCAGGCGGTCAGGCGGTCAGGCGGTCAGGCGGTCAACCAGCCCTTTTCCCGGACCAGTTCGACGACACGCTCCCTGACCTGGCGGATCTGCGCGGCCGTGAGGGAGTCGACCGAGGTGACCAGGATCTCGGTCAGTTCGCTGCGGAAACGGGCCGCGCCGGTGCTCTCGCCGGACGGAGCGGCGGCGGGGCGGGCGGCGGCGGAACCGTCGGAGAAGACCGGGCGGTTGGGCAGGCGGTGCGAGGAGGGCTGGTAGACCAGCCGGATCTGGGACGCCTTCGGGCCCTTCTCGCCCATCTCCAGGTGGAACTCGACCTCGCTGCCCTCGTGGTAGAGGTACTTCTCGTCCAGCAGGTCGTTCGCGTGCATGAAGACGTCCTCGCCCGGTTCGGACGGGGCGATGAACCCGTATCCGCGGACCTCGTCGAAACGCAGCACCTTGCCGGTCATCAGCACAGCCCACACCCCTCCAGCAACACCAGCACAACGACAACGCAGGTGAACTTACACAGCTTCGGCCCCGGATTCGACCCCCGCTCCGGCGGCCGTGCGCCGGGCGTCACCCCGCGGCCAGCAGTCCGGCGAGGATCCGGTCGGGGGTGAGGGGCAGTTCACGGAAGCGGACGCCGGTGGCGTGGTGGACGGCGTTGCCGATGGCCGCGGCGGTGCCGACGATGCCGATCTCGCCGACGCCCTTGCTGCCCATGGGGTTCAGGTGGGTGTCGTCCTCGTCGATCCAGTGCGCCTCGACGTCGGGCACGTCGGCGTTCGCGGGCACGTGGTAGGAGGCGAGGTCGCACTCGGGGAAGTCGCCGAACGCGGGATCCAGGGTGCTGCCCTCGGTGAGGGCCATGCCCAGGCCCATGATCATGGCACCGGTGAACTGGGACCACGCGGTACGGGAGTTGAGGATGTGCCCGGCGGCGAAGACGCCGAGGAGCCGGCGCACCCGCGTCTCGCCGGTGACGCTGTCGACGGCGACCTCGGCGAAATGGGCGCCGAAGGCGTGCCGGGCGTAGGGGACCTCGGCGTCGGCGCGGCCCGCGGTGTCGGCATGGGTTTCGAGACCCTCGGCGGGCAGCGGGCCCTCGCGGGCGGCGAGCCGTTCGGCGAGGTCGGCGCAGGCGTCGTGTACGGCCCAGCCCCAGGAGGCGGTGCCGGTGGAACCGCCGGCCAGCCAGGCCGGGGGCAGGTCGCTGTGCCCGATCTCGATGCGCACCCGCTCCAGAGTGGTGGCGAGGGTGTCGGCGGCGATCTGGGCGAGGACGGTACGCGCCCCGGTGCCGATGTCGGTCGCGTTGATCCGCACGACGAAGGTGCCGTCGGGCAGGGCGCGGGCGGTGGCGGTGGCCGGGACGGCGGAGGCCGGGTAGGTGGCGGCGGCGACGCCGGTGCCGAGCAGCCAGGGGCCCTCGCGGCGGGTGCCAGGGCGCGGATCGCGGTCGGCCCAGCCGAACCTGCGGGCCCCCTCGCGCAGGCACTGCACCAGGTGCCGGCTGCTGAACGGCTTGCCGCTGCCGGGTTCGCGCTCCGGCTCGTTGCGGATGCGCAGCTGGACCGGGTCCATGCCGAGGGCCTCGGCGAGTTCGTCCACGGCGGACTCCAGGGCGTACATACCGGGCGACTCGCCGGGGGCCCGCATCCAGGAGGGGGTCGGCACGTCGAGGGCGACGACGCGGTGGAGGGTGTGCAGGTTCGGCGTGGCATACATGACGCGGGCGGGCACCGCGGCCTGTTCCACGAACTCCTTCACTCGCGAGGTCTGCGTGGTGACCTCGTGCGCCAGCGCGGTCAGCCGGCCGTCCGGGTCGGCGGCGAGGCGCAGCCGGTGCAGGGTGGGGGCGCGGTGGCCGACGACGGTGGGCAGGTAGCGGCGGGGGTAGGCGAGGGTGACCGGGCGGGCGGTGCGCAGGGCGGCCATCGCCGCGAGGATCAGATCGGGGCGCGGGGTGCCTTTGGAGCCGAAGCCGCCGCCGACGTGCTCGCTCACCACGGTGACGTGATCCTCGGGCAGCTCGAACATCTGGGCGAGCACACCACGGGCGGTCGTGCCGCCCTGGCTGGAGGTGTACACCGTGAGCCGGTCGTCGACCCAGTGGGCCGTGGTCGCGTGCGGCTCCATCGGGTGGTTGTGCAGCGGCGGCACCCGGTAGCGGACGTCGACGGTGGTCCCCGACGCCGCGAGGGCGGCCTCGGGACCGCCGTGATCGACGCGGCCGGGCAGCCCGGCGTTGGCCTGGTCCGGTTCGTAGGCCCGCGGGTGGTCCTCGGTCAGTCCGACGTCGTACGGCTCGCTGTCGTAGCGCACGCGCACCAGCAGGGCGGCGGCCCGCGCCGTCTCCAGGGTCTCGGCCACCACGAGGGCGACGCACCAGCCCCGGTGCGGGACATGCGGGTCCTGGAGGACGGCGAGGGTGGCGTCCTCGGGTGCGGCGACCCTGGGCGCGTCGCCGGGGGTGAGGACGGCGAGGACGCCGGGCAGGGCGCGGGCGGCCGAGCTGTCCACCTCGGCGACGCGGCCGCGCACCACCGCGGCGGGCACCGGCCAGGCGTGGGCGCGGCCCGACAGCGGGTGCTCGGCGGCGTAGCGGGCGGCGCCGGTGACCTTCTGCCGCCCCTCCAGGCGCTCGGCGGGCGCGCCGAGGACACTCTCGGTGGGGCGCATGGGTGCTCCTGTCACCTGGTCGGATGCCATGAATCCTCCTGTCCGGGGGGCGGTCAGGCCACGGCGGGGGCCGGGGTGAGGCGGCCGAGGACGTCGAGGGCGAGGTTGCGGGCGAGGGGCACCTTGTAGGCGTTCTCGCCCAGGGGCCGGGCGGCGGCCAGTTCGAGGTCGACGGCGCGTTCCAGGGCGGCCGGGGTGGGGGCGGCGCCGTGCAGGGCCTCCTCGGCGCGGCGGGCCCGCCAGGGTTTGTGCGCGAGCCCGCCGAAGGCGAGGCCCACCTGCTCGATCGCGCCGTCCGCGACCCGCAGTACGACGGCCACGGAGGCGAGCGCGAAGGCGTACGACGCCCGGTCCCTGGCCTTGCGGTAGGCGGAGGGCAGCCCGGCGGTGGCGGCCGGCAGGAGCACGCCGGTGATGATCTCGCCGGGGCGGATCTCCGTGTCCCGCTCGGGGTGTTCGCCGGGCAGCCGGTGGAAGTCGGCCACCGGGATGCCGCGGGTCCCGTCGATGCCGTACAGCTCGACCTGTGCGTCCAGGGCGGCGAGGGCGACGGCCATGTCGGAGGGGTGGGTGGCGACGCACTGATCGGACCAGCCGAGGACCGCGTGGTCGCGGTGGACGCCTTCCAGGGCGCCGCAGCCGCTGCCCGGCTCGCGCTTGTTGCAGGGTTTGTCCAGGGCCTGGAAGTAGGGGCAGCGGGTGCGCTGGAGGAGGTTGCCGCCGGTGGTGGCGGCGTTGCGGAGCTGGCCGGAGGCGCCGGCGAGGAGGGCTTGGGAGAGCGCCGGGTAGCGGTCGCGGACGCGCGGGTCGGCGGCGAGGTCGCTGTTTCGGACGGTGGCGCCGACCCGCAGTGAGCCGTCGGGCAGTTCCTCGATGCCGTCCAGGGGCAGGGCGCCGACGTCGACGAGGAAGGCGGGGTGTTCGACGCCGAGCTTCATCAGGTCGACCAGGTTGGTGCCGCCGGCCAGATAGCGGGCGCCGGGGTGGGCGGCGTACGCCTCCGCGGCTTCCTGGAGCATGGTGGGCCTGAGGTATCCGAAGCCGTTCACCGGATCACGTCCTCCACTGCCGCGACGATGCCCGGATACGCGCCGCAGCGGCACAGGTTGCCGCTCATCCGCTCGCGGATCTCGGTCCGGTCCAGCGCGACGGGCTGGCCGGAGGGGGCGGCGGGGTCGGTGACGTGGGACGGGTGGCCGGCCGCGGCCTCGGCGAGCATGCCGGCGGCGGAGCAGAGCTGGCCCGGCGTGCAGTAGCCGCACTGGAAGGCGTCGCGGTCGAGGAAGGCGCGCTGGAGCGGATGCGGTTCCTCGCCGTCGCCGCCCAGGCCCTCGACGGTGGTGACCTCGGCGCCGTCGAGGGTCACCGCCAGCAGCAGGCAGCTGTTGAGCCGGCGCCCTCCGGCCAGCACGGTGCAGGCCCCGCACTGGCCGTGATCGCAGCCCTTCTTGGCGCCGGTGAGTCCGAGGTCCTCGCGGAGCAGGTCCAGGAGGACGCGGCGGTGGTCGACGTACAGGGTGTGCGGCTTGCCGTTCACCCTCAGAGTGATCTCCGAACCCGGAGCGGACGCGTTTTCGCTGGTCATCGCAGAGGGACCTTCCGGACGGACCGTGGTGCCGTGCGCTCCGCGTATCCAGCTTCGCCGGGCTCACACGTGGGGCGGGGGCGGGGGCACGGCACAGCACCGTCGTCTTCGACGTCCGGGTTTCGGGGCGCTCGCGAGGAACCGGGGGCTCCGTGACCCCGCCGACCACTGCCGGTAAGCCGCCGTCCCCGGCGACGCCATCCGCCGTTGGGGAGGCGCCGGGACCCTCTGCGGTTGTGACTGCCGTCCCCACTCCTCCGCTCTCGCGGGTACGACTCCCCCGTCTGCCCCGCGGCCTCCCCCGGCGCGCTGCCGTCCGCCAGGTGCTGTGCCTGCTGCCGCTCGCGCTGGTGTCCGTGGCCGCCGTACGCAATCGCTCGACTCTCGCCGCGGGCGTCGGGCAGCTGCGCACCGCGTCCTGGCCCTGGCTGCTCGTGGCGGCCGGTGCCACCTGTCTGACCTGGGTGGCGGCGGCCGTCACCCGGCAGGGCGCGGTGGTGCAGGCGCTGCCCAAGGGGCGGTTGCTGGCCACCCAGTTCGCGGCGGCCTCGGCCAACCACCTGCTGCCCGCCGGGCTCGGCGCGGGCGCGGTGAACCTGCGCTTCATGACCGTGTGCGGGGTGCCGCCGGCCCGCTCCGCGGCCGCGCTCGCCCTGTATCTGCTCGCGGAGAGCGCGGGCCGGCTCGGTCTGCTGGCCGCCCTGCTGCTCGCCTTCCCCGGCGCGCTGCGGCTCGGCCCGCTGCTGCCGGACGGTTCGACGCCGCTGCTGCTGGGCGCGGCCGGGCTGCCGGTGGCGGTGGTGGCCGCCGGGGCGCTGGTACGGCCGCTGCGCGCGCGGGTCGCCGCGTTCGTGCGGACGGCCGCGGGCGAGGCGCGCTCCGTGCACACCCGGCCGGTGCGCGCCCTGGCCCTGTGGGGCGGTGCGCTGGCCTTCCCGGCCCTCCAGGCGGCCGGGCTGGCCGCGGTCGGCCAGGCGCTGCGGCTGCCGGTGCCGCCCGCGCACCTGGCGCTCGCCTATCTCGCGGCGACGGTCGCGGTGGCCCTGGTGCCCACGCCGGGCGGGCTCGGTTCGGTCGAGGCCGCGCTGATCGTGGCCCTGGTCGCGGTGGGCGGTCCGGCGGCGCAGGCCACGGCGGTGGTGCTGGCCTACCGGATCATCACGGTGTGGGCGCCGCTGCTGCCGGGGGCGCTGACGCTGGGGGCGCTGGTGCGGCTGAAGGTCGTCTGAGGCAGAGTGGCCCTCCCAGCTATCTGGAGAGGGAGTGCCCGCCGTGCCCGTCCGCGTGGAGCGCGAGGAGTACGTCACCACCGTCGTCCTGTCCCGGCCCGCGGCGCGCAACGCCGTGGACGGGCCGACGGCCGCCGAACTCGCCGCCGCCTTCAGGGCGTTCGAGGCGGACGAGAACGCGCGGGTGGCGGTGTTGTGGGGTGAGGGCGGCACGTTCTGCGCGGGGGCCGATCTGAAGGCGATCGGCACCGAGCGGGGCAACCGGGTGGCCGAGGACGGCGACGGGCCGATGGGTCCGACCCGGCTGCGGTTGTCCAAGCCGGTGATCGCGGCGGTCGCCGGGCACGCGGTGGCGGGCGGTCTGGAACTGGCGCTGTGGTGCGATCTGCGAGTGGCCGAGGAGGACGCGGTGTTCGGCGTGTTCTGCCGCCGCTGGGGGGTGCCGCTGATCGACGGCGGGACCGTACGGCTGCCCCGGCTGATCGGGACGAGCCGGGCCATGGACCTGATCCTGACCGGCCGTCCCGTGCCGGCGCGGGAGGCGTACGCGATGGGGCTCGCCAATCGGGTGGTGCCGAACGGCACCGCCCGCGCCGAGGCGCAGGCGCTGGCCGCGGAGATCGCCCGGTTCCCGCAGGCGTGTCTGCGCAGCGACCGGGCCTCGGTCCTCGACCAGGAGGGACTCCCGGAGGAGACAGCGCTGCTCGGCGAACTCCGCCACGGGGTGGGCGTGTTGGCCGAGAGCACCGAGGGCGCCGCCCGGTTCGCCTCGGGAGCGGGGCGGCACGGCTCGTTCGGCTGAACACGCCGGGTGCGCGCCCATCGCGTGCGGGCACACCGGGTGGGCGCATGCGGCAGAGGGGCATCAGCACACCCCGTGCGAGCCCCCTCGGGGTCACTCCTCGGGCAGTCCGGCGTAGGCGCGCAGTTCGGCGCGGGGGGTGGGCAGGCCCCAGGAGCGGACGATCCCCCAGAAGTTCGCCCACTGCCAGGTGTCCGTGGAGAGTCCGGCGAGGACCCGGACCAGGCGGCGCTGGGGTTCGGTCAGCTCCGTGAAGGCGCCGGGTCCGTCCGGGGCGGGTTCGCCGAAGGCGAGGCGCAGGGCAGCGGTGGCGACGGGGAAGCTCGCCGGGCCGGAGGTGGCCGCGAGCCCGTCGGTCACCGCGTCCAGGGCCTGCCGCGGGTACCGGTCGGCGAGCAGGGTGAGGGAGGCGGCGGAGTAGCCGCGCAGGTCGCCCTCGTGGAACGGCAGGCGCGGCATGCCGGGCCGCGACTCCTCCATCACGGCGGCGAGTTCGTCCGGCACCCCGGCGGTGACGGCCGCCTCGACGCCCTGACCGCCGAGCCGGGCCAGCGCGGTGGCCGCCGCCCAGCGCACCACCGGCTCACCGGCGGCGAGGAACGGCCGCAGCCGGAACGCCAGTCCGGGCCCGCTCTCGTCGTCGCCGAGCAGTCCGGCGGTGACCAGCATGGTGGCCAGGACCACCGGCTCGCGCTCCCCGTCCAGCGCCGCCAGCAGCCGCGGCAGGCTCTGCCCGGCCGCCTCCGGGAACCAGGCCGGCACATACGCGGCGGCCGTCCGTACGGCCGCGTCGGTGTCCCCGAGCAGGGGCAGCAGGGCCGGTATCCCGGCGCGCACCGCGTCGTACGCGTCCAGTTCGGCCGCCATGGCCTCCAGGTGCTGGTCATGGTCGTACATGTCGCGGCGGAACTCCCGCACCCGCCGCTCCTTGTCGTCGCCCGCCGCCTCGACCCAGGCGTCGTACTCGGCGCGTATCGCCTCCCGGTCCTGCGCGCGGACCTCCTCGACGGCGGACCGCCACTCGGCGATCGCGACGCCGCCGGGCAGATGCGCCTCGTCGTAGCCGATGGCGAGCGCGGCCAGCAGTTCCAGGCAGGCGGCACGGTCGGGCACCGCGGGGTCCGTCGCCATCCGGACCAGGAACGGCACCGCGGCGGCCGTGGCCGGGTAACGGCTGCCCTGGTGGAAGATGTTGCCGTAGAGCGCGTCCAGGGCCTTGTGGCGCCGCTCCGCGTCCGGGGAGCACAGGGAGCGCAGCAGTCCCGGCACGTCGTCGGCGGGGCCGTAGGCGTGCGTCAGCGCGGACCAGTCGACGGCGTCGAGGCCGGACAGCGCGGGCGCCGGAGTGTTGATCTCAGTCACGACGGCACTGTCGCACGCGGGACTGACAACGCTCCCGGTTCAGCCGGCGCTCACCCGCACCTCACCGCCCTCGGGGTCCACCCGCCCGTGCCAGGATCCGCCGAGTCCGAGGGTGCGGTGCGGGCGGGCGGTGCCGGGGCCGAGGCGGGCGCGGTGCAGCAGGCGGCCGTCCTGACGGACGTACAGGACGGGACGCGGCAGGGGGGTGTCGGTGCGCAGGAGGTGGGGCGGCGCGGACGGGCCGGTGCGTTCCGGGTCGACGCGGTTGGGGGTGATCCAGCGCAGTGGCGGTTCGACGGTGACCGGGACGCCGCGGCGGGGCCAGGGGGCGCCCGCCAGGTGGCCGAGGACGGCACCGGCCGCTCTGGCGCCCTCGCGGGCCGCGGTGCCGGCAGGTTCCACGGCGTGCAGGAGGTTCCCGGCGGCGAAGACGCCGGGGCGCGAGGTGTGCAGGGTGCTGTGCACGGCGGGTCCTCGGGTGCCCGGATCGAGATCGAGGGCGCCGCGCCGGGCGAGTTCGTGGTCCGGGACGAAGTCGCCGGTGAAGACGACGGTGTCGCAGGGAAGTACGGTCGTACGGCCGTCCCGGTGGCGCACGCGGACGCCGGACAGCCGCCCGCGGCCGAGGAGTTCGGTGACGGTGGTGCCGGTCAGCAGCGGAATGCCCTGGACCAGCCGGGCCGATCGCGCGCGGACGCGGCTGGTGCGGGCGCCGGGGTGTTCGGTGACCAGGGCGACGACCTCGGCGCCGGCCGTGCGGAGCGTCCGGGCCGCCTCGTACGACACGTCCTGCGCGCCGACCACCACCGCGTGGGTGCCGATGTGCTGCCCGAACAGGTGGACCGCCTGCTGGAGTTCGCCGGTGGTGTAGACGCCGGCGGGCCGGGTGCCGGGCACCAGGCGGGCCGCGCGGGGGCGTTCGCGAGCCCCGGTGGCGAGGACGACGGTCCGCGCCGCGAGCGTCTCGGGGCCGTCGGGCCCGACGGTCAGCAGCACGTTCGTGCCCGGTGCGCCTCCAACCTGCCAGTCCAGCACGGTGGTTCGGGTCCGGATCAGTGCGCCGGACCGCACGGTGGCCGCCGCGAGCAGGCGGGCGTACTGCGGGCCGGTCAGCGGGCGGGTCCAGGTGCCGAAGCCGCCGTGGGCGCAGTGCCGGGGCACTCCGCCGGGCCGTTCCTCCCGCTCCAGGACCTCCACCCGGCCGGCTCCGGCGGCGGCGAGCCGGGCCGCCGCGGCGAGCCCCGCGGGCCCTGCGCCGACCACCAGGACGTCGATGTGCCGTACGGCCGTCATACGGGCTCGCCCCTTCCCTGCCGCTCGAACAACTCCCGTACCGCCGCCCCGCAGTAGAACCCCTGGCAGCGGCCCGCCCGCGCCCGTGTGCGGCGGCGCAGGCCGTCCAGCCCGCGGGGCGGGATCGGACCGGCGAGGGCGTCGCGGATCTCACCGAGGGAGACCCGCTCGCAGTGGCAGACGAGGGTGCCGTAGGCCGGGTCGGCGGCGATCAGCTCCGGGTCCTGGTGGGGACGCGGGAACGCCTCGCCGAGGTTGGGCATGCGCACCGGTTCGAGGTCGCGTTCCGGGCCGGGGTCGAGGCCCGCCCCGATGAGCAGTGCGGTGACGTGCCCGGCGATGGCCAGGGAGGCGGTCAGGCCGGTGGAGCGGATGCCGCCGACGGTGACGTACGACCGCTCGGGGTGCGCGGTGATCCGGTAGTCCTCCTGACCGGTGGCCGCGCGCAACCCGGCGTAGGCGGCGGTGACTTCCTCCTCGATCAGTGCGGGCAGGATCCGGCGGCCCCGCTCCCGCAGCAGGGCGATGCCCTCGGCGGTGGTGCCGGTGGCCCGTCTGTCGTCCAGGTCCTCGGCGGTGGGGCCGAGCAGGACGTTGCCGTACACGGTGGGCGCGACCAGAACTCCCTTGCCGAGCGCGGTCGGTACGGGCAGCAGGATGTGCCGGACCAGGGGACGCGCGAGTTTGTCGAACACCAGGAGCTGGCCGCGGCGCGGGGTGACATCGAAGTCGTCGTATCCGAGGCGGTGGTCGAGGGTGTCGGCGCCCAGTCCGGCGGCGTTGACGAGGTAGCGGGCGCGCAGGGGGCCGCGGGAGGTGTGCAGGCGGTGGCCGTCTTCCCACGTAACCCGCTCGACCGCGGTGTCGAGGTGCAGGTCGACCCCGGCGCGGACGGCCTGGGTGGCGTAGGCCAGGGTGGTGGACCAGGGGCAGATGATGCTCTCGCCGGGGATGTGCAGGGCGGCGAGCGCGCCGGGGCCGAGGTGCGGCTCGCGGGCGTACAGCTCCGCCCGGCTCAACGGGCGTGCGTCAGCGCAGGAGTTGGCCGCCGCCTTCTCGGCGAGCCGGGGCAGGGCGGCGAGCTGTTCCTCGTCCCAGGCGACGAGCAGCGCGCCGACAGGTTCGACGGGGATGCCGGACTCGGCCGCGTACCGCGCGAGCCGGGCGTATCCCTCACGCACCAGCCGGGCCTCCAGGGTGCCGGGGTCGGCGTCGAACCCCGTGTGCAGGATCGCGGTGTTGGCCTTGGAGGTGCCCTGGCCCACGTCGTCCTGCGCCTCGACCAGGGCGACACGCAGGCGCGGGTGGCGGGCGAGCCGGCGGGCGATGGCACAACCGACGACACCCGCGCCCACGATCGCGACATCGTACGGCCGGTCGGGGAGCGGCCCTTCGACGGTGACGGCCGGGCGCGGGGCCTCGACGGTGACGGCTGGGGACACGGGCTCGACGGTGACGGCTGGGGGCACGGCGTCGGCTGTGACGGCCGGGGGCGCGGGCTCGGGGGTGACGGCTGGGCGCGCGGCCTCAGCGGCGACGGCCGGGCGCGCGGCCTCGGCGGGCACGGCCGGGGGCACGGGCTCCGCGGTGACGGCCGGGGGCGCGGGCTCGGCGGCGACGGCCAGGCGCGCGGCCTCGGCAGCCACGGCCGAGGGCACGGACTCAGCGGTGACGGCCGGAGGCACGGCGTCGGCAGCCACGGCCGGGCGCGCGGCCTCGGCAGCCACGGCCGGGGGCACGGGCTCAGCGGCCACGGCCGGGCGCACCGCCTCGGCGGCGACGGCCGGAGGCACGGCGTCGGCCGTAACGACCAGGTGTGCCAGCTCCGCGGTCACAGCCGGGCGCGCCGCCTCGGCGGCCACGGCCGAGGGCACGGGCTCAGCGGCCACGGCCGGAGGCACGGCGGCGGCCGTAACGACCAGGTGTGCCAGCTCCGCGGTCACAGCCGGGCGCGCCGCCTCGGCGGCCACGGCCGAGGGCACGGGCTCGGCGGCGACGGCCGGAGGCACGGCGTCGGCCGCCACGGCCAGGCGCGCAGGCTCGGCCGTGACGGCCGGGCGCGCGGCCTCGACAGCCACGGCCAGGAACGCCGGGGTCGGACCCGCGCCCCAGCCCATCCGGCGTGCGACCTGCGGCACGTGACCGGTGTCCGGCGGGACCTGGCCGGTGTTCCCTAGCCCCGGCGGCCGCCCACCCTTGCCGGGGCCCCTCATAAGCCGGGCAGGGCGGCGACGGCCGCGCGGAAGCGGGCGCGGCGTTCGGCCGCCTGGTCGGCGGGGACGCGGGGCTCGTACACGGCGGCGGGGCGCCGCTCGGGCAGGGCCTCGGCGGCGTCGAGAGCGGGGTCCGCGCCGAGGCGGGCGAGGGTGGCGGCGCCGAGCGCGGTGGCGTCGGGCAGCGCGGACACCTCGACGGGCCGTTGCAGCAGGTCGGCCTGGGTCTGCATGAGCAGCGCGGAGCGGGTGAGGCCGCCGTCGACGCGCAGCGTGCCGAGCGGGGTGCCGAGGTCGCCCGCGGCCGCTTCGGCGAGTTCCGCGACCTGGGCGGCGATGCCCTCGCACAGGGCGCGCACCAGATGTCCCGCGGTGGTGTCGAGGCCGAGCCCGGTGAGGGAGCCGCGCAGCTCACCGCGCCACCAGGGGGCGGCGAGTCCGGCGAGCGCGGGTACGAAGGTGACGCCACCGCTGTCGGGGACGGCGCCGCCGACCGGGTCGAGGTCGGCGGCGGAGCCGATCACCCCGAGGTCGGCGAGCCAGCGCACCGCGGAGGCGGCCGTGTAGACCTGGCCGTCCAGGCAGTAACTGGTCGCCCCGCCCAGCCGCCAGGCCACGCAGCTGACCAGACCCGAGCCGCCGCGCCGGGGGCGTTCGCCGGTGTGCGCGAGCAGGAAGGCGCCGGTGCCGTAGGTGCACTTGGCGGCGCCGGGGGCGGTGACGCGCTGGGCGAGCAGCGCGGCCTGCTGGTCCACGATCAGCCCGGTGAGCGGGATGCCGTAGCCGAACTCCCGTGTGAGTCCAATTGGTTGGGCGACGTCGGTGATCTCCGGGAGGCGCTCGCCGGTGAGGCCGTAGAGGTCGAGGGCACGGGAGGACCACCGGACCCGGTCGAGGTCGAGGAGCTGGGTGCGGCCCGCGGTGGCGGCGTCGGTGACGAAGGCGCCGGTGAGGCGGTGCACCAGCCAGGCGTCCGACGTGGTGACGACGCCCTCGCGGGTGAGATGGCGGCGGATCCAGGCCATCTTGGGCGCCGCGAAGTACGGGTCCAGCGGGAGGCCGGTGAGCTGCCTCAACTCATCGGCGTGCTCGGCGAGTTCGGCGCAGACGGTCTCGGCGCGGCGGTCCTGCCAGACCAGGGCGCCGGTGAGCGGGCGGCCGGTCGCGGGGTCCCAGGCGAGGACGGTCTCGCCCTGGTTGGCGAGGCCCAGGGCCACGACACGCTCCCCGGCCTCGGCGAGGGCGCCGCGGCCGGCGGTGAGCACCGAGTCGTACAGCGCGTCCGGGTCCACCTCGACCAGCCCGCCGGGCCGGTGCCGGGGGCGGACCTCGGCGTACCCGGTACCGAGGACGCCCCGCTCCGGGCAGACCACGAGGGCCTTGGTGCCGGAGGTGCCCTGGTCGACGGCGAGCACCGGCCCGTTCACCACGCCGGCCCCGCCACCGCAGCGGAGCCCGCCACCCCACCGGGCCCCGTCACCACACCGGGCCCTGCCGCCGCACCGGCCCCGTCATCCGCGCCCTCCCGCGCCCGCACCAGAGATCACCGCGTCAGCCTGCCGCCGCCCGCATCCGGCGTCAAGCCGACCCGAGGGGGACCGGGGATCTTCCCGCGCCGCGCGGGCGATGATCTTGCAACTCTCCGGAATGGCTAATTGAGTTGGCAATAATGGTGGGGCGCAACCACCGCCCCTATAGTGTCCGCCGACCACCACGCACCGCCCAGGGGAGGGCTGTTGCCACCTCACTCCGCCGCCGCGTCCGCGTGTCACCGGCTCCGGGGCTCCGGCTGATGGCACGCGACGGAGCGAGACCCTCCTACGACCCCGCGGGACCCGACCACGCCCTGCGCGCAGTGCTCCAGGAGCTGCGCACAGGGCGCTGGGTGGCCATGCGCGCCCTGCTCGCGGAGACCACCGAAGGGTGGCGGTGGACCCAGCGCACCCAGATCCTCGCGGCGGCGGCCGCGGGCAGCGACGTGGTGCGCGCCTGGCTCGCGGAGGAACCGGACAGCACCCACGCGGCGGTGATGCGGGCGCGGGTCGGGGTGGAGCGGGCGTTACGGGCGCGGCGCGAACGGCACCTGCGCGCCCACGAGTTGTGGATCGAGGCGTGGGACGCCGCCGACACCGCCACCCGGCTCGCGCCGCACGATCCGGTGCCCTGGATCTGCCTGCTCGCCCTGGCCCAGCTGGACCCCGGACAGCGCTGGGCGGAACACCGGGCCGACGCGCCCGAGCCGCACCTCGGGCCGGGCCCCTGGGGGCTGCTGGCCGAGGCCGCCGAGCGCGACCCGTTCAACCGCGAGGCCCATCACCGGATGCTCCAGTTCCTGTACGCGCGGGGCGGGGCGGACGACCCTGCGCGGGCCGACGACGACCGGGACCGGTGGGCGGACGCCGCCGGTTACGCCCGCTGGGCCGCGGCGCGGGCCCCGCGCGGCTCGGCCCTGCACCTCCTCCCGCTCTACGTGCGCGTCGAACGCCACCGCCGCGCGCGCCGCCCCGACACGCACTGGGCCACGGACGCCGCCGTTGGCGAGGCGAGCCGCGCGCTGCACTCCTGGTTCGAGCACGCGCCACCGGTCCGGCGCGCGCAGCCGGACCTCAACCACCTGGCGCACGCCCTGTGGGCAGCCCGCCGATTCGCCTGCGCGGACCGGGTGTTCGAGGCGATCGGCCCGTACTTCAGCCCGCTGCCCTGGGTGTACCGCGCCCAGGACGGCGGTCGTGCGGTGGACGTGTTCACACGGGCCCGCGACCACTGCCGCGCCCTGGCCGACAGCGCCGGCCCCCGGACCGGGGCCTGCGCCGACGTCTGCGCCGTACCCCGCACCGGAAGCCACCCCTGCCCCTGACACCGCGCCGCAGGCCCCCCGCAGGCCCCCCACCCCCGGAGGTCCCCCATGTCCCCCTCCCCAGAGCTGCCCCAGCAGGACGAGGAACGGCGCCTGCGCGAGCTCGGCTACCGTCCCGTACTCGCCCGCCGCATGGGCGGTTTCGGCAATTTCGCGATCAGTTTCTCGGTGATCTCCATCCTGTCCGGCTGTATGACCCTGTACGGATTCGGCCTGAACACCGGCGGGCCCGCCGTGATGCTGTGGGGCTGGGCGGGCGTCGGCCTGTTCGTGCTGTGCGTAGGGCTCGCGCTCGCCGAGGTCACCAGCGCCTATCCGACCTCGGGCGCCCTGTACTACATGGCCGACCGGCTCGGCGGCCGCCGCTGGGGCTGGTACACGGGCTGGCTGAACCTGCTGGGACTGCTCGGCGCGATCGCCGGAATCGACTACGGCGCCGCCCTGTTCACCGGCGCGTTCGCCAATCTCCAGTGGGGGTTCGCGCCGACGCCGGGCAGGACGATGCTGATCTTCTGCGCCATCCTGCTGCTGCACGCGGTGCTGAACCTGTTCGGTGTCCGCGTCGTCAGCCTGCTCAACTCGGTCAGCGTCTGGTGGCACCTGGCGGGGGTCGGGCTGATCGTCGGCGCGCTCGCGATCGTGCCCGACCACCACCGGTCGCCGTCCTTCGTGTTCACCACGTTCGTCAACGAGACCGGCTGGTCGAACCCGCTCTACGTGGCCGCGATCGGCCTGCTGCTCGCCCAGTACACCTTCTCCGGCTACGACGCCTCCGCCCATCTGTCCGAGGAGACCTCGCGCGCCTCGGTGTCCGCGGCCAAGGGCATCGTGCGGGCCATCTGGGTGTCCTGGCTGGCCGGCTTCGCGCTGCTCGCCGGTCTCACCTTCGCCATCCAGGACTACGACGCCACGCGCACCACGGCCACCGGGGTGCCGCCCGCGCAGATCCTGCTCGACGGTCTCGGCACCGGCGGCGCGAAGGCGCTGCTGCTGGTGGTGATCGTGGCCCAGCTGTTCTGCGGGAACGCCGAGGTCGCCGCCGCCAGCCGGATGGTGTTCGCGTTCAGCCGGGACGGCGCGCTGCCCGGCTCCCGGCTGTGGCGCACGGTCAGCGCCCGCACCCAGACCCCGGTGGCCGCCGTATGGCTGTCGGTGGGGGTCGCCGGGGTGCTCGCGCTGCCGTCGCTGTACTCGGCCACGGCGTACAACGCGGTGACCGCCATCAACGTCATCGGCATCACCCCCGCGTACGCCATCCCGGTGCTGCTGCGGCTGCGGGCGGGCGACCGGTTCCGCCGCGGGCCCTGGCACCTGGGCCGGTGGAGCAGGCCGGTCGGCTGGGTCGCGGTGGTGTGGGTGGCGTGTGTCACGGTCCTGTTCTGCCTGCCGCAATCCTCGCCGGTCACCGTCGGCACGATGAACTACGCGGCCGTCGCCCTGGCCGTCGTCCTCCTCCTCGCCAGCGTCTGGTGGTACGTGGCCCGCCGCTCGTACGGCACCCCGACGGCGGCCTACGGCAGCGACCGCGACCAGGCCGAACTCGCCGAGGGCATCATCTGATCGGGGGCCCGCGGGCTCCAGCGGTCCCGGTGGTAGGGCGCGTTCCGGATACGGCAGGATGAACGCTCGTGCCGGTCACCGGAGTTCCGGGGCCGGCACGTTCGCACATCCCGCACATCGAGCAGGTGACAACGTGACGAGACCCCGTATACGGCCCTCCGTACGAACCCCCGCCGCCGGAGGTGGCCGGTGAACCGCGCGCTGACCCTGGACGACGCCGTGATCGCCGGCATCGCGGTCGCGGCGGGCCTGGTGGCCGCCTTCCTCTCCCGTTCGCTGCTGCGCTGGCTGGCCAAGCACGCCAAGCGGACCCGCTGGAGCGGCGACGACGTCATCGTGGACGCGCTGCGCTCGATCGTGCCGTGGGCGCTGATCGCCAGCGGGGTGGCCGCCGCGGCGCTCGTACTGCCCCTCACCAAGGCCGTGCGGCATCACACCGATCAAGTGCTGGAGGTGTGGCTGATCCTCGTGGCCACGCTGTCCGCGGCGCGGGTGATCGCCGGGCTGGTGCGCACGGTCACGCAGTCGCGCTCGGGCGTGGCGGGCTCGGCGACGATCTTCGTCAACATCACGCGGGTGCTGGTGCTGGCCATCGGCTTCCTGGTGGTGCTCCAGACCCTCGGGATCTCGATAGCGCCGCTGCTCACCGCGCTGGGCGTCGGCGGTCTCGCGGTGGCCCTCGCGCTCCAGGACACCCTCGCCAACCTCTTCGCCGGCATCCACATCCTGGCCTCCAAGACCGTCCAGCCGGGCGACTACATCCAGCTGAGCAGCAGCGAGGAGGGCTACGTCGTCGACATCAACTGGCGCCAGACGACGGTCCGCCAGCTGTCCAACAACCTGGTGGTGATCCCCAACGGCCAGCTCGCCAAGGCCAACATGACCAACTACACGCGGCCCGAGCAGCGGCTCACGGTGCCGGTGCAGGTGGGGGTGAGCTACGACGCCGACCTGGAGCACGTGGAGCGGGTGACCGCCGAGGTGGTCACGGAGGTCATGCGGGAGGTGCCGGGCGCGCTGCCGGACCACGAGCCCGCGATCCGCTTCCACACCTTCGGCGACTCCCGCATCGGCTTCACGGTGATCCTCGGTATCGGCGAGTTCAGCGACCAGTACCGGATCAAGCACGAGTTCATCAAACGCCTGCACCGCCGCTACCAGCGGGAGAACATCCACATCCCCTCCCCGGTCCGCACCGTCGCCCTCCAGCAGGGCGGCTTCACGATCCCGCAGCAGCGGAACGCGGGGGACGCGGCACGGCGGGCGTCCGAGTAGGGCCGTATCCTCGTACGAGATGACCGTTTCGCCCGACCCCCGTGCCCTCGACCAGCGTCTCGACGCCCTCGCCCGGCAGCCGTTCCGGGCGCGGTTCCGGCTGCGGGGGCGGGAGCGGGCCGTCGCCGGGGAGAAGGGGCCGGCCACCCTCAGGTGGCACGCGTACGACCTGATCGCGAAACGGCTCGCGCCGGCCGCGCCGTACAAGGACGGAAAGCAGACGCCGTACCGGGGGCATCCCGTCTTCGTGGCCCAGCACGCGACCGCGACCTGCTGCCGGAGCTGTCTGCTGCGCTGGCACGGCATCCCCGCGGGACGGCAGCTCAGCAGGGCCGAGCACGTGTACGTGGTGGACGTGATCTGCCGCTGGATCGAGCGCGAGCTCGCCCGCGGGGCCGGGGAGGCGGGCGGAAGTGATTGACCGGGCGGGCGGGCCGGCGGCGGAAAACAGCGGCCCCGGAACACCACCCCTGTCGAGCCCGCCCCCGGCACGAGATATCTTGATGTCGAGCAATGTTGCAGACGTGGAGCGGAGCACCCGGTGACTGACTCGACCATCATCTACACGTACACAGACGAGGCCCCGGCCCTGGCGACGCATTCGTTCCTGCCAGTGGTCCAGGCGTACGCCTCGCAGGCCGGTGTGCCCGTGCAGACCCGCGACATCTCGCTGGCCGGGCGCATCATCGCCGTCTTCCCGGAGTACCTGACCGAGGACCAGCGCATCGCGGACGCGCTGACCGAGCTGGGCGAGCTTGCCAAGACCCCCTCGGCCAACATCATCAAGCTGCCGAACATCTCGGCGTCCATCCCGCAGCTCAAGGCCGCCATCGCCGAGCTGCAGGGCAAGGGCTACGCGCTGCCGGACTACCCGGACGACCCGAAGTCGGACGAGGAGCGCGAGATCCGCGCCCGCTACGACAAGATCAAGGGCTCGGCGGTCAACCCGGTCCTGCGCGAGGGCAACTCCGACCGCCGTGCCCCGGCCTCGGTGAAGAACTACGCCAAGACCCACCCGCACCGCATGGGCGCCTGGACCTCCGAGTCCAAGACCAACGTGGCGACCATGAGCGACGACGACTTCGCCAGCACCGAGAAGTCCACGGTGATCGCCGAGGACACCACCCTGCGCTTCGAGCTGGTCGGCGCCGACGGCACCACCACCGAGCTGCGCGCGCCGCTGAAGGTCGTCGCCGGTGAGGTCGTGGACGCCGCCGTGCTGCGCGCCGCCGCCCTCAACGAGTTCCTCGCCGCGCAGGTCGCCCGCGCCAAGCAGGAGGGCGTGCTGTTCTCGGTGCACCTGAAGGCCACGATGATGAAGGTCTCCGACCCGATCATCTTCGGTCACGTGGTGCGCGCCTTCTTCCCGAAGACGTTCGCGAAGTACGGCGAGACGCTCAAGACGGCCGGTCTCTCCCCGAACGACGGCCTCGGCGGCATCTACAAGGGCCTGGAGAACCTGCCCGAGGGCGCCGAGATCAAGGCGTCCTTCGACGCCGAGCTGGCCGACGGCCCGGCGCTGGCCATGGTCGACTCCGACAAGGGCATCACCAACCTGCACGTCCCCTCGGACGTCATCGTGGACGCCTCCATGCCGGCGATGATCCGCACCTCCGGCCACATGTGGGGCCCGGACGGCCAGGAGCACGACACCCTCGCGGTGCTGCCGGACCACAGCTACTCCGGCGTCTACCAGGCCGTGATCGAGGACTGCCGCGCGAACGGCGCCTTCGACCCCGCCACCATGGGCTCGGTGCCGAACGTCGGCCTCATGGCGCAGAAGGCCGAGGAGTACGGCTCCCACGACAAGACCTTCGAGATCCCGGCCGACGGCACGGTCCGCCTGGTCGACCCGGCCGGCAACGTGGTCCTGGAGCAGGCCGTGGCGCAGGGCGACATCTTCCGCGCCTGCCAGACCAAGGACGCCCCGATCCGCGACTGGGTCAAGCTGGCCGTCACCCGCGCCCGCGCCACCGGCGACCCGGCCGTGTTCTGGCTGGACGAGAACCGCGCCCACGACGCGCAGCTGATCGCCAAGGTCGAGCAGTACCTGCCGGAGCACGACACCGAGGGCCTGGACATCCGGATCCTGTCCCCGATCGAGGCCACCAAGCTGTCGGTGGAGCGCATCCGCCGCGGCGAGAACACCATCTCGGTCACCGGCAACGTGCTGCGCGACTACCTGACCGACCTGTTCCCGATCCTGGAGCTGGGCACCAGCGCCAAGATGCTGTCCATCGTCCCGCTGATGGCGGGCGGCGGCCTGTTCGAGACCGGCGCCGGCGGCTCGGCGCCCAAGCACGTCCAGCAGCTGGTCAAGGAGAACTACCTGCGCTGGGACTCGCTCGGCGAGTTCTTCGCGCTCGTGCCCTCGCTCGAGCAGTACGCGGCGGCCACCGGCAACACCCGCGCCAAGGTCCTGGCGGACGCCCTGGACCGCGCCACGGCGACCTTCCTCGACGAGGACAAGTCCCCGACCCGTCGCCTCGGCGGCATCGACAACCGCGGCAGCCACTTCTACCTGTCCCTGTACTGGGCGCAGGAGCTGGCCAAGCAGACCGACGACGCCGACCTGGCCAAGGCGTTCGCGCCGCTCGCCGAGTCCCTCGCGGCCGACGAGGAGAAGATCGTGGCCGAGCTGAACGGCGTCCAGGGCAAGCCGGTCGACCTGGGCGGCTACTACCGCGTCGACCAGGAGAAGGCGGACGCGGTGATGCGCCCGTCGGCCACCTGGAACGCGGCGCTGGCCTCGCTCAGCTGATCCGGGCCCGCATCGCACCGGGGGCCACCCCCCCCCCCCGGGGGGGGGGGGGGGGGGGGTTTCCCTTCCACGGAGGGGGGGGACGGGGGGGGGGGCTCCTAACAGGACGTG
>NZ_JBVJUC010000001.1:814614-861323 GCF_055605065.1 Streptomyces sp. NPDC037203
GGGATTCGCCTTCAGGCCCTGGAGAGAGTGTCTTTGCCCCCTCTCGGTTACCCTGACCCCCCCCCCCCCCCCCCCCCCCCCCCCCCGCGGGGGGGGGGTCCCCGGTGCTGTTCCCCGTCAGCGGCGGCGGATCACGGGTGGTAGATCTCCGACAGGGCCGTGATCCGGCCCTTGGTGTCGACGTGGTAGGTGAAGTAGGGGCTGTTGGCGAGCTTGTGGTTCGTCAGCCACGCCGGGGCGACCTTCACGGTCGTGGTGTCGCGCAGGATCTCGACAAAGGCGCCGGGCGCGAAGCCGAGGGAGCGGGCGGCACCGCTCGGGGTGTAGACGACGTCCTCGTCGTTCTCCGTGTTCACCTTGCACGTCTGCGGGGTGACGCGCACGACGGTCTTGCCCTTGACGTTCTTGGCGGAGTCCAGCTTCAGGAAGTGGCGGCCCGCCGGCAGGTGGCACGGCTTCCAGGAGGTGGCCGAGGCGGCGGGGGCGACGCCCCGCATCGGGCTGGCCCCGGCGGTCCCGCAGGTGGTGGCCAGGAGGGCCGCCGCCGAGGCGGCGACGAGGGCGGCGGAGACGTGGCGGTGGTTCATCGGGCGTCCTCTGCTGTGAAGATCTGCTGACACCCAGGGAGAGAGCGGAGCCGGGTCAGGGGTTTCACCGGCCCCCGCGGCTGTGACGGGACGGTGACAATGGGCACCCGGCCGGGACGAGCGGCCCCGGCCGCCCCGCATGTCGGGAACATTGCGGCCGCATGTCGTCCGTGACGTCCTCATGTCGCCTGCCGCGTAAGCCTGTCGGCCGCGCGGGACGCGTGGTTGCCTCGTGCCACGTCACCGCCTCCCGCGCACGAGGAGCACGCCCCATGAGCACGCAGCCCGACCCCGCCGCCTGGTCCTTCGAGACGAAGCAGGTCCACGCGGGTGCCGCCCCCGACCCCGCGACCGGCGCACGGGCCACCCCCGTCTACCAGACCACCTCGTTCGTGTTCCGGGACACCCGGCACGCGGCCGACCTGTTCTCGCTCGCCGAGCCCGGCAACATCTACACCCGGATCCACAACCCCACGACGGACGTGTTCGAGCAGCGGATCGCCGCGCTGGAGGGCGGTGTCGGGGCGGTCGCGCTGTCCTCCGGGCAGGCCGCGGAGACCCTGGCGATCCTGACCCTGGCGGGCGCCGGCGACCACATCGTCTCCAGCACGGCGCTGTACGGCGGCACGTACAACCTCTTCCGGCACACGCTGGCACGGCTCGGCATCGAGGTGTCGTTCGTGGACGACCCGGACGACCCCGAGGCCTGGCGGGCGGCGATCCGGCCCAACACCAAGGCGCTGTTCGCGGAGTCGCTGGGCAACCCGCGCGGCAATGTGCTGGACATCCGGGCGGTCTCGGACGTGGCGCACGCCGCCGGGGTGCCGCTGATCGTGGACAACACCGTGCCGACCCCCTATCTGCTGCGGCCCATCGAGCACGGCGCGGACATCGTGGTGCACTCGGCGACCAAGTTCCTCGGCGGGCACGGCACCGCGGTCGCGGGTGTGGTGGTGGACGGCGGCACCTTCGACTTCGGCGCCCACCAGGACCGGTTCCCCGACTTCAGCGAGCCGGACCCGAGCTACCACGGGCTGCGCTACTGGCCGGCGCTCGGTCCGGGCGCCTTCGCGGTGAAGCTGCGGGTGCAGCTGCTGCGCGACCTCGGCCCGGCGCTCGCCCCGCACTCGGCGTTCCTGCTGCTCCAGGGCGTGGAGACGCTGAGCCTGCGGCTCGAACGGCACACCGCCAACGCGCAGGCGCTCGCCGAGTGGCTGGAGCGGCGCGACGAGGTGGCGGCCGTCCACTACGCGGGCCTGGAGTCCAGCCCGTGGTACGAGGCCGGGCGGACGTATCTGCCGCGCGGCGCCGGTGCCATCGTCTCCTTCGAGCTGCGCGGCGGGATCGAGGCGGGCAAGCGGTTCGTGGACGCGGTCGAGCTGTTCAGCCATCTCGCCAACATCGGCGACGTACGCAGCCTGATCATCCACCCGGCGTCCACCACGCACAGCCAGCTCACCGAGGAGGAGGCGGCGGCCACCGGCACCACGCCGGGTCTGGTGCGGCTGTCGGTCGGCATCGAGAACCTGGCCGATCTCAAGGCGGATCTGGAGGCCGGGTTCCGCGCGGCGAAGGGCGCGTAGGTGAGCGCGGTCACGGCGACCGGGCAGCCGCCGGCCACCGGCGCCTGGCGGGAGGGCGATCCGCCGGGCCGTCGGCGGTGGGGCCCGGCCGGGCGGCCGCTGCGGCTGGAGGCGGGCGGTGAACTGCCCGGCGTACGGCTGGCGTTCGAGACCTGGGGGCGGCTCGCACCGGACGCGTCCAACGCCGTGCTGGTGCTGCACGCGCTGACCGGCGACAGCCATGTCGCCGGTCCGGCCGGGCCCGGCCATCCCACGCCCGGCTGGTGGGAGCCGCTGGTCGGGCCGGGGCGGCCGCTGGACACCGACCGGTGGTTCGTGGTGGCCCCCAATGTGCTGGGCGGCTGCCAGGGCAGCACCGGACCGTCCTCGCCGCGCCCGGACGGCCGCCGGGCCTGGGGCGGCGCCTTCCCGTTCCTCACCCAGCGGGACCAGGTCGCGGCGGAGGCGCGTCTCGCAAACGCCCTCGGGATCGACCGCTGGGCCCTGGTGGCGGGCGGCTCGATGGGCGGGATGCGGGCGGTGGAATGGGCGGTGTCGTATCCGGAGCGCACCGGGGCGCTGCTGCTGCTCGCCACGACGGCGGCGGCGAGCGCGGAGCAGATCGCCTGGGCGGGGATCCAGGTGCGCGCCATCCGTGCGGACCCCGACTGGCAAGGCGGCGACTACCACGACGCCGCCCGCGGCCCCCACACCGGCCTCGGTCTCGCCCGGCGCCTCGCGCATGTCACCTACCGCAGCGAACCGGAGCTGACCGCCCGCTTCGGCCGGTCCCCGCAGGACGCCGAGCACCCCTGGCGGGGCGGGCGCTACCAGGTGGAGTCCTACCTGGACCACCACGCGGAGAAACTGGTACGGCGCTTCGACGCGGCGAGCTACGTCGTCCTCACGGAGGCGATGAACGCCCATGACGCGGGCCGCTCGCGGGGCGGCCTGCGCTCCGCCCTCGCCCGTGTCACGGCCCCCACCCTGGTCGCCGGCGTCGACTCCGACCGCCTCTACCCGCTGCGCCAGCAGGAGGAGCTGGCCGCCCTGATTCCGGGCGCGGACCGGACCAGGGTGGTGGAATCGCCGTACGGGCACGACGGGTTCCTGATCGAGACGGAGCAAGTGGGGAAGCTCGTGCGGGAGTTGCTGGGCTGAGTCCGTGGCATGGTGAGGTGCCCCCTACCCGTACCGCCGCCCCCGGAGCAGCCGTGACCTCCTTTCGCCTCTATTCCGGCGCCCCCGACTCCCCCGTCCTGCTGCACGTGCCGCACTCCGCCCGCGCGATCCCCGGTGACGTCCGGGACGGGATCCTGCTGGACGACGCCGCGCTGGAGCGGGAGCTCGACCACATCACGGACGCGCACACCGCGGAGCTGGCCGGGCGGGCGGCGAAGCTCGCGGGCCGCGCGCCGTGGCGGTTCGTGAACCGGCTGTCGCGGCTGGTGGTGGATCCGGAGCGGTTCCCGGACGAGCGGGAGGAGATGCTCGCCGCCGGCATGGGCGCGGTGTACACCCGGACCACGCACCGCGAGGCGCTGCGGCCCGCGGACACCGACCCGCGGCCACTGGTCGAGCGGTACTTCCGGCCGTACGCCGCGGCCATGGCGCGGGCGGTGGCGGACCGGCTGGCGGCGACCGGACGGGCCGTGGTCGTGGACGTGCACTCCTACCCGGCGCGGGCGCTCCCGTACGAGCTGCACGGGGAGGGCCCGCGTCCGCCGGTGTGCCTGGGCACCGACCCCTTCCACACCCCGCCGAAGCTGCTCGCCGCCGCCCGCGAGGCGTTCGCACCGTGCGGTGAGACCGGACTGGACAGCCCGTTCTCCGGGACCTACGTGCCGCTGGAGTACTACGGCACCGATCCCCGCGTCGAGGCGCTGATGATCGAGATCCGGCGGGACACCTACATGGACGAGCCCGGCGGACCGGCCGGAGCGGGGCTCGGCCGGCTCGCGACCGCGCTGGCCGTGCTGGTCGACGCGGTGTAGCCGGGCCCGGCCGCCGTCCCCGCACCCGCGCCGGCCGACGCACCGCACACCCTCCGCCTGGAGCAGTCCCGCACGACACCCGCCGCGCCCCGTCCCATCGTGGAGGGCATGACGACCATGGAGACCAGTGCGCCCGCGAGCCAGGAACCGCCGCCCCCCGTACGGGACTGGCCCGCGCTCGATCTGGAGGACACCGAGTTCGATCCGGTGCTCGCGGGGCTGGTGCGCGAAGGGCCGCTGACCCGAATACGGCTGCCCTTCGGCGAGGGCTGGGCCTGGCTGGCGACCCGCCACGAACACGTGAAGCTGATCACCAACGATCCGCGGTTCAGCCGCGCGGAGGTCGCGCGCGGACAGGTCACCCGGCTGGCCCCGAACTTCGCGCCCCGCCCCGGCTCGCTCGCCTGGGCCGACCAGCCGGACCACAACCGCCTGCGCAAGCCCATCGCCGGTGCCTTCACGGTCAGCGCGACGAAGCGGCTGCGGCCCCGCGCCCAGGAGATCCTCGACGAGCTGGTGGACGCGATGCTCCGCGAGGGCCCGCCCGCCGACCTGGTCGAGCGGGTGCTGGAGCCGTTCCCGCTGTTCGTCGTCAGCGAGGTGATGGGCGTTCCCGACAGCGAACGGGAGCAGGTGCACGCCTGGACCCGGCAGATCATCTCCCTGTCCGGGGGCGCGGAGGCCGCCGAGCAGGCCAAGGACGGGCTGTACGGCTGGATCACGGACATCGTCCGGGCCCGCGCGCGCAGCGCCGGCGAGGACGTCTACTCGATGCTCGGCGGTGCCGTGGCGCGCGGTGAGATCGCCGAGCGGGAGGCCGTCGGGCTCGCCGGTCCGCTGCAGATCGGTGGCGAGGCGGTCACCCACAACTGCGGGCAGATGCTCTATCTGCTGCTGACCCGGCCGGAGTTGATGGCACGCATGCGTGCGCGACCCGGTGAACGCGGCCCGGTGCTGGACGAGTTGCTGCGCTGGATCCCGCACCGCAGCACGGTCGGGCTCGCCCGGATCGCCTTGGAGGACGTGGAGATCGCCGGGCACCGGATCGCCGCGGGCGAGGCGGTGTACGTCTCGTACCTGGCCGCCAACCGCGATCCGGAGGTGTTCCCGGACCCGGACCGCATCGACCCGGACCGGGGCTCCAATCCGCACCTCGCCTTCGGCAACGGGCACCACTACTGCACCGGCGCGGTCCTCGCCCGCCTCCAGCTCGAACTGCTGGTGGACACGCTCCTGGACCGGCTGCCGGGGCTGCGGCTCGCCGTGCCGCCGCAGGAGGTCGAGTGGCGGCGGCAGACGATGATCCGGGGGCCGCGCACGCTGCCGGTGGCCTGGTGAGCCGGCCCCGGCCGACCCGGTTACGGCCGACCGGGCCCCCGTCAGGCCCGCAGCCACTCCGTGACGATCACCTCCATGCCGGTGCGCAGCCGCAGGGCGAAGGGTCCGGAGGGCGGGTCGTCGCTTGTGAAGCGGCCGAAACTGTCGACGGCCACCGGGCGGGCGGTGCCCGGAGAGCCGAGCACCTCGATCCGCTCGGCCCCCGGCGGCAGCACCTGCCCGATCAGTCCGTCCCCGGTGACCTCGACGTCGACGGTGAGCGCGCCCGCGCGGAACGTCAGCATGCGCGGGGCGTCCATGACCCCGCGCACCGGCAGCGCGTCCACCAGCGAGTCGAAGGTCAGCTCGGCGATCCGCGCGTCCAGATCGCGCAAGGCGTAGGCGTCCACGGCGAGTTGGCGCAGAAAGCCGGGCACGGGGTCGAGGACGGCCGCCGCCTGGCGCAGCTCCTCCTCCAGCAGCGCGTCCGCCATGCGGGCGTCCCCGGTGAGAGCGTCCGCCGACTCGTCGCCGTTCCCGGCCGCTCCGTCGTACGGGAACCCGTCGTCCTCGTTCATACCGCACCCCGCTGGTCCATCCGGGCCCGCAGCCGGCGCAGACAGCGCTGGCGCAGCGGGCCGATGCTGCCGACCGCGATACCGAGCGCGGCCGAGATCTCCCCATAGCTGGGCGGCGGCGAGGCCACCAGCACACGCAGCAACTGGCGGCACCGCTCGCCCAGTTCGTCCAGCTCCTGCCACAGGCGGCGGACCCGCTCGGCCCGGTCCGCCGCCTCCTCCGAGTCGATCAGCGTCTGCTCCGGCGTACGGTCGTCGCTGGCCCGGTCCAGCACCTGCGGATCATCCGTGAGAGTGAGCCGCGTCATGCCCCTGATGACCTTCAGGCATTCGTGGCGGGCGGTGCTGGCCAGCCAGGCGCCGGTCTTGTCGGGCTCCCGGATCCGCCCCAGGTGCTGGGCGAAGCGGAACCACACGGTCTGGAAGACCTCGTGCCCGTCGGCATCGGACAGCCGATGGGCGCGCACCACCGACCACACCAGCGGACTCATCCCTTCCACCAGCGCCTTCCAGGCCGCGGCGTCCCCGTCGACGGCGGACCGGACGAGCGCGCCGACCTCTGTTCGGTCCACGGCCCCACCCCTCGTATAGGGCTCGCCATGGTACGCGGTCAGGCGGAGGGTTCCGGCGCTCACGCGGGCAGCGCCGGGGCCGGAACCGGAACCGGGCGCCAGGTGGGCGGCCGCAGCGCGCGCACGGTCGCCCCGCGCACATCGGTGCGGTAGCTCGCCTCCGTCAGCAGCCGGGCGCCGGCCGTGCGCGGGTCGCGCTCGCGCTCCGCCGTCATCAGGGCGGCGACGAGCCCGGCGGCGACCGGGGTGGCGAAGGAGGTGCCGCTCCACTGCGCGAACCCGTCGAACATCACCTGGTCCGGCTTGCCTCCGGTGCTCTGCCGCGCCTCGCTCAACTCGCCGGTGTGGCGCGGGTACTGGCAGGTGCAGGAGTAGTCGAAGCCGTACCGGCAGTCGTCGTAGGTGGAGTGCTGGTAGAGGTACGGCACCGGGGTGCCGAAGCCGGTGAGGGCGCTGGTGAGGCGCTCGCCGGGGGCGAAGACGCGCACCCAGCGGCCGTGGTTGCTGAAGCAGGCGGGGCCCTCGCCGTCCGAGCGCAGCGCGCCGACCGACACGACGCTGTCCGCGTACTCGGGCAGGGCGGCGTACGCGGCGGGCCAGAACGGGACGTCGCTGCCGTTGTTCCCGGCGGCGGCGACCAACAGGGTGCGGTGGGAGCGCAGTTCGCGCATGAACGCGTCCAGGCCGAGCAGTCCGTGCAGGCCCGCGGCCGGGCTGCCCGCGGAGAGGCTGAGCACATCGGGCCAGCCGCCCTGGTCGACGGCCTCGAACAGCCTGGCGCCGAACTCCGACTCCAGTACCGCGCCCGCGTCGTTCAGGGTGCCGCGGACGGTGATGTCGGTGTTGGGCGCGACGGCCGCGAGGATGCCCGCGATGAACGTGCCGTGGCCCACGTACTGGCGCAGCATCCCGCCGCGGTCGGTCTCGGCCGCCTGGGTGTCGCCGGTGGTGTGGGCGAGCAGCGGGTAGGCGTGGTGGTCGTGCACCAGACCGGTGTCGACCACGAGGACGCGGACGGCGGTGCGGGGGTCGTGGCCGGTTCCGGCGGCGGCCGGGTTGGGGGCGGCGGTGCGCGCGATGGGCACCGGTTCGTCGCCGGGGCAGGCGTTGACCGCGATGTGCACCACGTGGTTGCGGCCGGCCAGCGGGCGCCCCTGCCGCTCCTCGGCCGGCCGCAGGGCGTCCAGGGCGTGCGGCACGGCGTCGTCGCCGAGGTCCGGGGCGCCGACCCGGATACGGGTGACGCCACCGCGGCCGTCGTCCGGCCCTTCGCGGCGCACGTGTTCGGGCAGCAGCCCGCGGGTCTCGGTGAAGTGGGCGCGCACCGCGTCCTCGACGGCGCGGGCGTCCTGCCCGGACCGGGCGAGGACGACCCCCTTCTCGTACAGCGGACGGGCTTCGTCGTCCGGGCCCATGGTCAACGGGACGCCGGGCATGGAGCGCTGGATGTGATCGAACTGCTCGCGGTATCGCTGGGGTGCCATTGCCGATTCCTCCCCCTGTGCGGCGGTGACGTGAGTGAGAGCCGCCGGTCCGCCGTCTGATACAGGCCACTACCATGCGAGGCGTGACAGCGGGAAGCGAGCCTGCCCTGGAACTGCTGCCCCTGGTGTTCGCCGATCCCGGCGAGGCGCGGGCACGCGCCGAGCTGCTGCTCGCCGCCGCCCCGGCACCGCTGCCCGCGAGCATCGCGCACCAGGTCCTCGGCATCTGGCAGCGGGACTTCGGCGACCTGCGCGTCGCGCTCGCCCATCTGCGCCGGGCCCGTGATCTGGCCGCGCGTGCCGAGTCAGCGGACCGGGAGGCGGATGTGCTGGCGACGCTGGGGGTCGCACTGGTGCACGCGGGGCGCACACGGCAGGGGCTCGCCTCCTTCGAGCGCGGGGTCGCGCGGGGCACCGGGCACACGCGGGCCCGCGTGCTGTACCGGCGGGCGTACGTCTGGTGGGTGCTGGGGCATCACCGGGAGGCGCTGGAGGACGTACGGCGGGCGCTGCCGGTGCTCAGGCAGTGGCGCGACGACATCTGGACCGCGCGGGCGCTGACCCTGCGGGCCACGGTGCATCTGGCGCTCGGCGCGGTGGAGCGGGCCGACGCGGACTTCACGGCGGCGGAGCGGCTGTGGGACACCACCGGCCAGGAGCACGACAAGGCGGACGCGGTGGAGAGCCGGGGTCTGGCCGCTTTCCGCTCCGGGGACATCCCGCTCGCGCTGCGGCTCCTGGACGAGGCGGAGGAGCGGTACGCGAAGCTCGGCACGCCCACGTACATGCTGTCGGTACGGCGCTGTGAGGTGCTGATGGCCGCGGGGCTCGCCCCGGAGGCGCTGGCCGAGGCGGACGCGGCGATCGACCTGCTGGACCGGATCGGCGGGCAGTCGACCCGCAAGGCCGAGCTGCTGCTGGCCGCCGCGCGGGCGGCCCGCTCGGCCGGGGACGCGCACACCGCGATCGCCCGTGCGGCCGTCGCCGTACGGCTGTTCGCGGCGCAGCGGCGGCTGTGGTGGGAGACGCACGCCCGGCTGGTGCTGATCGAGGCGCGGACGGCGGCCGGGCGCCGCTCCGGGCGGCTGGTCGCGGACGCGGCGGCGGTGGCCGAGCGGCTGGCCGCGTTCGGCTCGCCCGCCGCGCCCGAGGCGTGGCTGCTCGCGGGCCGGATCGCGCTGGCCCTGGGCCGGACGGCGGACGCGGAACGGCATCTCGCGGTCGCGGCCCGCAGCCGCCGCAGCGGCCCGCCGCCGGCCCGGATGACCGGCTGGGCGGCGCAGGCGCTGCGGGCGCGGGCGGCAGGCTCCGGGCGGGGGGTGCTGGAGGCGTGCCGGCGCGGGCTGGGCGTCCTCGACGATCACCGGATGACGCTGGGCGCCTCGGAGCTGCGCGCCCATGTGACCGCGCAGGGCGCCGAACTGGCCGCGCTTGCGCAGGAGGTGAGTCTCACTCACGGTGGCCCGCGGCGGCTCCTCGAGTGGAGCGAGCGGTGGCGGGCGACGGTGCTGTCCACGCCGCCGACCCGGCCGCCCGCCGACGCGACGCTGCTCAGCGGTCTCACCGCGTACCGGGAGATCGCGGCCCGCGCGGAGGAGGCCCGCATGGAGGGCCGCCCGGTGCCTGCGCTGGAGCGCGAACGGCGGCGCCTGGAACGGGAGATCCGTTCCCGCACGCGCCATATCCGCGGCTCCGCCCCGCACGAGGGGGCCCGCTTCGACGTGCCCCGGCTGCTGGACCGGCTCGGCGAGGCCCGGCTGGTCGAACTCGCCGTCGTCCAGGGGCGGGTGCATGTGCTGCTGTGCGGTCAGGGCAGGGTGCGGCGGTTCGCCGGCGGTCCGCTCGCGGACGCGGTGGCCGAGGCGGAGTACGTGCAGGCCGGGTTGCGGCGGCTCGCGCATCCGGGTGCGGAGGCGCGGCTGCCGCTGGTGGAGGCGGCGGGCGCCCGGCTCCAGGAGCTGCTGCTCGCGGGGGCCGTGCCGCTGTTGGGCACCGGTCCGGTGGTGATCGTGCCGCCGGGCGCGCTGCACCGGGTGCCGTGGGCGCTGCTGCCCGCGCTGCGCGAGCGGGTGCTCAGCGTGTCGCCGTCGGCGGGCAGTTGGCTGCGCGCCCGCGAGACGGAACCGCCGCGCGAGGGCCGTACCGTCCTGGTGCGCGGCCCCGGTCTCGCCACGGGCGGCGCGGAGGTCCCGGAGCTGGCGGACCGCTACGGCACGGCGACGGTCCTGGAAGGCGACGACGCCCATGTCCCGCGTGTGCTGGCCGAGTTGGACGGCGCGGGGCTCGCCCATCTGGCCGCCCACGGCACGTTCCGCGCCGACAGTCCCCTCTTCTCGGCACTGCGGATGGCGGACGGCCCGTTGATCGTGCACGACTTCGAGCGCCTGGCCCGCAGCCCCTACCGGATCATTCTCTCCAGCTGCGACACCGCGCGGCTCGCCTCGGTCGGCGCGGACGAACTCCTCGGCCTCGTCACGGCGTTGCTCCCGCTGGGTACGGCCGGGGTGGTGGCCAGCAGTGCCCCGGTCAACGACGCGGCGGTGATCCCGCTGATGCTCGCCCTGCACAAGGGCCTCACCGCGGGCCTCTCGCTGGCCGAATCCCTCCGCGACGCCCGCGCCACCCTGCCGCCCGACCCGCTGCACCAGGCCACGGGGTGGGCCTTCGCGGCATTCGGAGCGGCGTGAGCCCGGATGCGCCTGTCACAATCGCAGGCATGTTCGAGGAAAAGTTGAATGCCCTCTCATGCATGACGGCCGAGCACGCCTCCCGGCCGTTCCCACCCGGCTTCCGCGGCCGGGAGATCGAGGGCCAGGACATGGTGATGCTCGACGCGGACGCCTACGGCTACGCCACGAGCGCCCTCAAAGGGCCTCTCGCCGAGCAGCAGCGGTCTGGCCTCGCGGAGCTGACGACGGTGTTCGACACGGTCCTCCCGGCGATCGACGACGAGTACGCGGCCGGGTACTACACGCACGTGCGCGACATGGCTGTGCTGGCGGCCGAAATCGAGACCCTGCGCGAGCAGCAGCCCGCCGATCAGGCCCGCCGCAGGTCACCAACCCGGTGAGCGTATGCGGCCACGGTGCTAGGCGGACCTGTCCAGCAGGCGGGGCAGTGACTCCCGGTCGCCCGTGCCCAGCCGCGTGTACGCGCCGTACAGATGGTTGCCGACCGTCCGCACCGACAGTGTCAGCCGCTCGGCGATCTCCCGGTTGCTCAGGCCCGCCGCCGCCAGGGCCACGATCTGCCGTTGCCGCGCGGTGAGTTCGCCGAGCACCAGCCCGGCCAGCGCCGGGGTGCGCGCGCCCTGGCAGCGGCGGGCGAGGGCGAGCGCGCGGGTGCGGGAGCGGCGCCCGGACCGGGGGTCGCGGTGGGCGTGTGCGGCCTGGGCGCGGGCCTCCGCCGCGAACAGCAGGAAGCCGCGCTCCTCCAGGGCGGCGGCGGCACGGTCCAGTGCGTCCCCGTCCCCCCGCGCCAGTGCCTCCGCATGCCGGGCGAGCACACTGCCCGCGGGCAGCGCACCGGCGGCCTCCCCCATGCGTACGGCACGGTAGCGCGCGTACACATCCCCGTCGGTGCGGCCGCGCGGCCCCGACGCGTCCGACTCCGCCGCCGCCAGCACGAGTTCCTCCGCGCACCCGCTGTCCCCCGGCGCCCACCGCAGCCCCTCCCGCGCCCACGCGGCGGCGTCCCGCACCGCGCCTTGCAGCCGGGCGAACCGAGCCCGGACGGCCGCGTAGCCGGCCGGCACCGGCTCCCCCTCGGCCACCAGCCAGTCCCCCACCGGCGTGGCCACCGGTCGTACATCCATCCGTGCCAACCGCCTTGCCAGCAAGCGCTGTTCGGCGCCGAGCGCGGCAGTCGGGGCCGCCGGGTCCCGGCTCAGCCGGCGGGCCCGCAGCCGTCCCGTCGCCGCCCGCAGCGCCGGTCCGTGCAGCGGGTCGGCGAGCTGGGCCCGGCCGGCGTCGTCCACGGCGATCAGACCGGCCGCCTCCAGCCCTTCGAGGACGTCGAGGTCGAGGCCGTGCAGCGGCAGCCTGGCCGGCTCGGCGAAGGCGAGGCGTTCGAGGGTCTCGCGTTCGCCGGGCGCGGAGCGCGCCAGCAGGGGCGCGAGCCGGTCGCGGACGGCCGGGGTGAGGGGCAGCGGGCCGCGCCAGGCGCGTTCGCCGGTGCCGGGTACGGCGACCAGCGCGTCCCCGGCCGCGAGCGCGGCCGCCAGGGAGCGCAGCAGCCGCAGATCGCCCCGGCACAGCCGGTGCAGCCGCCGTACAGTGAGCGCCTCGAACCCGGCCGCGCCGAGCAGGGCCGCGGTGTCCTCCTCGGGCAGCGGGGCGAGGGCCAGCCGGGGCAGCAGCTCCCCGGTCCACAGCCGGGACACCGCGCCGGGCGCCGGCGCCTCGTCGGCCGCGGCGACGATCAGCCGGGTGCGCCCGTGCGCGGCCAACTGGTGGACCAGCGCGGCGGAGTCCTCGTCCAGCAGGTGGGCGTCGTCCACGACGAGGAGCCGGGCACCGGACAGGGCCCGCACCGCGCCGTGCAGCGAGCCGGGTCCGGGCAGCAGGTGGGCGAAGGCGGCGAGGGGCAGATGGCGGGCCTCGGGCGTGCCGGTCACCCGTGCGTGGTCCATGCCCCGGACCGCCTCCGTGATCAGCCGCGTCTTGCCGCGTCCGGCCGGACCGGTCACCACGATGCCGCGCCGGGACCCGGTCAACGCGCCCCGCAGCAGCTCCAGTTCGTCTTCCCGGCCAGTGAACGGCCAGCGCGGTCCGAGCGTCTTCGCATCCTGTTCGTAAGTCCTCACACTTACCAGAGCACGCGTACTCACCTTTGATACAGGGCGATTTGAGTACCCCCCGACTCAGGCGCCCGCGATCGCGGGACGGCACGCTGGCCGCATGACCCGGCGCCCGTGCCCATCGCCGCGTCACCGGGGGAAGCGGGCGCGTACGTCACTCACGGGGGAGGTGACGTGCGCGCCCGCACCGGTATCCCTTGCGCCTACGAGGCGGCCCGCTCGGCCGGGGCGGCGGCGTCGGGGTGGGCGAGACCGAGGTGCTCCCGCAGGGTGGTGCCCTCGTAGTCGGCGCGGAAGACGCCCTGTTCCTGGAGGAGCGGGACCACCTTGTCGGCGAACGGGTCGAGGCCGCCCGGCGTGATGTGCGGGACGAGGATGAACCCGTCGGAGGCGTCCGCCTGCACGAACTCGTTGATGGTCCGGGCCACGGTGGCGGGCGAGCCCACGAAGGTCTGCCGGTTGCCGTTGTTGATCACCAGATCGCGGATGGACCACTTGTTGGCCTCGGCCTGCTCGCGCCACTGCCGCGCGATGGCGACGGGGTCCCGGTACATCCGCACCTGGGCGCGGCCCCGTGAGATGTGCTCCTCGCTCACCAGCGGATCGACGTCGGGCAGCGGGCCCTCCGGGTCGTACCCCGACAGATCGCGGTTCCAGACGAACTCCAGGTGCTTGATGGCGGTGGCGCCGCTGACCTGCTGCCGGCGCACCTCGTGGGCGAGTTCGGCGGCCTCGGCGTCCGTGTCGCCGAGCACGAAGGTGGCGGCGGGCAGGATGAGCAACTGGTCGGGGCGCCGGCCGTACTTGGCGAGGCGGCCCTTGACGTCGGCGTAGAAGGCCTGGCCCTCCGCCAGGTGGGAGTACCTGCTGAAGATCGCGTCGGCGCCGGCGGCGGCGAACTCGCGGCCCTCGTCGGAGTCGCCCGCCTGGAAGATCACCGGGCGGCCCTGCGGGGAGCGCGGCACGTTGAACCGGCCGTGGATGTCGAAGTGCTGCCCCTGGTGCACGAAGGCGCCGGCCCGCGCGTCCCGCAGGAAGGCGCCGGTGGCCTGGTCGGCGAGGATCGCGTCGGCGCTCCAGGAGTCGAACAGCTCGTGCGCGGTGGCCAGGAACTCCTTGGCGCGCGAATAGCGTTCGTCCTGCGGAAGGAATCCGCCGCGGCGGAAGTTCTCGCCGGTGAAGGCGTCCCAGGAGGTGACCACGTTCCAGGCGGAGCGGCCGCCGGAGAGGTGGTCCAGGCTGGCGAACTGGCGGGCCACCTCGTAGGGCTCGTTGAACGTGGAGTTGATGGTGCCGGTCAGGCCGAGCCGGTCGGTGACGGCGGCGAGCGCGGCCAGCACGGTGAAGGTGTCGGGACGGCCGACCACGTCCAGGTCGTATATCCGGCCGCCCTGTTCGCGCAGGCGCAGGCCCTCGGCGAGGAACAGGAAGTCGAACTTGGCGCGTTCGGCGGTGCGCGCGAAGTGCGCGAAGGAGCTGAACTCGATGTGGCTGCCGGCGGCCGGGTCGCTCCACACGGTGGTGTTGTTGACGCCGGGGAAGTGGGCGGCCAGATGGATCTGCTTCAGCGGCTTGCTCATGGTCGTAGGTCCTCCGGCTCAGACGGCGGTGGCCGCGGTGGCGGCGTAGCGGTTGGCGGGGCGGGCGAGACCGAGCAGGCCGCGCAGGGTGTCCGCCTCGTAGGCGGTGCGGAACCGGTTCCGGTGCTGGAGTTCGGGCACCAGGTCGCGGCTGATCCGCGGGAGGTCGTGCCCGGCGACGGCGGGCCGCAGCCGGAACCCGGTCAGCCCGGCCCCCGCCAACTCCTCCAGCAACTCGGCGAGTTGGGCCGCCGTTCCGGTGAAGACCGGGGCGTCCGCCGTGTACGGCTCGCCCGCGAGCGCGTCCAGCCGCTCCCGGCGCGACCGCGCCTGGCCCTGGCTGTCGTCCAGGAAGACCAGCAGGTCCCCGAAGACATGCAGGGTCTCCCCCGCCCGCCCGGCCCGCTCCTGCTCGGCGCGGATCTCGGCCACGATCGCGCGGGCGTGCCCGGCGTCGCGCGGGGTGACGTACCCGACGTCGGCCTGCCGGCCCAGCAGCCGGTACGGCAGCGTGTCGTGCCCGAGCGCGGTCACCAGCGGCTGCCCCTGCGGCGGGCGGGGCGTGATGGAGGGCCCCTTGACGCTGAAGAAGCGGCCCTCGAAGTCGATGTAGTGCAGCTTGTCCCGGTCGATGAAGCGGCCGCTGGCCCGGTCGCGGATCTCGGCGTCGTCCTCCCAGCTGTCCCAGAGCCTGCGCACCACCTCCACGTGGTCGGCGGCCTCGTCGAACAGGTCGGTGAGCAGCTCCCGCGCCTCCGGGCTTTCGTACGCCTCGATCCGCTCGACGGTGCGGCGGCCGAAGTGGTCGGCCTCGTCGGGCCGGGCGGTGATCCGCACCCGCAGGCCGGCGCGGCCGGTGCTGACGTAGTCGAGGGTGGCGATCGCCTTGGAGATGTGGAACGGCTCGGTGTGGGTGGCCACGACGGTCGGGACCAGGCCGATGTGCCGGGTGAGCGGGGCGACGCGGGCGGCGACGAGGACCGCGTCGAGCCGGCCGCGGACCTGGTCGGTGCGGTCGTCGGGCTCCAGCGGGCGCGAGGACTGGGGGCCGAGGCCGTCCTCGAAGGTCACGAAGTCGAGCAGGCCCCGCTCGGCCTCGGCGACCAGGTCGGCCCAGTATCCGGCGGTGAACAGCTCGCCGGGGCGGGCGACGGGCTCGCGCCAGGAGGCGGGGTGCCAGCCGGTGCCGTCCAGGGCGACGGCGAGGTGGAGGCGGGAGTCGGGGGCGTGGTGGTCGGGGTGGCGGGAGGAGGTGGCAGAGGACACGAGTGGGCGCCTTCCTGGGTGTCCGTACGGGGGCGCGCCGGGCCGCACCGGTGGCGGGCCACGGCGGCGGGCGGACGCGGCGGGGTGTCCGCGCGGCCGCGCGGGGGCCGGGCAGGGGGAAGCGTCAGGGGCGACAGAGCGCGCCGGCCACGCGCTGGAGGTCGATGTGGGGCCGGGAGTGCAGCACGGCGGAACGGGCGGTCCGCAGGACGCGCGCACACGGGAGGTGCCTCGGGTCCCCGGTCATGACCGCCACCTCCGTCCGCCGTGCTCGGGGGCCGCCTGAGCGGCGCCCGCGCCTGCTTCGTCACGAGTCACAACGCCCCGGCTCCGGAGGGTGTTCCCGGTGGCGGAGATGTCGCCCTCGGGGGCTCAGGAATCGCTGAGCGGCAGTCCGGGCGGGTTGACCCGAGACGTCGCCACGGCCTCGTCGGAGAGGTTGTAGGCGGCCAGCCATTTCGCGTACTGCCCGTTCTCGATCAGGTGGTTGACGGCGTCCGCGATGGGCTTGGCCAGGCCGCTGTTCTTCTTCGTGGTGGCCGCGATCAGCCCCTGGAGGCTCGCGCCCGCCCCGGAGTAGGTGCCCGCGCTGCGGGTGGGCTCCGGGGACTTCGCGGTCTGGGTGACGTGGTAGGCGACGCCGGGGTTCGCCGCGAAGTAGGCGTCGATCCGGCCGCCGGTCAGCGCCAGGTAGGTGGCGTTCTTGCTGGCGTAGTGCTTGACGGTGAGGGTCTTGCCCTCGGCCCTGAGCTTGGTCTGCCACTCCAGGAGGATCTTCTCCTGGTTGGTGCCGTTGTCGACGGCGACGGTCTTCCCGGCGAGGTTCTCGTAGTTCCCGCCGAAATTCCAGGTGCTTTTCTTCAGCACCTCGAAGCCCACGTTGTCCTTGCGGTACGAGGCGAAGTCGTACTTCTTCTTGCGTTCCTCGGTGTCGGTGATGTTCGCGAAGCCGACGTCGGCCTTGCCGCTGTCGATGGCGACGAACATGTTCTCCCAGGTGGCGTTGGACAGCCGGGGCTTGAGGCCGAGAACCGCGGCGACCAGGCGGCCGAAGTCGGGTTCGGCGCCGGTGAGGGTCTTCTGGTCGCCGCCGATGTAGGCGAGCGGCGGGAAGCCGTCGGGCAGCGCGCCCACGACGATGTCCAGGGTGCCGCTCTTGCGGACGGCGGCGGGCAGTTCGGCGTTGAGCGACTTGACCTCGGGGACCTTCAACTCGGTCTGTCTGGCGGCGCCGTTGGAGACCCGGCCCACGGTCACCGTGCCGGCGGCGTCGGTCGTGGTGGCCGCGTCGCTGTTCCCGCCGCAGGCGGTGAGGGCGACCGCGAGGGAGGCGACCGCGGTGGCCGCGGACAGCGCGCGTGTCAGGCTGCGTCGGGTGGGGTGGCTGGGCATGGCTGTCCTTGTCGTTCGATGGTGCGTCTGCTGGGGAATGAAGGGGCGCTGGTTCACAGGACCTTGGCGAGGAAGTCACGGGTGCGGGGGTGCCGGGGGCGGTCGAGCACCTCGGCGGGCGGGCCCTGTTCGACGATCCGGCCGCCGTCGATGAAGACGATGCGGTCGGCGACCTCGCGGGCGAAGCCGATCTCGTGGGTGACGATGACCAGGGTGGTGCCGCTGGTGGCGAGGTCCTTGATGACGGAGAGGACCTCGCCGACGAGTTCCGGGTCGAGCGCGGAGGTCGGCTCGTCGAAGAGGATGATGCCGGGGCGCAGCGCGAGGGCGCGGGCGATGGCGACCCGCTGCTGCTGGCCGCCGGAGAGCTGGCGCGGGTAGGCGCCGGTGCGCTCGCCCAGGCCGACCCGCGCGAGCAACTCCCTTGCGAATTCCCGTGCTTCGGCCTTGCCGAGGCGGCCGGTGGCGACGGGCGCGGCGGCCACGTTGTCGAGGACGGTCAGATGCGGGAAGAGGTTGAAGTTCTGGAAGACGAAGCCGATCCGGCCGCGCTGGGCCAGGATCGCGCGCTCGCCGAGTTCCTTGAGCCGGCCGCCCGCGCGCCGGACGCCGATGAGTTCGCCGCCGACGCTGACATGGCCGATCTCTGGCTTCTCCAGGTGGTTGATGACCCGCAGCAGCGTGGACTTGCCGGAGCCGGAGGGCCCGATGACGACGGTGACCTCGCCGGGGCGCACGGTCAGGTCGATGCCGTCCAGGACGCGGTGGGTGCCGTACCACTTGTGGACGTCGTGCACCTCCAGCGCGGCCGGGGCCGGCTCGGGGGCGGTGGGGGCCGTGGGGGCGGTGGCGGTCATACGGCGGCCTCCCTGCGCAGCCGGGCCCGCAGGCCGGTCAGGCCGGCGCGTGCCTTCTGGAGCGGGGTCGGCGGCAGGGTGCGGGTGGCTCCCCGCGCGAAGTACCGCTCGACGTAGAACTGGACGACGGAGACGGCGCTGGTCAGGATCAGGTACCAGACGGTGGCGACCAGCAGCAGCGGCACGATGTCGCCGGGGTAGGTGCTGCCCATGGTCTGCACGGAGCCGAACAGGTCGAGCAGCGACACGTAGAACACCAGGGACGTGCTCTTGACCAGGCCGATCAGCTGGTTGACGTAGTTGGGCGTGATGGAGCGCAGCGCCTGCGGCAGCACGATCCGGGTGAACTGGTAGCCCTTGGGCAACCCGAGCGCGGCCGCCGCCTCGTGTTGGCCCTGGTCGACGGAGAGCAGCCCGCCGCGGACCACTTCGGCCGCGTACGCCGCCTCGTTGAGGCCGAGCCCGATGACGGCGACCGTCATGTCGGTGGCGAGCTTCGACTCGTCGAAAGTGACGAAGGCGGGCCCGAAGGGGATGCCGAGGCTCACCGTCTTGTACAGGGCGGAGAAGTTGTAGAGAAAGATCAGTACGACGATCAGCGGTACCGAGCGGAACAGCCAGGTGTAGGTCCAGCTGACGGCGCGCAGCACCGGGCTGCCGGACTGCCGTGCGAGAGCCAGCAGGACGCCGCCGAGCAACCCCGACAGGGCGCTCAGGGCGGCGACTTCGAGGGTGACGAGGAGGCCGTCGAGGACGGTGGGCCGCAGGAACCAGTAGCGGAAGCGGTCCCACTGGTAGAAGGGGTTGGTGGCCAGGCCGTGCGCGATCTGCGCGACGACCACCAGGACGGCGGCGGTGGCGATCCACCGGCCGGGTCGGCGCAGCGGCTGGACTCGCTGCGCGGTCAGGGGCTTCGGCGGCTCTGCGGCGGGCGGCGCCTCGGCGAACGAGACGGCGGCGCCTGGGGATTGGCTCATGGCGGGCTCCGGCGGAGGGCGGGGCGTGACGGGAGGAGCGGGGGGGTGGAGAGCGGGTGTCCGGGGTACGGCGGACCGGGCGCGGCGCCCGCCGCGCGGCTCGGGGCACACGGGGGGCGTCACAACGCGCGGTAACGGCGGCGGAGTCGGTCCGGTCCGGGAGCCCGGCGGGCACACGGACCCGCGCGGGTAGCGGGCCCAGTGTGCGGGGCTACGTCCGCCGGGGCGGGAAGGCGGAGGTCAGCTCCGGCAGCCGCGGGCCGCGCCCGGCGCGGTACACAGCGCGCTGCTGACGCGCAGCAGGTCGACGGCGCGGTCCGCGATCAGGGCGGCGCGCGCGGGTACGCAGCCCTGGGGGCGGCTCAGGGCCGTCCGGAAGGCTGCGTACATGGCGTCACCTGTCACTGTCCTGGCCCCGCGGGGCCTCGCGCTTACCGAAGTCGTCGTCCGGTCCGGTCGTCACCTGGGGCACCCCACCGCGTCGCGAGGGTTGCCGGTCAGCGAGCCAGGGCTTGGCGCTGACGCTCTTGACCGCATCTGAGCCGCAAGTAATCCATCCGGAGCCGCGAATGTCAACGTCCGTCCGTCAGATGGACCTCCGCGGAGCCGGTCTCACCTGCGGGAAGCGCCCGGCGAGCCGGTGCTGTGGGCCGCCCAGTCCAGGATCTGGACGGCGGCTCCGGCGGCCTCCAGGCCCCGGCAGCGGCCCTGGTGGCGGCGCGCGATGCCCTCGGGGTCGAGGGGGCGGCCGAAGGCGGGGTGGGCGGCGAGCCGGCGGGCGTAGGCCCACAGGGCCCGGTGTCCGGCGATGCGCTGCACGGCGGAGGCGTCGAGGTGGCAGCGGTGCACCAGGTCCAACTGCACCAGGGACACCCACAGTTCGACGTCGGCGGCGGTGATCCTGTCGCCGGTCAGGTACTCCTCTCCCGCCAGCCGCCGCTCCAGGCGGCCCAGGGTGTCCAGCAGCGCATCGAGCGCGGCGGCCCGCTCCGCCGGTCCGGCACCGGCGCGGCCGGCGCGCTGGGCGGCCTCCTCGATGCCCTCGGCGCACATCCGCTCGACGGCCTCGATCACGGACTCCAGGCCGGACGGGAACAGGGGATGCCGGTCGGTGCGCGGGAAGAGGTCCAGGTCGCGCAGGATGTCGCGGGCGTGGGTGCTGACGATGCGTCCGGACCAGTCGTCGCTGAGCACCGGCGCGAGCGCCGGTCCCCGGTAGTGGTGCGCGCTGGCCTCGTACAGGGGGCGCAGCTCGGTGTGGCCGCCGTCGTGGCCGTCCGGGACGGCGGGCAGGAAGGTGACCGGACAGCTGTCGTCCAGGCCGAGGAGTCCGTGGCCGACGGCGAGCCGCAGTCCGTCGGGACAGGCGGTGGACAGATGCAGGCGGTAGCGGTGGGGCACGGCGTAGTGGCCGCTGCGCGCGTCCCGGCCGAGCCGGCCGCGGAAGGCGGGCGCGGCGGCGCGGTGGGCGGGCGGGACGGCGGCGAGCGGAGTGATGGACATGCGTCTCCCCCAGAGTCGGTGGGCGTGCGAGGGCGCGTCGGCGGGAGCCGTCGGAGGTGGCCGCGAGGGCGCGGAGCGTGGGACGGCGGGTCGGCGCGGCACGGTCGTGGCGTGCGGCGGATCAGCGCGGCGCGGCGATGGCGCTGGCGACGCGCAGCAGGTCGATGTGCCGGCGGGAGGTGAGCAGCGGGGTGCGCGTCGGCGTCCGGCCTGCTCGGCCGGTGACCGCTTCGAGGCGCGCCATGGTTCCCTACCTGTTCACTAGGATTCCTTGCCGGGAAGTCTCGATCCCCCCTCGGCCCGGCGTCAAGGGGGTGTCCACCGCTGGGGACGCGGACCGGTGAGAACGCGCCCCGGCCCCCGCCCTCAGGGCTCCCGGTGCTCGTGGGCGGCCCGTTCCAGCTCCTCCGCCTCCGCCCGTGCCAGCCGCGCCTCCGCCTCGACGTCGAGGGAGCGGGTCAGCCACCAGTACAGGAGGGCGGAGACGGGCAGCCCGATGAACAGGGAGATGTCCGCGCCGCCGAGCGCCTTCGCGGCGGGGCCCACGTACAGGGTGCCGACGGAGAAGAACGGGACCATGACCGCGAAGCCGGCCAGGTAGGAGATGATGCCCTGCCAGCCCCAGCGGCCGTAGATGCCGTGGGGGTTGAAGATCTCGGCGACCGCGTAGTGGCCGCGGCGCACCACGTAGTAGTCCATGAGGTTGACCGCGGTCCACGGGATGAACAGGTAGAGGACCAGCAGCAGGAAGTCGTTGAAGTCGGCGAGGAAGTGCGCGGTGGCGGCGAGGGCGCCGATCACGGAGAGCGCGGCGGTGAGGGCGAGGGTCAGCAGCCGCACGGAGAGCGTCGGCCGCACCCGTCGTACGGAGTCGATGGCGCTGATGAGGGTCAGCGAGCCGCCGTACATGTTCAGCGCGGTGACGGAGACAAGGCCGAGGGCGGCAAAGAGCAGCACGATCGCGCCGAAGCCGTCGAAGACCTTGTCGCCGGCGGCGTTGATCGCGGTGATGGTCTCGAAGTGCGCGCCCGCCCAGGCCGCGAGCAGGGTGCCGAGGACCATCATCCAGATGCCGCCGAGCGCGGAGCCGAAGTAGGTCCAGTAGAAGGTCTTGCGGACGGTGACGTCCGGCGGCAGGTAGCGGGAGTAGTCCGAGACGTAGATGGCCCAGCTGATCTGGTAGCCGGCGACCACGCCGAACTGGGCGAGGAACGGCGTCCACTTGAAGGCGCCGAGGTCGAAGGAGCCGGCCGGGTAGTGCAGGGTGAGCAGGATGCCGACGGTGAAGACCCCGAAGACGACCAGGAAGACGTACGTCAGCACCCGCTCCGCCTTGTGGATGATGTCGTAGCCCACCAGGGCGATGACGAGCGCGACGACGGTGACCGCGAGGACCCAGGGTTTCACCCCGCCGTGCAGCGTGCTGTGCAGGGCGTCGGCGGCGAGGATGCTGTTGAAGACGTTGAACCCGGCGTACTGCACATAGGCGAACAGCCACACCAGGAGGGCGCCGACATAGCCGAACTGCGGCCGCGACTGGATCATCTGCGGCAGGCCCAGCTGGGGGCCCTGGGCGGAGTGGAAGGCCATGAAGAAGGTGCCGAGGACGGTTCCGGCGATGATGGCCAGCAGCGACCAGACGAGGTTGCCGCCGCCGGTGATGCTGATCAGTCCGACGGCCAGGGTGGCGAGCTGGGCGTTGGACATGAACCACAGCGGCCCCAGGTGCCACAACTTGCCGTGCCGCTCGTTCAGCGGGACGTAGTCGATGGACCGGACCTCGATCCCGGACACCCTGCCCTGCGCCGACTCGCTCATGCCGCCTCCCGAGCCCGTTCCGTCACTCGGATCACATGGTGCACCGGCGCGGGCCGGGTGACGAGACCACGGACACCGACACACCCCGAAAGATCACGGCGGGCACGGCGGTGCCGGAGATATCGCGGTCCGAGCGGCCCTCCGGCTCACTATTTACGTGCGCGGAATGCCCGGACGAGACAAGAAACGGCGATTTTGCGACAGGTAGGGGCATCGCCGACCATGGCTGAGTTCCGGCGATCCCGGAACGTCGGCTTGATGAGAGGCGCACCACCCATGCACGTCACCGGAACCGCTCCCCTGCCGGCTCCGGCCCCCCCGGAGACCCCTGCGGCCCCCGTCGGGGACCCTCAGGGGCCGTCCAGCCGGCACGCGCGCCGGTTCGGCCTGCCCGTGGCCACCGCGCTGGTCATGGGCAACATCATCGGCGGTGGCATCTTCCTGCTGCCCGCCTCCATCGCCCCCTACGGCACGGTCAGCCTGGTCGCCTTCGGTGTGCTGACCGTCGGCGCGATCGCCCTCGCGCTGACCTTCGGCAGGCTCGCCGCGCGCGACCCGCGCACCGGCGGCCCGTACGTCTACGCCCGCGGGGCCTTCGGCGACTTCGCGGGCTTCCTCGCGGCCTGGTCGTACTGGATCACCACCTGGGTGTCGAACGCCGCGCTCGCCGTGGCCGCCGTCGGCTATCTGGACGTGCTGATCCCGGTGAGCGGACACCGCTGGACCGCGTGCCTGGCCGCGCTGGTCATCCAGTGGCTGCCCGCGCTCGCCAACTTCGCCGGCACCCGCTACGTGGGCGCCGTACAGCTGGTCTCCACGGTGCTGAAGTTCGTGCCGCTGCTGCTCGTGGCGGTCGGCGGGCTGTTCTTCTTCGACCCCTCCCGGCTCGGCCCCTTCAACTCCAGCGGCCAGGGGGCGATCGGCGCGGTGTCCGCCTCCGCCGCGCTGCTCCTCTTCTCCTACCTCGGGGTGGAGTCCGCCGCGGTCAGCGCCGGTGAGGTCAGGAACGCCCGGCGCAATGTGGGCCGGGCCACCGTGATCGGCACCGCGGGCGCCGCGCTGGTGTACCTGCTGGGCACGCTCTCCGTGTTCGGTACGGTCGCGCACCAGCGCCTGGTCCACTCCACCGCGCCCTTCTCGGACGCCGTGAACGCGATGTTCGGCGGCAGCTGGGGCGGCTGGGCGGTGGCACTCGCCGCCCTGGTGTCGATGGTCGGCTGCCTGAACGGCTGGACGCTGCTCAGCGCCCAGACCCCGTACGCCGCCGCGCGCGACGGACTCTTCCCGGCCGCCTTCACCCGGCGCCGCCGGGGCGTGCCGACGACCGGCGTCGCCGTCACCGTGGTCCTGGCGTCCCTGCTGACCGCCTACAACTACCTCTCCGGCTCCGGCAGGGTCTTCGAGGTCCTGGTCCTCGTCACGACCTTCACCGCGACCGTCCCCTATCTGCTGGCCACCGCCGCGCAGATCTTCCACCTCGTCTCCGGCCGCGCCGACTCGGTGGACCGGGGCCGGCTGGTGCGGGACGCGGTGGTCACCTCGGTGGCGGCCGCCTTCTCGATCTGGCTGATGGCGGGCGCGGGCTACGCGGCGGTGTACCAGGGCGCGCTGTTCCTCTTCGCGGGCGTCCTCGTCTACGCGGTGATGACCGCCCGGCGGGCCCGGCCGGGGGCGGCCGAGCCCGCCGCCGAACAGCCCGCCGAGTAGCGCGCCCGGCCGGAAACGCGGTCACCTCCGCCGGTCGCGGGCGGCACGGAACCGCTCCAGGCCCGCGGAGAGGTCGACCACCGGGTCCGGGTAGTCCAGCGCGGCCCGCTCCGCGCCGGGCAGCTTCCACGGCTCGTGCGCGAACCGGGCGGCGACGCCCGCCAGCTCGGGCACCCAGCGGCGCACATAGCCGCCGTCGGGGTCGTGGCGCCTGCCCTGCGCGACCGGGTTGAGGACCCGGTTGGGGCGGGTGTCGGTGCCGGTGCCGGCCACCCACTGCCAGTTGAGCTGGTTGTTGGCGATGTCGCCGTCGACCAGCCAGTGCAGGAAGTGGGCGGCGCCGATCCGCCAGTCCACGTAGAGCGTCTTGGTCAGGAACGACGCGGTCAGCAGCCGGGCCCGGTTGTGCATCCAGCCCTCGTGCCGCAGCTGCCGCATCGCCGCGTCGATCACCGGGTAGCCGGTACGGCCCGTACGCCACGCCTCGATGTCGGCGCGCGCGGTACGCTCCGTGCGCCAGCGGTCGCCCTTGGTGCGGTAGTCGGCGCGGGCGGCCTGCGGGCGGGCGGCGAGGACCTGGCGGTGGAAGTCGCGCCACGCGAGCTGCCGTACCAGCGACTCGGCACCCGGACCGCCGTGGCGGCGGGCCCGCTGGACCAGCTCCACCGGGGACAGGGTGCCGAAGTGCAGATGCGCGGAGAGCCGGGAGGTGGCGTCGGCGGCCAGGTCGTCGCGGATGTCGTCGTAGGCGTCCAGGCCGGTGCGCCAGTAGGCGCTCATCCGCTTGCGGCCCTCGCGTTCGCCACCGGCCGGCAGGGCGGGCGAGACGCCGGTGACGTCCTCGCGGGCGGGCAGCGGCTCGCCCCGCACCGCGTCCGGCACGGGCACCCGGCGCGGGGCGGCCAGCGGCGCGCGCAGCCCGGCCTGCGCCCAGCGGCGGTGGTACGGCGTGAAGACCGCGAAGTGATCCGAACCGGCCGGGGTCACCTCGCCGGGCGGCACGGCCACGGTCACCGCGTCGTGCACGAGCAGCCGCCGCCCCGCGGCCTCCAGCGCCCGCCGCAGCCGGTCCTCCCGCCGGGTGGCGAAGGCGCTGTGCGCGGCGGCCAGGTGCACCTCGTCGGCGTCCGCCTCCGCCGCGACGGCGCACACACGCGCCACCAGGTCCCCGGAGCGCACCACGAGCCGGCCGCCGCGCTCGCGCAGGGACGCGTCCAGGTCGGCCAGGCAGTCGGCGAGGAAGGCGGTGCGGTTCGGGGCGGCGAACCCGGCCGCCGCCACGGCGGGGTCGCGGACGAACAGCGGGACGACCTCGCCGCCGCCCGCCAGCGCCGCGCGGAGCGGCGGATGGTCGTGCAGGCGCAGGTCGGATGTGAACAGAACGACCGAGACGGACATGCCGGTCAGCCTATTTCCGGTTGTCGGGGGCGGCGGGGCGGCCGGGCGGCGCGGCGGGGTGGATATGGGTTCGGGGCGGCGCGGGGGTGGTCCGGATCCGGCCGCCCCTGTCATTCGCTGGGTTGCAGCGGACTCTCCTCCGCCACCACCACGCCCAGCCGTGCCTGTTCCTCCTCGACGATCCGGCGGGCCAGCTCGGTGTCGGACACGTCGACCGCGTCCGGCGTGGACTCGGCCACGGCGCTGCGGCGCGCGTAGGCGTCGAAGAGGCGGGTCTTGGCCGCCAGCATCCTCACCAGGCGTTCGTCCACGCCCCCGGTGGCGAGCAGCCGGTACACCCGTACGGGCCTGACCTGCCCCATGCGGTGCGCCCGGCCCACCGCCTGCTGCTCGATGGTCGGCTTGAGCTGGGGTTCGCAGATGACGACGACGGAGGCGGCCTGCATGTTGAGGCCGACCCCGGCCGCCTGGATCTGCGCGAGGAGCACCGCGGGGCCCGCGGCGGCGGCGAAGTCGTCCACCAGCTGCTGGCGCCGCGCGGCCGGGACGCTTCCGGTGAGCGGCCCGAACAGGGCGCTGTGGTCGGCGAGTTCGTCCCGGACCACGCCCAGCACGTCCTTGAAGTAGGAGAAGACGACGGTCTTCTGCCCGTTCTCGCCGGCCTCCCGGACGATCTCCCGGAGCCGGCCCAGCTTGGCCGATTTCTCGGGGCGCGCATAGGCGGCCCGGCGCATGGCCATGAAGTTGCCCTCGCGTACGGCTTCCCGGTACGCCTCCTCGTCCGAGGCGCTGAGTTCCTCCCACTCGTCGGTCTGCTGGAGGCTGGGCAGTTCGGTGAGCACGTCCGTCTGGTTGCGCCGCAGATAGACCGGGGCGACGGCCTTGCGGAAGGCCACCGATCCGGCCGGCGCGTCCCCCTCGCCCAGGGAGTCCGCTATCCCGCGGTGCAGCATGCCGACGAGGTTGCGGAACTCGACGACCCTGTTCTCCATGGGAGTTCCCGTCATGAACAGCGCGCGCTCGCAGTGCTCCGCCCACCCGGCCACGGCCTGGGAGCGCTTGGCCTTCGGGTTCTTCACGCAGTGCGCCTCGTCCACGACGAGGAGTCCGACCTCCCCGCCGCCCGGCGGCGGGAATCCGCGCAGGGCGTCGAACGTGGTCACCGCGACCCCGCCGCGGCCCTGCCAGTCGGCGAACGCCTCGTGCCGGTCGGGCCCGTGCAGCACCGAGACGCGCAGCGCGCTGCGGGCCTCGATCTCGCGGGTCCAGTTGACGAGGACGCTCGCCGGGCAGACGACCATGAAGTGGCTGCGGCCCTCCGCCGCGAGGTGCGCCAGTACGGCGATCGCCTGGATGGTCTTGCCGAGGCCCATCTCGTCGCCGAGGATCACCTTGCGCTGGGCGAGCACGAAGCGCGCGCCGAACGCCTGGTAGCCGCGCAGGGAGACCCGCCGGTGCGTCTCGGCGAGGTGCTGGGTGCGCACCCGCTCGGCGACCTCGTCCGGCAGGAAGCCCTCGGCGGCGGCCGCGTCGGGCTGCCGGCCGGAGACCTCGGCGAGCAGGCCGTAGTACTCGGCGGAGCGGAGTTCGAAGTCCACCCACGCGGCGATGTCGGACGAGGCTCCGCGCAGCAGGTCCACCGAGGTCTGGGCCAGCGCCTCGGGCAGCCCCGCCTGCTGAGCCTCGGCCACCAGGGAGCGGATCCCGGCGAGCGCGGTCAGGGCACGCGCCCGCTTCTCCCGCCCGGCGAGCAGCATCCTGAACCGTCCGGTGGCGGGCTTCGCGTCGGTCAGCAGCGGGCCGAGGCGCTGCGCGAGGGCCGCGGCCTCGTCCACCGTGCGCCGGGCCGCCGGACCCGCTTCCACCAGGACGTGCAGGGCCTGGACCAGGGCGGTGGTCGCCGGATCCGGGTGGTCGACGTCGATATGGACGGCCACAGTCTCGTGCACGGCCTCGGCCAGCCGCCGGGCGGCGGCGAGCATCTGGTCGACGGTGCGCTGTCCGACGCCGGGGATCTGCCGCAGCCGGTAGGGGCCGGCCGCGAGGACCTGGCCGACCGTGCGCAGCCCGCTCTTGTCGACGTTCCCCAGCCGCAGCCGGCCCTCGGTGACATCCTGCAGCCGGGCGACGGGTATGCCGTCCAGCTCCTTGGTGACCGCCGCGTCGTGCATCGGCTTCAGCGCGGCGCGCACCGCGTCGACGGCCCTGGCATGATCACCGGCCACGGCCTGCGCCGCCGCGTACAGCCGCGCCCCGCCGGCAACCGCCTCCCGCCCCTCGTACGCCACCCGTCCCGCCCCCACTCCTCGCCACCGGACGCACGCGCCTCCGGGAACATAAAAGATTCCCATACGACGGGGGATGTGGAGGTCGGGACCAGGTGGGGAGGTCGGGGCGAGGACGCCGTCCCGTTACCGGTCCCGGCCGTCGAGCACCTGCCGCTCGACGGCCGGGTCCGGATCGTCACACCGGCGTGCTCCCGGACACGGCAGGTCCAGGCGCACGAACACCGGAACGGGGACTCATCGGCCGGCGGACGCCCGCCACTCGGCGGCGGAGCTGGGCGGCAGCAAGTCCGCCGAGGCCGGACGGTCGGCGTCGAGTACCTCGGTGGCGATACGGACGAAGTCCCAGACCTCGACCGCCGGGTCGGCCGGATCGAGCAGCGTGCACAGCTCGTCCCAGCTCAGCCGCGTGCCGCCGGAGACGGCGAAGCGGAGACGGGCGAGGGCGTCCGGCCCGGCGGCCGGCTCGACCCGCTTGAGCGCGGCCTCCAGGTCGAAGTCGCTCGCCGGGAGCCGGTCCTCCAGCCGGGCCACTTCCGCGTAGGCCCGCCGGGTGGCCGCCTCCGCGTCGGCCGCCCGGACCTCGGCGAGCAGGGCCCGGCGTTCGGGCCGGTCGAGGAAGATACCGATCTCCCGGACGATGTCGGCCGGCTCGTCGGCGACGTGCACAAAATTGATGATCTTGTTGGGCGGGTCGAGGACGGTCCGCAGGTGCTCGGGGCCGCGGGCCTCGGGGTCGGCCGAGCCCTTGAGGTCGGCCAGCCGGACCGAGCCGGGCACCGCGGCGTCGCCGCGGTCGTCCCGCACGATCAGCAGCACCGAGTCGGTGACGCTGTGCATGAGCGTCATGAGCGCGAGCCGGTCGGTGGTGTAGACGTGCCAGTTGTAGCGCCACAGCTCGCGCATCGAGTGCCGGTTGTGCCGGATGGGCGCGCTGGCGAGGATGCTGAACCCCTGGTCGGCGAGGTAGCGCAGGGTCCGCTCGGCCCGGCGCCCGGCCATGCCGTCGCACTTGAAGCTCAGCAGGCCGAGCGGGGCCAGCGCATCGGCCGCGGCCCGGTCCCGGCCGGTCCCGACCGCCGGGGCGGCGCCGGTGGCACCCGCCGGAGCACCGAGGACGTCGAGGGCGTCCGACCAGCACTCGCGGAAGTAGAGGTCCTCCGCGAACAGTTCGGTCTTGGTGGACGACACGGTCAGTGAACGCCACACCTCCGCGTCCGGCATCCGGCTGTCGCGGGCGACGGGTGCGCTGGTCATACGTTCTCCCTCTGCCGGCTCTGGCCGCCGGCGCTCACGTGCGGCTGCGGGGCGGATACCCACGACTGGGGATCAGGGTTGGTCAGCATCTTCGGGTGACCGGGCTCGTCGTACTCGATGACATAGGTGCCCAGCGCGGCCAGGTCCCAGCGGTCGGGGTGCGCGCCGGCCGCCGCGAGGTCCGCGAGGAAGGGCCGCCACTCGACGCGCTCGCCCCGCGCCATGCGCGCCAGCCGGTGCCGCGCGGCGTCCGCCGCGGGGCCGGGGCCGGCGGCCTCCACCGCACGGGTCACCCGGTCCAGTACGTCGGCGAGCGCCAGGGACCGGCTGGGGGCGGCGTAGTTCTCCCTCGCGCGGTCCAGGACGGCCTGGTCCTGTGCGGTGGGGGCACCGGCGGCCAGGCTGTCCAGTAGTGCGCGGCGGCCGGCGGCGTCGACGAGCAGGCCGAGCTCACGCAGGAGGTCCGCGGGCTCGTCGGCGACGTGGACGTAGCTGAGGACGCGGTTGGGCTGGCCGAGCAGCGCGCGCAGGGTGCCCGGCCGCTGCGCCTCCAGGGTGGCGGAGCCCTTGAGCGTGGACAGCCGCACGGTGCCGGGGAGCGGATGTCCGGGCTCGCTGCGCAGCAGCAGGAGGAGGGCCGGGCCCGCACCGAGGAGCAACTCGTTGACGGCCAGCCGGTCCAGCGTGGCCGACGTGAGCTGGTAGCGCCACAACTCCCGCCAGTGGAAGGGCTGGAAGTGGAACTCGCGGGCGGCGGTCACGGTGAATCCGTGCTCGCCCAGGTAGTCGAGGACGGAGATCAGCCGGCCCGCGGCCAGGCCGTCCGGCTTGAGCATCAGCAGGGCGCCGTCGCGCAGGGCGGCGGGCAGCCGTTCGGCGAGGACCTCCTCGGCGTCGCTCAGCCCCTCGCGGAAGTACGTCTCTCGGGCGTACAGATTCCTCTTCGTCTGGCTGCGGGTCAGCGCCGACCAGTCGAGCGTTGCCATGAGGCCTTCCCCCGTGACGGTTCCGTTTGCTGGTACGGGGGGATGCTAGCAGCTCCGCATTCCGAGACCGGATCACATGAGACGTGCTTTTTTAATTCCCCCGGCCCGGCAGCCCACCTGAGACAAATACCGTCCGGTACGCGCCGCACACTCCCCGACAGAAGGGGCGTTTACGGGTCAACACGGACAGGTTTAGAACATGCTCGGAGTGGTTCGGTAAAGGAGGGCCGGGGGTGATCCGAATAGGGGTCACCCTGGTCGTCCTTGACGGTCGCGGTCACCGTCCGGCTAATCTCCGGGCTGTGGGAAGCCCTTCCCGCACTCAACCGATAAAGGAGGGTGGTCGACATGCGCGAAGCTGTTTCCACCGCTGTGCAGAGCAGCAACTTCAACCTGAAGAATGAGGTTGTCGAGCTCATTCCTTCCGGTGTTGCCGCCGGGCGCGCCGTCCTGGGCATCCGTGAGCTGGAGGCCTTCCGTGCCGCCGGTTCCTTCGTGCCCGCCTCGAAGCACGGCCTCGAGGTCATCACCGGCGCGAGCTGCGAGACCGGCGCCCAGTAACACCCAGCCGGGTGGGCCCGTCCTTTCGGTCGGCGCCCGCCCGGCGTTTTTCCGGGGCCACTCGCCCTCCTCCTTTCAACCATCACATTCGACGTCGGAGGAAAAGGTCATGACCGACACCTCGTCCCGCGCACTCCCCACGGTTTCCGTTGTGACCTCGCATGGTCGGCAGCAGCTGAACGGCTCGGCCGACGAGCGCCTCATCGACATCCTCAACCGGAACCGGGTCCCGTGGTCCGCGGTCGCGGCCTATGTGCTGCCGGAATCCGGCGGCGACCCGCGCCTTTCGCCCTCGCTCGACCGCACCCTGGCCGAATTCGAGGACGCCTCCGAAATTCTGCTGTACTTCAACCGGAACGTCAATCCGTTCAATTTCTCGATCGAGGACTTCAAGACCATCGAGAGTGACAATCCGGGAGCGGAGGCCACCGAATACGTTTACCAGCGGCTCGACAACGAGTCCGGGACGGCGGAATCCTTCCTGAAGAAGCTGAGCCCCGAGGAGTGCCGGCAGATCATCGCCGACCGGGTCGGCGACACCATCCGCGAACACCTTCCGCAGGGCGCGGACCTGGTCGTCGGCGTCAGCGGCGGCGGTGACAGCAACGCCCTGCTGTACGGCCTGAGCCAGCTCTCCGACCACGGCATCACCGTTCATCCGGTCATCCTCAAGGGCATTCCGGACTGGGACGCGGGCGTGCCGCGGGCGCAGGCCCTGTGCGAGAAGTACGGCCTGGAACTCACCGTCGTCGAGGCGGACGAGGTCAAGCAGCTCCTGGGTATTCCGGCGGACTCCGTCGACCTGATCGACCGGTTCGAGCGCGAATTCCAGGGCGACGACTTCGAGTTCCTCGGCACGCTGTTGATCCGGCTCGCGCTCTCCAAGGCCGCCCGCGACATCGGTACCCCGTACATCGCCACCGGCGTGAACCTCGAGGACATCGTCTGCGAGAACCTCTACCGGGTCACCACCGGTCTCAAGCCGGCCGCGTTCCCGGCCCGGCAGATCGGCGAGACGACGCTCGTGCTGCCGCTGTGGCTGTGCCCCAAGCGCATCATCGACGGCTGCTTCCCGAAGTTCTCGCTGGAGAACTACGACGCCCGCTACCCCTGCTTCTCCCTCGGCCGGAACCTGTACTACAGCGTCGTCTACGCGCTGCAGTCCCAGTTCCCCGGCTACCTGGAGCAGGTGGCGCGCGGTCTGTCCCAGCTGAGCATGAAGGACCCGGTCGAGTACACCTACAACGAGCAGCTCGGCTTCCACGTCGAGCGCACGGTGCCCTTCCCGCTGCTGCGCAGGTTCCAGAAGATGCTCAGCGGCGCACAGCCCACCGCGGGCTGACGGGCGGGGGAGGTGGGCATGACCGCGCACTGTGTGGTCGTGGTCGGCGGCGGCCCGATGTGCACGTACGCCATGGCGCATCTGGCGGCCGTGCTGCCGGACGCGCCGCCGGCCGAACCGGTGCGGATCGTGGTCTTCGAGCGGGGCGGCAGGCCGGGCGCGGGCGAGGTCCACAGCGACGCACAGCCCCCGACCGGCTACCTCAACCGGGTGGCCGGACAGATCGCCTTCGCCCCGGACGAGTCGAGCAACCCGCCGCGCAAGCTGCTGCCGGGCACGCTGCGGCCCACCTTCCAGGAGTGGTGCGCCGAACGGTACGCCGCCACCGGCCACCCCGACTTCGACCTGCGCCCGCACGAGGTGCCCAAGCGGTACGTCCACGGGCTGGCCCTGCGCGAGATGTTCCAGTCCTACGCGGACCGGCTGCGCGAGGTGGCCGGTGTCACCGTGGACGTGCGGGAGACCGAGGTGACCGGCGTCCGCCGCACCGGTGCCGGCGAACGGGCCGGTGCCGGGAGGTTCCTGGTCCGGGCCGCCGACGGCGGTGACGTCGTCGCCGACGAGATCCTGTTCGTCACCGGGCACTCCTGGAACACGCCGGCGCCGGGCAGCGAGGAGGAACTGCTCGCCGCCCGCCGGGGCTATGTGCCCACCCCCTACCCTCTGGCCGAGCGGCTGGCCGAGTCCGCGGTGCCGCCCGGCCGGCCCGTGGCGGTGCGCGGACTCGGGCTCACCGCCATCGACGTCTTCCTCCAGCTGACCGAGGGCCGCGGCGGCACCTTCGTCGCCGACGCGGACGCGGCCCCGCACGGCCTGCGGTACCTGCCGGCCGGCCGTGAGCCGTCGGTGATCGTCGCCGTCAGCCCGAGCGGGGTGCCCGTCTCGGGCCGGCCGCTCAACGGCAAGGTGGCCGATCCGGCCCTGCTGGAGCACACCGGGGAGTTCTTCACCGTCGAGGCGGTGCGCACCCTGCGCTCACGGGTCGGCACACCCGTGCCCGAGGGGCGCCGGCAGCTCGACTTCGACCGGCACCTGTTCCCGCTCGTCGCGCTGGAGATGGCCTGGGTGCACCACCGCACCCTGCGGGACGAGACGGCCGTACGGCGGCTGCGCGCGGCGGTGGAGCCGGCGCACCGGGACTTCCTGGCCGGGCGGGGGCCGTGGGGTGAGGCGGGCGCGGACGCGCTGATCGCGGCTCTGGAGGCCCCGCTCGGCGCGGCGGAGCCCGGCCGGTTCGACTGGCGGGCGCTGCTCGACCCGCTGCCCGCGTCCTCGGCCCGGCGTGACGACGACGGTGCGGACTGGGCCCGGCGCAGCGCCGACCACCTGCGCCGCGATCACCTCGACGCGCTGGAGGGGAATCTGCGCAACGCCGCGAAGGCGGCCTGCGACGGAGTCTGGCGCGACCTGCGGGCCGTCTTCGGCGAGGCGGTGGACTTCGGCGGGCTGACCCCCGATTCGCACCGCCGCTTCGTCCGCGTCCACCTGCGCCACTACAACCGCCTCTCCAACGGCGCGGGTCTCGAGCCCATGCGCAAGGTGCTGGCCCTCCTCGACGCCGGACTGCTCGACCTGTCCGTGGGGCCGGAGCCGGCGGTGCGCCCGGCCGGGGACGGCGCCACCGGCGGATTCACCGTGACGGGCGGCCGGACGGGGGTCGTGCGGACGGTGGACACCGTGGTCGAGGGCCGGGTCCATCCGTTCGACCCCCGCCGTGACGTGCTGCCGCTGTACCGGTCCCTGCTGGACGCCGGTCTGGTGCGGCTGTGGCACAACCGGGGGCCGTCCGAAGCCGACGACTTCGTGCCGGGCGCGCTGGACCTCACCGAGCGCTTCCACCCGGTGCTCCCGGACGGTTCCGGCGAGGACCGGCTCACGTTCCTCGGCGCGCCCGCCGAGGGGCTCCGGGTCTTCCAGCAGAGCGCCGCCCGGCCCCATTCCAACAGCTCGGTCCTCTCGGTGGCCGCGGACTGGGCGGAGGAGGCGGCGCAGCGCATGCCCCGCCCGAAGGATCCCCGTTCCCGTATGCAGAGAGATGGTTGACGCGTTGACTCGGCACTCCCACATGAGGCTCGGCGCCTTCCTGTACCCGACCGGCTATCACGTGGCGGCCTGGCGCCACCCCGAGGTGCCCGCCGACGCGGGTGTGAACTTCGCGCACTACGCCGAGCTCGCCCGGACCGCGGAACGCGGTGCGCTGGACTTCCTCTTCCTGCCGGACAGTTCCGCGATGCGCGGGGCGGACCTGTCGGAGCTGAGCCGTACCGCCATCCGGTACGTCGCCCAGTTCGAGCCGCTCACCTTGCTGGGGGCCCTGGCCGCGGTCACCGAGCGGATCGGGCTGACCGCCACGGTCTCCTCCACCTACAACGAGCCGTATCACACGGCCCGGATGATCGCCTCCTTGGACCACATCAGCGGGGGCCGGGCCGGCTGGAACCTGGTGACGTCCCAGAACCCGTTCGAGGCCCACAACTTCGGCCTGCCCCAGCACCCCGAGCACGACGCCCGCTACCGGCGGGCGCAGGAGTTCGCCGAGGTGGTCAAGGGGCTGTGGGACACCTGGGACGACGACGCCTGGGTCCGTGACAAGGAGTCCGGCCTGTTCTTCGAGCCGGAGGGCGTCCGGCCCCTGGAACACCGCGGGGAGCACTTCTCGGTGCGCGGGCCGCTCAATATGCCGCGCACTCCGCAGGGGCACCCGGTGACGATCCAGGCGGGCTCCTCCGGGCCCGGCCGTGACCTGGCCGCCGCCACCGCCGACGTGGTGTTCACCGCGCAGCACGACAAGAACGACGTGAAGGCCTTCACCGAGGACGTCCGGGCACGCGCCGAGAAGCACGGCCGCGACCCGGACTCCCTGCAGGTCCTGGCCGGAGTCTTTCCCTTCGTGGGCCGTACGCGGGCCGAGGCCGAGGCGAAGGCGGAGCGGCTGCGGCAGCTGATCCAGCCCGAGGTGGGGCTCGACCTGCTGTCCAGCGAACTGGGGCACGTGGACCTCTCCGGCTGCGACCTGGACGGTCCGCTGCCGCAGCTGCCGCCCTCCAACTCCGGGCAGAGCAGGCGGGATCTGCTGGTACGGATGGCGGCCGACGAGGGCCTGAGCATCCGGCAGCTGTACCAGCGGGTGGCCGGTTCGCGGGGCCACCGGCAGGTCGTGGGCACGGCCGAGTCGATCGCGGACGACCTGGCGGACTGGTTCGAGAGCGGTGCCGTCGACGGCTTCATCGTGATGCCCCCGTCCCTGCCCGACGGACTGGACGACTTCGTCGACCTGGTGGTGCCCGAGTTGCGGCGGCGCGGGCTGTTCCGCAGCGCGTACGAGGGCACCACGCTCCGCGACCACCTCGGACTGCAGAGGCCGGGACGGTGAAAGGACCCGAGGACCGGGCGAGCGTGGCGGAATTCCTCCAGGTGGCACAGCGGGCCGGGCTGGCGGTGCCGGACGAGTGGCTGGCCGGGGCCGCCGCGTCGTACGCGGAACTCATGGTGTTCGCCGCCCTGTTGCGTGATCCCGGTCGTCCGGCCGGGCACGAGCCGTCGGCCGTGTACCGCCTCACCGTGGAGGACGACGATGCCTGAACCGCGCGAGCCGCACGAACTCTCCGTCGCCGAGGCCGGTGCGCGGCTGCGTTCGGGCAGGCTGACCTCGGCCGAACTGACCCGGCACACGCTGGCGCGGATCGCCGCGGCCAACCCGGTGCTGCACGCCTTCGTGACCGTGACCGAGGAGCGGGCGCTCAAGGACGCCGACCGGGCCGACCACGAGCTGGCGGCCGGGCTCGACCGGGGCCCGCTGCACGGCATCCCCTACGCCCTGAAGGACATCTTCGACACACGGGGAATCCGTACCACCAGCCACTCGTGGCTCATGGCGGAGCACATACCGGACGAGGACGCCGAGGCCGAGGCGCGGTTGCGGGCCGGCGGGGCGGTCCTGGTCGGCAAGCTGGCCACGCACGAGTTCGCGCTCGGCGGCCCCAGCCCGGAACTGCCCTTCCCGCCCGCGCGCAATCCCTGGCACACCGATCACTTCACCGGCGCGTCCTCCTCGGGCGCCGGTGCGGCCGTGGCGGCGGGGCTGGTGCGGATCGCCATCGGCTCCGACACCAGCGGATCGGTGCGCGGCCCGGCCTGCCACTGCGGCACCGTGGGCCTGAAACCCACCTACGGCCTGGTGTCCCGGCGGGGCGCGTTCCCGCTGTCGTACGCGCTGGACCACATCGGTCCGCTCGGCTGGACCGTGCAGGACACCGCGCTCGCCACCCAGGTCATCGCCGGGTACGACCCGCGTGATCCGGGCAGCGTCCGGCGGCCGGTGCCGGACCTGACGGTGGGTCTCGGGCAGGGGGTGCGGGGGCTGCGCATCGCCTATTCGCCGTGCTGGTTCCGGGACGACCCGGCGACCTCGCCGGAGGTCACGGCGGCCATCGAGCGGGTGCTGGCGGAACTGGCCCGGCGCGGGGCCACCGTCCACGAGGTGGAGCCTCCGCCGTACCGGCTGTTCAACGCGTGCGGGCGGGTCATCATGGCCGCCGAAGCGTACGCCATCCACGAGGCCGATCTGCGGGAACGGCCCGGCTCCTACGGCCGGTACACCTACCAGCGGGTCGCGCCGGCGGCGGGGCTGAGCGCGGCCGACCTGGTGCAGGCGCACCGGCTCCGGCAGGAGTTGGCCGACGCCGTGCGCCGCACGGTCTTCGACCGGTACGACGTGTGGGTGACCGCGACCGGGCTCGCGCCGGCGCCCCGGCTGGACGCCTTCCCGGTCGACTGGCCGCCGCCGCGGGAACTGACCGCCATGCAGACCATCCCCTTCAACGTCACCGGCCACCCGGCCCTGGCCCTGCCCGCCGGCCGCTCCGCGAGCGGACTGCCGCTGGGCATGCAGATCGCGGGCCGGCCCTTCGACGAGGTGACGGTGCTGCGGGTGGGCTCGGCGGTGGAGGAGATCACCCGGCACCCGGACGAGCGGCCGGCCGGGTTCACCGTACGGGCGGCGGCGGACGGAGCGGGGGTCTGATCCGCGGCTGCCCGCGCCCCGGCCGGCGACGGGAGGTCAGCCCTCCGTCAGCCAGCCCGACTCCAGGAGCGCGTCGAAGAGGCGGTCCGTGGTGGCGGGGTCCAGGGGGCGGCGCAGACCGTACGACGTCTCGGTGACGATCCGCCGGCGGTCGCGCGCGCCGTCGGCCCGGATCGCGAGGTTGAAGAGTACGGACAGGTGGTGCTTGTCCTCGGCGATCATCCCGCCGAGCACCGTCCGTGTGGTGACGGGGAGTTCGCCCAGCATGGCCCGCAGATTGAGCGGCCCCGGCCAGTTCCGGCGCACCGGCGGGCCGGCCGCGGCGGGGCCCGGCCCGGCGAGCAGGCGCGCCTCGGCCACCGGCGCTCCGGCGGCCAGCGCCCGCAGAGCCGTGCCGCGGCGCGTCACATGGTCCACCAGACCGCGGGACCAGTCCTCGTCCGCGCCCCCGGTGTCCCGCACCAGGCGGGCCACCGCCTCCCGCTCGGTCCGGCACCAGCGTTCCACCACCGCGCTCCGCGCCGCCGGGTCGGGCCCGTCCGAGGCGAGCAGGTGGGCCAGCGCGGCGCCGGCCACGCAGGAACGCGTCATCTCCATCGCGGAGACCTTGTCCGGGGAGTCGCCGGCCGAGTGGTTGAACCGGTCGGCCGGGTGGCAGAACTGGACGGCGGGCCGGTCCACCGAGGGGTCGGCGTACAGCGCGTGGTCGGAGAAGCCGAGGAACGGGGACGGCTGCCAGGTGCCGGGGCTGTCGGCCGTGGCCGTGAACACCTGCTCCACCACGTGCTCGGCAAGGGGCGCGAGCAGGGTCGGCGTGGTCTCCGGCGGCCGTTCGACGACGAAGGGCGAGCGGCACAGCGCCTGGTCCTCACCGACCATGTCGAGGTTGATCAGCGCCTCCGGCAGAGCGCCGCCGCCCGGCTGTGAACGCCCGTGCAGGACGGCCGCGTTGCCGAGGAACTCGGCGCCCCAGAAGAACCTGATCGGGCGCCGGACGCCGTACCGGGCGTCCGCGCGCCGCAGCCGGGCCAGGGTGGCGGCGATGCCGAGCAGCGCGGCCACCCCGGACGCGTTGTCGTTGGAGCCGGGGCGCGGATGGCACAGGTGGGCGGTGAGCCAGATCTCCCCCGCATCGTCGTCGCCCGGCAGTACGCCGCTCACCAGGGGCATGGCGGCGGTCCTGTCCACCGTGACCTCGGCGTGGGCGACCGCGCCCCGGTCCGCGGCCGCACTGGCCTGCCGGAACCTCTCGGGGGTGAGGCTGAAGCCGAACAGGGCGCTGTCCGGGGGGAGTTCGATACGGCCGACGTGCGGTGCCGCCGCGCTGCCCTTCCACGGTGCGTCGGTGAGGAGCCCGAGCGCTCCCGCGGCGGTCAGCTCGGCCAGCAGGGAGCCCCGTACGAAGGCCGCCCGGTCCACCACCGCGATCGCCCCGGCCACGGCGGCACCGACCGGATCGTCCCCGCGGACCGGGACCAGCCGGGCGACGGCCCCGCCCTCGGGGGTGGCGGCGGAGTAGGTCGCCACGGTGAAGGGCTGCTCGGCGTGGTCCGTCCGGAACACCACGGGGGTGTCCGGGTCCGACCCGGCGAACACGGTCAGGCGGGCGTCGAGCGGTGTCCAGGAGACCGGGGCGCGGAAGGTCCACCACTGCGGCTCGCCGTCGGCGGGGAAGCGCCGCACGCCCACGTCGGCCAGCCCGGCCGCCGTGGCGGACTCGGCCACCAGCTGTGCGGCGCGTTCCAGGCCGAGCGAAGCCTGGTAGCGGTCATGGGCGCTCACCTGCTCGACGTGGTCCATGACGGCGTCGGTGGGCACCGAGCGCAGGAGCCGTCGGACCAGAGAATCGTCCGAAATCTGTGAATAGCCCATGGAAGGTACTCCGGAGCAAATCGGTTCGGATACCGGCGCCCCCATCTTTACAGAGGCCGACGGCGGCTCGGCAATCGCGGACTTGTCTCACGTCGTGCTCGTTCTTCGAGCGGGCGACAGAGCCGCAACGCCTCGCCGGCAACCCCGTTCACCTGCGGGAACGCCAACTCGCCTGCTGTGGTTGAACTGTTGACTGTCTCATGTGGACCTTGACGGGCCCACCGCGCGGCTTGTTGCATTCCGTTGTCGGAATTCGGGAATGCCGAGGGCGACTTTCCCGCCTGAGGCATTCCAGAGATTTCACAGGGAGGTGAATGATATGCGCAAGTACGCCAAGCCGGCTGCCAAGGAGGTCACCTCCGGCACCGTCCTGAAGATGGTCGTCTGAGTGTGCTCGGACGACTCCTTGCCGCGCCCGGTCCCGGCCGGGCGCGGCAAGCCCGGTGCCGCGCCGGCACCGGATCCGGCGTCAATCCAGTCTCCGCAGCGAGCGAGGTAGAAGTATGTGTGGCCTGTCCGGCATTGCCCGAGTCGACGGCCGTCCCGTTGGTGAGGAAGCGGACGCCCTGCTCCGCCGGATGGCACACGCGGTGGCCCACCGGGGCCCCGACGACGAGACCTACTTCCGCTCCGGTCCGCTGGGCCTGGGCTTCGTCCGGCTGTCCCTGGTCGACCCGGAGGGCGGCGCGCAGCCGCTCGCCACGGACGACGGCGGCCTGGTGCTCATCGCCAATGGCGAGATCTACAACCACCGCGAGCTGGCGGCCGGTCTGCCCGCCGGCACCCGGCTGCGCACCCGCTCGGACTGCGAGGTGCTGCTCCATCTCTACCGCCGCGACGGTCTGCGCTTCCTCGACCAGGTGCGCGGCATGTTCTCGCTGGTGCTGTGGGACCGCGACCGCGGCCGTCTGGTGTTCGCCCGCGACCGGTTCGGCATCAAGCCGCTTTTCTACCACCTCAACCGCGAGCGGGTCGTCTTCGCGTCCGAGATCAAGGCACTCTTCGAGGACCCCGACTGCCCGCGCGAACTCGACTGGGACCGGGCGCTGGGCGACCAGCTGCTCAGCATGGCGCCGGTGACCGACGACAGCCCGGCCCACTCCTGGTTCAAGGACATCGAGCTGGTGCCCGCCGCGTCGATCGTGACGCTCGACCTCGGCGACGGCTCCCGCTCCACCCACCGCTACTGGGACTTCCCCTCCTACGAGGGCGACGCGGCCGCCTCCGAGTCCCAGCTCGTCGCGGACTACGGCAGGATCCTGGCCGAGAGCATCGACGACTGCCAGATGGCCGACGTCGAGATCGGCCTCTTCCTCAGCGGCGGCATCGACTCGGCGGCCGTGGCGGCGCTCGCCTCCCTCAAGCCGCGCACGTTCACCGCGCTCAACGGCAGCACCCTCGCCAACGGCGACGCCGAGTCCGCGCACCACATCGCCGGCGTCCTCGGCCTGGCCAACCACCAGGTGCTGCTGGATTCCTCGCACACCCCCTCCGCGGAGGAGTGGAAGCGGCACCTGTGGCTGCTGGAGACGCCGCTCGCGGGCCCCGAGACGTTCTACAAGTACGAGATGTACCGCTACGTCGGCGCGCACGCCCCCGAGATCAAGGCCATGCTGCTGGGTGGCGGCGCCGACGAATTCAACGGCGGCTACTCGAAGACCATGGCGGGCGGCGGCGAGTGGCCCGACTTCGTGCGCAACGTCGACGCCCTCGGCACCGCCCGTGACCGCGCCCTGCGCCCGGACGTCGGCGCGTGGTGGGACGGGGCGGGCCGCTCGATGGTCAGCTCCCGCTATCTGCGCGACGTGGCGGGCCGCCCGGCGAGCGACCCGTACGCGGAGCTGTTCCGCTGGAAGTACCGCGACGTCCAGCTCTACAACTGCTGGCACGAGGACCGCACCGCGGCCGGAAACGGCATCGAGGCGCGGGTGCCCTTCCTCGACCACCGGCTGATCGAGCTGGTGGCGGCCGTGCCCGAACCGCTGCGGGCGAACCTGGTGTGGGACAAGCAGATCCTGCGCCGGGCCATGGTGGGCATCCTGCCGCCCGAGATGGTCAACCGCCCCAAGGGCCCCTTCTTCTACGGCAGCGGCGAACACCTCACCTACCGCACGTTCCTGCGGATGCTCGCCCAGAACGGCGATCAGCTGCTCGACGAGGCGCTCGCCAGCGACGCCGCCCGCGACCGCCTGGACGCCGACCAGGTCCGCGCCCAGTTGCGCAGGCTGGAGCAGGACCCGTCGGCCGGCCATGTGGAGCTGCTGCTGCGCGTGGTCAACCTCGGGCTGCTGGAGCGGATGACCCGGGATCTGCCCACCCCGCACGTCGAGTCCCGCAAGGCGCCGGTGCCGCAGAGCGTTCCGGTGACCGACTGGGCGGCCGAGCGGGAGGCCGTCGAGGCCCGCGTGGTGCGCCGCACGGAGGTCACGCAGGAGCAGGTGCTGGAGCTGCCCGAGCACGTCCTGCTGCTGCACTCCGCCGACGAGCCCGCCGTGTGGTACCTCGTGGTCGACGGCAGCATCGAGTACGTGCTGGACGAGGTGGAGAACCCCGACTGGCTGCGGTTCCTGCACGCCCTGGACGGCAAGCGGCCCTACGGCGAGCTGGTCGCCGCCCTCGGCGCCGATCCCGCCGCCGTGACCCCGCTGGCCGCCGAGGCCCTGGAGCTGGGACTGCTGACCTCGGTGGTCCGCGCGGAATGACCAGGCGTGGCCCGGTGCGCAATCCCGACACCGCCCTGGTGCAGGGCCCCTGGGAAGCGCTGGCGGCGAAGTCGGCCCTGCTCGGCTGCCTGGAGGGACTGGAGGACCTCGGGCTGCTGCCCGTCGTCCACCTCGCCGTGACGTGTGCGGGGTCCGTCGCCCGCGGCTGGGCCAACGAGGGCAGCGACTACGACTTCAACGTCATCGCCACCGGACCCTGGCACGGGCCCGCCGTGTACTCCATCCCGGTGCCGCTGCGGCCGGCCTCGGTGCCCGTGGCGGTGGCGGACGTCGACGGACGCCGCTGGGAAGTCACGTACTGGCTCGACACCCAGGTGGACCAGATGCTGGCGAAGGTCTCCTGGGAGCGGTTCGAGGAGCGCACCGTCGCCTCCGACGTGCTGACCGGGACGGAGGAGCGGTTCCTGGAGCAGCTGGTCACCTGCCTCACGCTCAGCGGCACCTCGTGGGTGCGCGGCCGGCGGCTGGAACTCGGGGCGACCGCCTTCCGCGCCTTCGTGACGGCACGTTCGCTCGCCGAGGCGGACGCCTCGATCGAGGACGCGCTCGGCCAGCTGGCCGCGGACGACACCGACAGCGCCGTGCTGTCGGCCCGCAAGGCGTTCGGCCACGTGGTCGACGCACTCCTGGAGAGCCACGGGGCGTTCGGCTCCCGTACACCCAAATGGCGGGCCCGGCGATTCCACGAAGTGCGGCCCCAGCAGCTGTCGTACGAGGACTACTGGGCGGTGGAGACCATGCGCGACCTCCCCCACGACCGGCCCGGAGGCTGGGTGACCCGAGTCGTGCAGCTATGCAGAGATCTGTCGATCGATGTGGAGATTCACTGATGAGTGACCCGGAGTTGCAGCCGGACAGCGTGGTGCGCCGCCGGATGGAAGCCCGCACCCGCAAGTACCGCGGCAAGTTGTACATCGCCGTGCAGGACCAGGCCCTGGAACTGGACGACGTCGCCCAGGCCATCTTCCGCCGCATCGACGGCACTTCGACGCTGCGGCAGGTCGCTGCCGGACTCGCGGAGGAGTACGGCGTCGGGGTCGACGAGGCCACCGAGGACACCGTGGACTTCGCCGTCCAGCTGCTCGGGCACGGAGTCGTGGAGGTCGTGGCGTGACCGCGACCGCGCGCGGGAGCTCCCCCGGAAAGGGCCCGGCATGTGCGGGACGGTAGGGATGTTCGTCGGCTGCTCGGCCCTGTCGTACTGTCCCCGGCGCCTGCTGCGCGCGCCGTCGCCCGATCCGGGGACGGCCCCGGAGGGCGACGAGACCTCCACTGAGGCCGACGGCGCCGATCCGGCCGTCGCAGACGGCGAGCCCGCGCCCTACCGCAGTCCCTTCCGCAGCTGGTACGAGCGCTCCAGTGTGCGCAGCTCGCCCCGGCGGGTGCTCGACGCCGATCCCCGCGACGGCGGCCCGGCACCGTGGCTGTTCCCGCCCGACCTGGTACCGGTCACCCGGCACCCGCTCGTCCGCGAGCTGCCCGCGCCGCAGTTCCAGGAGGTGCTGGTCCAGCACCTGTACCGCTACCTGGACTTCACCGCCAAACTCGAGTACCTGGTCGTCAACCGCACCGTGCTGGGCATCGCACGCGGCACGGTGGGCGTCCCGGTGCCCGAGGAAATGCGCCTCGACGCCTACAAGATGTACTGCGACGAGGCGTACCACGCGCTGTTCTCCGCGGATCTCGCGGCCCAGGTGCAGGCGGTGACCGGCACGGCCCCCCGACTGCCCGAGGAACCCTTCTTCCTGCGGCGTCTGAGCGATCTGCTGGCCGAGCTGCCGGCCGGTGAGCGCCCCCTGGCCGAGCTGCTGTTCGTGATCGTCTCGGAGACGCTGATCTCGGCGAGTCTCGCCGAGATCCCGCAACGCGAGGCGGTGGCCCCCGCCGTCACCGGCACAATCCGGGACCACGCCCTCGACGAGGGGCGCCACCACGCCTACTTCGCACACTTCCTGCACCGCCTGTGGGCGCACCTCGAACCGGCGGAGCGCAGAACGGCCGGCCGGCTGGTGCCGGCGCTGATGGACGCCTTCCTGCGCCCCGATCTCGACGCGCTGCGCGAGGAACTCACCGCTTACGAGCTGACGGGCGACGAGGCCGAGCAGATCCTCGCCGAGGTGTACACGCCCGAGGTGCTGAGCGGTCACGCCCGTGCCACCTCCCAGCAGACCCGGCGCTATTTCCGGGAACTCGGCGCCTTCGAGAGCGCCGCCGCCGAGGACGCGCTGGCGGCCTACGGCCTGCTCGACTGAGGACGGCCGGTCCGGACGCCGGCCGCCTCCGCCCCGCCCACGGACCGGCGGGCGGTGCCGGGTGTCCCGCTCCCCGGCTCCGCCCGCCACACATCAGCCGCGGCGGGCCGCCGTCACCCGTTCGCGTCCTGCTCGACCACCGAGTCGTCCTCGCGCACCAGCAGCGGCATCTCGCCCTTCAGCACGGTCCGCTCGGTCACCGTCACCCGCACCACGTCCTCCAGCGACGGCACGTCGTACATCACCGGCAGCAGCGCCTCGTCGAGGATGGCCCGCAGACCACGGGCCCCGGTGCCCCGGCTGAGCGCCTGGTCGGCCACCGCCTCCAGCGCCGCGGGCTCGAAGGCCAGTTCCACGCCGTCCAGTTGGAACAGCCTGCGGTACTGGCGCACCAGGGCGTTCTTCGGCTCGGTGAGGATCCGCAGCAGCGCGTCCCGGTCCAGCTGGGCCACCGAGGTGACCATCGGCAGCCGGCCGATCAGCTCCGGGATCATCCCGAACTTCACGAGGTCCTCGGGCGTCACCTGTGCGAAGAGGTCGTCCGCCGCGGTCTGGCGCCGGGACCGGACGCTGCCGCCGAAGCCGATGCCCTGGGCCCCGATACGCGCCTCGATGATCTTCTCCAGGCCGGCGAAGGCGCCGCCGACGATGAAGAGGATGTGCGAGGTGTCGATCTGGATGCCCTCCTGGGCGGTGCGGCTGCGGCTGCCGGCGACCGCGCCCGTCCCCCGTCCCGGCGGGGCGACCGTCACCACCGATCCCTCCAGCACCTTCAGCAGGGCCTGCTGGACGCCCTCGCCGGAGACATCACGCGAGACAGCCGGACCGTCGCCCCGGCGGCCGATCTTGTCGATCTCGTCGATGTAGACGATGCCGGTCTCCGCCCGGCGCGGGTCGTGGTCGGCGGCCTGCAGGAGCTTCATCAGGATCGCGTCCACGTCCTCGCCCACGTAGCCCGCCTCGGTGAGGCCGGTGGCGTCGGCGATGGCGAAGGGGACGTCCAGGATCCGGGCCAGGGTCTGGGTGAGCAGGGTCTTGCCGGAGCCGGTGGGCCCGAGGAGCAGAATGTTCGACTTGGCCAGTTCGACGTCGTCGTCGTCCACGGCCGCGCCGCGCACCCGCTTGTAGTGGTTGTACACGGCGACGGAAAGCGACTTCTTGGCCCGCTCCTGGCCCACCACATAAGTGTCCAGGAATGCCCGTATCTCACGTGGCTTCGGAAGGCCGCCGGCGAGACCTGCCTTTTGCCCCCCGTTTCTCGTTTCCGCGACCACTTCGGCGCACAGGTCGACACAGCCGTCGCAGATGTGCACGCCGGGCCCGGACACGATCTTCAAGACTTCGTCTTGTCTCTTCTCGCAGAACGAGCAGGTGAGCTGAGTGTCACGCATGCCGACAACCGTCATTGGGTGAACTCCTTCGTGCGGTCGCGAAACATCGGGTGCGCGGAACATGCCCAACCCGCGGTGGCATCGATCAATTGAGGATAGGCCAGCTCAATCGGGGGGCCTGGGTTGCGAATAGTGAGACGTCCGTCGCACGGCCCGCACAACTCTGGCAGGATGGTGGCGAGTTAATCAATGCGTCCGAGGAGTCACATGACCGCGGTATCCCGAGTCGTAGCCCGTGAAATCGTCGACAGCCGTGGCAATCCCACCGTCGAGGTCGACGTCACCCTGGAGGACGGCTCGTTCGGCCGCGCCGCGGTCCCGTCCGGAGCCTCGACCGGTGCCAACGAGGCCGTCGAACTGCGCGACGGGGACCGGGCCCGGTTCCACGGCAAGGGCGTGCGCAAGGCCGTCGACGCGGTCAACGGGCCCATCGCGGAGGCGCTGCGCGGCCTGAACGCCGTGGACCAGTACCTCGTCGACGAGACGATGATCAGGCTCGACGCCACGCCCAACAAGGGCGCCCTCGGCGCCAACGCGATCCTCGGTGTCTCGCTCGCCACGGTGAAGGCCGCCGCCGCGGCCCACCGGCTCCCGCTGTACCGCTATGTCGGCGGTGTCGGCGCGCGCACCCTGCCGGTGCCGATGATGAACATCATCAACGGCGGTGCCCACGCCGACAACCCGATCGACTTCCAGGAGTTCATGATCGCGCCGGTGGGCGCGGCGAACTTCGCCGAGGCCGTGCGGATGGGTTCCGAGGTGTTCCACACCCTGCGCAAGGCCCTGGCGGAGGCCGGCCACAACACCAACGTCGGCGACGAGGGCGGCTTCGCCCCCAACCTGCGCTCCGCCGACGAGGCCCTGAGCTTCGTGGTCCGCGCGATCGAGCAGACGGGCTACGCCCCCGGCGAGGACATCGTCCTCGTACTCGACCCGGCCACCTCGGAGTTCTTCCACGACGGGGTGTACGACTACGCGGGCGAGGGCGTCAAGCGCTCGGTCGAGGAGCACATCGCCTACCTCACCACGCTCGTCTCCCGCTACCCGATCGCCTCCATCGAGGACGCGATGGCCGAGGACGACATCGAGGGGTGGAAGCAGGTCACCCGCGAGCTGGGCGACAAGATCCAGCTCACCGGCGACGACGTCTTCTGCACCAACGTCGAGCGGCTGAAGGACGGCATCCGCGACGGCTACGCCAACTCCATCCTGGTCAAGGTCAACCAGATCGGTTCGCTCAGCGAGACCCTGACCACCGTGGAGACCGCGCACAAGGCCGGGTACACCGCGGTGATGTCGCACCGGTCCGGAGAGACCGAGGACACCACGATCGCCGACCTCGCGGTCGCCACCAACTGCGGCCAGATCAAGACGGGTTCGCTGTCCCGTTCCGACCGCACCTCCAAGTACAACCAGCTCATCCGGATCGAGGAGGAGCTGGGCTCGCAGGCGCTCTATCCGGGCAGCAGCGTGCTCCGGGTGCGCTGACACCGGCACTCCCCCTCACGACCGGCCTGGGGGGGGGGGCCGCGCCCCCCCCCCAGCCCCCCCCCACCCCGAAAGAGGGCCCCCCCCCCCCCCCCCCCCCCCCTGCTCCTCCCAAAAAACGGGTGGCCCTTCCTAAAGG
>NZ_JBVJUC010000001.1:861333-1078280 GCF_055605065.1 Streptomyces sp. NPDC037203
CAGTCTCCTCGGGGTGGGGGAGGGGTGGGGTTTGCGGGCTTTCTGTCGGGAAAGGGGTGTTTTCGGGGTGGGGGGACACTGGCCCCCCCCCCCGCGACCGGCTGGGGGGGGGCCCCCCCCCCCCCCCCCAGGCCGTCACCGATCCGGAAGGCGGTCCCCCCTCCATGCCCCTCGCCATCGGCTCGTACGAGAAGCTGGGTGCCCTGTCCGACGGGGCGGACCTGCTCAACCTCGCCTGGACGCAGGACGAACGGGACCTGCTGGGCGCGGACGTCATGGCGGTGGTGGCGCAGGAACTGACCGCCGAGGTGGCCGAGGGCCTGCCGTACACCGGCGACTACATGGTCAAGGACCCCTACGGCGAAGGCGTACTCGGTCCTGCGGTCGCCGACTTCTTCGGGCGCCCCGGCTGGTCCGCGTCGGTGACCTGCGGCGCCGGCGTCGGCCCGCTGCTGCACGACCTGAGCCTGCTGGCCGCCGGCGCGACGGTGGAGGTCCTGACCGACGTCTACCCCGACCACCCGCACTGGGTGGCCAGGGCGGGCGGCCGCTGTGTGCCCTTCGGCGCCGGGCCGCCCGGTGACATCGTGCTCCTGGAGCGCCCCGCGCTCGCCGACGACCGCTTCGCCGGTCTCGACGCGGTGCGCGAGCTGTGCGCGGACACCGCGAAGCGGGGTGCGGTGGTACTGATCGACGAGTCCAACGCCAACTACTGCCCCGCCGGGTTCAGCGCGGCGAACCTCGCCGCGGAGGTGCCCAACCTGATCGTCGTGCGCGGACTGTCCAAGGCGTACGGCCTCGGCGGAGTGCGTCTGGGCTACTGCGTCGCGTCCGCCGCCCTGACCGCGAGGGTCCGCGACGCGGTGGCGCCGCTCGGCGCCTCCTCGCTGTCGCTGCGCATCGGACGGCGCGTCCTCGGGCTCGGCGACGTGACCGCCGGTCTGCGGGACCGGATCACGGTGAACAAGCCGTATGTACGCGACCTCTTGGCGGCCGCCGGGCTGCCGGAGCCGGTCGCCGCGGCGGGCGGCCTGCCCTATGTGATCTTCCCCGAGGAGCCGCAGGCGGCGGTGGACTCGCTGCTGTCCCGCGGTGTCCAGGGCAAGGTGCAGCCGGTGTGGTCGGCCCGGACCGGCGCTCTCGTCGGGGTGGGCCGGCTCAGTGTGCCGCTCGCCGCACACCGGCTGGCCGGACTGGAATCCCGCCTGGGCCGCACGGCCACCCCCTGAAGGGCGCACGGCACACGGGCGGCGCGGCCTCAGAACTTGCTGACATGACGTGACTCCTGCGCGCTCTTGAGGACGGTGGCGAGATCCGCGCCGCCCGCAGAGGCCACCGCGGCCGCGACGGCGCCCTCCACGAAGGGCACGTCGGCGAGGACGACATCCGGGCGGCGGTGGTCTTCGAGGACCGCACGCACCGTCAGCACCGCGCTGCCCAGGTCCGGCACCACGACGACACCGGCCCCCCGGTCCGCCGCGCCGAGCGCCTCGCGGACACGGCGGTAGCTGGTGCCCAGCCCGCCATGGTCGTCACCTCCCGCGACGACGACCGGCACGCGATCCGATCCGATCTGCCCGACCAGCTCCGCCACCCCGTCGGCAAGCTTTACGCTGTGTGACACCAGGACGATGCCGACGGACGGGTTCATGAACGCGTAGCCTAAATACCAGAACATGATTCATCAATACAGAACCCACACCGGAGCATGAGGAAAAGAGCGTGGTGGTTGAGTCGGTCAGGCGTGCCGTTCACATCCTGCGGGAGCTGACGGCCGCACCGCGGCTGGGCGTCACCGAGCTCGCCGAGCGCGTCGGCGTCTCGAAGTCGGCCGTCCACGGCCTGCTGCGCACCCTCGAGTGCGAGGACCTGGTGGGACAGGACCCCGAGTCCGGCAAGTACCGCCTGGGCCCCGCGCTGGTCACGTTCGGCAACGCCTACCTGGACACCCACGAGTTGCGCACCCGCGCGGTGACCTGGTCCGACCTGCTGGCCGCACGGACCGACGAAGCCGTCTGGGTGGGTGTGCTGGTCCGGGACGAGGTGCTGGTGGTCCATCACGCGCCGCGCCCGCGGGGAGGCGTGCAGACGCTGGAGACCGGCGCCAGGCTGCCCTGGAACGCCTGCGCCCTCGGCAAGGCCATCATCGCCTTCTCCGCCCCCGAGGTGCGCAAGCGCGCCCTGGACGGGCCCCTGGACTCGCTCACCGGCCGGACCGTGACCCAACCGGCGGAGCTGACCGCCCAGTTGGAGCGCGCCCAGGACGTCGGCTACGCCCTGGACAGCCAGGAGTCGACGCTGGGGGACGCCGGCATCGCGGCGCCCGTCTTCGACCGCACCGGGGCGGTGGCGGGCGCCATCGGGGTCGTCGGCCCGGTCGAGCGGCTGCTCGCCGAGCCGAACCGGGAGGCGCACGCGATCGCGGCCCGCGAGACGGCACGGAACCTTTCGCGCGAACTGGGAGCGTCCCGAGCCACCGGTCGCCCGACCATTCTCTGAACAGGACATCTCTCCCCCGAAACCCCTGCCCACCAGCGAAAACCGTGGATTGTCGGGCATGGCCATCCCTTGACAGCCGGGGTACGGAAATCTAACTTTCAGGTAATCGTTCAGCGATGGAGAACAGTGTTCTGATCGCGCGGATGAGTTGGCTCAGGTACCGCGTTCGTCATGACCAGGCGTGCACGGGTCTGACGACCGCTCGGTGCGAGCGGCCGCTCATGGTAGGGGGCGTCCTGAAGAGGCTGATCAACACGGCCGCGGCGTTTGCGTCCGACACGCTCACCGCGAGGGGGATCGTCCACCCCGGCGGACCGGGGCACGATCCGGTGCACAGAGAAGTCGCCGGCCCGGCTCCCGTCTCCGGCGCAACGACGCGCTCCTCCCCGTCCATCTCCCGCCGGGCCCGGCCGAGTTGTTCGCGGTCGCCGTACCGGGCACGGCCGGGCCGTCCCTCGTCCAGACCCTCCCGCAGACGCCGGCCGGCCCTGGCGTCAGCGGGTCGGGCGCGGCGGACGTGCCCGTCACCGTCCGCCGCGCCGGCTTTCGCCTCCTCGACCTCTGCACGACACCGGTGAGCACCCCGGCGCCGCGCCCCGGCTGCCGCGGGTGGCACAAGCTGACGACCACACATGCACGGGAGGACGACCGTTGGACCCCGCACGGATACACGAGTGGCTGTGCACGACGGCAGCGCTCATCGACCAGGAGAAGGACCGGTTGACCGACCTGGACGCGGCCATCGGCGACGGTGACCACGGCGTCAACATGCAACGCGGGTACGCCGCGGTCGTGCGGTCCCTCCAGGCGGGCGGAACGGACGACGCGACGGCGGGCCGGCTTCTGGTCGCCGCGGGCGACACCCTCGTCTCGTCCATCGGAGGGGCCTCCGGACCGCTGTTCGGCAACTCCTTCAAAGCCCTGGGCAAGACCCTCGACTCTCCCGGACCCGAGACCGACGCGCACCGGCTCGCGGCAGCGCTCGCCGCGGCCCGTGACAGCATCCAGCGCCTGGGCGCCGCCCGGCCGGGCGACAAGACCATGTACGACGCGTACGGGCCGGCCGCCGACGCGTTCGCCCGCGAGGCCGCGGCCGGAGCCGGACTCGCGGCCTGCGCGCGGGCCGCGGCCACGGCTGCCGCCGAAGGGGCGCGCGCCACCGAGCCGATGCAGGCCCGGCGCGGCCGGGCCTCCTATCTCGGCCTGCGCAGTGTCGGCCATCAGGATCCGGGCGCGGCCTCGACCGCGCTGGTCTTCCGTGCCCTTGCGACCGCCTTGGAGGCCAAGTGACCCGGTACCCGCAGACCGTCTCCCCGTTGCGGCAGACACCCGCTCCCGGCGCCGCACGTCTGCCCGAGGCGCCGGTGCCCTACCCGCAGTCCCAGGCGACGACACCGGGCGCCGGCCGTTTCGCCTGGCTCGCCCCCATGGCGCTGTGGCCGCTGGCCCGTCCCTACCTCCCGCGCCCCGCGGCGCGGCCGCAGGGTGGCGGCACCCAACGCGCCGACGACGAGGCGATGTTCGCCGCGATCGTGTACGTCCTGGTGAGCGGGGTGCCCTGGCGGGCGCTGCCGAAGACGTTCACCGTGTCCTGGCAGAACACCCACCGCCGTTTCACGCAGTGGAGCGAGGCAGGTCTGTGGAACCGCATCCGCGAGTCCTCCCGCAGGCCGCAGATGCCCGGCCACACCCGCCAGTGGGCCGACATCATCGGCGCACTGGCCGAGGAGCGGCTGAACCGCACCGCGCCCGCCCCCGCCCGGACCCCTCAGGCGCAGCCGATGCGCGGCGAGGGTCTCAACCCCCGCATCCGGCTGCATCAGCCGGGCGACCTCACGGTCCGTCTGTTCGGCCCCACCCGCGCACCGGCGCAGACCGCGGGCCAGGCACTGCGCCGGGCCCAGTGAGGACCGCCGGGTGGGGGGTGCCCCGGACGGCGCCGACGACGTTCCGTGCGCCGTCCGCCCGACGCCCCGTCAGATCCGGTTTCCGCCGGGTACGTCCGACAGAGAGTGTGGTCCCTCCCCGGTGAACGCCCCTGCACCGATGTCCCTCACCGACTTCCGCGGCCGGCTCGACCGTGTGATGGCCGAGAACCCGCGGCGGCACGTCGTCGTGCTCGCGCTGGACGGTGTCAACCTCGCTGCGGCGCGCCCCTGTTGGCCGTCCGCCGACGTCCGGCTGATGCGTGCGGTCTCCCCGACGACGTCCTCCGCCTGCTGGCTCAGCTCCCTGACCGGACTCGGCGTCGACGACCACGCGGTGCCCGGAGTGGTCTTCTCGGCGCCCCCGGGCGGCCCCGAGCTGATCAATTTCCTCGACTACCACGGCGCCGGCCTGACCCCGGCCGCCGACAACGTCTTCTCCGACGCGGCCCGCCGCGGCCGGACACCGCTCGCGGTGCTCGGCGACATGGAGCACTACGGTTCCGCCTGGCGCGACGCCCTGCTGGCACACGCCCACCCGCTCGCGGGCCACTCCTTCTACACGGAGCACGGCGCCTACCGCGGGCGGACGTCCGCCGAGGTGACCGCCCGCGTCCGCACGGCGGTCGAGGAGGCACTCGCCCGGCACGGCGGCGGACAGCCCTGCCTCCTGTGGTGCTACGTGGAGGTCGACCAGCACGTGCACCGGCACGGGTACGACACCCACACCACCGAAGTCCTCACGGCTCTGGGCGCGTTCGCCGACGCGCTGGTCGCGCGGGGCGTCGTGGTGGTGGCCCACGCCGACCACGGTCTGGTGCCCACGGTGCACGACCCCGCGCTCGCGGACCTGCTCGACCACATGGGACAGCGGCACGGCTTCACGATGGGCGGCGCCGGACGCATGCGCTGGCTGTATCCCGAGGACCGCGACGGCGGCCCCGGCCTGTCCGCACGACTGCGCGCGGCGCTCCCCCGCGATGTGCGGGTCATGCCGGCGAACCGGGTCTTCGCGCCGGGCTCGGCCGCACGGGACCGGGTCGGCGACATCCTGCTGGTGGCCGAGGGGGAGAAGTTCCTCACCGATGCCGCCTACCGCTACGACCACGGCTCCTTCGCGCCCGAGGAGACCGACACCCCCTTCGCCGTATGGCGCTGAGCACGACCGGTAGCCGCCCATTCCGGCCTCAACACCCCTGTCTCACGTGGCGGTTGACGGCATGAGCGGCCGTGCTGAACGCTGAGGCGAGAAATTTCCCAGGAGGTAGAGCGATGAGTACAAGTCTGACCGGTTGCCTGGAGGAGATGGATCGCCGCGGGCTCATACCGGCGGACTGCCTCGCGGTGTGCTGTGTGGGTTCGGTCGCCCGCGGCTGGTCCAACGAGTCCAGCGACTACGACTTCAACGTCGTCTCCTCCACCCCGTGGACCGGTGACAGCGCGCGTACCATCCCCGTGCCGCTGCAGCCCGGTGTCGTGCCCGCGGTCGTGCTGCACGTGGACGGCCGCCGCTGGGAGATCAAGTACTGGCTCGACAGCCAGGTCCAGCAGATGATCGACAAAGTCAGCTGGGAACAGTTCGAGGCCGGCAGCTCCACGGCCAAGGCGCTGATCGACGCCGAGGAGCTGTTCCTGGAGCGGATGAGCACCTGCCTCACCCTCAGCGGTGCCGCCTGGGCCGACGAGTGCCGGCGCAAGGTCGAGAAGTCCGCCTTCCGGGCCTTCGTGACCACCCGCTCGCTCGCCGAGGCCGACTCCTCCATCGAGGACGCCGGCGGCCAGCTCGCCGCGGGTGACTTCGACAGCGCGGTGCTGTCCGCCCGCAAGGCGCTCGGGCACACCGTGGACGCCCTGCTGGAGAGCAAGGGCAACTTCGGCTCCCGCACGCCGAAGTGGCGGGCACGCCGGTTCCGCGAGGCCCGGCCGGACGCGCTGGCGTTCGAGGAGTACTGGGCCCTGGAGACCATGCGGTCCTTCGATCCCGACCAGCCCCAGGTCTGGGTCAACCTCGTCATCCAGCGGTGCCGGGACCTGACCATGGAGGTCGAGATCTCGTGACGGCTCATCAGGACGTCAGACCGCTCGAACCGGCGGCGGACCGGCGCTCCTCCTCCGCGTTCTGGCGGTACTGGACCGCGTCCACCATCAGCAGCACCGGGGACGCGATCACCACCGTCGCCCTGCCCCTGGTGGCGGTCGGGGTGCTGCACGCCTCCAGCCTCCAGGTCAGTTTCCTGACCGCGGCCCAGTACGCCGCCTGGATCGCCATCGGCCTGCCCGCCGGGGTGATCGTGCAGCGGCTGCCGTTGCGCGGTACGCAGGTCGCGATGGACCTGGTCCGGGCGGCGGCCCTGGTGTCGGTACCGGTGGCGGCCGCGTTCGGCGTCCTGCATCTGGCCCAGCTGGTCCTGGTGGCACTGGTGATCGGGCTCGCGACGGTCCTGTTCGACGTGGGCAACTCGACGTTTCTGCCGTCGATCGTCAGCAAGGAGGAACTGACCGCCCGCAACAGCCTGACGTCCGCCTCGGTGTCGGCCACCCAGTTGGGCGGCCCCTCGCTCGGCGGTCTCCTGGTCCAGATCTTCGGCGGCGCGCTCACCCTCGTCTTCGACGTCGTCAGCTACGTCGTCTCCGCGGTGCTGCTGCGCAGCCTGCCCCGGCCCGCCCCCGTCAGGTCCGGGGGGCCGGCGGAGTCGATGGTGGGGCAGATCAAGGAGGGCTGGCGGTTCGTCACCCACCACAAGGTCATCCGCCCCTGCGTCGCTGCGGCCACACTGGCCAACTTCACCTGCGGCGCCTTCCTGGCTCTGCTCCCGGTCTTCCTGGTGCGCACGCTCCACACACCGGCGGGACTCGTCGGTGTGCTGATCGCCATGGAGGGGCTCGGCAGCCTCCTCGGTGCCACGCTCACCCCGCGCCTCGCCGGCCGCATCGGCAGCGCCCGCACCATCCTGGCCTCCACCCTGTTCGGCGCGTCCGTCGCGCTGCTGATGCCGCTCGCGGGCGGTGGCTGGGGACTGCTGCTGTTCGCGCTCGGCAACCTGGGCTTCGGCGCCAGCATCGTCGTGCTCAGCATCCTCACCCGCACGCACCGGCAGACGGTCACCCCGCCGGAGCTGCTGCCCCGCGTGATGGCCACCGTCCGGTTCATCTCCTGGGGGGCGGTGCCGTTCGGCGCGCTCACCGCCGGCGCCACGGCCGGCGCCCTCGGCAACCGGGGGGCGATGTGGCTGATCTGCGCCCTCGCCTTCCTGACCCCGCTGGCCGTGTGGAGCAGCGGCATCCGGCGCATGCGCGACCTGGCGTAGGCGGGCACGGCGCCGGGTTGGTGTTCCGGTGCGCGCCTCGCGCACCGCGCCGGACTCAGCGCCGGATCAGCCCCAGGTCCGTGGCCGTCGCGACCGCGGCTGTGCGGGAGTCGACGCCCAGCTTCGTGTAGACGCGGGCCAGGTGGGACTTGACGGTTCCCTCGGTGAGGTGGAGGCGGCGGGCGACGGCCTGGTTGGAGAGGCCGTCGGCGACCAGGGTGAGCACCTCGGTCTCGCGCCGGGTCAGGGCGGTGCCCGGCGCGCGCAGCCGGTTCATGAGGCGCTCGGCGACCGCGGGGGCGAGGGTGGTGCGGCCGGCCGCGGCGGTGCGTACGGCGGCGGCCAGGTCCTCGGGCGGCGCGTCCTTGAGGAGGTAGCCGGTGGCGCCGGCCTCGATGGCGGGCAGCGTGTCGGCGTCGGAGTCGTACGTCGTGACGACGAGCACACGCGGCGCCCCGGCCCTGGCGGTGATCCGCGCGGTGGCCTCGGCGCCGCCCATGCCCCTGCCGAACTGAAGGTCCATGAGCACGACGTCGACATCGCCCCCGGCGGCGCGGGCGACGGCCTCCTCCGCGGTGGCGGCCTCGGCCACGATCACGAGGCCGGGCTCGGTCTCCAGCACCGCGCGCAGCCCGGCCCGGACCACGGGGTGGTCGTCGGCCAGGAGCAGGCGGATGGGGGTGCGCGGGGAGCTGTCGTCGGTCACGGACGGGCCTCGGGTGTGGGTGTGGGCGTGGGCATGCGGTCGGCGGGGGCGGCGAGCGGGAGCCGCGCGGCCAGGGAGGTGCCGTGGCCGGGCGCGGAGGTGATGGTCAGGGTGCCGCCGAGGTCGTGCATCCGGGCGCGCATGGCCGCCAGGCCGAAGCCGCCGCTCTCCGGGTCGGGCGCGGGCAGCAGCGCGGGGTCGAAGCCGGTGCCGTCGTCGGTGATGTCGAGGGCGGTGTGGTCGCCGCGGTAGCCGAGGGTGATGTCGGCGCCGGTGGCGCGGGCGTGGCGCACGGTGTTGGCGAGGGCGGACTGGGCGATGCGCAGCAGGGCGACCTCGTGTGCCGTGGCCAGCGGGACCGGGTCGCCGGTGAGGTGGAACCGCACGGGAATCCGGTGGTGGGTGCCGGTGGTGGCGCACAGCCGGGCCAGCGCGTCGGCCAGCGTGCCGCCGTCCAGGGCGGGCGGGCTGAGGGCGGCGACGAAACGGCGGGCCTCGGCGAGATTGTCCACCGCGGCCTGCCGGGCCGCCGCCACATGGCCGGCGGCGGCATCGGGCCGGCCGGGCAGGGCGCGTTCGGCGGCGCGCAGCAGCAACTGGATGCTGGACAGGCCCTGGGCGAGGGTGTCGTGGATCTCGCGGGCCAGGCGTTCGCGCTCGGCCAGCACCCCCGCGGTGTGCTGGACCCGGTCCAGGTCGGCGCGGGTGGCGGTCAGCTCCTCGATCAGCCGCCTGCGCCGCTCGCTCTCCCGGTACAGGGCCTCGTACCCCCGCACCACCGCGACCGCGACCGCGGCGCCGAGCGCGGGCCCGATCAGCATGGCCGCGCCGAAGGACCCCTGGTGGGCGGCGAAGCCGCAGACGGCCGCCGCCGCGGTGGCGGCCACGGCCGCGATCTGGGCCCGGCGCGGCAGCAGATGGAGCTGGAGGAAGTACAGCGGGAACGCCACCCACACGGCGTCGGGGGACAGCACCAGCAGGACCAGCCATACGGCGCCCACCACGGCGAGCCACAGCGCCGCGGCCCGCCGGGAGCGGCGGACGGCGGGCAGCGGGGGCCCGGCCGCGTAGACCCCGGCGCACGCCACGGCGGCGGTGACGGCGGGCCAGGCGGCGGCCCGGCCATCGGTCACCGCCCGCCAGGCGACCAGCGTGAGCAGGCCGACGACCAGGAGGTGCAGACACCAGGACAGGGCCCGAGCGGTCGGGGTCGGAGCGGGGGAAGCGGTGTTCACAGTGCCTTACAGGCTACGAGAGGCTCCAGGCCGGCGGCCTCTGTCGAAAGGTGGAACCCGCGTCCCGCCTTCCGGCCCGCGAAATGCCGTCCCGCGCCGGACGCGCGCACGGGGGGCCGGCGGCGACGGTGGGGGCCTACCGCTTCCACCACTGGAGAGGACAGCCGAGGCCGTGTTCGTCGCCTGGAGAGACCTGGGGTTCGCCAAGGGGCGCTTCGCCCTGATGGGAACCGTCGTCGTACTGATCACCCTGCTGGTGGGGCTGCTGTCCGGACTGACGGCCGGGCTGGGCCGGCAGAACGTGTCGGCGATCACCGGCCTGCCCGCCACCGAGATCGCCTTCCAGGCGCCCGCCGGCGGCCAGGGTCTGTCGTACGCCGACTCCGCCGTCACCGGGGCCCAGTGGCGGCAGTGGGCGGCGGCCCCCGGCGTCGAGCGCGCCGAACCGCTGGGGATCGGCACCACCAAGGCCACCGCCGGGCAGCGGAGCGCCGGGGTCAGTGTCTTCGGCGTCCGCCCCGGCTCCCCGCTCGCCCCGGCCGGCGGCAGGCTCGACGGGCGTACGGCGGTGCTGTCCACCGGCGCCTCCGACGCCCTCGGCGTGCGCGAGGGCGGCTCCCTCACCCTCGCCGGGCGGCGGCTGACGGTGGCCGCGGTGCGGGGCGACGCCTTCTTCAGCCACACCCCGGTCGTCTGGACCAGCCTCGACGTGTGGCGCGGGACCGCGCCGCCCGCCGGCGACGGGGAACGCCCGGCCGCCACCGTCATCGCCCTCACCACCGATGCCGGGGCCGACCTCGCGGCGATCGACCGGCGGGCCGGCACCAGGACCGTCGCCAGGGCCGACTCGCTCTCCGCGATCGGCTCCTACACCTCGGAGAACGGCTCCCTCCAGCTGATGCGCGGCTTCCTGTTCGCCATCTCCGCGCTGGTCATCGGCGCCTTCTTCACCGTGTGGACCATTCAGCGCGGCGCCGACGTCGCCGTGCTGAAGGCCCTGGGCGCCTCCACCGCCTATCTGCTCAGGGACGCGCTCGGCCAGGCCGTCGTGCTGCTCGTCGCCGGCACGCTGCTCGGCACCGGCATCGCCGCCGCGCTGGGCGCCCTCGTCGCGGGCGGCGCCGTGCCGTTCGTCCTCTCCCCCGCAACGCTCCTGGTCCCGGCCGCGGTGACGGTCGTACTCGGTGCCCTCGGGGCCGCGCTGTCCATCCGCCGCATCACCTCCGTCGACCCGCTGACCGCCCTGGGGAGTGCCCGATGAGCCTGTGCCTGAGCGACATCACCCTCACCTATCCCGACGGCGACACCCGGCTGACCGCCCTCGACCGGGTCGCCCTGGAGGTCCCCCGGGGCAGCCTGACCGCCGTGGTCGGCCCCTCCGGCTCGGGCAAGTCCAGTCTGCTGGCCGTCGCCGCCACGCTGATCACGCCGGACAGCGGCACCGTCACCATCGACGGCGTCCGCACCGCGGGGCTGAGCCGGGCCGAGCTGACCGGACTGCGCCGGGAGCGGATCGGCATCGTCTTCCAGCAGCCCAATCTGCTGCCCTCGCTCACCGCCGCCGAACAGCTCCAGGTGATGGCCCACATCGACGGCCGCTCCCCCGCCGGGGCGCGCGGCCGGGCCATGGCGCTGCTGGACGCGGTCGGCCTCGCCGGGCAGGCCGGGCGCCGCCCCCACCAGCTCTCCGGCGGCCAGCGGCAGCGGGTCAACATCGCCCGCGCCCTGATGAACGACCCCACGGTGCTGCTCGTCGACGAACCCACCAGCGCCCTGGACCACGAGCGCGGCACCGCCGTCCTCGATCTGCTCACCCGGCTCACCCGCGACCGGAACACCGCCACGGTCCTGGTCACCCACGACCCCACCCGCCTGGCGGTCGCCGACCGGATCGCCGAGGTACGGGACGGGAGGCTCGCGGCGCTGGAGTGCCGCCGCGAAGGGTGATGAGGCCGGCGATCCCCGCACGGCCGGCGCCGGTCGGGCTGGTCCCCGCCGGGGAGCCGGCGGGTCCGTGACCGACGCGGTTCAGTTCGCCCGTGTGCCGGCCCGCCGTGTCAGATGGGCGGGGGGCTCGATGCCCTCGGGCAGCGCCGGGTCCGGCTCCGGGGCGCCCCAGGTGGCGCGCAACGGGAGAACGCCGGCCCACAGGCCGAGCCGGGCGTCGTCGCCGTCGCCGTCGTCCGGGGCACCGGTACGGATCTTGACCGACGCCTCGTCCAGAGAGAGGGCGAGCAGAGCGGTCGCGGCGAGTTCCCTGCGGTTCGGGCCGCGGGCGTAGTCCCACTGGCCCGGCGTGGCGTGCTCGGTGAGGCAGCGCAGGCCGGCGAGCTTCTCATCGGCGTCCGTGACCAGGCGGGGCGTGCCGTAGACCATGGCGCTGCGGTAGTTGACGCCGTGCTCGAACACCGAGCGGGCCAGGACGAGTCCGTCGACGTGGGTGACCGTGACGCAGACCGTGGCGTCGGGCGACGCGACCAGGCTGCGGCTGGCGACCGAGCCGTGGAGGTACAGGGTGCCGCCGTCGCGGCCGTAGACGGTCGGTACCACCATGGGCGTTCCGTCGACGGTGACGCCGAGGTGGCAGATGAAGCCGGCGTCGAGTATCGCGTCGAGCCGGTCCCGGTCCAGGCTGCCCTGTTCCCGCAAGCGGCGGTGACGAGTGCGCTCGGTGACCGGCAACTGGCGTTCCGGAGCGGGGGAGTTCATCGGCGCTTCCTGTCTGGATACGGCCGGGCAGTGGTCCTGCGGCCTGAGCGGACAGTGCAGGATGGTACTGATTCCATCGCGCAGCCGCCATGGATCTTCCCGATCCGTTGCGCCAGGCGTGATCGACGACGAAATCCTTCGCTCTCCGCCGGAGAGGCATGCGTACCCGCTCGTCGTCCCCGGAAACGATCGAGGGCCGGTCTCGGATTTCTCCGAAACCGGCCCTCGATCACGACTCTGCCGAGTCGGGACGACAGGATTTGAACCTGCGACCCCTTGACCCCCAGTCAAGTGCGCTACCAAGCTGCGCCACGTCCCGTTGCGGCCTCACGCGGGGTGCCGCGTGATCACGCAGGTCAACCTTACCGTATGCGCTCGGGTGCCTGGCGACGTCGGGGCCGGGGTCATTTGATGAGGGTGTTGGCGACGACCACGATCAGGCCGAGGAGGGCGTCGCCGAGGCCCATGAGGACGGCGGCGGGCCAGGGGCGGGCCGCCTTGCGGGCCGTGGTCAGGCCGAGGGTGAACAGGATCACGATGTTCAGGGTGAAGGCGGGGTATTCGACGCCCTTGGCCGGCCACCATTCCCAGCCCGCGCCGGCGAGCAGGAAGACCGTGGGCAGGACGGCCGCGACCAGCGGCCACTCGTTGCGCAGGGCGCGCAGGCCGTCCCAGCGGCGGTGCGGGGCGCGCTCGGCGATGTAGTGGGCGTAGCCGTGGGCCAGTGCGGAGGCGAGCGCGGTGACCACCAGCCACAGGGCGTCGTAGCGGCGGGTCGCGGGGGTGCTGGCGCCGTAGCGGGTGAGGGCGGCGACCATCGAGCTGGCGAGGACGGCGCCGTAGACCCCGCCGAAGAGGAGCGCCTCGCGGGTGCTGTGCCCGCCGGGGCGCGGCCCGCCCTCCACGTGTGCCCGGCCGTCCGCCGCGGTGGAGTCGGCCATGTCTTCCACGATCACCCCCGCCCCGCGCCCCCGCCAGTCCACGCGGCCCGACGAAGTGTCCTGCGACCAGGGCCGATGCCGCACACTCTGTCGACGGCGGCCGGGGCGCGGGCGCCGTTAGGGTCGGGCCATGACGCACAGCTTCGCGCTCCACATCCCCGACGCCGCCCTCGAACCCGAGCCCCTCGACCCCGGACAGATCGTCTCCGGGAACCCCGAGGTCACCGGGAAGGTGGTCTGGGAGTCGGCGGACGGCCGGCAGCTCCGCGGGATCTGGCAGATCACGCCGGGCGTGGTCACCGACACGGAGGCCGACGAGCTGTTCGTGGTGATCAGCGGCTCGGCCACGATCGAGGTCGAGGACGGCCCGACGCTGCGGGTCGGACCGGGTGACATGGCGGTGCTGCGGGCGGGCGACCGCACGACGTGGACCGTGCACGAGACGCTCCGCAAGGCGTACGCCATCAATCTCCAGGGGGCGCCGGGGTGGAAGGGCCCGCGGTGAAATCCGAGCCGGAGGCGCCCCCGAGGACCGGCGATTTCGGCACCACGGCCCGTTCGGGGCGTTGACAGCACCGCCATGTCCGGACAAAGGTGGCCGGGAGCGGGACGCCGGTCCGGTCCCGTGGGACCGGCGCGGAGAGGCGGGCAGGGTGGAGGAGCTGGGTGTCGCCGTCGTCGGGTTCGGCTGGATGGGCCGGGTGCACGCGCGGGCGTACGCCCGTCTCCCCCACCACTACCCGCGGCTCCCGCTGCGGCCCCGGCTGATCGCGGTCGCCGAGGAGGTGCCGGGCCGGGCCGAGGAGGCCGCCGGGCAGTTCGGGTTCGCCACCGCGACCCGCGACTGGCGGGAGGTGGCCGCCGATCCCCGCGTCGCGGCGGTGAGCGTCACCGCGCCGAACTTCCTGCACCGCCAGATCGGGGTGGCCATGGCCGAGGCCGGCAAGCACCTGTGGATCGAGAAGCCGGTGGGTCTGTCCGCCGGGGACGCCCGTGCCGTCGCCGACGCGGTCGCGCGCGCCGGGGTGCAGGGCACGGTCGGCTTCAACTACCGCAACGCGCCCGCCGTGGAGGCCGCCCGCGATCTGATCGCGGCGGGCGGGATCGGCACCGTCACCCATGTCCGCATCCGGCTGTTCAGCGACTACGCCGCCCACCCGGACACCGCCCTGACCTGGCGTTACGAGCGTGAGCGCGGCGGTCGGGGGGTGCTCGGCGATCTGGCCTCGCACGGCGCCGACCTGGCCCGCTTCCTGCTCGGCGACATCACCGCGGTCACAGCCGACACCGCGGTCTTCGTCCCCGAGCGCGCCCGCCCGAGCGGTGCCGCCACCGGTCACGCCCGCGCCGGCGGCAGTGAACGCGGCCCCGTGGAGAACGAGGACTACGTGGGCTGTCTGCTGCGCTTCGCCTCCGGTGCCCGCGGCGTCCTGGAGGCCTGCCGGGTCTCGGTCGGCGAGCAGAACGCCTACGGCTTCGAGGTGCACGGCACCAGCGGGGCGGTCTTCTGGGACTTCCGGCGGATGAACGAACTCGCGGTCAGCCGGGGCTCCTCCTTCCAGGACCAGCCGGTGAGCACCGTGTACGCCGGGCCCGGCGACGGCGAGTTCGCCGCGTTCCAGCCGGCCGCCGCCAACGCGATGGGCTACGACGATCTGAAGGTCGTCGAGGCCCACCGGTTCGTGCGCTCCATCGCCGAGGGCAGACCGTACGGCGTGACGCTCGCGGACGCGGTGCGCACCGCGGTCCTCCTGGACGCGATGGCCGAGTCCGCGGCGAGCGGCGACTGGGTCCGTCTGTAGGCGAGTCGCCCGGCGCCCGTCGTCCTTGAGAGCCCTATCGTCCGACCCCTGAGGAGCGGCAACACCCATGCGTATCGGAATCCTCGGCCTCGGCCGCATCGGTGCCTTCCACGCCGAGACCCTCTCCGGGCTCGACGCCGTCGAATCGCTCGTGTTCGCCGACCCGTGCGCGCAGGCCGCGGCGGCCGCCGCCGAGCGGTTCGGGGCCGAGGTCGCGGATTCGCCGGGGGCGCTGCTGGCCGCCGGGGTGGACGCGCTGGTGGTGGCGGCGGCCACGGACGCCCATCCCGCGCTGATCCGGGCCGGTGTGGCGGCCGGTGTCCCGGTCTTCTGCGAGAAACCGGTGGCCCGCACCGTGGCGGAGGGGGTGGCGGTGCGCGACGGTGTGCGCGGCAGCGGGGTGCCGGTGCAGATCGGCTACCAGCGCCGCTTCGACGCGGGCTTCGCCGCCGCGCGCGCCGCCGTACGCGCGGGCGAGCTGGGGACGCTGCACACCGTGCGCTGTACGACGCTGGACCCGGCGCCGCCGCCGGCCGCGTACATCGCCGCCTCCGGTGGCATCTTCCGGGACTGCTCGGTGCACGACTTCGACGCCATCCGGTGGGTGACGGGCCGCGAGGTCGCCGAGGTCTACGCGGTCGGCGGCAACCGGGGTGCCGACCACATCGCGCGGGCCGGTGACGCCGACACCGCGGGCGCGGTCCTCACCCTGGACGACGGCACGCTCGCGCTGGTCTCCAACTCCCGCCACAACGGCCGGGGTTACGACGTCCGCATGGAGCTGCACGGCAGCGCGGACGCCGTCGCGGTGGGCCTGGACGACCGGCTGCCGCTGCGCCCGGTCGGGTCCGGGGGCAGCTTCCCGTCCGGTACCCCGCACGCCTTCTTCATGGACCGCTTCGCAGACGCCTACCGCGCCGAACTCGCCGCCTTCACCGAGGTGGTGGCCGGCACCAGGCCGTCCCCGTGCACCGTCGAGGACGCCCTGGAGGCCGGCTGGATCGCGGAAGCCTGCACGCTCTCCCGCGCCGAGCACCGCCCGGTGCCGGTCGCGGAGGTGCGGCGGGGCTGACGCGCGCGGTACCGGGGGGCTTCGTCAGCCCCGCGGTACCGGGGGGCTTCGTCAGCCGCAGTACCGCACCAGCCATTCGTCCGCGTGATACCGGTCGCGGGCCGGGTCCGGCAGGGTGGCCGGACTGGTCTCGACCGTGTCCTCGGGACGTATCCGCTCGGGCAGGGTCCCGAAGCGCTCCCGGCGCCGGGCCGCCGCCTCGGCGGGTTCCGGAGCCGTCTCACGAGGTTCCGTACGGTGTGTCATCCTCGTCCTCCCGTCTGCGCGGGCGCCCCCGTTCACCTCAACAACGCCCGCGTGCCTCCGGTTGGTTCCCGGCGGCGCCTGGCGTGAATCCGTCAGGGTTGCGCAGGAACGGCGTCCGCGCGGGTCGCGCGGGAACGGCGCCCGGCCCCGGCGTCATGGCCGGCAGTGCCGGGGCGGTCCCGCGTGTGCAGGAGCCGACGAGGAGGAGGGCGGCGATGTCCTCGCGGGTCGGCGCCCAGCGGACGAGACGGGCGATGAACTCCCATACGGCAGCGCGGCGTTCGGGCGGGACGCCGGTTCGGTCCTGCGGACGCGCAGCACCTTCCGTGCGCCTCGCCCCTTCGCTGCTCACGCCCCGCAGGACCGCAGGAACCGCCGCGTGCGCACCGCGATCGGCAGCGGCTTGTCCGGCTCGCACGGATACATGTCCTGTTCCACGATGGCGAAGAGATCCACTCCGAGCTTCTGCGCCGCCTCCAGCACAGGTCCCAGCTCCGGTACGCCGTGCGGGGGTTCGCGGAAGACTCCGCGCGCCACGGCGGGGCCGAAGGGCAGCCCCTGCGCGACGGCCTCGGCGAGGACGGCCGGGTCGACCTGCTTGAGATGGAGATAGCCGATGCGCTCGCCGTACGTCTCGATCAACTCGACGCTGTCGCCGCCGCAGTAGGCGTAGTGGCCGGTGTCCAGGCAGAGGCCGACGGCGCCGGGGTCGGTCGCGTCGAGGAAGCGCGCGACATGGGCCTCGGTGTCGATATGGGTGTCGGCGTGCGGGTGGACGACGATGTCGAGGCCGTACGTCTCCTTCACCCGGCGGCCCAGCCGCTCCATGCCGCGGGCGAGGTGGCCCCACTGCTCGGCGGTCAGCTCGGGCGGCTCCAGGATCTCGGCGGTGCGGTCGTCGCGCCAGAAGGACGGGATCACCACGAGGTGCCGGGCGCCCATCGCCTGCGTGAGCGCGGCGACCCGGCAGACGTGGGCCCAGGTGTCCGCCCAGACGGCGGGGCCGCGGTGCAGCCCGGTGAAGACCGTGCCCGCGGAGACCTTGAGCCCGCGGCGGCCCACCTCCTCGGCGAGCCGCGCGGGGTCGGTGGGGAGGTAGCCGTAGGGGCCCAGTTCGATCCAGGCGTAGCCGGCGTCGGCGACCTCGTCCAGGAAGCGGTCCCAGGGCACCTGCCGGGGGTCGTCCGGAAACCAGACGCCCCAGGAGTCGGGGGCGGAGCCGATCCGGATGCGGTCGAGGTCGTGCGGCATGGTCACGTGGTCCCTTCGGGGGGTGATGCCGGCGCGGACGTGAAGGGCGCTGCTGCGTCGGGTACGCGATACAAGTGCCCGCCAGGGCCACTGTCAAGTGTTTGTCCGGACATGGCCGTGTTCCAGAGTTTCGCCGCGGGATCGCGGTAAAGCCATGATTTACCGTCCCGGCCGCCGCCTTAACCGCACGCAAAGCCCGCTTATATGACTTATAAATTCACCCTGTTTCACCACCCCGTCGCACCTCGGGTAGTGAAGAGGGCGCGTATTTCACGCCCCTTATCGGATCCGGCCAGAGGTGGGTCATAATTGGCCGGAGAATTCACCGGCATGGCAGCCGCACCAGCCGAGGGACATACTGGCGTCGTGCCACTCCGCTCCCGGACCGGATGGCCGGAAAGGCCGCAACGGTGGATTCGGAAACGCTGCTTTCGTCGATGTTCACGGCCGAGGGGAAGGAAGACCCCTATCCGGCTTTGGCCGAACTGCGCCGTATCGCTCCCGTCTATTACCACGAGACGCTCGACACCTACTTCCTGACCCGGTTCGCCGACTGCCAGCAGGTGCTGAGCGATCCCTCCTGTCTCACGCCGGATCTCACCTGGTGCGAAACGGAGTTGCCCGACTGGCGCGAGCATCCGGCCGCCGTGTTCTTCTACTCCTCGCTGCTGCGCGCCAACGGCACCGATCACGTACGGCTGCGGCGGCTGGTGGCCGACCGGTTCAGCGCCCGCCGGGTCGCCGCCCTCACCGATCGCATCGAGACCACCACCGCCGCCCTCCTCGACCGGTTCGCCGACGCCACCCGCGGCGGCGCCGCGGCCGATTTCCAGGAACTGGTGGGATACCCGCTGCCGGTGGCCGTCGTGGGCGACCTGATCGGCGTCCCGCACGCCGACCAGGACCGCTTCCACCACTACGGGCAGGACGCCAGCCGACTGCTGGAGCCGGTGCGCACCGACGAGGACTGGAAACGCGCCGACGAGGCGGTGACCGCCCTGCGCGGGTACTTCGCCCGGCTGGTCGCGCTGCGCCGCCGCGAACCCGCCGACGATCTGGTCTCCGCGCTGCTCGCGGTGCGCGAGGCCGACGACGGCAGGCTCGGCGAGGGCGAACTGCTCGACCTGCTGCTGCTGGTGTTCGTGGCCGGGTTCGAGACGACCACGAGCCTGCTCGGACTGACCGTGCACGCCCTGCTCAGCCACCCCGACCAGCTGGCCCTGCTGCGCGAGGACCCCGCGCTGGTGCCCAACGCCGTGGAGGAGTCCCTGCGCTGGGACACCCCGGTGCGGATGACGGAGCGGATCGCCACCCGGCCGCTGACCGTGGGCGGCGTCGCGATCCCGCAGGGGGGCAACATCACCACCGTGCTCGCCGCCGCGGGCCGCGACCCGGCCCGGCATCCGGACCCCGACACCTTCGACGTGCTGCGGCCCGACATCCGGGTGCTCAGCTTCAGCGCGGGCGCCCACTACTGCCTGGGCGCGGCCCTCGCACGCCTCGAAGGCGCCGCCGTCGTACGGCAGGTGCTGGCGCGCTTCCCCGGACTGGACCACGCCCGGCGCCCGGTGCGCCGGGACAGCATCAGCATGCGGGCCTTCACCCGGCTGCCCCTGGTCACCTCGGGCTGAGCGGCCCCGTCGGGCCCCGGCCCACAGAAGGGACGTCCGTGAACTTCCTGCACACCGAACGCGCCGTGCTCGACCGGCTGCTCCCCGGCCTGGACACCGCGCTCGCCGCGCATCCGCTGACCGACCTGGAACGCGCGCCGAGCCCCGCGATCGAGGCGTTCCGCACGGCGGGCGGGCCGGGACTGCTGGTGCCCGCCGAGCACTCCGGCGCCGGAGCCACGGTGCTCCAGGCGGTCCGGGCGCAGCGGGCCGTCGGCGCCCGCTGCCCGTCCCTCGCGGTCGCCACCACCATGCATCACTTCTCCGTCGCCGGACTGGTGGAGACCGCGAAACACGGCACCGGGATGGAGGGCCTGCTGCTGACCGCCGTCGCCAGGGAACGGCTGCTGCTGGCCTCCGGGTTCGCGGAGGGCAACACCGGCCAGAACATCCTGCGCCCGCACATCCGGGCCGAACTGCGCGGCGGGCGCGTGGTGTTGAACGGCAGCAAGAAGCCATGCAGCCTGTCCCGTTCGATGGACCTGCTCACCGCCTCCGTGGCGCTCACCGGCGAGGACGGGGTGGCGCGCCTCGCCGTGGCGCTGGTACCGGCGAAGACCCCCGGACTGAGCGTGCGGCCGTTCTGGGGCAGCCCGGTGCTGGCGGGGGCCGAGAGCGACGAGGTGGTGCTCACCGAGGTGCAGCTCGATCCGCAGATGGTCGTCGCCACCGAGGTCACGGCCGACGCGGTGCCCGACGCGCTCAATGTCGCGGGCTTCCTCTGGTTCGAACTCCTGCTGACCGCCGGGTATCTGGGGGTGATCAGCGGCCTGGTCGAGCGGGTGCTGACCAGACCCGGCGGCTACGGCGGCGATCCGACGCCGTTCCTGGTCGATGTCGAGGCCGCCATGCTCGCCGTGGAGGCAGTGGCGACGGCCATGGAGACCGAAGCGTGGGACGACACGCTCCTGGTGCGGGCGCTGCACGCCCGGTACGCGGCGCAGGACGCCATCGCCCGCACGGCGCCCCGGTGTCTGTCCGCCCTCGGCGGGATGGCGTTCATCGGCTCGCCCGACGGCACGTACCTCGCCTCGGCCGCGACCGGGCTCGCCTTCCATCCGCCGTCGCGCGCCCGCATGGCCGAGCCGCTCAGGGAGCACCTCGACGGCGCCCGGCTGCGCATCGGCTGAGCGGCGCCGTGCGCACGGGCTCCGGCCGCCAAGACCAGCCGGCGACACCAGCCGCCGATCCCAGCCGCCGAGGAGGCATCCATGAGGCGAGAGCGTGGTGCGGCGCCGCGACCGGGCGAACCGTCGCCCGCGGCGGCGCGGGCGCCCTACCGGGTCGAGGTCGCGGGCACGGTCGGCGCCGTGCCGCCACAGGTCTGGCGGAAGCTGGCCCCGGCCGACGATCCGCTGTGGTCCCAGGGGGTGTTCGCGGCGATGGAGCGCGGTCGCCTCGGCCCCGCGGGCTACCGCTACCTGCTGCTGCGCCGGGACGGCGAGGTGGCCGCCGTACTGCCGCTGTGCCTCTTTCCCGCCCTGCGCCTGGACGACGTGGTGGGCCCGCGCGAACGCCGGTTGCTGCGCCCGCTGCGCGCCGTGTGCCCCGGCCTGCTGCGGGTGCCCATGCTGTTCTGCGGCCATCTGCTGGGCCAGGGGCACATCCCGGCGGCCGGTCCGCTGCCGCCGGAGGCCGTACGGCTGCTCGTGTCGGCGGTCGGGGACGCGGCCGCCCTGGCGGGACTGGGGACCGTGGTGTTCAAGGACTTCGCCGACGCGGAAATGGCGCTGCTGCGGCCGGAGTTGGCGCGCGCGGGATATTTCTTCACGCGCAGCATGCCGGACACCGAACTACGGCTCGGATACGACTCGTTCGAGGACTACGTCCGTGCGCTGCCGGCCAAGCCGCGGCGCAACGCCCGCAGCAAGCTGCGCAAGTTCGCGGCCTGGCCGGGCGCACGCATCGAGATCGTCGAGGACTTCACTCCCCTGCTGCCCGAGATGCTCGCCCTGTACGAGCAGGTGATGGAGCGCGCGGACCAGACGCTGGACCGCCTGGACGCGTCGTTCCTCGCCGCCCTCGCGGGCGCCGCCGAGCCCCGTCGGGCGCTGGTCGCCGCGTTCGAGGGCGAGCGACTGGTGGCGTTCCTGCTGTGCCTGTTCCGGGGCACCGGCGCGACCGGGGCGCGGATCGGCCTCGACTACCGGATCGCCCACGAGGCGCGGCTGTACCACGCGGTGCACTACGCGGCGATCCGGCTGGCCATCGAATCGGGCTGCACGCATATCCGCTTCGCGCAGACCGCGTACGCACCGAAGGTGGAGCTGGGCTGCCACCTGGTCGCCCAGTCCTACGCCCTCACCCACCGGCGCCCGCTGCCCCGCGCCCTGCTGCGCGCCCTGCTGCCGCGCGCCCTGGACACCGCCCTGGCGGAAGCTCTCGGCCCGCACGCCGGGCTGCTTGCGGCGCCCGTCGCCGCCGCTCCGCCGTCCGCGCCCGAGAAGAGGTCCCCGCATGCCCCGAGTTGACGTGGAACTGCGCATCGCCGCCCCGCCCGACGCGGCATGGGCCGCCGTGGCCGATGTCGAGTCCTATCCGGGCTGCATGGACAACGTGGAGTCGGTGACGGTGGTCGAGCGCGGCGACGCCCGGCGTCGTACGACGGCGTGGTCCGTCCATCTCAAGGGCTCGGTCCTGCGCTGGACCGAGGCCGAGGTGCTCGATCACGCGGCGCGGCGGTTCGACTTCCGCCAAGTCGCCGGTGACCTGGGCGACTTCTCCGGCTACTGGGCCGTGACACCGGCCGGGGCGGCCCACAGCACGGTGTCCCTGCACGTCGACTTCGACATCGGCATCCCGCTGCTGTCCGACATGCTCAACCCGGTCGCCTCGGAGGCACTGCGGGAGAACGCGGCACAGATGCTGCGGGCGCTGGAGCGGCGGCTGGAGGGGCGCGCGGAGCAGCCTGGGGGCGGGGCGGAGGCGGACGGGGACGTGGACGCGGGGGCGGGGCGGTGACGACAGCCGACGGACGGGCCGAGGCGGCAGGCGAACGCGGCGGCACGGCCATGACCGGGGACGGCGGAAGCGCCGCGGTGACGGGTGGGTACGGGGGTGTGGGGACGGGAGAGGCCGGTGTGGACGACGAACTCCGAGACGCGCAGCGGACGTTCGATCGCGTGCGGCGGCACTTCTCGCCCCGGCTCGCGCTGACCGGGAGCTTCGCGGGGCGGGGTGCCGTGGAGGTGGGGGCCGAGGGGTGCCGGGTGACCCTCTCCGACGGTCGCAGCGTGCTCGACTTCGGCTCGTACGCCGTACCGCTGCTCGGCCACCGGCACCCGGCGGTCGTGGCGGGCGTGCGCCGGGCGCTGGACACCCTGCCCACCGCCACCCGCAGTCTCGCCAACCCGGTGACGGCGCGGGCGGCCGCCACTTTGGTGCGGTACTTCGAAGGCGCCCTGCCCAAGGTGTACTTCGGGCTGAACGGCGCCGACGCGGTGGAGGTGGCGGTCAAGCTGGCCCGGCTGGCGTCGGGGCGGAGCCGGGTCCTCGCGGTGCGCGGCGGGTTCCACGGCAAATCCACCGGCGCGCTGGCGCTCACCCACAGCCCACTGTTCCGCAGCGGGCTGCGCGGCAGCGTGATCGACGTGGCGCACGCGGACCCGGAGGACCCCGACGCCGTCGAACGAGCAGCCGAATCGGGTCAGTTGGCGGCCGTCGTCTTCGAACCGGTGCAGGGCGAGAACGGCGTCGTACCGCTGCCCGTGGCCGTGCTGCGGCGCTGGTGCGCGGATGCCCGGCGGCACGGCGCGTTCGTCATCGCCGACGAGATCCAGTGCGGACTGCGGCGTTGCGGCGAGCGGTCGGTCGCCCTCGCCGAGGGGCTGCCCGTGGACGCGGTGCTGGTGGGCAAGCCACTGGGCGGCGGCGTCGTACCGCTGTCGGCGGTGGTGTGCTCCGAGGAGCTGTACGCGCCGCTGGAGGCGGACCCGTTCCTGCACTCGGCCACGTTCGGCGGTCATCCGCTGGCGTGCGCCGCGCTGCCCCCGGCATTGGCGGCGATCGAGCAACTGGCGGCACACGGTGCGGCGTTGAGCGACGCCCTCTCCGATGGACTGGCCCGGCTGCGGGGGCGGCACGCCGACGCGGTGCGCGAGGTGCGCGGGCGCGGGCTGCTGTGGGGCATCGACTACGCCACCCCCCGTCTGGCCGGCGAGGTCGTCCTCGGTCTGGCCGACGCCGGCCTGCTGGTCTCCCCCTGTCTGAGCCGCCCCACCACCGTGCGGCTGCTGCCCTCGCTCGCCTGCGGTCCGCCGGAGGTGGCGGAGGCGCTGGCCGCCCTGGAGCACGCCACGGCCACGGCCGCGGCCCGGTGCACCGAGAGATGACCACGCCGCCCGTCCGCGCCGTGCCGACGCCGAAGGAGAACGGAACGCCCATGCCCGCCCGGACCCGTGCACAACTCGGCCTCCTGCTGCGTACCGTCGTCTGCGACGTGATCGGTACCGAACCGGAGGACCTCCACGACACCACCCGCCTGGTGGACGACTTCGGGACCGACAGTCTCGAACTCATGGAGATCGGCTCGCGGTTGGAGACCGCTCTCGGACTGCGCATCCCGGTAGGCGACTTGACGGCCGCGGAGACCCTGGGCCAGGCCGTGGACCTGCTGGAAGCCCGGCTCGCGGAGCCACGGTGAGCGGCCGTGACGCGCACGGCCGGTTCCGGGTGGCCGTCACCGGCATCGGGGTGAAGTCGCCCGCGGGCAACACGCCCGAGGAGGCGTTCCGGACGTTTCTCGCGGCCAAGTCCACGGCGGCGACCGTCGATCGGCTGGTGGCCGAGGCCGTGCCCGTGGCCTTCGCCTGCCTGGTACCGCCGTTCGAGCCCGAGGCGTACCTGACCCGGCGCGAGGCCCGGCAGATCGACCGGGTCACCATGCTGGCGCTGTGCGCGGCGGCCGACGCGGTGACCGACGCCGCGCTGCCCGGCGATCTGGCTCCGGAGCGCACGGGGGTGCAGCTCGGCACCGGTATCGGCGGCCTGCCCAGCATGGAGGCGACCGCGCTGGACCACGGCGGCTTCCCGATGGGCATGCCGGTGCACACCGTGCCGCGGACCATGACCAACTCCCCGGCGTGCCGGATCGCGATGCGGTTCGGTTTCCGCGGCTCGTGCACCACCTACGCCACCGCGTGCGCCAGCGGCACCACCGCGCTCGGCGAGGCGGCCCGCAAGATCCGGCACGGCGAACTGGACGTGGCGCTCGCGGGCGGCGCCGACGCTCCGGTCACGACCGTCATCATGAGCGGCTTCGCCCGGATGCGGGCGGTGTCGCTGCGCAACGAGGAGCCGTGGCTGGCCAGTCGGCCCTTCGCCGCCGACCGGGACGGGTTCGTGGTCGGCGAGGGCGCGGCGCTGCTGGTGCTGGAGCGGTGGGACCTCGCGGTGGCGCGCGGGGCGCGCATCCACGGGGAGATCACGGGCTACGCGGACAACTGCGACGCCTTCCACATCGTGGCCCCGCACCAGGACGGCTCGGTCGCCGCGGCCTGCATGCGCTCGGCGCTCGCCGACGCGGGGCTGTCGCCCGCGGACATCGGCCATGTCAACGCGCACGGCACCTCCACGCTGCTCAACGACCGGGCCGAGGCCGCCGCGATCGACCGCTGCTTCGCCGGGCAGTCCCCGCCGGTCACGGCGCTGAAGGGCGTCACCGGTCATCTCATCGGCGGTTCCGGGGCGTTGGAGGCGGCGCTGGCGCTGCGCTGCGCGTCGGCGGGCCTCGTCCCGGCGATCGCCAACACCCGCACCAGCCCGGAGGCGGACCTCGTGGACCTGGTCACCGGCGCGCCCCGGACGGTGGGTCCGGCGCCGGTGCTCTCCAATTCCTTCGGTTTCGGCGGCCAGAACGCCTGCCTCGTCCTCTCCCCCGCCCCCTGACCCTGACGCCCGCTCGGAGACGGAACCATGCGCATCCTCGTCACCGGTGCCACCGGTGTGATCGGCACCGAGACCGTCGACACCCTGCGCGCGTCCGACGCGCCGCCGCATGTGCTGGTGCGTACGGCACGGCGCGCGACGGACGCGGACATCGTGCCCTGGCCGCTCGGGCGGGGGCCGGTACCGGCACGGCTCGCCGGCCCCTGGGACGTCATCGTGCACACCGCGGCCTCCACCCGCTGGACGATGACCCGCGCCGAGGCGCTCGCCGCCAACGTGGACCCCCTGCGCGCGGTCCTCGCGCTCGCCGGCCCGGACACGCATCTGGTGCATGTGTCCACGGCGTACGTCGCCGGTGAACGGGCCGGGGCCGAAACGGAGTTCGACGGTTTCCGCAACGGCTACGAGTGGTCCAAGGCGGTGGGCGAGAAGGTGGTGCGCACCGAGCACGCCGGACCGCTGACGATCGTCCGCCCCCCGCTGGTCGTGGGCAGACGGCGCGACGGCGGGATCGCCCGCTTCTCCGGGCCGTACACGCTGCTGCACGCCCTGGTGTCCGGGCTCGCCGCGGTCGTCGTCGGCGACCCGGAGGGGTTCGCGGAGATCAGTCCGGTGGACGAGGTGGCACGGGCGATCGCGGGCGCGGCCCTCGGTGCTCCGCCCCCCGCTTCCCGCATCGAGACCGTGGCGGCCGGACCCGCGAGCCTGCGCCTCGCCACCCTGATCGACGTGACCTGTACGGCGCTCAACGCCTTCCGTGCCGCCCGCGGCGCCCCGCCGATCGCCCGTCCCCCGATCGTCTCCCCGGACACCTGGACCCGCTTCTTCCTGCCCCTCGCCGACCGCTACCTCTCCCCCTTCCAGAGCGAGGCCGTCAAGCTCCTGGCCATGTTCCAGAGCTACACCAGCATGGCCGCCCCCTTCACCCCGACGCATCCCGTCCGGGACCCGGCCGCCGCGATGACGACGGCGGTCCACCACTGGGCCGCCCGGAAGCCCCGGCTGGCCCTGGCGGAGCCGCGGCCGTGGACGATGCACCGATGACGGGGCGTCGGGCGGGCACGGCCCCGTGCCCGTCGCGTGCGGCCCGCCGGAAGGGGCGCAGCCAGGCGCAGGCCGTCGCCATGCCCAGGGCGCCGACGACGAGTGCGGCCCGCGGTCCGGCGGTGGCGCTCAGCCACCCGCCGAGCAGGCCGCCGACGGGCGCCGCACCCATGACGATCATGCGGATCGAGGCGTTCATCCGGCCGTACAGGTCCGCCGGGGTCAGCGAGGTGCGCAGGCTGCGCTGTGTGACGTTGAAGACGATGACGGTGGCGCTCATCACGAAGTGCGCGACGGCGATGAGGGCGGGGGCCACGCTGTGCGGTGCCATGGCCGCCGCCGGGACGATCGCCGACGCCGCCCCGGCGGCCGCGAGCGATCCGGTCAGCGCCAGCGGGACCCCGAGCCGCTCGGCGGCACGGGTGGCGGCCAGGGCCCCGGCGAAGGCCCCCGCACCGGAGGCGGAGAAGACCAGCCCGACCTGGAACGGCGTCAGCCCCACCGTGCGGGTGACGAAGACGAGGAAGGCGGGCTCGCTGAGGAAAAGGAAGAGGTTGAAGGTCCCCGACGCGCCGGTCAGCGCCCGCAGGGGCCTGCTGCCGAGGACGAAGGCGGCACCGAGGCGCACCTCCCGCCATACCTCGCCCCGCTCGCGCGGCGCCCGGACGGCGGGCGGGTCCGGCGGAATCCGCCAGGTGAAGGCGGCCGAGAGCAGGTATGCCGCCGTATTGGCCAGGAGTGCGAGGGGCGCGGTGAGCAGCTGGACGGCCATGCCGCCGATCGAGTTCCCCAGGATCAGCGATCCCGAGGAGCTGAGTTCGATCCTGCTGTTGCTCCGCACCAGGTCCTCGGTGCGCACCAGGGTCGGCAGGCAGGCCGTGTAGCCGATGTCGGACACCACCGTGCCCGCTCCGACCAGCAGGGCGACGGCGAGCAGGAGGGGAAGGGAGAGCGTGCCGGTCAGGGCGCAGAGCGGGATCGCGAGCAGCAGCCCGCTGCGCGCGAGGTCGGCCAGGATCAGCAGCCGGCGTTTGGAGTGGCGGTCGAGCCACACTCCCGCGAACGGGCTGACCAGCAGGTAGGGCAGCGTGCCGGCCGCGCTGAGCAGGCCCATCTCCAGCGGGCTGCCGTGCAGCGCCAGGGCCGTGAGGGGCAGCGCGACCACGGTGACGTTGGCGCCGAACTGCGAGACGGTCTGCGCGAGCCAGAGGTTGCGGAAGGCGGCGTTGCGCCACAGGGCCGCCACGGTCAGCCCACCTCCGCCAGCAGGTCGGCGATCACCTGCGGATGGCGGACGATCCGCTGGTGGTCGGCGTCCACCGGCCGCAGCTCGAAGGGGCCGGTCACCCGTTCCCGCCAGCGCTCGGCGTCGGTGTTGCCGGCGGCCCGGTGGAAGAGGACCCGGCCGTCGTACGTCGGCGGCCGGTAGCGGCTCAGGGCGAGGACGTTGGCCCGGAAGACGTCGTAGTCCGCGTCGGGCGCGTCCCGGAGGTGCCAGGCGCGCAGCCCGGCCTCGTCCGGGGGCTCGGCACCGGTGAAGCCGCTGTCCAGCATGGCGAGCAGTTCCACCGTCTCGCCCTCGGCGCGCAGCCGGCAGGCGATGTCGAAGGCGACCACACCGCCGAACGACCAGCCGCCCAGCCGGTAGGGGCCCTCGGGCTGGACCCGGCGGATCTCCGCCAGGTACTCCCGGGCCATGGCCTCGATCCCGGTCGTCGGCCCGGTGGCGGACAGTCCGTACACCGCTCCGAGGGCGGCCGCCAGTTCCCGGTAGCAGAGGATCGTGCCGCCCACCGGGTGCACGAGGAAGAGGGGCGCCCGCGTCCGGTCCGCGCCGCGGCCGGCCCGGTCCAGGAGTGCCGCCTGCTTCGCGACGGTCGGGTGGCCGAGCACCTCGCCGACCGGCAGCCGCTCGCCGAACTCCTCGTGCAGCAGCGCGATGAGGCGCAGGGCCGTCAGGGAGTCCCCGCCGGCCAGGTAGAAGTCCTCGTGCACGCCGACCGGGCCGGTGCCGAGTGCCCGTTCCCAGACGGCCGCCACGCGGGCCTGCGTCCGTGTCGCGGGCCGCTCCGGCTCGCCCCGCACGGGGCCGGGTTCGGGCAGTGCGGCGCGGTCGAGCTTGCCGTGGCGGGTCAGCGGCATGGCGTCCAGCCGTACCACCGCGGACGGCAGCATGTAGTCCGGCAGCCAGTTCCTGGCGAAGCCGGTCAGTTCGGCCGGTCCGATCGGTTCGCCCACGACGTATGCGACCAGCCGGCCGCCACGCAGGGCGACCGCGCACTCGTGCACCGCCTCGTGGCGGACGAGCACGGCCTCGATCTCGCCGGGTTCCACGCGGAAGCCCCTGAGCTTCACCTGGTGGTCCGCCCGGCCGAGGAACTCGATCTCGCCGTCCGGGAGTTGCCGGGCCAGATCGCCGGTGCGGTACATCCGCCGCGATGTCCCGTCCGGCAGGGTCCGCACCGGGAAGCGCTGCGCGGTCAGCTCGGGCAGGCCGTGGTAGCCCAGCGCCAGCGGCACCCCCGCCACGTGGAGTTCGCCCTGGACGCCCAGGGGCACCGGGTGGCCGTACCGGTCCAGGATGTAGGTCTCGGCGTTGGCGATGGGGCGGCCGATGGGGACCGTGCCGCGGTCGTCCTCGACACAGCGCCAGGCGGTGACCTCGATGGTCGCCTCGGTCGGTCCGTAGAGGTTGTGCAGCGCGACGGCCGGCAGCAGCGCCATGAACCGGTCCTGGAGTTCGCGGGGAAGCGCCTCGCCTCCGCTGACCACGCGGGTGAGGCTGGTGCAGAGCCGGGACTCGGGTTCCTCCAGGAAGGCCTGGAGCATGGAGGGGACGAAGTGCGCGGTGGTGATGGACTCGTCCTGGATCAGCCGGGCCAGGTAGCGGGGATCGCGGTGGCCGTCCGGCGCGGCGAGCACCAGGGTGCCGCCGCCGATCAGCGGCCAGAACAGTTCCCACACCGAGATGTCGAACGTGTACGGGGTCTTCTGCAGCACCTTCTCGCCCGCGGCCAGCGGTTCTTCGTGCTGCATCCACAGCAGCCGGTTGCACACCGCGCGGTGCGGGACCACGACGCCCTTGGGGGTGCCGGTCGAGCCGGAGGTGTGGATGAGGTAGGCGGGGGCGTCCGGGCCGACGGCCGCGGCGCCGGTCGGGACGCCGGGCAGGGCCGGCCCGGCTGCCTCGCGCTCCAGGTCCGCCACGTCCGCCTCGGTCAGCGTCAGCTTCAGGCCCGCCTGCTCGGCCAGGGCCTCCCGGCGGCGCCGCGGATGTCCGGGGTCGAAGGGGACGTAGGCGGCGCCGCACTTGAGCACGGCGAGCAGCGCGACGGGCAGCCGCGGCGACCGGTGCAGCAGCAGCCCGACGAACTGCCCCGGCCGTACTCCGCGGTGCCAGAGCGCCGCGGCCAACCTGTCGGCTCGTTCTTCGAGTCGACGATAGGTCAGTTCGGTGTCCTCGAAGCGTACGGCGGCCAGCTCGGGTGTGCGGCGGGCCTGCTCGGTGACCAGTTGGTGGAGCACGTGCTGCTGCGGATAGTGCCGCCCGGTCCGGTTCCAGGCGCGCTGCTGCTCCTGTTCGGCCGGGGAGAGCAGGACGCAGCTGGGGTAGGCGGCGTCGGGCCGGCGCGTCATGGCGTCCAGCGCGGCCACGTAGTAGCCGTGGGCCAGGGCCGTCTGCCGCTCGGTGAACTGGGCCGTGTCGTAGCGCAGGGCCAGGCGCAGCCGGCCGGTGGCGCTGTCCACGGAGAACTCGGCGCCGAAGGGGAACTCCACCTCCCCGGCCCTGTCCTCGGACACGATCTCCACCAGGGAATGGGGGGCGTCGCGTTCGACGTGGAAGTGGGTGAAGTTGAAGAAGGTCTCGAACAGGGCCGGGCGGCCGGTGATCCGCAGGATCTCCGCCAGCGGAAAGCGGCGGTGGGGCTGGATCTCCTGGTCGGCGGCGTGGACCGCGCGGATCAGCTCGGTCCAGGTGCCGCCGGTCAGCCGGACGCGCAGCGGCAGGGTGTTGAGGAACAGGCCCACGACCCGGTCGCCGTCCTGCTCCTCGACGCGGCCGTTGCAGACCACGCCGCTGACCACGTCGTCGGTGGCCGTCAGCAGGCTCAGCACGCGCAGGTGGGCGGCGAGCAGCACCGTGCGCACCGGTACGCCGAGCCTGCGGGCCAGGGCCGGTACGGCGGTGGAGAGTTCCCCGGCCAACGGACGCTCGAGGTGGCTCATCGCGGCGGGGCCGGCCGGCGGGCGCCAGCGGGGCAGCCGGGCGAGGGTCATGCCGTCCAGCTGCCCGCTCCAGAAGTCCTGGTGCCCGCGGTCCGCGACGGCGGCCTCCTCCAGTGCGATGTAGTCGCGGAAGCGCGCGGCGGGGGCGTGGACCGGTCCGGTGCGGGCGTAGCGGTGGAGCAGTTCCGTCAGCAGGGAGCGCTCGCTCCAGCCGTCCACGATCGCGTGGTGCTCGGTGACGAACAGCCGCATGGTGTCCTCGGACAGGCGCTGGACGTGGAAGCGGACGAGGGGCGGCTTCGCCACGTCGAACCGCGCGCCGCGTTCGTGTGCGAAGCGGGCCGCGACCAGCTCCTCCTGGTCCGGGCGCCCGCGCAGGTCCTCCACGGACAGCGGGACGGGGACACTCGCGTGCACCAGTTGGACGGGGCGGGAGAACCCGGTGAGCGCGAAGGAGGTGCGCAGCAGCTCGTGGCAGTCGATCAGCCCGGACACCGCGTCGGACCACGCCTGTGCGTCGAAGGCCGCGCGCAGCAGGTAGCTGCTGACGTTGTGGTAGTGGCCCGACTGCTCGCCGTGGAACACCATGCCGCACTGCAGGCGGGACATCGGGTAGGCGTCGGTGATGCCGGGTCCGGTCCGGGCGCGGTCCGCCGCGGGCAGCAGGGCGAACGGCTCCCGGTCGGTGACGTCGGCGGTGGCGGGGGTGACGACTCGGGCGAGGGCCCGGATGGTCTGGTGGCGCATCAGGTCGGCCACCTCCAGGTGCAGTCCCCTGTTCTTGGCGCCGACGACGACCTGGATGCTGCGGATCGAGTCGCCGCCCAGCGCGAAGTAGTTGTCGTCGACGCCGATCCGGGGCCGGTCCAGGACGTCCTGCCAGATCTCCGCGAGCACCGTCTCGGCGGGGGTCGCCGGGGCGGTGAAGGGTGCCACGGACTGTTCCCGCGGGTCGGGCAGGGCCTGCCGGTCGACCTTGCCGTTGGCGGTGAGCGGCAGCCGGTCGAGCACCACCAGGTGGGCCGGGACCAGATGGCCGGGCAGCCGGGCGGCCAGCCGCTCGCGCAGCGCGTCGGCGGTGCGGTCGGTGACGGCGTAGCCGACGAGCCGGCCGTCCCGGTGCACCACGATGGCGTCGAAGACGCCGTCGAGGGCGGCGAGCGCGGCCGTGACCTCGCTCGGCTCGACCCGGAAGCCGCGGATCTTCACCTGGTCGTCGGACCGGCCGTGGTACTCCAGGCCGCCGTCCGGCAGCGTCCGTACGAGGTCCCCGGTGCGGTACCGGCGGCCGTCCGGTCCGTCCACGAAGCGGGCGGCCGTCAGCTCCGGCCGGTCGAGGTACCCGGCGGCCAGTCCGGCGCCCTCGACGTACAGTTCGCCGACAACGCCGCACGGCACCGGCCGGCCGTGCCGGTCGAGGACGTGCATCCGCAGGTCGGGGAGGGGCACGCCGATGGGGCTGCCGGCGCCGTCGTGCCCGGTGTCCGCCGCCGTCAGGGGGCGGCAGGTGGCGTGCACGGTGGTCTCGGTGATGCCGTACATGTTCGTCAGGCGCGGGGTGTCCTCGGCGTGCCGGGCGTACCAGTCGCGCAGGACGGCGGGGTTGAGCGCCTCCCCGCCCAGCACGACGTGGCGCAGCGACAGGTGTCCGGTCGCCTCCCGGTCGGCGTGGATCAGCTGGATGAACGCCGACGGCGTCTGGTTCAGGACGGTGACCCCCTCCCGGCACAGCAGGTCGTGGAAGTGCAGCGGGCTCCGGCTCACCTCGAAGGGGACGACGACCAGCCGGCCGCCGTGCAGCAGGGCGCCCCACAGCTCCCACACGGAGAAGTCGAACGCGTAGGAGTGGAACAGTGTCCACACGTCGTCGCGGCCGAAACCGAACCAGGCGTCGGTGGCGGCGAAGAGTCGGCCGATGTTGCGGTGCGGGACCACGGTGCCCTTGGGACGGCCGGTGGAGCCGGAGGTGTAGATGACGTAGGCCGGGTCGTCCGGCCCCACTTTGGTGTCGGGCGGGGTGACGGGGTGGCGGGCCAGATCCGGGTCCGCGGGATGCACCAGCGGGCCGGGGTACCCGTCCAGGGTGTCGGCGGAGACCACCAGGCGGGGCCGCGCGTCCTCGAGCAGGGAGCGGGTGCGGGCCGGCGGGTCGGCCGGATCCAGCGGCAGGTAGGCGCCACCCGACTTGAGGATGCCGAGCAGACCGACGACCAGTTCGATCGACCTGGGCGCCCGCAGGCCGACCAGCACGCCCGGACCGGCGCCCAGTTCGCACAGGCGGTGGGCCAGCCGGTTGGCGCGGTGGTCGAGTTCGCGGTAGGTGACGCTCTGCTCGCCGCAGACGACGGCTACGGCGTCCGGCCGCTGCGCCGCCCGCTCGGCGAACGTCTCGTGGCAGCAGGATGGCGTGTCGAAGGCGAGGGGTGCGAGGCTCGGCGGGGGCGGCGCGATCGGCAGGTCGGCCAGGGGCCGGTCGGGGTCGTCCAGCACGGTCCGGAGCAGTTCGCCGTAGTGCTCGGCGAACTGTGCCACCAGCCGGGGGTCGAGGGTGTCGCCCCGGTACTCCAGCGCGCAGTGCAGGTCCTGGCCGTCGTCGCGGACGTCCAGGGTGAGCGCGAACTTGGCGTACTCGCACGGCAGGTCCACGGGCTCCAGGACGACGCCGGGCAGCGGGGTGCGCGCCGGGCTTGTGCCGTGCAGGCTGAAGGCCGCCTGGAAGACCGGGGAGTGGCCGGCACCGCGTTCGGCCCCGATGGCGCCGACCACGCTGTCGAAGGGCAGTTCCTGGTGGTCCAGGGCGTCGAACGCGCTGTCCCGCACGCTGCGGGACAGCGCGCGGAAGCCGGCCCGCCCGTCGAGGGCGGTGCGGACGGCGACCGTGTTGGCCAGGAGCCCGACCGTGCGGTCGAACCGGGCGTCGTTGCGGCCCGCCACGGGGGTGCCGACGAGGATGTCGTCGAGGCCCGTGTACCGGCCGAGCAGGACGCTGTAGGCGGTCAGCAGCACGGTGAACAGCGTGCCGCCGTTCTCGGCGGCGAACGCGCGCAGCCGCGCGACGGCACGGCCGCCCAGCCGGAACCCGTGGCTGCCGTCGGGGCCGGGGGCGCCGTACGGCGGAGGGAACCGCATCACCGGCAGCTCTCCGCCCAACCGCTCCTGCCAGTACCGCCGTTGCTCATCCGCCTCGGGACCGGCCAGCCATTCCTCCTGCCGGGCGGTGAACTCCGGGTACTGGAGGGCGGGTTCCGCCCGGTCGGTGAAGAGTTCGTCCAGGAGCACCTCGATGGACCAGCCGTCGGTGACGATGTGGTGCATGCACACCAGCAGGACCCACTCGGCCGGCCCCCGGCGCAGCAACCGGAACCGGATCAGCGGGCCGGTGTGCAGGTCGAAGGGACGGTCCCGCTCGGTCTCCAGCCAGCGCCGCACCTCGTCCGGTGCCAGCCGGCCGTGGGCGGCGCCGGCCGGTTCCTCGTAGCCGAAGTCCAGCCGGCCCGCGTCGTCCACGATCTGCGTCAGCCGGCCGTCGCGCAGCGCGAACCGGGTCCGCAGTGCCTCGTGCGCGGCGACCAGGCGCCGCGCGCCCGCCCGCAGGGCCCCGACGTCGAGGCCGCCCCGGATCGTGTGGCACACCGGCACGTGGTAGACGGGGGTCGGTCCGGCCAACTGGTGCAGGAAGTACATCCGCCGCTGGGCGCTGGAGGCCGGGTGTTCCACTGGGTGCTCCTATTCGGTGGGGAGGGCGCCGTGAGCGGCGAGGAAGGAGAGCGTCGCCTCGCGGGCGCGCGGGTCCCGCAGGAGCGAGGCGCGCTCGCACGGCACCCGCACATCGCCTCCGGGGGTGTCGGCCGACACGATGTTCAGCACGGGTCCGGTCGGCGCCGGCCGGGGTGCGTGCAGGGCGACGAGCAGGTGGTTCAGCCAGTCCAGGCAGGAGGCGGTCAACTGGACGGCGAGCGCCTCGGCTTCGGCGGGCGCGCAGCCGTCGCCGCGCAGGGCCCCCGACACGTGCCCGACCAGGTTGCGGCGCGCGGTGGCGAGGAAGCGCTCCGGGCGGTCCGCCAGCAGGGCGAGTTCCCCGGTCTCCGGGGCCGCCGCTCGCGCGCCCAGCTGGGCCAGGGTGTCCCGGTAGGCGTCGAGCACGGTCGAGGCGGTCACGGGCTCGGCGTCGAAGAGGACCAGGGGCGGCCGGCGGCCGGCGACGGCGAGGCGGTCGGCCAGCGCGTCGGCGAGCGGGGCCGAGGCGCAGTAGGCCAGCACCGCGCGGCACTGCCCCTCGGGGCGGCGCGCGAGGAGCTCCGCCAGATAGCCGGCCGCGTCGGCGGCGGCGGGCAGCGGTGTGCGCAGCAACTCCTCCTGCCGCAGACCGGTCTCGTCGGTGAGCCGCATCTCGTCCACCCGCGCCTCCAGGCGGAAGCCGGGATAGTCCAGCACGAGCAGCAGGGGCTCGTCCCGCGCCGCCACGCCGGTCACCACGGGAACCTGGTGCGGGCGAAGGGATAGCCGGGCAGCGGTGCGCGCGGCCCGGAGCCGGTCAGCGCGGCCCAGTCCAGCCGTGCGCCGCGCCGGTACAGCTCGGCCAGCGCGTCGTGGCCGTACGAGAGCCAGCCGCTTCCCGGCAGCACGCGCCGGCCGAGTCCGGCGAGGGCGGCCGTGGGCGCGATCTCGACGAAGTCGCGGCACCCGGCCGCGCCGAGGTCGCGCAGGGCGGCGTCGAACAGCACGGTGAACCGGGCCTGCCGGGTGAGGAAGTCCGGGTCCGGAATCGAGCCGGCCGGGAGCAGTTCGCCGTAGGCCGGGCTGGCCAGCGGGATGCGCAGTGGCCGCCAGTCCAGGCGCGCGGCCTCGGCGGCGAGTTCGCCGAGGACGGGGTCGAGCAGGGCCGAGTGGAAGGCGGTGGTCGCGGCCAGCCGGCGGTGCGGGACCTTCCGCCGGTCGAGCCAGGACTCGGCGCGGCCGACGGCGTCTTCCGTACCGGAGAGCACATGGGCGGTGGGTGTGTTGATCGCCGCCAGGTCGCATCCCGACTCGGCCGCCGCGTCCAGCGCCAGATCGAGCGGGGCGACGAGGGCGAGCATGGCGCCGGGCCCGGTGGAGCGCGTCAGCCGGTCGCGGACCGCCGCGAAGCGGACGGCTTCCGGCACGGTGAGCGCTCCGGCGACGCAGAGGGCGGCCAGTTCGCCGAGGCTGTGCCCGAGGGCGTAGTCCGGTTCCACGCCCGCCGACCGCCACATCCGGGCCACGGCCACCTGGTACACCAGGTGCTCGACCTGCGGATGCCCGAGCAGTTCGCGGTGGGCCGTGACCACCGCCCGGAACTCCGGGTGCTCGCGGTGGCGCTCCAGGTCCACCGGGCCGCCGCCCTGCCCGGAGAACGCGAAGGCGAGGGGCCCGAGCGGGGCGGGGGCGGCGGGCGGCTGGGCGGGCAGCCCGTCCAGTGCCCGCGCGAGGTCGGCGGCGGTACGGCCGGACACCGCAGTCCGGCAGGCGTGGTGCGGCCGTCCCAGGGCGAGGGTGCGGGCCACGTCCCCGGCCGGGAGGTCGCCGTGCCCCGACAGCCGGTCCCGGAGCAGGCGGCCGAGGCGCAGCAGCGACTCCGGGTCGGGGGCACTGAGCGGCACCAGCACCTCCTCCGGGTCCGCGGTCCGGCTCCGGGAGCCGGGGCGGGGCGGCTCCTCCAGGACGACATGCGCGTTGGTGCCGCCGAACCCCAGGGCGCTCACGCCCGCGCGTCTGGGCGTGCCGCCCGCCGGCCACGGCGCGTGCCGGGTGAGGAGGGCGAACGGGCTGTCCTGCCACGGCAGTCCGGGGTGCGGCTCGGTGACGTTGACGGTGGGCACCAGTTCGCCGTGGGCCAGCATCAGGACGGTCTTGATCAGGCCGGCCATCCCGGAGCAGGTGTCGAGGTGGCCGACGGAGGGTTTGACCGACCCCAGGGCGCAGCGGTCCGCGCGCCGGCCGTCCCCGGACAGGGCTCGGGACAGGGCCCGGAACTCGGCCGGGTCGCCCACCTCGGTGCCGGTGCCGTGCGCCTCGACGTAGCCGATCGTCTCCGGGGCGGCGCCGGCCCGCGCGAGGGCCTGGCGGACCACTTCGGCGTGGCCGCGCACGGAGGGGGCGGTGAAGCCCGGCTTGGCCCGGCCGTCGTTGTTGACCGCCGATCCGAGGATGACCGCGTGCACCGTGTCGCCGTCCGCCAGCGCCCGGTCCAGGCGCTTGAGCAGGACGACGGCCACCCCGTCGCCCCCGACGGTGCCGTCCGCCTTCGCGTCGAAGGCGCGCGGGACACCGCTCTCGGAGAGGATGTAACCGGGGCCGGGCCGGTAGTCCGGGACCGGCGTGTAGCGGACGGCCGCCGCGCCGGCGAGCGCGAGGTCGGCGTCCCCGGTCAGCACCGCCTGGGCCGCCAGGTGCACCGCGACCAGGGAGGTGGAGCAGGCCGTCTGGACGGTGACGGCCGGTCCGGTCAGGCCCAGATGGTAGGCGACCCGCGTGGCCAGGAAGTCCCCCTGGCCGCCGATCAGGTCGCCGATCGCCTCGACCGGGTCGTCCGTGGCGGCGGCCCGGCTGTGGTAGGGCGGCTGCGGGCCGTAGAGGTTCATGCCGCTGCCTGCGTAGACGCCGATCCTGGTGTCGTCCAAGGTCCCCGCGTAGCCGCCGTCCTCCAGCGCGTGGTAGCAGCACTCCAGCAGCAGGCGGTGCGCGGGGTCGGTCCGCCGCGCCTCCTTGGGGGTGATCCCGAAGAAGTCGGCGTCGAAGGCGTCGGCGTCGGCCACCGGCTCCCCCACGGTGCAGACGCCGGAGCGCAGGTTGTGCCAGAACTCGCCGATGTCGCGGGCGCCGGGGAAGCGCGCGGCCATGCCGATGACGGCCACCCGGCGGTCCTCGGCGGGTCCCGCCAGGGCATCTGCCGGGGCACCTGCCGGGGCCGGGGAAGCCGCCGGCGCGGACGCGGACGCGGTCGCGGGCGCGGGCGCGGGCGCGGGCGCCTGCGAGCCGCCCGCCGGCGCGGTGCCGGCGGCGGGCCGCGTCGCCGGGGGCTCGTCGTCGCCGGCGAGGTGGCGGGCCAGCGCGGCGATGGTGTAGTGCTCCGTGAGGGCGGCGAGCGGGATCGTCCGGTTCAGGGCCTTCTCCAGGCGGATGCGCAGCCTGGTCGTCATGAGCGAGGTCAGTCCCAGCTCCTGGAAGGGCGTGTCCTCGTCGGCAGGACGGCCCAGGATCGCGGTCACGGCCTCCTGGACCGCCGCGCGCTGCGGGCTCATGCCGGGTCTCCGAAATGGGCGGCCAGGGCGCGGATCGTGGGCGCTTCCAGGAACCGGGTCATCGGTACCCTGCTGCCCAGTTCGCCGCGGACCCGTTCGAGCATCCGGACGGCGTTCAGCGAGTTGCCCCCCACCTCGAAGAAGGGCGCGTCCACCGGGAGTTGCTCGGCGCCCAGCTCCAGGCACCAGAGCCGGTGCACCACTTCCTCGGTCTCCGTGGCCGGCGACCGGTCGGCCGGCACCTTCTCCGGCTCCGGCTCCAGCCGGGCGAGGCGGGCGCGGTCGAGTTTGCCGTTGCCGCCCACCGGCAGCCGGTCCAGCAGGACCCACGCCTCGGGGATCAGGTGGCCCGGCAGGGACTCGGCCAGCCTCCCCCGCAGCGCGGAGGCCCAGTCCGGCATCTGCTCGCGCAGCACGACGTAGGCCACCAGCCGGGGTTCGGGCTCGGTGCGGGCCAGTACCGCCGCCTCGGCGACCTCGGGCAGGCGGCTGAGCGCCGCCTGGGCCTCGCCGGGCTCGGTCCGCTGGCCGCGGATCTTGATCTGGTCGTCGATCCGGCCCACGTACTCCAGTTCGCCGTCGCGGTTCTGGCGGACCAGATCGCCGGTGCGGAAGAAGCGCCGTCCGTCCGCGGCCGTCACGAAGCGTTCGGCGGTCCGCTCCTCGTCGCCGAGGTAGCCGGCCGCGACCGGTGCGCCGCCGATGAGCAGTTCCCCCGCGACGCCGGGCGGCACCGGCCGGCCGTGCGCGTCCTCGATCCGCAGTACGGCGCCGGTGACGGGGCGGCCGATCGGCGGCTCCGTCCCGCCGTCCGGGTCGACGAGGTGCGAGGTGACGATGACGGACGCCTCGGTCGGCCCGTACTGGTGATGCAGCCGGGTCTCCGGCTGGGCGGCCAGGAACCGGGCGAGCGCCGGCACCAGCCGGACCTGCTCGCCGGCCGAGAACACCTCGCGCAGCGAGGGCATCGGACCGGCCGTGTCCAGCAGGGCGGCCAGCGGGGTGAACGGCATGCACAGCCGCTGCACGCCGTGGCGGCGGATGACGTCGGCCACCTCGGTCGGCTCGTAGCGGACCGCGTCGTCGAGCAGGACCAGTGCGGCGCCGCCGGCCAGGGTGGTGAAGATCTCCTGCACGCTGACGTCGAACCCCGGCGAGGTCCACTGCAGGGTCCGCAGCGGCTCGTGGGCGGACAGCTGCCAGCGCACCAGGTTGACCGGCCCGCGGTGCGGCACGGCGACCGCCTTGGGGGCGCCGGAGGAGCCGGAGGTGTAGAGGCAGTACGCGAGGGAGTCGGGGTCCACCGGGAGCCCGGGCGGTGTGTCCGGCAGGTCCTCGTCGGTGCCGGTGTCGGTGTCGGTCAGCACGAGCACGGCACGGCTGTCGTCGATCATCAGCCGGCGGCGCGGGGCGGGGAGCGCGGGATCGATCGGCACGTACGCGGCACCGCACTTGAGCACGGCGAGCAGGGCCGTGATCAGTCCCGTACCGCGCGGCAGGCAGACGCCGACGGTGTCCCCCGGCGACACGCCGTCGCGGATCAGCCGGTGGGACAGGCGGTTGGCGGCGGCGTCGAGCTGGGCGTAGGTCATGGAGACGCCGTCGCCGACGAGTGCGGGGCTGTCCGGTGCCGCCGCGGCGGCCCGCTCGAACAGCTCGTGCAGGCAGGCCGGTTCGGCGGTGCCGGCCGGGCCCTCGCGGTCGGCGAGCGCCCGCTCGTCCCGCGCGATCAGCCCGGACAGGCCGGAAAGCGGGGTGCCGGGCCGCCGGACGGCCTGGCGCAGCAGGTCCTCGACGTACTCCAGCAGCCGGGCGACGGTGTCCCGGTCGAACAGCCCGGCGTCGTACTCCGCGGTGCAGCGGACGCCGCCCGGATGCGCGGTGAGGTAGAGGGTCAGGTCGAACGGTGCCTGCTCGCGGGGCACGTCGAGGAGCCGGGCGGTGAGGCCGGTCCCGCCGAACTGCGCCGGCTGTTCCTCCTCGTACTCCACGAGCACGGTGAACAGTGGGTTGACGCCCGCGAGGCGCTCGGGATTCACCGTCTCCACCACCAGGTCGAACGGGACGTCCTGGTGGTCGATCGCGCCGAGTACCGAGCCCCGCACCCGGCGGAACAGCTCGGCGAACGAGGGATCGCCGGACAGGTCCAGGCGGACGGCCGCGGTCTCCACGAACATGCCGACCAGATCCTCGGTGCCGGCCGGCCGGTTGGTCACGGCGGTGCCGAGGACGACGTCCTCCGTGCCCCCGAACCTGCCCAGCACCGAGCCGACGGCGCCGAGCAGGGCGGTGAACGGCGTACCGCCGAGCGAGCGGCTCAGGGAGCGGATCTCACGGGCCAGCGCGGCGTCCATCTCGTGCACCAGGCTCGCGCCGGCCGCCGGGGCGGTGCCGCGGGGCCGGTCGAAGGGGAGCCGCAGCGGCGGCGCGTCGGCCAGCGTGAGCTTCCAGTACTCCAGGCTCTCGGCGGTGGGGCTGGTGCGGGGCCGCCAGGGGCCCTCGATCTCCGGGAGGCCGCCGGGCTCGCCGCGGTAGTGGGCGGCCAGGTCGCGGCAGAACACGGCGGTGGACAGCGAGTCGAAGACGATGTGGTGGGCCACCAGGTACAGCAGGTGGCGTTCCCGCCCCAGCCTGGCCAGCCGGACCCGCCACAGCGGTCCTTCGGACAGGTCGAAGGCGGGCGCGCCGGCCGTGCGGTGGAGCTCCTCGACGGCCTGCTCGTCCGTGCTGCCGGTGAGGTCCACCTCCGGGCACTCCGGCTCGAACACGGGCCGGACGATCTGCCGCAGCCCGTCGTCGCCGTCCTGGAACACCGTCCGCAGCGCGGGGTGCCGGGCCGACACGCCGCGCAGGGCCTCGCGCAGGGCGGACACGTCCAGCGGGCCTTCGAGCAGCAGCGCCTTGGGCTCGTGGTGGACGGTCCGCCCCGGATACATCCGGTCCAGCAACCACATGCGCTGCTGCGCGGGCGACGCCGGTACGACCTGCACGGGTGCGGTCTGTACGGGTGCGGTCTGCACCGGCGTGTCGGCCCGCACCGGCGCGTCGGCCGCGGGCCCGGCGTACCGGTCCTTGAGTCCGGCGAGATGCGGCAGCGCGGCCAGCATCCGGTCGCCGGGGAGGCCGAAGTCGATGAAGCAGCCGATCTCGTCCGCGCCGGCGCGCACCAGGGCGTCCAGCACCGGGCGCACCCCGTCCGGCGTGCCGATCAGCGCCCGGCTCTCGCAGTAGCGCCGGTAGGCCCGGCCGAGCAGGAAGTCGACGTCGTCGGCGTGGGTCCGGGCGAGATCGACGTCGATGCCGAGGCTGTTCATCGTGTTGTCGAACAGCGAGAGCGAGGAGCGCAGATACCCGCAGAAGGGCTCGTACGCCTCCGCCCGCACCCGGTCCTGGTCCTCGCCCAGGTAGGTGTGGACGAGGACGACGACCCGCCCCTCCTCCGGCGCCAGCCCGTGCTCCGCCCTGGTCTTGCGGTAGAGCGCGATGTTCGCCGCGAGTTGTTCCACGCTCTGCTGCATCAGATTGGTCACCACGCCGAGCCCCTCCCGTGCGGCCCGCTCGTAGCTGGCCGGGTTGGAGAGGACCGCGGCGAACAGCGGCAGCCTCGGCTGCACGGGCCGGGGGGTGAGGCGCACCTCGACCGGCTCGCCGCTGCCCGAGCGGGCGGGGAGCCCTTCACCGGCCCACAGCCGCCGCACCGTCGCCAGCCTCTCGTACATCTCCTCGCGCTGGCGGCCGTAGGTCTCCGGTGCCAGCACGAAGTCGTTGGCGTGCCAGCCGCCGGCCACGCACAGACCGGCACGGCCGCCGGAGAGGTTGTCGACGACCGACCACTCCTCGGCCACCCGGATCGGGTGGTGCAGCGGCAGGACGACCGAGCCGGCGTGCAGGCGGATGGACGTGGTCCGGGTGGCCAGGGCCGCGGCCAGCACGGAGGGGTTGGGGAACAGGCCGCCGAAGGAGTGGAAGTGGCGCTCGGGGAACCACAGCGCGTGGAAGCCGTGGGTGTCGCCGAACTCGGCGGCCTCGATCAGGTCGCGGTACCGGGCCGTGTTGTCGCCCTCGGGGTAGTTCCCGAAGAAGTAGAGACTGAAGTCGACGGCTCCGGCGGGCGGTCGGGCGGCGGGCGTGTCGCCGGCGTCCGCACGGTCGCCGGCCAGCCGCCTGGCCAGCTCGCGTACCGTCAGCTCGTCCTCGAACAGTTCGCGCACCGGGACCCGCACCCCGAACCGGTCGTGCGCCTTCCTCGTGAGCGCGAGCAGGCTGAGCGAATCACCGCCCAGGGCGACGAGCGAGCGGTCGGGGTCGACCGCCGGCACGGGGATGCCGAACTGGGCCGCGACCAGGGCGCGGACCGCGTTCAGGACCTCAACCATGGTGGTTCTCTCCTCAGGAGGTGCGGCGCCAGAACGCGCCGAGGCCGTCGATGTCCTCGATCGCGTCCCGCACGCCGTGCCGCAGACGCCAGTCGTGCACGGCTTCCCGGCAGACGGGGATGTGGTAGTCGTCGACGATCACGAAGCCGCCCGGCGACAGCTTGGGGTACAGCGTTTCGAGCGTCTGGAACGTGGAGTCGTACAGGTCGCTGTCGAGCCGCAGCACGGCCAGCCGCTCGATGGGGGCGCCGGGCAGCGTCTCGTGGAACCAGCCGGGCAGGAAGCGGACCTGGTCGTCCAGCAGGTCGTAGCGCTCGAAGTTGGCCCGCACGGTGGGCAGATCGACCGCGATCGCGTCGTTGTGGTGGTGCGTGGCCAGTTCCCGGTCGCCGTGGTGGCTCGACTCGTCCGGCACCGGCATGCCCTGGAAGGAGTCGGCGACCCAGACCTGGCGGTCCCGCACGTCGTGGGCGCGCAGGACGGCACGCATGAAGATGCACGCCCCTCCCCGCCAGACCCCGGTCTCGATGAGGTCGCCGGGGACGCCGTCGGCCAGGACCCGCTCGACGCAGTGCTGGATGTTGTCGAGGCGGAGCAGCCCGATCATCGTGTGGGCCGTGCTGGGCCAGTCCACGCCCAGGCGGCGGTTGAGGGAGTCGTAGGCGGTCGCCGGGGACCAGGGGGCGGGGATCGGCGGGTCCTCGTAGATGGTGTTGGACAGCACCTTCTTCATGAGGTCGAGGTACAGGTCACGGGTCTGTGCGTGCATCGTCACTCCCTTGCGGCGCTGCCGCGCTCGTCGCTCAGCAGCCGGGCGAGGCCGCGCACGGTGGGCGCGGCGAGAAAGTCGCGGAGGTCGATCCGGCCCCGGTGGCGGTCCTGGAGCCGGGCGAGCACCACGGCGGCCGTCAGGGAGCTGCCGCCCAGTTCGAGGAAGTGCTGATCGCGTCCGATGTCCGGCCGGCCGAGCACGGACGACCACACCGAGGACACGATCCGCTCCCACTCGCCCCGCGGGGGCCCGCCCCCGGCCGGGCCGGCCGGTGGGTCCGGCAGGCGCGAGCGGTCGGTCTTCCCGTTCGCGGACAGCGGCAGTTCGGGCACCGCGACCACCTGCCGGGGCACCAGGTACTCGGGCAGCAGCCCGGCGAGGTGCGCGCGGACGCCGGACGGGTCCCCCACCACGTAGGCGACGAGCTGCCGCTCGGCGCCGGACTGCCGGGCGACGACGGCGCATTCGCGCACGGCCGGGTGCTGCCCCAGCACCGCCTCGACCTCGCCGGGATCGACCCGGTGGCCGCGGATCTTGACCTGGTCGTCCGCCCGGCCGAGGTATTCGAGCGTCCCGTCTGCCCGCCGGGCGGCCAGGTCGCCGGTCCGGTAGGCGAGGCCGGCGGACCACTCCACGGGGACGAAGCGGCGCCCGGTCAGCTCCGGGTCGTTCAGATAGCCGACCGAGACGCCGGCCCCCGCGAGCCACAACTCGCCGTCGATCACACGGGCTTCGCAGCCGGGGATCGGGCGGCCGATCGGCGGCGAGTCGGGCCACTGCTCAGGCGGCCCGGCGAGGGTGTGCGCGGTGACCACGTGGGTCTCCGCCGGGCCGTAGTGATTGTGCAGCCGGCAGTCCGGCAGGGCCGCGAAGAAGCGGCGCAGTTGCGGGGTGATGCGCAGTGCCTCCCCCGCCGCGGCCACCTCGCGCAGCGCGCGCGGGTACCGGCCCGTGTGCGCGGCGACCTCGGCGAGTCGGAGCAGCGCGACGGGCGGTATGAAAAGCCGCTCGATCCGCCACTCGTCGAGCAGTTCCGCCAGCCGGACCAGGTCCCGGCGCTCGTCCTCGGTCGGCAGGTACAGCGGACCGCCGCCGCACCAGGCGGTCAGGGCCTCCTGGACGAAGACGTCGAAGCCGAGCGGTGCGAACTGCAGGGTCCGCAGCGGCCCGCCACCGGTGCTCGCCAGGGTCCAGTCCACCAGGTTGTCCAGGCTCCGGTACGGCATCCCGATCGCCTTCGGGTTGCCGGTGGAACCGGAGGTGAAGACGACGTAGGCCAGGTGCTCCCGGTGGGCGGGGGCCGGTCCCGGTGCCCCGGCGGGCCGGCCGGGCGCCAGCCGCAGTCCCGCGGTGACCTCGAACCGCGCTCCGCTGTCCTCGCGCATCCGCCGGATCCGGGCCGGCGGGTAGGCGGGGTCGAGGACGCAGAAGGCGCCGCCGGCCAGCATCGTGCCCAGCACGGCGACGGGCAGTTCCGCGGTGCGTCCGGTGTGGACGGCGACCACCTCGCCGGGGCGCAGGCCCGCCGCGGCCAGTCGGTCCGCCAGCCGCCGCGCCCGCCGCCACAACTCGGACCGGCTCAACCGGCCGTCCGCGGCCACCACGGCGAGGGCCCCTGGCCGCTCGCGCATACGGTCGCGTATCAGTTTCAGAACTCGTTCCATCTGCCGCTGCTCCTGACGCGGGTCCATCCGGGACGCCCGGCGCTCCGCATCACATCAGCGCGCTGTTCCGCGCCGGTACCACGGTGGTTCCGGCCCCTGACGGCCGCGTTGATCGGCACGTAGAACAGGCATAGATCGGCGTCTGCGACGCTCTGGCCCGTCCCCCGATCGCGGTACCGCGACTGTCAGAGAATCGGAAGTGCGCACATGGCACATCGTGACAAGGTGGAAGCAGGCCCCCGCGCGGACGTGCGCGACATCGAGTTCAAGGTGCTCGGTCCGCTGGAGATCTGGAGCGGTGCGGGCCGGGTCAATCCGGGCGGTGCCAAGCAGCGTCAGGTACTTGCGACCCTGCTGCTGTGTGCCAACCGGGTGACGCCCATCTCCCGCCTGGTCCAGGCGGCCTGGGGGGAGGAGATGCCGATCACCGCCGCCAACCAGGTCCGCAAGATGGTGTGGGACCTGCGGCGCAAGCTTCCGGCGGGCGGCCGGATCATCACCGAGCCGCCCGGCTACCGGCTGGTACTGCGGGACGACCAGTTGGACGCCCGGCGGTTCGAGACGCTGCTCTCGCGCGGCGAGACGGCGGCCGCCGAGGGCGACGCCCCGGCCGCGATCGCCCACTTCGGGTCGGCGCTGGAGCTCTGGCGGGGCCAGGCGCTCGCCGGGATGACCGGCTCGGTGCTCACCTGCGCCGGCCGCGACCTCGACGAGCGCCGGCTGGTGGCCACCGAACGCTGGATCGACCTGCGGCTCTCGTGCGGCGAGGCCCGGTCCCTGGTGCCGGTCCTGCAGTCGCTGGTCGACGAGCACCCGCTGCACGAGACGCTCCGCGAGCGGCTGATGCTGGCCCTCTACCGCATCGGCCGGCGCGCCGAGGCGCTGGACGCGTTCGCGCAGGGGCGTGCGGAGCTGCTCGAACTCGGCATCGATCCGGGCGCCGCGCTGGCCCGGTTGCAGGAGCGGATCCTGAACGACGATCCGGGTCTGCTGCTTCCCGAGCAGGCCAGGCCGGCCGGGAGCGGCCGCGAGACCGCCGCCGTCACGGCGCCCGAGCCGGCCCCGCCCGTCCACGGCATGCTGCCCTACGACCTGCCGGACTTCACCGGCCGGCAGGAGGAACTGGACACGCTGGCCCGGCTGGCGGCCGGCGTCTCGGCCGAGGCACCCACCCTGGTCACCGTCAACGGCATGCCCGGCGTCGGCAAGACGGCCCTCGCGGTGCGCGCCGCCCACCGGCTGGCCGGCGCGTTCCCCGACGGCCAACTCTTCGTCGACATGCGGGGGTTCACCCGCGCGAGCGGGCCGCTGCCGCCGGCCGACGCGCTGCGCCGGCTCCTGGTCTCGCTCGGCGAACCGGCACGGGACATCCCGGACGACGTCGACGGCCGTCTGGCCATGTGGCGCAGGCGGGTGGCCGGGCGGCGCGTCCTGCTGGTGCTGGACAACGTGGACGACACGGCCGCGATCCGGCCGCTGCTGCCCAGCACCGGCGGCTGCATGGTCCTGGTGACCAGCCGGGTGATGATCAACGACCTGGACGGCGCGGTGCCGCTGTCGGTCGGCCCCCTGCCGGAGCGGGACGCGACCGACCTGCTGGCCAAGATCATCGGCGGGCGGCGGATGGACGACGCGGAGGAGGCGCGCACCCTGGTGAGCCAGTGCGGCCGGCTTCCGCTGGCCGTCCGGATCATGGGGACCCGGCTCAACCACCGCCGCTCCTGGAACCTCGCGTACGCCACCTGGCGGTTGCGGCGCGAGAACCTGCGCCTGCAGGAGCTGACGCTGGCCGATCGCAGCGTCGCCGACGAGTTGCTGCTCTCGTACGGCCGGCTGCGGCCCGATCAGCAGCGGATGCTGCTGAGCCTGGGCACCGCCCCCGCCGGCGGCTTCGACGGCCGTGCCGCCGGGAGCCTCGCCGCCGTCCCGGTCGCGCGGGCGGAGGAACTCCTGGAGGAACTGGTCGACGCCTGTCTGCTCCTCCCCCTGCCCACCCCCGGCCGCTACCACCTGCACGAGCTGGTACGCGCCTTCGCCCTCGCGCGGGCCGCCGAGCCGGGGCCCGAGGAGGCCCCGGCGCCCGCCGCCACGCACCTGCCGGTGCCCGGCCGGCGGCCCGACTGCCGCTGCGCCTGAGCGGAGCGCCGGGTTCAGCGGGCCGCGACCGGGCCGCGCGACAGGGTGAGCCGCGGCACACCGGCGGCCGGGCAGTCCAGCCGCGCCGTGCCGCCGACCGGCAGGGTGCACATCGGGTCGGTGTGCCCCAGGTCGAAACCGGCGGCGAGCGGAAGCCCGTCGGGCAGGCACATCCGCAGCACCTCGTCGTGGTCGGCGAACCCGGAGGGCGTCTTGCCCGGACCGTTCACCCGGCTGACCAGTACTCCGCTCGCGCGCCGGAAGACGCCCGCGAGCCGGAACTGCTCCAGGCGGGCCCACAGTTCGTCCGGTGCCATGCCGTCGATCTCCAGGAAGACCAGTGAGCCGTCGGCGGGCTCGGGCCACAGAGAGGTCCCGAGCAGCAGGCCGAGCACGAGGAGCGAGCCGCCCCACAGCGGCCCGGCCGCCTCGCCCGGCCGCAGGGTGCGGGTCCGCTGTTCGCCGCTGTTGCCCTTCCTGCGCCGGGTGTCCTCGCGGTCCCAGAAGAGGTTCTCGTCCGACCACTCGGCCGCGGTACCGACGGTCCGCTCGCGCCAGTCGTGCGCCTGGCCGAGCACCTGGTCGAACTCGGTGAGGGTCTGCTCCCAGGGCCCGTCGGCCTCGCCCCATTCGGAGACGGTCATCGGCCCGTGGAAGGCGACCAGACCGGACCGCTGCGGGACCAGGTTGATCAGCGACGTCAGGTCGCTGTAGCCGACCAGCGGTTTGGCGGCCCGCCCGATGTGCCCGAAGTCCAGGTGGGGCAGGACGGGGGTGAGGGTCCAGCCACCGACGGCGGCGATCACACCGTCGGTCTCCTCCAGCATGGTGTGCAGTTCCTCCGCGACGGCCTCGGGGCGCAGGGTGCCCGCTCCCTCGGCGGACCGGCAGGTCTCCCCGGTGACGACGGTGTATCCCTGGTCCCGCAGCGCGCTCAGCCCCCGCGCGAAGCGCCGCGGGAACAGCACCGGGGCGGGGCAGCTCGGCGCCCACACGCCGATCCGGGCGCCGGCCGGCAGCAGGGCGGGCCATCGGGGGGTCGTCGCGGTCGTCATCGGCTCACTCCGGTCGTCTCGGTCGTCTCGGTCGTGCGGTCCGGCTGCCGCGCCCATTCCTCGCGGCCGCGCCGGGCCAGGTGTTCGCGCAGGTCCGCCGGTGACAGCCGGCGGGGCGGTTCGGCGGCGGCCCGGTGGGCCCGCAGCTCCAGGTCCCCTTCGCCCGGTCCGCTCACGACCACCCGCCAGGGGACGCCGACGGCGTCGGCGAAGCGCATGCGGGCGCCGAACGAGGCGCCGTTGCGGTCGTCCAGCACGGCGGGGACGCCGTGCCGCAGCAGGTCCGTGTAGACCAGGTCCGCCGCCTCGGCCGCACCGGCCGACCGGCCCTGCGCCGTCACCAGCACGTCGAACGGTCGTACGGCGGCGGGGAGCGCGACGCCGTCGGGGGTGCGGTGCTGCTCCAGCAGGGCCAGCACGCACCGCTGGATGCCGAGGCCGTAGGTGCCCATCACCGGCACCCGTATCCGGTTGTCCGCGTCGCGGAACCGGACGTCGAACTTCTCCACGTGCTCGTAGCCGTACCCCATGGCGATGCCGCCCTGCGGCAGCGCGTCCTCGGGCGTGGTCGGCCGGGAGGCGTCCCGGTGGTAGGGAATGGTCCGGTTGCGCGGCCGGTCTCCCCGCGCGTAGGGGAAGATGAACTCGAAGCCGCCGGTGGTCTCGTCGCTGACCAGCTCCGCCCGCAGGCCGAGCGCGTCCAGCACCGCGCGCAGCGTCTCCTGGGCGTGCCGGGCGCTGCGCAGGTAGCCCTCGTGGTCGGCGTCCAGGCTGGCGAACAGGCAGCACTGGAACTGCCGGGAGTTGTAGATGCCCTGCGGCCGGTCGCGGAACCGGAAGATCTCCCGGAACTCGAACAGCCGCATCGGCAGCTGCCGGTGGGAGCCGAGGCCGGAGCGGCCGAGGTAGGCCAGCAGGGGCTCCTCGCTGGTGGCGGAGAGCGTGTACTGGTCGAACGGCTCGGAGAACCGGATCAGTTCACCGGCGTACTTCTCCAGCCAGCCGGCCGGCGCCACCGTGTCGATCCGGCTCACGGCCGGTCCGCGGAACTCGGCGTACCCGGCGAGTTCCATCTCCCGGCGCACCACCTGGCGGATGTTGCCGATCAGCCGCTGGCCGACCGGCGAGAACCAGGGGAAGCCCGCGTCGGTGAACCGGGCGAGCCCGAGCTGCTGGGGCAGGTCCGCGTCCGCGGCCTCGGGGGGCGGCAGCGGCTGTCCGAGCAGCTCGCCGTGGGGGATTCTGTTCAGTCTCATCGGTACTCCGGCGAAGCGGTGGGTGTCTGATGTCGCGCCAGCACCCGCAGGAGCCGCCAGGGCGGCAGGTACCGCTCGGTGAGGCGGACTCCCAGGTGCGCGAGTGCGTCCTCGACGGCGGCCACGACGGCGGCGGGTGCCAGGACCGCCCCGCCCTCGCCGAGTCCGCGGAACGGCACGTCGCCGGGCCGTTCCGACTCCAGGTGCACGATCTCGACGGGCGGGGTGGTGAGCGTGGTGGGCAGCAGGTAGTCGGTCAGTCCGGCCGACAGCTGGCGGCCGTCCGGGGCGTAGCCGGACCGCTCGTACAGCACGGTCGCGATGCCCTGGGCCGCCCCGCCGCGCAACTGGCCGTCGGCGACCGCGGGGTTGATGATCCGTCCGCTGTCCGTGACGATCAGGTAGCGCCGCACCGCCACGGTCCCCAGGTCCGGGTCGACCTCGACCCAGCAGCAGTGGGTGGCCTCCGCCCAGCCGGTCTCCGCGCCGTCGAACACCTCGGTCACGTCCAGTGAGCCGTCCGCGGTACCGAAGCGCCGCTCCAGCAGTCCCGGCAGGTCGGTCAGCACGCTGCCGTCGGCGTGGGAGACGATCTTGCCGGCGGCCAGGTCGAGCCGGTGCGCGGGCTGCCCGGCCTCGTCGCCCGCGGCGGTCAGCAGCCGTTCGCGCAGCGTCCGGGCGGCGCGCAGCACCGCCCCGCCCGCCAGCGCCGCGGCCCGGCTGGCGCCCGTTCCGGCGAGGCTGTACGGCACTTCGGCGGTGTCCCCGAAGACGACGTCGATGTCGGCCATGGACAGGCCCAGGGTGGAGGCGGCGATCTGGGACAGCGTGGTCACATGGCCCTGGCCGTGCGGGATCTGGGCGGTCCGGATGGTCAGCCGTCCGCTCGGCGCCAGCACCAGCCGGACCGGTTCGGGGCCCATGTGCGAGCCGACCGCCTCGCTCAGGCTCCATGGGCCCGGCGCGGGTTCGAGCAGTGTGGTGATGCCCAGACCGAGGTATCTGCCCTCGGCGCGGGCCCGCGCCTGCTGCGCCCGGAAGGCGTCCAGCCCGGCGCGGTCGCGGCCCAGCCGCAGGGTCGAGCCGAGACGGGGGATGTCGGTCAGCGAGGCGCCGACGACGGTGCGCGGGTCGGGGCCGTCGACGGGCATCAGCCGGCGCAGCCGGTAGTCCGCCGGTTCCTCGCCCAGCTCACGGGCGATCAGGTCCATGGTGCGTTCGGCCGCGAAGGTCGCCATCTCCCAGGGGCCGCGGTACGCCACGTAGGGCGTGCGGTTGGTGAGCACCAGCCGGCCGCTGAACTCGTACGCCGGGATGTCGTAGCAGTTGGGCAGCAGGCAGCCCACGAGCCCCACGAAGACGGCGCTGGCGATCGGCGGGACGGGGTAGGCGCCCTGGTCGGTGATCAGGGCGGCGCGCAGCCCCCGGATCGCCCCGTCCGGGTCGAGCGCCACCTCGATGTCGATCTCCTCGCCGCGGGCCTGGCCCGCCGCGGTGAGGTGCTCGCGCCGGTCCTCGATCCAGCGGACCGGCCGGCCCAGGCGCATGCTCGCCCAGCACACGGCCACGTCCTCGCGGTACACCCCGCCCTTGATGCCGAACGAGCCGCCCATGTTCGGCGGCACCCGGACCCGGATCAGCTCCGGGTCCAGGCCGAGCACCTGGGCGAGGAACGCGCGGTGCGAGTTGGGCGACTGGGAGGCCACGTCGTAGCTGAGCCGGCCGGCCGCCGGGGCGAACGCGGCGAGGCCGCCGCGCGGTTCCAGCGGCGCGTTCTGGCAGCGCTCCTGCCGGAGCCGGTGCCGGACCACGCGCGCGGCCCCGGCGAACGCGGCCGACACGTCGCCGTGGCGCCGGTGCTCGGCGTACAGGACGTTGCCGTCCATCTCGTCGAAAAGCGGAGGGTGGTCGCCGTCGGCGGCCTTCACGGCGTCCATGACCGGCTCCAGCACCCGGTAGCCGACCGCGACCCGCTCGGCGGCGGCCTCGGCCGTCCGGGCGCTTTCGGCGATCACGAGTGCCACCGGGTCGCCCTCGAACCGGACCCGCTCGCCCTCCAGCGGGGCGAAGGCGGGCGAGGTGTAGCCGGGCAGGGGGCAGCCGACGGTGATGGACAGCGAGTCCGCCAGGTCGGCGGCGGTGTACACGGCGACCACGCCCGGTGCGGCGAGGGCCGGTGCGACGTCGATCCCGGTGATCCGGGCGTGGGCGTGCGGGCTCCGCACGAAGCGGGCGTGGAGCATGCCCGGCACGTCGAGATCGGCGACATAGCGGGCGTCGCCGGTGAGGAAGGCGCGGTCCTCCGGGCGCAGGGCACGGCCGCCGATGCCGTCCTGGCCGGGGGCGGCGCAGGACCGCGGGCGGGGGCCGGCGGGGAAGGTGGCGGCGGCGGTCAGCACGGCGCGGACGATGCTCTCGTACCCGGTGCACCGGCACAGGTTGCCGGCCAGCCGCGTCCGCACCTCCGCCTCGGTGGGGCGGGGGTTCTCGGTGAGCAGCGCGTAGCTCTCCATCAGGAAGCCGGCGGCGCAGAATCCGCACTGGAAGGCGTGCTCCGCCCAGAACACCTCCTGGAGGTGGCGCAGCAGCGGGTCCGCCGCGGCGTCCTCGGCCGTACGGATCTCGCTCCCGGCGGCCTGGCCGGCCGGGACCGTGCAGGAGCGGGCGCCCCGGCCGTCGACCAGCACCGTGCAGGAGCCGCAGACGCCCTCCTCGCAGCCCAGCCGGACGCTCTTGCGCCCGTGGCGTTCGCGCAGTTCGTCGGCGAGGCTCGTGCCGCCGTCGGCCGGCCGGGGAAGGGCGTCGATCGGCGTGGGGGCGGGCCCGGCGGGGGCGGGCGGGCCGTCCTCGGCCGGCGGGAGCAGGGCGCTGTCGGGCGGGTTCATGAGACCTCTCGGCGGGCTCGGGCGATCGCGTGGGAGAGGGACCGGCGGGCCAGGATCCGGGCGGCGTGCCGGCAGTAGGCGGCGGGCGGCCCGTTGGTCTCCGCCTCGGGGACGTCGAGCGGCACGGTGTCGGCGGCGGCGTCCTCGGCGTCGGCCACCCGGTGGGTGACGTCCAGGACGGCAGGCGCCGAGACGCGGGTGGAGACGGTCAGTTCGGCCCGCCGGAGTGTCCCGTCGGGTGCCGCCTCGACGACGGCCGCCACACAGGCGAGGGGCCGGCCGCCGGTGGGGTGGGCCAGGTCGTGCAGCGCCTGCCCGATCCGCCCGTGGCGCACCGGCACGCGTACGCCGACGACCAGTTCGCCGGGGGCGAGGCGCGTGGTGTAACGCCCGGTGATCCAGGACCGCAGGTCGCGGAGGCGGGCACCGCCGGGACCGGCGAGTTCGACGGTGGCGTCCAACGCCACGGCTGCGGTGAGCAGTTCGGAGCCCGGCGCGGCGAAGGCCACGGTCCCGCCGAGGGTGCCGCGGTTGCGTACGGCGGGGTGGGCGGTACGCGCGGCGGCGCGGGCGAGCAGCGGGGCCGCGTCGGCGACGCGGGGGTCGGTCTCCAGGGTGCGGTGCCGGGTCATCGCCCCGATCCGCAGCTGTCCGGGGGTGGTGGCGAGGTACGACAGGCCGTCGACGCGGCTGAGGTCGACGAGCGTGCGCGCGCTGCGGGCCCGCGCGGCCAGCAGCGGTACGAGGCTCTGGCCGCCGGCCAGGGGAACCGCCTCCTGGTCCGGATCGGCCAGCAGGTCCACCGCGTCCCGCAGCAGCCGCGGCGAGCGGTACTCGGTCAAGGGCAGCTTCACGGACGTCCTCGGGTCGGTCGGCGGGTCGGTCGGCGCAGGGGCCGTCGCCGGGAGGGGTGCTCCCGGCGACGGCCGTGCGGTGTCAGCGCTGCGTGCCCACCGGGCTCGCGGTGAACAGCTCCGGCTCACCCAGCTCGTCGGCCTCGCACCGGACGAGCAGCTCGGTGTAGCCCATCTGGGAGAGGTTGTCGCGGAACAGGCGCATGAAGGCGGCGTACTGCTCGACCAGGGCGGCGCGCGCGTCGGCGGACAGCTCCTCCAGGTGCGGGCGGGCCAGGATGTCCTTGACGAAGCCGTCGACCACCTCGTCGGAGATCCAGTCGAAGGTGTACTTCTCCTGGTGGAAGGGGATGCGCCCGTCGCCGAGGAAGAAGTCGAGCCAGTAGGACTCCTCCAGCGGCTCCACCGTCACCTGGATCGCCTCGGTGACGTCCGCGAGCAGCTTCTCCGACGGCTGCTTGACGTAGTACATCGGGATCGCGGCGATGAAACCACCGGGGCGCACCACGCGGGTGTACTCGGTCAGGGCGCGGTCGCGGTCCGGGATCAGCGAGGTGACGTTGCCGCAGAAGACCAGGTCGAAGGAGTCGTCGGCGTAGCCGGTGGAGGTGGCGTCGTTGACCTCGAAGGTGATGAGGTCGGCGACGCCCAGGCTCTCGGCCCGGCGGCGGGCCTCCTCGATGCTGCGCTCGTTGATGTCGATCGCGGTCACTCGACAGCCGACCAGGCGGGCCAGCTCGATGGCGGTGATCCCGGTGCTGGTGCCGATCTCCAGGACGTGGCTGTCCTTGCTCAGGTGGGCGCGGGTGGCCAGGTGGGAGACGCTCGCGACGCCGCCGGGCGGGCGGTTGGTCTCGCGCACGACGGAGATCAGCTCGTTGTAGTTCATCGCCAGGATGTCGCCGGCGGTGAGGTTGCCCAGGTTCATGGAGGGGATCCCTACTGGTTCGGTTTCGGGTGATGGGTGGGTGGTTCGGGGTAGGGCCAGGGACTGGCTCAGGGGGTGGCCGGAAGGCCGTTGGCGCGCTCCAGGAGCTGCAGGTCGCGGATGTCGCCGTGCCGCAGGACCCACATGAAGAACCGCTCGACGCCCATGCCGAAGCCACTGGTGCGCAGCGGCTTCGCCTGCTTCATCCGGAGGTACCAGTCGTAGTCCTCCTCGGGCACCGCGTGGGCGGCGAGGGCCTTGCGGGCCTGCTCGGCGTCGACGTGCCGCTCGCCGCAGCCGACGACCTCGCCGGGGCCGATCAGCAGGTCGGCGTTGAGGGCCTTGTGGCCCGTCTCGTCCAGCGCCTGGTAGAAGGGCACCGAGAGGTGGTCGGAGTGGGTCAGCCAGACCGCGGGACCGTACAGCTCCATCAGCCGGCGCTCACCGGCCCGCGTGATGGTGCGCCACTGGTCGTGGAACTGGAAGTACTCGGGGGCGCCGTCCAGGGCCTCGACGGCGTCGTCGAAGGTGATCCGCGCGCTGGGGCGGGCCAGGAACTCCGTCAGGTGGTCGGTGCCGCCGGCGATCCGGCCGACCGGCTCCGCCAGCTCGCGTACCACGGCCGAGGCCAGGTGCCGCACATAGGCGTCGGCGACGTCCATGACGTCCTCGAGGCCGCCGGGGATCTCCGCCTCGCTGTGGAAGAACTGCGCGAGGTGGGTGGGGTCGGTCTCCTCGCCGCGGAAGCTCGGCATCAGGTAGTAGCAACCCTCGCCGGCGAGCCGGCAGCCGTACTCCAGCAGGAACTGCATGGAGTCGGCGAGGTAGGTCGGGATGCCGAACAGGTCCACCTGCACCGGCAGCGAGTCGCTGCCGAGTCCCATCGGCGACGAGATGGACGAGGTGGTCACAGGCAGGTGCAGGGCCCGCACACCGCGGTCGCGCCAGAACTGTGCCGTCTCGTAGTTGACGAGGTCCTGCAGATCGACGAGCGTCGAATACAGCGGGTCGTCAAGAATTTTCAGGAATCGCGGAACGCCGACCGCGGAGTCCGCTCCCAGCGTGCCCTCTTCGACTATCGACACGAATGCACCTCCGATTCGCACGGCTGGTGTCGCCGTCTTCATGCTTCATCCTGCTGGCCCGGCGTCCCCGATTTGTTCCGTGCCGTTCTCGGTGCCCGGCCGGTCGACGGAATGCGGAGGGAACCGAGCCACGACTCGACCAGCGGGCGGCTCAGCAACTGCCGCCGGAAGACGGCGCTGCACCGCAGGTCCTCGCCGGAATCGGAGATCCACAGGCTGACGTCGAACATCGCGTCGGTCAGTTCGGGCACGCCGATCTCGCCCCGCACGCCACCGAGCCGGAAGGCGAGCGGAGGGTTCCCGGAGATGAAGACCGACCGCCGCTCGTAGGAGAATTCGCCGCTGGTTCCGTCGCCGTTCCCCACCGCCTCCACCACCGCGTCGTACGGAAGGCCCTGGTGCTGCATCGTCCACAGCACGCCCTCGCGGACCGCCGAGGCGGTCTCGGGCAGACCGGCCGCGCGCGGTACGTCCACGGTGACGGGCAGCACGCTGACGAAATTGCCCAGGACTCCCCTCGCCTGCGGCACGAACCGGCCGGGGAACGGGGAGAAGAAGCTCAGGCCGTCGCCCAGGACGCTCGGCCGCATGGTGTGGAGCACCTTGGCGGTGGCGAGCATGAAGCGGGACACCCGCAGCTCCTCGGCCTCGCGCACGTGCCGCCCGTAGTCCGGCCCGGTCAGGCGGACCGACACCGACTCCCCCTCGGAGGTCAACTCCCGCCAGGGCGTGGGTCGTTCCAGGACCATCTCGGGAATGCCGGCGGGCAGCCGGCGGCGCCAGGCCTCGCGCAGCTGCGACTCCCCGCCCCCGGCCAGGGCCCGCCGTTCGGCGGCGGCCACCCGTGCCAGGGAGGCTCGGCGCCGGGCGGCGAGGAACCGGCTCTCGTCGCCGCCCTCGTAGGCCTCGCGCAGGTCGTCGAGGAACTGGGCGTAGGACATGCCGTCGCAGACGGTGTGGTCGATCTTGACGACCAGGCCGAAGCCGCCGCCCTCGCGGCGTACGCAGACCACCTTCAGCAGGCGGCCCTCCCGCAGGTCGAAGGGGGTGCGGATCTCGGCGTCCGCGATGTGCCGCGCGGCCGTGCGCAGTTCCTCCCAGCCGGCGGCGCCGAGGTCCACCACGTCGAGCAGCGGTTCCCACGGCGGCTGCGTCTGGTACTGCGGCCCGAGGTCGGCGTGCACCCGGTAGCGGCTGCCGAGCGCCGGGTTCGCGCGGACCGTCCAGCGCAGTGCGCGCTCCAGCCGCGCCGGGTCGGCCGATGCGCCCGGAAAGGTGAACAGGAAGCAGGTGACGTTCTCGGAAGGGATGGTCCCGTCGGCTCGCTGCTGGTACCGCAGACCTATGCTCATGCGGTGCGGGACGCTGTGCCAGCCGTCAGGCGGTCCGGGCGTGGCGGCTTGTGTCATCGGGGTCTCCTCGCGGTTCGGTTGCGGGGCCGGGCCCGGCGTCCCGGCGTCGTACGGCGGCCAGCCCCGCGGCATGCAGCAGGGCGGCCACGGCCTGGGCCACCGCCAGGCCGAGGAACACCCCGCGCAGGCCCACCCGGTCGACGGCCGAGCCGGTGGCGATCCAGCCCACTCCGGCGCCGGTCAGGGCGAGCGCCATGGCGACGGTGAGGGTCTCGGAGCGCAGCCGGGCCTCAATCCGCAGGGCGCGTACGGCCGCCACGGGGGCGCTGGACACACCGTTGAGCAGGCCGGCGACCGCCAGAGTGCCGGTGAGCGCGGTCACGCCGAGCGGCAGCAGCAGCGCCCAGAAGGACACGGCGAGCAGCACCCGGCCGGTCACCGCGAGCACCGGCGCGGACAGGCGGCGCAGCAGCGGTCCCACCAGCAGCGTGCCGAGCAGCGCTCCGCCGGCGAAGCCCGCCGACAGCAGCCCGGCCACGGCGGGCCGGCCGTGGCCGACGGTCAGGGCGATCACCGGGATGGCGGCGAACAGTCCCTGCCAGGCGAATTCGGAGAGGGTCAGCGCCAGGGACCACGTGGCCAGCAGCGGGTCCGCCAGCAGGGTCCGCAGTCCGGCGGTCAGCGATCGGCCGCCCGTCCGCGGCCGGGTGGCGTCCGGTGGGGCGGGCGGCAGGCGGAGCCCGAGCAGGACGGCCGAGACGGCGAAGCTCGCCGCGTCCAGCACGACGACCGGGGCGGGGCCGAGCCAGCCGACGAGCAGTCCGCCGAGCGCGGGGCCGATCATCAGGCCCAGCCGCATGGCGCTCTGCAGCGCGGCGGCGGCGCGGCTCAGCAGGTCCTCGTCCTCCCCCGTGAGGTCCGGCAGGAGCGCCTGCTGGCCGGCCGCGTACGGCGCGAGCCAGCCGCCCATGGCGAACATCACCAGGGCGGCGGCGGTGACGCTCAGTCCGCCGCAGACGGCGAGCACGGCCAGCAGGGCGACCAGGGTGCCGCGGGCGCAGTCGCCGAGGATCATCACCCGGCGCGGTCCGAGCCGGCCCGCCCACGCGGCACCGAGCACCCCGGAGACCACCGTGCCGCCGAGCCCCGCGCCCATCACCAGGCCCATGTCGCCGGGCGAGTGCGTCCGGGTGAGCACCAGCCAGGGGATCGCCACCGTGCTGAGCCCGCTGCCGAGGACGGAGACGGATTCGGCGCCGAGCAGGAGCCGCAGTGTCGGGTGCCGCAGGAGCCGGACCGGCGCGGGGGCGGTCGTCACGACCGGTGCCCGAGCACCTGGTCGGTGAAGTCGCCGAGCCGGGGCCAGTCGAACAGGGTGGCCAGGGGCACCTCGCGGCCGAATCTGCGGGCGACGCTGATCACCAGGCTCTCGGCGAGCAGCGAGTGGCCGCCGAGTTCGAAGAACGAGTCCTGCGGGCCGATCCCGTCGATGCCCAGGACCTCCTGCCAGACCTCGACCATCGTCCGGACCGCCGCCGCGTCCGCTTCCCGGACGCCGTCCGCCGCCCCGGTGACCGACGCCGACGCGCCGGTCGCGGCGAGGACGTCGATCAGCGGTGCGTCGGGGTGTTCCGCGATGCTCCAGAGCACGTCCTGGTAGTCGGCGGCCATTGCCGTCAGCAGGGTGGGGCCGAGGGTGCCGGCCGGGTCCTTCCACAGCACGTGGGTGCCGGCGCTGTCCTCGCGGACCATGACGGCGAGGGTGAATCCGGCGCTGCTCTCGATGTCGAGCATGCTCAGGACGGCCTTGGTGTCCGGGCCCACCATCGGCAGCTCCTGCACGTCCAGGCCGTCGCGCAGTCCCGCGTGCCAGAACTGGAACACGCTGCGGTGGGTCAGTTCGCGTGCCTGGGGGCCGACGAGGCCCGCCGCGCGCATGATGGCGGGCAGCGGCAGTTCGCCGTGGCTCATCGCGGCCTTGACCTGGCCGCGGACCTGCTGGAGCAGCTCGGAGTAGGTGTCCGTGGGTGCCATCCGGCAGCGGACCGGGAGCGGGTTGACGAAGTATCCGATCTGCTCGCGGGTCTCCGGCGCGGTCCTGCCGTGGAACGGCAGGAAGGAGAGGATGTCCGCCGCGCCGCTGTAGCGGCGCAGCAAGGCGTAGTACCCGGCGAGCAGTGCCGTCACGTAGGAGACGCCCGCCGCCTTCGCCCGGTGCCGCAGCGCGTCGGAGAGGTCCGCCGGGATGCTCTCGCTCACCATCGTGTACCGCGGCTCGTCGGTCGGGGCCGGCAGCGGCAGGCCCGGTGTACCGGAGCCCAGTTCGCGCCGCCAGTAGTCCCGGTCGGCGGCTCCGGCGTCCGTCTCGGCGAGTTCGACCGAGCGGCGGGCGTGCCGCTCCAGCACGGCGGGGTCGTTGCGTACGGTGACCGGATCGCCGGCGTAGGCCTGCCGGAGCGCGTCGAGGAGGAGCAGCACGGAGGCGCCGTCGCTGACCAGGTGATGGGTCACCAGCAGCAGGACCGTCCAGTCCGGCCCGTCGATCAGCTCCACGCGGGCCAGTGGTCCCCGGCGCAGGTCGAACGGGACCTGCCAGGCCCGGCGGACCGCGAGGTCGCGGTCGAGGTCGGTGGCCGAGACGCGGACCGGGATGTCCGGCGCGCCGGACCAGTCGAGGCGGTTGCCGTCCGGGCCGGCCGTCACCCGCGCGCGCAGCTGCGGGAAGGTCTCGCCCAGCACCCCGACGGCCGCGCGCAGCCGGTCCGGGTCGATCGTGCCGTCCACCAGGAGCGGCAGCGGGATGATGTGGGTCAGCTGGTCGGGCGCGAGCTCCCAGGCGACGCGCATGGCCTCCTGCCCGGCGGAGAGCGGGATCGTGTGCGGTGCGGTGTTCATCGGGTCCTCTCAGGCTGGTGGGTCACGCCGGGGCGCCCCTCGGCGAGGGCACGCCGGTCGGTCTTTCCGGAGGGGCTGCGCGGCAGCTCGGCCATCCGTACGAAGCGGCCGGGGACCATGTGCCGGGGCAGGACCCGGCCGGCCAGCGCGGCGGGTTCGGGCTCGGGCAGCGCCGGATCGGGCACGTAGTAGGCGGTGAGCTGCTTGCCGCCGGCGCGGCTCTCGCCGAGGACCACGGCCAGGTCCCGGATGCCCGGCAGTCGGCGCAGGGCCGCCTCGACCTCGCCGAGTTCGATCCGGAAGCCGTTGATCTTCACCTGGTCGTCCGCCCTTCCGGCGAAGCGCATACGGCCGTCCCGCACCGCGGCCAGGTCGCCGGTGCGGTAGTAGCGCCCGCGCCGCCCCGGCAGATCCAGGTACCGGAAGCGCTCCTCGGTGAGCCCGGAGCGGTTGAGATAGCCGACGGCGACGCCGGGGCCGCCGATCCAGATCTCGCCGAGGGTGCCGTCCGGGACCGGCCGGTGCCGTTCGTCGAGGAGGAGCAGCTCGCAGCCGTCCAGCGGGGTGCCCAGGTCTCCGACGGCATCGGCCGGGTCGTTCGGCAGCGTCGCGGTGCTGGCGAGCACGGTGGTCTCGGTGGGGCCGTAGCAGCTGACGAACTCGCAGTCGGCGCCCACCAGTTCGCGCCACCTGCGGACGTCGGCCGGGTCGATGACCTCGCCGCCCAGGACGACCCGGCGGACGGTGGCGGGCGGCTCGGGCAGCGATCGCGCGGCCCCGGTCAGGTAGCGGAAGACGGAGGGGACGGCGCCGAGCACCGTGACGCCCTCGCGCACCAGCAGCTCCGCGCAGGCGCGGGGCGAGAGCACCGCCTCGGCCGGTACGACCACCAGCGTTCCCCCGGTGGCCAGCGCACCCCAGATCTCCAGGACGGAGAAGTCGAAGCAGTACGAGTGGAACAGGGTCCACACGTCGTGTTCGGTGGCCCGGTAGCGCGCGCCGAAGGCCTCGATCACCGCGACGACGCTGCGCTGGCGGACCTCGACGCCCTTGGGCCGCCCGGTGGAGCCGGAGGTGTAGATGACGTACGCCACGGCGTCGCCGCCGTCCTGTCCCGCCGGGACCGGCGGGGGCGGCGGGTCGGCCTGCGGCCGGGCGGGGTCCAGCCGGTCGACGCGGATCACGTCCAGACCCGCGCCGAGGGAGCCGGGCAGGTCCTGGTCGGCGAGGACGACGGTGATGCCGCTGTCCTCGATCATGTACGCGCGGCGCTCGGCCGGGTAGGCGGGGTCGAGCGGCACATAGGCGTGTCCGGCCGCGCAGACCGCGAGGACCGCGACCACGAGGTCGGCGGTGCGGCCGAGGTGGAGTCCGATGCGGCGGCCGGGGCCGGGGCAGCGCTCGCGCAGTACGGCGCCGAGCACCCGGACCCGGTCGGCGACCTCCGCGTAGGTCAGCCGCCGTTCGGCGTCGGTGACCGCGATCCGGTCGGGCACCCGTTCCGCCTGCCGGGCGAAGATCCGGTGGAGGGGGTAGTCGGACAGGGGGGTGGTCGGCATGGCAGGTCTCACTTCTCGTCACCCGGCCGCGGGAGGGGGGTCACAGGCTCAGGCCGACGCGCAGTCGGCGCATCCAGGCATCGACTTGGAGGATCATCTCGACGTCGGCCCGGCCGAACCATCCGCCGCGGTCGATGAGGCGCGGGTCGTCGGTGATCGCGGTGGCGCGGTCCACGTCGAGCAGCGGGCGGACCGGCGCCGAGGAGTCGTCGAGCAGGTCCCGCAGCCGGCCCAGGAGGAAGGACTTGTACCGCTCGTCGTAGGCGGCCGGGTAGGTCGACTTGATCCGGTTCAGCACCGAGGGCGGTACCAGGTCCCTGGCGATCTCCCGCAGCTGGCTCTTGGTCCGGCCCCCGACGAACTTCCACTCCGGAGGGACGTTGTACATGAAGGAGTAGAGGGAGTGGTCGGCGAAGGGGAAGCGCAGGTGGAGCCCCGCCGCGGTGCCGAGGCGCTCGGCGTGCAGCATGGTCTGCTCCAGCAGGCGTCCGGTGGTCAGGTGGTCCAGCTGCCGGACGGCCCGGCGGGCCGGTGAGTCCGTCGGGAGGGTCGGCACCTCGGCCAGAGCGGCCTGGAACACCCGGTCCAGGTAGCCGTCGACGTCGACGGAGCGCAGCAGTTCACCGCTGAACAGGCCGGTGCCGATGCCATACGGGACGCCGAAGCGGCGGGACTGGTCCAGCCAGGGGAAGGTGCGCAGTTCCTGCAGCGAGTCCAGGTCGCCGTACAGACCGCCGAACATGGTGTCGGCGGCCTCCCCGCACAGCGCCACCGGCACCCGTCCGGCCGCGTGCCGGCTGAGGAGGTAGGGCGTGACGTTCTTGTCGCCGAAGGGCGAGGGGTAGTCCTTGGCCGCGAGGACCTCCGCCAGGGTCACCGGATCGCAGACGTCCGCCACCTCGACGACGGCGTCGTGGTGTTCGCAGTCCCAGAAGCGGACGACGTCCTGGATGAAGGGCAGGTCCGGCACCTTCGCGGTGCGCTGGGCGAACGACACGGTGAAGGTCACGGGTCTGCGCTTCGTGCTGCCGGTCGCGAGCCCGGTCAGCAGGCTGGAGTCGAGGCCGCCGGACAGCAGGACCGCGGGCTCGTGCCCGGCGATGTCCCTGGCGACGGAGTCCCGCAGCAGTTCGTCGGCGCGGGCGATCGTCGCCTGCGGGTCCAGGACGTGTTCGCGGGCCTCCAGCGTCCAGTAACGGCGCGTCAGGGTGCCGTCCGCGGTGATGCGCACCAGGGAGGCCGGCGGTACCTCGTGTACGCCGCGCAGCGCGCTGTGCCCGGTGCGGCGCAGCTGGGTGACGACGGCGCACACGCCCTCGGGGTCGAGAACCGGGGAGACCAGCGGATGCCGGGCGAGGACGGCCAGGTCGGAGGCGAACAGCGCGCCGTCGGCGGTCGGGAACCAGCTCAGCGGCTTGACGCCCATCCGGTCGCGCCCGAGCAGCAGTTCGCCGCGGATCTCGTCCCAGATCGCGAAGGCGAACGCCCCGTCCAGCCGGGCGACCACCGAGGCGCCCCACCGCAGGTATCCGCGCGCGATCAGCTCGGAGGGCGACGGCGGCGACCCGGCGGCCGTCCCCGCGCTGCCGACGGCCGCCCAGAGCTCGGCGGCGTTCTTGAGGTATCCGTCGCAGACCGCGACCGCGACCGTCCGGCCGTTCTCCCGCGCCACGGCCGGCCGCCCGGAACCGGTCCAGGCCTGGTCGGTGCGCTGGATCAGGGCCGCGTGAGGTCCCGCCCAGCTGTCGGCGGAGCGGCGGCCCCGTACGGCGAGGTCGGACGACATCCGGGCCACCGCGGCGTGTTCCCCCGCCAGTTCCCGTGCGCGATCGACCCATCCTGCGATGCCTGACATCCGACGCCTCACCTCGGTCTCGACCGCCCCTGACGGGCGTCAGGCTAGGTTCGGCGCGTACCCGATCGGCCCCCATCCGGTTTCCGCCCACGACCGGGGGCGGGCCCGTGGAAGGAACGCGGACAGAATCGGCGGGGGCTACAAATCTCCCGTGCCGAACCGGCAGGCTGGGAGTCGGGGCGACGTGGATCGGACGTTGATCGCCCGCTGATCGCCGCCTGGCAGGATCGGCAACGACCAACAGCACTTCACACAAGGGGACTTCATGAACAGCCACGACACGCGTGCAGGACGCTCCCGGGTACGGACCGTGGTGGCCGGTGCCGCTCTGCTCGGTGTACTGCTCGGCAGCGCGGCCACGGCGGCCTCGACGGCGGGGCAGCACGGCAAGCAGCTCGACGTGGCGTGGAACAGCACGGGTTCCAACGTCGTCTCGCCCCGACAGTGACGGGGCTCTCCGGCGGTCGGCTGGACGCCTGAAGACTCGGTGGCCGGCTCAGGCGGACTGTCTGCACTCCGCCTGAGTCCCTCCCTCCAGCAGCGCGGCCGCCTCGGCCGCGTCGGGCAGGCCGAGCCGTGTGAACAGCGCGTGGGCCTGCTGCCAGCGGTCGCGTGCCTCCGGTCCGCGGCCCAGGTCCGCGAGGATCCGGCCCAGGACCATGAGGGCGTTGCCCTGGTCCCGTTCGGCGTCGATCTCCTCGCACTCCGCCAGTGCCCGCTCGGCGTGCGGGAGGGCCCGCGCCGGAGAGCCACCGGCGCGCAGGCTGTCGGCGAGGCGGTAGCGGGCGTGCGCCGCCCGGTAGCGCAGACCGGCCTTCCCGGCCAGGGCCAGGCACTGTTCCAGCCGGGTCACCGCGCCCGCGTAGTCGCCGAGCGCGTGCAGGGCGAGGCCCAGAACGTACATGGCGTACGCCCGGCCGGCGTCGTCCCGCTCGTCCGCCGTGCCGTCCAGCACCTGACGGCACATCCGCGCCGCCTCCGCGGCATCTCCGCCGCGCACCCTGGCCAACGCGGCGTTGACCGTGGTGGCGACCTCCCCGGCCCGGTGGCCGAGGCGGCGGGCGAGCGCGATGGCCTCCTCGAAGTGGCGGACCGCCTCGTCGTAGCGCGAGAGGTACTGCACGATGAGCCCCAGGTCGTTGAGCACCTGGCGCAGGATCACCGTGTCGCCGACCTCACGGCAGGCCGCCACGGCCGCCCGTGCCTGCGTCTCGGCGTCGCCGAGCCGGGTCGCCGCGAGCGCGACGGTACAGCGCAGGAAGCGTGCCCGGCCCTCCGCCCGGCGGTCCGCGCTCGCCACCGAGGCGTGGATCAACGCGTCGGCCGTCGAGGCGAGTTCGGCGTACCGGGCGTCGGCGTCGAACGGGCTGAGCGCGATCAGCAGATCGATGGCGTGCCGCAGCCGTGCCACGTCCCTCGGGGCGCCCGGTGCCGCGGTGCCGCTCGGGGTGCCCGGTGCCGCGGTGCTCCGCGCCACCGTCTCCGCCGCCACCTGGGCGGCGAGCACCCGCGCACCCTCCGCCTCGGCCCGGACCCACGCCTGCGCCTGCGCGACACCGCCGAAGGCGGGAACAGTCGCGGCCGGGGAGCCGAAGGCGTCCGCGATGGGGTCGCCGGGCACGGCCTGCTGGAAGGCCTGGCAGGCCGTCGCCAGCAGGAAGGCGAGCAGCCGGTCCCCGGCTACCGCCGCCTCCTCGGGCAGCTCGTGCGCCGACTTGCGCCGGGCGAAGGCGCGGAGCAGGTCGTGGTACTTGTACCTGCCGGGCACCGTCGACGCGAGCATGCGCGTGTCGACCAGGGATTCGAGGAGGTCCTCGGCCGTGGCCTCGTCCACGGCCAGGATCGACGCGGCGGCGGCCACCCCCAGGTCCGCGCAGTCCACGGCGGCGAGCAGCCGGAACGCCATCGCCTGCTGCGCCGTCAGCTGCCGGTAGCCGAGTTCGAAGACGGCTTCCACCGTCAGCTCGCCGATGCGGAGTTCGTCGATGCGGCGCCACTCCACCGCCAGCCGCTCGTTCAGGCTCGCTATCGACCACTGGGGCCGGGCGGCCAGCCGGGCGGCCACGATCCGTACCGCCAGCGGCAGGAAGCCGCACGCCTCGACCAGGCCGAGGGCCGCCGCCTGCTCCGCCCGCACCCGCTCGTCGCCGATGGCCCGGCCCAGCAGACGCACCGCCTCCGCGCTGTCGAAGACGTCGACGTCGGCCTGGACGCTCACCGGCAGTCCCGCCATCCGGGTGCGGCCGGTCACCAGCACACCGCAGCCGGCCGCGCCCGGCAGCAGCGGGCGCAACTGCCGGGCGTCGCGGACGTTGTCCAGCACGATGAGCAGCCGGCGTTCGTCGACCATCGACCGGAACAGGGCCGCACGGGCCTCCAGATCCTCCGGCAGGGACTCGGCGGTGACCCCCAGGGCGGCGAGAAAGGTGGCCAGCACGACATCGGGCGCGCTCGGCACGTCGTCGCCGCCGTGCAGGTCGGCGTGCAACTGCCCGTCCGGGAACGCCTCCCGCACCCGGTGGGCCACATGGAGTGCCAGCGCCGTCTTGCCGACACCGCCCATGCCGGCCAGCACCACCATCGCGGGGGTGCGGCGGCCGGGCTCGCACAGGGCCTCGCTGAGCACTGCCACGAGGGCCTCGCGCCCGATGAAGTCAGGTTCGCCTGGCGGGAGTTGAGCGGGTCGCGGCAGGGGGCGCGGCCCGGCCGGCTGCTCGGGCCCGGTGGCGTGCCGCGGGCCCTGCGGGTCGGGTGCGGGAGCCGGAGCGCCGTCCGCTGCCTCGTCCTGCGCACGGGCGGGATCCCACCAGGCGTTGCGCGCGGGCGACGACAGCAGCGCCGGGTCCCGCCGCAGGATGCGCCGGTGCAGCTCGGTCAGGTCGGGGCCCGGTTCGACGCCCAGTTCGTCGACGAGTACCTGGCGGGCGCGGCGGAAGACGTCGAGCGCGTCCGCCACCCGGCCCGCCTGGTAGAGCGCGCGCATCAGGAGCCCGTACGGCCGCTCGCGCAGGGGGTGTTCGGCAGTCAGCTCGGTCAGCTCCAGCACGCACTGGGCGGAGTGGCCGAGGTCCAGTTCGTAGGTCAGGCGCTGTTCGAGCAGGGCGATCCGCAGTTCGCCGAGGCGCCGGCGCTGGCGCTCGGCGAACGGGCCGGGTATGCCCGCCAGCGGCTCGCCCTGCCACAGGGCGAGCGCCTCACAGAGCAGCCGGCGCGCGTGTGCGGGCCGCCCCTCGGCGCCTGCCCGCTCCGCCTGCGCGGCGAGTTCCCCGGCGCACAGCGCGTCGATCGAGTCGTCCGGCACCGCGAGCCGGTAGCCGTCCCCGCAGGAGACCAGCACCTCGGGCGCCGCGGCGTCGGCCAGGATCTTCCGCCACCGCCAGGCGTAGGTGCGCACGGTGGACATCGCCCGGACCGGCGGCTCCGCGCCCCAGAGTGCCTCGGTCAGCTCGGCGCCGCCTGCGCTGCGCCCCGCCCTGAGCAGCAGTGCCACCAGCATGGCTTGCTGCTGCGGATACCCGACCGCCAACGCGGTGCCACTCCGGCGCACTTGCAGGGGACCAAGCACCGAAAAGCGGAGATCCGCCATATGCATGACTCTTTTCCTGTCGCGCTGTCCGTGTTCGGCTTGTCTGCTCGTAGGACAGGGTGTGCCGGCGCGGATCACGTGCCGGCGGACACCGTCTTCACCTTCATCCCCCGCTGCCCGGCAAAGAAGATGCACAATTCACCGAACTCGTTCACGGCGAAACCTTAATGGCTGCCGAACGCGGCACCTACTCCCCCGTTCCGGCGGGCACGGGTGTCCCGGCGCCGTCCGGGACGCCGTCGGCGTCCAGCTCACGCCAGACCGGGAAGACCAGCGGGAAGAGGGTGACGACCAGGTAGCAGCAGCCGAAGGCCGCGAGCACCGCGGTCAGCCCGATCCGGTCGAGCAGCAGACCCGCGTCCTGTCTGTCGCTGATCTCGGGGCCTGCGAGGCCGGGCGGGCACACACGCGAGCACTGGCCAAAAACCAATAAGGCGTCGATCAACGTCCTGTCTGGGCCCGCTCCGACGGCCGATCACCGACCGATCAACGGCACGGTGACCCGGACCTCGAGGCCGGCCCCACGTCAGGCCCTTCACGAGCAGGAGCCCGGCCCCGGACGGGGACGACCGGTCCCGTCCGGCACCGGCACGGGTGATCAACGGCTGATCATCGGCTGTCGGGAAGCGGCACGCGCCGGACTCCCGCCACGCACACCCGAACGCTCCCCGGAAACGGCCGAGGGCCGGATTCGAATCGATCGAACCCGGCCCTGAACTGCGACTCTCTCAAGTCGGGACGACAGGATTTGAACCTGCGACCCCTTGACCCCCAGTCAAGTGCGCTACCAAGCTGCGCCACGTCCCGATGCGCTGACTCGCGGTGGACCGCGTGATCGCGCGAACAGAACTTTACCGCACGCGCGGGGGTGCGCGGGAAGAGGGCCGGGGCGGGGGGAGAATCGGCGGTATGACGCATGCGGGTGGAGCCGGAGAGCGGGACCGGGACGCGGAGGGGCGGGCCCGCAGTGCGCGGCCGCGGGACGGGCTCGGGCGGCCGTTGGCGTACGGCGCGCAGGGGGTGCCGCGGCAGCCGGAGGGCGTCGTGCGGGCGCCGCGGGAGTCGGTCGCCGAGGCTCAGGCACTGCTCGACGCGGGCAGGCCGTTCCACGCGCACGAGGTGTTCGAGGACGCCTGGAAGTCGGGCCCCGAGGACGAGCGGCCGCTGTGGCGGGGGCTGGCCCAGCTCGCGGTGGGGCTCACGCACGCGGCCCGCGGCAACACGGTCGGCGGGGCGCGGCTGCTGCGGCGCGGGGCCGGCGCGGTCGAGGAGTGGGAGCGGGACCGCGGCGAGGACCGGCCGTACGGGATGGACCTCGCCGGGGTCGTCCGGTGGGCGCGGGAGCTGGCCGGGAGGGTGGAGGCGGGGGGCGGCCCCGTGGACGCCGTGGTGGAGGCGCCCCGGCTCGGGCTCTGACGGCCGCGCGGCGCCCCCGGAGCCGGTGGGAATGCGGTGGCGGATCCGTGTGCCGGTGCCGTGCGGTGGCCAACCGCCCGGAGGCGGTGGACGCGTTGTCAGTGGCGTACGGCAGACTCGGTGGCGTGCGAGAGATTCATGTCATCGGTATCGGCGCGGGCGACCCCGAGCAGCTGACCCTCCAGGCGGTGCGGGCGCTGCGCGGCACGGATGTGTTCTTCCTGCTCGACAAGGGCGAGGAGAAAAGCGATCTCACCCGGCTGCGCCGGGACATACTCGACGCGCATCTGCCCGAGGGGTCGTACCGGGTGGTCGAGGCCCGCGATCCGGAGCGGGACCGCACGGCGGGCGGATCGGCGTACTCACCGGCCGTCGGGGACTGGCGCAGCGCCCGCGCCGGTATCTACGAGCGGCTGATCGCCGAGGAGTTGGGTCCCGAGGAGACCGGCGCGTTCCTGGTGTGGGGCGATCCCGCGCTGTACGACAGCACGCTCGGGATCCTTCAGGAGGTGCTGGAGCGGGGCTCGGTCGTGTTCGCGTACGACGTGGTGCCCGGTGTCAGCAGTGTCTCCGCGCTGGTCGCCCGCCATCGCACCGGTCTGAACCGGGTCGCCCGGCCGGTGCAGATCACCACGGGGCGGCGGCTCGCCGAGGGCTTCCCGGAGGGGGTGGACGACGTGGTGGTGATGCTCGACGCCCACCAGGCCTTCCGGCGGTACGCGGACGAGGACATCGACATCTACTGGGGCGCCTACATAGGCACCCCGGACGAGATCCTCGTCTCCGGTCCGCTCGCCGAGGCCGGCCCGGAGATCGAGCGGGTGCGGGCCCGGGCGCGGGAGCGCAAGGGGTGGATCATGGACACGTATCTGCTGCGCCGCAACCCCGACCGGCGGTAGCCGGGTCCAGCCACCGCAGCACGGCCGTCACGTCGGGTACGGCGGTCACCCCTGCGGGCAGCGCCGGGCGGCGTACGACCACCACGGGCAGCCCGAGTTCCCTGGCGGCCGTGAGTTTCGCCGCCGTGGCCTCGCCCCCGCTGTCCTTGGTGACCAGCACGTCGATGCGGTGCACGCGCAGCAGTTCCCGCTCGCCGGCGAGGGTGAACGGGCCGCGGGCGAGCAGGACTTCGGTGTGCGGCGGCAGCGGCGGGCCCGGCCGTTCCACCGAGCGGACCAGGAAGTGCCGGTCGGCCAGGTGGGCGAAGGCGGCCAGGCCCAGGCGCCCGGTGGTGAGGAAGACCCGGCCGCCCGGTCCGGGCAGCGCGTCCGCGGCCGCCTCCAGGGACGGGACGTCGTACCAGCGGTCGCCCGGTGCGGGACGCCAGCCGGGGCGGCGCAGCACGACCGCCGGGACCCCGGTGGCCGCCGCCGCGCGGGCCGCGTGGGCGGTGATCGAGGCGGCGAACGGATGCGTGGCGTCCACGACCGCGTCCACCCGGTGCGCCCGCAGCCACTGGGCCAGTCCCTCGGCTCCGCCGAAGCCCCCGGTCCGCATCTCCCCCGGCACCGCGTCCGGCCGGGCCGTGCGCCCGGCCAGGGAGGTGGTCACCCGGATCCCGGCGGGGTGCGCGACCAGCGCGGCGGCGAGACGGCGGGCCTCGGCGGTACCGCCGAGGACGAGGACGTGCCGGGGCACCGGCGGGCGCGGGGCCGGGCCGGGCCCCGAGGACGGCGAGGACCGCGGTGGCCGGGCGGGCTGCGGAGACATGGGACGAGCCTACGAGGTGGCCCTAGCCCACGAGGAGTTGGATGCCGCCCAGTACCGTCGCCGCGATCACCAGCCGTTCGAAGAGGCGCTGGTTGATCCGGTGTACGGCCCAGCGGCCGAGCAGCGCGCCGGGGACGACGAACAGGACGAGCGCGGCGTCGAGGAGCAGGGAGCGGCTGTCGATCAGGCCGAGGGCGGCGCTGAAGGGGACCTTGGAGACGTTGACGATGAGGAAGAAGAAGGCCGAGGTGCCGAGGAAGCCCAGCTTCCGGAAGCCGGCGGAGAGGAGGTACAGGGACATCACGGGGCCGCCCGCGTTGGCGACCATCGTGGTGAACCCGCCGAGCACGCCGTAGGAGCGGGCCTTCAGGCGGCCTGCGCGGGTCGTCACCGCGTCCGGCGCGGCGTCGTCCGCGCCCGTGCTCTCGCTGCGCCGGCGCCACAGGGTGAGGCCGGTCATCAGCAGCAGGATCGCGCCGATCGAGGTCCGTACGACGCCGTCGTCGGCCCACATCAGGAACAGGGTGCCGATCACCACGCCGACCGCGACGGCCGGGAACAGCCGCCACAGGGTGGGCCAGTGGGCGTGCCGCCGGTAGGTGAGGACGGCCAGCACATCACCGGCGATCAGGAGGGGCAGCAGGATGCCGGTGGAGGCGCGGGCGGGCAGGATCGCCGCGAACACGGCGAGGCTGATGGTGTTGGCGCCGCTCACCGCGGTCTTGGAGAAGCCCACCAGGAGGGCCGCGAGGGCGAGGGCGGCGAACTCCCAGCCGGATATGTGCCAGTGCGTCATCATGTTCATGCGGAGGCCGATGCTATGCATGAGCACCGGCCCCGCACAAAGCCCTCGGGCCGTCAGCCCGCGAACCGCGTGCGCAGTTCCCGCTTGAGCACCTTCATGCTCGGGCCGAGCGGCAGCTCCTCGGTGAACTCCACGCGCCGCGGGTACTTGTGGCGGCCCAGGTGCTCCTTGGACCACTCGATGACGGCGGCCGGGTCGGGGGCGCCGCCGGGTGCCGGGACGGCGATCGCGCAGATCTCCTCGCCGTGCAGCTCGTCGGGCAGGCCGATGACGGCGACCTGGGCGATGCCGGGGTGCCGTACCAGGACCTCCTCGACCTCGCGCGGATAGACGTTGTAGCCGCCGCGGATGATGACGTCCTTCTTGCGGTCGACGATCTTCAGGAAGCCCTGCTCGTCCTTGGTGCCGAGGTCGCCGGTGCGGAACCAGCCGTCGACCAGGACCTCGGCGGTGGCCTCCGGGCGGCCGAGGTAGCCGGAGAAGACGTTGTGGCCGCGGATGACGACCTCGCCCAGTTCGCCGGGCGGCAGGAGTTCGATCCGGCCCTCCACGTCGGCGCGCGCGATCTCCGCGTCGACGCCCCACAGCGGGTGGCCGATGGTGCCGGCCTTGGTGCCGAAGACGGGCTGGTTGACGGTGGCGGTCGGCGAGGTCTCCGACAGGCCGTACCCCTCGTAGATCCGCGCGCCGAACGCGGCCTCGAACCGTTCCAGGACGGCGACGGGCAGCGAGGCGCCGCCGGAGATGCACACCCGCAGCTCGGGCAGCGTGCCGGCGTCCGCGGCGGCCGCCGCGAGCGCGACGAACATGGTGGGCACGCCGTGGAAGGTGTTGACCTTCTCCTTCGCCATCAGCGCGATCGCGCGGGCCGCGTCGAAGCGGGGCAGCAGTACGAGCGTGGCGCCCGCCCGCCAGGTGGCGTTGAGCGAGACGGTCTGCCCGAAGGCGTGGAAGAGGGGCAGCGCGCCCAGGGCGATGTCGTCGGGGCGGACGTCGTTGGCGTCGAAGGCGCTGACCGTCGCGTTCATCACCAGGTTGAAGTGGCTGAGCACGGCGCCCTTGGGGATGCCGGTGGTGCCGCTGGTGTAGAGGATCACGGCCGGGTCGTCGGCGGCCCGTGTGACGTACGCCGGCAGCGGCTCGGCCGCGGCGGCGAGGGCGTCGAACTCCGCGCCCAGGGTGACCGCCCGGACGCCGAGGGCGTCGGCGGCGGCCCGGCCGGCCGGGGCCTGCGCCGGGTGGACGAGGAGCAGCGTGGCGCCGCTGTCCTTGAGCACGTGCTCGATCTCGGTCGGCGAGAGCAGCAGATGGACGGGGACGACGACACCGCCGGCCGCGGCGATGGCGTAGTAGGCGAGCGGGAACTCCGTGGTGTTCGGGGCCATGAGGGCGACCCGGTCGCCGGGGCGTACGCCGAGGCCGGTGAGCGCGCCCGCCCCGGCCAGCGCCGCCTGCCATGCCTCGCCGAAGCTCAGCCGCCGCTCCCCTTCCACGAGTGCGGTGTGGGCCGGGCGGCGCCTGGCGTTCTCGGCCAGGATGGCGGCGACGGACAGAGTTGCCATGGGGTGCGGCTCCGTTTCCTTGCTGCGGCCCGGCGCGCCGGGCCGCTCGTACGATCGTCCTTCGGCGGGAATCCCCCGTGGCAAGGGGGCCGCCCGCGTCGGATGGCTGTCAGGGCCGTCGGACGGTGGTCAGTCCCTCTCGACCAGCACCGCGCTGCCCTGGCCCACGCCCACGCACATGGTGGCGAGTCCGCGTTCGGCGCCGGTGCGGCGCATGCGGTGCAGCAGGGTGGTCAGGATGCGGGCGCCCGAGGAGCCGAGGGGGTGGCCGAGGGCGAGGGCGCCCCCGGTGGGGTTGACCAGCTCGGGGTCGATGCCGAGCTGGTCGACGCAGGCGAGGACCTGGGCGGCGAACGCCTCGTTCAGCTCGGCCTCCTGGAGGTCGCCGACGAGCCAGCCGGCCCGCGCGAGGACCTTGCGGGTGGCGGGCACCGGCCCGATGCCCATGACGTCGGGGTGGACGCCCGCGGAGGCACCGGCGACATACCGGCCGAGTGACTCCAATCCCAGTTCGCCGAGGGCTTCCTCGCTGACCAGGAGCAGGCCGGCGGCGCCGTCGTTCATCGGCGAGGTGTTGCCCGCGGTGACCGTGCCGCCCGCGCGGTAGACCGGCTTGAGGCGGGCCAGCTTCTCCAGGGAGGTGTCCTCGCGGATGCACTCGTCCTGCTCGACCACGATGCCGTCGGGGCGTTCGACGGGCAGGATCTCGTCGGCGAAGAGGCCGTTCTTGCGGGCGGCGGCGGCGAGTTGGTGGCTGCGCAGGGCGAACGCGTCCTGCCGCTCACGGGAGATGCCGTACCGGGTGGCGACCTCCTCGGCGGTCTCGCCCATCGCGAGCACCCCGTGCAGGTCCTTCATCGCGGGGTTGGTCAGGCGCCAGCCGAGCCGGGTGTCGGCGGTCTCCATGCGGTGCGGCAGGGCCTCGTCGGGGCGGGGCAGCACGAAGGGGGCGCGGCTCATGGACTCGGAGCCGCCGGCGATCACGATGTCGGCCTCGCCCGCGGCGATGGTGCGGGCGGCCGTGGTGACGGCTTCGAGGCCGGAGGCGCACAGCCGGTTGACGGTGGCGCCGGGCACGGACTCGGGCAGGCCCGCGAGCAGGACGGCCATCCGGGCGACGTTGCGGTTGTCCTCGCCGGCCTGGTTGGCGGCGCCCCAGTAGACGTCGTCGATCCGGGCGGGGTCGAGCGTGGGCACGTCGGCGACCAGCCGGCGGATCACGGCCGCCGCCAGGTCGTCGGGCCGGACGGGCGAGAGGGCGCCGCGCAGCTTGCCGATGGGGGTACGGCGGGCTGCCGCGAAGTGGACGGGACGCACGGCTTCGACTCCTGACCTACGACGGTGTGGATCAGCGGACCGGAACAGCACTTAATTAGCACTGCTAGTTTTGGACTATAGACCCGGAGGCGGGCCACTGGGAAGATCCTCCCGGACCGTACCGAGGCAGTTGGAGGAGAGATGCCCCACGTTCGCGCGCACGTCGTCGACGGCACCCGCGGCGAACTCGCCGTCCGCGCCTGGCCGCATCCCGCCCCCCGCTTCCTCGCCCTGCTGGTGCACGGGTACGGCGAGCACGCGGGCCGGTACGACGGACTCGCCGCCGTCCTCACCGGCCAGGGCGCCGCCGTGTACGCGCCCGACCATATGGGGCACGGCCGGTCGGCCGGGGAGCGGGTGCTGATCGAGGACTTCGAGGACGTGGTCGCCGATGTGCACCACGTGGCCCGGCTCGCCCGCGCGGCGCATCCGGGGCTGCCGCTGGTCCTGGTGGGCCACTCGATGGGCGGGCTGATCGCGGCCCGCTACGCCCAGCTGCACCGCACGGAGCCGGCGGCGCTGATCCTGTCCGGGCCGGTGATCGGCGACTGGGAACTGCCGGGGCGGCTGCTGGCGCTGCCGGAGATCCCGGACACCCCGATCAGTCCGGGCGCGCTCTCCCGCGATCCGGCGGTGGGCGCCGCGTACGCCGCCGATCCGCTGGTCTGGCACGGACCGATGAAACGGCCGACCCTCCAGGCCTTCGTCCGGGCCCTGGACGCCGTGGCCGGGGGCGGTGACGTGGGCGGGCTGCCGGTGCTGTGGCTGCACGGCGACGACGACCGGTTGGTGCCGCTGTCCGGGAGCCGGCCCGGCGTCGAACGGCTCGCCGGCGGCGCGCTCACCGAGCGGATCTTCCCCGGCGCGCGGCACGAGGTGTTCCACGAGACGGTGAAGGACGAGGCGTTCGCGGAGGTGACGCGGTTCTTGGACCGGGTGCTGGAGCGCTGAGGCCAGGCGCCTGTCAAGACCCGGCGCCAAGGCGCTGAGCAGGGCTGTTTGCGTCCCCCCGGCGCGGGGCACCCGCCTTTTCGGACGAGATCAAGCTCCATGGAAGGGGACGCACGCACCATGACCGTGGTGAAAAGCACGCTGCCGGAGAAGGCACTCAAGATCACGGCGACCGCGCTCCAGGACACCCTGGTGGACCTGCTGGGCCTGTCGCTGATCGGCAAGCAGGCGCACTGGAACATCGTCGGCCCCCGGTTCCGCTCGATCCACCTTCAGCTGGACGAGGTGGTGGCGACCGCCCGTGCCCACTCCGACACGGTCGCCGAGCGTGCCGCCGCGCTGGGCGTGTCGCCGGACGGACGGCCCGAGACGATCGCCGCGACTCTCGCGCTGCCCGGCGCCAAGGACGGCTGGCTGAAGGACACCGACGTGGTCGAGCTGATGGTCTCCGCCCTGGAGACGGCCATCGTGCGGCTGCGCGAGCGGATCGCGGCCACCGACGAGCCGGACCCGGTGACGCAGGACCTGCTGATCGCGATCACCGCCGATCTGGAGAAGGAGCGGTGGATGTTCGCGGCGGAGAACCAGTCGCACTGACACCCGTGCCAGGGATCCGAGGAAAACTCCGAGGAGACTCCGAGGGAAAGGAGAGCCTGATGGCCGACGCCCTGGAGACCGAGGCGCTGTGGGAGGACTTCCACCGCGTGGTGAACATGACTTCGGCGGAGCTGGCGGCCTGGCTCAGGGTCCGCGACGCCGAGGAGAGCACGGAGCCGCTGCCCGACGAGGCGGGTACCGCCACCGGCCGGCACGTTCTCGCGATCCTCCAGAAGCGCCGCACCGATCTCACCGACGACGACGTCCGCGTGATGTACAAGGTCGTCGACACCGTCGGTGACCTGGTGGACATGGAGAACGAGCCGGAGCCCGAGACGGCGCCGGAGGACACCCGGCGGCGGCACCGGCTGATGACGCTGGGCCACGATCCGCTCAAGCCCTGACGCCCACCGCGGCGAGGAGTGGCGGCATGAACCGGGACGAACGCGTCGTACGGGAGCTGGTGTCCGCGCACGGGCGGACGTACGCCGAGGAGGCGGGCATCAAGCTCGCGGACACGCCGCAGCCGCTGTACCGGCTGCTGGTGCTGTCGTTGCTGCTCAGCGCCCGGATCCGGGCCTCGGTGGCGGTGGCCGCCGCCCGTGCCCTGCACGAGGACCGGCTGGACAGTCCGCGTCGGATGGCCGACGCGGACTGGCAGCGCCGGGTCGACGCGCTGGGCAGGGGCGGCTACCGGCGCTACGACGAGCGGACCGCCACCCAGCTCGGCGACGGCGCCGAGCTGCTGGCCGAGCGCTGGGGCGGTGACCTGCGGCGGTTGCGCGAGGAGGCGCACGGCGACACGGGGAAGCTGAAGCGGCTGCTCCAGGAGGAGCCGGGGATCGGCCCGGCCGGCGCCGACATCTTCCTGCGCGAGGCACAGCGCGTGTGGCCGGAGGTCGGCCCGTATCTGGACGGCAAGGCGCTGGACGGCGCGGACCGGCTCGGTCTTCCGAAGGACCCCCAAAAGCTGACGAAACTGGCCGGCGACACCGAACCGGCCGTACTGGCCGCCGCGTTGGTGCGGGCGGCGCTCGACAAGGACGTGGCCGAGGACTGCCTCCGGCGCGCCGCCTGACCGTGCCGCGCGGGGACCACGGCCGGGTTGCTGCGGGTGCCACCGCCGGTGTCGCCGCCGACGTCCATCGCCCGCACCGGCCGTCATCCGGCGAACCGGCCCCGCGCGTCCGGGACTTACAGGCCGAGCACCCGGCTGATGGTCCGCAGGACGCCGTTCTCGTTGTTGGACGGGGCCAGGTGGCGGGCGCGCGCCACCACGGCCGGGTGGGCGTTGGCCATGGCGAAGGACCAGTCGGCCGCGTCCAGCATCTCCAGGTCGTTGAGGTAGTCGCCGAAGACCATGGTCTGGGCGGGGGTGATGCCCAGGGTCCGCTGGAGGGCGCGCAGCGCGGTGCCCTTGTTGGCAGCGGGGGCCATGACGTCGACCCAGTGTTCCCCGGAGACCACCACCTGGTGGGTGGCGGCGAAGGGGGCGAGCGCGGGGGCGGCGGACCCTTCGGCGGAGTGGAAGTCGTAGACGGCGACCTTGACGAAGTCGTCGTCCACCGCGGTGACGTCGTCGACGACGCGGTGCTCGACGTAGTAGCGGCGCACCTCAGCGAGGAACGCCTCGTCGCTCCGCTCCACGTAGGCCGCGCGCTTGCCGCAGACCACGGCGCCCGCGTCGCCGCCGGCCGCGTTGAGCCGTCGTACCGCCCCGGCGACCCCCGTCGCGGCCGTGCGCTCCAGCGGGACGGAGCCGAGTTCGGCACCGTCGCGGACCACATAGGCGCCGTTCTCGGCGATGAAGACCATACCCTCGGCGACATCCGCGAACTGCCGCGCCAGCGTGGCGTACTGACGGCCGCTCGCGGGGCTGAACAGCACCCCCCGCCCGCGCAGTTCGGCGAGCATCGGCCACAGACCCGACGGGATCCGCTTGTCGTCGTCCAGCAGGGTGCCGTCCATGTCGGTGACGATCAGCCGGATGTCCGCGGGACCGGCCGGGAGGCCCGGTATGTCGAGGAGGGGCGTGGGTATGGCGGACATGTCCTGCTTCCGGCCGGGGTCAGGGTACCCGTCCAGTGTCCCTCATGGGCCGGAACGTCCCCGAACCGCCCCGAACCGCCGACCGCGCGCGGTTCACGGGACAGCGCGATCGGCCGGCGGCACAATGACGGCGGGCACCCGCACGGGAGAGGGGCAGACGACGTGACCGAACGTGACGCTGTGACCACCGGAGCGCGGCTGGACACGTCCGTGGCACACAACGCGCGGGTGTGGAACTACTGGATCGGCGGCCGCGACAACTACGAGGTCGACCAGCGGGTCGGCGAGCGGGTCGCCGGGATGTTCCCGGTGATCCGGCAGGTGGCCCGCGCGGACCGGGGGTTCCTCGCGCGCGCGGTGCGCCACCTCGCCGCCGGACAGGGCGTCCGGCAGTTCCTGGACGTGGGCACCGGCCTGCCGACCGTGGAGAACACCCACGAGATCGCCCAGCGCATCGCCCCCGAGTCACGGGTCGTGTACGTGGACAACGACCCGATCGTGCTGGTGCACGCCCGCGCGCTGCTGACCAGCTCTCCCGAGGGCGTCACGGACTACGTGGACGCCGATGTGCACGACCCGGACGCCATCCTGCGGCGCGCCGCCGACACGCTCGACCTGGAGCGGCCGGTCGCCCTGATGATGCTGGGCATCCTCAACTTCGTGCTGGACACCGGGGAGGCCCTCGGCATCGTGCGGCGGCTCATGGGCGCGCTGCCCGCCGGCAGCCATCTGGTGCTCACCCATCCCACCACCGACCCCGAGGTGGGCGGCGCGGGCAACGCCGCCGCGATGGAGTTCTGGAACGCCCACGCCACCCCGCCGATCACCGCCCGCAGCCGCGCCGAGATCGCCTCCTTCCTCGACGGCGTCGACGGCCTCGAAGTGGTGGAGCCGGGCCTGGTGCCCTGCTCCCAGTGGCGCGCCGGACCGGACGCCGCCCCGGTCCCGCAGCTCGGCGCGGTCGCGGTGAAGCGCTGACCCCGCCGGAGCGGTTCCCCCCGCCCGGGGCCTCCGCCTGAACCGCCCTCCCCCACCGCGCCCCGCCCGCAAAGGACATGTATGACCACTCTCGCCGACCCCGTGCCCGGCGGCCGTCCGGCCGATCTGCGCCGGGTCGCCGCGCTGACCACCACGCTGGCCGCGCAGGACGTGCGCGGCATCGTGCTGGCGTATGTGGACACCGCGGGCGTCACCCGCGTGAAGACCGTCCCCACGGCCCGGCTGGAGGCCGCCGTCTCCTGGGGCGTGGGAATGTCCCCGGTCTTCGACACCTTCCTGGCCGACGACTCGATCGTCAGCACCGATGTCCTCGGCTCCCCCGACGGGGACCTCAGGCTCTACCCCGATCTGGACCAGCTGGTGGCGCTGGCCGGGCAGCCCGGCTGGGCATGGGCGCCGGTGGACCGGATCACGCAGGAGGGCGAGCGGCACCCCGGCTGCGCCCGCACCTTCCTGCGCCGCATGGTCACCGAGGCGGCCGAGCGGCACGGGCTGGCCTTCAAGGCGGCGTTCGAGATCGAGTGGGCGCTCGGGCTCGGCTCGGCGCCCGCCGGGGAGTTCGTGCCGGCGGTGTCCGGACCGGCGTACGGCGCGATCCGCCAGGTGGAGCTGGGCGACTACCTCGCCGATCTGCTGGGCGCGCTGGACGCCCAGGACGTGGACGTCGACCAGGTCCATCCCGAGTACGCGGCCGGGCAGTTCGAGCTGTCGGCGGGCGCCCTGGACCCGGTGGCGGCGGCCGACCGCAGCGTGCTGGTGCGCCAGACGATCCGGGCGGTGGCCCTGCGGCACGGCCTGCGGGTGTCGTTCTCCCCCGCGGTCCTCGCCGGGAGCGTCGGCAACGGCGGCCATGTGCACCTGTCCTGCTGGCGCGACGGCGTCAACCTGCACGCGGGCGGCGCGGGCCGCTACGGCCTGACGCCCGGCGCGGAGTCCTTCGCGGCCGGGATCCTGGCCCGGCTGCCCGCGCTGACCGCGATCAACGCGCCCAGCCCGGCCAGCTATCTGCGGCTGCGGCCCGCCCAGTGGGCGGGCGTCTTCACCGCGTGGGGCCACGAGACCCGTGAGGCGGCGCTGCGGCTGGTCACCGGCAGCGCGGGCCGGCAGCGGCAGGAGGCCAACCTGGAGGTGAAACCCGTCGATCTGGCCGCCAACCCGTACCTGGTGCTCGGCTGTCTGATCGCCGCGGGACTCGACGGGCTCGCGGCCGGGCGCCCGCTGCCCGCGGAGATCACCGGCGACCCGGCACGCTTCGGCGCGGACGAGGCGGCGAGGCTCGGCGTACGACGGCTGCCGGCCAGGCTGCCGGAAGCGGTGGCGGAGTTCCGCGCGGACGAGGTGCTGCGGGCCGCGCTCGGCCCGGTCCTCGCGGACGCGGTGAGCGCCGTACGGCTCGGGGAGGCGGCCGCCGCCGAGGGGCTGGACGACGCGCGGGTGGCGGCGGCCTACCGCTGGGCGTACTGACCATGGCGTCCGCCGGTCCCGTCCACGAGGCGCTGGCCGCACTGGAGTTGGTGGACCACCACTGCCACGGCGCGGCGACGGCCGACCTGTCCTTCGGGGAGTTCGAGTCGCTGCTCACCGAGGGCGAGGCATGGCCCGGTGTCTCGCCCTTCGACAGCCCGGTGGGCATCGCCGTACGACGCCATTGCGCGCCCCTGCTGGACCTGCCCCGGCACGCGCCGCCGGAGGCGTACGCGGCCCGGCGCGCGGAGCTGGGGTGGCGGGAGGTGAACCGGCGGTTCCTGGCGGCGGCCGGTGTCGGGGTGTTCTGCGTGGACACCGGGTACTCCCCCCGACCGCTCACCTCCCCCGCCGAGTTGGCCGCGGCGTCCGGTGCCGCCGCCTGCGAGGTCGTACGCCTGGAGCGGATCGCCGAGGAGGTGGCCGCGCGGGGCGTGGAGGCGGACGAGTACACGGCCGTCCTCCGCGCGGCCGCCGAGGAGGCGGTGCGGCGGCCGGGGGTGGTGGCGGTGAAGTCGGTGGCCGCCTACCGCACCGGGTTCGCCCTCGACCCGCGGCGGCCCGCGGACGCCGAGGTGACCGCGGCCGCGCAGCGCTGGCTCGCCGCCGGGGGCCGGCTGGCGGACCCGGTCCTGGTACGGCAACTGCTGTGGCTGGCCGTCGACTTGGGGCTACCGCTCCAGCTGCACACCGGTTTCGGGGACGCGGACGTACGGCTGCACCGGGCGGACCCCGCGCTGCTCACCGACTGGCTGCACCGCGTCGCCGGCACCATCCCCGTGCTGCTGCTGCACTGCTGGCCCTACCACCGCCAGGCCGCCTATCTGGCGGCGGTGTTCGAGCGGGTGTACCTGGACGTGGGGCTCGCCCTGCACCACACCGGTCCCACACGGGCGCGGACGGTGCTGGCGGAGGCTCTGGAGATCACCCCGTTCCGCAAACTGCTGTACAGCTCCGACGCCTGCGGCGTGGCGGAGTTCCACCACCTGGGCGCCCTGTGCTTCCGCCGGGGCCTCGCCGAGCTGCTGCACGAGCGCGTGGAGGCCGATGAGCTGTCCCTGTCCGACGCCCTGCGGATCGCATCCTGGACGGGCCGCGACAACGCCCGCCGGCTCTATGGACCGCCCGTATCCGAACCGGCCCGCGACCCCCGCGGCCGCCCCACCCGGAAAGTATGATCAAGCAATGTCTGACATGACCGAGACCACGCCCGGCTGGCTGACCACGGACGAGCTGGAGATGGCCAGGGCCCGGATGCCGATCCTGTACGTGGAGGCCGTGCCCGTGCGGGTCGACGACAGCGGCGAAGTCACCAGTATCGGACTGCTGTTGCGCATCGGCCCGGACGGCACGGTCAGCCGGACCCTGGTCTCCGGACGGGTGCTGCACCACGAGCGGGTCCGCGACGCGCTGCTGCGCCATCTGGAGAAGGACCTCGGCCCGGTGGCCCTGCCCCGGATCCCGGCCTCGCTCCAGCCCTTCACCGTGGCCGAGTACTTCCCGACGGCGGGCATCACCCCGTACCACGACCCGCGCCAGCACGCGGTGTCCCTCGCCTACGTGGTCCCGGTCACCGGCGACTGCCGGCCCCGCCAGGACGCCCTGGACCTGGAGTGGTTCAGCCCCCAGGAGGCGGCCTCGGAGGTGCTGCAGAGCGAGATGCCGGGCGGCCACGGCGCGCTGCTGAAGCAGGCGCTGGCCCATGTGGGCCTGGTGTACTGAGCCCGGATTCGGTAAGACGCGGACAACAACCGCACGAGAAGCCGCAAAAACAATGGCAAAGGAGGCTGGGGGCGGGTCCGTCGCGCATGCGAGGGTGCGAGGCATGAGCACAGAGCACGTCCTCGATCACCGGCCCGATGGCCGCATGCACGCGCGCCTGCGGGAGGGCGCGAGCAAGGTGCCGGAGGTCACCGTCTACTTCTGGATCATCAAGGTCCTCACCACCGGCATGGGCGAGACCGCCTCCGACCTGCTGGCCAAGGTGCTGGGCCCGATCCCCGCGGTCGGTCTCGGCGGCCTCGCGTTCGCCGCCGCGATCGCGCTCCAGTTCGCCGTGCGCCGGTACGTGGCGTGGATCTACTGGACGGCCATCGTCATGGTCAGCGTGTTCGGCACCATGGCCGCGGACGTGCTCCATGTGGGCCTCGGCGTGCCGTACACCCTGTCCACCCCGCTCTTTCTCGTCGCCCTCGCGGCCGTGTTCGCGCTCTGGTACGCCAGTGAGCGCACCCTGTCGATCCACACCGTGCGCACCCGCCGCCGGGAGGTCTTCTACTGGGCGGCCGTGCTCGCCACCTTCGCCCTGGGCACCGCGGCGGGCGACCTGAGCGCGAGCATCGGCCTCGGATACCTGGGCTCGGCCGTCCTGTTCGCGGTGGCCATCGCGGTCCCGGCCCTCGCCCACCGCGGCGGCGTCCTCGGCGCGGTGACCGCCTTCTGGGCGGCGTACGTCATCACGCGCCCGCTCGGCGCCTCCCTCGCGGACTGGATGGCCCTTCCGACCGGGCGCGGCGGCCTCGACTGGGGACTGGGCCCGGTCACGCTGTCGTGGACCGTGGCCATCGTCGCGTTCGTGGCGTTCCTCGCGGTGTCGCGGCGGGACAGCCGGGCCGCCGCCTGACGGTCGCCGGGACCGCTTGCGCCGGCACGCCGGCGATATGGCCACCGGCGGCAGGGCAGTTGAGGGAAGACCACTCGTGCGGAGGGCCCCGCGGAACGTGTTCCGCGGGGCCCTTTGGTCATGTCATACGATCCGGATCAGCCCATCGCTCCCGGACGGAAGCGCCGGTACAGGGCCGCGCCGCCGACCAGCGAGGCGGCGCCCGCGAAGGCGGCCGTGAGGGTGCCGTCGGCGCCGGTGTGGGCGAGGGTGCCGGCCGGCTGGTGCACCGCCGCGGACGGCTCCGGGACGGTGTGCGCGGGCGGTACGTGCGGGTGGGCCGGGGGCGCGGTGTGCGTCGGCGGGGTGACCCGCGGGGGCGTCACCGGCCGCGTGGCGTGGGTGCTCGACGTGTTCTCGGCGTGGTTGCCGAAGACGGGGTTGAGGAGCCCCACCACGTTGACGCTGTCGCCGCTGATGTTCACCGGCAGATCGACCGGCAGCTGGATGCCGTTGCCGGACACGGCGCCCGGCGAACCCTTCTCCGCCGAGGCGGCCGCGGCCCCGCCCCCGTTGGCGGCGCCGCCCCTGGTGGTGCCGCCGCCGCCCGTGTTGGCGCAGCTGTTGCCCATCGCGGGGTTGAGGAGCCCCACCACGTCCACCGTGTCCCCGCACAGGTTCACCGGGACGTGTACCGGCAGCTGGATCCCGTTGCCGGAGATCAGCCCCGGTGAGCCGACCGCGGCACCGTCCGCCGTGGAGTCGGCGTACACCGGCCCCGCCACAGCGATCGCGCCCGAGGCGGCCGCGAGGGCGATCACACCGTTTCGGGTAACCCGTTTCATAGGTTCCCTGCCTTCCAGACTTGATCGCGGGCACTCGCCCGCGCGGAGGTAAACGCGGGGAAAAACAGGTGGGTTATGGCTTGTCAATCATTCGGCCGGTATATGCCACGATCGCCGCTCTCCGGGGTGTTCGGCTGTTGATATCACGAGGGCGCCGATAGGATCGCCATGTGATCGAACTGGCGGAAATGATCAGGGAGTTGGGCCAGGAGCTGAACACCGCCCTGACCGAAGGACCGGCCGGGGCCGTGCGGTTGGAGCTCGGGACCGTCGAGATCGAGGCGGACGTCGTGGTGAGCCGCCGGGGCGGAGCGGGCGGCAAGGTGCGGTTCTGGGTGGTGGAGGCCGGTGCCGAGGGGCAGTCGGAGTCCTCGCGCACCCAGCGGATCCGCCTCACGCTGCACCCGAAACTCGTCGCCCCGGACGGAACACACGTGAAGGTGCTGATCTCGGGGGAGGAAGAAGCGGGAGAGCGCTGACACGCAGCGCCGAGGCGGGCGGCCCCCGCGCGGTCCCGACACCCTGACGGGGCGGGACGGGTGGCCGTACGCTGGTCGGCACCGCCGGTGGGAGAGAACCGGCGGCAGGTGACGATCGGAGGTCACGGGGGTGGAAGGGCGGAACCCCGCGCGGGTTCGCAACGAATTGGTGGCCGGCGTCGTCGACGTGCTCCAGGCATCGGCCACCCTGCGGCACCCGGCCAGTGCCGACCTGCTGGTGACCATGCTGAGCCAGGAACTGGGCACACCCGTCGAGCCGTTGCAGAACAGGACGCTGCGCCCGTATCTGCTCCAGCTCGTGGAGGTGTGCGCGCGGGTCCCCGACGGGCTGCCCTGTCTGGTGCGCTGCCTCGGCTATGTGGAGGAGCAGTCCGTCACCGTGCTGGCGCTGCGCCGTCTGGTGGACGAGTGGGAGGCGGTCGACTTCTTCGACGGCGCCGATCTGCACCCGCTCCGCCCGGACCTGACGGAACTGCGCTCCGCGGCCGCGCTCGCGGCGATGGCGCGCCGCGCGAGCCGCTCCCGCACCCAGGAGCTGCCGCCCTGGTGCGACACGGGCTGGGCGGTGTTCTTACGCCTGGCCGGCGGCAACTCGGCGGCGCGTGAACTGCCCGTCAGCATGGCGTTCCTGTCGCTGGCCGCGGACCAACTGGCCGAGGACGGGCTGCGGGAGGCCGCCGAGCGGCTGCGCCGCTGGAACCGCAGGCAGGCCCGCGTCTGGGGCTTCGAGGACCAGATGGCCGAGTGGCAGCGCGACAGCATCACCGATCAGCCGGCCTCGCTCATGCCCGCCTATCTGATGATCCAGTTCGAGCCGGACGGGGTCGATCCCGACCGGTACTACCTTTCGCACTGGCGCCAGTCGGACGCGGAGAGCTGGCACCCGGTGCCGGGCGAGACGCTGCATCTGCACCGCGACGATCTGCCGGCCGAGGTGGACACGCTCATCGAGCAGACCGAGGAACGCTGGTCGGACCTGCGGCAACCCGTCGTACTCGAATTCATCCTTCCGTGGGAACTGCTGGGGGAACCTGTCGAGTGGTGGCACAAGGAGGCGGCCTCCGGCTCGCCCACTCCCCTGGTGATGGACTACACGGTCCTGATCCGCAGCTTCGAACGGCTGCGCAAGGCGGCCTGGCACCGGACCTGGCACAACAAGTGGCGCCAGTTCAAGGAGCGTCCGGCGGAGACGCACTCGTACTGGAACCGCCCCGGCCACTCGCACTTCCATCTGGAGCGGGAGCTCAAGGAGGACGAGCAGGCCGTCTGCCTGGTGCTCAGCGAGCCGCCGGGCACGGACTCCGCCACCAGCCGCCAGGAGTATCTGGCGGGGCTGAGGGCGGGTGTTCCGGCCATGATCTGGCACCGCGGCGACTGCTCGGATCCCGCCTTCAAGGAGGCGGTGGCCGAGATCGTGCAGGACCGGGGGCTGGCCGGGTTGCTGGAGCGGACCGGACGTTGGCGCAAGGAGGCACTGGCCATGGGGCCGGAGGGGTGGGACAACCATGTGGGGCGCCATCTGGCGATCCTGCTCGACGATCCGGAACGCAAGCCCGAGCCGCCGGGGCCGGCGCACGTGCCGGTGAAGCCGTGAGGCGGCCGGCCGGGTCCCCGTGTCCACCGACCGACCGCGCGTTGTGAGTGGGGTGCCCGACATGCACCAGCGTGATTCCACCGGCCCGCGTCCGTTCCGGGTCCGCCGCCCTGCCTCCGCCGTGCTGCGGCGTACACCGTCCGCGTGCTTCCGTGCGTCCTTGCTTCGGGGGTGCCCACGCTGCGAGGCTTGGTGCGTGGATGTCACGCATGCCTGGAGTCTGCGGGACTCCACCGCACTCTCACCGTCACTACGGCGCCTTGAGAGCACCCATGCACGATGACGACGAACAGCGAGGGGCCAGGGCCGCGCGGGTCCGCCGGGAGGCCGCCCGTGTGCTGAGCGGGCTCGGCCGCGAGGACGGACCCCGGCCGGTGGAGGCCGTGCTCGTCGTCGACGCGCATCCCACGATGCGGGTGTGGGACGAGGCCGTCGAGGAGGATCTGGCCGGGGAGCTGGAGCGCTCCGGGCGCTTCGTCCGGGTGCGGCTGGTACGGCTGCTGGGGACCGACGAGACGGATCCCGCGCAGGCGCGCACCGAGGAGCCGCTGGGCGCGCCGGCCGCGGGCGTGCGCCGGGTGGTCCTGGTGCTGACCGACGGCATCGCCACCGGCTGGCGCCTGGGCACCGTGCATCCGCTGCTGCGGGCGTGGGGGCGCGCGCAGCCGGTCGCCGTGGTGCAGCTGCTCCCCCCGCACCTGTGGTTCCGCACCGGGCTCGACGTGTACCGGGTGCGCGTCCGCGCCCCGCGCCCGTGGGCCGCCAACAGCACCTGGAGCTGGGCCGAGCGCGAGGCGCCGGCCGGTTCGCGGACGGACGGCGGGCCGGACGGGGAGGCGGCGGCCGTCCCGGTCGTCGTACCCGTGCTGGCGCTGTCCGGGCGGTGGGCGGCCGTGCTGCTCCGGCTGGTGTCCGGCGCCGAGTCCGAGTGGCTGGATCTGGCCGCCGTGCAGGCGCGCGAGTGGAAAAGCAGGCCCGACGCGGCGCGTGCCCTGCCGTGGGCGCAGGACGTGCCCGATCCGCACAGCCCGGTGCCGGCCGCCGAACGGGTCTCCGACTTCCGGGCCGCGGCCAGCCCCACGGCGTTCACGCTGGCCACCCGGCTGGCCGCCGCGCCGCTGAGCCTGCCCGTCATCCGGGCGCTCGTCGCCGCCACCCCGCAGGCGGGCCCGGTGCACGTCTCCGAACTGCTGATGAGCGGTCTGGTACGGCCCGTACCGGCGCGCGGCGACGGCCCGACGGACGTGGTGTTCGACTTCGCGCCCGACGTCCGCGAGGAACTGCTGGCGCTGGGCCGCCGCAGCGCGACCGCGCGGGTGCTGTACGACGTCCGGGCGTTATTGGCCGGGGACGAGTCGACCCGTTCCCCGCTGCCCGCTCCCGACGAACCGCTGGACACGCTGGCGATGCCCAGCGTCAACAGACGCAACATCACCTTCTTCCGGGTGGAGCTGACCGCGCTGCGCGCCCTGTCGGGGCGTTACGACCAGCGCGCCGCGATGCTGGCCAAGGTGCTGAGCTGGCACGATCGGCGCTACGCGGTCAGCCTGGAGAAGTTCACCCTGGACAAGACGCGCCGCACATCCACGGGATCCGAGCCGACCGCCCCGGCCTCCGGTGCGGACGGACCCGCCGCCGGGCCGGAATCCCGGACCGTTTCCGAAGGAGCCTCATCGATGCCGACACCGCCTCAGGAAGCCGTGGAGGGAGAGCGCACCGCACAGCCGCGCGTCTGGGGGAACCTGCCGCCGCGCAACCCCAACTTCACCGGGCGCGACGAGCTGCTGGAGCTGCTCGACCAGCGGCTGCGGGAGGGCACCACCACGGTGCTGCCGGAGGCAATCCACGGGATGGGCGGCGTCGGCAAGACCCAGCTCGCGATCGAGTACGCCTACCGGCACCAGTCCGAGTACGACATCGTGTGGTGGATCCCCTCCGAGCGGCCCGGACAGATCGGCCAGGCGCTGGTGGAACTGGCCCAGCGGCTGGGCCTGGTGACCACCACCGAGGCCAACATCGCGGGCCCGGCCGTGCGGGAGGCGCTGCGCGAGGGCCGGCCGTACGCGCGCTGGCTGCTCATCTTCGACAACGCCGACAACCCCGAACAGGTGCGCCACTACTTCCCGCAGGGCGGCCACGGCACCATCCTCGTCACCTCCCGCAACCGGCGCTGGGGGCAGGTGGGCGGCGCCCTCGAAGTGGACGTGTTCACCCGTGAGGAGAGCAAGGAGCTGCTGCGCCGTTCGGGGCCGCCGCTGCGGGAGGAGGAGGCCGACGCGCTGGCCGAGGCGCTCGGCGATCTGCCGCTGGCCCTGGAACAGGCCGCGGCCTGGCGGGCCGAGACCGGGATGCCGGCGTCGGAGTACCTGCGGCTGTTCGAGAACAAGCGCATGGAGCTGCTGGAGGTGGCCCCGCCGCCGGACTACCAGCTCCCCGTCGCCGCCGCCTGGAACGTGTCCCTGGACCACCTGGAGACCCGCAGCCCCGCGGCCCTGCGCCTGCTCCAGCTGTGCTCCTACTTCGCGCCCGACCCGATCTCCCGCTCGATCTTCTCCGGCCTCGGCAACAGCAGCATCTTCCCGGAGCTGGACGCCGCGCTGAACGACCCGATGCGGCTGGCCCGCGCCATAAGGGAGGTCAACCGGTACTCGCTGGCGCGGATCGACCACCGGACGAACTCCATCGAGATGCACCGCCTGGTGCAGCTGGTCCTCAACAACCGCATGTCGCCCGAGGAACAGGCCCGGATGCGGCACGGCGCGCACACCCTGCTGGCCGCCGCCGACCCCAAGGCGCCGATGGAAGCGGCGAGTTGGCCCCGGTACGCGGAGCTGTACAGCCATGTCATCGCCGCCGGGGCGGTCAAGTCCGACCAGCCCTGGGTCCGGCAGCTCGTGCGCAACATCGCCGAGTACCTGTACTGGTGGGGCGACCACGAGGTGTCGCTCGACTTCTCCGAGCAGGCGTGGACGTCCTGGCTGGAGATCTTCGGCGAGGAGGACCAGCAGACCCTGCTGATGGGGCAGTGGCTCTGCTTCATGTACTGGGTGGTGGGCCGGTTCGACGACGCGGCGCGGCTGGTGAGCCATCTGCGGGAGGTGTACGAGCGCACCGCTCCGGCGGAGGGCGAGGACAACCGGGAGGACGCGCTCGACGCGCTCCAGCTGGAGGCGGCGGTACGGCGCGTGGAGGGCAGGTTCGCCACCGGCGCCGAGCTGGACCGGATCGCGTACGACCGGGCGCACCGGGCCTTCGGCGAGGACGACCCGACCACGCTGAACATCGCGCACAACCTCTGTGTGAGCCTGCGTCTGGTCGGTGACTTCCAGGGGGCGATGGAACTCGACCAGCGCACCCTGAGCCTGAAGATGCGGCTGTACGGCCGCGAGGACCGGCGGACCCTGCACTCCGAGAACCACGTCGCCATCGACACCCGCGAGACGGGGGACTACATCGGGGCGCGCGCCCTCCAGGAGTCCGTGCTCAGCGCCTGCCAGGACGTGTTCGGCCGTGACAACCCGACCACGGTCGAGGCCAAGCGCCAGCTCAGCGAGGCGTACCGCAAGGCGGGCGACCACGCGCGGTCGCTGGAGCTGGCCACCGAGGCGCACGCCCAGTTCACCCGCCGCTACGGCGAGACGCACCCGCAGTCGCTGGCCTCCGCGCTGGCCCTGTCGATCGCGCTGCGGCAGAACGGCGACCTCCAGGCGGCCCGGACGCGGGGCGTGAAGGCCTGCGAGGGGTACCGGCAGATCTACGACCCGCACCACCCGCACGTCCTGTCCGCGGACATCGACCTCGCCGTCACCCTGCGGCTGCTGGGCCGGCCCGAGGAGGCGCGGCGGCTGGACGAGGCGGCGCTGGCCTCGCTCACCGACCGGCTCGGCGCGGGGCATCCGCTGGCTCTCGTCTGCGCCATCAACCTGGCCAGCGACCTGGCCGCCGTGGGCCGGCACGAGGAGGCGCGGGGACGCGGCGAGGACACGCTGGCCCGGTGCCGGGAGTCCTTCGGCGAGGACCACCCGACCACGCTGGCCTGCGCGGCCAACCTGTCCCTGGACCTGCTCGCGACCGGTGCCGACGCCGAGTGCAGGGCGCTGCGCGAGGACACCCTGGCCCGCATGGAGCGGGTCCTGGACGCCCCGCGCCTCCAGTCGGACTCGGGGACGCGGCACCCGGCGACGGTGCAGTTCAGGGAGCGCGGGCGGGCCAACTGCGACATCGATCCGCTGCCGTTGTGACGCGGTGCGGGGGCCGCGCCGAAGCGGCGGGCCCCCCCACGGCCGTCCGCCGGGCCGTACCGCCTCACGCCCCCAGCCAGGCCGCCAGGCGTACCGGGTCCGCGCGGCGCCCGGTCCTCGCCTCCAGCGCGTCCTGGACGGCGCGGGCGCGCTCGGGATGGTGGCGCAGGAGTCCGGCGGCGGCCTGGTGGCCGGGGTCGGCCGCGAGAGCCCGGCCGAGGCCGGCCCAGGCGGACGCCGGTGCCCCCTTGGCCGACAGCCGGGCGGCGAACGCGGCGCGGGCCGCGGCGTGTTCACCGTGGAGCAGCAGCAGTTCGGCCGGGTCCGCGCCGTCGACGCCGCCGGGGCGCCGCCAGGTTCCGCCGGGATCGCCGAGGTGGTGCCGGGCCAGGACCGCCGTGCTGTCCGAGAAGCGGACCTCGGGGTCGGGGACCAGGAGGGGCCGTGCGGTGAGCACCGGCGGCGGTTCCGGGGCGCCCTGCTGCCAGGCGCGGACCGCTTCCTCGACGGCCTGCTCCGGCGGCCGCAGGTGGTGGGCGCGCCAGCGGGCGCGGTGGTCGGCGGCTGCTTCCTCGGCCAGGCGCAGCGGCGCCTCGGGCACCTCGTCGGCCATCCAGGCGGCGCAGCGCTCGGTGAGGCACCCGACCACGTAGCGGCCGAGCGGGGTGAGCCGTTCGTGTCCGCCCACGGCGTTCAGGGTGGCCCACACCTGGGTGCGCCACAGCGCGAACTCGAAGTGCGCGAGGGGGGCGTAGGCGGGGTCGGCGGTGTGCCGGTGGGCGCGCCAGAAGCGGGTCACGCCGAAGAAGGCGTAGATGCCCTGGATCAGTCCGCCGAGCGGGCGCGGGTCGTCGCGCCAGGGGGCGTAGAGCAGGGCTTCGGGCGGCTCGGGGGCCGCCGGTGCCTCGGTCAGCGGCTCCAGGTGCATCAGTCCGCCGAGCTTGGTGTGCTGGAACTCGTGTACGAGGGTCGCGGCGAGCTGGGGGACGTCGTCGGGGCGGGACGCGGTGACGCCGCCGAAGGCGTCCCCCGCCGTGCTGCTATGCGGCCGAAACCTTTCTCTCCGGGGGGTGGGCGCCACCGACAGCAGGCCCCGCCGCATCGCGTCGGCGCTCTCCGGATCGTCGCGCAGCAGCACCTGCCAGGCCGCGGCGAGCGAGGACTCCCAGTACGCCGCCTCCGCCGGGGGCAGCAGGCTGGGCTCGCTGGGGTGCGGGAAGGTGCGGTACGGGTCCAGTTCCTCCAGCACCAGGTGCTTCGCCCGTCCCCCGGTTCCCAGCGTCGTCCGGCGCACCGGTATCCAGTCCCGCGTGCGCCGCTCCGGGTCGGCGGGTACCTCCACGGCACCGTCCGCACCGGTGACACGCACCCGGCCGGCGCGCCCCGTGACCTGCGCGGTGCCCCACGGGCCGGGGGTGGCGAGGACCGCGCAGCCCAGCGTGGGCAGCGGGACCAGGCCGTGGCGCACGGGCACGGTGATGCCGAAGTCCAGTCCGGCGCGGGCCGCGGCGGCGGCCGCGAGGGCGGCGAGATGGCCCATGACCACCCAGTGCGGCGCGTCCTCGTAGACCCGGCCCCGGATCCGGCGCACGGCGAGCGAGACCCACATGCCGGTGTTCGGGGACATCAGCAGGTCCTCGCACACCTCGGGAGCGTGTCGCTGGACGCGTTCCAGCAGGTCCCAGCCCTGCGCGAAGGCGTCGGTGCCGTCCGGGCCGGTGTCGCCGGGGCGGGCCGCGTTGCGCAGCGCCCGCAGCAGCAGGAGCCGGCGGCTGCGTTCCGCGCGCAGCAGTTCCGCGATGACCGTGCCGTCGCCCTCGCCGGCCGCGAGCGCCCGCAGAGCGGTTGCCGAGAGCCGGTGGTACGGCAGTTGTTCCCCCGTCGGCGTGGCGTCAGCGGCCACGTGTCCCCCACAGCACCCTGCTGATCACCTCGTCGGTCAGTCGAAGCGGGACGGGCTGTACGACAGCGTGATGGCCTGCGGCCCGTCGATATGGTGCAGCAGCTGCTCCAGGGACTCGGTGAATGTCCCGCCGTCCATGGAGCGCAGTGCTTCGAGGGAGATGCCCGAGAGATCGACGAGACCGGACTCGACGGCAGGCATCGGATGCTCCACGGCTGCCAAGTCCCCTCCCGTACCTACCAGTTATGCACTATCAGTGCCTTGACCAGCATGACCCAGCGCCGCACGGCCCGCAACCCTGCGGCCTCGCGGCGCCGCGAGATCGAGTCAGCCGTGAAACCGGGCGAGCCGGGCCGCCGCGCCGTCCACCCGGTCCACTTCGGGCGAGGGGCCCTCCAGCAGCCGTACCGCTTCCAGGAGTTGATCGAGGGTGCCCGGATAGCGCAGGCAGGTGCGCACGATGCCGTAGACGTCCATGCGCAGCCGGGGGTCGCGGGGGCTGTTGGCCGCCACCCGGTCACTGATGCTGTCCAGCACGAGGCCCATGCCGTTGCCGCCGCGCAGCGCCGGTACGGCGGTCAACGCGTCGACCAGCTCCGCGAGTTCGCGCAGCGGCAGGTCCCCGGGGAGTCCCGTGAGACCGACGGCCGGGCGGCGCCCCTCGACGCCGTCGGCGAGGCCGAGCGCGGGGCGCGGGGGAAGGCCGGCGTATCGCTGGAGGCGGTCCGACTCGGCGGCGGTGAGCGACTCGTACCACCGCTCCACCCGCCCCGCCGCGAGTCTGCCGAGCCCGTCGGCCCGGTGGTGGGCGCTCACCACGCCGATCACCGCGCCGCCGCACCATACGAGCGCGCCGGACATGCCCTCCCAGGGGGAGCGGTGCGGCTCGGGGTCGGCGGGCGGGGCGGCGACGGCCAGTTCCAGGGTGCCCTCGCGGAGGTTGGACAGGACGGAGACGGTGCCGGTGACATGGCAGGAGTCCCGGAACCGGCCGAGCGCGCCCCCGCCCCCGCTCTCCCGGAGCTTGAACCGCGGGAAGCCCATCGCGCTGAAGGGCAGCACCACGTCCGCGTCGGGTACGGCGGCGTAGCGCGGCGGTGCGGCGCCGCCGCGGTCCGCCGGTACGTCCTCGATCTCCAGCAGCGCGACGTCGGCGGCCCCCGCCGAGAGCACGACGCGTGCGGGGGCGCTCCACTCCCCCGGCCGGTCGGCGTCGAACCGTACCCGTACGGCCGTCGTCCCCGTGACGACATGGGCGGCCGTCAGCACATGGCCGTCGCCGACCCGGTACCCGGACCCGCGCCGCCCCGGCGTCCCCGGCACCAGCACCTCGGCGACCCGCGCCGCGTCCAGTCCCTCTTCCCCCGGTCCCCTCACGTCCGTCCTCTACCCCTCGGGCACCGGGGGTACGCGGCGCCCGGCGTCCGGGGAATCGCTCTGGGACAGCGCGGCGAGGAGCCGCAGTTTCTCGTCGCTGTCGCTGTCCTTGTCGGGGTAGTAGACGACGAGGATGACGTCCTCGACGGGCAGTTTGTCGCGGTGCAGGCGCAGATCGCCGACGACGGGGTGGTGGACGGTGGTGGTGCCGCCGTCCAGCCCGCGGACGTCGTGCCGGGCCCACAGGGTGCGGAACCGGCTGCTGGACAGGGCGAGTTCGCCGACGAGTTCCACGAAGCGGGGGTCGTCGGTGTCGTCCCCGATGGTGGTGCGCAGGGCGGCGACGAAGTCGGCGGTGGCCTTCGTCCAGTCCTGGTGGAAGGCCCGCTCCTCGGGGTCGAGGAGGAGGGAGCGCAGCCGGTTCTCGCCGGGCCGCAGACGAGGGGAGAACGCGCGGGCCATGGGGTTGGAGGCCAGCACGTCGAAGGCGCGGCCCTCCACGAACGCGGGGATCTGGAGGTGGGCGAGCAGCTGGTGCACCCGCGCGGGGACGTGCTCGGGCCGCTTGCGGCGCGGGGCCCTGGGGCGGGCCGCCGCGAGGCCGAGCAGATACGTCCGCTCGACGTCGTCCAGCCGCAGGACGCGGGCGAGCGAGGCGAGGACCTGCGGTGAGGGGTTCTTGTCCCGCCCGCGCTCCAGGCGCAGGTAGTAGTCGGGGCTGATGCCAGCGAGCAGGGCGACCTCCTCGCGGCGCAGTCCGGGGACCCGGCGGTTGCCGCCGGGCGGGAGCCCCGCCTGCGCCGGCGTGACCAGCTCACGCCGGGCGCGCAGGTAGGCGCCGAGCCGGTTGCCGGATTCCTCGTCTTTCATACCGCCACCGTAATGCGGGGCGGGTGTGCCGGCGGGGGTCCTGACAGGACCAGGGAGAACGGGGGCCCTGCCACGGCCGGCGGATGCGGCCCAGGCTGGGGAGCACCGTTTCAAGACGAACCGTCTCGGACAGAAGAGGAAAATCTGATGGATCTCACCGACCGCACCGTTCTCGTCGTCGGCGGCACCTCGGGCATCGGGCGGGAGCTGGCCCGGCGGTTCGCCGCGGCGGGCAGCACCGTGGCCGTCGGCGGCCGCAACCCCGCGGCGCTCGCGGAACTGGCCAGGGAAGGCTTCGGCACGTTCGAGGTCGACGTCACCGACGGTTCCTCCGTCGCGACCGCCCGTGACGCCGTGCTCGACCGGTATCCCGAGCTGGACACGGTGGTGACGATGTCGGGCGTCATGCTCCTCGAGGACCTGCGCGACCCGGCGCACTTCGAGGCGGCACGGGCGACGATCGACACCAATCTGCTCGGCACCATCCGGGTCGTCGACGCCTTCACCCCGCACCTGGTCGGGCGGGGCGCCGGCACCTTCGTCACCGTCACCTCCGGCATCGCCTTCCTGCCCTTCCCGCCCATGCCCACCTATGCCGCCTCGAAGGCCGCGGTGCACGCCTACTCCGAGGCGCTGCGCGCGCAGCTCGACGGCACCGGGGTCGGCGTCGTGGAACTCGTCCCGCCGGCCGTCGCCACGGCGGGCCAGGAGAAGGTGAACCCGCACGCGCTGCCGCTGGACGCCTTCGCCACCGAGGTCATGGACCTGCTCTCGGCGGAGCCCACCCCCGACGAGATCCTCGTGCGCGGCGTCCTCATGCACCGCTGGGCGGAGCGCGACGGCACCTACGCCGACCTCGTCGCCCAGCGCTCGCGCGCTCTGGCGATGCTCCCCGGCCGGGAGGGCTGACGCCCGCGGAGCCGGGCCGTCACGGTGCGTCCCGGCTGTCCCGGTGGGCCTCGGTTCGCACGGCGGGAAACTCCTGTCGCGGGTGTGGGAGGCGAGGACGCGGCGGCGGTACTCGCCGTAGGGGATGCCGGGAAGTCATCCCGGCGTATCTTCCCCGGTCACGGCCCCTCGACCCGGCGCGCGGCCTCTACCCTGCTCACACGGCCGGCTGCCGGGGGAAGCCGGACTCGGCCTCCCCCGTCGGCACGCGGTTCGTGACACCTCTCGACGGAGGCGTGCGGACATGGCATTCCCGAACCCGCTGCGCACGACGCTCTCGGGGCGTCGAGGCCGGTCCGGTGTGCCGCTCCGTGCTGGTCTCCTCTCCCCGCCGTCCGGCCCGCCGCCATTCCCGTCGCCCGCCGAAGGAGCCCCGGCCGTGTCCGAAGACCAGCCGCTCGTCCTCGACCCCACCGGTTGCGACCACCACGCCGAGCACCGGGCGCTGCACGCCCGTGGGGCGGCCACCCCCGTGGACATCCTCGGGGTGACCGCGTGGTCCGTCTCCGAGCCCGGCCTCCTGAAGCAGCTCCTGACCAGCGCGGCCGTCTCCAAGGACGGGCGCGCGCACTGGCCGGCCTTCGCCGCCACCGTCCCCACCTGGCCGCTCGCCCTCTGGGTGGCGGTCGACAACATGTTCACCGCCTACGGCAGCGACCACCGCCGGCTGCGCCGACTGGTCGCCCCGGCGTTCTCCGCCCGCCGCATCGCCGCCCTGGCGCCCGTGGTCGAGGACCTCGTCACCGGCATTCTCGACGGCCTGGAAGCCCTCCCTCCCGGTGAAGTGGTCGACCTGCGCGAGCGGTTGGCCTACCCCCTGCCCATCGCGGTCATCGGCCGCATGCTGGGCCTCTCCCCCGCCCGGTCGAGCGGGCTGCGTACGGTGGTGGACCGGGTGTTCGCCACCACCCTGTCCGCCGAGGAGGCCACGGCGAACACGGCCGTCCTCTACCGGCAGCTGGACGAGCTGATCGCGGCGAAGCGTGCCGCGCCCGGCGCCGACATGACCTCGCTGCTGATCGCCGCCCGCGACGAGGAGGGCGACGGCGGCTCCCTCACGGACGCCGAACTGCGCGGCACCCTGGTGCTGATGATCAGTGCCGGATACGAGACCACCGTCAACGTCATCGACCACGCCGTCGCCTCCCTGCTGACCGACCCCGCACAGCTGGAGCATGTCCGGGCCGGGCGGTGCGGCTGGGACGATGTCGTGGAGGAGACCCTGCGCCACGAGTCGGCCGTCAAGCACTTGCCGCTGCGCTTCGCGGTCGAGGACATCCCGCTGCCCGACGGGAGGACGATCCGGGCCGGGGAGGCCATCCTCGCCTCCTACGCCGCCGCCAACCGCCACCCGGACTGGTACGGCGGGGACGCCGACCGCTTCGACGCCACCCGGACCACCAAGGACCACCTGGCGTTCGGGCACGGCGTCCACTTCTGCCTCGGCGCCCCGCTCGCCCGCCTCGAAGTCGCCACCGCCCTGCGGCGGTTGTTCGCGCGCTTCCCCGAGATGCGGCTCGCGGTACCCGCCGGGGAGCTGCGGCCGCTGCCGACCCTGATCAGCAACGGGCACCTGGCCCTGCCCGTCCGCCTGCGCCCGGCCGGGGGGCCGGGCCCGGTTCGACCGGGTCAGCGGGTGGTGTAGCCGCCGTTGAGGAAGATCGTCTGGCCGTTGGCCCACCATCCCTCGGTCAGCAGGTGGCGGATCCACGGCACGATGTCCTCGATCTTGGTCAGCTCGCCGTTCATCGCGGACGACTTGTGGTAAGCCACGGAATCGTCGTCCTCGGCGGGGTAGAAGAACGACGTGTCCATCGGGCCCGGTGCGACGTTGTTGACCGAGATGTTCCGGCCGAACAGCTCCTTCGACAGGGCGCGGGTGAAGTGCTCGACCGGCGCCTTGCTGCCCGCGTACACGGAGTACAGGCCGGTGTACGCGGCGAGCAGCGAGGTGACGATCGTGATGATCTTCCCGCCGTCCTCCATCCGGCGCGCCGCCTCGCGCATCACGAAGAACGCGGCCTTGGAGTTGACCGCGAACATCCGGTCGTACTCCTCCTCGGTGATCTCGGTGAGCGGCTTCTTCAGCACCATGCCAGCGGTGTTGATGCTGTAGTCGAGCTTGCCGAAGCGGCTGAGCACCTCGTCGAAGACCTTCTCCACCTCGGCGACCTTCGTCAGGTCGGCCTGGACGGCGAACGCCTCGCCCGGACCCTGGTTGATCTGCGCGACGACGTCCTCGGCCTTGGCACGGGAGGATTCGCTGTTGTAGTGCACCGCGACCAGGGCGCCCTCGGCCCCGAGGGTCGTGCTGATCAGCCCGCCCAGATTGCGGGACGCGCCGCCGACGAAGGCGACCTTGCCGTTGAGAGTCTTGTCCGGGGTGCCGGCCATGACAGCCCTCCTGCGATCTTCCGAACAGGGACGGCGTGGCTCCGGCGAACGCCTGGAGCCACGTCACGACCCATGAACTCACCTGGCGGAGGGGCACGCATCTCGGACGGCCCGCGGTTGCCGACGCGCGCCGGCCGGAAATGATCGAGGGGCGGGTTTCGGATCGCTCCGAAACCCGCCCCTGATCTGCGACTGTCTCCAGTCGGGACGACAGGATTTGAACCTGCGACCCCTTGACCCCCAGTCAAGTGCGCTACCAAGCTGCGCCACGTCCCGTTGCCGTTTGACCTGCGGTTTCGCCGGTCGCAACGCGCAGGGCAACAATACCGCACTCGGCTCGGTGATCGCGCCCGGCGCAGGGGGTTGACCTCAAGTTAGGTTGAGGTTGCACGCTGTCGTCCATGACGATCACAACGGACGACCACCGCGCCCACGAGTACGCCGACCTGCCCCGGCTGATGAGTCTCATGACCGGGGACGAGAAGCACGGCCCGGCGGCCACCTCCACGCTCGATGTGCTGTGGGTGCTCTACGACCGGGTCCTGCGCGTCACGCCGGAGCGGGCGCAGGATCCGGGCCGGGACCGGTTCCTGCTGAGCAAGGGGCACGGTCCGATGGCGTACTACGCGGTGCTGGCCGCCAAGGGCTTCCTGCCGGTCGACTGGCTGCCCGGCTTCGGCGGATACGACTCCCCGCTCGGGCACCACCCGGACCGGATGCTGGTGCCGGGGGCCGAGATCGGCAGCGGCTCGCTCGGGCACGGGCTGCCCATCGGCGTGGGGACCGCGCTCGGGTTGCGGGCCCGGGGCCTCGGCGATCCCGCGGTCTGGGTGCTGATCGGGGACGCCGAACTGGACGAGGGCAGCAATCACGAGGCGATCGCCTTCGCCGGGCCCGCCGGTCTGGACCGGCTGCACACCGTCGTGGTGGACAACTCCTCCGCCAGCCACGCCCGGCCCGGCGGGATCGCCGCCCGGTTCGAGGCCGCGGGCTGGTCGGCGGCGACCGTCGACGGGCGGGACCACGCGGCCCTGTACGAGGCGTTCACCGCACCGCATCCGGGGCGGCCGCACGTCGTCGTGGCCCGCGTCGAGCCGAAGAACGCCTGACAACGCCCCCCGCGTCCCCGAAAACCTCTCTCACGCTCCGAAAGTCTCACGCTCCGAAAGGGCGACATCTCCATGGACACCATGCGCGACCGTTTCGCTCCCGTCGTCTCCCGGCTCCTGGACGAGGACCCGCGTGTCGCGGTCGTCCTCGCCGAGATCGGCAAGGACGCCTTCACCGAGGCCATCGCCCGGCATCCCGACCGGGTGGTCAACGTCGGCATCCGCGAGCAGCTGCTGGTGGGGGCGGCGGCCGGGATGGCGCTGACCGGGCTGCGGCCCGTCGTCCACACCTTCGCCAGCTTCCTGGTGGAGCGGCCGTTCGAGCAGGTCAAACTGGACTTCGGGCATCAGGGCACGGGGGCGGTGCTGGTGAGCGCCGCCGCCTCCTTCGACTGGCCGGCCGGCGGGTTCACCCATATGGCGCCGGGTGATGTGGCCCTGCTGGACACCCTGGACGGCTGGACCGTGCATGTGCCGGGCCACCCCGACGAGGCCGAGACCCTGCTGCGGCACGCGGTCGCGGCGGGCGACGAGCGGGTGTACGTACGGCTGTCCGTGCAGTCCAACCGGCGGGCGCACGCGGTGGACGGCGAGCGGTTCGTGACCTTGCGGCAGGGCCGGGCCGGTGTGGTGCTCGCGGTGGGCCCGCTGCTGGACGCGGTGCTCGACGCGACCGAGGGCATGGATGTGACCGTGCTCTACGCGACGACCGTACGGCCGTTCGACTCGGCAGGTCTGCGCCGGGCGGCCGGTGCGGCGGGGACGGACGTGGTCGTGGTCGAGCCGTATCTCGCGGGCACGTCGACCGCCGCGGTGAACGACGCCCTCGCGGACCTCCCGCATCGGGTCCTCGGCCTCGGGGTCGGCCGCCGGGAGCTGCGCCGGTACGGCACGGTCGAGGAGCACACCGCAGCGCACGGCCTGGACGCGCGGAGTCTGCGGGAACGGATCGGGGGGTTCCTGGGGGCGCGCGCCGGGGTGTGAGGCGGGGTGACGGCCGGGCGTCGGCTCGCGGCCGGGGCGCGTCCGCTCGTACCAGGTCGCGGACCGCGGGCACGGCGAGGAGGAGGGCGACGGGATCATGCCGCTGTCCTGCACCGGGCCGCGGGGCATTTCACCGGGCGGGCGGGGCGCCCAACTCCGGGTGGGATTCGTGGAGTCGGGGCGGGGCGGCCTGGCGCCAGGAGTCGGCGAGGATGTCCCGGAGTTCGGCCTCGTCCTCCAGGGCCGCGAGCCGCGCCCTGATCCAGGCGAACTGCGCCTCGTGCCCGGCGATCCAGAACTTCTCCGGCTCGGCCAGCACCAGTTCGTCCCGCTCCTCCTTCGGACAGCGCACGGCGACGGACGTCTCGTCCTCGGGCAGCGTCGCGAACATCTTCCCGGCCACCCGGAAGGTGGGCATGTTCCAGGCGGTCTTCTCCGTGGTGTCGGGGAAGGACAGCGCGATACGTCGTACAGCTTCGGCATCCGGCATGCCACGCACCGTAGCGCCGGCCACTGACAATGCCCGGTGGTCAGCCCCGCGCCGCCCCGCCCAGCGCCGTCAGCACCGGCCTGATCAGCGGATGCCCCTCCGCACCCCGGCGCACCGCGGCGAAGACGCGGCGGGTGGGGGCCACGCCGTCGACCGGCCGTACGACCACGTCGCTGAGGTCCATGCCGCGCAGCGCGGAGCGGGGCACGAGGGCGACGCCCGCGTCGGCGGAGGCGAGGGCGACCACCGCGCGGAAGTCGTCCGAGGAGTGTTCGAGGCGGGGCTGGAAGCCGGCGCTCTCGCAGGCCAGTACGACGACGTCGTGGCAGGGGTTGCCGGGGTACGGCCCGATCCAGGGGTCCTTGGCCAGCTCGGCGAGCGGCACCTCCGCCGAGTCGGCGAGGCGGTGGCCGACGGGGACCACGGCGTCGAACGGCTCGGCGTAGAGCGGGACATGGGTGAGCCGGGGGTCGTCCGCGGACGGCGCGCCCCGGTACTCGACGGCCACCGCCACGTCCACCTGCCGGTCGAGGACCATCGGCAGGCTGGCGTCGCCCTCCGCGTCCCGCACCCGGATGCGGATGCCGGGCGCGGTGCCGGCGAGGCGGGCCACGGCGGGGGCCACGACCTGGGCGATGCCGGTCGCGAAGGCCGCCACGGTGACCGTGCCGGCCTCGCCCGAGCCGTAGGCCGCGAGTTCCGCCTCGGCGCGCTCCAGCTGGGCGAGGACCACGTTGGTGTGCCCGAGCAGGATCTCGCCGGCGGGGGTGAGCCGTACGCCCTTGGCGCCCCGCTCGACCAGCCGGTGGCCGGTCTCCTGCTCCAGGGCGGTCAGCTGCTGGGAGACGGCGGAGGGGGTGAGGTAGAGGGCGGCGGCCGCCGCGGTGACCGTGCGGTGGTCGGCCACCGCACGGAGGATGTGGAGCCGCCGTGCCTCGATCATGCCCCCGATTATCCCAGGTGGAATCCCCTGATCAGGCCCCCAGCTCCGCGCGCGCCGCGATGAAGGCGTCCACCGCGCGGTCGACGTCCGCGGTGGAGTGCGCGGCGGAGAGCTGGACGCGGATACGGGCCTGGCCCTGCGGGACGACCGGGTAGGAGAAGCCGATCACGTAGACGCCGCGCTCCAGGAGCAGTTCGGCCATCCGGCCCGCCCGCGCCGCGTCGCCGATCATCACCGGGGCGATGGCGTGGTCGCCGGGGAGGACGTCGAAGCCCTCCGCGGTCATCCGGGTGCGGAACAGCTTGGTGTTCTCGGCCAGCCGCACCCGCAGGTCGTCGGCGGACTCCAGCAGGTCGAGGACCTTGAGGGAGGCGGCGGCGATCACCGGGGCGAGGGTGTTGGAGAACAGGTACGGGCGCGAGCGCTGGCGCAGCAGGGCGACGATCTCGGCGCGGGCGGCGACATAGCCGCCGGAGGCGCCGCCGAGGGCCTTGCCGAGGGTGCCGGTGATGATGTCCACGCGGTCCATCACGCCGTGCAGCTCGGGGGTGCCGCGACCCGAGGGGCCGACGAAGCCGACGGCGTGCGAGTCGTCGACCATGACCATCGCGTCGTAGCGGTCGGCGAGGTCGCAGATCTCGCGCAGCGGGGCGACGTAGCCGTCCATGGAGAACACGCCGTCGGTGACGATCAGCCGCCGCCGGGCGCCGGACGCCTCCTTGAGCTTCGCCTCCAGGTCGGCGAGGTCGCGGTTGGCGTAGCGGTAGCGGCGGGCCTTGGAGAGCCGGATGCCGTCGATGATGGAGGCGTGGTTGAGGGCGTCGGAGATCACCGCGTCCTCCTCGCCGAGCAGGGTCTCGAAGACACCGCCGTTGGCGTCGAAGCAGGAGGAGTAGAGGATCGTGTCCTCCTGGCCGAGGAACGAGGAGAGCCGTGCCTCCAGCTCCTTGTGCACTTCCTGGGTGCCGCAGATGAAGCGGACGGAGGCCATGCCGTAGCCCCAGCGGTCCAGGGCCTCGTGGGCGGCGGCGACGACCTCGGGGTGGTCGGCGAGGCCGAGGTAGTTGTTGGCGCAGAAGTTGAGGACCTCGCCGGGGCGGCCGCCGGCGGTGACGCTGACGGTGGCGGACTGCGGGGTGCCGATGACCCGTTCGGGCTTGTGCAGGCCGGCGGCGCGGATCTCGTCGAGGGTGGCGCGCAGGTCGTCGCGGACGGTGTCGAACATGACAGAAGCTCCTAAGCAATGCGGGTGGCTTACGCCAAGCGGGTGACTTACGCGGTCCAGTCGAGGATGACCTTGCCGCCCTTGCCGCTCGCGGCGTCCGCGAAGGCCGCCTCGAAGTCGCGGTAGCCGTACCGGCCGGTGATCACGGGGGCGAGATCGAGGCCGCCCTCCAGCAGCACCGACATCGCGTACCAGGTCTCGAACATCTCCCGGCCGTAGATGCCCTTGATGGTGATCATCGAGGTGACGATCCGGGCCCAGTCGACGGGGAACTCCGCGGCGGGCAGACCGAGCATGGCGATCCGGCCGCCGTGCGTCATGTTGGCGATCATTTCGCGCATGGCCTCGGCCCGGCCGGACATCTCCAGGCCGATGTCGAAGCCCTCCCGCAGGCCGAGCTGCCGCTGTCCGTCGGCGATGGTGGTCCCGGCGACGTTCAGCGCGAGGGTCGCGCCGATCTTGCGGGCCAGCTCGAGGCGCTCCTCGCTGACGTCGGTGACGACGACGTTGCGGGCGCCCGCGTGCCGGGCGACGGCGGCGGCCATCAGGCCGATCGGGCCGGCGCCGGTGATCAGGACGTCCTCGCCGACCAGCGGGAAGGACAGCGCCGTGTGCACGGCGTTGCCGAACGGGTCGAAGATCGCGGCGACGTCCAGATCGACCGGGACGCGGTGCACCCAGACGTTGGTCGCGGGCAGGGACACGAACTCGGCGAACGCGCCGTCGCGGCCGACGCCGAGGCCGACGGTGGCCCGGCACAGATGGCGGCGCCCGGCCAGGCAGTTGCGGCACTTGCCGCACACCAGGTGGCCCTCGCCGCTGACCCGGTCGCCGATTTGGACGTCGGTGACGTCCCGGCCGACCGAGACGACCTCGCCGACGAACTCGTGCCCGAGCACCAGCGGCGTGCTGATCGCCTGCTGCGCCCAGCCGTCCCAGGCCCGGATGTGCAGGTCGGTGCCGCAGATACCGGTCCGCAGGACCTTGATCAGCACGTCGCCGGCCCCCATCGCGGGCTCCGGGACGTCCGTCAGCCAGAGTCCGGGCTCCGCCTTGTCCTTGACCAGCGCCTTCACGCGTGCGGCTCCTGTGGGTGAGGTCCCGTGCGCGGGCATGCCGAAGGGTCGCGCCGCACAGGGTCAGAGAAGTGGAATCACCGTGCAATCTGCCGTATCGACGCGCCGTAATCCATCGAGCTTTTCTTAACCGCCGCCACAGCTTTCCTTCACGCCTCCCCTGTCACACTCTCAGGCCCCCTGTCACCGGTGCCGGTGGTCAGATGGGCAGCCCGTCGCGTGCGCTGCGTTCGATCCGTACGACGAGATCGGCGGCGAGCGCCTTGATGGTCTCCAGCCCCTCCCTGCCCCAGGCGCGCGGCCCGGTGTCGGCGGCGCACACGGTGCCGAGCGGCATTCCGGTGCCGTCGAGGAGCGGGGCGCCGAGGTAGGAGCGGATGCCGTACTCGTCCACGACCGGGTTGCCCGCGAACCGGGGGTAGTCGCGGACGTCCTCCAGGACCAGGGCCTTGCGCCGGACCACCACATGGGGGCAGAACCCGTGGTCGCGGGGGAGCGTCCGGCCCCACAGCGCCGGGCTGCCGTCCTCCCGCAGGACGGGGGCGACGGCCGGGACGCGCAGCCCGGCGAAGAACTGCCGTTCCTCGCCGATGAAGTTGACCATGGCGTAGGGCGCGCCGGTGAGGCGGGCGAGATGGTCCGCGAAGGCGTCGAGCGCGGGGTCGGTCCGCTCCCCGAGGCCGAGCGCCCGCAGCCGCCGGACGCGGGCGGGGGCCTCCTTGTCCTCCGGGGTGAGCAGCAGACCGCGGACCGGCCGGGGCGGCTCGTAGCTCATGGCCGGGCTCCGTCGCTGTGCGGGTGCCTCATCTGGGGAACTCCGTGGGCGGTCGGTCGGTTCACCGGTGCGCGGCGCCGTGGCTCGGCGCGGGCTCCGGGGTGTGGGCGAGCAGATGGCGGACGAGGACCAGCAGGGTCGCCACGCCGGAGCTGGAGATCCGGGCGTCGCAGCGCACCACCGGCACCTCGGGGTCGAGGTCGATGGCGGCGCGCACCTCCTCGGTGTCGTAGCGGTGGCCGCCGTCGAACTCGTTGACGGCGACGATGAACCCGAGTCCGCGTTCCTCGAAGAAGTCCACGGCGGCGAAGCAGTCCTGGAGCCGGCGGGTGTCGGCGAGGATCACCGCGCCGAGCGCGCCCTCGGACAGCTCGTCCCACATGAACCAGAACCGCTCCTGGCCGGGGGTGCCGAACAGGTAGAGCACATGGTCCGGATCGAGGGAGATCCGGCCGAAGTCCATGGCGACCGTGGTCTCCATCTTGTTCTCGATGCCTTCGAGGCTGTCGGTCGCGGCGCTGACCGTGGTGAGCAGCTCCTCCGTGCTCAGCGGGGCGATCTCGCTGACCGCGCCCACGAAGGTGGTCTTGCCGACCCCGAACCCGCCCGCCACGAGGATCTTGAGCGCGGTGGGGAACGGGTCAGAGCTGTCGTCGTAGTCCATCGAGCACTGCCTCCAGCAGGGACCGGTCGGTGGGTGTGTGGCGGAACGCGGGTGGTTTGGTGGTCAGCAGCCCGCAGTCGACCAGGTCCGCGAGCAGGATCTTGGTGACCGCGGCGGGCAGTTTCAGGTGGGCCGCGACCTCGGCGACCGAGACGGGCCCCCGGCACAGGTCGAGCGCCTGGGCGTGTTCGGGGCCGAGGTAGCCGAGCGGGGTGACGCCGGTGGCCATCACCTGCGAGATCAGGTCGAGTGCGACGCTGGGTTCGGTGCGGCCGTTGCTGACCGTGAACGGGCGTACCAGCCGTCCGGCCGCGTCGTCCAGCCAGGGCCCGTCGCCGGCCGCGGCCACGCTCAATGCCCCGGCGCCGTGGATTCGACGGCCTGCTGCCGGGGGGCGGTGACCAGATAGGGGCGCACGCTCTTGACCAGCATCGCCATCTCGTACCCGAGCACGGCCGCGTCGGCCTCGCGGCCCGCCAGCACGGCGAGACAGGTGCCGGAGCCGGCGGTGGTGACGAACAGCAGGGTGGCGGCGAGTTCCACCACGACCTGCCGTACGTCGCCGCCGTCCCCGAACCGGACGCCCGCGCTGCGGCCGAGCGAGTACAGGCCGGAGGCGAGGGCGGCCATGTGGTCGGCGCTGTCCGGGTCGAGGCCGTGCACGGACTTCACCAGTCCGTCGCAGGACAGCAGCACCGCGCTGCTGGTGTGCGGTACACGCTGCACAAGGCCGCTGAGCAGCCAGTCGAGATCGGATGCGTGAGCGGTCGGCGCATCGCTCGCCATGGTGGATCGACTCCTTGGGGTACGAAGGTCTGGGACGGCGCTGGGGGTCGGGGGTGACGGCTGGGGGTCGGCGGTCGCGGCTCGGGGGGCGGGGGCGTGGTACGACGGGGGTGCGGGGGTCGACGGTGTACGGCAGTCAGCCGGCCGGTGCGCTGCCCCCGGCCGGGCCGGCGGGCGGGGACGACGGGTCGGCGTGGCCGTGCTCCAAGCGGCTTGGTGCCGCTGCCTCTTGGGGCGGAACCTGCTCGCGGTGGAGGATCCGCAGGGGTGCCGGCTCGGCGGGGGTGAGCACGGAGGAGGGCGCGGGCCCGGTGTTCCCGTGCCCGGCGTCCGTGTCCGGGTGGGCCGCTTCGGCGAGGCCCATGCCGCGCTGGAAGGCCGCCATCAGTCCGGGGTCGTGTCCCCCGAGGGTGTCGTCCTCCTGGCGGGGCGCGGGGCCGCCGCGGAGCTGGGGGACGAGGTTCTCCTGGGCCCTGCGGCGCGGCAGTCGGGGCTTGGCCATGGTGCCGCGCACGGTGTCGACGCGCGGGGTGGGCATGACGCCCTGGTGCTCCTCGACCACCGCCCGGTGCCGGGCCCGGATGCCGGGTGCGGCCTCGGCGGGGGTGGGGCGCTCGCGGTGGGCGCCGCGGACCGGGAGCGGGGGCGGGTCGTCGTGGGTGTGGACTTCCGTATCCGCGAAGGACGTTGGATACACGGGCGGAGCCGCGGGCGCGGGCACGGGCCGTACCGGCTGGGGCGGGGTGGGCGGCAGGGTGGCGGCCGGTGCCGCCGACTCCGCCTGCGGGGCCCCCAACAGGGCCTCGGGGACGACGAGTACGGCCTGGACCCCGCCGTAGATGTTGCCCTGGAGCCGTACGCCGATGCCGTGCCGGCGGGCGAGCTGGGAGACGACGTAGAGGCCGATGCGGCCGTCGGCCAGCAGGCTGGCGACGTTGACCTGGTCGGGGTCGGCGAGCAGGGCGTTCATCCGGTTCTGTTCGCCGACGGGCATGCCGAGCCCGCGGTCCTCGACCTCGACGGCGAGGCCGGAGGTGACGAGGCCCGCGCGCAGCAGCACTTGGGTGCCGGGGGCGGAGAACACCGTGGCGTTCTCGATGAGTTCGGCGAGCAGGTGGATGACGTCGGCGACGGCGTGGCCGCGCAGTTCCCCGTCGATCGGGGGCACCAGTTTGACGCGGGAGTACTGCTCGACCTCGGCGATGGCGGAGCGCAGCACCTCGGTCATGCTCACCGGGTTGCTCCACTGGCGCCGGGAGACGGCGCCGCCGAGCACGGCGAGGTTCTCGGCGTGCCGCCGGATGCGGGTGGCCAGGTGGTCCACGTGGAAGAGGCCCTTGAGCAGGTCGGGGTCCTCGATCTCGTGTTCCAGGTCGTCCAGGATGGAGATCTCGCGGTGCACGAGGGACTGGAGCCGGCGCGCGAGGTTGACGAAGACTTCGAGTTTCTGCTCGTTGCCCGCGTGACTGGAGAGCTGCGCGGCCCGCAGGACGGCGGTGACGGCGCCGTCCTGCGCGCGGGCCAGGTCGGCGGCGAGCAGTTCGAAGTCGTCGGCGTCGGCGGGCGGGCGGCGGCGGGTCACGCGCTGCGCCGGGGCCGCCCCCTGGCGCAGCGCGTCCACGAGTTCCCGCAGCTCGGCCTCGCCGCGGGCGGCGGTGCGGCGCAGGTCGTCGACGCGGTCGGCGACGGTGCGGGCGGCGCGGTCGGCGGCCACGGCGGCGATCAGGATGCCGGCGACGGCCACGGCGACCGCGCCGCCGAGCACGGCCCACAGGACGGGGCCGGTGCGGGCGCCGGTGGAGCGGATGGTGAACAGGACGGCGGCGGTGCCGCCGAGGGCGACCGCGAGCGGGGGCAGCACGGCGAGCCGCATCAGCTGGGGCCGTATGTGCGTCTCGGGCAGTGCGGGAGCGGGTCGGGCGACCGGCCGTCCGTGCCGCCCGCCCTCCCGGCGGTCGGCACGGGTGCCCGGTGCGCGAAGGTGAGACATCTGCGTCCTCGTACTGGTCCGTCGGGCCTGGGGTCGGACACTCACGGTAGTCACCTCCGCCTCATGTGCGAGGGGCAGTTGCCAAACTTCCCCGCCCAGCGTCCCGCTCTGGTATGAGGCCCCGTACGAAAGACCGATAACCGGGCCGGGCCTCCCCCGATCGGCCCGAAAAAGAACGATAGGTTCCGATCAAAAGCGGTCAGAAAGAGCGACCACGTCAGGACGACCACCGCTCGTCTCGGGCCCCGATCCACCCTCGGCCGACGCACCTGCGCTCCCATCGGGCCACCCGGAACCGCACCCCGGAGCATCGTCGGATGTCACTGAGCGTGTCCCCCTTGGCCCTCGATACGCGCGTGCCGGGCGGCCCTGGCCGATGAGCGGCGCGGAGGCGACGGGGGCGAGGGGTGCCGTCGCTTTGAGGGGGTTCGACGGGGGCGCGGATGCCGTCGTCTTGAGGGGGTTCACCCGCGAGGGGGCCGAAGAGGCGGCGCGCCGGACCGGGCTGCCCGCCGGACCGGGTGAGCGGGTAGCGCGAACGGCGACCGCCCCGCCCGCGGGGAGCCGATTTCCAGCGGGCCCGGACCCGACGAGCCGCCCCGCCCGGCGCGACGCGCCGGGCGGTGGGCACCGTCGAGACCGGAGGACACCTGTCTCGACGGTCCGGGACCCTGATGGCGGTCTCGGCGCGATCGGCCGAGGCGCCTCAGCCGCGCTTCGGCGGCTCCGCGACCAGCGCGCCGACCGAGCGCCAGGTCCGGCGCACCTCGCCGGACACGCCACGCCACCACGCCTCCGCCGGCAGCTTCCCGGCCGGCTCGAAGGGCTCGCCGGGGCGGGGCAGGGCGACCGCCTGGCCGGCCTCCTCGGCGACCTCCTTGGTCCACTCCCCCGGCTCGGCCCACGCGTGCGGGGCGAGGTTGAAGGTGCCCCAGTGGATCGGGAGCAGCACGCCGTGCGGGGCGCCGCCCTGCAGATCCAGGTGGGCGCGCAGACCCTCGTCGGGCCGCATGTGGATGTCCGGCCAGAACTCGCTGTACGCCCCGATCTGGATCATGGTGGCGTCGAACGGGCCGTGGGCGGCGCCGATGTCCCGAAAGCCGTCGAAGTAGCCGGTGTCGCCGCTGTGGTAGATCCGGTGCTCCTCGCCGGCGACGGCCCAGGAGGCCCACAGGGTGTGCTGGGTGTTGCGCAGGCCGCGGCCGCAGAAGTGGCGGGCCGGGGTGGCGGTGAGGGTGATCCCGCCGATCCGGGTCGACTCGTGCCAGTCCAGTTCGCGCAGCCGGTCCGGGGCGACGCCCCAGTGTTCGAGGTGGGCACCGACGCCGAGCGGTACGGCGAAGACGGTGCCGGTGCCGGCCAGCGCCTTGATGGTGGGCAGGTCGAGGTGGTCGTAATGGTCGTGGGAGATCACCACCACGTCGACGTCGCCGAGTGCGGCGAGCGGCAGCGGCACGGGGTGCAGCCGCTTGGGCCCGGCGAAGGGGAAGGGGGAGCAGCGCTCGCCCCAGACCGGGTCGAACAGCACCCGGTGGCCGTCGATCTCCGCGAGCACGCTGGAGTGGCCCATCCAGGTCAGCCGCAGCCCCGTGGCGGGCGGCCGGGCGAGGTCGGCGAAGGTCGTGGGGTGCACCGGGATGGTCCCCGCGGGGGCGCGCAGCGGCCGGGTCTCCTTGTCGAAGAAGACCTTCGCGAAGTCCAGCGCCGAGCCGGAGGGCCGGGTGCGCGCGGCGCCGCCGGGGTTCTGGAAGACGCCGTCCTTGAAGTGCGGGGAGCGGCGGATGCGTGCCAGGCGCTCACCGTCCGGGTCCGCTCCGAAGGCCGCCGGGCGCGGCACACGGGGCCCTGAGGTCGAGGAACGCGGACCGGTCACGGTACCTCCCGGTTGAGTGGTGGGCCCCCCATTATGGTCGGACCATCCGGCAACCCGGACACGACCCGGTCCTCCTGAACGCCGGTCCGGTCCGTGGACGGCGCACGCCCCTCACCCGGCACCGACCCGGCCTCCAGTCGCACGCTGGAGGAGGGGGCGGGCCTGGCACGCGGCTCGCGGACGCCTTCGGGCGCTGTGCAGGGCGGAGGGCCCGGGTTCGGCGGGGCAGCGTGGCGGGGCCCGGCCGCCGCGCTTTCACCTCCGCCCCAGCCGCGCCAGCGCCGCGCTCACCAGTGCCGTGATGCCTGTCTGCAAGGTCAGGCGGACGCTCGGCAGGTAGCGGGGTGAGTGGTTCGGTGGGAGGGCGCGGAGTTTGCCGGCGGGGTCGGGGCCGGGGGCGGCGGACCATTGGGCAGGGCCGGTGGCGCCGAGCATCCAGTAGCAGCCGCGGATGCCGGTGCGGCCGTGCAGATGCGCCCCCGCGCCGGTCAGGAGCGGGAAGTCCTCGGTGGCCAGGGCGGGGGGCCAGGCCGTGACGCGGGTGGTGCCGAACGCGGACCGGTGGGCGGTGCGGACGTGGGCGGTGACCTCCGGGTCGCTCGTCGTGACGCCGGAGCGGGAGGCGGTGGTGACGGTGACGTGGGGCGGCAGCGCGGCGGTCGCGGCCTCGGTGCGGGCCAGCCGTGCGACCTCGGCGGCGGCGCGGTCGAGGGCCGGTTCGGAGAAGCCGCGCAGGGAGACGAGCAGGTCGGCGCGGTCGGGGATGACGTTTCCGGGCTGCCCGGCGTCCCCGGCGCGCAGCGCGGTGGCGGTGACGGTGGGGCGATCGCTCTCGCCGGCCGCGATCTCCGGCAGCCGTGTCACCAGCCCGGCGGCGGCCCGCAGCGGGTCCGCGGCGAGATGCGCGGTGGCGGCGTGGCCGCCCTCGCCCTCGAAGGCGACGGACAGGGTGCGGCTGCCGGCCAGCACCGGGCCCTCGGCGTGTGCCACCATCCCGGCGGGGAAGGGCGCGGTGTGCTGGGCGAGTATCTCGTCGGGCGGGGTGACGCGGTCGTAGAGACCGTCCTCCAGCAGGGCGCGGGCGCCGCTGAGGGTCTCCTCCGCGGGCTGGCCGAGCAGGAGCAGGGTGCCCCGCCACAGCCCCCGGCGGGCCGCGAGCCAGCGGCCGGCGGCCGCCACGCAGGCGAGGTGGGCATCGTGGCCGCAGGCGTGCATCACGGGGACCGGGCGGCCGTCGGGCCCGGCGGCGGTGACGGTGCTGGCATAGGGCGCGCCGGTGGCTTCCGCGACGGGCAGGGCGTCGAGTTCGGCGCGCAGCAGCACGGCGGGGCCGTCGCCGTTGCGCAGTTCGGCCGCGACGCCGTGGCCGCCGATGCCGCGCAGCACCCGGTAGCCGTCGGCGGCGGCCCATGCGGCGAACCGGGCGGCGGTGCGCGCCTCGGCGCCGGAGAGTTCGGGGTTGCGGTGCAGGTCGAGGTAGAACTCGGCGGCCGGTTTCAACAGCTCGGGGAGACCGGGGAGTTCGGGGTTGGTCCGGGTGTGCTCGGTGCTCATGTCAGTGGCTCCTCGGGCGGGTGTCAGCGAGGTGACAGCGAACGGCAAGGGGGGTGCGCGCGGACGCGCGTAGAACTGTGGAGTGCCGGAAGGCCCCGGCTTCCCCGCCCCGGCGGGGTGTCGTGGCCCGAACCGTCCGACCGGCCGTACCGCTCGTCCCCGCAACGGAAGGAGTCGTCATGTCCGACAACGCCCTCGCCTCCCTCGCCCAGGAGATCCTGGACCTCGAGTCGGAGACCTTCGAGATCACCGACTACTCGGACGCCAGCGAGGTCATGCTCGGTTCGTCCACGAGCTGCTCCTCCACGAGCACCTGTTCCAGCACCACCAGCACCACCTCCTGCACCGCCTGACGTCCGGCGTCGGTGGAAGGGTCCCCGGCCCCGCCGGGGACCCTTCGCGTTCCGGGGGCCCCGCACACTCCGGGGTCCGTGGGCGTTCCGGGGCCCGTCAGGGGAAGGGGTGCGGCACCAGCCGCAGGTCCGCGTCCCGCAGCGGGGTGTCCACCAGCCCCGCGCGGTACGGCGCGGTCCGCAGCCTCGGCAGGTGCGGCGCCCGCTGGCGCAGCCAGCCGAAGTCGATCGGCAGCAGTCCGGGGGCGAGCGTGGCGACCGTGCGCAGCCCCATCCGCCGCTGCTCGGGTGTGGTCTGGTCGACGGCGATGACATCGCAGTCCGCACCGGCCAGCAGATCGCGCAGCAGGGTGACGTCGTCCAGCAGATCGGCGGTGCGGGGCCGGCGCCGCTCCCAGTCGGCGAACAGCTCGGCGAGCGTGGCCACTCGGGGTGGGGCCAGGTAGCTGCGGGCGTGCTCGCGCATGGCGGGCAGCCCGAACAGGGCCGCGTGGTCGGGCAGTCGTACGACCTTGTCGAAGTCCTCTGCCATTGCGGCGAGTTCGGCGGGCCGCTCGGCGACCTGGCGGGGCAGGTGCGGGATGTAGGTGAGGATCTCGGAGAGCGCCGACTCCACGGCCGTCTCCGGGTCGAAGGAGGCGCCGGCCGCGAAGGCGAGGGTGCCGGGTCCGTCGTCGCGGCGGACGGCGAGGCCGGTGACGACCGGTACCGGCAGGTCCACCCGGTTGTCGAACACGTGGACGTCGTAGCCCTGGAGTTCGGCGCGGGCCGCCATCGCCCGCACTCGTTTGCCGCCGACCGAGTGCAGGTCGATCTCGGGCAGCGGCAGGTTGCCGTACCAGCCGAGCAGGAAGGCGTCCCGCTCCAGGAGTTCGAGCAGGCCGAAGAAGACCGCTTCCTCCAGGCTGGCACCGGTGGCGCAGCCGTTGGAGCACTCGAAGACGAAGTTGTCCTCGCGGGTGCCCGCGCTGTAGTAGACGAGCCGGGCGGGCACCAGCACGGGCCGCTCCTCGCGCAGCGACCAGCCGGTGACCCAGGGCATCGGCCGGGCCGGGTCGAACGGTTCGACCATCGGGTCCTCGGCGTAGGTGCGCGGCGCGTACAGCCCGCAGGCGCGGGGGTCCAGGGCGCGGTCGCCGAGGTCGTCGTAGGCGGCGGTGACGACGGGAGCGCGGTGGCGGCGGTGGGTGCCCGCGTAGCGCTCCAGCCCTTCCAGGAAGGCCAACTCGCGGCTTCGGGCGAAGGAGTTGGCCTGGCCGCTCCAGGTGACGTCGGTGAGTCCGGCGTAGCCCCGCATGAAGACGCTGCCCGCGACGGGCGCGGTGGTGGGCGAGGTCACGTCGATCCAGGTGCCGCCGCCCAGCACCCCGCACACCGGGTTGGCGAGCGCCTTGACCGGTACCGGGAAGTCGCCGGGGTGGCCCGAACGGTACGCGTCGGGGCTGGACTTGGGCCGGGAGGTCAGGGGCCCGGCGGTGTGCTCGGCCGCCGCCGCGGCCACGGCCTCGCCGGTCGCGGGGCGGCAGTGCGGGCACATCGGGTCGGGCAGCAGCGGGAAGGTGCGGACTTGGAGGGTCTCCAGGTCGAGCTCGGTGACGCGGGGCAACGCGTCGTCCGCTCCCCCGGATTGGTGCCGGACCGCGCCGGTGGTGACGAGGCGGTGCAGGGACCAGACGGCGTCCGCCAAGTGGTCGGGCAGGGCGGGCCAGCGGCCGGCGGCCGTGGTCTCGGTGCCGGTCTCCAGCGCGTCGCGCTCGGTGCGGGTGCGCAGCCGCTGGCGGCGCATCGCGAGACAGGTGCCGCAGCCCCGGCCCGCCCCGGCGGGGCCGCCCCAGGGGCCCAACAGGACGGACTGGGCGGCGAGATGGATGTCCGCGCTGTGCGGGGGCACCGGAGCGGCCGGGACGGGCCGGTCGCCGAGGACGTTGGTGTCGCCGATGCGGGAGACGGCCGGGGCGGGCAGTCCCGCCGCGGCGGCGCGGGCCGCCAGGAGGTCCTGGAGGGCCGCGCGTGCGGCTTCCAGGGGCGCCGTCGCCGGGGCGGGAGCGGGGGCGGTGACGGTGGTCATGTCCGGTTGCTCCAGCGGAAGATCCGGGTGGCGATCAGGCCGAAGATCAGGGCGAAGACGACGAGTCCGACGCAGTCCAGGCCGATGTCCCCGAGGTCGCCGCGGCCGCCCATGGCATCGGTGAGGCCGTCGTTGAGGTAGTGCAGCGGCAGCACCTTGGCGACCGTGCGCAGCCAGCCGGGCATCAGGTCGTCGGGGAAGAACGAGCCGGACAGGAAGGCCATCGGCACCATCACCAGGTTGGCGATGGCCGCCACCGACTCCGGGGTGTTCGCGAGGCTGCCGACGACCAGGCCCATGGCGAGGAACGCGGTGACGCCGAGCACGAGCAGTGGAATCCCGGCCCACCAGGGGCCGTTCAGCTTCAGTCCGAAGAACGGCAGCAGCGCCACGGCGGTGAACAGCAGCGTCTGCGTGGCGGCGACGCCGAGCGCCAGGGTCCAGCGGGAGGCGATCAGCGAGCGCAGCGGGGTCGGGGTGCGCCAGATGAGGCGCAGCAGGTCGTCGCGGCGCCACTGCATCAGGGCGAACCCGACGGAGAACACGCACGCGTTTCCGACACCCCAGGAAAGGACACCGGGGGCCGTGTAGTTGATGGACGCCATCCCGCCGTTGACGTGCTGGCCCTGGAAGATCAGGCCGAACAGGACGAGGAAGGCGAGCGGGAAGGCGAAGGTGAAGAAGAGGGTCGTGCGGTCGCGCACGCTCGCGGCGTAGCCGGCCCTGGTCAGTGCGGCGTAGGCGGTCAACTGCGGTGCTCCGTTCCATGGCCGGTGAGGCTGAGGTAGGCGTCTTCGAGGGTGGCGGTGCGCACGGTGACCGATTCGATGTCGACCAGGTCGCCGAGGGCGGTGAGGACGTGGTTGACGGCCGAGGTCTCCAGGACGAGTTCGTCTCCTTCGACGCCGGCCCGGTCCACGCCGGGCAGCGCGAGCGCGGCCTCCGGCGTCAACTCGGTTGCCGGGAGCATGAGTCGGGCGGGCGCGCCGAGCGCACGGATCAGGCCCCGCGGGGTGTCGAGGGCGACGATCCGGCCGCCGGCCACGATCGCCACCCGGTCGCACAGCGCCTCGGCCTCGTCCAGGTGGTGGGTGGTGCACACGATGGTGCGGCCCTCGGAGCGCAGCGAGCGCAGCAGCGCCCACAGTTCGCGGCGCGCCTCGGGGTCGAGGGCGGCGGTGGGCTCGTCCAGGAAGATCAGCTCCGGTTCGTGCAGCAGCGCGGTGGCGATGGCGAGGCGCTGCCGCTGGCCGCCGGAGAGGTGGTCGACGCGCGCGTTCTCCTTCTCGCTGAGCCCGACCCGCTGCAGGGCGGTACGCACCGTGTCCGGGCCCATGCCGTAGAGCGCGGCGACGGTGCGCAGGTGTTCGCCCGCGGTGAGCCGGGCGAAGAACGCGGAGGCCTGGGTCTGGACGCCGATCCGGGCGAGCAGCGCGGTGTCCCGAGGCCAGGGGCTCTGCCCGAGCAGGCTGACGGTGCCGCCGTCCGCCTCGCGCATGCCCTCGACGATCTCCACGAGGGTGGTCTTGCCGGCGCCGTTGGGCCCGAGGATGCCGAAGAACTCACCGCGCCGCACGGTGAGGGAGACGCCGTCGAGCGCGGTGACGTCCGCGTACCGCTTGATCACGCCGTCCAGGACGACGACCGGCTCGGTGGCGCCGGCGGGGCCGGGAGCGGTCCCGGTCTGTGCGTGGGGTTCGTTCATCTCGCCTTTCCTTGCGGGGTGCAACAGGGCGCGGGCAGCGGCGACGTGGCCGGGTCCCGCGTCCGGGGAGGTGGGTGCGGCGGGCCGCGTGGGGTCCTGCGTCCGGCCTCCGGCGGGGCTCTGCGCGCGCTGCCGGGAAGGGTGCTGCGGGCGGTCCTCGGTACGGCCTTCCGTACGACGCCCGCGCAGCCGCCGGCCTGCCGCGCCGAGCGCCCACACCAGCAGGACGGCGGCGAGCAACACGGTCGGAGCCCACCAGGCGAGGGCCGCCATGCGGTCCGGCAGCAGATGGCGCAGGACCGCCCCGGCGAGCGCGAGCAACCCGGCCGTCTGTACAGCCGTGAGCAGGGCGAAGCCGCCGTACAGCAGACGCAGCCGGGGCGGGTAGGCGCCGAGGCCGGGCCCGCGGCGCAGCAGGGCGCGGGCGGCGAGGGCGGTGAAGGCGCGGCTGCCCTCGGCGAGGCCGGAGACCCCGAGGGCGTGGCCGAGGGCGCGGTAGCCGTCGAGCGGCGCGAGCGGCAGCAGGTTCGCGAGGCCGGTGACGACGCCGAGCAGCAGCAGCGCGCCGAGGGCGGGCCGGGCCTGCGCACCGGCCGGGAGCAGCAGCCAGACCACGTAGAACGGCACCAGGAACAGGAGGTTGGCGAGGACGCCGGCGCAGGCGGTGGCGACCTTGCGGGCCCGGCTGCCGAGGAACTGGACGTCGTCCACCTGGCAGTAGAGGTAGGTCGCGCCGAGGATCCAGCGCAGCCCGATCTCGCTGACCCGGCCGCCCCAGGTGCGCGCGAACAGGCCGTGGGCCAGCTCGTGCAGGGCGAGGCTGCACCACAGGACGCAGCCGACGGCGATCAGCAGTACGGGCTGCTCGGCGGTGTGCACGGTCTGCCGCCACAGGGTCCCGGCGTCGGCGGCGACGGCGGCGAGCACGCCGACGGCCGGCGCGGTGAGCACGGCGAGCAGGGCGGGCCTGCGGTCCAGGGCGGTGAGCCGGTGCAGGCGGTCCATGAGGGCGGGGGCGTCGGCGACCATCCGGGTGTGTCCCGCGAGGAGGCCGCTCGGCCGCTCGGCGGGGGTCGGCACCGGCGCGGGCGGCGTCGGCGCGGGGCCGCCGTCGAGCAGGCCGCGGGTGCCCAACAGCCTGAGCATCTGCCCCCATTGGGCCTCGCCGAGCCGGGTGCCGAACTCGGCCGCGTAGGCGTGCCCGATCTCCGCCAGGGACCGGGTGCCGTCGAGCCGGATGATGATGAAGTGCTCCTTGGGACCGACCTCCAGGCGCCGTCCGGTGCGCGGGTCCTTCAGCAGATGGATACGGTTCGGGCCGCGCAGCAGGCTGGGGCCGAGGACGATGTCGGGGTGCAGCCGCGGCCGGGCGGCCAGGAAGGTGTCGGTGGTCATCTGGTGTCCTCGGGAGCGCCGTCGCGCAGGGCGCGGGCGAGGACGTAGGAGAGGAACGCCTCGTCGCGGACGGTGATGCCCAGCCGGTTGTTGGTCATGTGCGCGTAGGGCGACAGGAGCATGGGCAGGGCGTGGGCCGGATCGGTGGCGTGGATGTCGCGGGTGCCGTCGAAGGAGCGGAAGACCAGCTCGCCTCGTTCGGCCAAGTGGGCTGCCCGGTCGCGGAGTTCGGCGCAGTGGACGGCCCAGCCGCGCAGGAAGGCCGGCAGCCGGTCCAGCTCTGCGCGGGCCACCGCCTCGCGGATGTGCCGGAAGCGTTCGGGGAGCCGGTCGCCCATGGCGGCGTACGCCCGCTCGTAGCCCTTGTCGGTGGTGTAGTTGGTGGTGCTGAACGCGTTGTTCCAGAAGCCGTGGTAGCGGTCGAGGAAGGTCAGCAGGGCCTCGTCGTCGGCGAGGAAGGTGCCGGAGACGACCATCATCAGCTGGGCGGACAGGCCGAGGAGCACCGTGCGCAGATGGAGGTTCATGGTGCGCGTGGCCTCGATGACGAGGTCGCTCGAGTGCTGGAAGTGCCACTCGGCGAGCGCGATGCCGGCGGGGCCGCCGTACTTGCCGTACTCGGGCTCGTAAGGCCGGTCCTCGTAGCTGTTGTTGGGGCGCAGCCGCATCCGTCCGTCGGGGCCGACGAACCGGGCGCGTTCCTCCTCGCTGTACTCCAGGTTGAACAGGGTTTCGTACAGCTCGGCGAAGAAGCCGGCCTTGACCTCGTAGAGGGCGGGGCGTTCGCGCAGGAACGCGTCGAGGGCGGCGTGGGTGCGCTCGCGGACGGCCTCGGTGCCGGCGGCGCGGGCCGGCTTCAGGCGCAGCCGCAGATGGGGGCCCTCCAGCCAGTAGTTGATGAAGAACCAGCCGTCGAGCAGCCCTTCCCCGGTGAGCCGGTCCACCAGGGGTTTGACGCACTCAAGGAGCAGCGGGCGGGGGCTGGCGGCGTAGAAGACGTGCACCGCGAGCCAGTCGCCGGGCGCGCCCTCGGCGGTGGTGTCCACAGCCGGGGTGGTGCCGGCGGCGGGGGTGGTGTCCGCGGCGGGGATGGGTGCGGTCATCGGGCTTCGTCCTTCTTCGGCGGGCCGGCCGGGGCGGGCAGCATCTCTACGGCGAGTTCGGCGACATGCCGGCCGCGGGGCGAGGTGACGTGCAGTTCGTCCGCGCCGGGCAGCATCTCCTCGAAGACGGTCCGGGCGCGCCTGCCGGCCAGGAGTCCTTCGAGCCCGGCGAGCGAGAGCGGGCTCGCGAAGTCGACGTACTGGGGTTTGACGGAGCCGGACCAGCCGCCGGCCGCTTCGCCGTCACGCTCCTCGTGGACGGTGGCGAACACCTGCTCGGGCAGCGCGTGTTCGGTACGCCAGCGGTGCCAGCCGAGGTACCAGTCGGCGTCGGTGTCGCCCGGCGTGCGCAGCGGGAGGCGTCCGGCGGCGACCGTCCAGGAGCGGCGCTGGAGGACGAGGCCGTGGTGGCGGACGCGGGGGCGCCGGGTGACTCCGGCGCGCTCGGGCCCAGCGGGCACGCCGCGCCACACGTCGGGTTTGGGGCGGGCGGTCGGGGAGAACAGCAGCAGGGTGCGCGGGATCTCGGGCAGCACCATGGGCACCAGGTAGCCGAGGTAGAGGGGGACGACCTCGCGGCCCAGGCGGCGGGAGCGCAGCAGCAGCCGGTCGGTGGCCTCGTCGTGCTCGGCGTACAGGTCGTCCAGATGCAGGCGGGCCTCCTCGGGCGCCGTGCTGGTCTCGCCGGGGCAGACGATCTCGTGGTCGGTCAGCCGGCCGTGCAGATTCAGGTTGGTGGTCGCGGAACCCGCGGTGACCTCGGCGAACACGGCGCCGGGCGGCAGGAGTTCGCGCAGTTCGGCGCGGATGGCCGTGGTCAGTCCGGGGCCTTCGGGGCCGTCGAAGCAGTGGGTGAAGCGGGTGAAGGGGAAGCAGAGGCCGCCGAAGGAGTCGTTGAGGACGGCCAGGGGTTCGCCGTCGCGGCGGGCGAGCTGGAGGAAGTGGCTGTAGGGCTGGAACGCCGGGGCGGCGGCGCCGAGGGCCCCGGCGACCTCGTCGGCGAGAGCGTCGCCCAGTACGAGTTCCTCGGCGTCCGGCGGGAGTTCGGCCCAGCGTTCGCGCATGCGGGCGGTGAACACGGCGCGGGCCCGGTCCAGCGCCGTGATCTCGGGCAGCCCGAGCCAGTTCTCCTCCGGGGCATGGCTGCCGTCCGGCAGGAAGCCGTCCTTGGCGGAGGTGAACTGGAGGTACTGGCGGAAGATGTCCTCGTGGAAGTCGTGCACCAGGCGCAGCAGGTCCTCGCAGCGCCCGCCGCGGCCGAAGCGGGCGAGGAAGAAGCCCTTGAGGGTGAGGCGCTGGGGCAGCGCCACGTCGAAGGCGGGCAGCAGCCGCCCGAGCGAACGCAGCGGGCCCTCGGCGAGCCGCGTCCACTCGGCGAGGTCGGCGGTGGTGGTGCCGGCGGAGACGTCCTCGTAGACGAGGGTCTGCGGGAGGGACGGCTGCTCGGCGCCCAATTCGGCTTGCAGTGCGAGGAGTTCGGTTCTGAGGGTGCGCAGCAGGGTGCGGCGGGTGGGGATGTCGGCCACCGGGAAGCGGGCCAGGATGCGGGCGGGTCCGTCCAGGCGGGCGGCGAGTTCCCCGGCCCACGGCCGGTCGAGGGCGCGCAGCGAGTCCTGGAAGGCGCGCACCGGGTCGCCGCTGTGCACGCCGGTGGCGAGGCTGGGGAGCTGGAGCATGCCGAGGTCGCGCAGGGCGGCGAGATAGTGCTCGGCCTCGTCCTCGCCGGCCCCGGTGGTGGTGGCCAGCCAGCGCGCCAACTCACCGTACCGGGGCGCTGCTTCGCGGTCGCGCAGCAGGGCCAGCATGCCGTCGAGGGTGCCCTGGCGGCGCAGGAAGAACAGCCGGTCCTGGGCGGCGTCGAAGCTGACAGCCGCGCTGTCGTCGCCCGCCGTGACGGCCCGCTGGACATAGCGGACACGGTCCTCGTCCAGCTTCCAGCCGGAGGCCAGGGCGACCGGGAGGTCGGCGCGGCGTCCGGGGTCGGCGGCGACGAGTTCGGCGAGGCGGGCGAGCGCGACGACGTTCAGCCGGGGGTGGCCCGTCCAGTCGTCGCCGACCCGCGTGGGCGCCGTACCGTCCCCCTCGTCCCCGAACCGGCCGACGGCGACACCCGTGAGCGTGCTGAACGGGCTGGTCTTGCAGGCGGTGCGGTAGACGTACGACAGCAGGGAGCGCTCCATCTTGCGGGCGCGCTTGCCCGGCACCGGCGCCGGGTCGGCGGCGAACGCGTCGAGCCGCTCCTCCAGCGTGGGCGACGCGAGCAGCAGGCCCCGGCGCAGCCGGTCGTCCAGGGCAAGCTCGCGCAGCGCGGCACGGGTGCGGCCGAACCCGGCGCCGAGCACGCGCTCGCCCTCGGCGCGCAGTTCCTCCCAGCGGACGCGGGCCGCCAGCCACTCGGAGAGATCGGCTCCGGTGGCCCCGCCGAGTCCCTCGGCGAGCGCGCGGGCAGCCGGCAGGTCGCCGGGCAGGCGGTTGTTGAAGACCTGGCGGCGCAGGGCGAGCAGCCTGCGGCGCAGCGCCGCGTCGTCGGTGGCGCCGACCGCGGCGGAGAGCGGATCGCTGAGCCGGGCGCCGAGCGCGGCGAGCCGGTCCTGCTCGGCGGCGGTCCTCGCGGCCCAGTCGGCGGCCTCGGGGGCGCGCAGGGCGAGGGCGGTGTCCACGGGGAGACCGGCGACACGCAGCATGAAGCGCCGGTGCAGGGTCAGGGCCGCGGATGCGGCGGGGGCGCCCCCCGATGGCTCGGCCGCCCCACCCGCGGCCGGGGCGCCGGAGAGAGGGACCGGGGTGTCCGTGGCCGGGGTGGCGGGAGGCGGCACGGGGGTGTCCGCGGCCGGGGTGCCGGAAGGTGAGACCGAGGTGTCCGGCCCCGGACCGTTCTCCGCGGGGACGTCCGCGGTCGGGGTGGTGGCGGTCGGGCTCACGCCCTCCCCCTTTCCTGTGGGGTGTGCGGCCGCCCCGGTGCCGGGGCGGGGTCCTCGGGTCACGGGGCCACGATGTCGTAGCGGTAACCGGCCGGGCGGGGCGCCTCGTTGCCGATCATCATCACGAGCAGCGGGATCTCACCGCGTGCGGCGAGCCCGAGTTCCTCCACGAAGGAGACGCAGTCGAATCCGAGCGCGACACCGCAGCCCATGCCCGCGGCCGCGGCGGCCGTGTACACGGCCTGCGCGGTGGCCCCGATGACGGCGTTGACGAGCCTGAGGCCCCGGTCCCCGACCGCGTCCAGCACGGCGTGGGTACGGGCCGCGGGCACCAGGACGGCGGCGGCCTGCTCCAGGTTGTAGTTGGCGAGGAAGTAGTTCTCCTGGAGGAAGCCGCCGAAGTCACCGGCCTTCAGCAGCACCAACTCATCGCTCTGGCAGTCGTGTTCGTAGACGCCGGGCGCGATGTCCCGGACGTGGTTGACGAAGACGTACTGCCGGGTGAGGGGTGCCGCGCCCGGTGTCTCCGCGTCGCTGTCCAGGGTGCCGGCGGCGACGGCCGCGGCCAGCGCGGCGGACAGCCGGGCCGGGTCCAGCGGGGTCGCCGCGCTGAACCGGCCGAAGCTGCTGCGGCGTGCGCGCAGCGCCCGGCGTACGGTCGCGTCCAGCGGGAGCGGCGCGGGCAGCGCGACGCGGTCACCGGGTCCGGGCGGTGTGACCAGCGCGGAGTCCAGGGTGCCGGGCGCCGGACGGTCGGCGGCGCCCTCCAGGGTGGCCGCGTGGATCGCGTGCACGGTCGGGAAGGCCAGCACGCGCCGGGACCGCTCGTCGGGAACGCTGCGGACCCGCGCGCCGGGTGTCTCCGGAGCGTCACCCCGCCCGTCCGCCCCCTCCCACCGCAGCGGCACCACCGCGAACACCCCGTCCCGCTCGGGGTCCAGCCCGAGCACCCGGCCGAGGCGGGGCTCGTCGAACCAGAGCGCGGCGCCGATGTGCAGCCCGTGCGCGCGGGCCCACATCCGCCAGGTCTGGAGCAGGGCGCCGATGTCCATCGTGACGACGTGGTAGGAGAAGCTGTTGTATTTGAAGGCGTTCTGCCAGAACGTCACGCCCAGCACCAGGAACTGGTCGGTCCCGGCGGCCTCTTCGAGATCGCCGAGGGCGGCGCGGACCTCGCCGGTGACATCGCCGGACAGGGTGCGGGCGAAGGCGTTGCGGGGGGTGTCGTAGTAGTAGACGCCGGGGGCGAGGGGGCCGCCGGCGCCGCTGATCCAGTGGATGCCGACGGGGTAGAGACCGCCGCCGGAGGAGGTGCCGCGCGACCAGTTGGCGTGGGTGTGGTGGGGCAGTGAGCCGAGGTCGCTGTTGGCCTGGACGGCGAGCCGGCGGCCGGTCAGCCCGTAGGAGTCGCGGAGCATCGCGCCGAGCAGCGGCAGGGTGAACGCCCCCGTGCCGCGCGGCCCGGACAGGCCCCGGTCGACCGTGGCGTCGTCCGCGCAGCCGCCGTCGGGCAGCGGCAGGACGGGGGCACCGGGGAAGAACTTGCCCTTGCGGGGGCGGTCGGCCCAGTCGGGCACGAAGTCGGCGGGTTCCATGGGGATCCGGCCCCGCCGCATCACCGCGGTCGCGTACTCATGGGCGTATCCCATGGTCACTTCCCTTTCTGCTGTCTGTGGTCGAGGCCGGCCGAGCCGTGCGCGGGACATGGGGGCATCTGGGCAAGGGTGCGTCGGGTCAGGGGAAGGGGTGCGGGGCCGGGTTGAGGTCGGCGGGCGTCAAGTCGTCGCTTCGCAAGCCCGCTTCGCGCAGGGCGGTGCGCATCCGGGGCATCAGCGGAGCACGTTGCCGGCTGGTGCCGAAGTCGATCGGGAGCAGGCCGGGCACCAGCACCTTGACGGTGTGCAGGCCCAACTCCCGTTGTTCCGGGGAGGTCTGATCGACCACGACGACATCGAAGCCGTGCGCGGCGACGGCGGCGACGCAGGCCCGCACGTCGGTGCGCAGGTCGGCGGCGGGCCGCAGGGCGTCCTCCCCCGCGGCGAGGGAGGCGAGCGGCACCCGTTCGGCGTCGGTGCGGTCGCGCAGCAGGAAGTCGGTGTACCGGCCCATCTCGGGCAGCCCGTAGAGCAGCGGGTGGTCGTGCAGCACCCGCACCTCGCCGAAGTCCCGTGCCATCCGCCGCAGCCGGGGTGCGTCGCGGGCGGTGCGGCGGCGCAGGTTGACCGCGTCGGTGGCGATCTCGCAGAGCCCGCCGGCGAGCGCCGCCTCGGGGTCGAGGGAGGCGCCCGCGCCGAAGCAGAGCAGTCCGGGGCCGCCGTCGACGCGTTCGGCGACGGCGGTCACCACCGGGACCGGGAAGGTGACGCGAGTGTCGAAGAACCGGGCGCGGTAGCCGTACATCGCCAGCCGGTCGACCATGGCGCGGGTCGCGGGCCGGGTGCTGCTCGCCGGATCGATCTCGGGCAGCCGGAGCCGGCCGAACCAGGCCAGCAGGAAGGCGTCGCGTTCGACGGTCTCCATCAGCCCGTGGTAGACGGCCTCGGCCAGACTGCCGCCGGAGGCGCAGCCGTTGGAGCTCTCCTGGACGAAGCGCCGCCGGATGCCGCCGGGCGCGTGGTAGTAGGCGACGACCTCGGGCACGAGGACCGGCCGGTCGTCGCGCAGCGACCAGCCCCACACCCAGTCCACCGGGCGGTCCGGCGCGAAACGCGGGACCTCGGGGGCGGCGGCGTGGAAGGCGTCGGAGTACAGGCCGGTGACACGCGGGTCGACGGCGAGGTCCCCGAGGTCGTCGAGGGCCGCGGCGACCACGGTCCGCTTGGCGCGGGCCCGCATCCCGGCGAACCGCTCCAGGCCCTCCAGCACCCCGACGCGGACGCTGCCGCCGTAGCAGCCGGTGTGGCCGCCCCAGTAGCATTCCCGCAGGTAGTCGCCCGAGCGGGTGGTGAAGGCGCCGATCACCGAGGAGGTCGACGCGGAGGCCAGGTCGGGCGCGAAGGACGGGCCGAGCGCGCCGGTGACGGGGTTGACGAACGCCTCCGGCACCAGGTCGTAGGCGGAGAGCGGGCGCGAACGGAAGTCGGCCGGGTCGTGTTTGGCGCCGGGGTCCAGGGTGATCCGGGCGCCCTCGGCGGTGTCGTCCGGGCGGGTTCCGCAGGACGGGCACTCGCCGTCGGGCACCAGCGCGAGCCGCGAGACGCGCAGGGTCTCCAGGTCCAGCAGCCACACCCACGGGTGCCGGCCGCCCCGGTCCCCGCGGGCCGCCGCCGCGACCAGAGCGGCGAGGGCGTCCACCGTGAAGCCGGCCAGCCAGGGCGGGGTCCCGGTGGCCCGCGGCGCGTCGCCGCGTTCCAGTGCGTCGCGCAGGTATCCGGCCCGTACCGCCTGCCAGCGGCGCGCGAGGCACCGGGGGCAGCCGGGCGCGCCCTCGGCGGGTACGGGACCGACCACGGCGTGGTGTCCGTACAGGCCCACCGGTATCGCATCGCGCGTGAACTCCCCTTTTCGGGGGGCGAGTTCGTCACGGACACCGAGCGGAGTCACCTCCGCGCGCGGGGTGCCCGGCCGTCCGGCGAGGGCGGTGGTGAGCGCGGCGCACACCACGTCCCACGGCCCGGCGGCCGGGGGCGGTGCGGGGTGCGGTGCGGTCGCGGTCTCAGTGGGCACGGCGGGTCCCGCGGGTCAGCAGGACACGCGACGCGAACACGGAGCCCGCGGCGAGGTCGGGGGCGGTGACCCGCACCGCGAAGGCGTCCCGTCCGGCCGCGGCGAGGCCGTCGAGGACGGCGGCCCAGGTGGTCGCCGTGCCGGGGGCCGGTACGACGCCGCCGGGGACGAGGGTCGCCGCGTCCAGGTCGGCCCACAGCGGGTCCCCGCCGTCGAACCCCACTGTCTGGTGGCCGAGTTGCTCGGCGCCGAGCAGATCGCGCAGCGCCTCCAGGACCGCCTCCCGGTACCGCAGCCCGCTGCCGGTGGCCCAGCGCACCCCGCCGCCGGCCGGGTCGGTGATCCGGGCGAGCACCACCGGCAGCGACGGGCTGCCGAGATCCAGGACTTCGGCCGTGACACCGAGGTTCTCCGCCGACCGCAGCAGGAACCGCAGTTCCGGGTCGCCGGTGAGGGTTTCGGGGTCCACGGTGCGCACCGGGTTCGTACGGCGGACGGCGGCGCCCAGCGCGTCCCGTGCCAGCGCGGTGCGCAGGGCGCGGGCGAGCGCGGCACGGGGGCTGCCCGCGGCGCCGGTGCCGGCGGAGGTCCGCTCGAACAGGCCCTCGGCGTTCCAGCCGCCGAAGGTGCGCACGGCGCCCGCGGGCACCAGCACGGTCCGCCCGTCGAGCAGCGAGGCGGCCTCGCTGAAGTGGGCGAGGCGGTCGGCGGCCACCTCCAGGCCGCTGGAGACGGAGAGTTCGGCGGGGGCGAGGCGGGGCCACTTCCCGGCGGCGGCCTCCAGCGCGGCGGCCGTCAGCACCGGGGGCGGGACGACGTGCTCGACGTACACCTCGGCGGCGCGGAAGACCGCGCTCAGCCGGGCCCCGGCGACATGGTGGACGTCCGCGGCGGACACGGTGCGCGTCCGTCCGGGCGCGAGACCCAGCCGTACGGTGCCGATCTTGAGCGGGGTCTGCTCCCACTCGTCGTCGGCGTACGCGGTGAAGACGCCCGCCGCCTCGCCCACCAGGATCTCGCGCCGCTCCAGCGCGGCGAGCGCGGTACGGGCGGCGTCCTCGTCGGCGGCGCCGTCGGCGGGCGCGGCGGCGACCTGGTCCTCCTCGGGGTGGGCGGTACGCAGGGCGTCGGCGCTCTCCGCGTGCTCGCCGGCGGGGGCGGCGGAGCAGTGGGGACATCGCGGGTGCGGCAGCAGCGGCTGCGCGAGCACGTCGAGGGAGTCGAGGTCCTGGACGACGAGCCGGCCGCGGGTCTCGGCGGGCAGTGCCCCGGTGACCAGGCGGAACACCTCGAAGGCGAGCAGGTTGCCGAGCATCCCGGCGAGGGGGCCGCCGATGAGGGGCGCGGGCGCGCCGAGCGGTGCGGCGGGTCCCACGGACGCCCACAGGTCGGCGCTGTCGGCCGCGTCGGCGCCCGCGCCGAGCCGCAGCGCTGCGCAGCACCAGCAGCCGGTGCCCCCGGCGGTCATCTCGGGCCCGATGACGGCACGGCCGCCGAAGGTCCACGCGCCGAGCAGCCGGCGCCCGGCCGGCACGCCCTCGGTCAGCAGCCGGAGCAGTTGCCGGGGTCCGGCGGCGGGGGTCACCAGGACGGTGTCCCAGCCCTCCAGTTCGGCCCAGCCGTAGGTGCCGTCGGCGGCCTCCCCGAGGCGGACGAGCCGGGGGGCGCAGCCCGCCTCGGCGAGGGCCGCGGCCTCGGCGTCGATGTCGGCGCTGCCCTCCACCCCGTGCCGTTCCGCCCGCAACTCGCCGTAGGAACAGGCAGGTTCGGTGAGCGCGACCGCGCCGCCGCCGTTGCGCAGCAGGCCGAGCGCGGCCCAGCGGGCCAGGGCGTCGTCACCGAGGACGGCGACCGGGGTGGCGCGGAAGCGGGCGAACCGTCCGGGCGCGTCGTCGGCGTAGTGGTCGAGGTAGTCGAGCTGGTGCGCGAAACGCTCGGCGACCTGTGGCGGGAGGGTGTCGGCCGGGGGTCTGGGTCCGGCGTCCCGCGCGAAGCCACGCGCGTAGAGGGCGCGCACGAGTTGGACCACCATGTCGCGCTGCTTGTCCCCCAGCCCCGCGCACAGTTCCTCGACCCGCCGCTCGCCGTCGAAGTGCGGGACGATCAGCGTGGCGAAGCGGTACGCGTTGCGGGTGCGGAGGTTGAACCCGCCGTGCGCGTTGTGGAAAAGCACTCCGTCCGGGGTCCGGGTGTAGAGGACGTCCCGGCGGATGCGGGGCCGCGACTGCGCGATCTCCTCGTAGGAGGCGGGTGCGTGGGGCATGGGCGGGGAGACCTTTCGATGCTACGGGGAGGTTCGGCTCGATGCTCACGGGGAGGCCCGGCCGGCGGCCGGGTCGGGCAGGTCCACCGGATCGTGCGGGACGGCGGGGGTGCCGGGGAGGCTGGCACCGGCCGCCTCGACGAAGAGGCGCAGCAGGTCGTGGACGCGGTAGCGGCCGGAGGGGTCCTCTTGGAGCAGCCCGGCGTCCACGAGCGAGCTGAGCACCAGGGCGCCGGGGGCACTGGGCGAGCCCCGCCCGAGCCCCGCCGACGGCTCGCCGGACCCACCGGCCAGGGCGGCCTCACCCGGCCCACCGGAGCCACCGGACCCGCCAGGCCCGCCGAACCCGCCGAACCCGTCCGACTCGCGGGACCGGCCCGCCCCGCCGGACCCGACCGGCAGCGGCAGGGGCCGCGCGCCGGACGGCAGCGACGCGGCCGGCGCGCCGCGGGCGGGCGCCCCGCCCGGCCCTTCTGGTAACTCACCACGCAGCACGGCGAGTTGCAGGGAGCGCAGCACCGGCCCCGGCTCCACGCCGAGTTCCTCCGTGAGGTGGGCGTGGATCCTGCGGTACTCGGCGAGCGCCTCGGCGCGCCGGCCGGAGCGGTACAGCGCCTCGACGAGCAGGGCGGACAGCCCCTCGTGTCCGGGATGCGCGCGCACGGCCTCGCGGGCCTCGGGGATCAGCTCGCGGTGCCGGCCGAGGCGCAGTTCGCCGTCGAAGACCCGCTCCACCGCGAGGAGTCGCTCCTCGGCCAGGCGGGGCACGAGATCGCGGTGGATCTCGTCGGAGTGCACGTTGGTCAGCAGGGGTTCGCCCCACAGCGCGAGCGCCGCGCGGGCGAGCCGCAGCGCGGACTCCGGGTCGTCGGCGGCGTAGGAGCGGGCCAGCAGTTCCCGGAACCGCAGCAGATCGAGGGTGCCGGCGTCGGCGTGCAGCCGGTACCCGCCGGGCACGGCCTCGATGGCATGGTCGGCGACGCCGTACTTGGCGAAGAGTCGCCGCAGCCGCAGCACGCAGGTGTGCAGCGCCGATCTGCCGCCCGCCGGCGGCCGGTTGCCCCAGACCACGCGCTGGAGCAGTTCGGAGCCGACGACCGCACCGGGGTGGAGCAGCAGGACGGCGAGCAGCGAGGCGGGGCGGGAGGGCTGGAGTACGACGGTGTCCCGGCCGTCGGTGATGGCGAGCAGGCCGAGCACGAGGAACCGGGGTCTGCCGGTGCCGGGTGCCGGGGAAGCGCTGTCGGGCGCTGGGGTGCCTGTCTTCACCGTGGCCTTTCAGCGTCGGGGCGGGTACACAACGGCCTTGCGAAAGGGCGGCGTCGGGCATGCCAGGGGGTCGGCGGCAGGCCCACATCCACTACTGAGACGGGAACTTAGATTCGAAGATGCGGCGGCGTCCAGTGTCCGGAGGAAAACGTCCGGTGACCCGAGGGCGACTCAAGGGCCGCGGGGCGATGGGGCGTTGGCGATCCGATCGCAAGGGCATACGCTGCGAGCAGGTGGGCCGGCCGGTTGCCGGGGCACCACGCACCCAGGGGAGGATCCATGCCGTGGTGGCCGCTGATTCCGGTCGTCTCGATGATCACCGGGCCGCTCGCGCTGTACGTCGTGTCCCGACGCAAGCGCGGCGGGCAGGGGACGGACGAGCGGTACGAGGAGCTCTCGCGGAAGTACACCGCCCTTCTGGAGGAGACCACTTCGGGCGAGCTTCCGAACGGCCGCGGCCGCCATCCCGAGTAGCCGTCGGCGGCGTCACCGATTTCCAGGCGGGAACGGGCTAACGCGAAACGGAATTCCGAAATCGAGTTGCGTAATTCACGGCCCTGGGGCACGCCGGCGCGCGAGCGCGGCGCGCGGACATGTACGCCCATACGCGCGCGCCCCGCGCCGCACCGGCTGAGGTGCGGGGCGGGGCGGTGTGCCTCGCGGACGCGGTCGGACCGCGGCGCGGTGCGTCTCCCGGACCGGTGGGCCCGCGGAGGCGGCGCGGTACGTGTCCTGGACCGGTCAGGCCACGGAGGCGATGCGGGTCCGGATGTCCTCGGGGGACAGGGCGCCCTTCGCGATGACGTGGTCGCCGGAGGACTCGCCGCGCAGCCGGCGGCCGATCCACGGGACGAGGTGCTCGCGGGCCCAGTGGACGTCGTCGCGGCGGACCTCCAGGGTGCCGCGGGGCGGCAGCGGCGGCCACGACTGCTCCGGGTCGGCCGGGATCTCCAGGCCGAGCGCCTGCCCGGCGCGCAGCGCGACGCGGGTGTGCCCCTCGGGCGAGAGGTGCAGCCGGTCGCTGTCCCAGGCCCGGCGGTCCTGCACGGACCGCAGCGACCACAGGTCGAGCACGGGGCAGCCGTACCGGTCGGCGATGGCCCGCACATGCCCGTTGTACGTGGCGATCTTGCCGCGCAGATGCTTGAGCAGGGGGACGCCGCGGGTGTCGAACCCGGTGGTCACCATGACGGTGCCGGCCGCCCCGGCGAGCCGGGCCACGGCTGCCTCGAAGCGCTCGGCCACCTCGTCCGGGTCGGTGCCGGGACGGATGATGTCGTTGCCGCCGGCACAGAAGGAGATCAGATCCGGGGCGAGTTCCACGGCCTGCGGGACCTGGTCGGCCACGATCTGGTCCAGCAGCTTCCCGCGCACCGCGAGGTTGGTGTACTGGAAGTCGCCCTCGGGCCGACGGTCGGCGAGCAGGACCGCCAGCCGGTCGGCCCAGCCCACGAATGCCCCGTCGGGGCCGGGATCGCCGACGCCCTCGGTGAAGCTGTCCCCCACCGCCACGTACGACCCGATCACTGATCTGCTGTCATTCTTCGAATCGTCTGCCACGTCGGATCATGATTCACCTTGGGGTGTGACCTACGCGACCGTAGGAAGGGGTTGACGAACGGTGAGATGAGCCACTTGGGAAGTTTCCCCGTTTCAGGAATACGTCCGCCACCAGCGCTGTTGGGGCCCCGGATACGCCGCTCGGGCGAGGGCGCCAACCACTCGCGGAGCCCTGCGGCCCGCGCTCCCCGCAGCCCGTGCACGCGTCTCGTCCGGGACCTCGCCTCCCCGCCGACCAGCCCTGTGGACAACTCATTGCCCCACGAAACGAATGCCGTATGGTCGACGCAGCGCCCGCCGCGAGCCGTGACGGCGGGGACCCACCGGGAGGAGCCCCCGTGACGCAGCAGGTCCCGTCGACCGAGCCGGAGCTGGCCGGTGTGCGCAATTTCCGTGACGTCGGCGGGCTGCCGACCATGGACGGCCGCCGGCTGCGCCACGGGGTGCTGTTCCGCAGCGGCCACCTGGCGCACGCGACCGCGCAGGACGCGGCCTTCCTCTCGTCCCTGGGCCTGCACACCATCTTCGACTTCCGCAACGCGGCGGACCAGAAGCTGGAAGGCCCGGACATCGCGCTGCCCGGCGTGCGCAATGTGAACCTGCCGCTGAGCGACCCGGCGGACGGCGCGGAGTTCTGGAAGATGGTCCGCGACGGCGCCCTCGACGAGCTGCGCGCGATCCTGGACGACGGCAAGGGCGCGGCCCGGATGGTCGCCTCGTACCGGTCCATCGTGCGCGACCGCACCGCCGAGCACTCTCGGGTGCTGCACGAGATCGCCGGGGAGAGCGTGCCGGCCCTGATGCACTGCGCGGCCGGCAAGGACCGCGCGGGCATCTCGATAGCCGTCACCCTGCTCGCCGTGGGGGTGGAGCGGGACGCGATCGTCGCCGACTACCTGGAGTCCAACGCCAAGCACCGCCGCTACAAGGTGCGGCGCAGCGGCAGTGCCGAGAGCGCGTACACGCCCGAGGTGATGGAGCTGCTCAGCCCGCTGTTCGATGCGCGCGCCGAGTATCTGACGGCCGCCTTCGAGACCATCGAGGAGACCTGGGGCGGCGTGGACGGCTATCTGGAGCAGGGCCTGCGGCTCACTCCCGAGACCCGTGAGCGGCTGCGGGCGCGGCTGGTGGACTGACCCGTCCGTGCGGCCCGCGCCCGGCGCGGGCTCAGCCCTTGCCGCCGATCGCGAACAGCAGATAGAGGAACGCGGCCAGGACGTGCCCGAGGGCGATGTAGATGATCAGCCGGACCCACAGGGAACGGGGGAACTTGGTCTCAAGGTCGCTCATGACGGCTCTCCGTTCAGGTGCCCCAGGCACAGCGCGGTCGTGGGGCTCTGGAGCAGGGTGTGGACGAACAGCAGCTCCACGCCGTCCGGGTCCTCGGCGGCGAGGCGGTGCGGGGTGAGCGAGTCGAAGTGGGCGCTGTCGCCGGGGGCGAGCAGGTGCGTGGCGTCGCCGAGGCGCAGCCGCAGCCGGCCCTTGAGGACGTAGAGCCACTCCTCGCCGGGGTGCACGCGCACGATGTCGCCCTGCGCGCCGTACGGTGCGTGCACCCGGAGCGCCTGCATCCCGCGGCCGGGGGCCCCGGCCTGGAAGTAGGTCCACCCGGCGGCCCGCGTCGGGTCCATGTCGGCGGCCCGGACGATCGCGTTCTGGTCGGCGACCCGTTCGCCGAGGAGTTCGGAGACCGTCGTACCGTAGATACGCGCGAGTGCGAGCAGCATCGGCAGCGAGGGCCCGCGCTGCCCGGTCTCCAGCCGGGACAGATGGGCCGGTGAGAGTCCGGCGTTGCGGGCCGCCGCTTCCAGGGTGAGACCGGCCCGTCGGCGCAGTGCGCGCAGCTGCGGCGCGACGGCGGGCAGATCGTCACCCTGGCCCGCCGCCGGCGATGCGGCATCTGAGGCGTTCATGCCTCTATTCAGCGCCTCTTTTGCCCGCGGGGCAAATTTCTTGCCTCCCAGGCAAAAGCCTTGCGCTTCGATCACTCCCGCGCGCTCGCCCTCAGCGCGGCCGGCTTCCTCTGCCCGTGGGTACTTCTGGTGGCGCTCGGCTGACCGGTCAGCGGTTGGCGACCGCCTGTTTGATCAGCGTCCTGCCGAAGTCCCACATCAGGCCGCCGCCGCTGTGCGCGTCGTCCATGACCGCGGTGAAGCCCTCGATGAACCGGTCCACGTCGGCCTCGCCGAAGACGAGCGGCGGGATCAGTTTGATCACTTCGAGGTGGTCGCCGGAGACCTGGGTGAGGATCCGGTGCCGCTGGAGCAGCGGTACGACGACCATCTGGGCGAACAACCCCTTGCGGGCGGCCTGGAGCATGGCCCAGCGGCTGCGCAGCTTCAGCGAGGACGGCTTGCCGAACTCGATGCCGATCATCAGGCCCCGGCCCCGGACGTCGGCCAGCAGCTCGTATTTCCCGACGAGTTCGGTGAGCCGGGACTTCAGCAGGTCGCCGGTGGTGCGCACGCCCGCGACGATCTGCTCGTTCTCCATGACCGACAGCACGGCGAGCCCGCAGGCCATCGCCTGCGCGTTGGCCCCGAAGCTCGCCGAGTGGACCAGCACGCGGTCCATGGACGAGTAGACCTTCCGGAAGATCCAGTCCTTGCCGAGGGTCGCGCCGACCGGGACGTAGCCGCCGGACAGGGCCTTGGCGACACACACCAGGTCGGGTTCCACGCCGTCCTCGTGCTGGTAGGCGTAGAAGTCGCCGGTGCGGCCGAGGCCGGTCTGCACCTCGTCGGTGATCAGCAGGGCCTTGTGCTTGTGCAACAGCTCCTGCGCGGCGCGCAGATAGCCGGGCGGCGCCTCGTGCACGCCCTTGCCCTGGATCGGCTCCACGATCAGCGCGGCGACATCGCCCCTCTTCAACTCCCGCGCCAGGGCGTCGAGATCACCGAGGGGGACGGCGGTGTCGGGCAGCAGCGGGGCGAAGCCGTCGCGGAAGCCGTTCTCCCCGTTGACGGACAGCGAGCCGGTGGTCAGCCCGTGGAAGGCGTGCTCGCAGTACAGGACGCGCGGCCGGCCGGTGGCGTAGCGGGCGAACTTCAGGGCCGTCTCGACCGCCTCGGTGCCGCTGTTGCCGAAGAACACCCGGTCCAGGTGCGGGCTGTGGGCGAGCAGCCGCTCGGCGAGCAGTCCGGGCAGCGGCTGGCAGTCGAACCGGGTGAGGTCGGCGAGGTCCAGGTCCAGGACGTCGTGCAGCGCCTTGCGGACGACCGGGTGGTGCCGGCCGAGGCCCATCACCCCGAACCCGGCGAGCATGTCCAGGTAGTCGTTGCCGTCGGCGTCGAAGAAGTGGGCGCCCTCGGCGCGCTCGTAGACCTTGTCGAAACCGATGGTGTGCAGCATGCGCGGGAGCTGCGGGTTGAGGTACTTCGCGTGCAGCTCGTACCGCTCGGCTCCGCGCTCGGCGAGCAGGGCGCCGAGGTCGAACTCGGTGGTCATTCCTTCTCCTTGTCAGCGCCCCGGAAGGGCACGGAACCATGTCGGTGTGCGGCTACCGCCGCTCGGGCGCGACCAGCCCCGGCGGCGCCGCGGGCGCGGGGCGGCCGGACGTGGCACTCCCCGGCGCGCCCTCGTCGTCCCGCGCCGCCAGGCTTCCGCCGATCCGCCCGGCGATCTCCACGGGCGTGAGGCCGATGTCGGCCAGCACCTCGCTGCGCTTGGCGTGCGGCAGGAACTGGTCCGGGATGCCGAACAGCCGTACCGGCACGTCCACCCCGGCGTCCGCGAGAGCCTGCGCCACGGCCGAACCGACCCCGGACGCGCGGCTGTTGTCCTCGACCACGGCCACCAGCCGGTGCCCGGCGGCCAGCCGGGGCAGCTCCGGGTCGACGGGTTTGACCCAGCGGGGGTCGACCACCGTGCACCCGGTGCCGCCCGACTCCAGCAGCTCGGCGGCCTTCAGGCAGACCGGCGCCATCACCCCGACCGCGACCAGCAGCGCCTTCGGCTGCTCCGCGCGGTGCAGCACGTCCATGCCGCCCACCCGGTCGAGCGCCGGGATGTCCGGCCCGACGTTCTCCTTCGGGAAGCGCAGCACGGTCGGCGCGTCGTCCACGGCGACCGCCTCGCGCAACTGGCTGCGCAGCTGCGCGGCATCGCGCGGGGCGGCGATCCGCAGGCCCGGCACCACCTGGAGGAGCGACATGTCCCACATGCCGTTGTGGGAGGCGCCGTCGGGGCCGGTGACGCCGGCCCGGTCGAGGACGAAGGTGACCCCGCAGCGGTGCAGGGCGACATCCATCAGCAACTGGTCGAAGGCGCGGTTCAGGAAGGTGGCGTACAGCGCGACGACCGGATGCAGTCCGGCGGTGGCGAGCCCGGCGGCCGAGGCGACCGCGTGCTGTTCGGCGATGCCCACGTCCCACACCCGGTCCGGGAAGCGTTCGGCGAAGGCGCCGAGGCCGACCGGGTGCAGCATCGCGGCGGTGATCGCGACGACGTCCTCGCGTTCCCCGCCGATCTGGGCGATCTCCTCGCCGAACACCGAGGTCCAGGACCGCCCGCCGGGGGCGGCGAGCGGGGCACAGGTCGCCGGGTCCATCACACCGATGGCGTGGAAGCGGTCCAACTCGTCGGCGAGCGCGGGCTCGTAGCCGCGGCCCTTCTCGGTCAGGCAGTGCACCAGGACCGGGCCGTGGAAACGCTTGGCGCGGCGCAGCGCGGACTCGACGGCCCCGATGTCGTGCCCGTCGACCGGGCCGACGTACTTCAGGCCCAGGTCCTCGAAGAGGCCCTGGGGGGCGAAGGCGTCCTTGAAGCCCTTCTTCGCGCCGTGCAGGGACTCGTAGAGGGGCGCGCCGACCACGGGGGTGCGCTGGAGGATCTCCTTCCCCCAGGCGAGCACCTTCTCGTAGCCGTCGGTGGTGCGCAGGGTGGCCAGGTGGTCGGCGAGCCCGCCGATCGTGGGGGCGTAGGAACGCGCGTTGTCGTTGACGACGATGATCAGCGGCCGGTCCGGGGCGTCCGCGATGTTGTTCAGGGCCTCCCAGGCCATGCCGCCGGTCAGCGCGCCGTCGCCGACCACGGCGACCACATGGCCCCGCTCCCCCTTCACCTCGCGCGCCTTGGCGAGGCCGTCGGCCCAGCCGAGCGCGGCGGAGGCATGGCTGTTCTCGATGACGTCGTGCTCGGACTCCTCGCGCGCCGGGTAGCCGGACAGGCCGCCCTTGCCGCGCAACTTGGAAAAGTCCTGACGTCCCGTCAAAAGCTTGTGCACGTACGTCTGGTGGCCGGTGTCCCAGAGGATCCGGTCGACCGGTGACTCGAAGACCCGGTGCAGGGCGATGGTCAGTTCCACCACGCCCAGGTTGGGCCCGAGATGACCGCCGGTGCGCGACACCGCTTGCACCAGGAAGTCGCGTATCTCCCCGGCCAGTACCCCGAGTTCCGCCCCGGACAGCCCCTTCAGGTCCCGCGGTTGCCGGATCGTCTCCAGAATCGTCACGTTCGTGGCCCCCTCTCGCTTGGTGCAGTTACGTGGACTCACTTCATCCGTTCGGCGAGCCGCTGGGCCTCCTCGATCAGGGTCTCGACGATCCTGGACTCGGGGACGGTCCGTACGACCTCCCCCTTGACGAAGATCTGCCCTTTTCCGTTGCCTGAGGCAACTCCCAGATCGGCCTCACGGGCCTCTCCGGGGCCGTTGACCACACAGCCCATCACCGCCACCCGCAGCGGCACTTCGAGGCCGTCGAGCCCGGCGGTGACCTCGTCGGCGAGCCGGTAGACGTCCACCTGGGCCCGGCCGCAGGACGGGCAGGAGACGATCTCCAGACGCCGTTCGCGCAGCCCCAGCGACTGGAGGATCTGGAGGCCGACCTTGACCTCCTCGGCCGGCGGCGCGGACAGCGACACCCGGATGGTGTCGCCGATGCCCCTCGACAGCAACGCCCCGAACGCGACGGCCGACTTGATGGTGCCCTGGAACGCGGGGCCGGCCTCCGTGACGCCCAGGTGCAGCGGGTAGTCGCACTGCTCGGCAAGCTGCCGGTACGCCTCGATCATCACGACCGGGTCGTTGTGCTTGACCGAGATCTTGAGGTCCCTGAAGCCGTGCTCCTCGAAGAGGGACGCCTCCCACAGCGCCGACTCGACCAGCGCCTCCGGGGTGGCCCTGCCGTACTTCTGGAGCAACCGCCGGTCAAGCGAACCGGCGTTGACCCCGATCCGGACCGGCGTGCCGTGGTCCTTCGCGGCGCGCGCGATCTGCGCGATCTGGTCGTCGAACTTCTTGATGTTGCCCGGATTCACCCGGACCGCCGCGCAGCCGGCCTCGATGGCCGCGAAGACGTACTTGGGCTGGAAGTGGATGTCCGCGATCACCGGGATCTGCGATTGGCGCGCGATGACGGCGAGGGCGTCCGCGTCGTCCTGCGTGGGGCAGGCGACGCGGACGATCTGGCAGCCGGACGCGGTGAGTTCGGCGATCTGCTGGAGGGTGGCACCGATGTCCGACGTACGGGTCGTCGTCATCGACTGCACGGAGACCGGAGCCCCGCCCCCGACCGGTACCGGCCCGACGTGGATCTGCCGCGACGTGCGCCGCGGGGCCACCTGCCGGGCCGGTACCTCGGGGACACCCAGGGGTACGGCGGTCATCGCCCTACTCCCGGTTTCCCGAGACCGTCTCGCGCAGCGCCCGCAGCGACTCCGTCAGGGAGCCCATGGTGGCGAGTACGGCGGTGGGCTCGTAGCCGCAGTGCGCCATGCAGTTGGCGCAGCGCGGGTCCTTGCCGCGGCCGTACTTGTCCCAGTCGGTGTCCTCCACCAGTTCCCGGTACGTCGGCACGTACCCGTCGCTCATCAGGTAGCAGGGGCGCTGCCAGCCGAAGAGGGAGTAGTTCGGGATCGCCCAGGCGGTGCAGGGGAAGTCGACCTTGCCCTCCAGGAAGTCCAGGAAAAGCGGGGAGTGGTTGAGCCGCCATTTCCTGCGGTTGCCGCCCGCGAACGCCTTCCGGAACAGCTCGCGGGTCTGCTCCACGCCGAGGAAGTGCTCCTGGTCCGGGGCCTTCTCGTAGGCGTAGGCGGGCGAGATCATCATCTCGTCCACCTTCAGGTCGTCGTTGAGGAAGTTGAGCACCTCGACGACGGTCTGCGGGGTGTCGGTGTTGAAGAAGGTGGAGTTGGTGGTCACCCGGAAGCCGCGCCGCTTGGCCTCCTTGATGGCCGCCACCGCCTCGTCGAACACGCCTTCCTTGGCAACGGACTCGTCGTGCCGCTCGCGCAGCCCGTCGATGTGCACCGCGAAGGCGAAGTAGGGCGAGGGCGTGAACTTGTCCATCTTCTTGCGCAGCAGCATCGCGTTGGTGCACAGGAAGACGTACTTCCTCTTGGCCACCAACTGGCGCACGATCTCGTCGATCTGAGGATGCATCAGGGGCTCGCCGCCCGCGATGGAGACCATCGGCGCACCCGATTCCAGCACCGCTCCCACCGCCTGGGCGACCGGCATGCGCTGCTTGAGCACCCCGGCCGGGTGCTGGATCTTGCCGCAGCCCTCGCATTTGAGGTTGCACGCAAAGAGCGGTTCCAGCTCCACGATCAGCGGGAACTTGTCCCGCTTGCGGAGCTTCTGTTCGGCCAGGTATGTAGCGACCTTGATGGACTGGCGCAACGGCATGGCCATCTGGGCTCACCTCCGGGGGAGCAGCAAAGAACGGTGCCATTCGAAATATGCGGGAAGTACGGAACGAAGAACGCGGAAGGCTGATATTCCACCGCACACCGTGCCGATCCGGACGAGTTCGTGTTCGGGAGTGTCCACGACCACCCGGACGGCGGCGACCGGGCGTTCGCCCGCGGTCACGGCGCTGAGCAGGGTGGCCGCGGACTCCATGTCGACGGCGATCGCGCCGGTCGCGCGCAGGGCGGACCGTTCGGGGCCGCGGACGACATGATCGGAGCCGGTGAGCGGGCCGGTGTGGACCGTGCGGCCGGGCAGCAGCCGCGCGAGTTCCTTCACCAGCAGTTCGGTGCCCGCGCACGGGACGGTCCCGTGCGGGTCGCGGGTCTCCTCGGCGACCACCAGGTCACCGGGGTGCATGCCGGGGGCGAGGCCCGCGCAGAAACCGGTGGCCAGTACGGCGGCCTCGGTGAGCGCGGGCCGGGCCAGGTGCCGGGTGAGGGAGCGCCGCGCCGCCCGCGGCCCCATCCCGGTACGGACGAACGTGACCGGCCCGCCGGCCCCGCTGCGGTCGCCCGAGCGCAGGGCGAGGTGCTCGATGCCGAGCGCGCAGGCGATCAGCAGCGGGGCCGGAGCGGGCTGGACGTTCACATCAGCTCCCCTTGGCCTCGAACAGGGGTGACCCGGCGGGCTCGGCCGCCGCGGGCCGCGGCCGGGGGGCCTTGGCGAGCAGCTGCCGCTCGAAGGGGTCGCCGTGCAGGTACCGGCCGAGCGCGGTGAGCGGGAACACCTGCCGGTACAGGTGGTAGTTGATGGAGAAGTCCCAGGGGAAGCCGGTGCCGGTGAAGTACGGCTCGTCCCAGGTGCCGTCCTCCCGCTGGGTGGCCGCCAGCCACTGGATGCCCCGCTCGACGGCCTGGGAGTCCTTCTCCCCCGCCGCGAGCAGCGCCATCAGCGCCCACGCGGTCTGCGAGGGGGTGGAGGCGCCCCGGCCGGCCCATTGCCTGGCGTGCTTGTAGGAGCGCAGGTCCTCGCCCCAGCCGCCGTCGTCGTTCTGGACCGACTCCAGCCAGGCCACCGCCCGCCGGATCGCCGGGTGCGAGCCGGGCAGTCCGGCCGCGGTGAGCGCGGGGACCACCGACCCGGTGCCGTAGATGTAGTTGACGCCCCAGCGGCCGAACCACGCCCCGCTTTCCTCCTGTTCGGCGAGCAGCCAGGCGATGGCGCGCCGGGTGCGCGGGTCGTGGGCGAGGCCCTCGGCGGCGAGCATCTCCACCACGTGCGCGGTGACGTCGGCGGACGGCGGGTCGATGACCTCGCCGAAGTCGCAGAACGGCAGCCGGTTCGGGAACGGGCTGGTGTTGTCGACGTCGAAGGCGCCCCAGGCGCCGTTCTTCGACTGCATGCCGAGGTTCCAGCGCACCGCGCGCCCGATCGCCCGGTCCGTCCGCTCGGGGTCGTGGTGCCGGATCCGGCGCAGCGCGAGGGAGACCTCGGCGGTGTCGTCGATGTCCGGGTAGTTGTCGTTGTGGAACTCGAACGCCCAGCCGCCCGGCGGCAGTTGCGGACGCTTGACGGCCCAGTCGCCGGGCCGGACGATCTCCTCGCCGAGCAACCAGTCGGCCGCCTTGACCAGTTGCGGGTGGTCGGCGGGCAGTCCGGCGTCGACCAGCGCGATGGCGGCGAGACACGTGTCCCACACCGGGGACTGGCAGGCCTCGATCATCCGGGCGCCGTCCTCGCGCCACACGGCGAACCGGTCCAGCGAGGCCAGCCCCTCGCGCAGTACCGGGTGTTCGAGGTCGTAGCCGAGCAGGTGCAGGGCGATGACCGAGTACACGGCCGGGGGCTGGATGCCGCCCCAGCAGCCGTCGTTCTCCTGCCGCTCGATGATCCAGCGGGCGGCGGCGTTCATCGCGGCCTTGCGCACCCGGCGCGGGACGACCTTGCGCAGCCGCTGGAGCCCCTTGTCCAGACGCTGGAAGGCGCCGTCCCAGGTGTTCGCCGGGGCGAGCGGCCGGGGCGGGTTGGGGTTGGCCGGGTCGGTGTGCAGCTCGTCCAGCGCGAAGGGCGCGGGACGCACCGGGCGCTCGGCCGAGACGATGGTGAGCGGCACGATCGTCTGCCGGGCCCAGCACCCGAAGTCGTAGATGTTCAGCGGCATCCAGCCGGGGAACCAGATCAGCTCCGGCGGCATCTCCGGCAGGTCCTCCCACTTCCACCAGCCGAACAGGGCCAGCCAGATGCGGGTGAAGACACGGGCGGCGGCGATGCCGCCCCGCTCGCGGATCCAGGCGGAGGCACGCGCCATGTGCGGCGCGTCGGGCGCGTCGCCGGCCAGGCGCAGGGCGACGTACGCCTCGATGGTGGTGGACAGTTCGCCGGGGCCGCCCCAGAAGGTGGCCCAGGTGCCGTCCTCGCGTTGCTCCCCGCGGATGAACTTCGCGGCGGCCTGCGTGGTCTTGTCGTCCTGGATGCCCAGGAACTGACGGAGCAGCAGATCCTCGGCGTCCATGGTGACGTTGGTCTCCAGGTCGCCCTTCCACCAGCCCTCGGCGTCCTGCGTCGCGAGCAGGAAGTCGGTGGCGCGGCGGGCGGCTCGTGCGGCGGCTTCCGGTACCCCGGCCGTCTCGGGGGTGGTGAGGGTGGTGTCGCTGGCCGCGGCAGCGCGGGACGGCAAGGTGGCCCCGGTGCTTCCGTCGGTCGTCGCTGTCATGGCTTCCCCTTCGTGCAGTCGTGCGAGTCGTGCTGCTGTGGGTCCGCCGTCGGCCGGTGTGCTTCCTTTCGCGACACCGGCCGGCGACTACGCGAGGCTTGTTCGGCCGATAGTGATCATCTCTTCCGTACGACGACGAAGTCGGCGAGGGCCGTGAAGGCGGCCCGCACCCGGTCCGGCATGGCGACCGCGTCGAGGGCGCCGATCGCGATGGCGTGCTGGCGGCGCGCCTCCTCGGCGGTCCATTCGCGGCCGCCGGCCTCCTCGATGAGGGCGGCGCGGGCCGCGAACTCCTCCTCGGAGAAGTTCTCGAAGTCGCTGCTCTTGGCGTCGGCGGCGAGGATCTCGCCGAGCCGCTCGGAGGCGGGGCCGCCGGCCGCGAGCGCCGCGACCACGGGCAGCGACTTCTTGCGCTGGCGCAGGTCGCTCCAGGTCTGCTTGCCGGTGGCCTCCGGGTCGCCCCAGATGCCGAGCAGGTCGTCCACGGCCTGGAAGGCGAGGCCGAGGTGGTAGCCGTAGCGCTCCAGCGCGTCGGCGGTGGCGTCGTCCGCGCCGCCGAGGACCGCGCCGATGGAGGAGGCGCAGGCGAGCAGCGCGCCGGTCTTGTTGCCCTCCATCTCCAGGCACTCCTCGACGCTGACCCGGTCGCGGTGCTCGTAGGAGATGTCCTGGGCCTGACCGTCGATCAGGGCGCGGGTCGCGGAGGTCAGCCGGCGGGTGGCGCGGCCGGCCTCGACCGAACCGAGTTCCAGCAGCACCTCGTTGGCCAGCGCGAACAGGGCGTCGCCGACCAGGATGGCCTGGGCGGGGCCGTGCACCTTCCACACGGTGTCGCGGTGGCGGCGCTGCTCGTCGCCGTCCATCAGGTCGTCGTGCAGCAACGAGAAGTTGTGGACCAGTTCGACGGCGACGGCGCCCGGCACGCCGGTCTCGGGCGCGCTGCCGGTGACCTCGGCGGAGAGCACGGCGAGCGCGGGCCGCACGGCCTTGCCGCCGTCGCCGTCGGCCGGGTTGCCGGCGGCGTCGATCCAGCCGAAGTGGTAGGCGGCGACGGTGTCCATGGGAGGAGCGAGGCGGTCGACGGCCGCACGCAGGACCGGTGTGGCCAGGGTCCGGCCGCGCTCCAGCAGCGCGGTGACGTCCACCGCGGTCTCCGTCGAGGCCGGGGGCACAGTGGGCACAGTCTCTCCTCTTGTTGCGGTACCGAAGGTGCGGGGGCCTGCCGCCGGCTGCCGACGAGGCATCAGGCCGCCTCCTCGAAGGCGAAGAGACGGCTCGGGCGGGGCCGGCCCAGGGCGCGCAGCGCGGCGTCGGCCGCGCTCACTCCGCTGCGGACCGCACTCTCCATGGTCGCGGGCCACCCGGTGGCGGTCCACGCTCCGGCCAGGTACAGGCCGGCTGCCTTGGTGCGGGCGACCGGGCGCAGCCGCCCGACGCCGGGGGCGGGCGCGAACGTCGCCGTGCGCTCGCGGGTCACGAAGAAGTCCTCGATCACGGCGCCGCGCGTACCCGGAATGAGCTTCTCCAGCTCCGGGACGTAGCGCTCGCGCAGTTGCGCGACCGGGAGGTCGATGTCGTCCTGCGCGGCCGACTGGGACAGCGCGAGGTACTGGCCCGAGCGCAGCCCGGAGGCGTGGGTTCGGTCGAAGACCCACTGCACAGGGGTGCCGAGGGCCGCGAAGAAGGGCCGCGCGAGGACCTTGCGGTCGTACACCACATGCACGTTGAGGATGGGGGCGGTGCCGATCTCCAGCAGCCGCTCGGGGGCGTCGAGGGCGCCGGGCGGCAGCAGGTCGTACGCCTCGCGCTGGGGTACGGCGAGGACGACCGCGTCGGATTCGATGCGCTCGCCGGGAACCTCGACGCACCAGCCGCCGTTCTCCATGGCAGAGACGGAGGTGACGCGTGAACGGACCTCGGTACGCACGCCCGCGGAGTCGAGCGCCCTGCGGGCCAGCCGGTCGTGCAGTTCGCCGAGCGGGACATGGGCCCAGCCGATGTCGGCCGCGCCCGGTTCGGACAGCAGACCGGTCTTGAACACCATCGCGGCGAGCCCCAGCGAGGCGTCGCCCGCGACCGCGTTGAGGGTGGCGACCCCGACCAGGTCCCACAGGGCCTCGACGGCACGCGCGGACTGGCCGTGCTCGGCCAGCCAGCTGCCGAAGTCCTGGGTGTCCAGGGTCGGATCGGCGAGGTCGAGACCCTTGAGCGCGAGCGCGGCCCGCCCGACCAGGGCGCGCTCGGCGAGCGAGAGGTGCGGATAGGCGGCCAGGCTGCGCCCCAGGTGCAGGGGGACGGGCAGCGGGTCGCGCCGCAGCCGGCCGAGCCGCCTGCCCTCGGGCTTGGCGAGGTCCACGACGGGCACGTCCAGGCGGTCCTGCAGCGGTGCCAGCGCCGCGCCCTCGATCCGGTCGAGGAACCAGCGGTAGGCGGTGCAGCAGCGCAGGTACACGTGCTGGCCGTTGTCGACGGTCAGTCCGCCGCGCTGGAAGGAGAAGGCGAGGCCGCCCAGCCTGGGCCTGCCTTCGAGCAGGGTGACGCGGACGCCCGCGTCGGCCAGGGCGAGTGCCGCGGTGGTGCCGGCGAGGCCGCCGCCGATCACGACGGCCCCGCGGGGCGCTCTGTCGGGGGTGCGGCGGCCCGGTGCGGGGCGTGCGCCGTCGCTCATGCTGCGTCCTTCCGTGCGTGCCGGCCGTGCTGGTTGAACGGTGCACGTACGGTCGTCGCAGTCAGGGACGCCACGCCGGGGCGCGGGGTTGCCCGGCGGAAGTCCCCTGGTTCGGTGAGGTCCATCAGGCGCGCCTCCCGACGGGCCGCCCGGCGCCGTGACGGGTGACCTGCCGGGTGTCGAGGCCGGACAGGCCGCGCACCGCGACGTACGCCTTCTCGTGTCCGGGCAGCGAGACCCGGCCGCGCAGCACGGCCTCGGGGTCGCGCGCGATGCGGTCGAGGAGGCGGCGGTAGATGCCGGCCATGGCGGCCACGCAGGCGCCGCTGCGCCGGTCGAGCATGGGCAGCAGCTGGTAGCCCTCGGCGAAAAGGGCGCGGGCGCGGCGGACCTCGAAGTGGACGAGGCCCGCGAAGTCGGAGCCCTCCGGGAGCACCGGCCGCTCGAACCCGGCCGAACAGCCGAACTTGGCAAGGTCGTCGGCGGGCAGGTAGGTGCGGCCGCCCTGGGCGTCCTCGCGGACGTCCCGGAGGATGTTGGTGAGCTGCAGCGCGAGACCGAGCGTGTCGGCGTACTCGGCGGCGCGCTCGACGCCGCGGGCGCCCGGTTCGGTGCCGAACACGCCGAGCGAGAGGCGGCCGATGGCACCGGCGACACAGCGGCAGTAGACCTTCAGGTCGTCCCAGGTCTCGTAGGTCTCCCCGCGCGTGTCCATCTCGACGCCGTCGATCAGCTCGTCCAGGCCGCCGAGCGGGATCGGGAAGGCGTCGGCGGCGTGCGCGAGGGCGACGGCCACCGGGTCGGTGTGGTCCTCCTCGATGCGGCCCTCGCGGATCCGGGCGAGCAGGGCTCGGGTCTCCTGGAGCCGTGCCACCTTCACGTCGTCGGCAAGGTCGCCGTCGCCGATGTCGTCGACACGCCGTGAGAACGCGTACAGCGCCGACATGGCGCGCCGCTTCGGTGTGGGCAGCAGCCGGATGCCGTACGCGAAGTTACGGGCCTGCTGTCCGGTCACCGTCTCGCAGTAGCGGTAGGCGGCGAGCACCGGTGCGGACACGTGCGACGCAGACTCCACGGTCCGGATCACCCCTCTCCTCGCAGAATCACGCCCGCCTCACGCAGCAACTGGACCTTGCCTGGCTTGGGCGGGCCGGGAAGTACGTCGTATTCGGCGGCGGCGATCGCGCGGACCGCCGCCCTTCCCCCCGCCACGAACCCTGCGAGCAGCAGCTTCAACCTGCCGTGGACGCTACCCACCAGGGGGGCGCCTTCATTCAGCAGATCGCGGGCGCGTTGTGCTTCGTATGCAACCAGGGCTCGCACCGATGCGCCCGCGGTTTTCGCGGAAAGATCGGTTTCCGTGACATGGAAGCGTTTCATGTCCTCGGCCGGAAGGTAGATCCGGTCGCGGCGGAGGTCCTCGGCGACGTCCTGGAGGTGCTCCACGATCTGGAGCGCGGTGCAGATCGCGTCGGAGAGCCGGATCCGCTCGGGGGTCGAGGTGCCGGTGACGGCGAGGACGAGCCGGCCGACGGGGTTGGCGGACAGTTCGCAGTAGGCGACGAGGTCGTCGTACGTCTCGTACCGGGAGACGAGCTGGTCCTGGCGGTTGGCGGCGATCAGGCCGAGGAACGGCTCGGGGGTGAGCCCCCGGCGGCGTACGACGGTCTGGAGGCGGCGCAGCAGGGGATGGCGCGGGGTGGCGTCGAAGACCCGGCGCAGATCGGCCTCGAAGGCGTCGAGCAGGAGCAGCCGGTCGCCGGCCTCGGTGGCCGACACGCCGAGCAGTTCGGCATCGGCCCCGCCGGGGGCGAGATCGCCGTCGCCGATGTCGTCGACCAGACGGGCGAAGCCGTAGACCGCCATGAGGTCGTCGCGCCAGTCGCGGGGCAGGAAGAAGGGGGCCACGGGAAAGTTCTCGCTCGCGGCCTTGTCGAGGGTGGCGCGTTCCAGGTCCGGCGCCGCTTGGATGGCCGTCATCGGGCGACGCCCGGAGCGGCAACGGCACATGCTGCGTTGAGCTGGGGAGTTTCCGTAGCCATTGCCGTCACATCTCCCGTTCTACACTGCCGACCCAATACACACTATTTCGGACACGCCGCCCGGCAATTCGCGGGGCGTGGCCTGGCGCAGGGTGTCGCGCATTATCGCCCCACTTGCCGCTTTCCGGCACCGGTACAGCTTACGTTGTACAACGCATCTAGCTTCCGGGGGGTGTCCCGCAGATCACAACAACACACCGATCGGCGTCAAGATTCCTGACAGCCTTCGGAGTTGACGCTTCCTTTGCAGACGCGGAGCCCCGCCGGAAGGTTGCCGACGGGGCTGTGGCCGAAACAGTTCACTTGCCGGTGAACTTCTCGTACTCCTTGAGCACCTCTTCGGTCGGCCCGTCCATGCGCAGCTCACCGCGTTCCAGCCACAGCACGCGGTTGCAGGTGTCGCGGATGGACTTGTTGTTGTGACTGACCAGAAAGACCGTGCCGGCCTCCTTGCGCAGTTCCCGGATGCGTTCCTCGGAGCGCTTCTGGAACTTGCGGTCACCGGTGGCGAGGGCCTCGTCAATCATGAGGACATCGTGGTCCTTCGCGGCGGCGATGGAGAAACGCAGCCGCGCGGCCATACCGGAGGAGTAGGTGCGCATGGGCAGCGTGATGAAGTCGCCCTTCTCGTTGATTCCGGAGAAGTCGACGATGTCCTGATAGCGCTCCCTGATCTGCTCGCGCGACATGCCCATGGCGAGACCGCCCAGGATGACGTTGCGCTCGCCGGTCAGGTCGTTCATCAGGGCCGCGTTCACGCCCAGCAGGGAGGGCTGGCCGTCGGTGTAGACCTTGCCCCGCTCCGCGGGCAGCAGGCCGGCGATGGCGCGCAGCAGGGTGGACTTGCCGGAGCCGTTGGAGCCGATCAGGCCGATGGCCTCGCCGCGGTAGGCGACGAAGGAGACCCCGCGCACGGCGTGCACCTTGCGCACGCCCCGCTCCTCGCCGCGCCGCAGGATCCGGCTGAGGGCGGCCGTCGCGCTGCCCTTGCCGGTCCTGGCGCCGTTGACCCGGTAGACGATGTGCAGGTCGTCCGCGATGACCGTCGGGCGGCGCTCGCCGGTGCCCGTGGCGCCCTGCTGAAGGTTCCGCTCGGCGTTCTGCTCAGCCACGGCCGTACCGCTCCTCCGCCTTCCAGAAGTACACGAAGCCGCCGGCGAAGACCGCCACGGCCCAGAACACCGCGATCGCCCACACGTGCGGCGGCAGGTTCGAGGCGCCGTAACCGTCGATCAGCGCGAAGCGCATCAGGTCCATGTAGATCGCGGCCGGGTTGACCTGGAGCAGCCGCACCGCCCACTCCGGGCGGTCCGCCATCATCGTGCTGATGGAGAACATCACGCCGGAGGTGTACATCCAGGTGCGCAGCACGAACGGCATCAGCTGCGCCATGTCCGGCGTCTTGGCGCCCATGCGGGCCACGATCAGCGCGAGGCCGGTGTTGAACAGGAACTGGAGCGCCAGTACCGGCACGATCAGCAGCCAGGACATGCCGGGATAGCTGCCGAAGCCGATCGCCACGATGAACAGCACGATCATCGAGAACAGCAGCTGCTGGAGCTGCTGGAGCGAGAAGGAGACGGGCAGCGAGGCGCGCGGGAAGTGCAGGGCGCGCACCAGCCCGAGGTTCCCGGAGATGGCGCGCACGCCCGACATGACCGAGCTCTGCGTGAAGGTGAACACGAAGACGCCGGTGACCAGGAACGGGATGTACACGTCATGCGACATGCCGCGGCTGGCGTGCAGGATGACGCCGAAGATGAAGTAGTACACGGCCGCGTTCAGCAGCGGGGTGGCGACCTGCCACAGCTGGCCCAGCTTGGCCTGGCTGTACTGCGCCGTCAGCTTCGCCTGCGAGAAGGCGAGGATGAAGTGGCGCCGGCTCCACAGCTGGCGGACGTACTCCACCAGCGAGGGGCGGGCGCCGCTGACGGCGAGCCCGTACCGGGCGGCCAGCTCGGCCGGCGTCAGCCCCTCGTCGGGCGCCGGTATCGCGCCCACCGCGAAACCGGCGTCATGCGTTGTGTGACTCACGAGTAAGAACCCGGACTCTCTCGGTAAGAAGCTTGCTGTTCAAGTAAGAAGCTTCTCAGATGACCGGGGGACGGCCCAGCCGGGTGAGCCGCCAGACCGTGCGCCAGCGCATCGGACGGCGCGGACCGCAGGATGTGGCCCAGCCCTCCTTGAAGCCGCCGAACCAGGCCTTCAGGGCCGGACGCGAGGGCCGGCGCGCCAGCGTCAGCAGCAGCCAGACCCCCAGGTAGACGGGGATCAGCGGGGCGGGGAGGTTGCGCCGGGCGAGCCAGACGCGGTTGCGGGCCACCATGCGGTGGTAGACGGCGTGCCGCGAGGGTGCGGTCGTCGGGTGGTACAGCACCATGTCGGAGCGGTAGTCGATCAGCCAGCCCGCGTCCAGCGCCCGCCAGGCCAGATCGGTCTCCTCATGGGCGTAGAAGAACTCGTCGGGCAGCCCGCCGACCTCGGCGAACACCTTCGTGCGCACCGCGTTGGCGCCGCCCAGGAAGGTGGTCACCCGCGAGGAGCGCATCGGATCCGAGGCGCGCAGCCGGGGCACATGGCGGCGCTGCGTCTCGCCGGTCTCGGGGTCGGCGATGCGGAAGCTGATGATGCCCAGCTCCGGGTCGGCGGCGAAGGCCTCGCGGCACAGTTGGGCGGTGTCCTGCCGGGCGAGCAGGCCGTCGTCGTCCAGGAAAAGCAGGATGTCGACATCCTGACCGCCGGGGCCGAACGCCTCTATGCCGACATTGCGGCCGCCCGGAATGCCCAGGTTCTCCGGCAGTTCGACGGTGCGTACGCCCGCGGGGACCTCGGGCACCGGGGAGCCGTTGCCGACGACGACCACCTCGACGCGGTCCCCGTCCTGCCCGGCGACCGAGTCGAGCAGGGCACGCAGCTCCTCGGGCCGGTTCCCCATGGTGATGACGACGGCGCCGACCCGCATGGCCGCGCTCACTTCAGCCTGCTGGAGGCGAGGATGGACACCAGGTGCAGCAGCGTCTGGAGCAGGGCGATGCCGGCGAGGACGGCGGTGCCGAGCCGGGTGAAGAACAGGTCGCCGTGGATCCGGTCCGCGATGGCGAGGAGCACGATCAGCAGCGAGGCCTCGATGCCGAGGATGAGCCGGTGGAACTTCAGCGCCGAGGCGGCCCGGCGGGCCAGCGCCATCCCGGAGGAACGCGGCTCGGCGGCGGCCTCCTGCACCGGCGGCCTGCCGGTCTGGTGCCGGGCCACGCCGACCAGGTCGGTCTCCGCCTTGATCAGGATCGCGCCGAGCGCGGCCAGGGTGCCGAGGAAGGCCCACAGCCAGTCGATACGGCCGCCGCCCCACAGGTCGGCGGCGCGCAGCCCGAGGCCGACCAGTACGGCCGCGTCGGTGAGGTAGGCGCCGACGCGGTCCAGGTAGACACCGGCGAGCGAGTACTGCTTGCGCCAGCGGGCGATCTCGCCGTCGACGCAGTCCAGCAGCAGGTACAGCTGGGTGGCGACCACGCCGAGGATCGCGCCCCAGATCCCCGGCACCAGCAGGGCCGGGGCCGCGAGCACACCGCACAGGGTCATCAGGTACGTGAGCTGATTGGGCGTGACCCTGGTGTTCACCAGGTGGCGGTCGATGCGCAGGGAGACCTCACGCATGTAGAGGCGTCCCGCCCAGTGCTCACCGCTGCGCCGGTCCTTCACCCCTGCGGGATGGACGACCGGACGGAGTTCAGCTACCGATGGCCTTGACATAGTCGGCGTAGATGTCCTTGATCTGGGTCGGCTTGAGGTCGAGGTGTTCGAGGATGGTGTAGCGGCCCGGCCGGGTCTCCGGCGCGAACTCCACGGCGCGGACGAACTCGTCCACGGTGAAGCCGATCTCCTCCGGCAGCACCGGAAGTCCGTGCCGGCGCAGCACCTCGGCGGTGTGCGCGGCCTCCTCGTGGGCCCCGCGCAGATACATGGCGAAGGCCGCGCCGAGCCCGCACTGCTCGCCATGGGCGGCCGCGCGCTTCGGGAACAGCAGGTCGAAGGCGTGGTTGATCTCGTGGCAGGAGCCGGAGGAGGGCCGGGAGTCACCGGAGATCGACATCGAGATGCCGCTGAGCACCAGCGCCTCGGCGAGCACCTGGAGGAAGCCGTTGTCGCCGATGCCGCCGGGGTGCCGCAGCACCGCCTCGCCGGCCTGGCGGGCCATGGCCGCGGCGAGACCGTCGATCTTCTCGCCGTTGACCCGGTGGGACAGCTCCCAGTCCGCGATCGCGTTGATGTTGGAGATGGCGTCGCCGATGCCGGCCCTGACGAAGCGGGCCGGGGCCGCGCGGATCACGTCCAGGTCGATGACGACCGCGATCGGGTTCGGCACGCCGTAGGAGCCGCGCCCCGCGTCGTTGTCCAGGGTGGCGACCGGCGAACACAGGCCGTCGTGCGCGAGGTTGGTGGGCACGGCGACCAGCGGCAGGCCGATGCGGGCCGCGGCGAACTTGGCGCAGTCGATGATCTTGCCGCCGCCGAGCCCGACCACCGCGTCGTAGTGGCCGGACTTCATCTCGCCGGCCAGCCGGATCGCGTCGTCCAGGGTGCCGCCGCCCACCTCGTACCAGGACGCGCCGGGCAGCGAGGGGGCGAGGCGCTCGCGCAGCTGGGCGCCGGAGCCGCCGCTGACGGCGACGGCGAGGCGGCCCGACTGGGAGACGCGCTCGTCGGCGAGGACACCGGCCAGGTCGTCCAGGGCACCCGGACGGATGTCCACGACGACCGGCGAGGGGATCAGCCGGGTCAGTAGCGGCACGCGATCTCCCGCCCCTTGGCCAGGTCGTCGTGGTTGTCGATCTCGACCCAGTCGACGTCGCCGATGGGCGCGACGTCGATCCGGAAGCCGCGGTCGACCAGCTCCTGGTAGCCGTGCTCGTAGAACTGCTGCGGGTCGGTCTCCCAGACCGTCTTCAGCGCGTCGCCCAGCGCCTCGGCCGCGTCGCCCTCGATCAGGGTGACGCCGATGTACTCGCCGGTCGCCTCGGCCGGGTCCATCAGCTTGGTGATCCTCGTCATCCCCTTCTCGGGGTCGACGACGACCTTCATCTCCTCGTCCGCCAGCGACTTCACGGTGTCGAGCGCGAGGATGATCTTCTTGCCGTCACCGCGCGCGGCCAGCAGCGTCTCCTCGACGGAGACCGGGTGCACGGTGTCGCCGTTGGCGAGGATCACGCCGTCCTTGAGCGCGTCCCGGCCGCACCACAGGGAGTAGGCGTTGTTCCACTCCTCGGCCTTGTCGTTGTCGATCAGCGTCAGCTTCAGGCCGTACTTCTCCTCCAGGGCGGCCTGGCGGGCGTAGACGGCCTCCTTGCGGTAGCCGACGATGATCGCGACCTCGGTGAGGCCGATCCGGGCGAAGTTGCCGAGGGTGAGGTCGAGAACCGTGGGCTCGCCCTCTATGCCCGCGGGCCCCACCGGCACCAGCGCCTTGGGCAGGGTGTCCGTGTAGGGGCGCAGACGCCGTCCGGCGCCGGCCGCCAGCACGAGGCCGATCATGCGGTTTCTCCTTCATCGTGTACGGCGGGCGCCCCTGCGGACACCCAGAACCGGATGCTCTCCGCGAGCACCACCAGGGCGACGACCACGGCGAGCACCGTGAGCGCGGCCGTGAACTGCGCGGCGGTGAGCGCCGCGGCCAGGACGGTGACGAGCAGGGTGCGCCCGTCGTGCCCCCCTATGGAGCGCACCAGCCAGGCCGGCGGCGCTCCGGCGTTGCCGCGGATGCGGTACACCGTGTCGTAGTGATGGTAGGCGACCGCCGCCACCAGCCCGAAAGCCGCGGGAAGCGCCCCGTTCACGCCCGCTTTGCCGGCGAGGGCGAGGACGGTGCCGTACTCGGCGGCGCGGAAGAACGGCGGGACCAGCCAGTCGAGGGCGCCCTTGAGCGGACGGGCGACGGCGAGGGCCGAGGTGAGGACGTAGACCAGGGCGCCGATCACCGGCAGCACCGAGCCAGGGCCGCACAAGGCCGAGCAGGCGACGACCGCGGCACCGCCGAGCAGGGCGGCGGCGGGAACCGCGAGGCCGGGCAGCCCGCGCCGGGCCACACGCCCGACCGCCTCGGTGAGCGGGCCGGAGTCGGCGAGGTCGGCCAGCGCCTGCGCGGCGCGGTCGGTACGGTGCGCCCTGCGGGTCAGCGAGCGCAGCACCCGGCCGGCGGTGGTGTACGCGGCGGCGAAGGCGCAGCCGACGAGCAGCGCGTAGAAGGTGATCCGGGGGGTGGTGAAGGCGGTCAGGACCGCGATCATCGCCCAGCGCTCGCCGATCGGCAGCACGATCATCCGGCGCACCCAGACCGTCCAGCCGACGCTGTCCAGCTTGTCGGAGAGGGCGGCGGTGGGGCTGGTGTTGGCGCTGGCGTCGTGGTTGGCCTCGTTGAAGGAGAAGTCGACCACGTGCCGGCAGGTCTGGAGGACCATCGCGCCGAGCGCGAGCGCCCAGACGTCGTCATGGCCGCCGCGGGCCGCCCCGAGGGCGAGACCGGCGTAGTAGGCGTACTCCTTGGCCCGGTCGAAGGTGGCGTCGAGCCAGGCGCCGAGCGTGGAGTACTTCAGGGCGTAGCGGGCGAGCTGGCCGTCGGTGCAGTCCAGCACGAAGGAGGCGATCAGCAGCACGCCGGCGGCTATGAAACCGGCGCGGCTGCCGGTGGCCGCGCAGCCGGCCGCGATCAGCGCGGTGAGCAGCGAGGCGGTGGTGACCTGGTTCGGGGTCAGACCGCGGCGGGCGCACCAGCGGGCGATGTAGCGCGAGTACGGGCTGACGCAGTGCGTGGTGAAGAAGCCGTCACGGGACTTCACGGCCGACTTCAGGCGTACCGCCTCGTCGTCCACGGCGGCGACGGCCTGCCGCGCCTCGTTGCGGGCCTGCGGGTCGGCGGGTACGACGGCGACGAGGCTGCCCAGCTCGGGGCGGTGGACCTCGCTGCCGTCGGCATCCAGCTCGGTGACGATCCGGTCGGCGAGACTGCCGACGGCGACCGCGGTGCCGCCGCCCGAGGAGGTCTCGCGGGCCACGGCACGGGTCAGCGCCTGCCGGGCGGCGGGCTGGGCGGTGACGGCGCCGGGGACGGCGGCGAGCGGGAAGCGGGGGTCGGTCAGGCCGAGCCGCAGGGCGTGCACATGGCCGACGAAGCCGGCGTCGACCACGGCGACGCGGTCACCGGCGGGAGCGGCGGCCAGCAGGGTCTCGGTCTCGGCGGTGCTCTCCGCCATCCGGACGTCGAAGCCGAGGGACCGCAGATCGCTCTCGAGCGACGATCCGGGAACCGGCTGACCGGTGACGATGGCGGTCGGCAACCGTACTCACTCCCTGGGTGCCGGCGCGTCGGCGCCGGTCTTCTGCATGGTGGGCGCCCCTTGCCTGCGGCAGCCGGGCGGCATGTCGGCAGAGGGTATCGGATGAACAGAAGCCCGTGTTCACCGGCCGTTCACGGCCTGTCCCACGCTCCGGGGACCCGTCCTTTGCCGCGATCATCATGGGCGATCCCGCCCCGCCCCCACAAACCGCGGCCGCAGACTCGGGCATCCGGGACAGATGCGTCGACGTGGCGTACCCGAGCGGTCGCCGAGGGCTACCGGGACACCGCGCGGTACCGGGCGGGCGGGGGCCGGGCCGCCCGCCGGCGGATGCCGCCCGCGCGCACCCGCGCCGCCCCGGCGGCACGACGGCCCGCCGCTATGCGGCCGGACCGGCCGAGCATAGGGTGGGGAGGCATGACGTGGCTGATCACCGGCGGTGCCGGATACATCGGGGCGCACGTGGCACGCGCCATGACCGGCGCCGGCGAGAAGGTCGTCGTCCTGGACGACCTCTCCACCGCCGTCCCCTCCCGGCTCCCCTCCGGCATCCCGCTGGTCACCGGCTCCACCCTCGACCCGCCCCGCCTGCGCGAGGTCTTCGCGGAGCACGGTGTCACCGGCGTCGTCCACCTCGCCGCCCGCAAGCAGGTCGCCGAGTCCGTCGCCGAGCCCACCCGCTACTACCGGGAGAACGTCGGCGGCCTCGCCACCCTCCTGGACGCCATGGCCGCCGCGGACGTGCGCCGACTGCTGTTCTCCTCCTCCGCCGCGGTGTACGGCAACCCGGACGTGGACCTGATCACGGAGGACACCCCCTGCGCCCCGGTCAACCCCTACGGGGAGACCAAGCTGGCCGGCGAGTGGCTGGTCCGGGCGGCTGGGCGGGCGTACGGCATCTCGACCGTGTGCCTGCGCTACTTCAACGTGGCGGGCGCGGCCGCGCCGGAACTCGCGGACACCGGGGTGTTCAACATCGTGCCGATGGTCTTCGACCGGCTCACCCGCGGCGAGGCCCCCCGGATCTTCGGCGACGACTATCCGACGCCGGACGGCACCTGCGTACGGGACTACATCCATGTGGCCGACCTCGCCGAGGCCCATCTCACCGCGGCGCGCCGCCTCGCCGGTGACGCTCCGGCCGGTGATCTGACGCTGAACATCGGCCGCGGCCGGGGCGTCTCGGTCCGGGAGCTGATCACGGTCATCGGCGAGGTCTCCGGCGACCGCCGGGAACCGGTGGTGGAGCCCCGCAGGCCCGGCGACGCGCCCCGCGCGGTCGCCTCGGCCGAACGCGCCGCGCGGGAACTGGGCTGGCGCGCCCGCCGCGACGTGCAGGAGATGGTGCGCTCGGCCTGGGAGGGCTGGCGGCTGCACCACGCGAAGTAGCCCGCGAGGGGATCCGCGAGCGGCCCGCACCGCCCTGACCAGGCCCTGACCAGCGGATCGTTTCCGCAGGTCAGGGCACATGACAACGGTGTTCAGTGCCGCGTTGCCCCATACCCCCCGCCCGTAGTTGACTGGGCACCCGGACGACCACGGAAGGACGGTTCCGCCATGGGGGCTGGGCACGATCACGGGCACGCACACACCCACGCGCCGCCCACGGGCACGGCCGCCGCCGCCTACCGCGGCAGGCTGCGGATCGCCCTCTGCATCACCCTGACGATCATGGTGGTGGAGATCGCCGGCGGTTTCCTCGCGGACTCCCTCGCGCTGATCGCGGACGCCGCGCACATGGCGACCGACGCGGTGGGCCTCGGCATGGCGCTGCTGGCGATCCACTTCGCCAACCGCCCGGCGAGCGCCAACCGCACCTTCGGCTACGCCCGCGCCGAGATCCTCGCCGCCCTGGCCAACTGCCTGCTGCTGCTCGGCGTCGGCGGCTACGTGCTGTACGAGGCGGTCCAGCGGTTCGTCACCCCCGCGGACACCCACGGCGGTCTGATGATCCTGTTCGGCGCGATCGGCCTGGTGGCGAACTCCGTCTCGCTCGTCCTGCTGATGCGCGGACAGCAGGAGAGCCTGAACGTGCGCGGCGCCTTCCTTGAGGTCGCCGCCGACGCGCTGGGCTCGGTCGCGGTGATGATCTCGGCCGCGGTGATCCTGCTCACCGGCTTCAGGGCCGCCGACCCGATCGCCTCGCTGGTCATCGGGCTGATGATCGTGCCGCGCACGCTGAAGCTGCTGCGGGAGACGCTGGACGTGCTGCTGGAGGCGGCGCCGAAGGACGTCGACATGGCGGAGGTCCGGGCGCACATCCTGGCGCTGGAGGGCGTGGAGGACGTACACGACCTGCACGCCTGGACGATCACCTCCGGGATGCCGGTGCTCTCCGCGCACGTGGTGGTCAGCTCGGAGGCGCTCAGCGCCATCGGGCACGAGAAGATGCTGCACGAGCTCCAAGGCTGCGTCGGCACGCACTTCGACGTCGAGCACTGCACCTTCCAGCTGGAGCCGGGCGGACACGCGGAGCACGAGGCGCGGCTCTGCCACTGAGCCGCGGGCGCCGGGCGGCGCGGAGAACCGGCAGGGTCGTACGACCCGGAAGTCGTTCATCCGTTCGACGGCACCCGGACGGTTCCCTTCCGCGAGGTGGGGGCACGATGATCTACCGGGTCCCCCTTCCGGCGCCGTCGCACGCTCTGACATGCGGGTGTGCCGGGAAGTGCCGGGAGTGCCGGATTCGTACGGCAGACTTGGGGGGGCGAAGACCGAGGCGAAGGATGGGTATGCCGATCACACCTGCCACCGAGACGCACAGCTCGACGAACGGCGCCGCTCAGGCGATCCTGCTGGAACTCGTCGACGAGAAGGGCGTGACCATCGGCACCGCGGAGAAGCTCGCCGCCCATCAGGCGCCGGGGCAGTTGCACCGCGCGTTCTCGGTGTTCCTCTTCGACGAGCAGGGCCGGCTGCTGCTCCAGCAGCGGGCGCTCGGCAAGTACCACTCCCCCGGCGTGTGGTCCAACACCTGCTGCGGCCACCCCTACCCCGGTGAGGCGCCGTTCGCCGCCGCCGCCCGGCGGACGTACGAGGAGCTGGGCGTGTCGCCCTCGCTGCTGGCCGAGGCGGGCACCGTGCGCTACAACCACCCGGACCCGGCCTCGGGCCTGGTGGAGCAGGAGTTCAACCACCTGTTCGTCGGCCTGGTGCAGACGCCGCCCGCGCCGGACGCGGAGGAGGTCGCCGCGACCGCCTTCGTGACCGCGCAGGAGCTGGCCGAGCGGCATGCCCGTGACACGTTCTCGGCCTGGTTCATGACGGTGCTGGACGCGGCCCGCCCCGCGGTCCGCGAGCTGACGGGCCCGGCCGCGGGCTGGTGACGCCTTCCCGGCGTCCGTGGCGTCGCCCTAGGGGGACGCGGGCTTGAGCGGCAGGGCGGCCCAGATCACCTTGCCGCCGCTCGCCGTGTGCTCCACCTCGACCACCCCGCCCGCCTCTCGGGCCACCTCGCGCACCAGGAGCAGCCCCCGCCCGCCGGTCCGGCCGTGGTCGGCCTCCAGGGCCGCCGGACGGTAGGGGTGGTTGTCCTCCACGGCCACCCGCACCCACTCGGCGCCGACCGCGACCTCCACCGCCAGCACGGGCGACAGCAGGGCCGCGTGCTTGACCGCGTTCGTGACCAGCTCCGAGACGATCAGCAGCAGGCCCTGCACCAGTTCCTCGGAGACCGGCACACCCTGGCGCAGCAGCAGGTCCCGCACCGCGTGCCGGGCCTGCGGGACCGAGGCGTCCACCGCGGCGGCGGTGAACCGCCAGACGCCCTCGTACGGCAGTGGGTGAGGCGTCTGCCCGGCGCCCTCCGCTGGGCGCGGATCGTCCTCGCGCCCGTGGTTGTCCATCGTCCGGTCGCCACCCTCGCGCTCGATTGTCGCCACGCACCGAGTGTTGGCAACGACCGGCTCCGCCCCGGACACCTGACCAGAAGTCGCCGGGTATCGAGCGCTTTGCGACCGACTGCTTATGACAACGTCACGTGTCGGACTGCTTTTCACGCCTGCCGCTGCTCGCTGACGAGACCGACGATCCGGCGGCCGCCGTAGCCGGTGGCGACCAGACCGAGGCCGTCGAACAGCAGGGCGAGCGAGAAGAAGGCACCGATGACGTACTGGCTGCTGCCGGGCCAGTGGGCGAGGACCAGGATGCCGAGCAGCAGGTCGAAGACGCCGAGCAGGAGGGTCCAGCCGAACTGGGGGCCGCGTACGACCATGCTGCCGACCATCCGGAAGAGGCCGGCGGACAGGAACAGCAGCGCGGCGAACATGGTGAGCGCCGCGGCGGCGGCGTGCGGCAGCCGGATGACGACGACGCCGGCCGCGATGTTCAGGGCGGCCACGATCACGCCGAGCCAGAAGTAGCTGGTGCCGCGGGCCTGGATCGCGTGCAGCAGGCCGACGACCCCGCCGATCAGCAGCAGCCAGCCGAACAGCAGCATCGAGGTGAGCGTGGCGACCCCGGTGTAGACGAGTCCGACGATTCCGGCGAGGACGAGGATCACGCCGAGCACCGCGAGCAGGCCGAACCCCTGGCGCATCGATGCCGCCCTGTCCTCGGGCTTTCGCACCCTGGCCATCGCCACCTCCTCGGCAGTCCCCCCGGACCCTCCCCTACGGGCATTCTCCCCCTTTGTCCCCCACACGGGCGGGCTCGTAACTCCGGGGCGCGGCCGGATAGCATCCCGCGCATGGAGCCCCAGCTGTCCCACCAGGTCACCGACTCCGTCGCCACGGTCGTGATCGCCCATCCGGCCAAGCGCAACGCCATGACGGCCGGCATGTGGCGGGCGCTGCCGCCGCTGCTGGCCCGGCTCGCCCGCGATCCCGCGGTACGGGCGCTGGTGCTGACCGGCGAGGGCGGCACCTTCTGCGCGGGCGCGGACATCTCCACGCTGCGGGAGTCGGCCGGACCGGCGCAGGGGCTCGCGGTGGCGGCGGAGGAGGCGCTGGCCGCGTTCCCGAAGCCGACCGTGGCCGCGGTGCGCGGGTACTGCGTGGGCGGCGGGGTGCAGCTCGCGGCGGCCTGCGATCTCCGGCTGGCCGAGGAGGGCGCCCTGTTCGGGGTGACCCCGGCCCGGCTCGGCATCGTCTACCCCTCCTCCTCGACCCGCCGCCTGGTCTCCCTGGTGGGCCCGGCGACCGCCAAGTACCTCTTGTTCACGGCCGAGTTGATCGACACGGAGCGGGCGCTGCGCACCGGCCTGCTGGACGAGGTGCTGCCCGAGGGCGAACTCGACAAGCGGGTCGCCGAGTTGACGCGGACGCTGGTCTCCCGCTCGGGGCTCACCCAGGCCGCCGCCAAGGAGTTCGCGGACGGCCGCGCGGACCGGGACGCCCACTGGACCGAGCAGGCCCGCGCCGCCGGTGACACCGCGGAGGGCGTGAGCGCCTTCCTGGAACGCCGCACCCCGCACTTCACCTGGACCCCGCCCGCGTGAGCGCCGGCCTGACCGGAGTGCGGACGGGACACGAGCGGACGCGGCCTGCGTGAGCGGGACCCGGCCGGGCGAGGCGACCATCGGAGCGCGGGGCGCATAGGGGCCCGCAGGGGCGCGCCGCCGGTGCCCTGGCCGCCGCCCGTCCGGTGGCCCGTCCGCACCCCGTCGTCGCCGCCGACGCGCGGCACGTCCCGTACCCCGGCGCCCCCTGGGGCTGCGGGTACCGCGGGTACCGATCCGGGCCACGAGCCGCCGTCGGCACCGGGGCGCGGCCGGGGGCCGGGGAGGGTGGCTCCTGTCCGGCCCCGGCCGCGTGGGCGGAGCCCCTCGGCGGCTATGACACGGTGAACCGCCCGCCCGCCCGGAGTTCCTCGACCAGATGGGCGGGCGCCTTCTCGGGGGACCCGGCGTCGTAGGGCGGCTGCGGGTCGTACTCGGTCCACAGCTGGACGGCCTGGGCGTGTTCGTCGCCCGCGATCCGGCCGACCAGGGTGAGCGCCATGTCGATGCCGGAGGAGACTCCGGCCGCGGTGACGTACTTGCCCTCGGTCACCACCCGCTCGCCGGTGGGCCGGACGCCGTACTTCTCCAGCATCGGCAGCACCGTCCAGTGGCTGGTGGCACGGCGGCCCGCGAGCAGCCCGGCGGCGGCGAGCAGCAGCGAGCCCGAGCACACCGAGGTCGTCCAGGTGCTCGTGATGTCGGCGGTGCGCAGCCAGTCCAGCAGGACCGGGTTCTCCAGCTGGGCGAGGGTACCGAGGCCGCCGGAGACGACGACGATGTCCGGGTCCGGCAGCTCGTGCAGGGCCCGGTCCGCGGTGAGGGCGAGGAAACCGGTCTCGGTGCGGACGGGTCCGGCCTGCTCGGCGACGAAGGTGAGGCGCACGCCGGGGATGCGGCTGAGGATCTCGTAGGGCCCCACGACGTCGAGGGCGGTGAAACGGTCGTAGACGACGACGGCGATCTGCACGGTGAGTCCTTTCGGTCCGGCCGACGGCGGTGGCGGTCGGCCGACGGTGGTTCCCGGCAGCAGTCGGTCGTCCGCGGTCCGGTCCTGGGTCGTGGTCAGTCGACGGTGGCGGGGCGGAAGCGGCGGCGGTATTCGGCCGGGGCGGTGCCGAACGCCTTCAGGAAGGCGCGGCGCATGGCCTCGGGGGTGCCGTAGCCGCTGGACCGGGAGATCTCCTCGACGCCGGCGGGGGTGGCCTCCAGCAACCGGCGGGCGTGTTCCAGGCGGACCCGGTCGACGTAGCGGCCCGGTGTCACGCCGGTCTCGTCGCGGAAGGCGCGGGCGAAGTGGCGCGGGGAGAGCGCGGCGCGGGCGGCCAGGGCGTCGACGCTCAGATCGCCGTCCGGGTGCTCGGTGATCCACCGCTGCACGTCCCGCAACGGCGCGCGCAGCGCGGTCTGGGCGGCCAGCTGGACGCTGAACTGGGCCTGGTTGCCGGGGCGGCGCAGGAAGACCACGAGATGCCGGGCGAGGCGGAGCGCGACGTCCCGGTCCAGGTCCTCCTCCACCAGCGCGAGCGCCAGGTCGATGCCCGCGGTCACGCCCGCGGAGGTGGCGACGCGGCCGTCGCGGACATAGATGGGCTCGGGTTCCACGCGCACGGCCGGATGCTCGCGCGCGAGCCGCTCGCAGGAGGCCCAGTGGGTCGTGGCCCGGCGGCCGTCGAGCAGGGACGCGGCGGCGAGCAGGAACGCGCCGGTGCACACCGAGACCAGCCGTGCGGGGCGCGGGCCGTGGACGCGCAGCCAGTCGACCAGCCGGGGATCGGGGGCGCGGGTGCCCTCACCGCCGGGGACCAGCAGGGTGTGCGGGTCCGCCGCCGTGGTGAGCGCCTCGTCCGGTACGAGCGTCAGCCCGCTGGACGTGCGCACCGGGCCGCCGTCCAGCGAGGCGGTGCGGATCCGGTAGGTGCCGGGGGCGTGCGCCTCGGCGCCGGCGAACACTTCGAGCGGCCCGGTGACGTCCAGGCTCTGGACCCCGTCGAAGACGGCGAAGAGGAGGGTGCGCTGCGGGATGCCCCCGATTCTTCGGGTGCGCGCCGGATGGCCGCAATGACGAATTTCCCACCTTTTCCGCCATGGCCGGCACGTGCCGGTCGCCGGACCCGGTGCCGTGGCCCGCGCCCCGCCGGAAGCCGCCCTGATCCACGGTGGCCGGTGCCACCTGCCACAATTGCCGCGCAACCTCAGTGGAGAAGGCGGTACGGGATCGTGACGACACCCGGGTCCATCGAAGCAGGATCCATCGAAGGCAGGATCGCCGAGGAACTCGGCGTACGGGAGCGGCAGGTGAAGGCCGCGGTGGAACTGCTCGACGGCGGTTCGACCGTGCCCTTCATCGCCCGCTACCGCAAGGAAGCGACCGAGATGCTCGACGACGCGCAGCTGCGCACGATCGAGGAGCGGCTGCGCTACCTGCGGGAGCTGGAGGAGCGGCGGACCGCGATCCTGGAGTCCGTGCGCGAGCAGGGCAAGCTCACCGAGGAGTTGGCGGCCCGGATCCGCGGCGCCGAGACGAAGGCGCGTCTGGAGGACATCTACCTCCCGTACAAGCCGAAGCGGCGCACCAAGGCGCAGATCGCCCGCGAGGCGGGCCTGGAGCCGCTGGCCGAGGGCCTGCTCGGCGACCCGTCGGTGGACCCGCTGACGGCGGCCGCCGCGTTCGTGGACGCGGACAAGGGCGTCGCCGATCCGGCGGCCGCCCTGGAGGGGGCGCGGGCGATCCTCGCCGAGCGCTTCTCCGAGGACGCCGACCTGATCGGCGAGTTGCGCGAGCGCATGTGGGTGCGCGGGCGGCTCGCCGCGAAGGTCCGGGAGGGCAAGGAGGAGGCGGGCGCCAAGTTCGCCGACTACTTCGACTTCGCCGAGCCGTTCACCGAACTGCCCTCGCACCGCATCCTCGCGATGCTGCGCGGCGAGAAGGAGGAGGTGCTGGACCTCGTCCTGGAGCCCGAGGAGGCCACCGAGGGGCCTTCCTCGTACGAGGGGATCATCGCCCACCGCTTCGGCATCGCCGACCGCGGCCGGCCGGCCGACAAGTGGCTGACGGACACGGTCCGCTGGGCCTGGCGCACCCGCGTCCTGGTGCATCTCGGCATCGACCTGCGGCTGCGGCTGCGCACGGCCGCCGAGGACGAGGCGGTGAACGTGTTCGCGGCCAACCTGCGCGACCTGCTGCTCGCCGCCCCGGCCGGTACCCGCGCCACGCTGGGCCTGGACCCCGGTTTCCGCACCGGGGTGAAGGTCGCCGTGGTCGACGGCACCGGCAAGGTCGTCGCCACGGACGTGATCCACCCGCACGTCCCGGCCAACAAGTGGGACGAGGCGCTCGCCAAGCTGGCCCGGCTCGCCAGGGAGCACGCAGTCGAACTGATCGCGATCGGCAATGGCACCGCCTCCCGCGAGACCGACAAGCTCGCCGCCGAACTCATCGCGAAGCACCCGGAGTTGAACCTCACCAAGGTGATGGTCTCGGAGGCCGGCGCCTCGGTGTACTCGGCGTCCGCCTACGCCTCCCAGGAGCTGCCCGGCATGGACGTGTCACTGCGCGGCGCGGTCTCCATCGCCCGGCGCCTCCAGGACCCGCTGGCCGAGCTGGTGAAGATCGACCCGAAGTCCATCGGCGTCGGGCAGTACCAGCACGACCTGTCCGAGACGAAGCTCTCCCGCTCGCTGGACGCGGTGGTCGAGGACTGTGTGAACGGCGTCGGGGTGGACGTCAACACCGCCTCCGTGCCGCTGCTGGCCCGCGTGTCCGGCGTCTCGGCCGGGCTGGCGGAGAACATCGTGGCGCACCGGGACGCGAACGGCCCCTTCACCTCCCGTTCGGAGCTGAAGAAGGTGGCGCGGCTCGGCCCGAAGGCGTTCGAGCAGTGCGCGGGCTTCCTGCGCATCCGCGGCGGCTCCGACCCGCTGGACGCCTCCAGCGTGCACCCGGAGTCGTACCCCGTGGTGCGGCGCATGGTGAAGACGTCGGGCCAGGAAGTGGCCTCCCTCGTCGGCAACACGGGCGTCCTGCGCTCGCTGCGTCCCGCCGACTTCGTGGACGACACCTTCGGGCTGCCGACCGTCACGGACATCCTCAAGGAGCTGGAGAAGCCGGGCCGCGACCCGCGTCCGGCCTTCAAGACGGCCACCTTCAAGGAGGGCGTGGAGAAGATCTCCGACCTGTCCGCCGGGATGGTCCTGGAGGGCGTGGTGACGAACGTGGCGGCCTTCGGCGCGTTCGTGGACATCGGCGTCCACCAGGACGGCCTGGTCCATGTGTCGGCGATGTCCAAGACGTTCGTCAAGGACCCGCGGGACGTGGTGAAGCCGGGTGACATCGTCAAGGTGAAGGTCCTGGACGTGGACATCCCGCGCAAGCGGATCGGACTGACCCTGCGCCTGGACGACGAGGCGGCTCCGGCGGACCGGTCCGGCGGGGGCAAGCGCCAGCGCGGCGGGGCGCGCCCGCCCCAGCAGCGGCAGGGCGGTCAGGCCGGCCAGGGACAGGGCCAGGGGCAGCGGCAGGGCGGCGGCCAAGGCCAGCGGCAGGGCGGTCAGGGGCAGCGCCAGGGCCGGGGCGGCGACCGGGGCGGACGGCAGGCGCCGGCCCCCGCGAACAGCGCCATGGCCGACGCGCTGCGCCGCGCGGGCCTGCTGGACCCCGGAAAGCGCTGACCCGCGCGGAGCCGGCGCACACGCGCGGCCGGCCCGCTGACGGTCGGTGAAGGGCCGGAGCCCCCGCGGCTCCGGCCCTTCGGTGTCTCGCGCCCCAGGGGGCACCGGCGGAAACAGACTTTTCCCCGTATCGGGGGGTTTGGGCCGAGGAAATACACGAAGCGGGCACAGCGCCCACCTCGCCCCTCCACACTCGCTTCCGTGCACGTGACCGTGCGTGCGAAGCAATGGGGAGGACTCTGTGTTCCGCACCACCAAGCAGCGCCTGGCGGCCTGCACGGCCGCCGCCGCTGTCGCCGCCACGGCGGCCTCGTTCGCCGCTCCGGCGGCGGCCACCGGCGCCGCAGCCCGAGGCGAGCTGACGTACGGCAGCATCATCCTGCTCCAGAACCAGTACGGCGGGGACGGCGGCTACCTCGACACCAACGGCGTCTCCAGCCAGCCGGGTGCCACCTACGACGTGAGCACCAACAACCGGCCCGACAGCCGCGGTCCGGCCACCTCGAAGTGGCGGGTCGTCTCCGCCACCGGCAAGGCCACCGGCGCTCGGGTGCTCAGCGGCGACGTCGTGTACCTGATCAACCAGTACGGCAGCCACCACACCTACCTCGACACCAACGGTGTCTCCTCCCAGGCGGGCGCCAAGTACAAGGTCTCCGCCACCACGACCAAGGACCGGGGTCCGGGCACCGGCAAGTGGCACATCTTCGGCGTGCGGTCCTCGCCGAACGACGGCCACATCCGCACCGACGACATCGTGCATCTGCTCAACGACTACGGCTCCGCCGACGGCGGCTTCCTCGACACCAACGGCGTCTCCTCGCAGGGCGGCGGCGCCAAGTACGCCGTCTCCACCAGCCCCTACACCGACCGCGGCACCGGCACCGGTTCCTGGAAGGTGCTGCCTTCCTGACCTGACGCCCCGACCGCCGGGCCCCCGAGGATGCCGTACCTCCGGGGCCCGGCGCCTCAGTGTTCGGTCACCTTCCCCGCCGCGACCTCCCAGCGCCTGCTCACCCGGACCGCGTCGAGCATCCGGCGGTCGTGGGTGACCAGCAGCAGGGTGCCCGTGTAGGCGTCCAGGGCGGACTCCAGTTGCTCGATGGCGGGCAGGTCGAGGTGGTTGGTGGGCTCGTCCAGGACGAGCAGGTTGACGCCCCGGCCCTGGAGCAGGGCGAGGGCGGCGCGGGTGCGCTCGCCCGGCGAGAGGGTCGCGGCCGGGCGCAGCACATGGTCCGACTTGAGGCCGAACTTGGCGAGCAGGGTGCGGACCTCCGCCGGTTCGGTGTCGGGGACGGCCGCGCAGAAGGCGTCCAGCAGCGTCTCCGGACCGTGGAACAGGCCACGGGCCTGGTCGACCTCGCCGACGAGCACGCCCGAGCCGAGGGCCGCGTGTCCCCGGTCCAGCGGGAGGCGGCCGAGCAGGGCGGCCAGCAGGGTCGACTTGCCGGCGCCGTTGGCCCCGGTGACCGCGATCCGGTCGGCCCAGTCGATCTGGAGGCTGACCGGCCCGAAGCCGAAGTCCCCGCGCCGCACCTCGGCGTCCCGCAGGGTCGCCACCACGGCGCCCGAGCGCGGCGCGGACGCGATCTCCATCCGCAGCTCCCACTCCTTGCGCGGCTCCTCGACCACCTCCAGGCGCTCGATCATGCGCTGGGTCTGCCGGGCCTTGGCGGCCTGCTTCTCGCTGGCCTCGGTGCGGAACTTGCGGCCGATCTTGTCGTTGTCGTTGCCCGCCTTGCGCCGGGCGTTCCTGACGCCCTTGTCCATCCAGGAGCGCTGCGTCTGCGCCCGCTCCTGGAGGGCGGCCTTCTTGTCGGCGAACTCCTCGTACTCCTCGCGGGCGTGCCGCCGGCCCGTCTCGCGCTCCTCCAGGTAGGCCTCGTAGCCGCCGCCGTAGAGGTTCACCCGACCCTGGGCCAGGTCGAGTTCGAGGACCTTGGTGACCGTGCGGGTGAGGAACTCGCGGTCGTGGCTGACGAGGACGGCGCCCGCGCGCAGCCCGGTGACGAACCGCTCCAGGCGCTCCAGGCCGTCGAGGTCGAGGTCGTTGGTGGGCTCGTCCAGGAGGAAGACGTCGTAGCGGGACAGCAGCAGGGAGGCGAGCCCGGCGCGGGCCGCCTGGCCGCCGGAGAGGGAGGTCATCGGCTGGTCCAGGCCGACGGCGAGGCCGAGCGAGTCGGCGACCTCCGCCGCACGCTCGTCCAGGTCGGCGCCGCCGAGGTCCAGCCAGCGCTCCAGGCTCACCGCGTAGGCGTCGTCCGCGCCGGGTGCGCCGTCGACCAGTGCACGGGTGGCCTCGTCCATGAGCCGCTGCGCCTCGGCGACACCGGTGCGGCGGGCCAGGAACTCCCGCACGCTCTCGCCGGTCCTGCGCTCGGGCTCCTGCGGCAGATGCCCGACGGTCGCGGTGGGCGGGGACAGGCGCAGTTCGCCCTCCTCGGGGTCGAGGAGCCCGGCGAGCAGCCGCAGCAGGGTGGACTTGCCCGCGCCGTTGGCACCGACCAGCCCGATCACATCGCCGGGCGCCACGACGAGGTCGAGCCCGGAAAAGAGCGAGCGGTCGCCGTGCCCGGCGGCGAGATTCTTGGCGACGAGGGTGGCAGTCATCAGGACGCCGATCCTAGTGCGCCCCGTCGGCCGGGCCGGTCCCGCCGGGAGGACGCCGGTCCCGGCGGCTGTGAGTATCCCCACGTCAGCCGATCCACGCCGGGCCCTGACGGGGGCGGCGGGGCAGGGCCTATGGTCCACCCGTGAACAGCGTGAGCGGCGTGGGCCGTGAGACGGATGCCGAAGTGATCGTGGTCGGGGGCGGGGTCGTCGGCCTCACCACGGCCGTCGTGCTGGCCGAGGCCGGGCGCCGGGTGAGCGTATGGACACGGGAGCCCGCCGAGGAGACCACGTCGGCGGTCGCGGGCGGCCTGTGGTGGCCGTACCGCATCGAGCCGGAGCGGCTCGCCGGCGCCTGGGTGCTGGAGACCCTCCAGGTCTACGAGGAGCTGGCCCACGCTCCCGAGGAGACGGGCGTACGGCTGGTCGACGGCGTCCATCAGGGGGCGCGCCTGGACCGGCTGGGCGACTGGGCGGGCCGGGTGCCGGGGCTGCGGGCGGTGCCGGACGGGCTGGCGGCGCGGCTGCCGGTGATCGACATGCCGGCGCATCTGGCGTGGCTGCGGCGGCGGCTGGTGCGGGCCGGGGGCAGCGTGGTGCGGCGCGAGGTGGCCGGCCTCGCCGAGGTGCCCGCCGAGGTGGTGGTCAACTGCTCCGGGCTCGGGGCGCGTTCGCTCGCCGGGGACGACAGGGTGCGGCCGGTGCGCGGACAGCTGGTGCTGGTGGAGAACCCCGGAATCGACACGTACTACACGTCCGTCGACCATTCCTCGCCGGTCGCCGCGTACTTCATCCCGCAGCCGTACGGGCTGATCCTCGGCGGCACCGCGCAGGAGGACGACTGGTCGCTGGAGCCGGACCCGGCCACGGCCGCGGAGATCATCGCCGGGTGCGCGCGGGTGCGGCCGGAGATCGCCGGGGCACGGGTGCTGGCCCACAGGGTGGGGCTGCGGCCGTACCGGGACGCGGTACGGCTGGAGCGGGTGTCCTTGCCCGGCGGCCGGTCCGTGGTGCACTCGTACGGCCATGGCGGTGCCGGGGTGACGGTGGCGTGGGGGTGCGCGCGCGAGGCGGCCGGGTTGGTGCTGGACCCGGCCGCGTAGGCGCGGGGCGTATCGCGCGCGCCCCCTGGGGGCACTGCCGTCAGTCGTCAGTCACCCGGCACGCGGCCCGGCCTGCGCGGAGTGCTCAGGCCCCGCAGCAGCTGCGGGGCCGGGGCCTTCGCCGTCGTACCGGAGGTCGCGCGGGTGAAGGCCCCGGCGCCGCCCACCAGCGGCAAGCGGGCCGAGGTGGCGCCCAGCCGCAGCGTCAGCGCCGGCTTCGTGGCCGGCGGGTCGATGAGGCCGTGGTCGGTGCCCGCGATGATCAGGGCGAGGCGGTGGCCCCTGGGCACGACGTGGTCGGTGGCGGCCAGGGTGAGCGTCATCGTGTAGGACCTGCCCGGCGTGAGCGGGACGCCCTTGGCGAGGGAGGCGTAGTGGCCGAGGTCGGCCCAGCCGCGGCTGAAGACGGTGTAGTCCACCTTGGCGGTCTTCGCGGCGGTCTCCAGGTAGCAGGCGCTGTCGCCGGCCGTGCTCGCGCCCCAGCAGGTGCGGTTCTTCAGCGTGGTGATGCCCTCGGCCTCGTCGGAGTAGTCGCGGATGGTGTCCGGGCCGACGTCGACGAGCACCGCGGACAGATGGGCCGAGGCGGTGGTCGGGGTCGCCGTGACCGTCACCCGGGACATGCCGGAAAGGCGCAGGTCGTGGGTGAGGGGCGCGGTGAGGAAGCCGGCCTTCTCGGGCGTGGACGCGGTCAGCCGGGCCGCCCAGTCGGTCTCGCCGAGCTTGGGATCGTCGGTGAAGGTCTCGGTGCCGGTGGCGCGGTTCAGGCCGAGCGTGCCGACGCCGGGCGCGGTGCCGGAGGCCGGGTGCAGGGTGGTGGCGCGGGTGCCGGCGGGCGGCCAGGTGGCGGAGGTGACCCACTGGTCGGGGTGGCGTTCGATGTCGGCCACCGGCTCGCGGTCGATGCCGTTGTCGTAGCCGAGGAGTTCGTGGTCGAACCAGCGGTGCAGGGTGTCGACCCAGGCGCCGCGCCGGTAGTCGAAGGGATCGACATGGCCGGTCTGGGACAGCCAGAGCTTGCGCTCGACGCCGTGCTCGGCGAGCGCGTTCCACCACTGGCCGAAGTGCTTGGTGCGGACGTTGAGGTCCTGCATGCCCTGCGCCACGAACACGCTGGCGCGCACCTTCGCCGCGTCCTTGACGTAGTCCCGTTCGGTCCACAGCGGGGTCCAGTCGCCGCTGCGGGGGCTGCCGTCGGCGAGTTTCCTCTGCTCGGCCGCGCAGTGCGCCTGAGCCGCGTCGCTCTCGACGTATCCGGCGAGGTCGTCGGGGCCGCCGTCGTAGAGCGGGGCGCCCTGGGCGAAGTAGTAGTCGTACCAGGAGGAGATGGCGCTGATCGGGACGATGGTCCGCAGGCCCCTGACGCCGGTGGCGGCGACGCCGTTGGCGATGGTGCCGTCCCAGCTCTTGCCGATCATGCCGGTTCTGCCGTTGGTCCAGGTGGCCTTGACGGTCTGTGTCCCGGTGCGGCTCGTGTAGGCGGTGGCGCGGCCGTTGAGCCAGTCGACGACGGCCTTCGCGGACTGCACGTCGGAGCGTCCGCCGACGTCGACGCAGCCGTCGGAGCGGTTGGTGCCGGCCAGGTCGACGCCGACGACGGCGTAGCCGCGGGGCACGAAGTAGTTGTCGTAGAACAGCGGCATCTGGACGACATGGCCGCTCGCGTCGTACGTCTTGACCTGGTTCTCGTTGCCGCGCCCGCAGCAGGAGTAGTACGGGCTGGCGTCCATGATGACCGGCACCTTGCGGCCCTCGCGGGCCGGTTCGGCGGGGCGGACGATGTCGGCGGCGACGCGGTCGGACCGGCCGTCGCCGTCCTCGTCGAGGCCGGTGTCCACCCACACGGACTCGCGGACGGCGTGGGCGTAGGAGTAGACGGGGGCGCTCTCGCGGGGCGGCGCGGCCTGGGCGGCGGCCGGGGTGAGGAAGGCGGCCAGCAGGGCGGCGACGGCCGCCGTCGCGAGCGCTCTCCACGGGGCGAGGCGCGTGCGCAGCGGCGCTCGGACAGATGTGCTCTTGGGCATGCGCGGACGATAGTCCGGTCAACTCCCGTACAGAAGAGTGCGTTACGGCACGCGGGTGGCTCATTGCGGCCGAATGGCGATCGTGTGACAGCAGGGGTCATGGACAGGGCAAGGGGCGCAGGGGGTGAATAGGCTCCGGACAGAGACCTCCGGGCGGAGTACTCCGAACGAGTGCTCGGCACGGGGTGCTTCGCGCGGAGTTTCGTGAACGGACCCGCAGACCCGACGACTTGGAGCTGACGTGTACCGCAGAATCATCGCGCCGGGCGCGCTGGCGGCTGCCTCCCTCCTGCTGGCGATCCCGGCATCGGCCGCGAGCTACTCCCCCGGCGCGCCGGGCATCGGCGACCCCTACTACCCGTACTACGGCAACGGCGGCTACGACGTCTCGCACTACGGTCTGCGGCTGCGCTACCAGCCGAAGACGGACGAGTTGCAGGGCACCGCGACGATCAGGGCGCGGACCACCCAGGACCTGTCCAGCTTCGACCTGGACTTCCTGCTCGACGTGAGCGAGGTGCGGGTCAACGGCGTCAGGGCGTCCTTCACCCACGCCGAGCAGCACGAGCTGGTGATCACGCCGAAGAAGCCGCTGGCGAAGGGCACCCCGATCACGGTGGTGGTGCGCTACAGCGGGGTGCCGTCCACCAAGAGTGCCTACGGCTTCACCACCTGGCACCGCACACCGGACGGCGCGGTCGCGGCGGACGAGCCCGAGTCGGCGTGGTGGTGGTTCCCGAGCAACGACCACCCGAGCGACAAGGCGACGTACGACGTGTCGGTCGCCGTGCCGCAGGGCACGCAGGCGATCTCCAACGGCTCGCTGGAATCGGCCGTCTCGAAGCGGGGCTGGACCAGCTACTCCTGGCGGCAGGACAAGCCGCAGGCGACCTATCTGGCCACGCTCGCGATCGGCAGGTTCGACGTCACCCGGAGCCGTTCGAAGCACGGGGTGCCGGTGATCAACGCGTACAGCAAGGACCTGGGCGCCACGGACACGGCCGCGCGGGCGAGTGTGGAGCGCACCGGGGAGATCGTCGACTGGCTGAGCAACTATTTCGGGCCGTATCCGTTCGCCACCGCGGGCGGATACGTCCCGAACACGACCACCGGGTACGCGCTGGAGACCCAGACCCGTGTCTACTACAGCCCCAAGCAGTTCGCGAAGGGCGCCAACCCCTCCGTGGTGGTGCACGAGCTGGCCCACCAGTGGTACGGCGACGACGTGTCGCTCGCGGGCTGGAAGGACATCTGGCTGAACGAGGGCTTCGCGACGTACGCGCAGTGGCTGTGGTCGGAGCACGAGGGCCAGGGCACGACGCGGCAGCTCGCCGGGCAGGTGTACTCCTCGCATCCGGCCGACGACCCCTTCTGGACCGTCAAGCCGGGCGACCCCGGTCCGGACGACCAGTTCGCCGACGCCGTCTACGACCGGGGCGCCGCCGCGATCCAGGCGCTGCGCGAGGCGGTGGGCGACCGGGCCTTCTTCCGCATCCTGAAGGGCTGGCCGAAGGCGCACGCCTACGGCAACGCGTCGGTGGCCGGCTTCGAGAAGTACGCCGAACAGGTCTCCGGCAAACCGCTGGCGGGCCTCTTCGACACCTGGCTGTACGAGCCGGTGAAGCCGGCGGCGTCGGCGGCGCGCGGGTTCGCGGCCGCGCCGGCGCCGGTCGCGCCGCCGAAGTCCTGGAAGCAGATCGAGGCCGCGCACCAGGGTCACGAGGGCTGATCCCGGCCCCGGCCGACGCCCTCCCGGCTCATCGCGTGCGCGTGGTGAGCCAGGAGGGCGGCAGGCCGCGGGGCGTGCGGGGTCGGCCCGCTCCCTCAGGAGGGGGGCGGCTACTTCGCCGGGGCGGGCTGTTCCTGGTCGCCGGCGGCGGCCACCCGGCGGCGGACGCCGAACCAGCCGGCCACGAGCATGACGGCGATCACCGGGATCAGCAGCAGGGTCTTGCGGCCGACCTCGTGGTCGTCCCACATCATGCCGAGGCAGACCAGCAGGAAGACGATCGTGACGATCTCGGTGACCGGGGAGAACTTCAGCTGGAAGTGCGGCCGGGTCACCAGGCCCGCGCGGGCGCGGCGGACGAAGATCGCGTGGCAGATCATGATGATCACCCAGGTGCTGATGATCCCGAGCGAGGCGACGTTCAGCACGATCTCGAAGGCCTGGCTCGGCACCAGGTAGTTCAGGCCGACGCCGAGGATGCAGATGCCGCAGGTCAGCAGGATGCCGCCGTAGGGCACCTGGCTGCGGCTCATCACGCGGGTGAACTTGGGCGCGGAGCCGGCCATCGCCATGGAGCGCAGGATGCGGCCGGTGGAGTAGAGGCCGGAGTTCAGCGAGGACATGGCGGCGGTGAGGACCACGAGGTTCATCACGTCGCCGGCCGCGGGGATGCCGATCTTGGACAGGACGGTCACGAACGGGCTCTGGTCGGCGGAGTACACCGAGCCGGGCAGCAGCAGCGCGAGCAGCACCACCGAGCCGACGTAGAACAGGCCCACGCGCCACATGATCGAGTTCACCGCGCGCGGGACGACCTTCTCCGGCTGCTCGGTCTCGCCCGCGGCGACGCCGACCAGCTCCAGGGCCGCGTACGCGAAGATCACGCCCTGCATGACGAGGACGACCGGCATCAGGCCGTGCGGGAAGACGCCGCCGTGGTCACTGATGAGGCTCAGGCCCGGCGTGTAGCCGTCGACATGGTGCTGGGTGGCCAGCAGGAAGATGCCGATGAACATGAAGGCCACCAGGGTGGCGACCTTGATGATCGCGAACCAGAACTCCATCTCGCCGAAGATCTTCACCGAGATCAGGTTCACGGTGAGCACCACGGCGAGCGCGATCAGCGCCAGCACCCACTGCGGGATGGGCGTGAAGAAGCTCCAGTAGTGGGTGTAGAGCGCGATCGCGGTGATGTCCGCGATGCCCGTGGTCGACCAGTTCAGGAAGTACATCCACCCGGCGACGTAGGCGCCCTTCTCGCCGAGGAACTCACGCGCGTACGACACGAAGGACCCGGAGGAGGGCCGGTACAGGACCAGCTCGCCCAGGGCGCGCACGACGAAGAAGGCGAAGATGCCGCAGACCAGGTAGGCCAGGGCGAGCGCGGGGCCCGCGTTGTGCAGGCGCCCTCCGGCGCCGAGGAAGAGGCCGGTGCCGATGGCGCCGCCGATGGCGATCATGTTGACGTGGCGGGCCTTGAGGTCCTTGCTGTAGCCGGCGTCGCCCGCGTCGGCGGGCGTCTGCGCCGCCCGGGTCGGGGCGGCGGCCTGCGCCGATTCCACGGCGTCCTTGCTCACGGGTGGTACCACTTCCTGGTGCGCCCGGACCTCGGGGTCCGGGGGTCGTGCAGGGCTTGGCCCGCACCACCCCGATGAGTCGCGGTACAGACCAAGCCAGCAGCTTCTCAGACACGCCGGGCCTTACGCGGTGGCCTACGTCACAGAGCGTTGCTTCTCACACGATCTTCTCAGCGTCCACATGATGTTCACCACGCGGCACGCGGGGCGGCCGGGCGGGTTTCACAGTACTGGTGTGACAGCGATACTGCTGCACATGACGACCGATGCCGGGGAGATGAGCCTCACCGTCGACGAGCTGGCCGCGCGGGCGGGTGTGACGGTGCGGACCGTGCGCTTCTACGGGAGCAGGGGGCTGCTGCCGCCGCCGGTGATCGGGCCCCGGCGGGTGGGCCGGTACGGGGCGGAGCACGTGGCGCGGCTGGCGTTGATCGAGGAGTTGCAGCGGCAGGGGATGACGCTGGCGGCCATCGAGCGGTACCTGCGGCAGCTGCCGTCCGACCTGTCCGCCCACGACCTGGCCATCCACCGGGCCGTGGTCGCCTCCTGGGCGCCGGACTCCGTGGAGACGCTCTCGCGCGCCGAGCTGGAGCGGCGGGCGGGACGGGCACTGGCCGACGAGGAGCTGGAGCGGCTGGCGGCGTCCGGGGTCCTCGTCCCGTGCGACGCGGGCGACGGGAGCGCGACGGTCGGCTTCCGGGTCGACTCGGGGCTGCTGCGGCTCGGGCTCGAACTGCTGGACGTGCCGTTGTCGCAGGGCACGATCCTCGCGGCGCGCGAGGTGCTGCTGGAGCACTCGCGCGCCGCGGCCCGTGAGCTCGCCCGACTCTTCCGCGGCGAGGTGGCCGAGCGGGACACCCGCGATGTGCGGGACCTGTCGGCCCACATGCACCCGCTGGTGGTGCAGGCGCTGCTGACCACGTTCCAGCGCTCGCTGCGCGAAGAACTGAGCGGGCTGCTCGGCGGCCGGGGGCCGTCAGGCGGCTGAGTCCGTGAAGGTCTCGCCCCGCTCCGCCTTCTCCACCAGCAGCGCGGGCGGCTCGAACCGCTCGCCGTAGGTCCCGGCCAGTTCCCGCGCGCGGGCCACGAAGGCCGGCAGGCCGGCACCTGCCCCGGCGCCGCCGTCGTAGCCGTTGATGTACTGGAGCACGCCGCCGGTCCAGGCCGGGAAGCCGATGCCGAGGATGGAGCCGATGTTGGCGTCGGCCACGGAGGTCAGCACGCCCTCCTCCAGCAGGCGCACGGTGTCCAGCGCCTCGGCGAACAGCATCCGCTCCTGCATGTCCTTGAACGGGATCTCGTACCCGGCCTTGGTGAAGTGCTCGCGCAGGCCCGGCCAGAGCCCGGCGCGCTTGCCGTCCTCCGCGTAGTCGTAGAAGCCGGCACCGCCGCTGCGGCCGGGGCGCCCGAACTCGTCGACCATGCGGTCGATGACGGCCTCGGCCGGGTGCGCGGTCCAGGTGCCGCCGGCCTCCTGCACGGCCCGCTTCGTCTCGTTGCGGATCTTGCGCGGGAGGGTGAGGGTCAGCTCGTCCATCAGGGAGAGGACCTTGGCCGGGTAGCCGGCCTGGGCCGCGGCCTGCTCGACGGAGGCGGGCTCGATGCCCTCGCCGACCATGGCGACGCCCTCGTTGATGAAGTGGCCGATCACCCGTGAGGTGAAGAAGCCGCGCGAGTCGTTGACGACGATCGGCGTCTTGCTGATCTGCCGGACCAGGTCGAAGGCGCGGGCGAGGGCCTCGTCGCCGGTGCGCTCGCCCTTGATGATCTCGACCAGCGGCATCTTGTCGACCGGCGAGAAGAAGTGCAGACCGACGAAGTCCGCCTGCCGCTCCACGCCCTCGGCGAGGGTGGTGATGGGCAGCGTGGAGGTGTTGGAGCACAGCAGCGCGTCGGGCGCGACCACGGACTCGATCTCCTGGAACACCTTGTGCTTGAGGGCGGTGTCCTCGAAGACGGCCTCGATCACCGCGTCGCAGCCGGCGACGTCGGCGGCGTCCCCGGTGGGCGTGATCCGGGCGAGCAGCGCGTCCGCCTTCTCCTGGCTGGTACGGCCGCGGGAGACGGCCTTGGCGCACAGCTTCTCGGAGTAGCCCTTGCCCTTGAGCGCGGCCTCCAGGGAGACGTCCTTGAGGACGACCTCGATGCCCGCGCGGGCGCAGGAGTAGGCGATGCCCGCGCCCATCATGCCGGCGCCGAGCACGGCCACCTTGCGGACCTGGCGGGACTCGATGTCCTTGGGCCGGTTGGCGCCGGAGTTGACCGCCTGGAGGTCGAAGAAGAACGCCTGGATCATGTTCTTCGCGGTCTGCCCGGTGACCAGTTCGGTGAAGTAGCGGGTCTCGATGGTGCTCGCGGTCTCGAAGTCGACCTGGGAGCCCTCGACCGCCGCGGCCATGATGTTGCGCGGCGCCGGGTAGGGCGCGCCGCCCGTCTGCTTGCGCAGGTTGGCCGGGAAGGCCGGCAGGTTGGCGGCGAACTTCGGGTTGGCCGGGGTGCCGCCGGGGATCCGGTAGCCCGGCACGTCCCAGGGCTGCTGGGACTCGGGGTGCTCGTCGATGAAGGCGCGCGCCTTGGCCAGCATCTCCTCGGGCGTCTCGGCCACCTCGTGGACCAGCCCGTTCTCCAGGGCGCGCCGCGGGTTGTACTGGATGCCCTGGAGCAGCACCTTGAGCAGCGCGTCGGTGATGCCCATCAGGCGCACGGTACGGGTGACGCCGCCGCCCGCGGGCAGCAGGCCGAGGGTGACCTCGGGCAGGCCGATCTTGGAGCCGGGGGCGTCCAGGGCGATGCGGTGGTGGGAGGCGAGCGCGATCTCGTAGCCGCCGCCGAGGGCCGCGCCGTTGATGGCGGCGACGACGGGCTTGCCGAGGGTCTCGATGCGGCGCAGCGCGCTCTTGATCGCGGTCGCGGTGTCGAAGACGGCGCGGGCGTCCTCGGGGCCGGCCTGGATCATCTCCTTGAGGTCGCCGCCCGCGAAGAAGGTCTTCTTGGCGGAGGTGTAGATGATGCCCCGGATGGAGTCCTTCTCGGCCACCGCGCGGTCCGCGATCGCCTCGATGGAGGCCTTGAACGCCTGGTTCATCGTGTTCGCGGACTGGTTGGGGTCGTCCAGGACCAGGGTGACGACACCGGTGTCGTCCTGCTCCCAGCGGATGGTGGTGCTCTCGGTCATGACAGTCGTCTCCGTTGAAGTCGCTTGGTTCCGCGGGGAGTTCAGATGCGCTCGAGGACGGTGGCGATGCCCATGCCGCCGCCCACGCACAGGGTGACCAGGCCGTAGCGCTTGTCCTGGCGCTCCAGTTCGTCCACGAGTGTGCCGACGAGCATGGCGCCGGTCGCGCCGAGCGGGTGGCCGAGGGCGATGGCGCCGCCGTTGACGTTGACCTTCTCCAGCGGCAGGCCCATCTCCTCGACGAAGCGCAGCACGACGGCGGCGAACGCCTCGTTGATCTCGACCAGGTCGATGTCGTCGATGGTCAGGCCGGCCTTGGCGAGGGCCTTGCGGGTGGCGGGGGCGGGGCCGGTGAGCATGATGGTGGGCTCGGAGCCGGAGACGGCGGCGGAGACGATCCGGGCGCGCGGGGTGAGGCCGTAGCGCTCGCCCACCTCCCTGGAGCCGATGGCGACGAGCGCGGCGCCGTCCACGATGCCGGAGGAGTTGCCCGCGTGGTGGACGTGGTCGATCTTCTCCACCCAGTGGTACTTCTGGAGCGCCACGGCGTCGAAGCCGCCGAGTTCGCCGATGTCGGCGAAGGACGGCTTGAGCTTGGCGAGGGAGTCGGCGGTGGTGCCGGGGCGCGGGTGCTCGTCGCGGTCGAGGACGACCAGGCCGGCGCGGTCCCTGACCGGGACCACGGAGCGGTCGAAGCGGCCCTCCTTCCAGGCGTTGACCGCGCGCTCCTGGGACAGCGCCGCGAACTCGTCCACGTCCCGGCGGGTGAAGCCGCCCAGGGTGGCGATGAGGTCGGCGCCGATGCCCTGCGGCACGAAGTTGACGGCGAGGTTGGTCAGCGGGTCGTTGAACCATGCGCCGCCGTCGGAGGCCATCGGGACGCGGGACATCGACTCCACGCCGCCCGCGAGGACCAGGTCCTCCCAGCCGGAGCGGACCTTGGCCGCGGCCAGGTTGACGGCCTCCAGGCCCGAGGCACAGAAGCGGTTCTCCTGCACGCCCGCGACGGTGTCCGGCAGCCCGGCGGCGATGGCGGCGATGCGGGCGATGTCGGAGCCCTGGTCGCCGACGGGGCCGACGACGCCGAGCACGATGTCGTCGACGGCGGCCGGGTCGAGGTCCGGGAAGCGGTCGCGGATCTCGTGGATGAGGCCGACGACCAGGTCGATGGGCTTGGTGCCGTGCAGGGCGCCGTTCGCCTTGCCGCGGCCGCGCGGGGTGCGGATCGCGTCGTACACATACGCTTCGGTGCTCACTGGGGTGCCTTTCGGGAGGGTCGGCCGGGCGGGTTCGGGTGGCGCAGCCAAGAGGTCGGTGGGCTCAGTCGGCGCCCGCGTCCGGCCGGCCGCCCGCGCGTGCGGGCAGGTCCCAGTCCCGTGCCACGGCCTCGGTGTCGGCGCCGGGCAGCGCGGGCGGGGTGCGGACGGCGGTCGGGGTGGCGGAGAAGCGCGGCGCGGGGGCGGGCTGGGTGATGCCGCCGTGGTCGGTGAAGGTGGAGCGGGCGGCCAGGTGCGGGTGGTGCGGGGCCTCGCGCAGCGACAGGACGGGGGCCACGCAGGCGTCGGAGTCCGCGAACAGGGCGGTCCACTGCTCGCGGGTGCCTTCCCGGAAGCGGGCGGCGATCGCTTCGCGCAGTTCCGGCCAGCGGGTGAGGTCGGTGCGCGCGTCCTGGAGGTGGTCCAGGCCGAGCAGGCGCAGGAACTCTGCCGAGAACCGCTCCTCCAGGGCGCCGACCGCCATGTGAGCGCCGTCCGCGGTCTCGTAGGTGCCGTAGTAGGGGCAGCCGCCGTCCAGCAGGTTGGCGCCGCGCCGGTCCTGCCAGGCGCCGGCGGACAGCATGCCGTGGATCATCGCGGACAGGTGGGCGGTGCCGTCCACGATCGCGGCGTCCACGACCTGGCCGGTGCCGGTGGCCCGCGCGTGGTGCAGGGCGGCGAGGACGCCGACGGCCAGGTAGAGCGAGCCGCCCGCGTAGTCGCCCAGGAGGTTGGCGGGCACGGCCGGGGGTTCGCCGGGGCGGCCGATCATGCCGAGGGCGCCGGTGAGGGCGATGTACGACACGTCGTGGCCCGCGCGCTGGGCGAGGGGGCCGTGCTGGCCCCAGCCGGTCATCCGGCCGTAGACCAGGCGGGGGTTGCGGGCGTGGCAGTCGGCGGGGCCGACACCGAGGCGCTCGGCGACGCCCGGCCGGTAGCCCTCGATCAGGATGTCGGCGCGTTCGGCGAGGTCCAGGACGCGGGCGGCGCCGTCCGGGGACTTGAGGTCGACCACGACCGAGCGCTTGTTGCGGTTGGTGATGTCGTGCGCCGGGTCGATGCCGAGGCCGGGGCCGCCGGGGCGGTCCACCCGGACCACGTCGGCGCCGAGGTCGGCGAGCAGCATGGCGGCGAACGGGCCGGGCCCGATGCCGGCCAGCTCCACCACGCGCACGCCGCCGAGCGGGCCCCGCCCTGCTGCTGCCGCCGTGCTCATGCCGTCCCCCAAGCGTGTGACACAACTGATGTAACACCGGTGATGCTATGAACGCCGTTCATCCGGCACAAGACCTGAACGAGCAAGCGCTTAGCCAAGTGCCCGTCCCGTCGGGCATCACCCGGCCGACCGCGGCACCCGGTCCTCACGCTAGCCTCGGCCACCGACAGCGGCGCGGGCTGCGCGACCAAGGGGTGTCATGGACAGGCGAGGTGGGTCATGAGCGGGCTGGACCGTCCCTACGACGTGGTGCTCTACGGGGCGACGGGCTTCGTCGGCGCACTCACCGCGCACTACCTGGCGGCGCACGCGCCGCGGGACCTGCGCTGGGCGATCGCCGGGCGCGACGAGGTGAAGCTGCGGCGGCTGCGGGACGGGCTGCCCGCGGGCGCGGACCCCGGCGTCCTGCGCGCCGACGCCGCCGATCCCGCCTCGCTGCGCGACCTGGCCGGGCGGGCGCGGGTGGTGGCCACGACCGTCGGGCCGTACCTGCGCCACGGCGAGGGACTCGTCGCCGCCTGCGCGGACGCCGGAACGGATTACCTGGACCTCACCGGCGAGCCGGAGTTCGTGGACCTGATGTACGTACGGCACGACGCACGCGCGCGGGAGACCGGCGCGCGCCTGGTGCACGCCTGCGGCTTCGACTCCGTGCCGCACGACCTCGGCGTGTACTTCACGGTGCGGCAGCTCCCGGAGGGCGTGCCGCTGCGGGTGGACGGTTATGTGACGGCCGACGCGGCGTTCTCCGGCGGCACGCTGGCCTCGGCGCTCGACCAGTTCGCGCGCGGCCGGGCGATGCTGGCCGCGGCGCGGGACCGGGCCCGGTACGAGCCGCGGCGCCACGGGCGCCGGGTGAGCGCGCCGGCGGGGCCGCCGCGGTTCGCCCCGGAGGTCGGCGCGTGGGCGCTGCCGCTGCCCACCATCGATCCACGGATCGTGAGCCGTTCGGCACGCGCCCTCGACCGGTACGGGCCCGACTTCCGCTACCGGCACTTCGCGGCGGTCCGCCGGCTGCCCGTCGCGCTCGGCGGGACGGCCGCGGTCGGCGCGGCGGTGGCCGCCGCCCAGCTCCCGCCCCTGCGCCACTGGCTGTCCGGACGGCTCCGTCCGGGTGAGGGGCCCAGTGCCGAGAGGCGGGCCAGGAGCTGGTTCTCGGTCCGCTTCGTCGGCGAGGGCGGCGGCCGGCGCGTCTACACCGAGGTCGCCGGCGGCGACCCCGGCTACGACGAGACCGCCAAGATGTTCGCCGAGGCCGCGCTCTGCCTCGCCCTCGACGACCTGCCGGAGACGTCCGGCCAGGTGACGACGGCCCAGGCGATGGGCGACGCGCTGACGCGGCGGCTGCGGGCGGCGGGGATCACCTTCCGGGTGGCGACGCGGCGGTAGCGGCCGGAACCGCGCGGTGCGCGTCCGCCCCCGTGCGACGATCGGCGCTCCGACCGGACGAAGCCCAAGGAGGCGCGGGAACCGTGCAGTTCGTGCTGGAAGTGACCGTGGACGACAACGCGACGGCACAGGAGCGGGCCGCCGAGCTGGGCCGGATCCTGCGCTACTGGGGCGGCAATCTGCACCACTACGCGCTGGAGCCCGGCGACGGCTCGCCCGTCTACGACTCCGAGTACAGGGAAGTCGGTGTCTGGCGGCTCACCGCCGACTGAGCGGGCCTTTCCCGCGCCGCCTCCTTGAGCGCCCTGCGGCACAGGCCGTCCGCGCGCCGGGTGGTCTCGGGGAGGCGGTAGGCCGGGGTGAGGGCCAGCGTGTGGGCGAGGGCGTTGGACAGCGACACGCGGTGGCCGACGGAGACGAAGACGGGTTTGACGGCGTCGCGCGTACGAAGGGCGCGACCGACCTCCTCGGCGCCGGCCAGCAGCGGGGCCGAGCTGCCGCGGGCGGCGGCGGGATCCTCGTAGGTGAAGGTGAACGGGTTCTTGGCGACGCCGATGGCGGGCAGCCCGGTGAGCACGCCCAGGTGGCTCGCCAGGCCGAAGCGGCGGGGATGGGCGAGGCCGTAGCCGTCGCAGACGACCAGACCGGGCGCGCAGGGCAGGGAGTCGAGCGCGGCCAGGACCGCGGGCAGTTCGCGGAAGGCGAGCAGTCCGGGGACGTAGGGGAAGGACACCCGTGCGACGGCGGTCGACTCGGCGACGACGCCGAGCGTCGCGGCGTCCAGGACGACGGCCGCGGCGGCGACCAGGTCGCGCGCGTCGTCGTAGGCCACGTCGACCCCTGTCACATGGCCCGCGCCGGGCGGCGGACCCGGCTCGTCGAGCACCACCCGGCCGCGCAGTTCGTCCTGGACCGCGCGGGCCTCCTCCTCGCTGGTGGGCCAGCCCGCCGGTATGCCTAGGGTCGTCATGACGGCCGACTGTACGTGCCCGCGCCGCGCCGCACCGCCGCCGGGGCGGTGCGGGTGACGGTTCGCGGCGGGCGGCGGTTGCGGCGGGCGGGCCCTTCCTCGCTTCGAGGCCGCCCCTTCTCCATGCCTTCCCCGCGTCGGCTCAGCCCTTCTTGGCGTTCAGCGCGCGCTGCAACTGGTCCTTGTTCATGTTCGAACGGCCCTCGATGCCGCGCTGCTTCGCCTCGTTGTACAACTGGTCGCGGGTCGGGCCCTGGGGGCCGGTGCGGTTGCCCGACCGCTGCCCGCCGCGCCTGCTGGACGACATGTCCCGGGTGGAGGTGCGGCTCGCGGTCTTGGACTCGCCGGACCGTGCGCGCTCCTTGTTGACGGTCCGCGCGGCGATCTCCTTGGCGCGTCCCGCGCTCTCGCCCCGCTCCTGCGCGCTCTCCTTGATGTGCTCGTACTGGCGTTCGCGCTTGGGGCTGGAACCGGCTGGCATGATCGCTCCTTTCACCTCGAAGGCTCGGCGCCTTCGGGGCGCGAGTACCCGGCTCCCGGCGCGCCTACCTCACCGTTCCAGCCGGGCCACCCTGCCCTGCTCGCCGGCCGCCCAGCAGCCGAGGTCGGGGGTGCAGGAGACGGTGTCGTACGAGCCGGTGCCGATCGTGTGCCAGGTGCGGCCGCCGTCCGTGGTCAGATCGGTGCCGGTCGGGCCGACGGCGAGCGCCGCGGCGCGGCTGTGCGGCAGCCAGGCGGCGCCGGAGCGGTAGGCGGGCGGCGGCGTGGCGGCGGGCTGCCAGGTGCGTCCGCCGTCACGGGTGACGGCCGCTGCCTGCGGCGAGGGCTCGCCGGCGCGGTAGTCGCCGCCGACGGCGAGCCCGTGGGTGCGGTCGCGGAAGGCGAGCGCGAAGACCCCGCGGGCCGGGTCTCCGGCCGGGACCGGGGTGTCGGTGGCGGTCCAGGTCAGCCCGCGGTCGGCGGAGTGCAGGACGCGTGCGCGGGCGCCACCGCCGGTGGCCAGCCAGACGTCCTCCGGGCCGGCGGTGACCAGGCACTGCCCGCTGGCCGCGAAGCCCGCCTCGCCGTCCAGGGCGGGCGGCATGCCGGCCGCGGGCAGCACCCGCCAGGAGCGGCCGCCGTCGCTCGTGGACAGGATGCGGAACTTCCCGTCCACGGGGTCGCCCATCGCGAGGCCGTGGCGGCGGTCGAAGAAGGCCAGGCAGTCGTAGAACGCGTCCGGGTCGGTGTTGCGGAAGGACTCCGTCCAGCTCGCCCCGCCGTCGTCGGTGCGGTAGATCCGGGACGCCTCGCCCTCGCCGATGGCCAGGACCACGGCGTGCCGCGCATCGAACGCCTCGACGTCCCGGAACTCCAGGCCGGACGCGCCGGGCGGGGAGATGTCGCGCCAGGACGTGCCGCCGTCGCGGGTGAGCAGGACGGTGCCGCCGGTGCCGGCCAGCCAGGCGGTGTGCCGGTCGACGGCGGCCAGGCCCCGGAAACGGACCTGGGGGGTGCCGGGGTCCTTCGCCGCCCAGTGCACGTCCCGGGGGCGGGCGGGAGCCGCGGCCGACGGGACGGTCAGTGCGGCCAGCGCCGCGCCGCACGCGACTCCCGCCGCGGTCAGCCTGGCCACCCGCCGGGCGCCCCTCGCGCCCCTTGCGTCCCTCTTGTCCCTCGCGTTCCCCATGCGCCTCATGGCGGGCGAAGCTAGCCCACGGCCGGGGCGCCGTCCAGAGGGCCGTCTGCCGTACCCGGCGGGGGCGGCCTCGGGTGCATGAACGCGGTGACCGAGGTCACTCGTCTCCCAGGTGCACGCCCCGGCCCGTTCCGTCGTCTCCTCCAGTGCCGGGAGTCACTTGGCCGCAGTCCAGCCGTCACGAGGGAGCAAGGCGTTGTCCACCGTCATCGAGCAGCCCGTAGAAGCCCGCCTCGTCGCCGCCGCACCGCGCATGCCGAGCATCCCCGCCACGCTGAGCTACGACCGCTGTGACCCGTTTGCCGTGCGGATGACCTTCCCGGCCCCGGCCACCCTGGAAGGCGTCGAGGTCTGCTGGACCTTCGCCCGCGAACTGCTCGCCGCCGGGCTGCGCGCTCCCGAGGGCCAGGGTGACGTGCGGGTGCGGCCGTACGGCTACGACCGCGTCGTGCTGGAGTTCCACGCCCCGGAGGGCACCGCCGTCGTGCATGTGCGCGCGGGCGAGATACGGCGCTTCCTGGAGGCGACCGGCGAGCTGGTCCCGGTCGGCCTCGAACACCTCCAGCTCGACCTGGACCACCACCTCGCGGAACTGATGCGGGACGCCTGACTGCGGGAACGCGGTCCGCGCACGCCGCGCCGGTAAATGTTTTGACTCCCGGCGGCGGTGCTCCTACCGTTTATCTCGACTCTGCTGCCGTCGATCGGAGAAGGACGTTGCTCGTCTGAGGTTCGAAGACACCGCGTCGCACCGGTGAGGTGTGCGTGGCGTACGACCCTCGGCGTTCGAGCCGTCCTCCGGCACAGGCCCTTTTTTCCTTTTCTGTACGGCCTCCGGGTGACCCTTCGGTTCCCGCCCCGCGGTGTCTTCAGACGCGTCCGCGAAACCGCACCCACTCCCCCGCGAGGCCTCCATGTCATCGTCCTCTCTCACCTGTACGTCCCTGTCCTTCGCCTGGCCCGACGGCACCACCGTGTTCGAGGGGCTCGACCTCTCCTTCGGCCCCGGCAGGACCGGGCTCGTCGGCGTCAACGGGTCCGGAAAGTCGACCCTGTTGAAACTGCTCGCCGGTGAACTCGTGCCGGCCGACGGCACGGTCAAGGCCACCGGGGACATCGGCTACCTCCCGCAGAACGTCACGCTGGACACCGCGCTCCGCGTCGACGCGGCCCTCGGCATCGCCGAGCGGCGGGCCGCGCTGCACGCCATCGAGGCGGGCGACGCGGCCGAACGGCACTTCGAGACGGTCGGCGACGACTGGGACGTCGAGGAGCGCGCCCTGGCCACCCTGGGCGAACTCGGCCTGGGCCACCTCGGCTTGGACCGGACCGTCGGGGAAGTGTCCGGCGGCGAGTCGGTGCTGCTCCGGCTCGCCGCGCTGCTGCTGCGCCGTCCGGACGTGCTGCTCCTGGACGAGCCCACCAACAACCTCGACCTGTACGCGCGCCGCCGTCTCCACCAGGCCGTGGCCGCGTGGTCCGGTGTACTCGTCGTGGTCAGCCACGACCGCGAACTCCTCGACCTGGTCGACCAGATCGCGGAACTGCGCGCCGGCGAGGTCGCCTGGTACGGCGGCAACTTCTCGGCCTACGAGCAGGCACTGGCCGTCGAACAGGAGGCGGCCGAGCGGATGGTGCGGGCCGCCGAGGCGGATGTGCGCAAGCAGCAGCGCGAACTGTCCGACGCACAGGTCAAGTTGGCCCGCCGCAAGCGGTACGGGCAGAAGATGTGGGACGCCAAGCGCGAGCCGAAGATCGTCATGGGCGCCCGTAAACGCGCCGCCCAGGTGTCGGCGGGCAAGCACCGCATCCTGCACGAGGAGCGCCTCGCCGAGGCCAGGGAGCGCCTGGACGACGCGGTGGACGCGGTGCGCGACGAGGACGAGATCCGCGTCGACCTGCCGTACACCGCCGTACCGCCGGGCCGGCAGGTGCTCACCCTGGAGAACCTGGCGATGGCCTACGGGGCACGGATCGAAGGGGTCCTCGATCTGCGCGGGCCCGAGCGGATCGCGCTGGTCGGGCGCAACGGCGCGGGCAAGACCACGCTGCTGCGCACGATCGCCGGGGAGCTGGCCCCCGTGGCGGGCACGGCCACCGCGCACGTCCCGCTGCGGTTCCTGCCGCAGCGGCTCGACGTGCTGGACGACGAGCTGACGGTCGCCCAGAACGTGGCCCGGTTCGCGCCGGGCGCCACCAACAACCGGGTCCGGGCGCGGCTGGCCCGCTTCCTGTTCCGGGGCGCGCGCGCCGACCAGCGGGCGGCCACCCTGTCCGGCGGCGAGCGCTTCCGGGCCACGCTGGCCGCGCTGATGCTGGCCGAACCGGCCCCCCAGTTGCTCCTGCTGGACGAGCCGACCAACAACCTCGACCTGGCGAGCGTCCGGCAGCTCACCTCGGCCCTGGCCTCGTACCAGGGCGCCCTCCTGGTGAGCAGCCACGACCTGCCGTTCCTGGAGTCGATCGGCATCACCCGGTGGCTGCTGCTGGCGGACGGAGAACTGACGGAGATCGCGCCGGAGGAGGTGGGCTAGGGTCTTCCGAACAGCACACCTAGGTACGGGGGAGGGGCGCGGCCGGAGGGCGGGGGGTTTTGTGCCGGGCGCGCCGGGCTGCATGATGGCGGACCAGTGCCGCACCAGCGGCGCAGGCACCCCATCCCCGACTGGAAAGGCCCGTCGTGCCCAGCAAGAAGGCCCTCGTCCGCCGCCCGAGCCCGCGTCTCGCCGAGGGCCTGGTGACGCATGTCGAGCGGCAGAAGGTCGATGTCGGGCTCGCCACCGAGCAGTGGGAGGCGTACGTCGGGGCGCTGCGGGCGCACGGTTGGGAGACGTTCGAGGTCGAACCGGCCGACGACTGCCCGGACTCGGTGTTCGTGGAGGACACCGTCGTCCTGTTCCGCAATGTCGCGCTGATCACCCGGCCGGGCAGTGCGTCCCGCCGCCCGGAGACCGCCGGTGTGGAGGAGGCGGTGGCCGCCCTGGGCTGCTCGGTGAACTGGATATGGGATCCGGCCACCCTGGACGGCGGCGACGTCCTGAAGGTCGGCGACACGGTCTACGTCGGCCGCAGCGGGCGGACCGACGCGGCCGGTGTGCAGCAGCTGCGGGCCGCGTTCGAGCCGCTGGGCGCGCGGGTGGTGGCCGTGCCGGTGAGCAAGGTGCTGCATCTGAAGTCGGCCGTGACCGCGCTGCCGGACGGCACCGTCATCGGGCACATCCCGAGGGTGGACCGCCCCTCGCTGTTCCCCGGCTTCCTCTCGGTGCCCGAGGAGTCCGGCGCGCACGTGGTGCTGCTCGGCGAACACAAGCTGCTGATGGCGGCGAGCGCTCCGAAGACCGCCGAGCTGCTGACCGATCTCGGCTACGAGGTGGTCACCGTCGACATCGGTGAGTTCGAGAAGCTGGAGGGCTCGGTGACCTGTCTGTCCGTCCGGCTGCGGGAGCTGTACGCCTGACCGGCATTCCCTTACGGCACCTTAACCTACGGTTTCGTAACCTACGGATTCGTAGCTTACGATCTCGTAGGTTTCCCGGCACCGCTCGCCGGTACCCCCCGTTTGTGCTCCCTGTTCGGCGTCCCCCTGGAGTTCCCGTGACGATCACTTCCCCCCATCTCGCCGGCCCGTCCGCCGCCTGGACCGACGCCCGGCTGCTGTATGCGCTGGAGGAAGTGGTCGAGGGGGAACTGAACCGCCATCTGAAGGTCGCCAAGGACTGGATGCCGCACGAGTACGTGCCCTGGGGCGACGGGCGCAACTTCCCGGCCCTGTTCGAGGACGGGGAGGCCTGGGCGAAGGACCAGTCCAAGGTGACCGACATCGGCCGCACCGCCCTGGTCGTCAACCTGCTGACCGAGGACAACCTCCCCAGCTACCACCACGAGATCGCCAGCCTGTTCGGCCGCGACGGCGCCTGGGGTACCTGGGTGCACCGCTGGACGGCCGAGGAGGGCCGGCACGGCATCGTGATGCGGGACTATCTGCTCGCCTCACGTGCGGTGGACCCGGACCAGCTGGAGCGGTTCCGCATGGCGCACATGAGCGAGGGCTTCGAGTCCGACAATCGGCACTCGATGCTGCACTCGGTCGCCTATGTCGCCTTCCAGGAGCTGGCCACCCGCGTCTCGCACCGCAACGCCGGCCATCAGTCCGGTGATCCGGTGTGCGACCGGATGCTCGCCCGGATCGCGACCGACGAGAACCTGCACATGGTGTTCTACCGCAACCTGCTCAAGGCCGCGTTCGAGCTGGCGCCCGATCTGACGATGCAGGCGGTCCGGGACGTCGTCGTCAACTTCCGGATGCCCGGACACGGCATTCCCGGTTTCGAGCGGGCCGCCGCGCAGATGGCGATCGGCGAGGTCTACAACCTGCGCATCCACCACGACGACGTGCTCCAGCCGGTACTGCGCCACCTGAAGGTCATGGGGATCGACGGCCTCGGACCCGAGGGGCGGCGCGCCCAGGAGGAACTCGGCCTGTTCATGGGCGGCCTGGACCTGGAGGCCTCCCGGTTCGACGAGAAGCTGGCGGCACGCAAGGCGCGGATGGCGGCGCGAGCCGCGGGCTGAGCGGGACGCCGGCCGGGGCACGGCCCCGGTGCGGGACGGCGGCCGGTCGTGGGCGGCCGGTCAGCCGGAGGTGCGGCGCAGGGCGAGGCGTTCCTTCTCGGACAGTCCGCCCCAGACGCCGAAGCGCTCGTCGTGGGCGAGGGCGTACTCCAGGCAGGCCGGGCGCAGCTCGCACATCCCGCAGATGCGCTTCGCCTCGCGGACCGAGCTGCCCGGCTCGGGGAAGAAGAAGTCCGGCCCCGTCTGCGCACACAAGGCCTGCGCCTGCCAGGTCGGGTCGGCCGGGGTGATGGTGTCGAGGTGCATGACCAGGAGCATGCCGATCGGCGAAAAACATTCGATCAACGCCCGCTCAACGCCGGCGCCGGGGCCTCCGGCCGCATCGATGATGCGCTGCGGTGCCGTCCGGTTGCACGGCGGCGCGCGGAATTTCCGGAAACCCGATCGGGCCTGCGAGGTCACCGAGGGTGAGGGCGCGCCCGGCGGTGCTCCGGCGGCGATCGCCGGTGGCCGGTGCCAGAGTCGGCGGTGCACGGACGGCACCGCTTCGAGGAGGGCGGCCATGCTCACCACCGATTTCGCCGACGGCGCGCCGAACTGGCTGGACGTAGGCGCGCCGGACATCGACGGCGCGCGGTCCTTCTACGGCTCCCTGTTCGGCTGGCGGCCGAACAGGCCCATGGGCAGGTGCTGTTCGGGCCGGTCGACGTGAGGGGCCAGGGACACCTGGCCGTGCTGCGCGGCCGGGCCGGTGTGCGGTTCGGGGTCTGGCAGCCCGGCAGGATCAGGGGCGTGGACCTGGCGAACGCGCCGGGCTCGCTGTGCTGGGCCGAGCTGCACACGCCGGACATCGCGGCGGCGGCCGGGGCGGAGCGGCTCGGTGGGTCGGTGAGCGTCCCGCCGGTGACGGTCGAGGGCGTGGGGCGCGTCGCGGGGCTGGCCGATCCGTACGGGGCACGGTGCTCGGGAGCGAGCGGGCGCGGGGGCGAGGCGGTAGGCCGGCTCGCACGGGGGCGGCCGGGGAGAGCCGGACGCGGGCTGCCGGGGGCTCGCGGTGGGGCGGCTCAGGCGGATGCCCGGCGTATCAGCGTGGTCGGCAGGATCACGCCGGGTCCCGTAGTCAGGCCCACCGGGTCGGTGTCGCCGAGGACGGTGGACACGTCCAGGGCGGTGGCGCCGGGCAGGACGGAGGCGCCGTGCGCGGCCGGGGTGCCGCGCAGACCGGAGGTGCCGCGCAGCAGCAGGCGGGCCATCAGGCGGCCCATCTGCTCGATGTCCTGACGGACCGTGGTCAGCGGCGGATCGGACTGCTCGGCCAGCGGCAGCATGTCGTCGAAGCCGACCACGGCCACGTCCTCGGGCACCCGCAGGCCCCGCTCCCGCAGCACCCGCAGCGCGCCCAGCGCGGTCAGGTCGTTCGCGGCGAACACGGCGTCCACATCGGGGCGGCGGCCGAGGAGTTCCCGCATGGCCCGCTCCCCGCCGGCCGGGGTGAAGTCGCTCTCCACGACCAGCGAGGGATCGCCACCCCCGTCGGCCGTCTCCGCCATGACGTCCCGGTAGCCGTCGAGCCGGTCCACGGCCGACGTCTGGTCCAGGGCGCCGGTGATGTGCGCGATCCGGGTCCGGCCGAGCCCGGCGAGATGGCGCACGGCGGTGCGCGCGCCGCCCCGGTTGTCGGTGTCCACGTACACCGGCGTGCCGGTGCGGTCCCGCCAGCCCGGCCGGCCGCCGAACACGGTGGGCACCCCGGCGTCGTGGATGAGTCCGGGCAGCGGGTCGTCCAGGTGCAGGGAGAAGACCAGCGCGCCGTCGACATGGCCCCCGGCGAGATACCGGGCGACTCGGGTGTGGTCGTCCCGGCCCTCGGTGAGCAGCAGCACCAACTGGTTGTCGTGGGCGGTCAGTTCCTTGCTGATACCGCGCAACTGGAGCGCGAAGAAGGGGTCGGTGAAGACGCGGGTCTCGGGTTCGGCGATGACGACGGCGACGGCGTCGTGCCGCTTGGTGACGAGGCTGCGCGCCGCCTGGTTGGGGACGTAGCCGAGTTCGGCCACGGCCCGCCGTACCCGCTCGGCCAGCGGCTGCCGTACGCCGTACCCGCCGTTGACCACCCGTGACACGGTGGCTCTGGACACCCCGGCACGGGTGGCCACGGCCTCCAGGGTGGGACGCGACACTGCCTCGGGCACCACGGGACTCCTCATCGGCCGGTTACCGCCAGGATAACGAGCGTTCCGGGTCCGGTGGGGTGCCGTACGCGATCAGGGCGCCGGGTTCTCGCGGGCCCGGCTCGGCTGGACGCGTTTGGGCTCGCCGGGCATCTTCGGGTACTCCGGTGGGTACGGCAGGTCGCCGAGGCCGTGGTCGTGTTCGTCGCGGCGGGCCAGCTCCAGCAGGGCGTCCAGGGAGTAGGCGTGGTCGTCCATGTCGGCGTGTACGTCGCCGAGTTCGGCGAACCGGGCCGGCATGGTGGCCAGGTCGAAGTCGCGGGGGTGGGCGGAGCCGACCTCCGTCCAGCGCAGCGGCGCGGAGACGGTGGCCGCCGGGCGGGGCCGTACCGAGTAGGCAGAGGCGATGGTGCGGTCGCGGGCGGTCTGATTGTAATCCAGGAAGATACGGGCGCCGCGCTCCTCCTTCCACCACTTGATGGTGACCCGCTCGGGCATCCGGCGCTCCATCTCCCGGCCGACGGCGATGGCGGCGCGCCGCACCTGGGTGAAGGTCCAGCGGGGTTCGATGGGCACGAAGACGTGCAGCCCCCGGCCGCCGGAGGTCTTCGGCCAGCCGCGCAGCCCGCCGAACTCGTCCAGGACGGCGCGCAGTTCATGGGCGGCGCGGACGGCGTCGGTGTAGTCGGTACCGGGCTGCGGGTCGAGGTCGATGCGGAGTTCGTCGGGGTGGTCGACATCGCCCGCGCGCACCGGCCAGGGGTGGAAGGTGAGCGTGCCGTACTGCGCGGCCCACACCACCGCGGCTTCCTCGGTGGGGCACATCTCGTCGGCGCTGCGGCCGCTCGGGAAGGTGATGTGGGCGGTCGGGATCCAGCCGGGCATGCCCTTGGGGGCGCGTTTCTGGAAGAACCACTCCCCCTCGATGCCGTCCGGGTAGCGCTCCAGGGTGGTGGGGCGGTCGCGCAGGGCGCGCAGGATGCCGGGGCCGACCGCGATGTAGTACCGGGCGAGGTCGAGCTTGGTGAAGCCCCGCTCGGGGAAGAACACCTTGTCCGGGCTGGACAGCCGTACGGTCCGCCCGGCCACCTCCAGTTCCACCGCTTCGGCCATGCGGCCACCGTAGGCGTCCCCCGCGCGGCTCGCACACCGGGCGCACACGGGTGCGCACGCCGGGCGCGTGCGACCGGGCGCGCGCAGAATCGGAGCCATGGAGCTGCCGGTCATGCCGCCCGTGAAGCCGATGCTCGCCAAGTCGGTGGCGAGCATCCCGCCGGGCATGCATTACGAGGCGAAGTGGGACGGCTTCCGGGCGATCGTCTTCCGCGACGGCGTCGAGATCGAGCTGGGCAGCCGCACCGGCAAGCCGCTGACCAGGTACTTTCCCGAATTGGTCGAGGCGCTTGGAGAGCGGGTGCCCGAGCGGTGCGTGCTCGACGGGGAGATCGTGATCGCGCGGGACGGGCACCTGGACTTCGACGCGCTGACCGAGCGGATCCATCCGGCGGCCTCGCGGGTGCGGACGCTGGCGGAGCGCACCCCGGCCTCCTTCGTCGCCTTCGACCTGCTGGCGCTGGACGACCACGCCCTGCTGGACGTGCCGCTCACCGACCGGCGCGCGCTGCTGGAGCGGGCCCTCGCAAACGTCACACCGCCGGTGCATGTGGCGCCCGCGACGACGGACCTCGCGGTGGCCGGGCAGTGGTTCGAGCGGTTCGAGGGCGCCGGGCTCGACGGGATCGTGGCCAAGCCACTCGACCTGCGCTACCGGCAGGACGAGCGGGCCATGTTCAAGATCAAGCACGAGCGCACGGCGGACGTCGTGGTGGCCGGGTACCGGCTGCACAAGAGCGGCCCGGTGGTGGGCTCGCTGCTGCTGGGGCTGTACGACGGGGAGGGCAGGCTCCAGCATGTGGGCGTGTCGGCCGCGTTCCCCATGAAGCGGCGCGCCGAGCTGGTGGAGGAGCTGGCGCCGCTGCGGATGGACGACGTCACCGGACATCCCTGGGCGGCCTGGGCCGAGGAGGCCGCGCACGAGAGCGCCCGGCTGCCGGGCGCGCCGAGCCGCTGGTCGGGCAAGAAGGACCTGTCCTGGGTGCCGCTGCGGCCCGAGCGGGTGGCCGAGGTGGCCTACGACCACATGGAGAACGGGCAGCGCTTCCGGCACACCGCCCGCTTCCGCCGCTGGCGCCCCGACCGGACGCCCGAGAGCTGCACGTACGCCCAGTTGGAGGAGCCGGTGCGGTACGACCTCGCGGAGATCCTCGGCGAGAAGGGCTGAGCCCTCCCCTGCCGGGGTCCTCCGTGGGCCTCAGGATGCCGCTACGGCTTCATGAGGATCTTGATCGCGCCGTCCTCCTTGCGCTGGAACATCTCGTAGGCGTGCGGCGCCTCGGACAGCGGCACCCGGTGCGTGGCGAAGTCCTCGACGCCGAGCGGGTCCTCGTCGGTGAGGTACGGCATGATCTGATCGCTCCAGCGGCGCACGTTGGCCTGACCCATCCGCATCTGAATCTGCTTGTCGAACAGGGTGAGCAGCGGGAGCGGGTCGGCCATGCCGCCGTAGACGCCGCTGAGGGAGATGGTGCCGCCGCGTCGTACCAGGTCGATCGCCATGTACAGGGCGCCGAGCCGGTCGACGCTGAAGCGTTCCGCGAAGGGTGCGGCGACCGCGCGCGGCATCAGGGCGGTGGCCTGCTGGGCGAGCCGCGCCGCCGCGCTGCCGTGGGCCTCGGTGCCGACGGCGTCGATCACCGCGTCCGGGCCCCGGCCGCCGGTCTCGTCCTTGATGGCGTGGATCAGCGCCTTCTCGTCGTCGAAGGCCCGGAGGTCGTACGTCGTCACGCCGCGCCGGTTCGCCCGCGCGAGCCGCTCGGGCACGAGGTCGATGCCGAAGACCCGTTCGGCGCCGCGTGCCATGGCGATGCGGCAGGCCATGTCTCCGATCGGGCCGAGGCCGAGGACCGCGACGCTGCCGCCGGGCGGGATCGCGGCGTACTCGACGGCCTGCCAGGCGGTGGGCAGCACGTCGGAGAGGTAGACGAAGCGGTCGTCCGGCGGGCCGTCGGGCACCTTCATCGGGCCGAACTGCGCCTGCGGCACCCGCAGATACTCGGCCTGCGCGCCCGGCACGGCGCCGTACAGCCGGGTGTAGCCGAACAGGGCCGCGCCCATCCCCTCGCCGGTGACCTGGGTGGTCTCGCACTGGGTGGGAAGCCCGGAGTCGCACATGAAGCAGTGGCCGCAGGCGATCTGGAACGGCACCACCACCCGGTCGCCGGGCTTCAGGTTGGTGACCTCCGCGCCGACCTCCTCCACGATGCCCATGGGTTCGTGACCGAGGATGTCGCCCGGTGTCATGAACGGGGTGAGCACTTCGTACAGATGCAGGTCCGAGCCGCACAGCCCGCTGGAAGTGATGCGGATGACGGCGTCGGTGGGTTCCTCGATCTTCGGGTCGGGCACATCCTCCACCCGCACGTCCCGCCTGCCCTGCCAGGTGACTGCCTTCATGAGGTCGCGCTCCCTTGGTCGCGTACGTCCGTTTTGCGGTGGCGGCCGGGTACCCGCGTGTCCGGGCGCCGAACCTCCTGGTGGGCACGGTGCGGGCGCCGGACGGGGGCGCAGCGGGTATCACCCGCGTGGGCGCTCGGCCGGACGCGGGACGGCGGACGAGCGATGACGGACGGCGGACGGGGTGGCGAGGGTGCGCGGGAGACGCGTTGTGCGCGGGGGCGGGGTGGCGGCAGGTGTGCCCGTCGCCGTCCTGCCCTCGGGGTGCGGCGGACCCGGCGGACGGCAGGATGAGCACCCGGTACCGACCCCGCCCCCGGCTTTCGCGGCCGCGGGCGGCTCCGCGTCGGGCAGGTGCGCAGCGCCCGCGAGTCCGATCTGGAGCTGCTCGGGCAGGCGCCGGTGCGGCCCGAGTCGCCCGGCGCCTACAACCGGGACAGCGCGCGGGCCGCGCCGCGCAACCTCTATCCGCGCCCCGCGCGCCTGCTGCGTTCCGCTCCGGGTCAGGGCGCGCTGGCCACGGGTTCCGCTACGGCGCGGCGCCCGCCGGGGGCACCGCGGTGGACTCACGGACCGTGCGCTACCCCTCGGCCCGCTTCACCTTCACCTGGGCACCGGTCCCGGCATGGCTGGCTGATCGCGCTGGACGGCACCCCCGCGACCGACACGGACGGCCCCCGGCCCGCGCCGCCGACGGTCGTCGTGCGGTACGTCGGCAGCCCCACCCCTCCACCGAGACTCTCGGCTCCGGGCGGGCGGAGGGGCTGCGCGACGGGCGCTCCTTCGCCGCCGCCTGGTCACGGCCTGCGGCGCGCGGGGGTCACCGCGTCCCGCCCTCGTCGAGCGCCGCCCTCGCCTGTGCCACCAGGCCGTCCGCGCCGCAGGAGCGGGCCAGGTCGAGGCCCCGGTTCAGGTCGGCGGCGGAGCGGGCGAGGATGCCGTACTCGATGCGGGCCGCCGCGTGTTCGTACTGGGAGGGTGATGCCTCCAGATAGGTGACGGCGCGGCGGGCGAGCTGGAGTGCGCGGCTGCCGGTCTCCAGGGCGGCGGCGCAGCGCAGGGCTTCGCCGATGGCGGTGTCCGTGCCGAAGCGCTCGGCCTGCCGGCGGGCGTCGGCGGCGAGCCGTTTGCTGCGGGCCGGGTCCTGACCGGCGAGGGCCCTGGCGAGATCGACCGACCAGGGTGCGAGGACCGGGTTGTGGCCGCCGCGGGAGACGGCGGTCTTCTCGGCGGCCTCCAGCTCGTTGACGCCCTCCTCGGTACGGCCGACGGCGAGCAGCAGCCGGCCGCGCACCGAACGGACGTCGGGCAGCACGATGGTGGACGGGTACGGCGGGGCGAAGCCGTACTGCTCGGCGACCGACCACGCCTCCTGGACCCGGCCGCGGGCCAGCAGCGTGTCGACCAGGCCGCAGGTGGCGGACCAGTGCAGCGGCAGGCGGCGGCCGACCCGTTCGGCCAGGACGAGGGCCTCGCGCAGGGTGGTCTCGGCGTCCCTCAGGCGGCCCTGTCTGCGGTAGGCGAGACCCAGGTAGGCGTTGGCCAGGGAGAGATGGCCGCCGTGCCAGCCGGCGCCGGTGTACACGCGCAGGGCCTCGGCGAACAGGCTCTCGGCGCGGTCGAGCCGGTCGGTGTAGACGTAGGCGCTGCCGAGCATCATCAGCAGCTCGATGCCCCACTCCCGGTCGGTCCAGCCGAGGCCGGGCGCGAGCCGTCCGTTGACGAGGGCCCGGTCGCACAGTTCGACGATCTCGGCGGCGCTCTCGCCGTGCGTCATGGCGTCGAAGCCGCGCAGGATCAGCAGCGCGCGCTCGGTGTTGTCGCGGCCGGTGCAGGTGGCGGCGAGTTCGGCGAGGCTGCGGGAGCGGGCCGGTGCGGCGCTCTCGCCGTGGATGCCCTCCCACATGTACTGGAACGCCTGCAACCGCATCCGCACGGGCCCCGGTTCGTGCCGGGCGGCCTCGGCCTCGACGGTGCGGACGGCCTCCTCCAACTGGTCGTTGTGGAGCAGGGCCTGGGAGAGGCGGACCACGGCGTCGACGCGTTCGCCGCCGTCCAGGCCGCGCATGCCGAGGGCGCTGCGCAGGTGGCCGATGGTGACGGCGGGCGCGGTCAGCAGGGTGGCGCAGCCCAGTTCGTACAGGACGTGGGCGTGGATGTCGGGGCGGGGCGGCTCCTCCAGGGCGCGTTCCAGGCAGACGCGGGCGGCGTCGGGCGCGCCGACGGCGAGGTGTTCGCGGGCGGCCTCGCGCAGCCGCTCGACCAGCCTCTCGTCGGCCTCCGGATGGACCACCAGCAGATGCCGGGCCGCTTCGGCGGCGCCCCGGCCCAGCTCGGTGACGATCTCGGCGGCGACGCCGTGCATGGCGGTGCGCACGCCCGCCGGGATGGAGTTGTAGACGGCGGAGGCGATCAGCGGGTGCACGAACTCCAGGTCGGCGCCGCGGTGTTCGGCGGCCGTGGGGTCGGGCGTGGTGAGGATGCGGGCGGTGCGCAGGAGTTCGGCGCAGTGCCGGGCGTCCTCCTCGTCCATGGTGGCGAGGCGGGCGACGGAGCCGAGGGTGATGCCGGTGCCGAGGACGGCGGCGGCCCAGGCGAACTGGGTGGCCTGGAAGCCGAGTTCTTTGATCCGGTCGACCAGTCCGCCGCCGCGGGCCGCGCGGTTGAGGGCGCGCAGCTCCCCGGCGCGGGCCTCCACCGGTGACAGTTCGCTCTCCTGCACCTTGGCGAGGAGCTCGACGGCGTCGTACGGGTTGCCCGCGGTGACGGCCCAGACCTCGCGGCAGAACGCGTCGTCGGCGTGCCGGCCGAGGGTGGCGCGGGTGAGTCCGGCCGCGGCGTCCGGGGTGAGCGCGCGCAGGTTGTTCACGGGACGGCCCGCGGCCTCGGCGACCGCGTCGAGGAGGCGGGCGCTCTCCCCGCTGACCTCGCCGGGCCTGCGCGCGACCACGACGAGGACGGACAGGTCGTCCAGGCGTTCGGCGAAGGCGGCGAGCCAGCGCAGGGTCTCCTGGTCGGCCCAGTGCGCGTCGTCGATCAGCAGCACGAGCGGCCATTCGCGGCGGGCGAGCCGGCGGACGGCGGCGACGAGGCCGTCGCACACGTACTGCGGGTCGGCGCTCTCCTCCTGCGGTTCGGCTATGCCGAGGGCGGGACCGGCGATGTCGTACCAGTCGCCGAGGTACTCGCGGGCCTCCTCGGGCAGCAGCGACAGCAGCGCGGGCTGGAGCAGTTGCCGTACGACGTTGAAGGGCACGGATCTCAGGGTCTCGGCGCCGCGTGCGTACCACACGGCGCAACCGCGGCCCTCGGCCATACGGCGGGTCTCGGTCAGCAGCGCGGTCTTGCCGAGGCCCGCCTCGCCGCGGAAGACGAGCAGGCCGCCCGCGGAGGACTTGTCGGCGCGCAGCTCCTCGATGGCCCGCGCGACGGTGCCGATCTCCGCGTCCCGCTCCCACAGGGGAGCCGAAGCGGCCGCCGCCGGCCGTCCCTCCGTCATCCCTTTCCCTCCCCAAGGTCGCCCGAATGACGTACAGACCCCGAGCGTAGCCGTCCGGTGGGATATGTGGTGGACGGTCGGGGCAGCTGTTGCACAGCCGAGTGAAAGTCCGGGCGGCCGGGCGACGCGGACCCGCCCCGATCAGCGGTGTCGTCGGCGGACGGAGCGTCAGCAGTGACTCATACGGGGCGCGTTGCGCGCGGACGTACGACACGACGGGCCCCCGGAGCGCGGGCGGTGGCGGCGGGATCGGCCGGGAACTTCGTGGAGTGGTACGAGTTCGCGGTCTACGGCTTCCTCGCGACCGTGCTCGCCGAGCGCTTCTTCACCCCGGCGGGCGGCGGCGCGGTGCAGGGGCTGGTGCGGACGTACGCCTCCTTCGCGCTCGCGTTCTTCTTCCGGCCGCTCGGCGCGCTCCTGTTCGGCCGGCTGGGCGACCGGTACGGGCGGCGGCCGGTGCTGATCGGGGTGGTGGCGCTGATGTCGGGCGCGACGGCGCTGATCGGGGCGCTTCCGACGTACGGCGCGGTGGGGGCCCTCGCGCCCTGGCTGCTCACGCTGCTGCGGATCGTCCAGGGGCTGGCGGCGGGCGGGGAGTTCGGCGGCGCGGTGGCGGTGCTGACGGAGTTCGCCCCGCCGGGGCGGCGCGGAGTGTACGGGGCGTGGCAGTCCTTCACGGTGGCGCTGGGACTGCTGGGCGGCGCGGGGGTCACGGCGGTGACCGCGGCCGTGCTGGGCATGGAGCGGCTCACCGCGTGGGGCTGGCGGCTGCCGTTCCTGCTCGCCGTGCCGCTGGGTCTGCTGGCGCTGTGGCTGCGCACCGGCCTCGCGGAGACGCCGGAGTTCCTGGAGCGGCCCGCGTCTCCTTCCGTGCGGCTCGGCTGGGGTGCGATCGTGCTGGCCGCGGCGCGGGTGACGGGCTGGTCGGCGGCCGGTTACACCTTCCTCGTGGTGCTCCCCTCCTACCTCCAGAGTGCGCTGCACGCCGGGTTCACGCAGGCGCTGGTGGCCGCGGCGGTGGCCAACGCGGGGTTCGCCGCGGCGATCCTGCCGGCGGGGGCGCTCAGCGACCGGGTGGGGCGGCGGCCGGTGCTGCTCGCGGGTGTGGTGCTGGTGGTGGCGGGTGCGCTGCCGGTGCTCGGTCTGCTCCAGGATCCGGGCACCCCGGTCGTGGCGAAGGCTCTCGCCCTGGCCGGTGCCGGCGCGGTGGTGGGCCTGCTGGCGGGCCCCGGCCCGGCCCTGCTCGCGGAGATGTTCCCCTCCCGTGTCCGCTGGACCGGCCTGGGTCTCGCCTACGCGCTGTCCAACGCGGTGTTCTCCGGCTGCGCGGGCCTGTTCATCACGGAGGCGGTGCGCCGGACCGGGAACCCGGACGTGCCGGGCTACTACGCGGCGGCGGCGTGCGCGGTGAGCGGGCTCGCGCTGCTGAAGAGGACACCACAGGAGGGAAGTCGGCGGGATGAGCCACCGAATGCTGCTTCCCCGAGCGCGGGTTGGAGGAAGCGGTGCGGGTGATCGGGCTGATGTCCGGGACGTCGTACGACGCCGTGGACGCGGCGGCCGGTGAACTGCGGCTGACCGGGGACACGTTGACGCTGCGGCCGCTCGGCATGGTCAGCGCGCCGTACGAGGAGCCGCTGCGCGCGGCGCTCGCGCGGGCGATGCCGCCCGCGCAGTGCGGGTTCGACGCGGTGTGCCGCCTGGACACCGGGATCGGGCGGGCGTTCGCGGCGGCGGCGGTGCGGGCGGACCGGGAACTGTGCGCGGGCCGTGCGGAGTTGGTGGCCTCGCATGGGCAGACGGTCTACCACTGGGTGGCGGACGGACGGGTGCGCGGCACCCTGCAGCTCGGGCAGCCCGCGTGGATCGCGGAGGCGACCGGGCTGCCCGTGGTCGCCGACTTCCGGGCACGGGACGTCGCGGCGGGCGGCCAGGGGGCGCCGCTCGTCAGCCTGTTCGACCTGCTGTGGCTGCGGGGCCGGCCGGGCCGCCCGGTGGCGCTGAACATCGGCGGCATCGCCAACCTGACCGCACCGGACGGCACCGCCTTCGACACCGGTCCCGGCTGTGCGCTGCTGGACGCGGCGGTACGGGAGTTCAGCGGCGGACGGCTGGCCTACGACGCGGACGGCGCCCTCGCCGCGCGCGGCCGCCCCGACCCGCGGCTGCTGGCACGGCTGCTCGCGGAGCCGTACTACGCGCGGCCGGCGCCGCGCACCACCGGCAAGGAGCTGTTCCACGCCGGGTATCTGCGGGCCGCCGGCGCCTTCGACGGGGCCCGACCGCAGGACGTCCTCGCCACGCTCGCCCTGCTGACCGCGCGGACGGTCGCGGACGCGGTGCGGTCCGTCGGCGCGAGCGAGGTGATCGGGTCCGGCGGGGGCATGCGCAACCCGGTGCTGGTGCGCCTGCTGCGGGAGCTGCTCGGCCGGGTCCCGCTGCGCTCCTCGGACGAGCTCGGGCTGCCCGCCGCCGCGAAGGAGGCGTACGCCTTCGCCGTCCTCGGCTTCCTCACGGTGCACGGCCTCGCGGGCACCGATCCGCGCAGCACGGGGGCGCGGCGGCCGAGCGTGCTGGGTTCGGTGACACCGGGGCGGCACGGGTTCCCGATGCGGGAGCGCGTGGCGTGTGCGCCGGTGCGGCTGGTGGTGGAGGACGGGGAGGGGGGCCGGACCGGGGCGGCCGAAGAAATCGGGAGGTGAAATGTCCGGGGTCGAGTGATTGGCGACAGATCCTCTCATCACACTTTCACGGTTGCCTCATACGGTGGGCCCATGACGCAGGTGACTCCTCCGGGGTGGTACCCCGACCCCGGTCAGACGCATGACGGTCCGCCCGCCGAGCGCTGGTGGGACGGCGAGGCATGGACGGACCGGATCCGCCCCGCCGGGACGGCCGCGACGTGGGGTCCCCCGACAGCAGCGGCGCCCGGCGGTACGCCCACCCCGCCCGTGGACACGGCCGCGACCACGGACCCGGCGGCGAAGACCGGCCAGGCACCGGACGACGGCAAGGCGTCAAGGACCGGTCAGACCCAGGTCGGCGCCCAGGCACCGGAGACCGGCACGGCGGCGGGTCCGGGCCCGGCGACGCAGGCCGAGGCAGCGGCACAGGCGGACCCGGCGGCACCGACGGACCCTGCCCCGCATGGCGGCCCGGCGGCACCGGCAGGACCCGTGCCGCCCGCCGGTCAAACCCCCCTCGCCGGTCCGGCGCCGGGGACCACTCCCCCGCCCGCCGGCCAGGCTCCCTCCGCCGCCCCCGGCCACGGCTATGGCTACGGCGCCTACCCCGGCCACCAGCCTCCTCCCGGCCAGCCCGGCTACCAGCAGGCCCCCGGCCAGCCCGGTTATCACCAGCAGGCCCCCGGTCAGCCCGGCTACCCGGCGTACACCGGCTACCCCGCCTACCCCGCCCCGCCCCAGCCCCCCGCCCGGAGCGGGCTGCGCACCGGCATAGCCGTCACCGCGGCGGTCGCGGTGCTGGCCTGCATCGGGATCGGGGTGTACGCGCTCACGGACGACGGCGGCGGCCAGGGCGGCGACCGCGCCGGGGCGCAGCACAGCGCGAGCGGCGGGCAGAACGGCGGCGGGTTCGGCGGACCGGGAGGCTCCGGCGGATCCGGCGGCGCCTCGGGCGGCGAGGACGGCTCGGGCGGCTCGGGCGGCCTCGGCGGACCGGGGGGTTCCGACGGTTCGGGCGGCTCCGGCGGTCCCTCGCCCTCGCCCGCGCCCAAGATCAAGGGCGGCGGGACCGTGCCGGACGCGATCGACGGCGTCAGCCTGCCCGTGCCGAAGGGCTGGACCGGGCAGGCGATCAGCGTCGGCGCGCAGGTCACCTCGGACGACTCCTACAAGTGCCCCGGCAACAGCTCCCAGACCTGCACCGCGGGCGGCGCCTACACCGCGCCCGCCGTGGCCCTGGGCACCGACGGCGACACCGCGGAGCAGGTCGCGAAGGCGGATATCGCGGCGAACGCCAAGGAGTCGTACGGCGGCAGCACCTACGGCAGCATCACCTCGCACCGGCAACTGGCCGCGCAGGCGGTGACGGTGGCCGGGCAGAAGGGCTACATGGTGCGCTGGAGGGCCGTCACCAGCAAGGGCGCCGACGGTCTGGTCGAGTCGGTCGCCTTCCCCTCCCCGAACGACTCCCGGCAGATGGTCGTCGTGCGCTTCGGCATCGACGTGGGGCAGGACACCGGGGTCATCGACGAGATCCTGAAGGGCATCAAGGTCTCCTCCGGCGGCGGCAGCGGCCAGAACGTCTGACCCCTCTCCGCCGCCCCCGCACCCTGCCGGGTGCCGAAATGTTCGGCCGGGCGGGGCCCCCTCCGCTCAAGGGGGCCCCACCCGGCCGGGGGTGCGCGCCGCCCCCGTCCCCACGGTGCGGCGCGAGCAGGCCGCCGTTCAGTCATCCCGTGAACGGCGGCCTGGGTCTCATCTCAGTCCGAGCGCGGGCAGCACGGTGGCCTCCACGAACCGGAGCAGGTAGCCGGCGTCGGCGTACTGGCCGCTGAGCACGGGCCGCACGCGCAGCACGCCGAACATCATGGCGGGGACGAACTCCAGCGCGGGATGGTCCGCGGGGATCTCGCCGCGCGCCACGCCGCGGTCGAGGATCTCCTGGAGCGCGGCGATCTCCGGGTGCACCAGCGCCTCGCGCAGCGCCTGGGCCAGCTCCTGGTCCTGGGTCACCGCGGAGCCGAGCGCCTGGAGCAGCTTGGTGTCCTTGCCGGACCAGTCGCCGGCGGCCCGCGCGGCCTGGCGCAGGTCCTCGGCGAGCGACCCGGTGTCGATCCCGGCGAAGCGCACCCGCCCGCGGGCCCGCAGCGCGGCGGCCACGAACTGGGGTTTGTTCTTCCACTGCCGGTAAAGCGTGGACTTGCTGCACCGGGTGCTGGAGGCGACGCCCTCCATGGTCACGGACTCGTAGCCGCACTCCCGGATCTGTTCCAGCACGGCGTCGAAGAACTCCCGCTCACGCTCCGGCGTGATCTTGGAGCGGCGCGAGGCGACGACCGTCTCCGGTCCCTCCGCGGCCTGCGACGTCATGTTCGCGCTTCCCCTCACTCAAGGGCGCCCTCCGCGGGCGCCCTGTGCCCGGATTCCAGTGTGTCGCACTTCAATCGATACGCCAGTGTACCGGTACCCAATCGTATCGGTACACTTGCGTATCGGTACACCAACGTATCGGTACGGACACGTACCAAAGAGGTGCCGCACCGTACCGAAGCGTTGCCACACACGATCGTCAGCGAAGGGGGCCGGGAGATGACTGCGCTCACCGAGCCTGCCGGGGCAAGAACGGGCCCGGACGCCTCCGCGCGGCCGGGTCTCCTGCGCGAGTTCCTGCTCGTCGCGGGACTCTTCCTCGTCTACAAGCTCGGCCGGCAGCTGGCCACCGGCCACACCCTGCGCGCCTTCCACAACGCCCATCACGTCTGGCACCTGGAGCGGGCCCTGCACCTGCCGCGCGAGACCGCCGTCCAGTCGGCGCTGCTCCACGGCGACGTGCTCGTGCGGGCGGCCAACACCTACTACGCGACGGTCCACTTCCCGGCCACGCTCGCCTTCCTGGTCTGGCTCTACCTCCGGCGGCCCGCCCACTACGTCTGGGCCCGCCGGGTCCTCGCGGCGATCACCGCGGCGGCCCTGGTGCTGCCCTTCACGTTCCCGCTGGCCCCGCCGCGCATGCTGACCGGGACCGGCCTCGTGGACACCGCCCGGATCTACGGCCCCTCCGTGTACGGCCCGCCCGCCCACGACCATCTCTCCAACCAGTTCGCCGCGATGCCCTCGCTGCACTTCGGCTGGGCGCTGATGGTGGCGATCGGCCTGATCACGGCCACCCGCTCCCGCTGGCGCTGGCTGTGGCTGCTGCACCCGCTGGTCACCCTGCTGGTGATCGTGGGCACGGCGAACCACTTCTGGCTCGACGCGCTCGCCGCGACCGCCATGCTGGGCATCGCCCTCGCGCTGCTCCGCCCCCCGCACCGCGCCACCACGGCGCCGGGCCCCGGTGCCGGCACCGGCACCGGCACCGGCACCGGCCGGATCGTCCCGCGCCAGCGCCAGCGGGTCCTGGCGGGAGCGGGCCGATGAACCCCGCCGAGCTGCTCGCCGTCGCGCTGTCCCTGGTCTCGGCAGTGGCCTACGCCCTCGCCGCGGTCGCCCAGGAGCGGCTGGCCGCCCGCGACCCCGGCACCGGGCTGCTGCGGCTGCTCGGCACCGGCGCCTGGTGGTCGGCGGTCGGGCTGAACGCGTCGGCGGCGCTGCTGCACGTGGTGGCCCTGAAGTACGGCCCGCTGACCGTCGTACAGCCGCTCGGCGCCCTCACCCTGGTGGCGGCCGTGCCGCTGGGCGCGCGGGCGGCCGGGCGGCGGGTCAGCGCGGTGGAGTGGCGCGGTACGGCGCTCACCCTGCTCGGTCTCGGCGCAGTCCTGGTCACCGCGTCCGGTCCCGCGCCCGCGCGGGTGCTGAGCCTGCCGGAGGCGGTGGCGGTGGCCGGTACGACGGCCGCGCTGATCGGCGCCCTGTCCTGGCCCGGCGCCCGGCCCGGACTGCGGCACGCGACCGCGTCCGGGTTCGCCTCGGGGGTGGCCTCCGCGCTCACCCAGACCGTGACCGTGGCCGCCACCGACCGCTCGGGGCCGGTGCTGAGCACCGAGGTGGTCGTGGTCGCGGTGCTGGTCGCGGCGTTCGCCGTGGGCGGGCTGCTGCTGTCGCAGACCGCCTACCGCGGGGGCCTCGGCGCCCCGCTGGCGGTCGTCACACTGGCCAACCCGGTGGCCGCCGCGCTGATCGGGCTGACCCTGCTCGGACAGGGCCTGACCGGCGGCGCGGGCGGGGTGCTGCTGGCGCTCGCCGGGGCGGTGCTCGCCGCCCGTGGCGTGGTGCTGCTCACCCGCGTCACCGAGCCGCGGGGCGCCGGGGAGCGCGCGGACGGCGAGGAGCCGGACGACCATCCGGTGGCCGCGGTGCTCGCCCTGCGGCCGGGGACCGCGGCGGCCGAACCCGCGCTGCGCCCCCGGCTGCCGGAGCAGCCCGGACGGCCCGAACAGCCGGGGCACCTCACGGCGCTGTGACCGCGGTGCGGGCAGACGTCGGCGGCCGGTGCGCGCGTCTCCGCGTGCCCCGGCCGCCGTCGCCGTATCCCTTGTTCCGCCGTGCTGTGTGCGCTGTGCCGCGTGCCCCCGTACGGGAGGCGGTCAGTTCCAGCCCCGCGAGTCCTGCTTGAGCGCGGTGTCGACGGTCAGCGCCGTCGCGACCACCAGGCTCAGCAGCGGCTCGGGCAGCTGGTAGTGGATCTGGAGGACGTAGTTGTCCGCGGAGGTGAACAGCGTCTTGGCGAGGCCCTCCCAGGTCTTGGTGATCCGGGCCACCTCGTTGTCCGCGTGGTCGACGATCGCGAAGTTCCACGCCCGCCAGTTCTCCGCCTTGATCGCGCCGACCTGCTGGCCGTTCGCGTTCATCGCGAAGTTGATCTTGCCGATCATGTTCTGCTGGACGATCTCGCCGACCTGCGAGCCGTCCGGGCGGGACACGATCACCCGCGACTTGAAGATCTTCGCGGGCCGGGTCAGCAGCAGCTGCGGCTGGCCGTAGGCGTCGCGGATCTCCAGCTTGTGGGTCAGGAACTGGTCCCAGCTGGAGACGAAGCGCAGGATCTTGCGCAGCACGCCCTGCCCGACCTCGGTGACCGAGCCGAGCTCGCGGCCGTTCTGATCCATGACCTTGTACTCGTTGGTCAGCTCGATCAGCTTGGCCTTCTGGTTCACCACCAGCACCGGCTCGGTGAACAGGGTGCCGCCGCCGGGGCCGCCGGCCACGACGCCCGCCTGCTGCTGCACCTGGCGCTGCACCCGTGCGTCGGGAGCGGCCTGCTGCTGCGGGAACTGCTGCTGCGGTGCGGCCTGCTGGGCCTGCTGCTGCGGTATGCCCGGCTGGGCCCCCGCGGCCTGCCGGCCCTGCTGGGTCTGATCGTTCGTGTGCTCGGTCCACTGGCTTCCGTCCCAGTAACGGAGCGTCTGCGGCGCGCCGTGCGGGTCCGGGTACCAGCCTGCCGGGGTGTTTGATTGCGTGGTCACCGGGGCACACTACCCTGCTCTGACCGGTACCTGACCAGCTCGGCGGCAGCGGTGTTCATCGCCCGTTCACTCCGTCGCGAGCGCCGGGTCGCTGACGCCGGGCAGCCCGTTCTCCACGTGCCCGGCGAAGCCGCGCAGGTAGGCCGGGTCGTCCACCGAGGTCACCGTCAGGTCGTACCAGAGGTGGCTGTGCGTGAGGTCCACGGTGTGCCGGACGCTCGCGCCGGGCCGTACGGACACGGTGACCGGGGCGCCCCCGTAGCCGTCGGCTATCTTCAGCCGGGCCGTGCCGGACCCCCGGTTGGTGAGGGTGAGTTCGACGTGGTCGCCGGTGTGCCGGGCGGTCGCCTCGGGGCCCGCCGCCTTGTTGCGTCCCCTGAAGACGCGCAGGAAGCCGTTGGGGCCGTGCACGGTGAGGTCGTACGAGCCTTTGGAGTAGGCCGAGTTCCAGGTGTCGGAGAGCGTCTTGCCGGCCTCGGTGGTGTAGGACCAGGGGCCGTCGGTGCGGTTGCCGGAGGTGACCAGGAAGACCGCGCCCGCCTGCGCCCCCGAGGCGAAGGTGAGGGTGAAGGTGCCGGCCGAGGTGTCCGCCGAACCGTCCACCAGAGGCGCGTACTTCAGCGGGCGGGTGGGCCGGCTGCCGCGCTCCTGCCGGGGCAGCGAGGGGTTCGCGGGCGGCTTGGGCACGTAGTCGGGGTGCCGGTCGTGGTCCGGCGGCAGGTAGCCGGCCGTCGAGGGCAGCGCGACGGGCCCGGCGTCCTTGCGGGAGAAGTCGAAGGCGCTGGTGAGGTCGCCGCACACGGCGCGCCGCCAGGGCGAGATGTTCGGCTCGCGCACGCCGAAGCGCTGCTCGATGAAGCGGATGATCGAGGTGTGGTCGAAGGTCTCGGAGCAGACGTAACCGCCCTTGCTCCAGGGCGAGATCACCAGCATCGGCACCCGCTGGCCGAGACCGTACGGCCCCGCCGTGTATCCGGCGCCGCCCTGGTACAGGTCGGCCGAGGGGTCGACCGTCGACTTGCCCTGGGCTGCGGAGGCGGCCGGGAAGGGCGGCACGACGTGGTCGAAGAAGCCGTCGTTCTCGTCGTAGGTCAGGAACAGGGCGGTCTTCGCCCACACCTCGGGGTTGGAGGTGAGCGCGTCCAGGACCTGGGAGACGTACCAGGCGCCGTAGTTGGCGGGCCAGTTGGGGTGCTCGGTGAACGCCTCGGGGGCGGCGATCCAGGAGACCTGCGGGAGCGTCCCGGCCTTGACGTCCGCCTTCAGCCGGTCGAAGAAGCCCTCGCCCGCCTTGGCGTTCGTGCCGGTGCGGGCCTTGTCGTACAGCGGGTCGCCGGGCCGGGCGTTGCGGTACGCGTCGAAGTAGAGCAGCGAGTTGTCGCCGTAGTTGCCCCGGTAGGCGTCGTCGATCCAGCCCCAGCCGCCGTTCGCGTCCAGGCCGTCGCCGACGTCCTGGTAGATCTTCCAGGACACGCCCGCCTGCTCCAGGCGCTCGGGGTACGTCGTCCAGCCGTAGCCCTTCTCGTCGTTGCCGAGGACCGGGCCGCCGCCTTTGCCGTCGTTCCCGGTGTAACCCGTCCACATGTAGTAGCGGTTGGGGTCGGTGGAGCCGATCAAGGAGCAGTGGTAGGCGTCGCAGACGGTGAAGGCGTCCGCGAGCGCGTAGTGGAAGGGGATGTCCGCGCGGGTCAGGTACGCCATGGTCGTCGCGGACTTGGCCGGTACCCACTTGTCGTACTTGCCGCCGTTGAACGCGGTGTGCCCGTCGTTCCAGCCGTGCGGCAGGTCCTGGATGAAGGCGAGACCGAGGTCGTCGGCGTCCGGGTGGAAGGGCAGGATGTCGCGGGTGCCGTCCGACTGCTGCCAGACGGAGCGGCCGTTCTGGCTGACCGGGCGCGGGTCACCGAAGCCGCGCACGCCCCTCAGCGAACCGAAGTAGTGGTCGAAGGAACGGTTCTCCTGCATCAGGACGACGATGTGCTCGACGTCCTCGACCGATCCGGTGCGGTGGTTCGCGGGCAGGGCGGCCGCGCGCTGGATGCTGCTCGACAGCGCCGTGAACGCCGTCGTGGCGCCCGCGATCTGGAGAAAGCGCCGGCGGTTGACTCCGGTCATGGGGGGTTGGGTCCTCTCGTCCTGACATCCGTGACTGCCGCGCCGAGTGTGCCAAGCGCGGCGAACGTCAGGGAAGGGTGAGGTGACACCTGTGTGAAAGCTGCGGGGCCCGCCAGCGGCGGCCGGACCCCGGATGGCGGCCCTGTGGTGTCAGTCCTCGGGCGGCGGTACGACCGTCAGGTGCGCCGGCGTGGCGCGTTGCCTGCGCGGACGGCGCACCGGGGCGGCGGCCCGGCGGGAGTCGCGCGGGACCAGGGTCAGGCGTCGGCAGCCCAGTTCGCGCAGCGCCTGCGGGGTCTCGTCCACGATCCGGCACTCGCTGGGGCCCCGGCGCGGATCGGGGTGCAGCAGCAGCCGTACGGCCCCGTCGAGCCGGGTGCCGCGCTCGCCGACGGCACGGATCCAGTGCGGCAGGCCCTGCCGGTAGGCCGCCTCCATGAGCGCGTCCTGGGCGATGTCCCGGCGGATGGCCTGGAGTTCGGGATCGTGGCCGTACGCGTCCATGGCGCCCTTGAGCTGGGCCAGCATGGGCAGGCACCAGCCCGCCTCGTGGTCGCCGAGGACGAGCCCGGCGTCCGGGTGGAACAGCACGAACCGCAGGAAGTTGTCCCCCGGCATGGCCGTGGGGTGCGGGCGCGCCCCGCCGAACAGCGTGGCGTAGGCGTCGTTGGCCAGCACCACGTCCCAGCGGTGGTCCACCACCAGGGACGGGAAGGGCACGGCGTCCAGCAGCACGCCGTAGTCCTGTAGGTACGAATGGGTCTCGGAGGTCTCGGGGACGGGCCGCGGCGCCGGCCGCTGCCCTCCTGCCTGATGTGCCATCGGGAGGTCACCCCTCTTGCCTCTGCGGCCTTCACGCGGCGATGTGATCCTGCTTCCCCGCGAGGAGTGATGTCAACTATCGTGGCATTCCAGGCCGGTTGACGGCTGAAATTCGCCACAGTTGTGGCGACACCTGGATGTGGGTTCACGGCACCGGCTAATCTCCGGGAAGTTCACGGCGACCGCCGGTCCCGGTACCGGGCATGCGGAATGCACGGACGCACCTGTCGCCCTTGCTCGAGAGACGTAGGAGTTCTGTCGGTGACGGATGGCTACGAGGATCCGGGCGCCGCGGCGACCGCCCAGCTGCCGGCCGTCGTCGCCCGCGTCACCGCGCTCGCCGAGCGGCTCGGGGTGTCCCAGGCCGAGGTCTTCGACGTCGCGCGGCTCTCGGTCGCCTGCGGGGTGCCCGAGCCGGTGGTCAAGGCCCTGCTCAGCGGGCGTCCGGCGGGCGAACCCGACGTCCAGGCGCGGTTCTTGCAGCGGCTCGGGCTGCTGCGGCGCACCCGGCTGAAGCCGAACGGCCGCAAGTACACCCAGCAGGAGATCGCCGACGGCGCGGGCATGTCCCGGCAGCAGGCCGGCGCCCTGATCAACGGCGACCGGCGGCCCACCATGGAGCACTGCGACGCGTTGCAGCGCTTCTTCCGGGTGCACGCCGGGTTCCTGACGGCGGAGGACCCGGAGGCGCTGGCCGGCGCGCTCCAGCGCACCGAGCAGGAGCTGCTCCAGAAGCTGGCCGACCGGGAGCGGGCCGCGGCCGGGCCCGCCGAGGATCCGCTGGAGCGGCTGCTCCAGGACCACGGGGTGCGCGGAATAGCCTGGCGGGCCGCGCAGTTGCCGACCGACCAGCACCGGGACAAGGTCGCGGAATGGCTGGACATGCTCCTGGAGAGCGTGAAGCGGCCGGAGTCCTGAGGGCGGTCGGGGGCGCGGCGCCGGGGGCGGTTTCGCCCGATTGTCAGTGGTGGGCGGCAAGCTGGTCTGCGTGCGCCGCAGCGCGCGTGACCGTGACGCCTATCCGGGGAGAGCCGACCGATGCCGACCGCCGTCCTGACCGACCATGAGCGCACCGCCGTCCGGGCCTACTTGCGGCTGCTGCACACGGTGCGCGCCGCGTTCGACGGTCCACCGCAGGGGGCGCCGCCCGCCCTGGTGCCGCCCTCGGTGCTCGCCGAGGCGGAGACGGCCCTCGCCGAGGCGGGTCTCGCGGGCAACGAGGAGGAGTTCTTCCGGATGCTGGGCGAGTGGTGCCCGTCGGCCGGCTGAACGGACGGCGGGCGGTGGCCGCCGTCGCCGGGATCCGGCCGCGGTGACGGGGGCCGCCGGGGGCGCGCGGGTGCCGTCGCCGGTCAGGCGGGGTGCGGGATGACGACCGTGGTGGCCACCAGTGCGTCCCCGGCGGCCCAGTGGCCCTCCAGGACCTGGAGGCGGCTACCGCCCACGAGCGGTCCGGGGACCAGGAGTTCGGCGTGCAGGGTGCCGTGCGGAGCGCCGTCGGGGGACGGGCGCAGGGTGATGTCGGCCTCGGAGAAGTCCAGCCAGGCGTGGGTGAGCGGGAACCACGCCTTGTACACCGACTCCTTGGCGCTGAACAGGATCCGGTCCCAGTGCACGGCGGGGTCCTGTTCGGTGAGCCGCCCCAGGCGTGCCGTCTCGGCGGGCAGGAAGACGGAGCCGGCGACGCCGTCGGGCAGCGGGCCGTGCGGTTCGGCGTCGATGCCGATCGAGACGAGGTCGGTGGCCCGGACCAGCGCGGCGGCGCAGTAGCCCTCGCAGTGGGTCATGCTGCCGACGATGCCCGCGGGCCACCGCGGGGCGCCGCGCTCGCCGCTGACCACCGGCGCCGCCGGGACGCCGAGCTTCTCCATGGCACGCCGGGCGCAGCCGCGCACGGCGGCGAACTCGCGGCGCCGCTTGGCCACGGCGCGGGCGACGAGCACCTCCTCCTCCGGGTGGAGCGGGGCGTCCCACAGCGGGTCGTCAGGCAGTGCCTCCACGGCCACGACCGCTTCCGGGAGCAGCTGCTCGATCACCGGCTTCCACCTCCATCGGCAGGATGCGGCGCGCCGTGCCCGGCGTCCCCGAGCGCTTGCGCCACTCGCGGGGGTAGCCCACGGAGACCTCGGTGAAGCGGACCCCGTCGTGCCAGGTGGTGCGGGGGATGTGCAGATGGCCGTAGACCATGGTGGCGACGCGGAACCGGCGGTGCCAGTCGGCGGTCAGCTCGGTGCCGCACCACATGGCGAACTCGGGGTGCCACAGCACTTCGGTGGGGTGCCGGTGCAGCGGGTAGTGGTTGGCCAGTACGGTCGGCAGGTCGCCGGGCAGCGCGGCGAGCCGCTCCTCGGTCCGCGCCACCCGGTCGCGGCACCAGGCCTCGCGGCTCGGGTACGGGTCCGGGTGCAGCAGGTACTCGTCGTTGCAGACGATGCCGGTGCCCTCGGCGTAGGCGAGGCCCTCGGCCTTGGTGGTGCAGCCGGCGGGCAGGAAGCTGTAGTCGTAGCCGAGGAACAGCGGGGCGACGGCGACCGGGCCGCCGGGGCCGTGCCACACCGGGTAGGGGTCCTCGGGGGTGAGGACGCCGAGTTCGCGGCAGACCTGGACCAGGTGCTCGTAGCGGGCGACGCCGCGCAGCTGTACGGAGTCCTTGGGGTGGGTCCACAGGTCGTGGTTGCCGGGGGCCCACAGGACCGTGCGGAAGCGGGCCGCGAGGGTGGCGAGGGTCCAGCGGATGTCCGCCACGGTCTCCGCGATGTCACCGGCGACGATCAGCCAGTCCTCGTCGCCCGTCGGGTGCAGCTGCTCCACGAAGGCCCGGTTCTCCGGGTAGGAGATGTGCAGGTCGCTGATGGCCAGCAACTGGCCGGGACCGGCCGTCGGCTCCACTCCGTGTCCCCCTCCGATCAGCGCATTGTCTGGTCCACAAGAACATAATCACGTGCGCCGTTCAAGAGCCTTTCGGGTCGGCCTATTTGAGGTAGGCCAGACCCGGATGGGCGGCGAGGTAGCCGTCCGTCAGCCGGCGGGCCACGGCCACGGAGTCGACCAGGGGGTGCAGGGCGAAGGCCTTGACCGCGGTGGCCCGTGAGGCGGTCTCGGCGGCGGCGAGCACCTCGCGCTCCACCGCCTTGACCGACGCGACCAGGCCGGCCGCGTGGGCGGGCAGCGGGGCGGCGGACAGGGGGTGGGCGCCGTTGGCGTCCACCAGGCAGGGCACCTCGACGACCGCGTCGGCGTCGAGGCTCGGGAGGGTGCCCTGGTTGCGGACGTTGAGGATGAGGGTCGTACGGGCGTCGCGGGCGATGGCGCGCATCAGGGCGAGGGCCACCTTCTCGTAGCCGCCGGAGAGGTCCTCCTCCTCGCGTTCGCCGGCGCCCGCGGCCTCCCGGTTCTCCGCCATGTACGTGGCCTCGCGCTCGGCGCGGGTGCGGTTCCAGGCGCGCAGCGCGGAGACGTCCGGGCGGCCGGCCTCCGCGTAGAAGCGGGCCTGCTGGTCGCGCAGGAAGGCGCCGCGGGTCCGGTCGGCCTCCTGGTAGGCGCGGACGGTCTCCCGGTTGAAGTAGTAGTAGTGCAGGTACTCGTTGGGGATCGCGCCGAGCGAGCGCAGCCAGTCGGGGCCGAAAAGCCTGCCCTCCTCGAAGGAGCCGAGCAGTGCGGGGTCGGCGAGCAGCCTCGGCAGTTCGTCGCGGCCGCCGATGCGCAGACCCCGGACCCAGCCGAGGTGGTTGAGCCCGGCGTAGTCCACGAAGGCGTCCTGCGGGTCGGCGCCGAGGACGCGGGCGAGCCGTCGGCCGAGGCCGACCGGGGAGTCGCAGATGCCGATGACGCGGTCGCCGAGGTGCCGGGACATCGCCTCGGTGACCAGTCCGGCCGGGTTGGTGAAGTTGATCACCCAGGCGTCGGGGGCGAGGCGGGCCACACGGCGGGCGATGTCCGTGGCGACGGGCACGGTGCGCAGCCCGTAGGCGATGCCGCCCGCGCCGACCGTCTCCTGCCCGAGGACGCCCTCGGCCAGCGCGATCCGCTCGTCCTCCGCCCGGCCCGCAAGGCCGCCGACACGGATCGCGGAGAACACGAAGTCGGCTCCGCGCAGGGCCTCGTCGAGGTCCGTGGTGGTGCTGACGCGGGGTGCGCCGGAGGTCCCGGCGGCCTGCTCGGCGAGGACGCGGGAGACCGCGTGCAGCCGGCCGGCGTCCAGATCGTGCAGGACGACCTCGGTGACCCGGCCCTCGGCGCGGTCGGTCAGCAGCGCGCCGTACACGAGGGGCACGCGGAAGCCGCCACCGCCCAGAATCGTCAGCCTCACGTCCCACGCACCTTTCCCGAGTCCCGTACGCCCTGCCAGGGCACATCATCCCCGCCCGCCGCCTCCCGGCGCACTCCCCCGCCCCTGGCCGGCCCCGGAAGGCGCCGGGACGGCGGACCGGAGTACGCCCCGCCGTCGACCGGAACCGGCACACCGGACGCGCCCCCGTCACCCGGTGGCCGCCGATCCGTGGTTGCATGCGGTTTCCGACCGCACGCAAGTGACTGGAGCCTGATGAAGCGTCAATTCGCCGCGCTCACCGCCTTGGTGGGCGCTCTCGTGTGTGCCGCCCCGAGCGCGTCGGCGTCCGAGCCGGCCCGGTGGACGGCGGCCGGGACGTCGTACACCGACACGCTGGGCGGCGGCCAGGGCCTCGCCAGCCGGGCCGACGGCTCGCTGCTGCACCGCGGCCTGCTGGACATCCCGCTGGATCTGCGGGTCAAGGGCTGGAACCACGTGGGCGATCCGGACATCGCGCGCGGCTACGTCTTCGACGCCTACCAGGGCGCGGACACGGCCACGTCGAAGATGTACGAGGTGACCACGCCGGACGGCAAGCGGTACGACTACGTGCACCCGCTGGACGCGGGCGAGAAGGTGAACAACTCCTTCGCCGCGGTCTCGCCCGACGGGCAGTGGCTGGTCTCCGGCGAATGGGAGGACCAAGACCGGCTCCAGGTGTTCCCCGCGCCGCTGCTCAACCCGGCCACCCCGCGCACCGGCGGGACGCTGGCCCAGGCCGGGCAGATCAGCCTGGACAAGCCGGTCCGCGACATCCAGGGCTGCGACTTCGTGACGGCCACCCGGCTGGTGTGCGCGTCCGACGACGGCTCGGGCGAGCTGTTCCCGCAGAGCAGGCCGCTCCTCCAGGTCGACCTGCCGCACCCGCTGGACGGCAGGCCGGTCACCGGCCGCGTCTCCAGCCTCTTCGGGCTCCCCCAGCGGAGCGTGTGCAAGGGCACGTTCGAGGCCGAGGGCGTCGACTACGACCCGGCGACACACACCCTGCGCACCGAGGTGGTCGCACCGGGCGTGTGCGCGGTGGCGACGACCGTGTACGCGTACCAGCTGGATTGAAGGACCGCGGGTCGGCGGGCGGCGGGGCGCAGAGCCCTTCCGCCCTCTGCGGCCAGGAGCCCGGCACCAGCGGGTCTGCCGTACCTTCGCGGCGCTCCGCACCGCCTCGCACGCCCCCAGAACGATCTCGGGTCAAGAGCCTTGGCGGCTACCGCAGTTCGGCGCGGAAGGCCACCGGCGTCCGCCCGGTGTGCAGGTGGAAGAACTTGGAGAAGTTCGCCGCGTCCGGGAAGCCGACGGCCGCGCCGACCCGGCCGATGGGCAGCTCGGTGTGGGCGAGGAGGCGCTTGGCCTCCAGGACGACGCGTTTGTCGATGAAGCCCTTCGGGGTCTCGCCGGTGGCCGCGCGCACGGCCCGCACCAGGGTGCGGCGGGAGTAGCCGAGGGCGTCGGCGTAGGCGCTGACGCTGTGGTTGGTGGCGAAGCCCTGCTCGACCGCGTCCCGGAACAGGGTGAAGGTGCTGTCCGACTGCTGCCGTGAGCCGGGGGCCGAGCTGGCGGCGAGGTGGGCGAGGCGCAGCAGGAACGCGGTCAGGTCGTGCCGCAGGACGGCCGTGTGCAGGCTGGGCGGGAGTGTCGTCGTGTCCTCGTACTCGCGGCGCAGCTGCTCCAGGGCCGCCCGCAGCGCTTCGAGCCGGGCCGCGTCGGGGTGCAGCAGCGGCGGCAGGTCGTAGCGGTACAGGCCGGTCGCCTCGACGGTGGCGCGGGGCAGGAAGCCGGGTTGCATGGTCAGCACGGTTCCGCGGTACACGCACTCGCGGGAGAAGCGGTGGACCTGTCCGGGTCGTATCCACAGCAGGTCGCCGGCCGCGGCCTCGTACTCGGTGAAGTCGACCATGTGGCGGACGGGGCCCTCGGTGAACAGCAGGACGATGTGGAAGTCGATGCGGTGGACACGGTCCAGCGGGATGTCGGTCCGCCAGGAGCGGTCGGCCCCCATCCGGCCGATCCGCATGCCGACACCGCCGACGGCCAGCTCGGTCGGGAAGGGGAGGGTTCTGATGCCGTCGTCGCCCGCCGCGCCGTCCCCTTGGGGAGTTGTGTCAGCCATGTCCTTTTCGCGCCGTCCCTGCTCCGCGATCACTGTCCCAGATTCACCACAGGGTGACACATCCCGCCCTTCCGTCGAAAAAGTCAGACTTTTAAGGTTGAACGCGTCCGGCCAGCCCTTCCGTACTGAACGAGGACTTCTTGAAGATGAGCACGCACACTTCCGGTGGCTTCGAGTGGACCGATCTCGACCGGCGGGCCGTGGACACCGCCCGTCTGCTGGCGGCCGACGCGGTACAGAAGGTGGGCAACGGCCATCCGGGGACCGCGATGAGCCTGGCACCTGCCGCGTACACGATCTTTCAGAAGGTGATGCGTCACGACCCGGCGGACCCGGAGTGGACCGGCCGTGACCGGTTCGTCCTCTCCCCCGGCCACACCTCGCTGACCCTGTACACCCAGCTGTTCCTGGCCGGCTACGAGCTGGAGCTGGACGACCTGAAGGCGTTCCGCACCCACGGCTCGCGGACCCCCGGCCACCCGGAGTACGGGCACACCGCGGGCGTGGAGACCACCACCGGGCCGCTCGGCCAGGGTGTCGCCAACGCGGTGGGCATGGCGATGGCCGCCCGCTACGAGCGCGGCCTGTTCGACCCCGAGGCCCCCGCGGGCACCTCCCCCTTCGACCACACCGTCTGGGCGATCGTCTCCGACGGCGACCTGGAGGAGGGCGTCTCCGCCGAGGCGTCCTCGCTCGCCGGCCACCAGAAGCTCGGCAACCTGGTCTTCCTCTACGACGACAACCACATCTCCATCGAGGGCGACACCGCGACCGCCTTCTCCGAGGACGTGCTGAAGCGGTACGAGGCCTACGGCTGGCACACCCAGCGCGTCGAGCCCACCGCCGACGGCGATGTGGACGCCCCGGCCCTGTACGCGGCCCTCGAAGCGGCGCGGAACGAGACCGGGCGGCCCTCGATCATCGCGATGCGCACGATCATCGCGTGGCCCGCCCCGAACGCCCGCAACACCGAGGCCTCCCACGGCTCGGCGCTCGGCGCGGAGGAGATCGCGGCCACCAAGCGCCTCCTCGGCTTCGACCCGGAGCGGTCCTTCCAGGTCGAGGACGAGGTCCTGAAGCACGCCCGGCGGGCCCTGGACCGGGGTGCCGAGGCGCACGCGGCCTGGGACAAGCGGATCGCCGAGTGGCGCACCGCGGAGCCGGCGCGGGCCGCCCTGTTCGACCGGATCAGCCGGGGCGAGCTGCCCGCGGGCTGGGAGGACGCCCTGCCGGTGTTCGAGGAGGGCAAGTCGGTCGCCACCCGCGCCGCCTCCGGCAAGGTGCTCCAGTCGCTCGGCCCGGTGCTGCCCGAGCTGTGGGGCGGCTCCGCCGATCTCGCCGGTTCCAACAACACCGACATCGACAAGTCCAGCTCGTTCCTCCCCGAGGGCAACCCGCTGCCGACCGCCGACCCCTATGGCCGTACCGTCCACTTCGGCATCCGCGAGTTCTCCATGGCGGCGGAGATGAACGGCATCGCCCTGCACGGCAACACCCGCGTCTACGGCGGCACCTTCCTGGTGTTCTCCGACTACATGCGCAACGCGGTGCGGATGTCCGCGCTCATGCAGCTGCCGGTGACGTACATCTGGACGCACGACTCCATCGGCCTCGGCGAGGACGGACCGACCCATCAGCCGGTCGAGCACCTGGCCTCGCTGCGCGCCATTCCGGGGCTGAATGTCGTCCGCCCGGCGGACGCCAACGAGACCGTGATCGCCTGGGCCGAGATCCTGAAGAGGCACGCCACCAGCCCTGCCCCGCACGGGCTCGCGCTCACCCGCCAGGGCGTGCCGGTCTACGCGCCGAACGAGGACGCGGCCAAGGGCGGCTATGTGCTGCGCGAGTCCTCGACGGAGGTGCCGGAGGTGATCGTCATCGCGACCGGCTCCGAGGTGCAGCTCGCCGTGGCCGCGCGGGAGCGGCTGGAGGCCGAGCGCATCGGCACGCGGGTGGTCTCGATGCCGTCCGTGGAGTGGTTCGAGGAGCAGCCGCGCGCCTACCGCGAGCGGGTGCTGCCGCCGGCCGTGAAGGCGCGGGTGGCGGTGGAGGCCGGCATCGGGCTGACCTGGTACCGCTATGTGGGTGACGCGGGCCGGATCGTCTCCCTGGAGCACTTCGGCGCCTCCGCCGACGCCGGGACCCTGTTCACCGAGTTCGGCTTCACCCCCGAGAACGTCGCCGCGGCGGCCCGCGAATCGCTCGCCGCCGCGCGCGCCTGACACCGACACACAAGGAAAGATGATCACTGTGACCGAAGCAATCGCGACTCCGGGAGCCCTCAAGCGCCTTGCCGACGAGGGTGTGTCCGTCTGGCTGGACGACCTGTCGCGGGGGCGGATCACCTCGGGCAGCCTCGCCGGCCTGGTGGCGAGCGGCAGCGCCGTCGGTGTCACCACCAACCCGTCGATCTTCCAGGCGGCCATAGGCTCCGGCGAGGGGTACGAGGAGCAGCTCACCGAGCTGGCCGTGCGCGGCGTGACGGTCGACGAGGCCGTACGCATGATGACCACCGCCGACGTGCGGGACGCAGCCGACGTCCTCGACTCCGTGTACCGGGCGACGAACGGCCGCGACGGCCGGGTCTCCATCGAGGTCGATCCCCGTCTGGCGCACCGCACGGCGGCCACCGTCGCCGAGGCCAAGCAGCTGTTCTGGCTGGTCAACCGCCCGAACGTGATGATCAAGATCCCGGCGACCAAGGCGGGCCTGCCGGCGATCACCGAGGTCGTCGGGCTCGGTATCAGCGTCAATGTGACCCTGATCTTCTCCCTGGAGCGCTACCGCGAGGTCATGGCCGCCTACCTGGCCGGCCTGGAGAAGGCCCGCGAGCGCGGCATCGACCTGTCCACCATCCACTCGGTGGCCTCGTTCTTCGTCTCCCGCGTGGACTCCGAGATCGACAAGCGGCTGACCGCGCTCGGCACCGACGAGGCCCTCGCGCTCAAGGGCCGCGCGGCCCTCGCCAACGCGCGGCTGGCCTACGAGGCGTACGAGGAGGTCTTCGCCTCGGACCGCTGGCTGGCGCTCGCCGGGGACAAGGCGAACAAGCAGCGTCCGCTGTGGGCGTCCACCGGTGTGAAGGATCCCGCGTACAAGGACACCCTGTATGTGGACGACCTCGTCGCGCCGGGCACGGTCAACACCATGCCGGAGGCCACCTTGCTCGCCGTCGCCGACCACGGCGAGATCACCGGCGACACGGTGACCGGCGGCTACGCGCAGGCCCGCGCCGACCTCGGCGCGATCGAGCGGCTCGGCATCTCCTACGACGAGGTCGTCCAGCAGCTGGAGGACGAGGGCGTCGCCAAGTTCGAGACGGCCTGGCAGGACCTGCTGGACGCGGTGGCGAAGTCCCTGGAGAGCAAGGGAGTTGACGCGCGATGACCGAGAAAGCGAGCCCGGCCCCGGCACCCGAGGAGGTCCGGGTGCCCATCGCCCCGGCCGCCGACTGGGTGAACCCGCTGCGGGACACCCGCGACCGGCGTCTGCCGCGCATCGCGGGTCCGTCGGGTCTGGTCATCTTCGGGGTGACCGGTGACCTGTCCCGCAAGAAGCTGATGCCGGCCGTGTACGACCTGGCCAACCGCGGTCTGCTGCCGCCAGGCTTCTCCCTGGTGGGCTTCGCCCGCCGCGAATGGGAGGACCAGGACTTCGCGCAGGTCGTCCACGACTCGGTGCGCGAGCACTCGCGCACCCCGTTCCGCGAGGAGGTGTGGCAGCAGCTCGCCGAGGGCATGCGCTTCATCCCCGGCGACTTCGACGACGACACCGCGTTCAAGCAGCTCAAGGACGCCGTGGAGGAACTGGACGCCTCCCGCGGCACCGGCGGCAACTTCGCGTTCTACCTCTCGGTGCCGCCGAAGTTCTTCCCGAAGGTCGTGCAGCAGCTGAAGAAGCACGGCCTGGCGAGCCCGCCCGAGGGCTCCTGGCGGCGCGCGGTCATCGAAAAGCCGTTCGGTCACGATCTGGCCAGCGCCCGCGAGCTGAACGCGATCGTGCACGACGTGTTCGAGCCGGACCAGGTCTTCCGCATCGACCACTACCTGGGCAAGGAGACGGTCCAGAACATCCTGGCGCTGCGCTTCGCCAACCAGATGTACGAGCCGATCTGGAACCGCAGCTACGTCGACCACATCCAGATCACCATGGCCGAGGACATCGGCATCGGCGGCCGGGCCGGCTACTACGACGGCATCGGCGCCGCCCGTGACGTCATCCAGAACCACCTGCTCCAGCTGATGGCGCTCACCGCCATGGAGGAGCCCATCGCGTTCGACGCGGAGGCGCTGCTCACCGAGAAGCTGAAGGTGCTCAAGTCGGTGCGGCTCCCGGAGGACCTGGGCCGGCACACCGTGCGGGCGCAGTACGCGGGCGGCTGGCAGGGCGGCGAGAAGGTCGTCGGCTATCTGGAGGAGGACGGCATCGACCCCCAGTCGAAGACCGACACCTTCGCCGCGATCAAGATCGGCATCGACAACCGGCGCTGGGCGGGCGTCCCGTTCTACCTGCGCACCGGCAAGCGGCTCGGCCGCCGGGTGACGGAGATCGCGGTGGTCTTCAAGCGGGCCCCGCACTCCCCCTTCGACTCCACCGCCACCGAGGAGCTGGGCCAGAACGCGATCGTGATCCGCGTCCAGCCGGACGAGGGCATGACGGTCCGCTTCGGTTCCAAGGTGCCGGGCACCTCGATGGAGATCCGGGACGTGTCCATGGACTTCGCCTACGGCGAGTCGTTCACGGAGTCCAGCCCGGAGGCGTACGAGCGGCTCATCCTGGACGTGCTCCTGGGCGACGCCAACCTGTTCCCGCGTCACCAGGAAGTGGAAGAGTCCTGGAAGATCCTCGACCCGATCGAGCAGTACTGGGCGGCGCACGGCCGTCCGGCACAGTACGCGTCGGGCAGCTGGGGACCGCGGGAAGCCGACGAGATGCTCGCACGAGACGGACGGAGCTGGCGCAGGCCATGAAGATCGACCTGACCGACACCACGGCAAGCAAGATCAACAAGGCGCTGGTGCAGGGCCGCCGAGCGATCGGCACCCCGGCCGTGGGCATGGTCCTGACGATGGTCATCGTCACGGACGAGGAGAACGCCTACGACTCGATCCGGGCCGCCGAGGAAGCCTCGCACGAGCACCCCTCGCGCACCCTGGTCGTCATCAAGCGGCACGCCCGCACCCTGCGCGACCGCACCCACTCGCGCCTCGACGCCGAGGTCCGGGTCGGCTCGGAGGCCGGCACCGGCGAGACGGTGGTACTGCGGACCTACGGCGACGTGTCCGACCACGCCGACTCGGTGGTGCTGCCGCTGCTGCTGCCGGACGCCCCGGTCGTCGTGTGGTGGCCGGTGGACGCGCCCGACAACCCGTCCAAGGACCCGCTCGGCGCGCTCGCCCAGCGCCGGATCACCGATCTGTACGCGGTGGAACGGCCGATGGAGGTCCTGGAGGCCCGCGCCCGCAACTACGCGCCCGGTGACACCGACCTCGCCTGGACCCGCCTGACGCTGTGGCGCTCCATGCTGGCCGCCGCGCTCGACCAGGCGCGGGCGAAGGTGACGTCGGCGGCCGTGGAGGCCGAGGCGGACAACCCGAGCGCCGAGCTGCTGGCCCGCTGGCTGGAGGCGCGGCTCGGGGTGAGCGTCGACCGGGTGGTCACCGAGGGACCGGTGGTCACGGCCGTACGGCTGGGCACCCGCGACGGCGAGATCGTCGTGGACCGCCCCGAGGGCCCGCTCGCGACGCTCACCCTGCCGGGCCAGCCGCCGCGCACCCTCGCGCTGAAGGTCCGCCCCACCTCCGAACTCATCGCCGAGGAGCTGCGCCGCCTCGACGCCGACGAGATGTACGCCATCGCCCTGCGGGGCGAGGCCGCCAAGGAGAACGCCTGAGATGGCCGACGTCCATTATCCCCGTCTGACCCGCCGACCCGAGTGGACGGCGCTCGCCGACCACCGCGCCGAGGGACCGCTGCACCTGCGCGACCTGTTCGCGTCGGATCCGGACCGCGCCGAGCGGTACGTGGTCCGGGTCGGTGATCTGTACATCGACTACAGCAAGCACCTGATCACGGATCAGACCCTGACCCTGCTGCGGGAACTCGCCGCCGCCACCGATGTGTTCGGGCTGCGGGACGCCATGTTCCGCGGTGAGAAGATCAACGTCACGGAGCACCGGGCGGTGCTGCACACCGCACTGCGGGCGCCGCGGGACGCGGTGATCGAGGTGGACGGCGAGAACGTGGTGCCCAAGGTGCACGCCGTGCTCGACAAGATGAGCGACTTCGCCCACCGGGTGCGCTCGGGTGCCTGGACGGGCCACACCGGCAAGCGGATCCGCAATGTCGTCAACATCGGCATCGGCGGCTCCGACCTCGGCCCGGCGATGGCGTACGAGGCGCTGCGCAGCTTCGCCGACCGGGAGCTGACGGTCCGTTTCGTGTCGAACGTGGACGGCGCGGACCTGCACGAGGCCACCCGTGACCTGGACCCGGCCGAGACGCTGTTCATCGTCGCGTCCAAGACGTTCACCACGATCGAGACGATCACCAA
>NZ_JBVJUC010000002.1:0-93634 GCF_055605065.1 Streptomyces sp. NPDC037203
GGCGAAGCTGAGAACTTAAGCGCCAGTAAACGGCGGTGGTAACTATAACCATCCTAAGGTAGCGAAATTCCTTGTCGGGTAAGTTCCGACCTGCACGAATGGCGTAACGACTTCTCGACTGTCTCAACCATAGGCCCGGTGAAATTGCACTACGAGTAAAGATGCTCGTTTCGCGCAGCAGGACGGAAAGACCCCGGGACCTTTACTACAGTTTGATATTGGTGTTCGGTTCGGCTTGTGTAGGATAGCTGGGAGACTGTGAAGTCCATACGCCAGTATGGGTGGAGTCGTCGTTGAAATACCAGTCTGGTCGTGCTGGATGTCTAACCTGGGTCCGTGATCCGGATCAGGGACAGTGTCTGATGGGTAGTTTAACTGGGGCGGTTGCCTCCTAAAGGGTAACGGAGGCGCCCAAAGGTTCCCTCAGCCTGGTTGGTAATCAGGTGTTGAGTGTAAGTGCACAAGGGAGCTTGACTGTGAGACCGACGGGTCGAGCAGGGACGAAAGTCGGGACTAGTGATCCGGCGGTGGCTTGTGGAAGCGCCGTCGCTCAACGGATAAAAGGTACCCCGGGGATAACAGGCTGATCTTCCCCAAGAGTCCATATCGACGGGATGGTTTGGCACCTCGATGTCGGCTCGTCGCATCCTGGGGCTGGAGTCGGTCCCAAGGGTTGGGCTGTTCGCCCATTAAAGCGGTACGCGAGCTGGGTTTAGAACGTCGTGAGACAGTTCGGTCCCTATCCGCTGTGCGCGTAGGAGTCTTGAGAAGGGCTGTCCCTAGTACGAGAGGACCGGGACGGACGAACCTCTGGTGTGCCAGTTGTTCTGCCAAGGGCATGGCTGGTTGGCTACGTTCGGGAGGGATAACCGCTGAAAGCATCTAAGCGGGAAGCCTGCTTCGAGATGAGGACTCCCACCCACTTGATGGGGTAAGGCTCCCAGTAGACGACTGGGTTGATAGGCCGGATCTGGAAGCCAGGTGACTGGTGGAGGTGACCGGTACTAATAGGCCGAGGGCTTGTCCTCAGTTGCTCGCGTCCACTGTGTTGGTTCTGAAACCACGAACAACCAAAGTGCCGGTTGTTGTTTGTTTCATAGTGTTTCGGTGGTTATAGCGTTAGGGAAACGCCCGGTTACATTCCGAACCCGGAAGCTAAGCCTTTCAGCGCCGATGGTACTGCAGGGGGGACCCTGTGGGAGAGTAGGACGCCGCCGAACAATTATTCCGGGGAACCCCCGCACCGTATGGTGCGGGGGTTTTCTGCGTTCAGGGCTAATTAGCCGTGAGTACTGCTGATGCCCCGAAAGGCAGCGAGCCGACGCCCCCTCAGAGTCGGCCCGCCGCCTTGAGAGCCAGATACGCGTCCGCCAGCGCCGGCGCCAGATTCTCCGGGGTCGCGTCGACCACGGTGACACCGTGTCGGCGCAACGTGTCCGCGGTGCGCTGCCGTTCGTTCTGTGCCTGGGCCGCCGCCGCGGCCTCGTACACCGACTCCGCGCTGCCTCGGGCCCTCGCCATCCGGTCGATGTGCGGATCGGCCACCGCCGCGACCAAGACCGTATGGCGGTGCGTGAGCTGAGGGAGTACCGGGAGCAGTCCTTGCTCCACCGGTGCCGCGTCCAGGGTGGTGAGCAGAACGATGAGAGAGCGCCGCGGCGCCGTGCGCAGAGCCATGGAGGTCAGGCCCCGGCTGTCGGTCTCCACGAGCTCCGGTTCGAGCGTGGCCATCGCGTTCACGAGAGAGGGCAGCAACTCGTTCACGGTGCGGCCCTGGACAAGGGCACGCGCCCGGCGGTCGTAGGCGAGGAGGTCGACCCGGTCGCCGGCCCGCGAGGCGAGCGCGGCGAGAAGGAGCGCCGCGTCCATGGCGGCGTCCAGCCGAGGAGCGTTCCCCACCCGGCCGGCCGAGGTGCGGCCGGTGTCCAGGACGAGAAGGACGTGGCGGTCGCGTTCGGGGCGCCAGGTGCGTACGGCGACCGTGGACTGCCGGGCGGTGGCCCGCCAGTCGATCGAACGGGTGTCGTCGCCGGGGACGTACTCGCGGAGGCTGTCGAATTCCGTGCCCTCACCGCGCGTCAAAACGCTTGTACGACCGTCGAGTTCACGCAATCGAGCGAGTTTCGACGGAAGATGCTTTCGGCTCGTGAACGGGGGCAGAACCCGTACAGACCACGGCACCCGATGGGCGCCCTGGCGGGAGTACAGCCCGAGGGGGCCGTAGGAGCGGATCGTCACACGGTCGGCCTCGCGGTCGCCTCGGCGGGTGGGACGCAGTCGGGTGGTCACCCTCCTGCGCTCGCCCGAAGGCACGGTCACCTGGTGCCGGGACGACTCGACCTCCGTCCCGTTCAGCCAGCTGCTGGGCGGCCAGCCGTCGCGCAGCCTGGCCCGCAGCGTGCGGCGGGACGGGTTGGCGATCGTGAGCGTGACATCGGCGCCCTCGCCGAGCCGGGCGGTGGTGTCCCCGGAGCGGCTCAGGGCCAGGCGTCGTACGGGCGCGGCCAGCGCGAAGTCGCAGGCACAGGCCAGGGCCAGCGGACCGTTGACCGCGAGGATGCCGGTCCAGCCGGGCTCCAGGATGCCGACCGGGATGGAGCCGAGAGCCGCGAGCAGGGCGGCGCGTCCGGTGAGCGCCATCAGCGGGGAACCGGCACGTGGGCGAGGACCGCGTTGATGACCGAGTCGGCCGTCACGCCTTCCATCTCCGCCTCGGGGCGCAGGTGGACGCGGTGGCGCAGGGTCGGCAGGGCGAGCGCCTTGACGTCGTCCGGGATGACGTAATCCCGGCCGGTCAGCCAGGCCCAGGCACGAGCGGTGGACAGCAGGGCCGTGGCCCCACGGGGAGACACGCCCATGGTGAGGGAAGGGGATTCGCGGGTGGCACGGCAGACATCGACGACATAGGCCGTGATCTCGGGGGAGACGGTCGTCCTGGCGACCGCGGCACGGGCCGCCTCGAGGTCGGCGGGGCCGGCGACGGGACGTATGCCCGCGGCGCGCAGATCACGGGGGTCGAAGCCCGAGGCGTGGCGGGTGAGGACGTCGATCTCGTTCTCGCGGGAAGGCAGCGGGATCGTCAGCTTGAGCAGGAACCGGTCCAGCTGGGCCTCGGGGAGGGGGTAGGTGCCCTCGTACTCGACCGGGTTCTGCGTGGCCGCGACGAGGAACGGCTCGGGGAGCGGGCGGGGCGTGCCGTCGACCGTGACCTGGCGTTCCTCCATGGCTTCGAGCAGGGAGGACTGGGTCTTGGGCGGGGTGCGGTTGATCTCGTCCGCGAGCAGGAGGTTGGTGAAGACCGGGCCGGGCTGGAAGGAGAACTCGGCGGAGCGGGTGTCGTAGACGAGGGAGCCGGTGACATCGCTCGGCATCAGATCGGGGGTGAACTGGACACGCTTGGTGCCGAGTTCAAGGGCGGACGCGAGGGCGCGCACGAGCAGCGTCTTGGCGACTCCGGGGACGCCTTCGAGAAGGACATGCCCGCGGCACAGGAGGGCGACGACGAGTCCGGTCACGGCGGGGTCCTGGCCGACCACGGCTTTGGCGATCTCGGAGCGCAGGGCCTCCAGGGAGGCGCGGGGGTCCCCCGCGGCCTCGGCCAGCCCGGCGTTGTCAGTGGTCGGGTCCATCATGAACGGCGTACCTCTCTTTCGAGGGCGTCGAGTTGGTCGGTCAGAGCGATCAGGGCCGCGTCGTCGCCGGGCGGCGGCCCGAAGACCAGGGAGCGCAGATCCTGTCCGTCGCCGGTGAGATGGGCGGACAGCGCGGGGAGCAGGGCCTCGGGCGTGTGCGCCTGGGCGACGGGCACCCCGACGAGCGGGGCGAGCCGGGTGCGGGCGGCGGAGCGCAGCGCGGCGGCGGCGCGGTCGCGGGCGTTGGCCTTGCGGTAGAGGCGGGCGCGGCCTTCGTCGGTCTCGGAGGCGCGGATCGCGACGGGGAGTCGTTCGGGCACCAGCGGCCCGAAGCGGCGGCCCCGCCAGACGGCGGCGAGCACGGCCGCGATGAACAGCTGGAGGGTGGCCCACGGCCAGCCCGAGGGGATCAGGTCGAAGAAGCTCTTGCGGTCGCTGTCGGCGGCGGGGGCGTCGGACAGCGAGGGGAGGTACCAGACCAGATGGGGCCGCGAGCCGAGGAGTTGCAGGGCGAGCGAGGCGTTGCCGTGCTTGTCGAGGCGGTTGTTGCAGAGGATGTCGGGCGCGCCGAGCACGACGGTGTCGCCCCCGGCGGCGGCCGGGACACGCAGCAGGGTGGCGAGCCGTGCGCTGGGGTAGCAGGAGTCGGCGTCGAGCCGGGTGGTGGTGTAGCGGACGCCGCCGGTGTCGGCGGTGCCCGCGCGCCGGGCCTCGGGCAGGGCGCAGTCGGGGGGCAGGGTGGAGCCGAGGCTGTCGGCGGGGTCCGCGTTGACTCCGGGGGCGAGCCGGCCGACGGACCAGCCGCTCGCGGCGACGAGGACGGTGCGTCCGCCGGAGGGCGCGGTCGCCCGGTGCAGTTCGCGCTGCTGGCCGCTGCTGAGCCGGTCGGGGACGGCGATCAGGAGGGTGGTGTCGGGGCCGGCGGCGGCGCGGGCGGCGCGCAGGGTGGTGACCACGCGCGTGGTGACCCCGCGGTCGGCCAGCAACTGGGCGACGGCGCGGCTGCCGTAGGGGTCGGCGGAGCGCGGGTCCAGCTCGCCGTGCCGCTCCGCGGAGCGCACGGCGGCGATGGCGACGCCCGCCACCAGGAGCAGTACGACAGCGAGGGTGACGCCCCGCGTCCTGGTCCACACCGTGCGGGCCGTGGGCGCGGTGGAGGTGGCGGCGATCGGCGGCGCGGCCTCGGTGGTCACCCGGCCCCCTGGCTGGTGCTGCGGGCCGTGGTGGCCATGCTGTCGGCGTGGGCGGGCCTGGTGCGTTCCAGGTCGCGGTCGAGTTCGGCGAGGCGCTGGTACGACTGCTCGCTCGCGGCGCGTCCGCCGTATGTCACGTCGTCGAACTCCCGTGCCGCGGCGTGCAGTCGGGCGGTGTGTGCGGGCAGGGCGCGGCCGGCCTCGGCGGCGGCCTCGTCGGCGGTGCGGCCCGGCCGGATGTCGAGCACGGTGCGCTCCTCCAGGGAGCGGACGACGGCGCGCATGCGCTCCTGGACGGCCTGGCTCCAGTGGCCCTGGGCCGCGTGCGCCTCGGCGGTCGCGCGGTGTTGGGCGGCGCTGCGCGGCCCGTCGTCGAACAGGACGGAGGTGGAGCGGGCCGGGCCCCGGCGGGGGGTGCCCAGGCGCCACCACAGGGCGCCCAGGACGGCGAGGACGAAGAGGATCACGACCAGCAGGCCGACCGCGCCGCCGGGGGTCGGTCCGGCGACGCTGCCGAACAGGTCGTCGAGCCAGTTCCATAACGCCTTCAGGGCGCGCTCGAACAGGCCGGGATCGTTCTCGTGGTACATCCGCTTGGCCAGTTCGCGCCGGGCCGCCTCGCGGGCGGGGTCGCGCGGCATGGTCACCGGCGGTCCGTCGCCCGGTCCGGCGGCCGTGCGGACGGACGTGCCCGAGGCGCGCAGCAGGCCGTGTACGACTGTCGCCACGGCGCCGGGCGGGCCGGGCGCCGTGAACGGTCCCCCCGTCGAGAACACCCGGTCAGCTCCCCGGAACGGGGCCGGGGGCGCCGACCGGAGCGCCCTGGACACCGGCGGCGCGGGCCAGTTCGAGGTCGAGGCCCTCGCGCCGGATGCGCTGGTCGATGTAGAGGAACACGGTGACGCAGGCGGAGATCGGCAGGGTGATGGTGGTGCCGATCACCGCACCGATGCCGACGATCACCAGGAAGGTCCAGCTGAGGTGGCCGCCGTTCTGGCCCAGCATCCCGGCCAGACCGTCGTTGCCCGCGATCAGGGCGATGATGGTGAAGGGGACCGAGATCACCACCCTGACGAGGGCGACGATGAGCCCGGCGAGCAGCTGGATGCCGAGGATGCGCCACCAGGAGCCCTGCACCAGCTTCGTGGAGCGGCGCAGGGAGTGCACGATGCCCTGCTTCTCCAGCATCAGCGCGGGCGCGGCCAGGGAGAAGCGCACCGACAGCCACACGAGTACGACCATGCCGGCGAGGAAACCGAGGACCAGGAGCGCGATTCCGGCGCCCCGGCTGCCGCTCAGGAAGCCGATGACGCCGGGGATCGAGGCGGCCAGCATGGTTCCGATGCCCATGAGGGCCAGCAGGAGCAGCTGCCCGAGCAGCTTCCACAGCTGCGGGCGGGCCTCCCGCCAGGCTTCGCCGAGGGTGGCCGGGCGGCCGAGAACCGCGCGGCTGGTGACGCTCGTCAGCATCGCCGTGGCGATGAGGGTGCCGATCACGGTGATCAGACCCAGGACCATGGAGCTGAGGAAGGACTCGCCCATGACGCGAAGCGCCTCGGTGGGCGTGGCGGCCGGGTCGCTGAGGGAGGACTGGACGCTCATGTCGTTCAGGAAGAAGCCCTGCACGAGGACCGTGGTGATCTGCGTGACCAGTGCGAGCGCCAGGGATATGCCGAGGACCGTGCGCCAGTAGGTGCGCAGGGTGGAGACGGCGCCGTCGAGGATCTCGCCGACGCCGAGCGGGCGCAGCGGGATGACGCCGGGCTTGGCTGCGGGCGGTGGGCCGCCCCAGCCCCCGCCCCAGACTCCGTAACCGCCGGGAGCGCCGTAACCGCCGTGGCCAGGGGGGCCTCCGTAGCCGCCGGGCGCGCCGGGACCGGTGCCGCCCCAGCCGGGGCCGGGCGGCGGGGTCTGGCCCGGAGCGCCGGTGGGCACGGACCACTGGCCGGGTGGCGGCTGCTGGCCGGACCACTGCGCGCCTGGGCCCTGCGGCTGCGGGCCCGGCTGCGGCGCGGGTGCGCCGGAGTCGTCTCCGGGCCGGTCGGCGGTGTCGGACGCGCCGGGTTCCCGTCCCTCGGGCGTCGGGTCGGATCCGGGCGAGGCCCAGCCCGGAGTGTCTGTCATCGGAGCTCCTTCTCGGTGCCCGTCCGCGGTCGCGGCGGCAGGTTGGTGCACATCGTGCCATGGCGTGGTCAAGCCGGGTCCGGGCGAGGTGCGAGCCCGATGTCTTCAGTTGCCCGCGGTGTCCGGGGCAGACTGACCGCATGGCTGATCAGCAGGCACGAAGCGGCGGGGACGAACGGCCGTCCGGAATACCGACGATCCGATGGGAGGAACCACCCGAAGGTCCTGTACTGGTCCTTCTCGATCAGACGCGACTTCCCGTGGAGGAGGTCGAGCTGGTGTGCACGGACGCGGCGGCGCTGGTGGAGGCGATCCGTTCGCTCGCCGTGCGCGGGGCACCGGTGCTCGGGATCGCGGGGGCGTACGGCGTCGCCCTCGCTGCCGCGCGGGGCTTCGACGTGTCCGAGGCGGCGCGCTCCATCGAGGAGGCGCGGCCCACCGCGGTGAACCTGTCCGTCGGTGTGCGCCGGGCGCGGTCCGCGCACGAGGCCGAGCTGGCCCGCAGCGGCGACCCGGCCGCCGCGGCCGAGGCGGCGCTGGCCGCGGCGCGGACGCTGCACCGGCAGGACGCCGAGGCCAGCGCCCGGATGGCGGCCCACGGCCTGGCGCTGCTGGACGAGCTGCTGCCCGGTGGCGGGCACCGGCTTCTCACCCACTGCAACACCGGGGCGCTGGTCTCGGGCGGTGAGGGCACGGCCTTCGCGGTGGCGCTCGCGGCGCACCGCGTGGGGCGGCTGCGGCGGCTGTGGGTGGACGAGACACGTCCGCTTCTCCAGGGCGCGCGCCTGACGGCGTACGAGGCGGCCCGCAACGGCATGGCGTACACGCTGCTCACCGACAACGCGGCGGGTTCGCTGTTCGCGGCGGGCGAGGTGGACGCGGTGCTGATCGGGGCCGACCGGATCGCGGCGGACGGCTCGGTGGCGAACAAGGTGGGCAGCTATCCGCTCGCCGTGCTCGCACGCCACCACGGGGTGCCGTTCATCGTGGTGGCGCCAATGACCACGATCGACCCGGACACCCTGGACGGCGCGTCCATCGAGGTCGAGCAGCGTCCCGGCTTCGAGGTGACCGAGGTGATGGCGCCGCAGGTGCAGATGACCGGGCCCGGCGGCGGGATCCCGGTGGCGCCGCTGGGGACGCAGGCGTACAACCCGGCGTTCGATGTGACGCCGCCCGAGCTGGTGACGGCGATCGTCACCGAGGAAGGGGTCGTCACGCCCGTGTCGGAAGAGGCGCTCGCCGGCGTGTGCAAGCGGGCCCGCGAGGCGGCGACCGGCTGATCGGAGCGCGGCGCCGGACGCGGGTCCGGCGCCGCAGCGCGCCCCGTGAGACGGCCGGGGGCAGACAGTGACGGCTCCGTACGACTATCGTCACAGGCCAGTGAGCTGCCTCACCTGCACCTCTGTCGTCGTTACGAGAATGGGATGATGTCGTTTATGAAGGGACGAGTCCTTGTCGTCGACGACGACACCGCACTGGCCGAGATGCTCGGCATCGTGCTGCGTGGTGAAGGTTTTGAGCCGTCTTTCGTAGCCGACGGCGACAAGGCGCTGGCGGCGTTCCGTGAGAACAAGCCCGATCTGGTGCTGCTCGACCTGATGCTGCCCGGACGGGACGGCATCGAGGTGTGCCGGCTGATCCGGGCCGAGTCGGGTGTGCCGATCGTGATGCTCACGGCCAAGAGCGACACCGTGGACGTCGTGGTGGGCCTGGAGTCGGGTGCGGACGACTACATCGTCAAGCCGTTCAAGCCGAAGGAACTGGTGGCGCGGATCCGGGCTCGGCTGCGGCGCTCCGAGGAGCCGGCGCCCGAGCAGCTGACCATCGGTGACCTGGTCATCGATGTGGCCGGGCACTCGGTGAAGCGGGACGGGCAGTCGATCGCGCTGACCCCGCTGGAGTTCGACCTGCTGGTCGCGCTCGCCCGCAAGCCCTGGCAGGTCTTCACCCGCGAGGTGCTGCTCGAGCAGGTGTGGGGCTACCGCCACGCCGCCGACACCCGCCTGGTCAACGTGCATGTCCAGCGGCTGCGTTCCAAGGTCGAGAAGGACCCGGAGCGGCCGGAGATCGTGGTGACCGTCCGTGGTGTCGGTTACAAGGCCGGACCGAGCTGACATGTCAGAGGACAGTGCCGTTTCGGGGTCCGGCATGCCCGGAGAACGTCCGAAGCGGCCTGTCGGCCGGACGGCGGCGGGTACCCGCTGGAGGCGCCTCTTCGAGGGCGGACTGCTCCAGGGCGGGGTGCAGGGCAGCCCGGTCCTGCGGTTGTTCCTGCGCTGGGTGCGCCGGCCGCTGCTGCCGGTGATGCGGCTGTGGCGGCGCAACATCCAGCTCAGGGTCGTCGCGACCACCTTGCTGATGTCGCTGGGCGTCGTCCTGCTGCTCGGCTTCGTCGTGATCGGGCAGGTGCGCAACGGCCTGCTGGACGCGAAGGTGCGCGCCTCGCAGAGCCAGGCCACGGGCGGCTTCGCGGTGGCCAAGCAGCGCGCCGACGAGGCGGCGGGCACCAACGGCGCGGGCACCGGCACCGCGCCGGGCACCGCCGACGGCAGCACGGACGGCACCGACGGCGCGGACGGCCGGCCCACGCAGAACGTCATCCAGTGGATGAGCGACCTCGTGGAGTCGCTGTCCAGCGGTGGCGCGGGCGCCTTCGACGTGGTGACGCTGCCGGTCGGCGACGACAGCGGCGGCGGCCGCAGCCCGCGCGGGTCCGGCAACGTCAACCCGACCTCCAGCGTCCCGGCCGACCTGCGCCAGCGGGTCAACAGCGGCACGACGGCCGCCCAGAGCTACACCCGGATCGTCTACTCCAGCGGCAAGGACTCGCAGCCCGCGCTGGTTATCGGCAAACAGGTGAACGACCCGAACGGGCGACCGTACGAGCTGTACTACCTCTTCCCGCTCACCCAGGAGGAGAAGTCCCTCAGCCTGGTCAAGGGCACCCTGGCGACCGCCGGGCTGTTCGTCGTCGTCCTGCTCGGTGCCATCGCCTGGCTGGTGGTGCGGCAGGTCGTCACGCCGGTGCGGATGGCCGCCGGCATCGCCGAGCGGCTGTCCGCCGGCCGGCTCCAGGAGCGGATGAAGGTCACCGGTGAGGACGACATCGCCCGGCTGGGCGAGGCGTTCAACAAGATGGCGCAGAACCTCCAGGGCAAGATCCAGCAGTTGGAGGACCTCTCGCGGATGCAGCGCCGGTTCGTCTCGGACGTCTCGCACGAACTGCGCACCCCGCTGACGACGGTCCGGATGGCCGCCGACGTCATCCACGAGGCGCGCGAGGACTTCGACCCGGTGACCGCGCGCTCCGCCGAGTTGCTCGCCGACCAGCTGGACCGGTTCGAGTCGCTGCTCGCCGACCTGCTGGAGATCAGCCGCTTCGACGCGGGCGCCGCGGCCCTGGAGGCCGAGCCGATCGACCTCAGGGAGGTCGTGCGGCGCGTCGTCGGCGGCGCCGAGCCGCTCGCCGAGCGCAAGGGCACCCGCATCCGGGTGGTCGGCGACCAGCAGCCCGTGGTCGCCGAGGCCGACGCCCGACGGGTGGAGCGGGTCCTGCGCAATCTCGTCGTCAATGCCGTCGAGCACGGCGAGGGCAAGGACGTCATCGTCAAGCTGGCCGCCGCGGGCGGCGCGGTCGCCGTCGCGGTGCGCGACTACGGCGTCGGGCTCAAGCCGGGCGAGGCGACCCGCGTGTTCAGCCGCTTCTGGCGGGCCGACCCGGCCCGCGCCCGCACCACCGGGGGCACCGGCCTCGGACTGTCGATCGCCCTGGAGGACGCGCGGCTGCACGGCGGCTGGCTCCAGGCATGGGGCGAGCCCGGCGGCGGTTCGCAGTTCCGGCTGACCCTGCCCAGGACCGCGGACGAGCCGCTGCGGGGTTCGCCGATACCGCTGGAGCCCAAGGACTCGCGCCGTAAGCGGCGCCCCGACGACTCCGGGACGCCCCGCGCGGAGAAGCGGGCGACCGTGCCGGCGCAGCAGGGCGGCGGTCGTGCGTCCGCGCTGCCCCCGCGCGCCCCCGTCGCGCCCACCGCCGACCCGACCGCCCTGCCCGGCAACGGCAACGGCACGCGGGTCGTGCCCCGGCCCACGGGGTCCGTGCGGCACCCGGAGGAGCGGCCGGCCGCGGATCCGGGAGGGGACGCCGGGGCGGTACGACCGGAATCCGACCGGTGGGAGACGGCGCGGCCGGAGGATTCGACCGATGCAGGGGAGGCATTTCGTGGGCGCTGACCGCGAGGGGGGCGCCCGGCGCAAGCCGTGGCGCGCGGCGGCGTACACCGCCTTGGGGGTCGTTCTGCTGGCCGGGTGTGCCTCCATGCCCGACAGCGGTGATCTGCGGGACGTGGAGTCCACTCCCCGGCAGGACACCGGGGTACGGGTCTTCGCCATGCCGCCCGCCGAGGACGCTCCGCCCGGTGAGATCATGCAGGGCTTCCTGGAGGCGCTGACCAGCGACGACCCGGCATACGACACGGCCCGCAAATACCTGTCGAACGACGCGGCGCGCACCTGGCGGCCGGAGAGTTCGACCACGGTCCTCGCGAACGGGCCGAGCATCGAGACCGACTGCCGTGCGGGCGGCCGGGAGACGGCGGACAGCATCACCTGCGTGCTGACCGGCGCCCGCGTCGCCACGGTCGACAACGAGCAGGCGTACGCGCCCGCGGCCGGCACCTACCGCAAGAAGGTCCATCTGTCCCGTGACGGCAAGTCAGGGCAGTGGCGCATCGACGAGCTGCCCAACGGTGTGGTCATGGGCAAGTCGGATTTCCAGCGCAACTACACGTCCGTCGACAAGTACTACTTCGCCTCGGGTGCGTCGGCCGGGTCTGCCGGGGAGCCGGTGGCGGTCGCCGATCCGGTGTTCGTGCGCAGCAAGGTCGACGCGATGACGCAGATGGTCCGCTCGGTGCTGGGCAGGCCGTCCGCGTGGCTCCGCCCGGTGGTGCGTTCCAGCTTCCCGACCGGTACGACCCTCCAGGAGGGCGTGTCCGGGCTGGCGCCGGACGACCAGAACCGGCTGACGGTGCCCCTGGATCTCAAGGGTGTGCGCGTCTCGGCGTCCAAGTGCACCGAGATGGCCACGCAGTTGCTGTTCACGCTGCGGAACCTGGCGCCGACCCTGGAGTCCGTCGCGTTGCAGGGCACCGGCGGCCACCGGCTGTGCGATCTGACCGAGGAGCGCGCCGAGTCCGCCGCCTGGCACGGCTCCTCCAAGCGGCCCGAATACCTGTACTACGTCGATGGCAGGCACCGGCTGGTGCGGATGCCGACCGGGAGCACCGGCACCGGGTCCGTGCAGGTGCCGGGCGCGCTCGGCGAGGGCGACAAGACGCTCCAGTCGGTGGCGGTGTCGCGGGACGAGCACAGCGTGGCCGCGGTCGACGACTACGGCGCGTCGCTGCGCGTGACGTCGCTGGCCCTGGACAGTTCGCTCGGCGACGCGCTGGTCACCAGCAAGGGCCCGGCCCCCGCCGACCGGCTGACCACGCCGAGTTGGGACGCCCGCGGCGACCTGTGGGTGGCCGACCGCGACCCGCGGGCCACGGCCCTGTACGTGGTGGAGCACGGCACCGCGAGGGCGCGGAAGGTCACCGTCCCGGACCTGCCCGGCCGGATCAGGGACGCCCGCGTGGCCGCCGATGGCGTGCGGGTCGCGCTGGTCGTGGAGAAGGACGGCAAGCAGTCCCTGATGATCGGCCGGATCGAGCGCGAGGAGGGGACCGGTGAGGCGCCCTCGGTGGTCGGACTCCGTTCCGCGGCGCCCGACTTGGAGCAGGTCAGCGCCATGACGTGGGCCGGGGACAGCAGGCTGCTGGTGGTCGGTCAGGAGCAGGGCGGCGTACAGCAGATGCGCTACGTCCAGGTCGACGGCGCCACCCTCGACGGTCCGGCGCCCGGCGCCCTGCCCGGAGTGAAGGCGATCGCCGCGTCCGAGGACGACCGGGTACCGCTGGTGGCGTACTCCGACGACGGGATCGTCCGGATGCCGACGGGGGCGCAGTGGCAGAAGGTGGACAAGGACGGTACGGCGCCGGTCTATCCGGGCTGACGGCCGACCGTCCGGGCCGGCGTGCCCGGACGACGGGGCTCGACGAGGCCGGAAGAGTCTCGCCGAGGCGGAACGAGCCTGGCCGGGGACGCTGACAACGGCCTGACCAAGCCCCGTGCGAGTTATCCACAGGCCGTTGTCCACAGGGGTGGTGGGCCGACTCCGGCCTTGGCACAGTGGTGGTCATGCGGGGGTGGTGGCGGGACCTCACCGACCTGGTGCTGCCGACCGACTGCGCGGGCTGCGGAGCACCTCGTACGCCGCTCTGCGCGCGCTGCCGGACCGCGCTGGCCGGGAATGCGCCCCGGCGGGTGCGGCCGCTGCCGGAGCCACCGGGACTGCCGGCGGTGTACGCGTCGGCTCCGTACGCGCAGGCGGTGCGCGCGCTGCTGCTGGCGCACAAGGAGCGGGGCGCGCTCACGCTCACGGGAGTGCTGGGCGCGGCCTTGGCGGGGGCCGTGCGGGCGGCCCTCGACGCGCCGGCCGGGGACGGTGCGCCGACGGTCGGCGTCCGTGGGACCGGCGCTGTGGGGCCCGTCGTGCTCGTGCCCGTGCCCTCCGCGCGATGGGCCGTGCGGGCGCGGGGGCACGATCCGGTGCGGCGGATGGCGCTCGCGGCCGCCGGTGAGCTGCGGCGCACCGGGACACCGGCTCGGGTGGCGGCGGTACTGCGCCAGCGCAGAGCCGTGGCGGACCAGGCGGGACTGGACGCGCGGCGGCGCCTGGCCAACCTCGCCGGCGCGCTGGAGGTGACGGCGGGCGGGGACCGGCTGCTCGCCGGGGGCCGGGTCGTGCTGGTCGACGATCTCGTCACCACCGGCGCGAGTCTCGCGGAGGCGGCGCGGGCCCTGCGAATCGGCGAGTCGCGGGCTGTGTACGAGAACGCAAGTCGGGAAGGAAGGGAAGAACGAACCACCGGGAGGCGGTCGGAGACGGAGAAGCGGAAGTGGGTGCACGGTGCAGCGAAAAGAACGGCGGCAAGCGCCTTCGGGCCGCCGTTGCACGCGGCCGTGATCGCCGCGCCCGCAGATTCTTTCGAAATAAACAGGAACTGACCGCCGACCTGCATCGTTGCAGGTAGTGACAGGGTTAATTCACCTGAATGGAGGTACGCCGCAGTAGAGGGTGACGACATCCGTCCGGGCGAGATATGTTCGGTTGTGAGGAAAGAGGCGCAGGCCACACCTCTCATATCCGAATGCCGTGCTGCGGGTTTTCCGGCAATCACCCGCACCGGTGGGGTGGAGAACGCGCCCTTGGGGGAGGAGGAGGTGGACGTCACCGAGTCCGAGGTCCGGTGCTCACCGGACCTGGTGCAAAAGGGAGATGCTCCGCCGAAGCAGCGGAGCGATCCGGGAACGGAGTTCTGCGTGGACATCGTCGTCAAAGGCCGCAAGACCGAGGTGCCCGAGCGGTTCCGCAAGCACGTGGCCGAGAAGCTGAAGCTGGAGAAGATCCAGAAGCTCGATGGCAAGGTGATCAGCCTCGACGTCGAGGTGTCCAAGGAGCCCAACCCTCGGCAGGCCGACCGCTGCGACCGGGTGGAGATCACGCTCCGCTCGCGGGGCCCGGTGATCCGTGCGGAGGCCGCGGCCAGCGACCCGTACGCGGCACTCGACATGGCGGCGGAAAAGCTGGACGCGCGCCTGCGCAAGCAGCACGACAAGCGGTTCTCGCGCCGTGGCTCACGGCGGATCTCGGCGGCGGAGGTCCCCGACCACGTTCCGGGCGCGGCGACGCTCAACGGAAACGGCGTCCCGGTGGGGGAGGACGAGACGGACGGAGTGCCGACCACGAAGATCGGCCCGCTCGAGGTCAAGGGCGAAGGCCCCCTCGTGGTCCGCGAGAAGACCCATGTCGCCTCCCCGATGAGCCTGGACCAGGCCCTGTACGAGATGGAACTGGTCGGCCATGACTTCTACTTGTTCGTCGACTCCGAGACGAAGGAGCCGAGCGTCGTCTACCGGCGCCACGCCTACGATTACGGCGTGATCCACCTCAGCACGGACCCGATGGTCGCCGAGGCGCAGCCCCCAGCGGCAGGGGGCACGCTGGGCGGCTGACCGTCCGGGGCCGGAGCCGGACCGGTGCCCCTGGAGCGCGTGTGCGCCCCCAGGGGCACCAGTGTGCGACCACTTCGCGCCGCGTGCGGCGCCCCGGTGCGGTTCCGGCATGAAATCATGAGCGCAAGGGCCCAACCGGTGGGCCGCTGCCTTGGGTTGGCGATGGCACGGGACCACACAGGCCACAGCCTTCAGGGGGAGGAACGATGGCGGACACCTTCGGACCGATGCGGGGCGAGGCGGCCGACGACACCGACGACGGTGTACTCGGCGGGTGCCCCGGAGAGGGTTCCTCGGGCGAGGAACCGATCAGGGTCCTGGTGGTGGACGACCACGCGCTCTTTCGGCGCGGCCTGGAGATCGTGCTGGCGGCCGAGGAGGACATCCAGGTCGTCGGCGAGGCGGGAGACGGCGCCGAGGCCGTCGACAAGGCGGCGGATCTGCTGCCCGACATCGTGCTGATGGACGTCCGGATGCCCCGGCGCGGGGGCATCGAGGCATGCACCTCCATCAAGGAGGTCGCGCCCAGCGCGAAGATCATCATGCTGACGATCAGCGACGAGGAGGCCGACCTCTACGACGCGATCAAGGCGGGCGCCACCGGATATCTGCTCAAGGAGATCTCCACCGACGAGGTGGCCACCGCCATTCGCGCGGTCGCCGACGGGCAGTCGCAGATCAGCCCGTCCATGGCGTCGAAACTCCTCACCGAGTTCAAGTCGATGATCCAGCGCACCGACGAGCGCCGGCTGGTGCCCGCGCCCCGGCTCACCGACCGTGAACTGGAAGTCCTCAAACTCGTCGCCACGGGGATGAACAACCGGGACATCGCCAAGGAGTTGTTCATCTCCGAGAACACCGTGAAGAACCACGTCCGCAACATCCTGGAGAAACTCCAGCTGCACTCCCGGATGGAGGCCGTGGTCTACGCGATGCGGGAGAAGATCCTGGAGATCCGCTAGCCGTCGGCACCGCTCCTCAGTCCAGGGCGCGGGCGAGTTCGGCGGTGAGGGGTCCGCGCAGGGCGGGGTCGTCCACGCGTTCGACCCGGATGTTCGTGCACTTCACCCAGGTGGCGGCCTCCAGCAGCGCCTGGGCGACCGCCGGGACCGCCTTGGCGCCGTCCAGGGTGACCTGCCGGGCCACCAGGGTGCGGCCCTCCCGCGCCGGGTCGACACGCCCGACGAGGCGGCCGCCCGCGAGCACCGGCATCGCGAAGTAGCCGTACACCCGCTTGGGCTTGGGGGTGTACGCCTCCAGGCGGTGGGTGAAGCCGAAGATCCGCTCCGTGCGCGCCCGCTCCCAGATCAGCGAGTCGAAGGGCGAGAGCAGGGTGGTGCGGTGGCGGCCGCGCGGCTGGGTCGCCAGGGCCGCCGGGTCCGCCCAGGCCGGCCTGCCCCAGCCCTCGACCTCGACCGGCACCAGACCCGAGTCCGCGAGCACCGCGTCCACCTGCTCGCCCTTCAGCCGGTGATAGTCGGCGATGTCCGCGCGGGTGCCCACACCCAGGGACTCGCCGGCCAGCCGGACCAGGCGGCGCAGGCACTCGGCGTCGTCCAGCTCGTCGTGCAGCAGCGCGGCGGGGACGGCGCGCTCGGCGAGGTCGTACACCCGTTTCCAGCCGCGGCGTTCGACGCACACCACCTCGCCGTACATCAGTGCCCGTTCGACCGCGACCTTGGTGCCGGACCAGTCCCACCACTCGCTGGTCCGCTTCGCGCCGCCCAGTTCGGTCGCGGTCAGCGGGCCCTCGGTGCGCAGCTGCTTGACGACCTGTTCGTAAACCCCCTCGGGGAGTTCGTGGTTCCAGTGCGGGCGGTCGCGGTAGGCGCGGCGGCGGAAGGCGAAGTGCGGCCACTCCTCGATGGGCAGCAGGCAGGCGGCGTGCGACCAGTACTCGAAGGCGTGTGCGTCCTTCCAGTAGGCGTCCTCAACCGTGGTGCGGCCGACGGCGCCGAGGCGGGCGTACGGCACCAGTTCGTGTGAACGGGCGAGGACGGAGATGGTGTCGAGCTGGACCGCGCCGAGGTGGCGCAGCACCCCGCGCACCCCGGCCCGCCGGTCGGGCGCGCCGAGCAGACCCTGGGCCCGCAGGGCGATACGGCGGGCGTCGTCCGCGGTGAGCGTGGTGGTCGGGCGCGGCAGGGTCGTCATGCCACGGACGATAGACGGCGGCACTGACAACCCGTCCCGAGCTGCGGTTTACCGACCGGGCTCCGGCAGATAGGGGGCGGTGGACGGCAGACCGAGGTCCGCGGGGAGCAGGGAGGCGATCCAGCAATCCCGGCGCACCCCCTTGTTGGCGAGGGCGCAGCGCAGGGTGCCCTCCAGGGTGAAGCCCGCGCGTTCGGCGACCCCGCGCGAGCCGTGGTTGCCGACCTCGGCACGCCACTCGACCCGGTCGACGCCCAGGTCGGTGAAGATCCAGCGGCAGGCGGCGAGCACGGCCTCCGTGACATGGCCGCGACCGCGGTGCTCCTTGACGGCCCAGAAGCCGACCTCGGCCGTGGCCGGGCCGCGCATCGACAGGCCGAGCATGCCGGCCAGCTCCCCGCCGGGGAGGAAGATCCCCCAGGTGAACATCGAATCCTGCGCCCAGCCGTCCGGGACCGTCTCGTGCGTGAAGCCGCGCGCGTGCTCGGGCAGGTAAGGGGAGGGGATCGGGGTCCAGCGCTGGATGTCGGGGTCCTGCGCGGCCTCGTACACGGCTTCGGTGTCGGCCGGTCCGACGGCGCGCAGGTGGAGACGGCCGGTGGTGAGTGTGACGGGTTCCATCGGGCGATTCTGCTCGGCCCGAGCCGCGCGGGCCATCGATTTCCGCGATCCGTGAGCGCGCGATCACAATTCGCATAAATCCCCGCGCCGATGCGGCACTATCCGCATATCCCGTCCGTTGTCCCTGTGAAGCAGCGGCCGGGACACCAGGCACTCCCGGCGCGGCGGGGTCCTCGCATACGATGGCCGTTGCTCAGTACGTCATGGAAAACCGACCGTCCCAGGCCCGACCGGCAAGGAGACCAGCCCCCGTGTCCGTCCTCTCGAAGATCATGCGTGCAGGCGAAGGCAAGATCCTGCGCAAGCTGCACCGCATCGCGGACCAGGTCAACTCCATCGAAGAGGACTTCGTCGACCTCTCCGACGCCGAGCTGCGGGCCCTCACCGAGGAGTACAAGCAGCGGTACGCCGATGGTGAGAGCCTGGACGACCTGCTGCCCGAGGCGTTCGCCACCGTCCGCGAGGCCGCCAAGCGCGTCCTCGGCCAGCGTCACTACGACGTGCAGATGATGGGCGGCGCCGCGCTGCACCTCGGCTATGTGGCCGAGATGAAGACGGGTGAGGGCAAGACCCTCGTCGGCACCCTGCCCGCGTACCTGAACGCACTGTCCGGCGACGGCGTCCACATCGTCACGGTCAACGACTACCTGGCCGAGCGCGACTCCGAGATGATGGGCCGCGTCCACAAGTTCCTGGGTCTCGACGTCGGCGTCATCCTCGCCAACATGACGCCGGCCCAGCGCCGCGAGCAGTACGCGTGCGACATCACCTACGGCACCAACAACGAGTTCGGCTTCGACTACCTGCGCGACAACATGGCGTGGTCGAAGGACGAACTGGTGCAGCGCGGCCACAACTTCGCCATCGTGGACGAGGTCGACTCCATCCTCGTGGACGAGGCCCGTACGCCGCTGATCATCTCGGGCCCGGCCGACCAGGCCACCAAGTGGTACGGCGACTTCGCCAAGCTCGTCCTGCGCCTGAAGAAGGGCGAGGCCGGCAACCCGCTCAAGGGCGTCGAGGAAACCGGCGACTACGACGTGGACGAGAAGAAGCGCACCGTCGCCATCCACGAGTCCGGTGTCGCCAAGGTCGAGGACTGGCTGGGCATCGACAACCTCTACGAGTCGGTGAACACCCCGCTCGTCGGCTACCTGAACAACGCCATCAAGGCGAAGGAACTGTTCAAGAAGGACAAGGACTACGTCGTCATCGACGGCGAGGTCATGATCGTCGACGAGCACACCGGCCGTATCCTCGCCGGCCGCCGTTACAACGAGGGCATGCACCAGGCGATCGAGGCGAAGGAAGGGGTGGACATCAAGGACGAGAACCAGACCCTCGCCACCATCACCCTCCAGAACTTCTTCCGCCTCTACAACAAGCTCTCCGGCATGACCGGTACGGCGATGACCGAGGCCGCCGAGTTCCACCAGATCTACAAGCTCGGCGTGGTCCCCATCCCGACCAACAAGCCGATGGTCCGCAAGGACCAGTCGGACCTGATCTACCGCACCGAGGTGGCCAAGTTCGAGGCGGTCGTCGACGACATCGCCGAGAAGCACGAGAAGGGCCAGCCGATCCTCGTCGGCACCACGTCGGTCGAGAAGTCCGAGTACCTCTCGCAGCAGCTCAGCAAGCGCGGCATCCAGCACGAGGTACTGAACGCCAAGCACCACGAGCGTGAGGCGTCGATCGTCGCCCAGGCCGGCCGCAAGGGCGCCGTGACGGTCGCCACCAACATGGCCGGCCGCGGTACCGACATCAAGCTCGGCGGCAACCCCGAGGACCTCGCCGAGGCGGAGCTGCGCCAGCGCGGCCTCGACCCGGAGGAGCACATCGAGGAGTGGGCCGCGGCGCTGCCCGCCGCCCTGGAGAAGGCCGAGCAGGCCGTCAAGGCGGAGAAGGAGGAGGTCGAGGCGCTCGGCGGTCTCTACGTCCTCGGCACCGAGCGGCACGAGTCGCGGCGCATCGACAACCAGCTGCGCGGCCGTTCCGGCCGGCAGGGCGACCCCGGCGAGTCCCGCTTCTACCTCTCCCTCGGCGACGACCTGATGCGCCTGTTCAAGGCCCAGATGGTCGAGCGCGTGATGTCCATGGCGAACGTGCCGGACGACGTGCCGATCGAGAACAAGATGGTCACCCGCGCCATCGCCTCCGCGCAGTCCCAGGTCGAGCAGCAGAACTTCGAGACGCGTAAGAACGTCCTGAAGTACGACGAGGTGCTCAACCGGCAGCGCGAGGTCATCTACGGCGAGCGCCGGCGCGTGCTGGAGGGCGAGGACCTGCACGAGCAGATCCAGCACTTCATGGACGACACGATCGACGCGTACGTCGCCGCGGAGACCGCCGAGGGCTTCCCCGAGGACTGGGACCTGGAGCGGCTGTGGGGCGCCTTCCGGCAGCTCTACCCGGTGAAGGTCACCGTCGAGGAGCTGGAGGAGGCGGCCGGCGACCGCGCCGGTCTGACCGCCGAGTTCATCTCGGAGTCCATCAAGGAGGACATCCACCAGCAGTACGAGGCCCGCGAGACGCAGCTCGGCTCCGAGATCATGCGTGAGCTGGAGCGGCGGGTCGTGCTGTCGGTCCTCGACCGCAAGTGGCGCGAGCACCTCTACGAGATGGACTACCTCCAGGAGGGCATCGGCCTGCGCGCGATGGCGCAGAAGGACCCGCTGGTCGAGTACCAGCGCGAGGGCTTCGACATGTTCACCGCGATGATGGAGGGCATCAAGGAGGAGTCCGTCGGCTACCTGTTCAACCTGGAGGTCCAGGTCGAGCAGCAGGTCGAGGAGGTGCCGGTCGAGGAGGCCGAGCCGGTCGGCGAGGGTGCCGAGGATGCGGTGCCGGCGCAGGCGGGTGCGGGCCGTCCGGAGATCCGCGCCAAGGGTCTCGATGTTCCGCAGCGCCGGGATCTGCACTTCTCCGCGCCGACGGTGGACGGTGAGGGCGGCATCGTCGAGCGCGACCTGGAGGACGACGGCCCGGTGCGGTCGGAGTCGGACGGGCTGACGCGGGCGGAGCGGCGCAAGCAGGCGAAGGGCGGGCGGCGTCGCAAGAAGTGACACGCACTCCGTGAGGGGGCCGGGCTCTTTCGAGCCCGGCCCCCTTTGCGTCGCCGTTCTTTCCGGTGGGCCTGTGTCCAGTGGGGCCCCGCGCCGGCGCCGGCCGGGGGGGGGCCGCCTCACCGGCGCCGGCGGGTGCCGCCGCGCCCACTCGTGCCGCTCCGGCGGCACGACTGCCCGCAGCTACGGCGGCGGCAGCGCCCTGGAGGGGCGGGAGCGCCCCCTCGCGGCTATGGCGCTGGGCGCGGGCCCGTCTCCACGGCGGTGCAGCGCCAGCGGAGATCGGGGCCCAGTTCGAGGCGGAAGGCGAGGGCGCGGAGCTGGCTGCCCGCGGCGACGCGGGCGAAGACCTCCAGGGCGCCCTCCCCGGCGACGTAGTAGCCGATGTCGCGGACCACCGGGCGGGTGCCGCGGGCGCGCAGGGGGCCGCGGGCGGCGAGGCGGGCCAGGTCGTCGTAGGCGCGGCCCGCGGTGTGGCGGAGCATCCAGTGGACCGGGCGCTGACCGCTGAGGACGGCCAGCAGGCGGTCCGCGAAGACGTCGGTGGGGCGAGGGGGCCCGGCGGGCGTCCCAGCGGCCGAGCGGGCCGGGCGGGTGGCCGTACGGCCGTCGGCGGACGCACGGCGCGGCCCCGCGCCGGGGCGGCGGGTGTCGCGGCGGGTCGGCGGGCGGTGCCGGGGGCGGGAGTCAGGGGTGCGGCTCATGACCTTGTTCATGGGGGTCCCCGTTCGACGGCCCGGTGCATACCGGGCGGTAACCAAGTGGTGGGGATCTTGTACGGGGCCGGGGACCGCGCGGCAAGGACGCGGCCGGTGGTGGCGAGGGGCCGAGACGATTCACCCTCCGGGGGGATGGACAGAGGGGTGAGCCCCGAAATCATGCGGGTGCACCGGGTGAAGAACGACGTGTTGTGCTGACGTTTTCGGGGTCTGGGCAGGGACTCGAAAGGGGACAGCCGCACGTATCCTGAAGGCCCTTTGGAACGACCAGGAAAGAGCGGCGAGCATGCGCGTCTACGTCCCCCTGACCCTCCCCGCCCTTGCCGCGGCGCACCGGACGGGTGAGCTGGGGACCGGTTCCTTCGCCGGCTACGCCGTGACGCCCGCCCTGCGCGCCTGGTACCGCTCCGACGACGTCGAGGAGCTGGAGTACGCCGCGCTCGGCCGGGCCGCGCTGGCCTCCCTGCGGCTGCTCGCGGCCGACGGGGACGCGCCGCGGCGCCGGGTCGTGGTGGCCGTGGACGTGTCCGACGGCGCGGTCGTGGCCGCGTCCGACAGCGGGGCCGAGCCGGGCGAGGTGACCGTGAAGGCGACGGTGCCGCTCGCGAAGGCGGCGGCGGTCCACGCCGACGGCGACGACGCCGAGCCGGACGTGACCGCGGCGGCGCGGGCGATGGCGGCGGCGGACGACGGGGACGAGGAGGCGGGGTCCGCCGTGGACCAGGCCGAGGACCACGAGCTGCTGTGGTTCGCCACGCAGGAGATCCCCGGCCTCCTCGGGCGGGGCTGACCAGGCAGGACCGGCCGTCCCGGCGGGATTGTCAGTGGGGGCGGGTACGGTCTTGGGCATGGGGAAGCACGCGCACATCGTCTGGGACTGGAACGGCACGCTGTTCCATGACAACGAGGCGATCATCGAGGCCACCAACGCGGCCTTCGCGGAGCTGGGCCTGGCGCCGATCACGCTGGAGCAGTACCGGGCGTTGTACTGCGTGCCGGTGCCGAAGTTCTACGAGCGGCTGATGGGGCGGCTGCCGAGCGAGGCGGAGTGGCAGCTGATGGACGGGATATTCCATCAGCGCTACACGGAGCGGCGGGCGCGGTGCACGCTCACCGACGGGGCGGCGGAGTTGCTGCGGGGGTGGCGTACGGCGGGGCACAGCCAGTCGCTGCTGAGCATGTACGGACACGAGGACCTGGTGCCGCTCGTGCGGGGTTTCGGGATCGAGGAGCACTTCGTGCGCGTCGACGGGCGGACGGGGCCGTCCGGCGGGAGCAAGGCGGAGCACATGGTGCGGCATCTGTCGCGGCTCGCGGGGACGGCGGAGCCGGGGCGGACGGTGGTGATCGGGGACGCGGCGGACGACGCGGTCGCGGCGAGGCACGTGGGGGCACAGGCGGTGCTGTACACCGGGGGGTCGCACAGCAGGGCCAGTCTGGAGGGGGTCGGCGTCCCGGTGGTGGACACGCTGGCGGAGGCGGTGGAGATGGCGCAGCGAATAGCCGTGTGACCGGGCCGGCGCCCCGAAGGAGCGCGGGGGACCGCGCGAGCGACCACGACGGACCCGCGGCCGGATGACGGCGGAACGACGGCCGGAAGGCGACCGAGGGACGACCGGAGGAGGACCGGATGGGAGCCCGAAAGACGGCCGGAAGTCGCCCCCCGCGGCGGCGGGCTCAGTTCACCGGTGCCTTCGCCCGGAGCACCTTGAGGAACTCCCGCATCCAGGCGGGGTGATCCGGCCACGCCCGTGCCGAGACCAGCGTGCCGTCCGTCACCGTCTCCGCGTCCTGGAAGCTGGCGCCGGCGGCCTGCATGTCGGGTTCCAGGGCCGGGTAGGCCGTGACGCGGCGCCCGCGCAGGGTGTCGATCGCCGCGGTGAGCAGCGGACCGTGGCAGATCTGGGCGACCGGCTTGTCCGCGTCGAAGAAGGCCTTGAGGATCTTGCGCAGTTCGGGGTCGTTGCGCAGATACTCCGGGGCCCGGCCGCCGGGGATCACGAGAGCGGCGTACGCACCGGGCTCCACCTCGGCGAAGGACAGGTCGGCGGGCCAGGTGTAACCGGGCTTCTCGGTGTACGTGTCGTAGCCGGGCTCGAAGTCGTGCACCACGAAGCGGAGCGTCTTGCGGGAGGGAGCCGCGATGTCGACGTCGTAGCCCTCCTCGCGCAGCCGCTGGTAGGGGTACATGACCTCCAGGGACTCCGCGGCGTCGCCGGTGACGATGAGGATCTTCGCGGGCATGTCGGCGCTCCTCCGGGACGGACGGGGACGGGTTCCCCGGCAACTCCTGGGCCGTACAGCTCTCAGGGTGCGGCGCGGGACGCCGGGCCGCTACCCCACCCCGGCCCCCGCGTGGCCGAATCCGGTTACGCCACTCGGGTGGCGCCGGGCGCTGTGCAGAACGTCAAAGTTCGACCCCCTGTTTTGTACACATACGGCTCATGACGGTTCCGGGGTGCGGGGCGATAGCCTTGTGGCGTGATCAGCGCGATAGCTCGCGGGAGCGATCAGGCTCCCGCCCTGCGCCCGGCTTGCACGGAGGACCTCCGTGACCGGGCGGCGGTCGCTGGTCCTCGCGGGCGGGACGGGGGCGCCGCTGCCCCCAGGACGCCAAGGCCGGCCCGGAACGCGACGGTGCCGAGAGCAGCGTCACATCACGTGGTCGTGTCGGAAACGGCCGAATACCCCCCGCTCATCCCGCCTGGCGGCATAGCGTCGGAACGGACCGGAAACTCCGGGCCGTGGCGTCGAGCCGCAGGGGAAGATCCCGTACTTCCTTCTACGTCACGCAACGGCGCGCGACAGGAGCCAGAGGACAATGCAGACCAAGCTGGACGAAGCCAAGGCCGAGCTGCTCGAACGGGCCGCTCGGGTAGCTGAGAACAGCCCGGTCGGGGGGCACCTACCGACCGGGTCGACGGGCGAGGGCTCCCCGGACACCCCGGACAACGAGTCCACCCTCGCGTTCCTCCAGCGCTACTACCTGCACACCGCACCGGAAGACCTCGCCGACCGCGACCCGGTCGACGTCTTCGGCGCCGCGGTCTCGCACTACCGGCTCGCCGAGAACCGCCCCCAGGGCACCGCGAACGTCCGGGTGCACACCCCGACGGTCGAGGAGAACGGCTGGACGTCCAGCCACACGGTCGTCGAGGTCGTGACCGACGACATGCCGTTCCTGGTCGACTCCGTCACCAACGAGCTGACCCGCGGCGGGCGCGGCATCCACGCCGTGATCCACCCCCAGTTCGTGGTGCGCCGCGACCTCACCGGCAAGCTGCTGGAGATCCTGCCCACCCCGGCCACCTCCGTCGACCCCGCCGAGCTGCCGCACGACGCGCACATCGAGTCCTGGATCCACGTCGAGATCGACCGCGAGACCGACCGCGCGGACCTGAAGCAGATCACCTCCGACCTGCTGCGCGTGCTCTCCGACGTCCGCGAGGCCGTCGAGGACTGGGACAAGATGCGGGAGGCGGCGGCGCGGATCGCCGGCGAGCTGGAGAGCGAACCGGTCCCGGCCGACCTGCCGGAGGCGGAGGTCGCGGAGGCCCGCGAGCTGCTGCGCTGGCTCGCCACCGACCACTTCACCTTCCTGGGCTTCCGCGAGTACGAGCTGCGCGGCGACGACACCCTGGCCGCCGTGCCCGGCACCGGCCTCGGCATCCTGCGCTCCGACCCGCAGCACGACGAGGACGACCAGCACCCGGTCAGCCCCTCCTTCGAGCGGCTTCCGGCCGACGCCCGCGCCAAGGCCCGCGAGCACAAGCTGCTGGTGCTGACCAAGGCGAACAGCCGGGCCACCGTGCACCGGCCGTCGTACCTGGACTACATCGGCGTCAAGAAGTTCGACAAGGACGGCAACGTCGTCGGGGAGCGCCGCTTCCTCGGCCTGTTCTCCTCGGCCGCGTACACCGAGTCGGTGCGCCGGGTCCCGGTCATCCGCCGCAAGGTCGCCGAGGTCCTCGACCGCGCCGGGTTCTCGCCCAACAGCCACGACGGCCGCGACCTGCTCCAGATCCTGGAGACCTACCCGCGCGACGAGCTGTTCCAGACGCCGGCCGCCGAGCTCCAGTCGATCGTCACCAGCGTGCTTTACCTCCAGGAGCGCCGCCGGCTGCGCCTGTACCTGCGCCAGGACGAATACGGCCGCTACTACTCGGCCCTCGTCTACCTGCCGCGCGACCGCTACACCACCGGCGTGCGCCTGCGGATCATCGACATCCTGAAGGAGGAGCTCGGCGGCATCAGCGTCGACTTCACCGCCTGGAACACCGAGTCGATCCTGTCCCGGCTGCACTTCGTCGTCCGCGTCCCGCAGGGCACCGAGCTGCCCGAGCTGTCGGACGCCGACAAGGACCGCATCGAGGCCCGGCTGGTCGAGGCCGCCCGCTCCTGGGTGGACGGGTTCACCGAGGCGCTCAACGCCGAGCTGGGCGAGGAGCGCGCCGCCGAGCTGCTGCGCCGCTACAACAACGCCTTCCCCGAGGGCTACAAGGCCGACCACACCCCGCGCGCTGCCGTGGCCGACCTCGTGCACCTGGAGCGGCTGACCGAGGAGCCGGGCAACGACTTCGCGCTGAGCCTGTACGAGCCGGTCGGCGCCGCCCCCGACGAGCGCCGCTTCAAGATCTACCGCAAGGGCGCCTCCGTCTCCCTGTCCGCCGTGCTGCCGGTGCTCCAGCGCATCGGCGTCGAGGTCGTGGACGAGCGGCCGTACGAGCTGCGCTGCTCGGACCGCACCACCGGCTGGATCTACGACTTCGGGCTGCGGCTGCCGAAGTCGCTCGGCGCCGGCAACGGCGACTACCTGGGCGACGACGGCCGCGAGCGCTTCCAGGAGGCGTTCGCCGCGACCTGGACCGGGCGCGCGGAGAACGACGGCTTCAACGCCCTCGTGCTCAGCGCCGGGCTGACCTGGCGCGAGGCGATGGTGCTGCGCGCCTACGCCAAGTACCTGCGGCAGGCCGGTTCGACCTTCTCGCAGGACTACATGGAGGACACCCTCCGCAACAACGTCCACACCACCCGGCTGCTCGTCTCCCTGTTCGAGGCGCGCATGTCCCCGGAGCGCCAGCAGGCCGGACTGGAGCTGACGGACGCGCTGCTGGAGGAGCTGGACGCGGCCCTGGACCAGGTGGCGAGCCTGGACGAGGACCGCATCCTGCGCTCCTTCCTGACCGTCATCAAGGCGACCCTGCGCACCAACTTCTTCCAGCGCCGCGCCGACGGCCACCCGCACGACTACGTGTCGATGAAGTTCGACCCGCAGGCCATCCCGGACCTGCCCGCGCCGCGCCCGGCGTTCGAGATCTGGGTGTACTCGCCGCGCGTCGAGGGCGTGCACCTGCGTTTCGGCAAGGTCGCGCGCGGCGGTCTGCGCTGGTCCGACCGGCGTGAGGACTTCCGCACCGAGATCCTCGGCCTGGTCAAGGCGCAGATGGTGAAGAACACCGTCATCGTGCCGGTCGGCGCCAAGGGCGGCTTCGTCGCCAAGCAGCTGCCGGACCCGGCGCAGGACCGGGACGCGTGGCTCGCGGAGGGCGTCGCCAGCTACAAGACGTTCATCTCGGCGCTGCTGGACATCACCGACAACATGGTCGGCGGCGAGGTCGTCCCGCCCAAGGACGTGGTGCGGCACGACGGCGACGACACCTACCTGGTCGTCGCGGCCGACAAGGGCACCGCCACCTTCTCCGACATCGCCAACGGGGTCGCCGAGAAGTACAACTTCTGGCTCGGCGACGCCTTCGCCTCCGGTGGTTCGGCGGGTTACGACCACAAGGGCATGGGCATCACCGCGCGCGGCGCCTGGGAGTCCGTCAAGCGGCACTTCCGCGAGCTGGGCGTGGACACCCAGTCCGAGGACTTCACGGTCGTCGGCATCGGTGACATGTCCGGTGACGTGTTCGGCAACGGCATGCTGCTGTCCGAGCACATCCGCCTGGTCGCCGCCTTCGACCACCGGCACATCTTCATCGACCCGAACCCGGACGCGGCCACCTCGTACGCCGAGCGCCGCCGCCTGTTCGAGCTGCCCCGCTCCAGCTGGGCCGACTACAACGCCGAGCTGCTCTCGGCGGGCGGCGGGATCTTCCCGCGCAGCGCCAAGTCGATCCAGCTCAACGCGCACATCCGCGAGGCCCTCGGCATCGAGGGCAAGGTCGCCAAGATGACCCCGGCCGACCTGATGAAGGCGATCCTCAAGGCGCCGGTCGACCTGCTGTGGAACGGCGGCATCGGCACCTACGTGAAGTCCTCCGCGGAGTCGAACGCGGACGTCGGCGACAAGGCCAACGACGCCATCCGCGTCGACGGCGCCGACCTGCGCGTCAAGGTCGTCGGCGAGGGCGGCAACCTGGGCCTGACCCAGCTCGGCCGCATCGAGTTCGCCCACCAGGGCGGCAAGATCAACACCGACGCGATCGACAACAGCGCCGGCGTGGACACCTCCGACCACGAGGTGAACATCAAGATCCTGCTGAACGGCCTGGTCGCGGACGGCGACATGACCATCAAGCAGCGCAACAAGCTGCTCGCCGAGATGACCGACGAGGTCGGCGCGCTGGTGCTGCGCAACAACTACGCGCAGAACACCGCGCTCGCCAACGCGCTGTTCCAGGCCAAGGACATGCTCCACGCCCAGCAGCGCTTCCTGCGCCACCTGGTGCGCGAGGGCCACCTGGACCGGGCGCTGGAGTTCCTGCCGACCGACCGCCAGATCCGCGAGCGCCTGAACCAGGGCCAGGGCCTGACCGGTCCGGAGACGGCCGTCGTCATGGCGTACACGAAGATCACGGTCGCCGAGGAGCTGCTGGCCACCTCGCTGCCCGACGACCCGTACCTGCGCGGACTGCTGCACGCGTACTTCCCGACCGCCCTGCGCGAGCGGTTCGCGGAGGCCGTCGACAACCACCCGCTGCGCCGCGAGATCACCACCACGGTGCTGGTCAACGACACGGTCAACACGGGTGGTACGACGTACCTGCACCGGCTGCGCGAGGAGACCGGCGCCTCTCTGGAGGAGATCGTCCGCGCCCAGACCGCGGCCCGCGCCATCTTCTGCTCGGCCCCGGTGTGGGACGCGGTGGAGGCCCTGGACAACAAGGTCGACGCGGCCGTGCAGACCCGCATCCGGCTGCACTCGCGCCGGCTGGTCGAGCGCGGCACCCGCTGGCTGCTCAACAACCGGCCGCAGCCGCTCCAGCTCGCCGAGACGGTGGAGTTCTTCGCCGAGCGCGTCGAGCAGGTCTGGCAGCAGCTGCCCAAGCTGGTGCGGGGCGCCGACCTGGAGTGGTACCAGCACGTGTACGACGAGCTGTCCGCGGCCGGCGTCCCGGACGAGCTCGCCACCCGCGTGGCCGGGTTCTCCTCCGCCTTCCCGGCGCTCGACATCGTCTCGGTGGCCGACCGCATGGGCAAGGAGCCGCTGGACGTCGCCGAGGTCTACTACGACCTCGCCGACCGCCTCGGCATCACCCAGCTGATGGACCGCATCATCGAGCTGCCCCGCAACGACCGCTGGCAGTCCATGGCCCGCGCCTCCATCCGCGAGGACCTCTTCGCGGCGCACGCGGCGCTCACCGCGGACGTGCTCAGCGCGGGCGACGGCGCCTCGTCGCCGGAGCAGCGCTTCGCGGCCTGGGAGCAGAAGAACGCCCCGATCCTGGGCCGGGCGCGCACCACCCTGGAGGAGATCCGCAGCTCGGACTCCTTCGACCTCGCCAACCTCTCGGTGGCGATGCGGACGATGCGGACGCTGCTGCGCACGCACGCGTAGCGATACCGCGCAGGCAGGTGGGACGCCCCGGTCCGATGGAGAATCGGTCCGGGGCGTTCCCTTTCTTGCCGTCCTCTGTACAAAGGAGATAGGCGGATTTACCGTTTCCTGCTTATCGGTGTGTTTCGGATAGGGTCTGCGCTGTAATTACCTGGGCTTCCGCGATTGGGTGTTCCAGCAGAATGCAAGCAGCACAGTCTGACCTCGAAGAACAGCTGAGCCGCCCGGAGCCTGCGGGCGGCGGCGCACGGGCGGCCCGTGTGGTGCCGCAGGTGACCGCGGTGCTGGTGGTGGCCCTGCTGCTGGCGGTGATCGTCCGGCTGCCCTGGATCGGCGACCTCGGCATGCACGCGGCCACGATCCAGCGGCTCTCCCACCGCCTGCTGCACCCCGGCAACCCGCTGGTCGACGCGGACACGCCGAGCCCGTACTACTCGCCGTGGATGCTGGTGCTGGGCGCACTCGCCAAGGTGACGGGCCTGTCGGTGTTCGTGGTGCTGCGCATCGGTGCGCTGGTGGGGCTGACCCTGCTGGTCACCGGGGTGTGGCGGTACGTCAGGACGCTCAGCGCCCACCGCGCGGCGCCGGCGCTGGCGTTGCTCAGCCTGGTGCTGCTGTGGGGGACGGCCGTCCTCAACTGGAGCGGGTTCGTCGGGCTGCACTCCCTCGCCCTGACCATCTCCTACCCGAGCGTGTTCGCGCTCGGCCTGTCCTTCCACTTCTGGGCCTGGCTCACCCGTGCGCTGCGCGCGGAGGCGTCCTGGGGGCGGTGGCTGGCCCTCGGGGTGCTGTGGGCGCTGATCCTGCTCTGCCACCAGTTCACGGGCGTCGTCGCCACGCTCGGAGCGCTGGCCATGGTCGTCTCCGCCCGTCCGGGGCGGCAGGTGTGGCTCCGGCTCGGGGGCGGTCTGCTGCTCGGCGCGGTGCTGCTGTGGGTGTGGCCCTACTACGACTTCTTCTCGCTGTTCTCCGCCGGGGCGGATCTGGAGGCCATCCACAAGTCGCTGTACCAGCATCTGTTCGCGCGGTTCGGGCTGGTGCTGCTGGGGGTGGCGGCGCTGGTGCCGCGGCTGCGGCGGGACCGGTGGGACGCGCTGGCGCTGTTCTTCGCGCTGGGCACGCTGGTCGTCGTGGCGGGCGGGCTGACCGGGCACTACTCCTGGGGCCGCGCGATGCCCGCCGCGCTGATCCCGGCGCAGCTCGCGGCGGCGCTGGAGGCGGTGACCGCGGGGCGGCGGGCGGTGCGGGCCGGGTGGGCCGGTGTGCTCGGGGTGGCGCTGGCGGTGGGCTTCTGGGGGCAGGCGGGGACGATCGGGTATGCGACGGGGAAATCCGCGCTGCCGTCCGTTCTCGCCGACAAGTACGAGGCACCGTGGGCCGGTTATCACTGGATCACGCCGTGGGTGCGGTACGGGGATGTGGTGATGGCGCGGACGGTGCCGGCGCGGCAGATTCCGGCGTACGGGGGATACACGGTGGCGCCGGGGTATCCGGATGTGTTCCTGCGGGATGCGGCGGAGCGCTCCGCCGCGGTGTCCCGGTTCTTCGCGTCGGGGACGCCGGCGGCGCAGCGGCGGGGGATTCTGCGGGAGTACGGGGTGCGCTGGGTCGTCGGCTCGGCGGACCTGGCCGGGCCCGGCCTGCGGAAGGTGACGACGGGCCCGGCCGACCAGGTTCTGTACCGGGTGGTGCCCTGAGCCGAAGCATCCCGTGAGGGGCGCGGAGAACCGCGCGACAAGCCACTGCGGGCCCGTGGACGACCACGGGCCCGCAGTGCTACGGCGCTGTCTTCACGCGGCTACTTCAGCAGGCTCGCCACCAGCTTCGCCGCCTTGCGCACCCTCGGCCGTGCGATCTTGTGCAGGACCGGTCGGATCACCGCCGTCGCCCCCACCGGCTCCCAGCGGAGCTGCAGGCGACCGGGGTTGCGGCCCTCCGGCTCCACCGTGACCAGGTGCGGCGTCGCGCCGGAGTGGTAGTCGACACGGACCGCGGCCGCGGGGAAGTCCAGCGGGGCCAGCAGGACGCCGGAGTTCCACAGGCCCTGCTGGTTGAGGCGGACCAGCGGGTGGCGGAAGCCCTGGAAGCCCTGGAGGGGGAGGCGCGCGGCGCCGAGGTCCAGCCGCACCGTGCCCTCGAAGACACCGGGGCTGACCGGGTCGAGCCGGAACGGCACCGTCATCCGGCGCCCGCCGGGGGAGACGATCAGACCGGCGCGCTGGGGCCCGACCGGGAGCCGCAGACCGGGGTCGTACGTACGGATGCCCAGCGTGAGGGTCGCCCCGCTGCCCCGGTCCAGCTCCGTGATCTCGTGCCGGAACTGCGCCGTCGGGAACGGCCGCGTCTCCAGCTCCAGGTCGGCGATGGACAGCTCGCGCCGGCCGCGCTCGGTGTCCGGGACGCTCCCGCCCCAGTACGGCACGCCCGCCGCGTCCGTCGTGACCTGGCGCGGCGCCACCTCCTGGCCCAGCCCCCGCGCCGCGAGCCGCGCGTCCGCGAGGCGGCCGGAGCGCAGCAGTTCGAGGACGACCCGCTCGGGCCGGGGCAGCCGGGCGAACGCGCCCGGCGCCAGGGTGTCGAGGTACGGGTTCATGATGTCCGCGAACGCGGTCAGCCACTCCTCGTCCCGGTACGGCAGATCGCCCGCGTACATCCGGAAGTCGTGCTTGAGGAACTTGAAGTCCTTGTCCTCGCGCAGCCCCGCGTGCCCGCTCTCCACCAGGAAGTCGTCGATGAGGCGCTGGACGTGGACGCGGTCGCGGACGTTGCTGACCTTGTGCCGCTGGTTGGAGATGGACGCCGACGCGGCCGCCGCGAACGGGTCGATGTACCAGACGTAGACCGGGTCCGGGATGATCGTGAACGCCTTCGCCAGGCAGTACGCCTGGGCCGAGAACAGCTGGTCCTCGTAGTGGATGCCCTCGGGGAAGCGCAGTTCGTGCCGGTCCAGGAAGGAGCGCGCGTACATCTTGCTGGTCGACAGGTGCTCGAACAGCAGCCGCGGGTCGTCCTCGATACCCTCGACCGTGCGCCGCTCGGCGACCAGGTGCGGCATCCACGTCGTACGCCGGCCGTTGTCCACCCGTACCCGGCGCACCGCGCCCATGGTGAAGTCGACCTCGCGCTCGCGGTGCGCGGCCAGCAGCAACTCCACTGCCTGCGGCGGGAGTTCGTCGTCGCTGTCCAGGAACATCAGGTACGGCGCGCGGGCGATCTCGATGGCCCGGTTGCGCGGGGCGCTGCACCCGCCGCTGTTCTCCGGCAGCCGGAGGTAGCGCACCCGCGGGTCCTCCGCCTCCAGGCGGCGCGCCACCGCGGGCGTGTCGTCGGTGGAGTGGTCGTCGCTGATGACGATCTCGATGTTGGCGTGCGTCTGCGCGCGCAGCGAGGCGACCGCCCGCGGGAGGCGGGCCGCGTCGTTGTACACGATGACGGTGACCGTGACGTCGGGGGTCGTGGCCGCATTCGTCATGCCGTGGCCTCCTCGGGGGTCGGGGCGGGGGTGCGGTCCTCGATCGGCAGCACCGGTGGCAGGGCCTCCTCCGGCTCGCCCAGGAACACCCGGCGCACGACCCGCTCGGCGGCGCGGCCGTCGTCGTACTCGCAGAACCGGCGCCGGAAGGCGGCGCGGGCCTTGGCCGCGGTCTCGTCGCGCCAGGCGCCGGAGCGGAAGATCTCCGTCAGCTCCTCCTGGGTGCGGGCGACCTGGCCCGGATGGTCGGTCATGAGATCGAAGTAGACGCCGCGGGTGGTGCGGTAGGTCTCCCAGTCGTCGGCGTAGACGACGATCGGGCGGTCCAGGTTGGCGTAGTCGAACATGATCGACGAATAGTCCGTGACCAGCGCGTCGGCGGCCAGGCACAGCTCCTCGACGGGGTCGTAGGAGGAGACGTCGATGAGCCGCCCGGAGCGGCGCAGGCCGGTCAGCGGGGAGGTGGCGCCGCCGTAGAAGTAGTGGGCGCGCACCAGCAGGACCGTGTCCTCGCCGAGCCGGTCGGCGAGTTCGGCGAGGTCGAGGCGGGGAGTGAAGCCCGCCTCGTAGTCGCGGTGGGTGGGGGCGTAGAGGATCGCGGTCTTGCCGGGGGCGATGCCGAGCCGGGCGCGGGCCGCGCGGACCGCGTCGGCGCCGCTGGTGTAGAAGACGTCGTTGCGCGGATAGCCGTGGTCCAGCGAGGTGTAGCGGGCCGGGTAGGCGCGCTCCCACATCCGGGTGGAGTGGCTGTTGGCGCTGACGCTGTAGTCCCAGCGGTCGATGCGGGCCAGCAGCGCGTCGAAGTCGAGGCCCTTGGCGGCTGCCGGGTGTTCGATCTGGTCCAGGCCCATGCGCTTGAGCGGGGTGCCGTGATGGGTCTGGAGGTGGATCGCGTCGGGCCGCTTGACCACCGCGTTGGGGAAGTTGACGTTGTTGACGAGGTACTTGGCGGTGGCCAGCACCTCCCAGTAGCGGCGGGTGCCGGGCACCACGTGGTCGGTGCCGGGCGGCAGCAGGGCCGTGTTCTCCTTGGCCACCACCCACACCGGGTGGATGTGCGGGGCGAGTTCGGCCAGCTTGGCGGCGATCGCGGCCGGGTTGCAGGCCACCCCGCGCTCCCAGTAGGCCGCGAACACCGCGAGGTCGGGGTCGATCGGCCGGCTCAGGGCGCGCCGGTACTGCTGCTCGCGCAGCTTGGCGCCGACCTGGCGCTTGCGGGCGCGGACCGCCTTGCGGGCGGCGCGGCGGGTGCGGTTGGCGGCCTGGAACGCGCGGTACTTCGTGTACGCGCCCTCCTCCAGCAGCGCGTGCCGTACGCCCTCCACGCCCGCCGGGTGCTCGTAGCGCTCGGGGCGCCAGCGCACCGCGGCGAGGGAGGCGCGGCGGAAGAACTCGCGGGCCACCGCGTCGGGCAGGTTCTCGCCGGCGAAGGTGCGCACCAGGTCGCGCATCATCAGGTCGTAGAGCACCACGCGCGGGGCGCGGCGGTCGCGGGCGAGCGGCATCAGCGTCTCGTAGCGCTCGACCAGCTCGAAGCGGTCCTCGGGGTCGAGCGGCGGCAGGCTCTCGGGGCGCAGCTCCCGGTTCTCGTACGCCACCTGGTTGAGGCAGGCGACGCGGTCCGCGCACAGCAGGGCGGCGCTGGCGGCACGGGGTTCGTCGTCGCTGTTCAGCCGCTCCTCGTGGGCCGTCCAGAACTCCCTGCGCAGGGCGCGGTTGCCGAGCAGCGGGGTCAGCCGCAGCAGGTCGGAAGCCTCGTCCAGCGGGAGGGCGGCGCGGCCGACGGCGGCGAGGAAGCGGCCGTCGCGGGAGGGGCGGGCGGCGGCCTGCCAGGTGGTGGTGAGGTGGTCGAGGAGGAGGACGTCCACGGAGTCGTCCAGCTCGGCGGTGCGCTCGGTGATCAGGCGGGGGGCGCCGGCCGGCAGCCCGTCCTTGGCGTGCACGAAGTGCAGCCAGCGGCCGGTGGCGCGGGCGGCGCCCGCGGCTCGGGCGGCCGCGTCGGTGGTGCCGTCGGGCAGCGGGACCACGATGGTGCCGGGGGCGTGGCCCTCGGCCGTCTCGCGGGCCCAGTCACCGACCGCGGCGACCACGATCTCGGCGTCGGACAGGGGGTGCGCTTCGAGGGTGTCGAGCAGTTCCGTCAGATGCCCCTGCGCGTTGGGTCCGTAGACGATGACGCTGAGTTGGGGCATCGCGATGGACTCCTTCGGCTCGTCGGTGGAGGATCACCCTTCATAACATACTGTCATCAAGCGGATGAAAGGGATGACCACGTTCGGGGTAAGAAGAAGGGGACCCGGCTGTTAGACAGTCGTTCCGGGTCCCTGGTTGCCCGCACGGCCACCTTCATGTGGTGAGGGGTTTGTGAGCGCGTTACGCGGCCTTCTTCGGGGCAGATTTCTTCGTCTTGTCCGACTTGTCGCCGGTGAAGGCCTCGTACTCCTTGAGGACCTCCTCGGTGGGGCCGTCCATGCGCAGCTCGCCGCGCTCCAGCCACAGCGTCCGCTCGCAGGTGTCGCGGATCGAGTTGTTGTTGTGGCTGACCAGGAAGACGGTGCCGGCCGTCTCGCGCAGCTCGCGGATCCGCTCCTCCGAGCGCACCTGGAACCTGCGGTCGCCGGTGGCCAGCGCCTCGTCGATGAGGAGGACGTCGTGGTCCTTGGCGGCGGCGATGGAGAAGCGCAGCCGGGCGGCCATGCCGGAGGAGTAGGTGCGCATCGGCAGGGTGATGAAGTCGCCCTTCTCGTTGATCCCGGAGAAGTCGACGATGTCCTGGTAGCGCTCCTTGATCTGCTCGCGGGTCATGCCCATGGCGAGGCCGCCGAGGTAGACGTTGCGCTCGCCGGTCAGGTCGTTCATCAGCGCCGCGTTGACGCCGAGGAGGGAGGGCTGGCCGTGGGTGTAGATGTGGCCGCTCTCCACCGGCAGCAGGCCCGCGACGGCCTTGAGCAGGGTGGACTTGCCGGAGCCGTTGGTGCCGATGAGGCCGATCGCCTCGCCCTTGTAGGCGACGAACGACACCTTCTTCACCGCGTGCACCCGGCGCACGCCGGCGGCCTTCTCGGCCTGCTTGCGGCGCATGATGCGGTTGAGGGCGGCGGTGGCGGAGCCGCGGCCCGAGCCGGTGCCGTTGATCCGGTAGACGATGTCGACGCTGTCGGCGACGACGGTGGGGATCCGCTCGCTCTGCATGGCCTGCCCGGTCTGCTGGGTCCGATGGGTGGTCTGCTGGGTCCGCTCGGTCTGCTCAGCCACGGCCGTACTTCTCCTCGGACTTCCAGAAGTAGACGAAGCCGCCGACGCCGGCGAGCAGGGCCCAGCCGAGGGCGATCGGCCAGACGTGCGCGGGCAGCTGCTTGGCGTGGAAGCTGTCGATCAGCGCGTAGCGCATGAGGTCGATGTAGATCGCGGCCGGGTTGGTCTGGAGCAGGACCGTCACGATGTGCGGCAGGTGGTCCTTCTTGGTGAGCTTGTCGATGCTCCACATCACGCCGGACACGTACATCCAGGTGCGCAGGACGAACGGCATCAGCTGGGCGATGTCCGGGGTCTTGGCACCCCAGCGCGCCATGATCATCGCCACGCCGGCGTTGAAGGTGAACTGGAGGATCAGCGCCGGGATCACCAGCAGCCAGGAAGCGCTGACCGGCACGCCGAAGCAGAGCAGGATGACGACCAGGGCGGCCATCGAGAACAGCAGCTGCTGGAGCTGCTGGATGCAGAAGGAGATCGGCAGGGCGGCACGCGGGAAGTGCAGGGCGCGCACGAGGCCGAGGTTGCCGGAGATCGCACGGGTGCCGACCTGGATCGAGCTCTGCGTGAACGTCCACACGAACACGCCGGTGACCAGGAAGGGGATGTAGTCCGGAACGCCCTTCTTGGTGCCGAGCAGGACGCCGAAGATGAAGTAGTAGACCGCCGCGTTCAGCAGCGGCGTCATGACCTGCCAGACCTGGCCCAGCTTCGCCTCGCTGTACTGGGCGGTGAGCTTGGCGGTGGCGAAGGCGGTGATGAAGTGGCGCCGGGCCCACAGCTGGCGGATGTACTCCGGCAGCGAGGGGCGGGCGCCGCTCACCGACAGGCCGTGCCGGGCGGCCAGCGCCTTGAGGTCGTCGGCCGGGGCCTGGATCGGGGGCGGTGTGTCGAGGACCTGGCTCACATCCGCTGCTTTCGCTCGGGGGGAGGGGGGTGCCACGACTCCGACTGTGGCCGGAACCGGGGCGGGCCGGTCCCGTCGTCCGGCGTTTCCTTACGTTTCTCTTCACGTTCTCTTACGACGGGACGGGACCGTATCGTCGCAACGTGAGCGTAGAACGTGGTGACGTCGCAACGCAACCGTTTCGTCGTCACGCCCTATGCTGGGTGCCATGACCACGAACGCCGCCGGGCCCGTAGAAGAACCGGCCAAGCGCGCGCGCCGCCGTACCCCTGCCGGGGCCGCGGTGCTGCGCCCGGATGTGACCGAGGCCATCCGGGCGGCCGTCTTCGAGGAACTGGCCGCGGTCGGCTACGCGCGCATGAGCATCGAGGGGATCGCGCGGCGGGCGGGGGTCGGCAAGACGGCGGTGTACCGCCGCTGGCGCTCCAAGCTGCACCTGGTGCTCGACGTGGTCTCCGCGATGGCGGTCCTCGGCCTGCCGGTGCCGGACACGGGCTCCCTGGAGGGCGATCTGCGGCTGCTCTACGAGGTGACCTCGCGGGCGCTGCGCCACCCCGTCGCCTCCCAGATCATCCCCGACCTCCAGGCGGAGGCGGCCCGCAACCCCGAGATCGCGGAGGCGTTCCAGAAGGCCCTGCGCGACGGTCAGGAGGGCGTGGCCAGCAAGGTCGTCGCGGCGGCGGCGGCGCGCGGCGAGCTGAGCCCCGACCTGGACCCGGACCTCGCCCTCGACCTCATCTCCGGGCCGCTGTACTGGCGCTCGGTGGTCATCCGCTCGCCGAAGCAGCCGAAGGGCTATCTGGAGAAGCTGGCGCGGGCCACGGCGGGAGCGCTCAAGGCGTTGTGACGGCGGTCGGGGCGACATGAGCCGGCGGGCGAGGGGGCCGGCTCCGGCGTCCGCGGCGCCCGCCCGCCGAGGCCGGGCGCCGGTGTGCGCGGGTCTCGCGCGCCCCCGGTCGCCCCGGACGGCACGCCTGCCCGCGGCCGGGGGCGCCCCCCGAGGGGGCGGGGGGGGGGGGGGGGGGGAACCGCGCGACCAGCAAGGTCGTCGCGGCGGCGGCGCGCGGCGAACTGAGCCCCGACCTGGACCCCGACCTCGCCCTCGACCTCATCTCCGGGCCGCTGTACTGGCGCTCGGGCGACATGGGTCGGCGGGCGAGGGGGCCGGCTCCGGCGTCCGCGGCATCCGCCCGCCGAGGCCGGGCGTCGGTGTGCGCGGGTCTCGCGCGCCCCCGGTCGCCCCGGACGGCACGCCTGCCCGCGGCCGGGGGCGCCCCGAAGGGGCGGGGGGAACCGTGTGGCCAGCCGCGGCGGAGCCGCACCCGGCGGTCGGCCCCGCTCTCGCGGCGGAACCCCCTCAGTCCTTCAGCATCTTGTCCCGGACCGGGATCCACTCCAGGGCCGAGCGGATGCCCTCCTCCAGGGAGAGTTTCGGCGTCCAGCCCAGCAGGCGGGCCGCGCGGTCGCTCGTGGTGTAGCCGCCGGCCACGTCACCCGGCCGGGGGTCCGCGTCGACCGTGGCCAGCGGCGTGCTCACGACGTTGTTGAACGCCGCGCACAGCTCGCGGACCGTGGTGCCGGATCCGGTGCCCAGGTTGATCGCGATCGACGGCGCGGACGCGGTGAGGATGGAGTCGAACCGCTCGATCGCGGCGATGTGGGCCGCGGCCAGGTCCCAGACGTGCACGTAGTCACGGATGCCCGTGCCGTCGCGGGTCGGGTAGTTCACCCCGGTCACCGGGAACGGCGTACCCGCCTGGTGCGCCCGGATCAGCATCCCCAGCGCGTGGCTGGGCCGCTTGAGCTGGAGACCGGTGCGCAGCAGCGGGTCGGCGCCGACGGGATTGAAGTACCGCAGGGACAGCACCCGCATCTCCCCGGCCGCCGCGATGTCGGCGAACATCTCCTCGCACACCGCCTTGGTCCGCGCATACGGGCTCTGCGGCGCCAGCGGCGAGTCCTCGGTGACCGGCGAGCCGTCCTCCGCCCGGTAGATGGAGGCCGAACTGCTGAAGACGAGCCGGTCGCACCCGTTGCGGCGCAGGTGCTCGACGAAGGCCAGGCTCTTGGTGACGTTCGCCTCGTAGTACCCGATCGGATCCGCCACCGACTCCGGCACCACGATCAGCGCCGCGCAGTGCACCACCGCGGAGATGTCCGGGTGCTCGGCGAAGATCCGGTCCACCAGGGCGCCGTCCGCGATGTCGCCCTCGTAGAAGACCCGCCCCTCGGTGAACTCGGCGCGGCCGCGGACCAGGCTGTCGAGGATCACCGGGGTGATCCCCGCGTCCAGACAGGCCGACGCGACGGTGCTTCCGATGTAACCCGCGCCACCGGCGATGAGGACAGACACGTTGATTCTCTTCCCGGTCTCGTTCCAGACCCAGTAGTTCCAGACGGCCCAGCGGCTCCCGGCACAGCGGGGGCCCCCGACACAGTACGAGCAAGCGGCCCGCGGCGTCAGCGCAGCAGCCGCCGCAGGCGGCCGCGCACTATCCGGACGAGTCCGGACATCCCCGCCGCCACGCGCAGTGCCAGCGCGCCGGAGTGCGTCGCGTACGGCTGTACGAGCAGTACGCCGTGCCGCAGGTCGGGCACGACACGCCGGCGCAGCCGCCCCGCGCCCGCGCGGGCGGCCGCCGTGACCTCGCGCTCCGCGCCGTCCGCGAAGCGCACGGTCAGCCGCAGGTCCCAGACGCCCTCGCCGAGCGCGCCGACATCGAGGGGCAGCTCGGCCGACCACAGGTCCGGGCCCGCGGGGACGAGGGCGGCCGTCGCCCGCCGCCGGGTCCGCGCGTCGTCCCGCGCGTCCCAGCGCACGTCCAGCTCGCGCGGCCCCGCCTCGGCCACCCTGCCGTACAGCTCGTGCAGGCGCAGCGTGAGGGTGCCGGTGCCCGCCCGCGGCCGCACCTCCGCGTCCAGTGCGACCGGGAGCGCCTCGACGGGGCTGGTCAGGAAGGCGGCGAGGGACACCTCGGGGAGGTCCTGCGACCAGACCGGGGTGCCGTCCGGGGTGCGGGCGTACGGCGGCAGCAGCCGGCCCGGACGCGCGGCGAGGTCCCGCAGCCGGGGCAGGTCGCGCGGCTCGGGCGACGCCAGGAGCAGCCGGCCCAGCAGCCGGCCGGGGGCGGCCGGGTCCTGCTCCCAGTCGGCGGCGTCGTAGCGCCCGAGGTACGCACGGGTGTGCGTCCACCACGCGCGCTGGTACGCCGCGTCGCGCAAGTCCAGCTCCCGCGCGTACATCCGCACGTCGTGGTCGAGGAACTTGGCCCGCGCCGCCCGCGCCAGCTCCTTCTGGCCGGCGGCCAGCAGAATGTCGTACGCCAGCGCGCACGCCCGCGTGCGCGCCTGCCAGTTGTCGATGTGCCCCCGGTCCAGGGAGAGCGACAGCCGCTCGGCGGCGCGGCGCACATGCCAGACGTACACCCGGTCCGGCACCAGCGCGATGCGCGGGTCCGCGGCCAGGACGCGGGCGGTGAAGACGAAGTCCTCGTAGAGGAAGCGGCCTTCGGGGAAGCGGATGCCGTGCTCGCGCAGGAAGCCGGTGCGGTACAGCTTGTTCACGCACAGCGTGTCGTGGACCAGGCTCAGGCGTTCTGCGGGGCGCGCGAGGACGGAGTGCGCCGTGTAGAGGGGCTCCTGCCAGGGCTGTTCACGCCCCGAGGGCAGCTCCCGGCGCACGCACAGCCCGCTCGCCACCGCGGCCCCCGCCCCCTCGGCGGCGGCCAGCAGCGCGTCCACCGCACCCGGCGGCAGCACGTCGTCGCTGTCCAGGAACATCACGTACGGCGCCGTCACCGCGTCGATCCCGGTGTTGCGCGGACTGCCGCAGCCACCGCTGGTCTCGTCCCGCCGGATCACCCGCAGCCGGTCGTCGTCGGCGGCCATCCGGTCGAGCAACTCGGCGCTGCCGTCCGTGGAATGATCGTCGACCGCGACGACCTCCGCGACCGCGGGCCCTTGCGCGAGCGCCGAACGCACCGCGTCGGCCACATGGGCACGGTCGTTGTAGCCGATCACGACGACACCGACAGAGCCGGTGCGCCGTGCGCTCTGCCGGGTCTGTGTGTTCGCTGACTGGGCGGGCGAGTCGGGAATCATGGAGTCCACAGGCCGGAGCGTAGAAATATTCGGTAATACCCCGTTAAGAGAGGCTTAGTGTTCGGTCTGGTAGACGGTCGGAATCGAGGCGGGGTTGTGCTCTTTGCTCACCCTTTACCTTTGCTGCTCCGGTGTCCCGCCACAGCCGGATGAAGGACAGTACCGCCGCGGCGGTCAGCAGTCCGTTGCGGCCCAGCATCAGCAGACAGCCGGCCCAAGTGCCCCCGATCACCTGCCCGTAGCACAGCGGATACACCACCGTGCTCAGCGCGGACGCCGCCAGCACCAGCACCGCCACCGGGCGCTGGCCGGTGTGGCGCGAGGCCAGGCACACCGCGGCGAGCCCGAGCAGCCAGACCATGTACTGCGGGCTGATCACCCGGCTGGTCACCGTGAACAGCAGCACCGCGCACAGCGCCGCGTCGGCCGGTGTCGCCCCGGTCCAGCGCCGCGCCCGCACCCGCCACAGCACCAGCAGCCCGAAGGCGAGTGCCGTCAGTGCGAGGGACACGGCGGCGACGGCGGGCACGTACGGGCCGACCAGCTCGATGGCGCCGTACTGGTAGTGGGGCCGCCCCGACCAGCCCGCGTGCCGGGCGAGGTTGAGCGCCGTACCGCCCAGCGACTCGATCTGCACCCCGCGCCCGCCCTGCTCCGCCAGGAAGGACAGCGGATGCCGGAACGCGACGGACAGCAGTCCCAAAACGACGGTCCCGGCAGCCGCCGCCCACGTCCACGCGCTGCGCGTCGCCGCGCCGCGGGGCGTCCCCAGCAGCACCAGCGCGGGCCAGCCCTTCACCAGCGCGCCGAGCGCCCCGAGCACCCCGCCCGCGCGCGGGGAGCGCGCCAGCGCCAGCAGGGAGAGGACGGCGAGGGCGGTGACCTGGACGTCGTAGCGCGCGAGCGGCAGATGCAGTAGCAGCGGCAGCCCGCCCGTCCACAGCGCCGCGCCGAGCAGGCTGCGCCCCGGCCCGCGCCCCGCGCGCACCAGCGCCCCCTCGATCAGCGCGTCCGCGAGCAGCATGAGCGTCACGAACGCCTGGACGTACGACAGCCCCGGCAGCAGCCCCGGCGCCAGCAGCACCGCGCCCGCGCCCGGCGGGTACTGCCACAGCGTGTCGTGGACCGGGTAGGACCCCTGTTCGAGGACGCCGTACCAGTGGAAGTACAACCGGCCCACCTCGCGCGCCACCGAACCGCCGCTGAGCAGCGGCGAACTGTCGTGCGCGAGCAGCCACAGCATCGACGCGCGGGTGGCGAGCCAGCAGGCGGTGAGCCCGAGGACCGGGCCAGGGGTGACACGGAGACACTTCATCGCGTTGGAGCCTAAGCCGGGTGGATGGAGTATCAGCGGCGATACGCCGCAATCACCCGCAAACATCGTGTCATCGCAAAAGATCGGGCCGTGGTGAACGTCGGGGTCCCTGTGGATGCTGTGGAAACCGTGCCAGCGCCGTCGCGGAAGCCGCCCGGAGCGCGGGGACGGCGCGGGGCCGTGGCCGGGGTGCCCGCGGCGGTGATGCTGACGCTCGGCCTGTGGGGGCTGGACCGGGGCGGCATGTGGCGGGACGAGGCGGTCACGTTCCAGGTCGCGCGGCGGACGGTGCCGCAGATCTGGCGGCTCGTGCACGGCGTCGACGCGGTGCACGGGCTGTACTACGTGCTCATGCACGCCGTGCTCGCCGTGCGCGCCGACGAGGTGACGCTGCGGCTGCCGTCGGTGGCCGGGGCGGTGGTGGCGGCGGCCCTGGTGGCCGAGGTGGGGGCACGGCTGGCGGGACCGAGAGTGGGCCTGTGGGCGGGGCTGCTCTACGCCGTGAACCCGATGGTCGGCCACTACGCGCAGGAGGGCCGCTCCTACGCGCTGGTCGCGGCCGGGGTGATGGGGGCGACGCTGCTGCTTTTGCGGGGGGTGGAGCGCGGCGGATGGTGGGGGTACGGCCTCGTCCTCGGCGCCACCTGCTGGCTGCACGAGTTCGCGGTGCTGGTGGTGCCGGCCCACGCGGTGACGCTGGCGCTGTCCCGTGTGCGGGGGCGGGTGTGGCGGGGGTGGGGGTGCGCGGCCGGGGCGGTCCTGGTCTGTCTGCTGCCGATGGTGGCCACGTCGCGGGCGCAGGCGGCGCAGGTGGCGTGGCTGCGCAGGCCGACGGGGGAGACGGTGGCGGGGCTGGCGCGGCAGTTCTTCGGCATGTCGGAGGGGGTCTACTGGGTCTGCCTGGGGCTCGCGGCGACGGGTCTGCTGGCGGGGGTGGCGGAGGTGGCGGGGGCGGCCGGACGGACCGGACGGAGGGGGAAGGTGGCGCTGGCGGGGGTGGCGGCGCCGCTGGCGGTGGTGCCGCCGGCCGTGCTGATGCTGGTCTCGCAGTCCTCGCCGCCGCTGTACGTCGACCGGTATGTGCTGTACGCGCTGGCGGGGGCGCCGCTGCTGGTGGCCGGCGGTGCGGAGCGGGTGGCGGGAGGGGCGGCCCGCCTGCTCACCGCCGGCCGATCGCGAAGCCATCACCCCGAGCCGCACCTGGGGGGCCTCATGCCCGCTCCCGCCACCCTCCTCGGCGTTCTCGGCCTCCTCGCCCTCGCTCTCGTCCCCCTCCAGCAGCTCCCCCTCCTCCGGCAGGACCGGGACCCCGCCCGGCGTCCGGACGACCTCGCGGCGATCGCGCGGGCGGCGGCGCACGGGGTGCGGAAGGGGGACGCGGTGCTGTACCTGCCGGCGTACACGCGCAACACCGCGCTGGCCTACCCGGCGGCCTTCCGCGGGACGCGGGATCTCGCGCTCGCGCGGGCCGGGGACGTGTCCGGGACCCTGTACGGAGTGGAGGTCCCCGCCGCACGGGTGCGGCAGCGGGTGGCCGGGGTCCGGCGGGTGTGGGTCGTCGCCGACCGGGCCGTGCTGGCGGGGCGGTGGACGCCGCGCAACCCCGGTGAGATGGCCAAACTCGCCGTGCTCCGGCAGGAGTTCACGGTGCGCGGCGAGGCCGTGCGCGGGCGGACCGTCGTACGGCTCTATGTACGGCCGCTCAGTCCCGCGGGTCTCCGGCCTCCGTCGCCGCAGCCTCGTCCAGTGCGCTGGTGAGCCGGTCGAGGCGGGCGCGCAGGTCGGCGATCTCGGCGCGGTCGAAGCCGGTGGAGCGCATGATGCGGCGCGGTACCGCGAGGGCCCGCTCGCGCAGGGCCGTGCCCTCCTCGGTGAGCAGGACCCGTACCGAGCGCTCGTCCTCGACGCTGCGCTCCCGGCGTACGAGGCCCGCCGCCTCCAGCCGTTTGACCAGCGGGGACAGCGTGCCGGAATCGAGCCGCAGCTGTTCGCCGAGCTTTTTGACCGGCAGGTCGCCCTGCTCCCACAGCACCAGCATCACCAGGTACTGCGGGTAGGTGAGGCCGAGGTCCTTGAGGATCACGCGGTAGACGCCGTTGAAGGCGCGGGACGCGGCGTGCAGCGAGAAGCAGATCTGGTTGTCCAGGCGGAGCCAGTCCGTCTCGGTCTCGGCGGGAGAAGCGGTCATGAGTCCAGGGTAGCCCCTCGCCCGGCATTTGGTTGTGGGCAACTTAATTGTGTGCTCTACTTATGGCGGGGAACACAAGCACGCCACACCACGCAGGACACATCGAGAGGGAGGGTTCGTCATGGACGCGCTCTACACCGCCGTCGCCACCGCCACCCACGGCCGCGAGGGCCGTGCCGTCTCCTCCGACGGCAAGGTCGACGTCAAGCTGGCCCCGCCGGTGGAGCTGGGCGGCAACGGCGAGGGCACCAACCCCGAGCAGCTGTTCGCCGCCGGTTACGCCGCCTGCTTCGGCGGCGCCCTCGGCGTCGTCGGCCGCCGGGAGAAGGTGGACGTCACCGACGCCGCCGTCACCGCCGAGGTCGGCATCGGCAAGCAGGGCGAGGGCTTCGGCCTGAAGGTCACCCTGCGCGTCGAGCTGCCGGAGACGGTGGACCGCGAGACCGGCCGCAAGCTGGTCGAGGCCGCCCACCAGGTCTGCCCCTACTCCAACGCCACCCGCGGCAACATCGAGGTCGACCTCGTCGTCGAGTAAGCCCGATCAGCCGCATCGCGCCCGGCCGGCGGGTCCCCCCGCCGGCCGGGCGCGGCATGTCCACCGCCCCCGCATGCCCCTCACGCCGACGTCAGCGCGTCCCGCCCCGTCGTCGCCTGCCCCGGCAGCCGGACCGGGTCCGGCAGCGGCTCGTCCAGCAGGAGGGTGTGGACGACGCGGGCGGCGGCTCGGCCGTCCTCGAACGCGCAGTAGCGGGCGCGGAAGCGGGCGCGGAGGCGGGCCGACTCCTCGTTCCGCCAGTCGCCCGAGGCGAACAGCCGGGTCAACTCGGCGTACGAATAGGCGACATGGCCGGGAGGATCGGCCGGCAGATCGAAGTAGGTGCCGCGTGTCTGGCGGAAGACCTCCCAGTCGTCGGCGTGGATCACGATCGGCCGGTCCAGGTTGGCGTAGTCGAACATCACGGACGAGTAGTCGGTGATCAGCGCGTCCGCCGCGAGCAGCACGTCCGGCAGGTGGAGCTCGTCCGTCGCGTCGACCACGACACCGCGCCGGGCCAGTTCGGCGAGGCCCAGGCCGCGGGCGAATCCGGTCGCCAGCGCCGGGTGCAGCCGGACCACCAGCGTGCGGCCCTCGCCGAGGTCGGCCGCGAGGCGGGCCAGGTCGATCCGGTCCACGTGCCCGCCCCTGCGGTAGTCCCGGCGGGTCGGCGCGTACAGCACCACCGTGTGGTCCTCGGGGATGCCGTGCCGTGCCCGGAAGTCGCTCGAACCGCCGTTGACCAGCACGTCGTTGCGCGGGCTGCCGGTGCGCGCCGGGGCGAAGTGGCAGGGGTAGGCCCGCTCGTACACCAGCTCCGCGTAGCGGCTCGCGACCAGGCTGTGGTCCCAGCGGTCGGCGCGGCGCAGCAGCTGCGGGACGTCCACGCCGAGCCGGGCGCCCGGCTTGTCCAGCAGATCGGCGCCGAGGTACTTCAGCGGGGTGCCCTGATGGGTGTGGATGTGCACGCTGCCGGGCCGCTTGGCCGGGACGCCGGTCCACGGCACGTCGTTCACCAGGTACGCGGCCCGCGCGAGGACCTCCGCGCAGCGCCGGGTGCCCGCGATCACATGCTCCACGTCCGGCGGCAGCCCCGCCGCCGTCTCCGCGTCCCGCACCACCCACACCCCCCGCAGCTGCGGAGCGATCCGCCGGGCCGCGTGGTAGACGGCCGCCGGGTCGCCGAGCAGGCCCCGGTGCGCGGACGCCGAGTACACCACCAGGTCGGGGTCGAGCGGGCGGCGGGCGTGCAGCGCGGCCCAGCCGGTGCGGGCCCGCCCGGCCGCCGCGCGCCGCGCCGCGCCCGCCCGCCGGGCCGCCTCCCGCGCGGCCCGGCCCGCCTGCCGCCGCAGCCGGTAGTTCACCCAGCCGCCCTCCAGCACGGCCAGGTCACCCGCCACTTGGGCGCCCTCGGGCTTCAGCCGGCGGAACAGGTCCGCGGTACGGCGGAAGAACTCGGCCTTGTCGGCGGGCGGCAGCCGGTCCGGCTTGGCCAGGATGTCCAGGCAGTGCTCGCCCAATTTGCGGTGCAAGTAGGGCCGCCAGGGGTCGAGTTCGGGATGCTCGTCCAGGAAGGCGAAGACGCGTTCGTACTGGTCGTGGACGTCGAAGTGCTTGCGGCTGGTGGTGGACAGGATGTTCCCCTGCCTGCGCTGGCGGTAGTCCAGGCAGATCCGGTCCAGCACGGCGATCCGCCCGGCGCTGAGCATGACCGGGAAGGTCCAGGGGGTGTCCTCGTAGTAGCCGGGCGGGAAGGCGAAGCCCCGCGCCGCGACGAACTCCCGCCGGTAGACCTTGTTCCACACCACCATCAGCAGGTCCAGGATCCGCGGGTACCCGGCCGCCGTGAAGGTGTCCGGGCCGGCCTCGGCGAGCACCTCCGCGAGCGCGTTGCGCCGGGTGCCGCCCCACCAGTAGGTGCGCGCGTAGTCGAACACCAGCACGTCCGGGTCGCCGCTCTCCGCCAGCCGCCCGGCGATCGCCGCGAGCGCGCCCGGAGTGAGGGTGTCGTCGCTGTCCAGGAAGAACAGGTAGTCCCCGGTGGCGTGCGGCAGCCCGGCGTTGCGGGCCCGTCCGAGGCCCACGTTCTCCGGCAGGTGCAGCACCTTCACCCGCCGGTCGCGGGCGGCGTACTCGTCGAGGATCGCCCCGCAGTCGTCCGGCGAGCGGTCGTCCACGGCGATCACCTCCAGGTCCCGGTACGACTGCCCCAGCACCGAGTCCAGGCATTCGCGCAGGTACGCCTGCACCTTGAAGCAGGGCACGATCACACTGAAGCGGGGCACGGGTCAGCTCCTCACGAGGGTGACGGCGGCGGGGGCGGGGACGCGCTCGCCGAGCGGCAGCACCGGCGGCAGCGCCTGCGGCGGCTCGCCCAGCAGCACCCGCCGGACGACGCGCTCGGCGGCCCGCCCGTCGTCGAACTCGCAGAACTTCTCCCGGAACGCGGCCCGCAGCGCGGTCGACTCGGCGTCCGCGTAGGCGCCCTCGCGGAAGACGGCGGCCAGTTCCTCGGGGGTGCGGGCGACCGGCCCCGGCGGCTCGGCCATCAGGTCGAAGTAGACGCCCCGCGCCTGCCGGTAGACGTCCCAGTCGTCGGCGTAGATCACGATCGGCCGGTCCAGGTTGGCGTAGTCGAACATGATGGAGGAGTAGTCGGTGATCAGCGCGTCCGCGGCCAGGCACACGTCCTCGGCGCTGCGGTGCGCGGTGACGTCGATGATCCGGTCCGAGTGCCGGGTGCGGCCCTGGTCGTAGAAGTAGTGGGCGCGCAGCAGTACGACGACGTCCTCGCCGGCCGCCGCGCAGAACTCCTCCAGATCCAGGCCGGGTTCGAAGCCGCAGTGGTGGTCGCGGTGGGTGGGCGCGTAGAGCACGGCGAGCCGGTTCTCGGGAATGCCCAGCTCCCGGCGGACGCGGGCCACGTCGGCGGCGGTCGCCGTGTAGTAGACGTCGTTGCGCGGATAGCCGTACTCCAGCGCCTCCCAGGAGCCGGGGAAGGCGCGCTCCCACATGCGGGTGGAGTGCCGGTTGGAGGAGAGGTTGAAGTCCCAGCGGTCCACCCGGCCCAGCAGCTTGGTGAAGCTGCCGGAGCGCGCGGCCACCACCGGGTACGTCGACTGGTCCACGCCCATCGTCTTCAGCGGGGTGCCGTGCTGGGTCTGGAGGTGCACGCTGCCGGGTCGTTTCACCACGCCCTCCGCGAAGTTGGCGTTGTTGACCAGGTAGGTGGCGCGGGCCAGCAGTTCCCAGGCGCGGTGGGAGCCGAGCACCGCGTACTCCACGTCCTCCGGCAGGGTGTGCTCCTGCCCGCCCTCCACCAGGAACACCTGGCGCAGCCGCGGGGCGAGTTCGCGGGCCTTGGCGTGGATCGCGGCCGGGTTGCAGGCGTAGCCGCGGCCCCAGTAGGCGCAGTACACGGCGAGGTCGGGGTCGAGCGGGCGGCGCAGGGCGGCGCGGTAGCGCAGCCGGGTGCGGACCGCGTGCGGGCGCGGGACGCTCTCGACGGCCCGGCCCGCGAGCCGGTTGGCGTCCCGCAGGGCGCGGAAGGCGTCGTACGCGCCGACCGCCAGCAAGCGGTGCTGCACCCCGAGGCTGCCGCGCGGCATCCGGTGCCCGTCCGGCCGGAACCTCCGGTACAGGCGGGCCGCGCGGCGGAAGAACGCCCGGTGTCCGCGGGCCAGCCGCTCCGGCCGGGCCGCGGTCTTCAGCACCAGTGCGAACAGCTGGTCGAAGAGGGGCCGGGTGCGCTCGGCGGGCAGGGCGTGCTCGGCGGCCCGCGCGAGGACCAGCTCCACCTGGTCGAGCAGGGCGTGCTGGTGCTCGCCGGGCAGGTTCAGCCGGCTGCCCTGCCGGCGCAGCCGGTGCCGGACGACCACCCGGCGCAGTACGGCGATCCGCCGGGCGGCGACCGTGGTCAGGCCGCCCCAGCCGAGGTCCGTGAAGTGCCCCTCGGGGAAAACGAGCTCGTGCCCGGTGAGGAACGCGCGGCGGTACACCGCGCTCCACGCGGGGAGCGCGGCGCCGGTCAGCCGGGGCAGCGCGGCGGGGGCGAAGGCACCGCGCGGGGCACCGGCGAACAGCGGCGCGACCGGGTTCACCGGATCGCCCTCCCACCAGGGGGCCCGCTCGTGCTCCACGTACAGCACGTCCACCCCGCCGGACCCGGTCAGCAGGCCGTCCACGGCCGCCAGTGCGCCCGGCAGCAGCAGGTCGTCGCCGTCCAGGAACAGCACGTACGCGCCGCTCGCCGCCCGCATCCCGGCATTGCGCGCCCCGCCGAGCCCGGCGGACGGCGGTGAGTGGACCGGCATCACCCGCGGGTCCCGCCCGGCGTACCCGGCGGCCACCTCGGCGGCCGGGGCGTCGGGCGCGTCGCAGACCGGGATCAGCTCGAAGTCGCCGAAGGACTGGCCGAGGACCGAGTCCAGCGCCTGGGACAGCCGGCCGGCGACCCCATGAGTGGGGACGATAATGCTGAAGCGGGGCATTCTGCTCTTTCTGTCGTTCTTCCTGTCGTCCTGCGGACGTGGTTCTACGGCGCCGTGCGCATCCGTCCCGGCCGGCCCGCCGGGCGCCAGGTGGGCGGCCGGCTCGGGGCGGGCCGCGTCGAGCCGAGGGGCAAGGGAACTCCCGGTGTTCTCAACGGTGTTCGGCGATCCTGGTGACGGACCGGTGGCCGGTCGGATGCGGCACGGTGGCCAGCGGGGTCCGTGCCGGGTGCGGGGTGCCCGCCATGGCCGTGCGGACCGGACGGCGCTCGCCGAGCGGCACCACCGGGGACGGCTCGGTGCGGCCCAGCACGATGTGCCGTACGACGCGTTCGGCGGCGCGCCCGTCGTCCCAGGGGCAGAACCGCTCCCGGAACGCGGCCCGCAGCAGCGCGGCCCGCGCGCCGTTCCAGTGGCCCTCGGTGAACACGCCGATCAGTTCGTCCTCGTCGCGCCCCACCGCGCCGGGCGGGGCGCCGGGCAGGTCGACGTAGGCGCCGCGGACGGCCCGGTACGTCGCCCAGTCCCCGGTGTGCAGCACGATCGGCCGGTCCAGGCCGGCGTAGTCGAACATGAGCGGCGACTGGTCGGTGAGCAGCGCGTCCGCGGCCAGGCACAGGCTCTCGGGGCAGGGATGCGCGGAGACGTCGACGACACGGGCGCCCTCGACGGGCGCGTCCCCGTGCGTGCGGGCGAGCAGCACGAAGCGCGGGCCGAGTCCGTGCGCGAGCCTCGGCAGGTCCAGCGGGAGGTGCTGGGTGCGGCGGTGGTCGCGGCGGGCGGGGGCGTAGAGGATCGCGACGGCGCCCGCGGGGATGCCGAGGGTGGCGCGCAGCCGGGCCACGTCGTCCGGGGTGGCCCGCTGGAAGACGTCGGTGCGCGGGCTGCCGTACTCCAGGGCGGTCCAGCGGCCCGGATGGACGCGCTGCCAGGTCAGGGTGGAGTGCCGGTTGCCGGAGACCACGTGGTCCCACTGGTCGACGTCCCGCAGCAGCGCCGCGGGGTCGGTGCCCGCGGTGGCCGCCGGGCGCTCCACGAGGTCGAGTCCGGTATGGCCGAGGGGGGTTCCGCCGAGGGTGCGCACGAGGATCTGCCCGTCCCGCTTGCGCAGCCCGCGGGTGAGGTGGGCGTCGCCGAACAGGTACGTGGAGCGGGCGAGTGCCGTCCAGTGGGCGGCCGTGCCGGGGGCGACGAGGCGGGGACCGGCGGGGAGCGGGTGCGGGTGCGCCGGGTCGGCGATCCAGGTGGTGCGCACATGCGGGGCGTACCGGCGCATCGCCTCCTCCAGCGCGGCCGGGTCGCCGCCGTACCCGCCCGCGGCGGCGAACACCGCGCGCTCGGGGCGCAGCGGCAGCCGCCGCTGGACGCCGTAGTGCAGCTGCAGCGCGCCGGAGCGCACGGCGCGCGCCGGGCCCAGCACGAGCGCCCGCAGGCGGCGGCGGGCGGCGGCGGCGTACCGCAGGGCCCGGAAGGTGCGGTGCAGCCCGAACCGGATCAGCAGGTGCCGCCGCCGCAGCCGCGCCTTCGGCACCCGGTAGCGGCGGTAGTGGTCGCGGGCCCGGCGCAGGAAATCCCCGTGGCTGCCGCGCGGCAGCCGTCCGGGGCGGGTGAAGACCACGCCGTAGTGGTCGATCATCCGGCGGAACAACTCCGGCTTCCAGAAGGCCAGTTCCGGGTGGTCGGCGACATAGGCGAAGACCCGCTCGTACTGGTCGAACAGGTCGAAGTGCTTGCGGCTGGTGGTGGACAGGATGCTGCCCTGGCGGCGCTGCCGGTAGCGCACGCACACCCGGTCCAGGGTCGCGATCGAACCGGCCGCCATCAGCACCGGGAAGGTCCAGGGGGTGTCCTCGTAGTAGCCCGGCGGGAAGGCGAAGCCCTGCTCCGCGACGAACTCCCGCCGGTACGCCTTGTTCCAGGCCACCATCAGCACCCGCAGCAGCCCCGGCCGGTCCGTGAGCCGGAAGGGCGCCCGCCCCCACTGGCTCAGCTCGGCCGCGAGATGGTTGCGCACCCGCCGGCCGTCCCAGTACGCGCGCTCGTAGTCGTACACCAGCACATCCGGCCCGCCGGTCGCCTCGATCCGCTCGGCGACGGCCGCGAGCGCGCCCGGCGTGAGGGTGTCGTCGCTGTCCAGGAAGATCAGGTACTCGCCGGTGGCCTGCGCGATCCCGGCGTTCCGGGCCCGCCCGAGCCCCCGGTTCTCCGGCAGGTGTAACGGCTTGACGCGCGGGTCCCGGACCGCGTACTCGTCGATGATCTCCCCGCACGCGTCCGGCGAACGGTCGTCCACGGCGATCACTTCGAGATCCCGGTACGACTGCGACAGCACGGAGTCCAGGCACTCGGAGAGATACGCCTGGACCTGGTACACGGGGACGATGACACTGAACCTGGGCACGGGACATCCATGGGTCTCTCGGCGCGGGCGTTCTGCCCGGCAACGGCCGAAGGAGTGACGGGGTTACGGCCCGTACGGCATTCGGGGGACATCCGGTGAACGCGCGGGGGCGGGCCCGCACCCGGACCCGCCCCCTGAACGGCCTTCTGCCATGCGCTATTTGACCGCCCCCGCCATCACCCCCGACACGAACTGCCGCTGGAAGGCGAAGAAGACGGCCAGCGGGATGACCATGGAGATGAACGCGCCGGGTGCCAGCACGTCGATGTTGTTGCCGAACTGCCGTACCTGGGTCTGGAGTGCGACCGTGATCGGCTGGGTGCCGGACTTGGTGAAGACCAGGGCGACCAGCATGTCGTTCCACACCCACAGGAACTGGAAGATGCCGAGGCTCGCGATGGCCGGGCCGCCCAGCGGCATCACCACGCGGGCGAACAGGCGCAGCTCGCCGGCGCCGTCCAGGCGGGCCGCCTCCAGGAGTTCGCGGGGGATCTCCGCGAAGAAGTTCCGCAGCAGGAACACCGCGAACGGCAGTCCGAAGCCGGTGTGGAACAGGACCACGCCGAAGATCGTCCCGAACAGGCCGACCTTGCCGAAGAGTTCGGCGATCGGGATCAGCGCCACCTGCACCGGCACCACCAGCAGGCTGACCACGCCGATGAACCACCAGTCCCGGCCCGGAAACTCCATCCAGGCGAACGCGTAACCGGCGAGCGAGCCGATGACGACGACGAGGACGGTCGCCGGGACCGTGATCAGGAGCGAGTTCAGCAGGGAGTGGGTGATGTCCCCGTTCTCCAGCAGCTTCCGGTAGCTGACGAAGGTCAGCTGGGACGGCTTGGTGAACACCGTCCACCAGCCGCTCGCGCTCATGTCGTCGGGGGAGCGCAGCGAGGAGATCAGCAGGCCGATGGTCGGCACCAGCCAGAACAGGCCGACCAGGACGAGGAAGACGCGGACCAGGGTGCCGCCCAGCTTCTCCGTGATCCGGGCGCCGAGCGGCGGCCGGGCCGCGGGGGCGGGCGGGGTCGTGCGCGTATCGGTGGCGAGCGCCGTCATCGCCGTACCTCCCGCCGGAGCCGTCGGACGTTGAGCAGCATCACCGGGATCACCAGCACCAGCAGGAACACCGCGATCGCGCTGGCGACACCCGGCTGGCCCTCCGCGAAGCCCCGCCGGTACAGCTCCAGGGCGAGCACGTTCGCGTCGTCCTGGGAGGAGCCGGGGGCGATGATGTACACGAGGTCGAACACCTTCAGCACATTGATCATCAGGGTGACGGCGACGACCGCGAGAACCGGCGCGAGCAGCGGCACGGTGACCTTGCGGAACACCTGCCACTCGGTGGCGCCGTCCACCCGCGCGGCCTCCAGCAACTCCCGTGGCACCCCCGCGAGTCCGGCCGCGATCAGCACCATCGCGAAGCCCGCCCACATCCACACGTACGCCCCGATGATCGCCGGGGTGACCAACGCCGGGCCGAGCCACTCCACGCCGTTGTACGGCTCCTTGAAGTTGCTCGCGGGCAGTCGCAGCCGGGCCCCGTCGGCCGCCGCGGGCAGCGTGAACGTGCCGTCCGCCGCCGCCTTCGTGGACGCCACCACCTTGCCCCCCTTCACCGCCTCGATCCGCATCCCCGGATAGCCCGGCTCGGACGGGTCGGGCACGCCGAGCCGGCCCACGCCCTTGCCGCGGGTGAAGTCCTGCCAGGTGGTGCCGGTGACCTTGCCCGGCTCCGCCCGCGCGGCCGTCGCCCGCTTCGCGTCGCCGGGCATCTCGTCCGGGGCCACCCCGACGAGCGGCAGGGCGACCGGCCGCCCGGCGTGCACCGCGGCCCTGGTGACGAAGCCGCCGCCCTGCGGGACGAGCGGCGACTCGCGCCCCGGATGCGCCTTCGGGAACGCCGAGGACTGCGCGAAGGTGTCGTGCACCGACACCCACGCCGCGTTGGCGACGCCCTTGTCCGGGTCCTGGTCGTACACCAGCCGGAAGATGATCCCGGCCGCCAGCATCGAGATCGCCATCGGCATGAAGACGACCAGCTTGAACGCCGTTCCCCAGCGGACCCGTTCGGTCAGCACCGCGAAGATCAGCCCGAGCGCGGTGGAGACGGCGGGCGCGAACACCACCCAGATGACGTTGTTCTTCAGAGCGGTGAGGATGCCGTCGTCCGTGAAGACCGTCTTGTAGTTGTCGAATCCGGCGAACCCGTGCCCGGAGTCGGTGCCGAAGCTGCGGACGACCGAGTACCCGATCGGGTAGACCACGAGCGCGCCCAGCAGCACCAGGGCGGGCAGCAGGAACAGCACTGCCACCGCCCTGCGGGTACCAGTCACGCTCTTGCGCGCGCGGGGCGCGGCGGGACCCGGTGGGGCCCCGGCCGCCGCTGCCGACGCCATCGCCGGCTCAGCTCCCGCTTCCGTACGCGGCCGCCGCGTCCTTCTCCAACGCGGCCTGGGCGCCCGCGACATCGCCCGGATTCCTCAGGAAGTCCTGGAGGTCCTTCCACTCGCCCTTGCCCGGCGTGCCCCCGAACGCCTGCGGGGCCTGGTCGGACATGTCGAAGCGGAAGTCGTCACCGGACGCGATCAGCGACTTCGCGATCTTCTGCTGGACGCTGTTCGGGTACGCCGAGACCGGCACGTTCTTGTTCGGCGAGAGATAGCCGCCCAGCTTCGCCTGGATGGTGGCCGAGTCCGGGGAGGCGAGGAAGGCCATCAGGGCCTGCGCCGCCTTGGAGTCCTTCAGGACGACCGCCGCGTCACCGCCGGAGACCACGGGCGCGGTGGCGCCGACGGCCGGGAACGGGAACACCTTGGCGTCCGTGCCCACCTTCGCCTTGGTCTCACCGATGTTGACCTGCACGAAGTCGCCCTCGTAGACCATCGCGGCCTTCGGCTGGTCGCCGCCGGTGAAGGTCTGGGTGACCGAGTTCGGGAACTCGGTCTGGAGCGCGCCGTCCTGCCCGCCGGCCAGGTAGTCCCTCTTGCCCCAGATCTGCGCCAGCGTCTGGAGCGCCTGCTTCACCGAGGGATCGGTCCACTTGATCTTGTGCTGGGCGAGCTGGTCGTACTTCTCGGGCCCCGCCTGCGACAGATAGACGTTCTCGAACCAGTCCGTCAGCGGCCAGCCGTCCGCGCCCGGCACCGAGAAGGGCGTGACCCCGGAGTCGTAGACGGCCTGCGCGGTCGTCAGCAGGTCCTTCCACGTCTTGGGCTCCTTGGCCCCCGCGTTCTCGAAGGCCTTGGCGTTGTACCAGATGAGCGACTTGTTGGCGGCCTTGTAGTAGACGCCGTACTGCTTGCCGTTCACCTTCCCGATGTCCTGCCAGCCCTGCGAGTAGTTCTTCCGGACCTCCTTGAGCGCGTCCGGTCCGACCGGCTTGGCCCAGCCCTTGTCCACGGCCTGCTTGATGGCGCCGGGCTGCGGCAGCAGCGCGATGTCCGGCGGCTGCCCGCCCGCGATCTTCGATCCGAGGAAGTTGATGATCGGGTCCTGCGCGGGCACGAAGGTGACCTTCGCGCCGGTGCGCCGCTCGAACTCCGCGAGGACCTTCTTGAAGTTCGTCTGCTCCTGCCCGGTCCACACGGCCGCGATCTCCAGGTGCGCGCCGTCCAGCCGGGGCAGGGCGACCGAACCGCCCGTGGAGGGCGCGCTTCCGCCGCCCTTCTTGCCGTCGCCGCCCCCGCCGGAGCACGCGCCGAGCACAAGGCCCCCCGCGAGCAACGCGGCGACCGCGCCGACGGCCCTGCCGGTCCGGATGGTGCTGCTCTTGCTGCGCATCACTTCCCCGTTCGTCGTTCTGCGTCCTGCCGTGAACGCCCGTGCGCGTGAACGCCGGACGCTGTTCGTGCGCTCCGGTGTACGCGGGCCGTCGGGGCGGGGCAAGAGCGCCTGCATCCGGGAAGGGGCGATCGTGACCGGGTCGTGATCATCGGTGTATGCGCCCGGACACGGGGGGAGTCGGCTCCGCGGCCTCTACAGCAGCGAGGGCACCCGGACCGCCGCGACCTGCCGGGCGGCACGCTCCACGGCGCTGGCCAGCAGCGCCAGGTCGGTGGGGCCGTTGCCGAGTTCGCGGACCGGACGGCGGGCCGGGGGGTCGCCCATCCGCTGCCAGTCCAGCGGGACGACCGTGGGGCGCTGGGTCGCGGTACGGGGGATGCGACCGGTGACCCGGCCGGCCTGGAACTCCACCGAGGGGGCACCCGGACGGGCCAACTCGCCCCGCCCCGGCGCCGGTTCCTCGGGACCCTGCCGAGGGGCCGCGAGCGTGATGCGCAGGGCAGCCCGGCGGGCCGGTTCGCTGTCCGCGGTACGGCCGTCCGTGCCGGCCGCCGCCACCAGGTGCACGCCGAGCCGCTCGCCCTCGCGGGCCACCGCCTCCAGGGCCCGCATGACCGAACCCGCGGCGGGCCGGCCCGGAGCGCCGAGCGCGGGCGAGACCAGCGCGTCCAGATCGTCGACGACCACCACGAGCCGGGGCAACGGCGGTACCGCCTCGGCGCGCCGGCGTGCCGCGGCGCCGGGGCGCAGCCGCAGCGTCGAGCTGGGCGGCGCCTCGATGTCCCCGGTGCCCGGCGGGGTGCGCTGCGCGACGACCCGGCCCGGCGCCGCCTGCCCCGCGTGCCACTGCACGAACTCCGTCCGGCCCAGCAGCTCCGCGCGCCGCTTCAGCTCCGCGCTGAGCGACTGGGCGAACTCCCGCATGCGGACGGGGTCGTTGGCGAGCAGGTGGGTCGTCACATGGGGTATCTCCACGCAGACCCGCAGACCCTCGTTGCGCCCGCTGCCGGTGCCCACGCCGTCCCGGCCGTCGATGAGCACCATGCCGAGCCGGTCCGGCCGTTCGGCCGCGGCCAGCGACGCCACCACGGCCCGCAGCAGTTCGGTACGGCCGCTGCCCGCCGGGCCCTCGATCAGCAGATGCGGTCCGTCGGCCACCAGATCGGCGGTCACCGGGCCGTGCGGTCCGGCGCCGAGCACGGCACGGGCCCGGCCGCCCAGCGCCTCCGGGTCGTCGGCCGCGTCCGCCCAGCGGGCCATCAGCGAGGCCGGGGTGGCACGGGCCAGGCCCAGCTCGTCCAGCAGCCGCGCCGACTGCGGCAGCGGCGCCGCCACCCGCGCGTGCCCCGCGCCGGCCGGGCCGTCCGGCCGCAGCGGCGCCAGCGCCCGCGCGAACCGCTCCGCCCACGCCGGGGACACCGCGTCCACGGTGGCGAGCACACCGGGCGCCACCGGGCCGCCCGGCGCGATCCGCAGCAGCTGGAGGGTGCCCGCCACATCGCCGCTAAGCAGGGCCACGGCCCCGCAGTGCCGGAACGTCGGGGCCACGGTGCACGCCATGTCGTACGTACGGGTCACGGGCGAGGCCGCCGAGGCAGCGGTGACCTCGGCCAGGCACAGGACGTGCACCCCGGCCCGCGGGCCCACCGCGGCCAGCCGGGCCAGGGCCTCCTGGAGTCCGGTCCCGCCGGGGTCGCCGTCGACCACGACCACCGTGTAGGGGCCGGGGAACCCGGTGGCGCCGAGGTCGGCTTCCTCCCTGGCCCAGGAGGGACGGCGGGCACCGCGGGGCGGCGTGCCGAAGGCGGGGGAGAGTGTGCCGGGGGCCGGTGCGCCGAGGGGCCCGGCGGGCGCACCGGCCGCGCTCGGGCCCGGCGGCCGGCCCTGGTGGCCCGGTTCCTGGCTGCGGTGGCCCGGCGGCCGGCTCTGGTGGGGGATCAGCGGGGCGTCGTACGGCGGCGCGGACGACCGCGGCCCGGAGTTCCCGGTGCTCTGCGCCGGGATCGGGTGCGCACGGCGGCCCGTGAGGTCGTCCACCCGGCGCAGCAGTTCCTCCGTGCGGGCGGCGGCCTGTTCGCGGTCGTAGGCCAGCAGGAGGCGGCAGTCCTGCCCGTGGTTCGGACGGACATGCGGCAGCCAGCCCAGCCAGGACCACTCGGCGGTGCGCTCCGCCACCGGACGGGAGGCGTCCGCACTGATCAGCACGATCTCCAGCAGGTCGGGGGAGTGCAGCGCGGCGAGCTGGGCCAGCACCGCGCGGGCCAGCCCGGACAGCCGGGGCCGGGGCCCGGCCAGGCCCAGCGCGCCCGTCTCCCGCAGCGCGGCGGTCACCGGTACGGCGGGCAGCAGGCCCGAGCCGTCCGGCGTGCTCCGGTCGGCCGTACCCAGCCGTACGGTCAGCGCCTCCGGGTGGCCGGGCCCGCGCTCCCACAGCCGGGGGCCGGGGCCGAGCGCGGTGAGCAGCAGCGCGGCGGGGTCCGGCCAGGTGTCGGGCCGCTGCGGGGCCCCGGCGTCCGGGACGTCACCGGGCGGGGCCGTCTCGCCGTACGACCGCGCGCCCGCCACCGGCTGCTCCGCGCGCCCGCCGGTCAGCCGCCGGGCCCAGGCGCCGAGCCCCCGCCGCCGGACGCTCTGCGCCCCGCCGACCCCGAACCGGCCCGCGTGGGTGTCGCCGTCGCGCCCGGCGGATGCTTCGTCCGCGGCGCCGCCCCAGGAGGCGGAGCCGTAGGCGTGCCCGGTCCCTTCCGCGACGCCGGTCGCCGGGCCGGGGGGACCGGCCCAGGTCCCGCCGGGCGCCGACGGCGGCACAGGTGGCGCGGACGGGGTGGGCGAGGCGGGCACCGCGGGCGCCGCGGGCGGGAATCCGGCGTCCGGTGCGTCCGCACCCGGCCCGACGCGCAGGCAGCCCTCCCCGTCCGCGACCACCGGCACCCGCGGCCGCGGCCCGCCGTGCGCGACCCGCAGCGCCGACTCCCCGATCCGCAGCAGGCCACCGGCGGGCACCCGCACCGCCCGCTCGTCGATCCGCGTGCCGTCCAGCGTCGTACCGTTCGTGGAACCCAGGTCCGCCACGGACACTCTGCCGTCCGCGCCCACCGTCACCGCGCAGTGCAGGCGCGAGACATCGGGGTCGTCCAGCGGCACATCCGCGTCCGCGGAGCGCCCGACCGTGATCCGGCCGCCGTGCAGCAGATGCACCCCGCCCGCGTCCGGCCCCGCCACCACATGCAGCTGGGTGGGCGCGTCGTCCAGCTCGGGATGCGGCTCGGCGGCGGCGGGCGCGCCCAGGGCCAGTACGGCGCCGTCGACCAGCGGCGGTTCCCCGAGCACGGCGCGGCGCGGGTCCAGCCGCTCGGCACCGGCGTACAGCACGACCGCCGCGCCCCCGGTGTCGCGGCCCGCGCCCTCCCCGGTGACCGCCCCGGCCAGCGCGGAGGCGACCGCGGCGAGGTCGGTGCCCGCGGGCGCCGTGACCAGCACGTCGCGGCTCGCGCCCCGCTGCGGGGGCGGGCCCAGCGGGTCTACGACGGTCAGCCGGATCTGCATCGGCGTCAGCGGTCCCTTCTGCGCGGGTCTGCGCGGGCGCGGACTACCCCCCACCCCACACGAGCACGTCGGCCAGTACGGGGAGCATCCTCGCACCTGCCGCCGACACCGTGCCCGTCACCCGGTGCGAAGTGATCTTGATTGGTCGGCTCTGACCCCAAAAGTGCCGGACATGGACCACCCCGACGATCAGTTGAGATCGGTCACGTCCCCTCTTATGGCTGCTTCCGTCGGCTTCCGCCGGCGTCCGCGGCGGCGCACGGCGACCGCGGGCAACCAGGGGCGAAGGACACGCGTCTTTCCTTCGGACCTGCCCACGAACGCTTACGTGGCGCCCCACCCCGCACCACTACAGTGGTCCGGAACACCGGGAATGCAGGCAAGCAGCATCAGCAAGCAGCAGGGAGCGCGTGACGTGCGGCCAGTCGGCAGCAAGTACCTGCTTGAGGAGCCGCTCGGACGCGGCGCCACAGGCACCGTCTGGCGTGCCCGCCAGCGCGAGACCGCGGGCGCGGAGGCGGCCGTCCCCGGCCAGCCGGGCGAAACGGTCGCGATCAAGGTCCTGAAGGAGGAGCTGGCGAGCGACCCGGACATCGTGATGCGCTTCCTGCGCGAGCGCTCCGTCCTGCTCCGGCTCACCCACCCGAACATCGTCCGGGTCCGCGACCTGGTCGTGGAGGGCGAGCTGCTGGCCCTGGTCATGGACCTGGTCGACGGCCCCGACCTGCACCGCTACCTGCGCGAGAACGGCCCCCTGACGCCGGTCGCCGCCGCCCTGCTGACCGCGCAGATCGCCGACGCGCTCGCCGCGAGCCACGCCGACGGCGTGGTCCACCGCGACCTCAAGCCCGCCAACGTGCTGCTGCGCCAGCAGGACGGCGAGATGCACCCGATGCTGACCGACTTCGGCATCGCCCGCCTCGCCGACTCGCCGGGCCTGACCCGCACCCAGGAGTTCGTCGGCACGCCCGCGTACGTCGCCCCCGAGTCCGCCGAGGGACGCCCGCAGACCTCCGCCGTGGACGTCTACGGCGCCGGCATCCTGATGTACGAGCTGGTCACCGGCCGTCCGCCGTTCTCCGGCGCCACCTCCTTGGAGGTGCTGCACCAGCACCTCAGCGCCGAGGCTCGCCGGCCCTCCACCGTGCCGGACCCGCTGTGGACGGTGATCGAGCGCTGCCTGCGCAAGAACCCGCTGGAGCGGCCCAGCGCCGAGAACCTGGCGCGCGCCCTGCGGGTCGTCGCCGAGGGCGTCGGGGTGCACGCGAACTCCGCCCAGATCGCGGCGGCCGAGGGCGTCGGCGCGCTGCTCGCCCCCGACCCGGCCCCGGCCTCGGTGCCGGGCGAGCCGGGCATCGCCGGTGCGGCGGACCCCACGCAGGTGCTGCCCACGAACGCCCCGCAGGCGTCGTACGACCCGAACGGCGCCACGAGCGTCCTGCCGCCCGCCGCGGGCCCCGCCGGCGCGGCCGACCCCACCGCCGTCCTGCCGCACACCGGCGCGGCCGACCCGACGGCCGTCCTGCCGAGCACCGGCGCCGCCGACCCGACGGCCGTGCTGCCGAACACCGGGCCGCAGGGACCCGGATCCGAGCAGCCGCACCCCTGGCAGAACCAGCTGCGGGCCGCCCGCGACCGCAACGAGCAGACGCAGATCCAGTACCTCTCCCCGGAGGACGACCCGCTGCACCACCGGCCCCAGCGGCAGGTGGCCCGGCCGCAGCAGCAGCAGCAGCCGCGGCCGCCCGCGCAGCCGCGCCGGCAGCAGCCGCAGCAGCGCGGTCGGCAGCAGGGGCAGCCGGGGTACCAGCAGGGCGGGTACGGCTACGCGCCCCAGCAGCCCCAGCAACCTCAGCAGCACCAGCCGCAGCACCGGCCCCAGCAGTACGCGCCGCCCCAGCAGCCGCAGCGGCCCGCGCGGGAGCCCAGGGCGCCGCGGCAGCGCAGCGCCAACCCGATGAAGATCCCCGGACTCGGCTGCCTGAAGGGCTGCCTGTTCACGATCGTCATCCTGGTGGTGGCGAGCTGGCTGATCTGGGAGCTGACGCCGCTGCACACCTGGGTCGGCCAGGGCCGCGGCTACTGGCACGAGCTGAGCCACTGGGCCGGCCAGGTGAGCCGCTGGGCCAAGAACCTGGGCAGCGGCAAGTGACCGGTCGGATAGGGGATTTGTCGACATCTGACGGGTGATTTCCGTCTCCGCGGTGAAGGTTGGCTCGCCGGACGCGTAGTTTTAGCGACAACACGCGTCTGTAGGAGCAGTCTTGGCACGGAAGATCGGCAGCCGGTACACCGCGAACCAGATCCTGGGGCGGGGCAGCGCCGGCACGGTGTGGCTGGGCGAGGGGCCCGAGGGCCCCGTCGCGATCAAGCTGCTGCGGGAGGACCTCGCCTCGGACCAGGAGCTGGTCGGGCGCTTCGTCCAGGAGCGCACGGCGCTGCTCGGACTGGAGCACCCGCACATCGTCACCGTGCGCGATCTGGTGGTCGACGGCAACGACCTGGCCCTGGTGATGGACCTGGTGCGCGGCACCGATCTGCGCACCCGGCTGGAGCGGGAGCGCAGGCTCGCGCCCGAGGCCGCGGTGGCGATCGTCGCCGATGTCGCGGACGCGCTGGCCGCGGCGCACGCGGCGGGGGTCGTGCACCGGGACGTCAAGCCGGAGAACGTGCTGCTCGACATGCAGGGCCCGCTCGGCCCCGGCGGGGCGCATCCGGCGCTGCTGACCGACTTCGGGGTGGCCAAGCTGATCGACGCGCCACGGCGGACGCGCGCCACGAAGATCATCGGTACGCCGGACTACCTGGCCCCCGAGATCGTGGAGGGGCTGCCGCCGCGGGCCTCCGTGGACATCTACGCGCTGGCCACGGTGCTGTACGAGCTGCTGGCGGGCTTCACGCCCTTCGGCGGCGGGCATCCGGGCGCGGTCCTGCGCCGCCATGTCACCGAGACCGTGGTCCCCCTCCCCGGCATCCCCGAGGAGCTGTGGCAACTGATCGTGCAGTGCCTCGCCAAGGCGCCCGCGTCCCGGCTGCGGGCCTCCGAGCTGGCGGCGCGGCTGCGGGAGCAGTTGCCGACGCTGGCCGGGCTGCCGCCGCTGGACGTGGACGAGCCGGACCTCTCGGAGCAGGGCGCCGAGGAGGAACCGGCGGCTCCCGCGGCTCCCGCGGCCTCCGCGCAGGGCGCGCCGGTACGACGACGGGGCGCGGTCTCCCTCGTGCAGGGCGCCCGGCCCGACTCCAACCGCGACACGCACACCTCGATGCGGGTGCCGGCACCGGACGAGCTGGCCGGCGGCGCGCACGGGACGGCACGCGCACCCCGGCCCGCGGGCGCGCCCCGGCCGGGCTCGGCGAAACACCGTGCCGCGGTGCGCCGCCGTCGGATCACGGTGGGGGTGGCGGGGGTGGCCGTGGCGGTACTGGTGTCGCTCGGCGCGTGGTGGGCGACGTCGGACACCCCGCCGGACCCCGCTCACCCGGCATCGACCTCGTCCACCCCCTGACCCCCTGACCCCTCTCCCCGTCGCGCGGCGAAGGTCGCTTGCCACAGCCGTTACGCTTGAACCGTGGCAGTCGTCGATGTTTCCGAAGAGCTGAAGTCCCTCTCCTCGACCATGGAGTCGATCGAGGCCGTCCTGGACCTCGACAAGATGAGGGCAGATATCGCCGCGCTCGAGGAGCAGGCGGCAGCCCCGTCCCTGTGGGACAACCCGGACGAGGCACAGAAGATCACCAGCAAGCTCTCCCACCTCCAGGCCGAGGTCAGGAAGGCGGAAGCGCTGCGCGGCCGCATCGACGACCTCTCGGTCCTCTTCGAGATGGCCGAGGAGGAGGACGACCCGGACACCCGCGCCGAGGCCGAGTCCGAGCTGGCCGCCGTGCGCAAGGCGCTGGACGAGATGGAGGTCCGCACCCTCCTGTCCGGCGAGTACGACTCCCGTGAGGCCCTGGTCAACATCCGCGCCGAGGCCGGCGGCGTCGACGCCGCCGACTTCGCCGAGAAGCTCCAGCGCATGTACCTGCGCTGGGCCGAGCAGCGCGGCTACAAGACGGAGCTGATCGAGACGTCGTACGCCGAAGAGGCCGGCATCAAGTCGACCACCTTCTCCGTACAGGCGCCGTACGCCTACGGCACCCTCTCCGTCGAGCAGGGCACCCACCGCCTGGTGCGCATCTCCCCCTTCGACAACCAGGGCCGTCGCCAGACGTCCTTCGCCGGAGTCGAGGTGCTGCCCGTGGTCGAGCAGTCCGACCACGTCGAGATCGACGAGTCCGAGCTGCGCATCGACGTCTACCGCTCCTCCGGCCCCGGCGGCCAGGGCGTCAACACGACCGACTCCGCGGTCCGCATCACCCACCTGCCCACCGGCATCGTGGTCTCCTGCCAGAACGAGCGGTCGCAGATCCAGAACCGCGCCACCGCGATGAACGTCCTCCAGGCCAAGCTGCTGGAGCGCCGCCGCCAGGAGGAGCAGGCCAAGATGGACGCCCTCAAGGGCGACGGCGGCAACTCCTGGGGCAACCAGATGCGTTCGTACGTGCTCCACCCGTACCAGATGGTCAAGGACCTGCGTACCGAGTACGAAGTCGGCAACCCCGAGGCCGTGTTCAACGGCGAGATCGACGGTTTCCTGGAGGCCGGCATTCGCTGGCGCAAGCAGCAGGAGAAGTAATTTTGTCGACATGACAACTGCCGCCCGTGTGGCGGCAGTTGTTGTTTTGTCCGGCTTTTACGTCACAATCACATGCTTCAAATCCCCTCGAACGCCCTCTGTCCGGGCAAAGCGACCAGAACGCTCTTGACGTTGCTTTGAAAAATCGGAAGGGTGAGCGCGGCATGCGTGTATCTGGGGCGCATGTGAACCGGGGGCGCCGAATCGCTCGATCATGATTCGGGGTTCGTCAGCTGCCTCCGTCGATCACGGCCAGCCCCACTGCGCGGCCTCATTGACGAACAGCTACTGGGGGTAGCAGCCATATGACGAAGAAGACGCGGATCCGGGTCGCGCGGATAGCCGCGGGCGCCGTGATCGCGGCCGGTGCGTCCCTGACCGCGGCCGGCGCGGCCTCCGCCCTGGACCTCGATGTCCACGCGGGTCCGATCAACCTCGGTGCGAAGGTCAAGCCTGACGACCCCTGCGACCCGGTGGGGATCTGTGACACCACCGGTGGCGACTCGACCACCACGGGCGGGGACGACACCACGACCGGTGGCGACCAGACCACCGGCGGTGACCAGACCACGGGTGGCGACCAGACCACCGGTGGGAACGACACCACGACCGGCGGCGACCAGACCACCGGTGGCGACCAGACCACGGGTGGCGACCAGACCACCGGTGGGAACGACACCACGACCGGCGGCGACCAGACCACCGGCGGTGACCAGACCACGGGTGGCGACCAGACCACCGGTGGGAACGACACCACGACCGGCGGCGACCAGACCACCGGTGGCGACCAGACCACCGGCGGTGACCAGACCACGGGCGGGAACGACACCACCGGCGGGAACCAGTCCACCGGCGGCCAGGGCAACTCCGGCGGCAACGGCACCGGCGGCACCGGCGGTGGCCACCACGGCGGCGGCGGCCACCACGGCGGCGGCACCGGTGGCGGCTCCGGCACCGGTGGCGACAGCCCCCAGGGCGGCGGCAACGACAACGCCACCCAGGAGGAGGGCTCCTCGGCCCTCACCGACACCGGGTCGGACAACCCGCAGCCGCAGACCGGCGGCAAGCAGCTCGCCGAGACCGGTGCCGGGCAGACCTCGTTCCTGGTCATCGGTGCCGCGACGATGATCGCCGGCGGTATCGGCTTCCGCATCCTGCCGCGTCTGGCCGGCCGGGGCGGCGCGGCCGCCTGACGGCAGCCGCACGGTAGACGCCCGCGTACCGCGCGTACGCGAAGGGCCCGGAGCCTCGGCTCCGGGCCCTGACGCTTTTCCGGGGTTTTTCCCGACCGCTTCTTACCTGGCAGGACCTGGTCAGGCGGTCTGATGCGCCAGCAGCGCCACCGCGGCGATCAGCACCGCGAGAAGCGCGATCAGCGCCATCGGGTTGATCCCGCCCAGGAAGCCCTCCTGCTGAAGACGCTCGCGGTTGGCCCGGCACACCGGGCACCGGCCCTCGCTCACGGGCGCCGCGCAGTTCGCGCACACCAACCGGTCGTACGTCATGCGCTCGCCCTCCTCGCACCGGCCGTATCACTTCGTACAACGCTCACAGGAACGCGGACGTTCCCCTCCCACTGTGCCAGTTTCCGCGGCGCCGTGCGCGGGGCCCTTGCCGCGGCGCCCGGACAGGCCGTCGCCGCGCCCACCTCGGTGCCCGCACCAACGACCGGTGCAAAAGCGTACAAGTCTTGCCCAACCTCAGCCTGCGCCTGCGCGTGCACACCCGGTTCGCGTATGGTCACGCTCATCTACCCCCGGCGACCCGTGGTGCATCCGTGATCCGATTCGACAATGTCTCCAAGGTCTACCCCAAGCAGACCCGTCCCGCACTCAGGGATGTCTCCCTGGAAGTGGAAAAGGGCGAGTTCGTCTTCCTCGTGGGGTCCTCCGGCTCCGGAAAGTCCACCTTCCTGCGGCTGGTCCTCCGCGAGGAGCGGTGCAGCCACGGCCAGGTGCACGTGCTGGGCAAAGACCTCGCCCGCCTCTCCAACTGGAAGGTGCCGCAGATGCGCCGCCAGCTGGGAACCGTCTTCCAGGACTTCCGCCTGCTGCCCAACAAGACGGTCGCGGAGAACGTGGCCTTCGCGCAGGAGGTGATCGGCAAGTCCCGCGGCGAGATCCGCAAGTCCGTGCCCCAGGTGCTCGACCTCGTCGGCCTCGGCGGCAAGGAGGACCGGATGCCCGGCGAGCTGTCCGGCGGTGAGCAGCAGCGGGTGGCCATCGCGCGCGCGTTCGTCAACCGGCCCAAGCTGCTGATCGCCGACGAGCCCACCGGCAACCTCGACCCGCAGACCTCCGTCGGCATCATGAAGCTGCTCGACCGGATCAACCGGACGGGCACCACCGTCATCATGGCGACGCACGACCAGAACATCGTGGACCAGATGCGCAAGCGCGTCATCGAGCTGGAGAAGGGCCGCCTCGTCCGCGACCAGACCCGCGGCGTCTACGGCTACCAGCACTGACCGCGCGCCCCAGTTCGTCCACGGAAAGGCACAACCCGACGCCATGCGCCCCCAGTTCGTCCTGTCGGAGATCGGTGTCGGTCTCCGCCGCAATCTCACGATGACCTTCGCGGTCATCGTCTCCGTCGCCCTGTCCCTGGCCCTCTTCGGCGGCTCCCTGCTGATGAGCGACCAGGTGAGCACCATGAAGGGCTACTGGTACGACAAGGTCAACGTCTCGATCTTCCTGTGCAACAAGCACGACGCCGAGCAGGACGTGCACTGCGCCAAGGGCGCGGTCACCGAGGACCAGAAGAAGCAGATCCTCTCCGACCTGCACAAGATGCCGATCGTCGAGAAGGTGTCGTACGAGTCGCAGGACGAGGCGTACAAGCACTACAAGGAGCAGTTCGGCAACTCCCCGCTGGCCGGCTCGCTCACGCCGGACCAGATGCAGGAGTCGTACCGGATCAAGCTCAAGGACCCGCAGAAGTACCAGGTGATCGCGACCGCGTTCAACGGGCGCGACGGCGTGCAGTCGGTGCAGGACCAGAAGGGCATCCTGGACAACCTCTTCCAGCTGCTGAACCTGATGAACCGCGGCGCGCTCGGCGTGATGGCGCTCATGCTGTTCGTGGCGCTGCTGCTGATCGTCAACACCGTGCGCGTGTCGGCGTTCAGCCGCCGGCGGGAGACCGGGATCATGCGCCTGGTCGGCGCCTCCGGCTTCTACATCCAGGCGCCGTTCATCGCCGAGGCCGCGGTCGCCGGGCTCATCGGCGGCGGTCTCGCCTGCGTCTTCCTGGTGGTCGGCCGGTACTTCACCATCGACCACGGCATGGACCTGTCCCACAAGCTGACGCTGATCAACTTCGTCGGCTGGGACTCGGTGCTGACCAAGCTGCCGCTGATCCTGGCGACCAGCGTGCTGATGCCGTCCCTGGCCGCGTTCTTCGCCTTGCGCAAGTACCTGAAGGTGTGACGCAAACCAAGACGGCGGGCAGGGCAACGGGCCGTGACGGCGGGTCCGTTGTCCTAGACTCACCGCCATGTCCGGCCGCGACCCGCTCTGTCCGCCTCACCGCGCCCGCCAAGGAGCCGCGCTGACCTTGGTCTTCGCCGGAGTCATCGTCGCCGGGGCGGTCACCGGCGCCTTCCCGGACCCCGACCACCCGGCGCCCCGGACCACCACCCCCGTGCCCGTGGGCGCCGTACGCGACGAGTCCGTACGGGACGCCGCCGCCCGCGCGATGGCCGACGGCACCTCCCCGATGGAGGCCGCCGAGCGGGCCGTCAGCCGCAGCGGCGACCGCTGGGGCGCCGTCTACTCCGAGGGCGAGTACCAGGAGTTCCAGGACGCCCTCGACGGCCGCTACACCGGCGTCGGCCTCTCCGCCGCGCGCCAACAGGACGGCCGTATCGAGGTCACCGAGGTGCGGCCCGGCTCGCCCGCCGCCGCGGCCGGCATCCGCACCGGCGACCGGCTGCGCAGCGTGGACGGCGCCCGCGCGGACGGCCTGCCGGTCACCGAGGTGGTCGCCCGGCTGCGCGGCGACGCCGACGACGCGCCCGCCGGCAAGACCGTCAGGCTCGGCCTCCAGCGCGGCACCCGCACCTGGACCCGGACCCTGCGCCGGGCCACCCTGACCACCGACTCGGTGAGCGCCCGCCGGCTGTCCGCGCGGGCCACCCTGATCCGGGTCGCCGCCTTCACCAAGGGCACCGGCGCCCGCGTCCGCGAGGCCCTGCGGGCCGCCCCGGCCGGCTCCGGGATCGTCCTGGACCTGCGCGGCAACTCCGGCGGCCTGGTCACCGAGGCCGTGGCCACCGCCTCCGCCTTCCTCGACGGCGGCCTGGTCGCCACCTACGACGCCGACGGCGCCCAGCACGCCCTGCACGCCACGCCCGGCGGGGACACCAGGCGTCCCCTGGTCGCCCTGGTCGACGGCGGCACCATGAGCGCGGCCGAGCTGCTCACCGGCGCGCTCCAGGACCGGGGCCGCGCGGTGGTGATCGGCACGCGCACCTTCGGCAAGGGCTCCATCCAGATGCCGACGAGCCTCCCCGACGGCTCGGTGGCCGAGCTGACCGTGGGCCACTACCGCACCCCCTGCGGGCACGCGGTCGACGGCCGGGGCATCACGCCGGACCTGGAAGCGGGGGACGGCGTGCTGCGACGCGCCGAGACCGTCCTCACCGGCCTGGGCGAAGCGGATTAAAGGCTGGCCGTAGGCCCCCCGCGTAGTGCGAAAATGGACGGCACTATGAGCAAGGGAATGTACGTACCCAAGGAGTCCCAGCCCAAGCAGGGCGGCGGGGCGGGCAAGGCCAGGGACGGCGAGAAGGGCGGCAAGCGCAAGATCGTCGCCCAGAACAAGAAGGCCCGGCACGACTACGCGATCATCGACACCTACGAGGCCGGGCTCGTGCTCACCGGCACCGAGGTCAAGTCGCTGCGCGAGGGCCGGACCTCGCTGACCGACGGCTTCGTCCAGATCGACCGGGGCGAGGCGTGGCTGCACAACGCCCACATCCCGGAGTACCACCAGGGCAGCTGGACCAACCACTCCGCGCGCCGCAAGCGCAAGCTGCTGCTGCACCGCGAGGAGATCGACAAGCTGGAGTCCAAGGCCCAGGAGACGGGTCACACCATCGTGCCGCTCGCCCTGTACTTCCGGGACGGCCGCGCGAAGGCCGAGATCGCGCTCGCACGGGGCAAGAAGGAGTACGACAAGCGGCAGACCCTGCGGGAGAAGCAGGACCGGCGCGAGTCGGAGCGCGCCATCGCGGCGGCGAAGCGGAGGCAGCGCGGCGTGTAGGCCCCCCTGGGGAATACGCTGGCATCGACCCGCGTTGGTCCCGTACGATGGCAGCAGCACCGGACGCCAGCCCGGTGCGCACCTTGAAAAAACAACATGGGGATGATCGGTTTCGACAGCGGTTGTCGAAGCAGGGGAAGCGTGTCGAGGAAGCGGCCATGATCTCGTAAACCACAGGCCGAAAAAAATAATCGCCAACACCAAGCGCGATTCCTTCGCCCTCGCTGCCTAAGTAGCGACTTGCGAAGTGTCAGCCCGGGGCTGTTCCCGACCCGGATCCTGGCATCAGCTAGGGAACTAAACCTTGATCCCGGTCACGGGGTGAAGAGGGAAATCAAACAGTGACTGAGCCCGTCGGCGACTTGTTCGCGTGATCGCCGGGGCTGAGAAAATCACAGCGAACTGCACACGGAGAAGCCCTGATTCCGCACCGTTGGACGCGGGTTCGATTCCCGCCATCTCCACGAACCCCTCCGGGGGTACCCCATGTGGGCAAAGGCCCCGCCGCATCAAGCGGCGGGGCCTTTGCCGTGCGCGGCCCCGAACGACCCCGTCGGCGCGGCTGTCTCCCGCAAGGCGTCGTGCGGATGATCGGTCCCCGGCGTGCGGGAGCCGGTCTGTCGGCGGACAATGTTCGCGGCGGCATGAAGTTCCGTTGGGTGGACCGAGGTGTTCGGCCATGAGCGTCATCGGCGAGGTCGCTCTGGACACGCTGCGGGGGACGGTGCGGGGAGGCGTCGTCGGGCCGGGGGACGGCGGGTACGACGAGGCGCGGGGGATCTACAACGCCATGATCGACCGGCGGCCGGCCGGGTTCGCGCGGTGTGCGGACGTGGCGGACGTGCGGACCGTGCTCGCGTTCGCGCAGGACCACGGCGTCGCGGTGGCCGTGCGCGGGGGCGGGCACAGCGGGCCGGGGCTGTGTCTGGTGGACGGCGCGCTCACTCTGGATCTGGCGCCCATGCGCTGGGTCCACGTCGAACCGGCGACCCGTACCGCCCGCGTGGGCGGCGGGACCCTGCTCGGCGATCTCGACCACGCGGCGCACACCTTCGGCCTGGGCGTGCCCTCCGGGATCATGTCCACCACCGGTGTCGGCGGGCTCACCCTCGGCGGTGGACACGGCCACCTCACCCGCCGTTACGGCCTGACCATCGACAGCCTGCTCTCCGCCGACGTGGTGCTCGCCGACGGCAGCCTCGTCACCGCCTCCGCCGACGAGCACCCCGACCTGTTCTGGGCGCTCCGGGGCGGCGGCGGCAACTTCGGGGTCGTCACCTCCTTCGCCTTCCGGTTGCACCCGGTGGACACCGTCGGGGTCGCGATCACCCTGTGGCCGGTCGACCGGGTACGCGAAGTGCTGTGCTGGTACCGGGAGTTCCTGCCCGCCGCGCCGGACGAGCTGAACGGGTTCTTCGTGCTGCTGACCGTCCCGCCGGGCCCGCCGTTCCCCGAACCGCTGCACGGGAAGAAGATGTGCGGGGTGGTGTGGTGCCACACGCCGGGGCGCGCCGGAACGTCCGGGGAGGCGGACCCCGCGGAGGACGAACAGGAGCGGCTGGAGCGGGCCGTCGCCGCCGTGGCCGCCGCCGGGCAGCCCGCCTTCCACTTCACCGCGGTGATGCCCTATCCCGTCCTCCAGACCATGTTCGACCAGCTGCTGCCCAAGGGCCTCCAGTGGTACTGGCGCGGGGACTTCTTCGACGCCATCGGCGACGACGCCATCGCCGTGCACGAGAGATACGGCCGGGACCTCCCCACCGGCCTGTCCACCATGCACCTCTACCCGGTGGACGGGGCGGCCCACCGGACCGGACCCGACGAGACGGCCTGGGCCTACCGGGACGCCCGGTGGTCCGGCGTCATCGCCGGCATCGACCCCGACCCCGCCAACGCCGCCCGGATCGCCGGCTGGTGCGTCGACTACTGGAACGATCTGCACCCGTACTCCATGGGCGGCGGCTACCTCAACTTCCTGGGCGAGCAGGAGCCCACCGACCGGGTCCGGGCCACCTACCGCGGCCACTACGACCGGCTGGCCGCGGTCAAACGCACTTACGACCCCGGCAACTTCTTCCACGCCAACCAGAACATCCCGCCCGCCTGAGGGCGACCGGTGCCGGCACGAGGGGTTCCGGCGGCCCGGTCGGGCGGGCACTGTGGGAGCAAGCGGTCTGTACGACTCCCCGTATGCCTAGGCGGTGACAGGCACATGGCGCTGCGGTTCGATGCCGGACGGGTATGTCTGGATCTGTTGGCGACCTGCCATCCCGGTGAACGGCTCGATTCCGTCGGGGCGTTGTGCCGCTGGATCGAGGAGGCCGGGCTGGTCCCGGCCGGTACGGGGCTCGCGCACGCCGACGAGTCCTGGGTGGTGCGGTTCCACGAAGTGCGGCAGGACATAGGGCAGTTGGTGCGGCGCGCCGGTGGCCCGGTGTCGTGCGGGAGAGCGCTCGCGCGGGTGAACGAGGTGGCCCGCGGGGCGCCCCCGGTGCCCTGTGCCGTACGGCGCGGCGACGGGACGCTCGTACGCGAACTGGTCGCGCCGCCCGGACCCGCCGCCCTGCTCGCGCTGCTCGCCCGCGACGCCGTGGAACTGCTCACCGACCCCGTGGCGCGGGCCGCCCTGCGCGAGTGCGAGGGGGACAACTGTCCGCTCCTCTACCTCGACACCTCCCGCGGGCGCCGCCGGCGCTGGTGCTCCAGCGAGGTGTGCGGCAACCGGGAGCGGGTCGCCCGCCACCGCCGCCGGGCCGCCCTCACCCGCGCCTGAGCGCCCGCGACCCGCGCCCGAGCACCCGCGCCCCGGACCTCCGCGTCCCGGACATCCGCGCACGGGACCGGTGGGTGGCGTAGCCTCGCCCGCCCCCCTTCGCGTACGGTTGACGGCTGCCCAGCACGTCAGAAGGGGGCCCGGTGGCCGCTCAGGTTCAGCATTCCGCGGTCGGCTCGGAACACGACGCACAGGACTCCGTGCGCGACCGAGAGATCAGCGTCGAACAGGCACACCTGGACCGGGTGTACCGGCGGCTCGAGGAGAAGATCCACGAGGCCGAGTTCCTGATGAACGACGCGGCCCAGCGCGGCCAGGTCGGCACCCCCGGCGCGCTCGCCGAGCGGGACGCGCAGGTCTTCCGCGCCGGTGTCCACCTGAACCGGCTCAACAACGAGTTCGAGGACTTCCTGTTCGGGCGGATCGACCTGCTGCTCGGCAAGGACGGCAAGAAGGGGCCCGACGGGGCCTACACGGCGGTCGAGCCGGCCGAGGGCGCGGTGCGCGAGGACAACACCGCCGACATCGCCGAGACCCTGCACATCGGGCGCATCGGCGTCCTCGACGAGGACTACGCGCCGCTCGTCATCGACTGGCGCGCCCCCGCCGCCGCGCCCTTCTACCGGGCCACCCCCGTGGAGCCCGGCCGGGTGGTGCGCCGGCGGGTCATCCGCTCCAAGGGGCGCCGGGTGCTCGGCGTCGAGGACGACCTGATGCGCCCCTCGCTCACCGCCTGTCTCGACGGCCGGGAGCTGGCCGTCATCGGCGACGGCGCCCTGATGGCCGCCCTCGGCCAGGCCCGCGGCCACACCATGCGGGACATCGTCTCCTCCATCCAGGCCGAGCAGGACCTCGTCATCCGGGCCCCCGCCGCCTCGATCACGTACGTCGAGGGCGGCCCCGGCACCGGCAAGACCGCGGTCGCCCTGCACCGCGCCGCCTACCTGCTCTACCAGGACCGCAGGCGGTACGCGGGCGGCATCCTCATCGTCTCCCCGACCCCGCTGCTCGTCGCCTACACCGAGGGCGTGCTGCCCTCGCTCGGCGAGGAGGGCCAGGTCGCGATCCGGGCGATCGGCTCGCTGGTCGACGGCGTGGAGGCGACGCTGTACGACTCCCCGTCCGTGGCCCGCGCCAAGGGCTCGTACCGGATGCTGAAGGTGCTGCGGAAGGCCGCCAGGGGCGCCCTGGAGCTGGGCCCGGCCGTCCAGGCGGCCCGCGACGAGGACGACGACGCGCCGCGGCGGGCCGCCGACCCCGCCCGCCTCCGCGTCGTCGCCTTCGGCCGCCGGCTCGAACTGGAGGCCGAGGAGCTGGACCACATCCGCCGTACCGCCCTCGGCGGCACCGCCCCCGTCAACCTGCTGCGCCCGCGCGCCCGCAAGCTGCTGCTGGACGCCCTGTGGGCGAAGTCCGGCGCCGGGGCCCGGCACACCGACCCGGAGCTGGCGGCCGAGCTGCGGTCCTCCTTCGACGAGGACATCACGGGCGAGGACGCCTTCCTCGGCTTCCTGGACGCGTGGTGGCCGGAGCTGACCCCGGCGCGGGTGCTCGACGCCATGGCCGACGAGAAGCGGCTCGGCCGCTGGGCGCGCCGCATCCTCAACCCCGGCGAGGTGCGCAAGGTGGCCCGTTCGCTCAAGCGGGACGGCCGTACGGTGCACGACATCGCCCTGCTGGACGAGCTCCAGGCGATCCTGGGCGCCCCGGCCCGGCCCCGCAGGAAGCGGGAGCTCGACCCGCTGGACCAGCTCACCGGCCTGGAGGAGCTGATGCCGGTGCGCGAGGAGACCCAGCGGGAACGGGCCGAGCGGCTGGCGCAGGAGCGCACCGAGTACGCGCACGTCATCGTGGACGAGGCGCAGGACCTCACGCCGATGCAGTGGCGCATGGTGGGCCGCCGCGGCCGGCACGCCACCTGGACGGTGGTCGGGGACCCGGCCCAGTCCTCCTGGTCCGACCCGGACGAGGCCGCCGAGGCCCGCGACGAGGCCCTGGGCACCCGCCCCCGGCGCCGCTTCCGGCTCACCGTGAACTACCGCAACCCCGCCGAGATCGCCGACCTGGCCGCCCGCGTGCTCGCGCTCGCCATGCCCGGCGCCGAGTCGCCCAGAGCCGTGCGGTCCACCGGGGTCGAGCCGCGCTTCACCGTCGTGCGGGAGTCCCTCCAGGACACCGTGCGGGCCGAGGCGGAGCGGCTGCTGGACCTGGTGGACGGCACGGTCGGCGTGGTCGTCGCGATGAACCGGCGCGAGGAGGCGAGACGCTGGCTGGCCGGGCTCGGCGACCGGGTGGTGGCGCTCGGCAGCCTGGAGGCCAAGGGCCTGGAGTACGACGCGACGGTCGTCGTCTCGCCCGCGGAGATCGCCGACGAGTCCCCGGCCGGGCTGCGCGTGCTCTACGTGGCGCTCACCCGCGCGACCCAGCAGCTCACGGTGGTCTCGGGGGAGCGGGACGAGCCGGACGCGGCCGGGGTGCCGGATCTGCTGCGCGACTGATTTCCGGCGAACTCCCGCCGAGGGGAATGGCATCCGGCATCCGTTTGTTAGCCTGGGTACGGCACCGGCTCGATCCAAGCCCCCGGGCCCAACCTTCGTCCCTTCGAGGGACCACTTGCCGCGAGGCGAGCATGGCGGGCCGGTGTCGCCAACGTGGGAGGCCCACGTCACGATCAAGTGGCGTGGGCCTCTTTCTTATGCCCGTCAACTCTCGTATGGTGGAAGTCGTTTTCCGAAACCACGTACCGACCGGTCATCGACTGTGTACAAAACGTTCGCAATCCAGGGCGACTAGCACGTACTGATCGGTAGGTGCGACGATCGGACGGCAAAACTCGCGACACGGTGAAAGCAGAGGAAGTCGGCCATGGCAACGGCGCCCAGCGTCTCCTACTCGATGACCATCCGGCTGGAGGTGCCCGCGAGCGGAACCGCCGTCTCGCAGCTCACCAACGCCGTGGAGTCCTCCGGAGGCTCGGTGACCGGCCTCGACGTCACCGCGTCCGGGCACGAGAAGCTCCGTATCGACGTCACCATCGCGGCCACGTCCACGGCCCACGCCGAGGAGATCGTCGGGAAGCTGCGCGGCATCGAGGGCGTCACCCTCGGCAAGGTCTCCGACCGTACGTTCCTGATGCACCTCGGCGGCAAGATCGAGATGCAGTCCAAGCACCCCATCCGCAACCGTGACGACCTCTCCATGGTCTACACGCCGGGTGTGGCCCGCGTCTGCATGGCGATCGCCGAGAACCCCGAGGACGCCCGCCGCCTCACCATCAAGCGCAACTCCGTTGCGGTCGTGACGGACGGTTCCGCGGTGCTCGGCCTCGGCAACATCGGCCCCAAGGCCGCGCTGCCCGTCATGGAGGGCAAGGCGGCCCTCTTCAAGCGCTTCGCCGGCATCGACGCCTGGCCGCTGTGCCTGGACACCCAGGACACCGACGCGATCGTGGAGATCGTCAAGGCGATCGCCCCCGGCTTCGCGGGCATCAACCTGGAGGACATCTCCGCGCCCCGCTGCTTCGAGATCGAGGCCCGGCTGCGCGAGGCCCTGGACATCCCGGTCTTCCACGACGACCAGCACGGCACCGCAATCGTCGTGCTGGCCGCGCTGACCAACGCGCTGCGCGTCACCGGCAAGGCGATCGAGAACATCCGGATCGTGATGTCCGGCGCCGGCGCGGCCGGTACGGCCATCCTCAAGCTGCTGCTCGCGGCGGGCGCCAAGAACGCCGTCGTCGCCGACATCCACGGCGTGGTGCACGCGGGCCGCACGGACCTGGTGGACGCCCCGGCCGACTCGCCGCTGCGCTGGATCGCCGACAACACCAACCACGAGGGCCTCACCGGGACCCTGAAGGAGGCTGTGCGCGGCGCGGACGTCTTCATCGGCGTCTCGGCCCCGAACGTCCTGGACGGCGACGACGTGGCCGCCATGGCGGACGGCGCGATCGTGTTCGCGCTCGCGAACCCGGACCCCGAGGTGGACCCGGCGATCGCCCGCCAGACGGCCGCGGTGGTGGCCACCGGCCGCTCGGACTTCCCCAACCAGATCAACAACGTGCTGGTCTTTCCGGGTGTCTTCCGCGGCCTGCTGGACGCGCAGTCCCGTACCGTCAACACCGAGATGATGCTCGCCGCCGCCAAGGCACTCGCCGACGTGGTCGGCGAGGACGAGCTGAACCCGAACTACATCATTCCGAGCGTCTTCAACGACAGGGTCGCGGGCGCCGTCGCCGGCGCGGTCCGCGAGGCTGCCAAGGCGGTCGGCGCAACCGCCTGACCAGGGAAGACCGCCCGACCGCGGCGTGTCGTACGGTGCCGGGGGCTGTGAGGATCACCACGGTGGCCCCCCGCACCGGCGCGTCGTGGAACCACCTGGTACCGGGCGCCCTCTAGGGTGACGCCGATCAGGCGCTTTTCGTGTGACTCCCCAGGGTGTTCTCACGACTCCTACGGGTGCCGGATTGGCTTTCCCGCCGCAGGTAGGGGCAGGATGCGTCCCTGGGCGCGAGCGCATCGGCATCGCAGTGCCGCCGGCATGACCGCCACGTGGCACACCCCAACGGCAAGAAAACACGGGAGTAACAACATGAACCGCAGTGAGCTGGTGGCCGCGCTGGCCGACCGCGCCGAGGTGACCCGCAAGGACGCCGACGCCGTGCTGGCCGCGTTCGCCGAGACCGTCGGCGAGATCGTCGCCAAGGGCGACGAGAAGGTCACCATCCCCGGCTTCCTGACCTTCGAGCGCACCCACCGTGCCGCTCGTACCGCGCGCAACCCGCAGACCGGCGAGCCGATCAACATCCCCGCCGGGTTCAGCGTGAAGGTCACCGCGGGCTCCAAGCTCAAGGAAGCGGCCAAGGGCAAGTAAGCGCTCCGCGTTGAGCGCCGGTCCACCGGAGCGCCGTTCGAGGTGAGCGCCGTGGGTGGTTGACGGGCCGTCGTGGCTGGTCGCGCCCGCGCGGCGGAGCCGGGAACCAACACGGCCCGCGCCCCTTCCGAGCGCACCCCGGCGGGCGGCGCCGGATGGGCCGACGACATCGAACAGGGCGGTCCCCCTCAGCTGAGGGGGACCGCCCTGTTTGCTTGTTTGCTCGAGGTCAGCCGAGGGCCTTGCCCGGCAGTTCGACCTTGGCGCCCAGCTCCACGAGCTTCTCCATGAAGTTCTCGTAGCCGCGGTTGATCAGCTCGATGCCGTGGACGCGCGAGGTGCCCTCGGCGGCCAGGGCCGCGATCAGGTACGAGAAGCCGCCGCGCAGGTCGGGGATGACCAGGTCGGCGCCCTGGAGCCGGGTCGGGCCCGAGACGACCGCGGAGTGCAGGAAATTGCGCTGGCCGAAGCGGCAGTCGGAGCCGCCCAGGCACTCGCGGTAGAGCTGGATGTGGGCACCCATCTGGTTGAGCGCCGAGGTGAAGCCGAGGCGGGACTCGTAGACCGTCTCGTGGATGATCGACAGGCCGGTGGCCTGGGTGAGCGCCACCACCAGCGGCTGCTGCCAGTCGGTCTGGAAACCGGGGTGGACGTCCGTCTCCAGGGCGATGGACTTCAGCTGGCCGCCCGGATGCCAGAAGCGGATGCCCTCGTCGTCGATCTCGAAGGCGCCGCCGACCTTGCGGTAGGTGTTCAGGAACGTCATCATCGAGCGCTGCTGGGCGCCCCGGACGTAGATGTTGCCGCCGGTCGCGAGGGCCGCGGACGCCCAGGACGCGGCCTCCAGGCGGTCCGGCAGGGCCCGGTGGGTGTAGCCGCCGAGCTTGTCCACGCCGGTGATGCGGATGGTCCGGTCGGTGTCCATCGCGATGATCGCGCCCATCTTCTGCAGCACGCAGATGAGGTCCTCGATCTCCGGCTCGACGGCCGCGTTGGACAGCTCCGTGACGCCCTCGGCCAGCACCGCCGTCAGCAGCACCTGCTCGGTCGCGCCCACCGACGGGTAGGGCAGCGTGATCTTCGTACCGCGCAGGCCCTTCGGCGCCTCCAGGTACTGCCCGTCCGCGCGCTTCTCGATGCTCGCGCCGAACTGCCGCAGCACGTCGAAGTGGAAGTCGATGGGCCGGCCGCCGATGTCGCAGCCGCCGAGACCGGGGATGAACGCGTGCCCGAGCCGGTGCAGCAGCGGGCCGCAGAACAGGATCGGGATACGGCTGGAGCCGGCGTGGGCGTCGATGTCGGCCACGTTGGCGCTCTCGACGTACGTCGGGTCGAGCACCAGCTCGCCGGGCTCCTCACCCGGACGGACCGTCACGCCGTGCAACTGGAGCAGCCCGCGCACGACGCGCACGTCACGGATGTCCGGAACGTTGCGCAGCCGGCTCGGCCCGCTGCCGAGCAGCGCGGCGACCATGGCCTTCGGTACGAGGTTCTTCGCACCGCGGACACGGATCTCGCCCTCAAGCGGGTTTCCGCCGTGGACAAGCAGGACATCGTCGTTGACGGTCATGAATCTCGCGTTCCGATCAGATGGGCATGGGGGCCGCCGATCACGGACGGGCCGTGGGACAGGGTAATCGCCGATCACCCCCCGTTCGTAAGTCCGCGTGCCGCCCCGTCGCGTCATGGCGTGTCACAACACGAACCGTTTGCAATCGGACACACGCGGTCACCGCGCGTGAGTGTGCGCCGGTTCTGCTCCCACGCTCCCTGAGCTGCGTTCACTCGGGCACTCCGATTGGCTCCCCACGGCGGGGGAAGATGCGGGATCATGTCTGGCATGACCGAGGTGTCCTCGCTCACAGGGCGGCTGCTCGTGGCCACCCCCGCCCTGGCGGACCCGAACTTCGACCGCGCGGTGGTGCTCCTCCTCGACCACGACGAGGAGGGTTCCCTCGGCGTCGTCCTCAACCGCCCCACCCCGGTGGGTGTCGGGGACATCCTGGAGGGCTGGGCCGACCTCACCGGCGAGCCGGGCGTCGTCTTCCAGGGCGGGCCGGTCTCGCTGGACTCCGCGCTCGGCGTGGCGGTCATACCGGGCGGGGCGAACGGCGAGCGGGCCCCGGTGGGCTGGCGGCGGGTGCACGGCGCGATCGGGCTGGTCGACCTGGAGGCGCCGCCCGAACTGCTCGCCCCGGCCGTCGGCTCGCTGCGGATCTTCGCCGGATACGCCGGCTGGGGGCCGGGCCAGCTGGAGGAGGAGCTGGCCGAGGGCGCCTGGTACGTGGTGGAGTCCGAGCCCGGTGACGTGTCCTCGCCGGAGCCCGAGCGGCTGTGGCGGGAGGTGCTGCGCCGCCAGCGCAGCGAGCTGGCGATGGTGGCCACGTATCCGGACGACCCTTCGCTCAACTGATGCCCCGGCGCTTCAGTACCCTGGGCAATATGAGCACTCTTGAGCCCGAGCGCGGGACTGGTACGGGGACCCTCGTAGAGCCGACGCCGCAGGTGTCCCACGGCGACGGCGACCACGAGCGCTTCGCCCACTACGTCCAGAAGGACAAGATCATGGCGAGCGCCCTCGACGGCACCCCCGTCGTGGCGCTGTGCGGGAAGGTCTGGGTGCCGGGCCGCGACCCGAAGAAGTACCCCGTGTGCCCCATGTGCAAGGAGATCTACGAGTCCATGGGCAGCGGCGGCGACAAGGACAAGGGCGGCGACAAGGGCAAGTAGGCCCCGCCTCACCCGGTGACCCGCGAGGGCCCCGGCGCGCTCCCGCGTGCGCCGGGGCCCTTCGCCGTGCCGGGACCGCCGAGCCGTGCCGGCACCCGTCGATTGGTCGAGACCTCTTGTGGGCGGGTTCCGGTCCACCTAGCCTCCCTACCGATCGGCTGGTTGTGCGGAGCGAAACGGCTGTTGCACAGGGTGCAACACGGGGCGTGGAGGCCACATGGGTGAGATCGGCGGCACGGGGACGGCCGCAGCCGGGGAAGTGGCGCTGATCCCGGCGCCGGGCGAGGTCGCGGCGCCGGGAGGCCGCTGTGCCGTGGACGCGGACACCGGGATCGATGCCGCCGAGGGCACCGAAGGGGTGGCGCGCTGGCTGCGCTCGACGGTCGGCGCGGCGACCGGCCTGCCCTTCGCGCCGGACCGCGAAGGAGAGAGCCGGGTACGGCTGCGGATCGTGCCCGCGCTCGCGGAGGAACTCGGCGGCCCGGAGTCGTACCGGTTGACCGCCGAAAACAGGGTGGTCACCCTGGAAGGGGCGAGCGAGGCCGGGCTGTTCTGGGCCGCCGGCACCTTTCGGCAACTGCTCGGACCCGAGGCCTTCCGGCGCGCCCCCGTCAGTGATCGCCAGTCCTGGGAATTCCCGGCGCTCACCGTGCGCGACAGCCCCCGATTCGGCTGGCGCGGGCTGCTGCTCGACGTGGCCCGGCACTTCATGCCCAAGGACGGGGTGCTGCGCTATCTCGACCTGATGGCCGCGCACAAACTCAATGTGCTGCACCTGCACCTGACGGACGATCAGGGCTGGCGGATCGAGATCAGGCGGTATCCGGAACTGACCGAGACCGGCTCCTGGCGGGCACGGACGAAATTCGGTCACCGGGCCTCGCCGCTGTGGGAGGAGAAGCCGCACGGGGGTTACTACACGCAGGACGACATCCGGGAAATCGTCGCCTACGCGGCCGAGCGGCATATCACCGTCGTACCGGAAATCGATGTACCGGGGCATTCGCAGGCGGCCATCGCCGCCTATCCGGAGCTCGGCAACACCGACGTGGTCGACACGAGCGCACTCTCCGTCTGGGACACCTGGGGGATCAACCCCAACGTACTGGCACCCACCGACGACACCCTCCGGTTCTACGAAGGGGTGTTCGAGGAGGTGCTGGAGATGTTCCCGTCACGGTTCATCCACATCGGTGGCGACGAATGCCCGAAGGACCAGTGGCAGAAGTCGCCGGCCGCCCAGGAGCGCATCGCCGCACTGGGCCTCGCCGACGAGGACGGGCTCCAGTCGTGGTTCGTCCGGCACTTCGACACCTGGCTCGGGGCGCGCGGGCGCCGGCTGATCGGCTGGGACGAGATCCTCCAGGGCGGCCTCGCGCCGGGCGCCGCGGTGTCCTCCTGGCGCGGCTACGAGGGCGGGGTCACCGCCGCGCGCGCCGGACACGACGTCGTCATGTGCCCCGAGCAGTACGTGTACCTGGACCACCGGCAGGCCCCCGGCGACGAGGAGCCGGTGCCGATCGGCTTCGTGCGCACCCTGGAGGACGTCTACCGGTTCGAACCGGTTCCGGTGGCGCTCACCGAGGCCGAGGCGCGTCATGTGCTCGGCACCCAGGCCAATGTGTGGACCGAGGTCCTGGAGGACGCCCGGCGCGTGGACTACCAGGCGTTTCCCCGGCTCGCCGCGTTCGCGGAGGTCGCCTGGAGCCGGCTGCCCGCGCCCCCGGAGCGGGACTTCGCGGACTTCGAGCGCCGGATGGCCGTGCACTACCGGCGACTTGACGCGCTGGGCGTCGCGTACCGGCCGCCGGCCGGACCCCGGCCCTGGCAGCGGCGGCCCGGCGTGCCGGGCCGCCCGATCGACGGACCGCCGCCCATCAGGTGACCCGGCGGGCGGGCTCCGGCCGGCGATCCCGGACGGCCGGAACCCGCCGGGTGCGCCCCAACGGGCGTACCGGGCAACGGGGATAGAACAGACAGCGGAAAAACCACGTCAGCTTCACCGAAGAGTGGCAATTCACGCGCACCGGTGAAGCAGTGCGAAAACGGACCATCTCCCCGGTGAGGTGGGCGAATGCCTCCTAGCGGACCCCCGCGTTCGAGCCCTGCGAAGATGTGCCAGAGTTGCCACGTCCGCCCTGTCAGCACGTACCGTACGGCGCAACAGGCGGGACCAGGTGGGACAGCGGGAAGGGGCAGCCGGGTTGACCACGCACGCACCGCAGGCGGGGCAGGCCGTCACGCTGCCCACGACGCTGGACGAGGCGGTGGCGGCACTCGCCGCGATGCCCACCGCCGTCCCTGTCGCGGGCGGCACCGACCTGATGGCCGCCGTCAACTCCGGGCAGCTGCGGCCCGCGGCCCTGGTCGGCCTCGGCCGGATCAGCGAGATCCGCGGCTGGCAGTACCAGGACGGCCACGCGCTGCTCGGCGCAGGACTCACCCACGCGCGCATGGGCCGCCCCGACTTCGCTGCCCTCATCCCGGCGCTCGCCGCCGCCGCGCGCGCCGCGGGCCCGCCGCACATCCGCAACGCCGGCACCCTGGGCGGCAACATCGCCTCCGCCGCGCCCACCGGTGACGCGCTGCCGGTGCTCGCCGCGCTGGAGGCGACGCTGATCGTCGCGGGACCGGGCGGGGCGCGCCGGGAGGTGCCGGTCTCGCATCTGCTGGCGGGCGTGGAGATGCTGGGCGCCGGCGAACTCATCGGCTTCGTGCGGGTGCCGCTGCTGCACGCCCCGCAGGTCTTCCTGAAGGCGACCGGGCGCACCGGACCCGGCCGCGCGCTGGCCTCCGTGGCCCTCGTCCTCGACCCGGCGCGGCGCGGGGTGCGCTGCGCGGTCGGGGCCATAGCGCCGATGCCGCTGCGGCCGCTGGAGGCCGAGCAGTGGGTCGCGCAGCTCATCGACTGGGACAACGACCGCGCGCTCGTCCCCGAGGCGCTCGGCGCCTTCGGCGAGTACGTCGCCGCGGCCTGCATCCCCGACCCGGCGCCGGAGGCGGACGGTACGGTGCCGTCGCTGCCGCCCGCCGTACTGCACCTGCGGCGCACCGTCGCCGCGCTGGCCCGACGAGCACTGGGGAGGGCGCTGTCGTGACCGACGACCGGCACGGAGAGGGCACGCCCGAGGGCGGCGGCCGCTGGAACCCGCTGCCCCAGGGCGACTACGACGACGGAGCCACCGCCTTCGTCAAGCTCCCCGAGGGGGGCATAGACGCCCTGCTGTCCGGCGACAGCCCGCTGGCCGCGCCGGGCCACGGCTATGTGCCGCCGCGCATTCCGGGCGCCCCGGCCGAGGGCGGTCAGGGCGGCTGGCCCGCGCCGCCGAGCGCAGCGCAGTGGCCCGACCCCGACGGCGGTCAGAGCGGCGGCCAGTGGGCCGACCCGAGCGCCGGACAGGGGGCGACGCAGGGCGGCGACCGCTTCACGTACGACCCCGCGGCCACCCAGCACTGGAACTTCGAGGAGCCCCCGGCGCCCGCCGCGCCCGGCCATGACGTCACCGGGCAGTGGTCCATCCCGGTCGCCGGCGGTGAACTGCCGGACGAATCCGGCGAGTTCACGACCTCGTCCCTGGTGGAGCAGTGGGGCGGCACCCCGCCCGCCACGCTTCCCGGCGGCGCGCCCGCGCCCTGGGCCACCGACGCCGGCCGGCCCTGGGGCGACCAGGGCGAGGCCCCGCACGGCCCGGACACGTACGGGTCCGGCGAGGGGTTCGGGCACGAGACGTACGGCACCGAGGCCGCCGAGGCGTACGACCAGGGCGGCGCGGACTTCGCCGCCGGGCCCGCGGAGGGCACGGCGCAGGGAGACGTCGTCGGCAGCGCGCGGGCACGCCGCCAGGCCCGCGCTCAGGCCGCCTACGAGCAGTCCGGGGCCGGGCAGGGCGGGTACGAGCACGCGGACCCCGAGCAGGCCGCGGGGGAGTGGCAGGACGCCGCCGCGTACGGGCAGGACGCTCACGGACACGCCGGTCCCGTACCGGGCGCGCACGAGCAGGCCGTTCGCACGCCGGAGCAGACCGGGCCCGTGCCGGGCGCGTACGACACGCTGGGGCGCGACGGGTACGAGCAGGGCGGCTCGGATCGGGCGGGGGCGGCGCCGGACGCGCACGGGCCCGCTGGACACACGCAGGGCGCGGACGCTCGGGACGTGTACGAGCAGGGCGGGTACGAGCGGCCCGGTCAGGCGGACGGCGCGGGCGTCCAGGGGCCGGACGGCGCCGGGGCGCAGGAGCACGCCGCGCACGGGCAGGACCAGCGGATAGAGGACCAGCTCGGCCGGGCCGGGCACGGGCAGCCGGTGCACCCCGACGCCGCGCACGGACAGGTGCCGCAGGCCGGGTACGCGCCCGGTCCGCACGGGCCTGCGGGCCACGACTCCGCTCACCTCCCCACGCCGGCCGCCGAGCCGTCGTACCCCGCCCAGGATCACCCCCGAGCCGACGCCGGGGCGGAGCACCGTACGCCGCCCGCCGGGGTCCCCGTCGGGCCGGAGGAGCACGGACCGGCCGATCCGGCCGCGACGTCCGGGCACCCCGTCGACGGCCCCGCCGAACACACGGAGCAGGCCGCCGCGCCCGAGGCCGCCACGCCGCCGGACGCGGAGCCCGGCCCGGCCGCCACGCCCGCGCACGGCACCCCGGTGCCCCCCGGCGACCCGGTGGCACCCGTCGTACCCGAGCAGCGCTCCGGCGCGGCCGCACCCGTCGTCCCCGGACAGCGGTCCGACCCGCCCGCGCCGGCGCCCGCCGGGCCCGCGGAGTCCGCTCCGGCCCACGACGGCGACACGCAGGTCCCCGCGCCGGACGCGTCCGGCCCCGCCGAGGCCGGGCCCGGCCGGACCGAGACCCCCGGAGCACCCGAGGCACCCGAAGCCCCCGGCGCGCCCGACGCCACGGTAGTCCCCGAGGAGCCGGAACCCGCCCCCCTCTCGCCGCACGACGACCACCCCCTCGCCTCCTACGTCCTGCGCGTCAACGGCGCCGACCGGCCCGTCACCGACGCCTGGATCGGGGAGTCGCTGCTGTACGTGCTGCGCGAGCGGCTCGGTCTCGCGGGCGCGAAGGACGGCTGCTCCCAGGGCGAGTGCGGGGCCTGCAACGTCCAGGTCGACGGGCGGCTCGTGGCCTCCTGCCTGGTGCCCGCGGTCACCGCCGCCGGCACCGAGGTGCGCACCGTGGAGGGGCTGGCCCAGGACGGGCACCCCTCCGACGTGCAGCGGGCGCTGGCCCGGTGCGGCGCCGTGCAGTGCGGGTTCTGCGTGCCCGGCATGGCGATGACCGTGCACGACCTGCTGGAGGGCAACCCCGCGCCGACCGAGCTGGAGACCCGGCAGGCCCTGTGCGGCAACCTGTGCCGCTGCTCCGGTTACCGGGGCGTCGTCCAGGCCGTCCAGGAGGTCGTCGCCGAGCGCGAGGCCGCGCACGCCCCCGAGCCGGAGGCGGCCGGTGCCGCCGACGACGCGCGCGTACCGCACCAGGCGGGCCCCGGCGCCGGCGGCGTCAGCCCGTCGGTGTTCGAGGCGCCGGGCGTGTTCGACACACCGCCCCCCACCCCCGACGGCTACGGCGACACGCCCGGCCCGTACGACCAGCACTACGGCCAGGACGGAGGCCAGGCGTGAGCGACGAGACCGTCACCGCCACCGCGGAACCCGCCCCCGAGCCCGAGCCGGCGCCGCACGGCCTCGGCGTCTCGCTGCCGCACGCGGACGCCCGCGCCAAGACCGAGGGCACCTTCCCCTACGCCGCCGACCTGTGGGCCGAGGGCCTGCTCTGGGCGGCCGTCCTGCGCTCCCCGCACGCGCACGCCCGGATCGTGTCCATCGACACCGCGCACGCCCGCGAGATGCCCGGCGTACGCGCCGTCATCACCCACGAGGACGTGCCGGGCACCCCCCGCCACGGCCGGGGCGCCCCCGACCGGCCGGTGTTCGCCGCCGAGGTCGTACGGCACCACGGCGAGCCCATCGCCGCCGTCGCCGCCGACCACCCAGACACCGCGCGGATGGCCGCGGCGGCGATCATCGTCGAGTACGAGATCCTCGACCCGGTGACCGACCCCGAGCAGGCGTTCGAGGCCGAACCCCTGCACCCCGACGGCAATCTGATCCGGCACATCCCGCTGCGCCACGGCGACACGGACGCGCTCGGCGAGGTCGTGGTCGAGGGGCTGTACCGGATCGGCCGCCAGGACCCCGCCCCGATCGGCGCCGAGGCCGGTCTCGCGGTGCCGCGTCCCGACGGCGGGGTGGAGCTGTACCTGGCCTCCACCGACCCGCATCACGACCGCGACACCGCCGCCGCCTGCTTCGGGCTGTCCCCGGATCGGGTGAAGATCGTGGTCACCGGGGTGCCCGGCGCCACCGCAGACCGCGAGGACCAGAGCTTCCAGCTCCCGCTCGGCCTGCTGGCGCTGCGCACCGGCCTTCCGGTGAAGCTCACCGCGAGCCGCGAGGAGTCCTTCCTCGGCCACGTCCACCGCCACCCCACCCTGCTGCGCTACCGCCACCACGCGGACGCCGAGGGCAGGCTGGTGAAGGTGGAGGCGCAGATCCTCCTCGACGCGGGCGCGTACGCCGACACCTCCGCGGACGCGCTGGCCGCCGCCGTCTCCTTCGCGTGCGGGCCGTACGTCGTGCCGAACGCGTTCATCGAGGGCTGGGCCGTACGCACCAACAACCCGCCCTCCGGCCATGTGCGCGGCGAGGGCGCGATGCAGGTGTGCGCCGCCTACGAGGCGCAGATGGACAAGCTGGCCCGGAAGCTGGACCTGGACCCGGCCGAACTGCGGCTGCGCAACGCCCTCGCCACCGGTGACGTACTGCCCATCGGCCAGACCGTGACCTGCCCGGCGCCCGTCGCCGAACTCCTCCAGGCCGTACGGGACTTCCCGCTCCCGGCGCTGCCCAAGGACACCCCCGAGGAGGACTGGCTGCTGCCCGGCGGTCCCGAGGGCGCGGGGGAGCCGGGCGCGGTGCGCCGGGGCGTCGGCTACGGCCTCGGCATGGTGCACATGCTCGGCGCGGAGGGCGCCGACGAGGTGTCCACGGCGACGGTCAAGGTCCACGACGGCATCGCGACCGTGCTGTGCGCGGCCGTGGAGGCCGGCCAGGGGTTCACCACGCTGGCCCGGCAGATCGTCCAGGAGACCCTGGGCATCGAGGAGGTCCGCGTCGCCCCGGTCGACACCGACCAGCCCCCGTCCGGACCGGGCAGCCGGGGCCGGCACACCTGGGTGTCGGGCGGCGCGGTGGAACGGGCCGCGAAGATGGTCCGCACCCAGCTCCTCCAGCCGCTGGCCCACAAGTTCGGCATGTCGACCGAGCTGCTCCAGATCGACGACGGCAAGATCACGTCGTACGACGGCGTGCTGTCGACCACCGTCACCGAGGCGCTGGACGGCAAGGAGCTGTGGGCCACCGCGCAGTGCCGCCCGCACCCCACCGAGCCGCTGGACGCGGCCGGGCAGGGCGACGCGTTCGTGGGCCTCGCGTTCTGCGCGATCCGCGCGGTGGTGGACGTGGACATCGAGCTGGGCTCGGTGCGGGTGGTGGAGCTGGCCGTCGCCCAGGACGTGGGCCGGGTGCTCAACCCCGCCCAGCTCGCGGCCCGGATCGAGGCGGGCGTCACCCAGGGTGTGGGCATCGCGCTCACCGAGAACCTGCGCACCCCGCGCGGCCTGATCCGGCACCCCGACCTGACCGGCTACGCCCTGCCGACCGCGCTGGACGCGCCGGACATCCGGATCGTCAAGCTGGTGGAGGAGCGGGACGTCGTCGCGCCGTTCGGCGCCAAGTCGGTCAGCGCGGTGCCGGTGGTGACGGCTCCGGCGGCCATCGCCTCCGCCGTCCGCGCGGCCACCGGCCGCCCGGTCAACCGGCTCCCGATCCGTCCCCAGGCGGCCGTCGTCACCGACCGCTGACCGCCGCCGCGCAACGCGTCGCGCCCGTCCGGCGTCTTCCCACCGCGGGGGCGTTGTCAGTGGGGCCGCGTAGTGTGCTCGGCGGTGGGGGAGCCGTCGGTGCGGGCGCCCGTACTGTGCCACGCACGGGCGAGACCGCGGGGGAGCGATGGGTACGACGACGGATGCCGGGACGGCGATCACGCTGACCGAGGCGGAGCTGGGCCGCCATGTCACGCATGCCGCGACGCGCGGCCTGCTCGCGGGCGCCGGGCTGCCCGCCGTCACCGATGTGCTGACCTTCTCCCCGCTGCGCGCGCACGGCCTGCGCACCCTCGCGGACGCGGCGGACGCCCCCTTCCACCTGGCGGAGGGGCTGCGGGACCGGCTGGTGATAGGCGAGCTGCTCAACCCGGCCGGCATGGAGCGCGAGTCGATCCTGCTGGACGGCGACACGGGCGAGGTCACGACGGCGTACCTCCGCGACCCCGCCGCGTGGCGCCCCTTCGCGCCGTCGCTGGCCACGCTGCTGCGCTTCGCCGCGGTCACCGAGGAACTGGCGGGCCTGCGCGGCCGGTTCGCCTCGCTGGCCGGTCAGTACGGCCCTCGGACGGCCGCCGAGGCATCCCGCCGGCTGCTGTCCCTCTTCGCGGAGGGCACGGACGGCCGGGTGCCGCCGTACTGGAAGGCGGCGGCCCTGATCCGCCCGCTCGCGCTGGCCGCGGGCCCCGGTACGGCGTCCGGTCTCACCCTGGACATCCCCGCGCGCCTCCTCGACCAGGAGTTCGGGCACGGCAGGGTGGCCCGCTTCGAGGACGTCGACTTCCCGGCCACGCTCACCCATGAGCCGACCCGCCGCTTCCTGCGCGAGACCGGGCTGCCCGAGGAGGCGGTCCTCTTCTTCACCGACCCGGACGCCCCGCTGCCGACCCTGCGCGAGTACGCCACGGAGGAGGGCGACGACTCCCTCCCCGGCGAACTCCCGGCTCACAGCGACCACTTGATCCGCCTCGGCCGCCTGGTCGAGGACAACAGCCTGGTGGTCGACGGCCGCACCGGCGCGGTACTGACCTTCTCCGCCCCCGAGGCCGCGCTCCACCCTCTCAACACCGACGTCTCCACCCTCGCGTTCGCCCTCTGGCTCCTCCACCACGAACGCACCATCGACCAGCATCTCGCCCACGAACTGACGAGCACCGCCTACGACCAACTGGCCGCCGCCATGCTCCACACCCTGACCACCCTCGACCCGACGGCCACCCTGCCGGACACGGCATGGCACTACTGGACGGAGTCCTTCCGGGACGAAGGGGGCGGGGCGCTCTGACCCGGCGGGAGCAATCCGGGAGCCGCCCCCGCGAGGCGTTCCCACGCCCCACGCGTCGGCTGGCGTTTGGAGGCCGTGGCGGGAATCGAACCCACGTAACTCGCTTTGCAGGCGAGCCCCTCAACCACTCGGGCACACGGCCGTGTCGATGGAATGACCGTAGGGCGGGGGAGCGGCGGGGCTCAAGGGGGGCCGGGGGGATGCAATGTGACTGCCATACGGCGTTCACGGGAGGCGGGGCGTAGGTCCGAGGTCGCAGCGGAGAGGGGACCTCCGACAGGGGTCAAACGCGAGGTCGGGCCTTACCCTGGCGGGCATGAGTGTGCTGGGATCCCGTGCCGACGACGTCGTGGTGGAGGAAGGCCCCGAGCCGGAAGGCGGGGTGCTCGGCCGGTCCTACCGGGCGCTGAGCGTCGGCATCGTGTCCGTCGTGTTCCTGATCGCCTTCGAGGCGACCGCCGTCGGCACCGCCATGCCCGTGGCGGCGCGCGAGCTGCACGGCGTGGCGCAGTACGCCTTCGCGTTCTCCGGCTTCTTCACCACCAGCCTCTTCGGCATGGTCCTGGCCGGCCAGTGGGCCGATCGCCGCGGCCCGCTCGCCGCGCTGACCACCGGCATCGGCGCCTTCGCCGCGGGCCTGGTGATCGCCGGAACCGCCCGGACCATGTGGGTGTTCGTCCTCGGCCGGGCCGTACAAGGCCTCGGCGGCGGGCTCGTCATCGTCGCCCTGTACGTGGTCGTCGGACGCGCCTACCCCGAGCGGCTGCGCCCCGCGATCATGGCGGCGTTCGCGGCCGGCTGGGTCGTACCGTCCATCGTCGGCCCCCTCGCCTCCGGCGCCGTCACCGAGCACCTCGGCTGGCGCTGGGTGTTCCTCGGTATCCCGGTCCTCGTCGTGCTCCCGCTCGCCCTCGCCCTGCCCCAGATACGCCGCCGGGCGTCGGGACCGGTCGACGCGGAATCCGCCGCGGCCCCCCTCGACCGCCGGCGCATCCGGCTCGCCCTCGGCATCGCCCTCGGCGCCGGGCTCGTCCAGTACGCCGCCCAGGATCTGCGCCCCCTCTCCCTGATACCCGGCGCGGCCGGTGCCGCCCTGCTGGTGCCCGCCGTCCTCGGCCTGCTGCCGCGCGGCACCTACCGCGCCGCCCGCGGCCTGCCCTCCGTCGTACTGCTGCGCGGGGTGTGCGCCGGGTCCTTCGTCGCCGCCGAGTCCTTCGTACCGCTGATGCTGGTCACCCAGCGCGGTCTGTCGCCGACGCTCGCCGGACTCTCCCTGGCCGCGGGCGGCGGCACCTGGGCACTGGGCTCCTGGCTCCAGTCCCGGCCGCGCCTCGCGCCGTACCGGGAACGGCTGATGACCGCCGGGATGGTCCTGGTCGTCGGCGCGCTGCTGACCGCGCCCAGCGTGCTGCTGCCCGCCGTGCCGGCCTGGATCGTCGCCGTCGTCTGGGCCTTCGGCTGCCTCGGCATGGGTCTGGTGATCTCCTCCACCAGCGTGCTGCTGCTGCGCCTGTCCGCCCCGGAGGAGGCCGGCGCCAACTCCGCCGCCCTCCAGATCTCCGACGCCCTCTCCAACGCGCTGCTCCTGGCCGCCGCGGGCGCCGCCTTCGCGGCCCTCGGCGGCGGCTCGGCCGCCCGTCCCGCCGCCTTCGCCGTCGTCTTCTTCGCCATGGCGGTGGTGGCCCTGGCGGGCGTGTGGGTCGCGACCCGCTGTACCGGCGGCGACCGGACGGCCGCGGCGGCCCGCTGACCCGTGGCCGCCGTCGTGACCGGGCGGCCCTATCCGGCGGCGGAGGACGGCCGCGCGCGGCACCGCCGAGCGGCTGGCGCACGCCCACGCCGACCTGCTGAGGAGGCTCGGCGGACGGGCACCCCCGGCACGCCCGACACCGGCAGCGGCGTAGGCGCTGGTCATCGATGTGGCGTCGGGGACGCGGAGCGACGTGGGTGCGATCGCGGGGCGGCTGCGGGCGTTGTGACGTGGGTCCCACCCGGCGGTGACGCCGGGGCGTTCGGGGCGGATGGGGCCGGCGGCGCCGGTAGGGTGGCCCGGTTGTCATACGTAGCCGACTGAACCTGACCACGGAGACCGTGACTACCACCGCCGCTTCCTCCCACCACCTTTCCCCTGCCTTCCCCGGCCGCGCGCCCTGGGGTACCGCCAACAAGCTGCGTGCCTGGCAGCAGGGGGCGATGGAGAAGTACATCCAGGAGCAGCCGCGTGACTTCCTCGCCGTCGCCACCCCCGGCGCCGGCAAGACCACCTTCGCGCTGACGCTGGCCTCCTGGCTGCTCCACCACCACGTGGTGCAGCAGGTGACGGTGGTGGCGCCCACCGAGCACCTGAAGAAGCAGTGGGCGGAGGCGGCGGCGCGGATCGGCATCAAGCTCGACCCCGAGTACAGCGCCGGGCCGCTCGGCCGGGAGTACGACGGCGTCGCCGTCACCTACGCGGGCGTCGGCGTACGTCCCATGCTGCACCGCAACCGCGTCGAGCAGCGCAAGACCCTGGTGATCCTGGACGAGATCCACCACGCCGGCGACTCCAAGTCCTGGGGCGAGGCGTGCCTGGAGGCGTTCGAGCCCGCGACCCGGCGGCTCGCGCTGACCGGTACGCCCTTCCGTTCCGACACCAACCCCATCCCGTTCGTGACGTACGAGGAGGACAACGCGGGCATCCGCCGCTCCTCCGCCGACTACACCTACGGGTACGGCTCCGCGCTCTCCGACGGCGTCGTGCGCCCGGTCATCTTCCTCTCCTACAGCGGGCAGATGCGCTGGCGCACCAAGGCCGGCGACGAGATCGCCGCCCGGCTCGGCGAACCGATGACCAAGGACGCGGTCAGCCAGGCCTGGCGCACCGCGCTGGACCCGCGCGGCGAGTGGATGCCCAGCGTGCTGCGCGCCGCCGACCAGCGGCTCACCGAGGTCAGGAAGGCCATCCCGGACGCCGGCGCCCTCGTCATCGCCTCCGACCAGGACTCCGCCCGCGCCTACGCCAAGCTGATCCGGGAGATCACTGGTACGAAGGCCACGCTCGTCCTGTCCGACGACGCCGGCGCATCGAAGCGCATCGACGACTTCAGCGCGAGCGACGACCGCTGGATGGTCGCGGTGCGCATGGTGTCCGAGGGCGTCGACGTGCCCCGCCTCGCGGTCGGCGTGTACGCCACCACCATCTCCACCCCGCTGTTCTTCGCGCAGGCCGTCGGCCGCTTCGTGCGGTCCCGGCGGCGCGGCGAGACCGCCTCCGTCTTCCTGCCGACCGTGCCCGACCTGCTGACCTTCGCCAACGAGATGGAGAAGGAGCGGGACCACGCCCTCGACAAGCCGAAGAAGGAGGGCGAGGAGGACCCGTACGCCGAATCCGAGAAGGAGATGGAGGAGGCGAACAAGGAGCAGGACGAGGACACCGGCGAGCAGGAGCAGTTCTCCTTCGAGGCGCTGGAGTCCGAGGCCGTCTTCGACCGGGTGCTCTACGACGGCGCCGAGTTCGGCATGCAGGCGCATCCGGGCAGCGAGGAGGAGCAGGACTACCTCGGCATCCCCGGACTGCTGGAGCCCGACCAGGTGCAGATGCTGCTGCAGAAGCGGCAGGCCCGGCAGATCGCGCACAGCAAGAAGAAGCCGGACACCGAGGCCGACCTGCTCGAACTGCCCGCCGAGCGGCGTCCCGTCGTCTCCCACAAGGAGATGATGGAGCTGCGCAAGCGGCTCAACACCCTGGTCAGCGCCTACGTCCACCAGAGCGGCAAGCCGCACGGGGTGATCCACACCGAGCTGCGCCGGCTGTGCGGCGGCCCGCCGAGCGCGGAGGCGACGGCGGGACAGCTGAAGCAGCGGATCGCCAAGGTGCAGGAGTGGGCCACCCGGATGCGGTGACGCGACCGGCACCCGGTCCGCTGCCGTACGTATCCGGACGTATACCTTCAGTTCGTCCGCACGGTTGCCCGGATTCTGGACCAAGACTTCCGCTCAGCGAACCCGCTTCGCTACTGTCCCGCTACGCAACGCCCCGTGGCAGCGCCGCCGCGGAGCGCAGCCGTGAAAGCGACAGGGTCCGGAGCCGCCGGGCCGTCCTGCCGATCGGCGGCCTCTGGAGCGCGTCGCCGACGGGACTCGGTGACGCATCTCCCGCTCGGGGGCTCGCCGGCCTACCCGCCGAAGGAGTGGGGGTCGTGACCGCGGAGACCTCTCAGACGCTCGACCGGGGACTGCGTGTCCTCAAGCTGCTCGCCGACACCGACCACGGGCTCACCGTCAGCGAGCTGGCCAACAAACTGGGCGTGAACCGGACCGTGGTGTACCGGCTGCTCGCCACGCTGGAGCAGCACGCTCTGGTACGACGTGATCTGGGTGGCCGGGCCCGTGTCGGGCTCGGGGTGCTGGGGCTCGGACGCCAGGTGCATCCGCTGGTCAGGGAGGCCGCGCTGCCGGCGCTGCGGTCGCTGGCGGAGGAGATCGGGGCGACGGCGCACCTCACGCTGGTCGACGGCACCGAGGCGCTGGCGGTGGCGGTGGTCGAGCCGACCTGGACCGACTACCACGTGGCCTACCGGGCCGGCTTCCGGCACCCCCTGGACCGGGGGGGGGGGGGGGGGGGGGGGGGGGGGGGGAGAGGAGGGGGGGGGGGGGGGGGGGGGGGGGAGGGTGGGGGGGGGGGAGGGGGGGAGGAGGGGGT